>AP017968.1:0-1321718 GCA_002356455.1 Fusobacterium varium
TATACACATTAGAAAAACTAACATTTTCAATATGTTAAAAAAAATATTATTATCCATATACATTTTTAATCTTTATTTTATTTGAATTTTATGTTAAAATAAAATTCTGTTATTTATTATTGAGTATATACAAATGATAAAAACCTTGATTTTTAAGGGATTATAATAAAGTTAAAAAAATCTTCTTATTAAGAGTGTATGTTAAAATTCCTTTAAAATCAAGAGCTTATCTTTATACAAATTTGATATACTTATGATATAAAAAATATTATTGTGGATATACATAAAAAATGTTATATTATTGATTATATACATTTTATTTAGAGTATGACACTTTTACTTACATAAGATTTAGAGGGGAGATTAATTTATGAAAAAAGATGACTCTACAGATAATAATTTTGAAATTTTAGATAGTTTCAAGATCTCACAAAGCGGATCATTAGTAGAAGACATAAGAAATATTGAAATAAAACTAAATACAGTTCCTGATATAGAAGTGAGAGAAGTAGTTATCAAAGAGACAGGAAACTTTTTAAATCTTAAAGAGAATATAATAAATATTCCTGTAGAGATGATTGTATTTCCTTTTTTTACTCCACAAAAACAAAATAAAAGAGTGAACTTTCAATATTCATTTGAAGATTTGGGAGTTACTATGTATTGTACTCTTGTAGCAAAAGATAATGCCGATAAAGTTTTTCAGCCTTCAACATTTGAGGAAAAAATATATACATATTTAATATCAATGTATGAGATAAAAAAAGAAATAGAAGATTCAGATGAATATATAGAATTTGAAATTTCTGATTTTATAGTGAGTTTTCTTGGAAATAAGATGAATAGGACTTATTATTCAAAAGTGGAGCAGGCTTTGAAAAATCTAAAAAATACAGAGTACCAATTTATAGTGTCCAATCATACAAAATTGGGAAAATATAAATTTGAAGATGAAGAATTTAAACTGCTTACTTATCAAAAACTAAAAAAAGGGAAAAAAATATATTACAGAGTTACTTTGAATAAAAATATAAGACAGAAGATAAAAGATAAGAGATATATAAAATATAATTCCAAATCTCTTTTAGAAATACTTACAAAAGATCCAATTGCAGGAAGAATATATAAGTACATAAGTAAAATAAGATATGAAAGTATGGATGGAAGAATAAATCTTAGAACTCTTGCAGCTATAATTCCTCTAAAAACAGAGCAGGTTACAGAGAGAGTAAATAAGAATGGGGAAATAAAACAGTATATATTATGCAGAGTTAAGCAAGTACTGAAAAGAATAGAAAAAGCTTTTGATGTACTTGTAGAAATGGGATATATTATTCAGTATAATTCAGATTATGTAAAAGAAGAGGACAATTATTATATCAATTATATTTTTAACAAGGAAAAAGATGGAGAATGCCATGTATCTTCATTCCTTGAAAATAAAACAGGAAGAGATATGGGAAGAAAAAGACCAGCAGCTCTTGCAGCTAAGAATAACATGGAAATAGAAGATGCTGAAGTAGTGGAATACAGCTCAGGAGAAAAAATATCTAAACCTGAAACTAAGCATAAAGAACCAGCAATAGAGTTTCCAGAAGGAATAATGGAAAAGATGCAAAAGGCTAAAAGGAATATTTATGTACAGAGAGCATGGGATAGAAGAACTGATAATAAAATAAAGAAAATATGCAGAGAAGAGGGAGAAACAACAGCAAAAGAAGTGCTTTCTATTTTGTATAAAAACCTTAATGGAAATATAAAGACAACTCTTGTGCAGTATATTAATGGTATTCTTAAAAATATTTCTGCAGATGAAAGCAGCAGTAATAAACAGAATCTTACTCTTTTCAATAATATTGTAAAAGAAAAAGGGTTAAAAAGTAAAAAGAAAATCAATCAGGCTAGAAGAAGTGTAAAGAAACCTGTTATAAGCAGTATAAAAGATATAATAACTGATACTGATATACCTAAAGATTTAATGGCAGAATATAATAATTATGATGAGTTTGAAAAATTAAAGATAGAGGAAAAGGCATTGAAAATATGTTCACAGGAAGAAGGGATAGATGTCAATTTTCTTCTGACTATGAAATCAAAATCTAAGAATATATACCTAAATACTATAAAAAGGTATATTGAAAGAGTTATAAAAGATGAATAAAAAAATTAGCTGATCAGAAAGTTTTAAAGGCAGATTCTTGATCGGCTTTTTTATTAAAAAAGATGTTTTTATTATTATCCATATACATGTTTTTGAAATATTAAATCTATCAAAATATTAAAAATTATGGTATTATATATAGTGGCATCGTATTGCTTGAGTATAAATTTTTTAAGGGGGAGAAATGGAAGAGGTAAAAATATCTACTGAATTTATAAAGCTGGATCAATTTTTAAAATGGACTGGGGTATGTGATACAGGAGTAGATGCTAAATTTTTTATAACTGAAGGAAATGTAAAAGTTAATGGAGAATTAGAGATAAGAAGAGGTAAAAAACTTTACCCTGGAGATAAAGTTGAAACTGAGGGAAAAGTTTTCATAGTTAAATAGAGAGATATTGATTGGCCTGAGGTGAAAGGGTTGGAAATACTAGAGATAAATTATGTGAATTTTAGAAATCTTCAAGATGGAAATGTAAAATTTTTTCCAAAACTTAATCTTTTTTATGGAAAAAATGGTCAAGGGAAGACAAGTCTGCTGGAAGCTTTGTATTTTAACTCTACAGGTAAAAGTTTCAGAACTACTAAAAGCAGTGAAATGATGAAATATGGGCATAAACGAACGGGGGTTTATGTAGTTTATAAAGATAACATAGGAGAAAAAACCCTTACTGTAAAATTTAATAATGAAGATAAAAAAGAATACAGCTACAATGGGAAGAGAGTACAGTATGATGAATTTTATGGAAAACTCAATGTAGTTACATATATTCCTGAAGACATAGTACTGATAACAGGCTCTCCTTCTGTCAGAAGGAATTTTTTTGATGGAGAGATAGCCCAGACCAGCAGTGAATATTTTCAAGAGTTGAAAAATTTCAATAAAATTTTGAAAATAAGAAATAAATATCTTAAAGAAAAAAAGCATAAAGAACCAGAATTTGCCATATATCAAGATGAGTTTGTAAAATATGGAGCAAAAGTAATAGAAAAAAGAATGGAATATGTAAAGAAAATATCTATTATACTTAATCTTAATTACAGAAAACTTTTTGATGATAAGAAAGAACTGAGTCTTCAATATCAATGTCATCTTGGAAATACTAAAAAGATGAATCTAAAAGAAATAGAAGATGCTCTTAGGAAAAGAACAGAGGAAAGGCTGGGGCAGGAGTTAAGATATGGATTTTCACTTTCAGGACCACAGAAAGATGATTTTTTATTTTTTCTAAATTCTTATGAAGCTAAGTCAACAGCTTCTCAGGGAGAGAAAAAATCAATTATTTTTTCACTGAAACTTTCAGAGATAGATATGGTATTGAGAGAAAAAAAAGAAAGTCCAATACTTATAATTGATGATATATCTTCTTATTTTGATTCTAATAGAAAAGATAGTATACTAAATTATCTGGAAAAGAGAAATATACAAGTGTTCATAAGTTCTACAGGTGAACTCGGAATAAATACTGAAGATTTCTATGTGGAAAAAGGTGAGATCAGTTATGATAGAGATAGAAAACATAGGGAGAATGATAGAAAGGGCAATTGAAAAAAGCAGAAGACTGAAAGAGGGGATTTTAAAAGCTCAATGGAAAGATGTAACAGAAAAGCTTTCTGAAAAAAGTCAAGTTCTCTACATAAAAGAGGATGTACTTAATGTTGCTGTTGAAAACTCATCAATACTTCATTTTATGGAGCTGAATAAAAAAAAATATATAGCCAAAATTAATGAAATATTAAATGGAAATATAGTAAAGGATATATCATTTCGTATCTCTAAAATAAAAGAAAACGAGATATATAATGATGTGTATATGGATAATAATAATTTATCTGAAGATGAAATTTCAGAAGATGAATATTTAGATATAGATTTTAATGAGATGAACATATTTCAAAGAATAGAGCATTTGAAAAAATCTGCTGAGAAAAAAGAACAGCGGTTATTAAAAGCTGGATATAAAAAATGTTCAGAGTGTGGGGCATATTTTAAAGGCAGTGAATACATGTGCAAGATATGTCGGGATAAAAAAGGCAGAGGATAAAATATGTATACTTATTTAGAAAATGAACTTGTGATACCAGCAGAAAACATTATAATTATTATTGATTATATACATTTGAAAAATAACTGTAATACTGAGTTTTATAATAATGAAGTAAAAAATAAAAAATTAATAAATTTAGCTCCAGAAGAGGAGAAAAGTGCAGTGATAACTAATAATGAAATATATTTTACATCATATGCATTATCAACTCTGATGAGCAGAGGGAATGAGTATCTTAGAATAAGCGGAGGTAGTAATAGTAATGAGTAGTAATTATCAAGCGGAAAATATTACGGTCCTTGAAGGACTGGAGGCTGTAAGAAAAAGGCCTGGAATGTATATAGGTACCACTTCTGAAAGAGGGCTTCATCATCTAGTATGGGAAATAGTAGATAATGCTGTAGACGAAGCTCTTGCAGGATATTGTGATAAAATTATAATAAATATACTTCCAGACAATATTATAGAAGTAATTGATAATGGAAGAGGAATTCCAGTTGGTATCCATCCTAAGTACAATAAATCAGCTCTTGAAATAGTACTTACTGTACTTCATGCAGGAGGGAAATTTGAAAATGACAACTATAAAGTATCTGGAGGTCTTCATGGAGTAGGGGTATCAGTAGTAAATGCTCTTTCATTATGGACAGATGTTACTGTAAAAACTGATGGAAAAATCTGGTACCAAAAATATAACAGAGGTATACCAGAAGAAGATGTAAAAGAGATTGGCGTAACAACAGAACACGGAACAGCAGTAAGATTTAAGGCTGACCATGAAATATTTGAAACACTTATTTATGATTATAATACTTTAAAAAATAGATTAAAAGAGCTTGCTTACTTAAATAAAGGCTTAGAAATCCATCTTAGTGACAGCAGAAAAGAGCCTTATAAAAAAGAAGAGTTTAAATTTGAAGGTGGTATAGTAGACTTTCTTAAAGAGATAACAGAAGAAACTGAAAAACTTATACCAGAACCAATATACATGTCTGGTGAAGTGGATAATGTAGCTGTAGATATTGCTTTTCTTTATACTGTGAATCAGGCAGAGGTTATATATTCTTTTGTAAATAATATTAACACTCATGAGGGAGGAACTCATGTAAGTGGATTCAGAACTGCTCTGACAAGAGTAATAAATGATGTAGGAAAAGCTCAAGGATATCTGAAAGAGAAGGATGGAAAACTTCAAGGGAATGATATTAGAGAGGGAGTTACTGCAATTGTTTCAGTGAAAGTGCCTCAGCCTCAGTTTGAGGGTCAGACTAAAACAAAACTTGGAAACTCTGAAGTTACAGGTATAGTATCAACTTTAGTTGGAACTAATCTGAAAATAGTATTAGAAGATAATCCTAATGATACAAAAATAATAATAGAAAAAATACTGAATTCTAAAAAAGCCAGAGAAGCAGCTCAAAAAGCCAGAGAACTGGTACTTAGAAAGTCAGTTTTAGAAGTTGGTTCACTTCCTGGCAAACTTGCTGACTGTTCATCAAAAAATCCAGATGAATGCGAAATATATATAGTTGAGGGAGATTCAGCAGGAGGATCAGCAAAACAGGGAAGAGACAGATCACATCAGGCTATACTTCCTTTGAGAGGTAAAATATTGAATGTTGAAAAAGCAGGACTTCATAAATCACTTGAAAATAATGAAGTAAGAGCGATGATAACAGCTTTTGGTACAAGTATTGGAGACAGCTTTAATATAGAAAAACTTAGATATGGAAAGATAATACTTATGACAGATGCCGATGTAGATGGTGCTCACATCAGAACATTGCTTCTTACTTTCATATATAGATTTATGGTAGATCTTATCTATAATGGAAATGTATATATCGCACAGCCGCCTCTATATAAAATAACTACTGGTAAGCAAATAAGATATGCTTATACTGACAGAGAACTTAAAGAAATAACTGATGTTTTTGAAGGAGATGAAAAAAAATATACTCTTCAAAGATATAAAGGACTGGGAGAAATGAATCCTGAACAGCTTTGGGATACAACTATGAACCCTGATACAAGAACACTTCTACAGGTAACTATAGATGATGCAAGGGCAGCAGATATGCTGTTTGATAAATTGATGGGAGATAAAGTAGATCCTAGAAGAGAATTTATAGAAGAGAATGCAGTATATGTAAAAAATCTTGATATCTAATAATATGTATATGGATAATAATAAAATATTAACTGTGTGATAAAATTTCAGAATCAAAGATAAAATACGCATAGACTGCTTTAGAAGCTGAGAAATTTTAGGAGGATTAATAATGTCAAATGTTAATAATAGATATATAGAAGACGAGATGAAAGAATCATATCTCGACTATTCCATGAGTGTAATTGTCAGCAGAGCACTTCCAGATGTAAGAGATGGAATGAAGCCGGTTCACAGAAGAATACTTTTTGCTATGAGTGAACTTGGAATGACTTATGATAAAGCATATAAAAAATCTGCCAGAATCGTTGGAGAAGTCTTAGGTAAGTATCACCCACATGGAGACTCAGCAGTATATGGAACAATGGTAAGAATGGCTCAGGATTTCAACTACAGATATTTACTTGTGGATGGACATGGAAACTTCGGTTCGATAGATGGAGATTCGGCAGCAGCCATGAGATATACAGAAGCAAGGATGGCAAAAATCAGTAATGAACTTATAGATGACATAGACAAGAATACTATTGATTTCAGAAAGAACTTTGATGATTCGTTAGATGAACCAACAGTTCTTCCAGCAAAACTGCCAAATCTGCTTCTAAATGGAGCAACAGGGATAGCAGTAGGGATGGCTACAAATATTCCTCCTCATAATCTCGGAGAACTTGTAGATGGAATACTTGCTCTTATAGAAAATCCAGAACTTACTCCTTTGGACCTTATGGAATATATAAAAGGACCTGACTTTCCTACTGGAGGAATAATTGATGGTCAAAAAGGTATCAGAGATGCCTATATGACTGGAAGAGGTAAAGTAAGAGTAAGAGGTAAAGTAGAGATAGAAGAACATAAAAGTGGAAAAGCTTCCATTATTATCAAAGAAATTCCATATCAATTGAATAAAGCTACCCTTATTGAAAGAATAGCTGATCTTGTAAAAGATAAGAGAGTAACTGGAATAACAGATTTGAGAGATGAGTCTGACAGACATGGTATCAGAGTAGTTATAGAGGTTAAAAAAGGTGAAGAGCCAGAACTTATACTAAATAAACTATATAAATATACAGAACTTCAAAATACATTTGGTATAATAATGCTGGCTCTTGTAAATAATGCTCCAAGAGTACTTAACCTTAAAGAAATACTTCATGAATATTTAAAGCATAGATTTGAAGTAGTAACTAGAAGAACTAAATTTGATCTGGATAAAGCTGAAAAAAGGGCTCACATATTACAAGGTTATAAAATTGCTCTTGATAATATTGATAGAATAATTGAAATTATCAGAGGATCATCAGATGGAAACCAGGCAAGAGAACTTTTAATAGAAAAATATGCTTTCTCTGATGTTCAAGCCAGAGCTATACTGGATATGAAACTGCAAAGGCTTACAGGTTTGGAAAGAGGAAAAATCGATGCTGAACATGCTGAAATTGAAAAATATATAGCCGAATTAAGAGAAATTCTTTCTCATGATTCTAAGATATATGAAATAATCAAAGAGGAACTTCTTTATTTAAAAGAGAAATATAATGATAACAGAAGAACTCTTATTGAAAATGAAAGAATGGAAATACTTCCAGAAGATCTGATAAAAGATGAAAATGTAATACTTACTCTTACAAATAAAGGATATGTAAAGAGAATGGAAGTAAGTAAGTATAAGGCCCAAAAAAGAGGTGGAAAAGGAGTAGCAAGTCAAAATACTATAGAAGACGATTTTGTTGAAAGTATAGAGTCTGCTTCTAATTTAGATACTCTTATGATATTTACAAATCAGGGAAGAGTATTTAATATAAAAGTTTATGAAATTCCAGAAACTTCTAAACAGTCAAGAGGAAAACTTATGAGTAACATCATCAGAACGAGGGAAGATGAGAAAATAAGAGCTGTTATTAAAACAAGAGATTTCTCTAAGGATAATGAAGTGGTATTTGTTACTAAAGAAGGACTTATTAAGAAAACTAATCTAGATGAATTTAAAAATATTAATAATTCTGGATTAAAAGCTATCAAATTGAAGGAAGATGATGATATAATATATGTAGGACTAATAGAGAAGATTGATCAGGAGCAAGTATTCATTGCAACAAAACAAGGATATTCTATTAGATTCAATAGTGACAATGTAAGACCTACAGGAAGAGATACTATGGGAGTTAAATCTATAACTCTGAGACCTGGGGATTCAATTGTGTCAGCACTTCTGATTAAAGATGAAGGCGGAAGTATTCTTACAGTAACAGAAAATGGATATGGTAAGAGAACAAGAATAGATGAATATCCATTACAAGCCAGATCTGGTAAAGGAGTAATAAATATAAGATGCAATGCAAAAACTGGAGCAGTTGTATCAGTACTTCCTGTAACTGAAGGAGAAGAATTAATGGCCATTACATCTTCTGGTATAGTTATCAGAATGCCTCTTGATACTATTGCGCTTTATGGAAGGGCTACTCAGGGAGTAATTATAATGAAAGTTGATGGAGCTGAAAAAGTAGTATCAATAACTAGAGTACAGTCTGAAGAGGAAGAGGATGAAACATCAGAATCTAGTTCTGTAGAAACAGAAGATAATATAGAAGAAGCAGAAATAGTGGAAACAAAGGAAGACTAATATTTTAAAAATGGGGTGGTATATATGAGAAAAGCTTTACTATTATTTGGAAATGAAATGGAAAGAGATAATCTTATTGAAAGTGCAGTTTATTTACAAAACAGTTTAGGCTTTAAAATCATGCCTCTTTACATCAAAGATATGTCTAGAGACAAAATAATAGCTGCTTCTACTGATGGAATGATGATGAGTGGAAGATCACCTTTCATTATGCAAGGCTGGGCTGATATGGAGAAACAGGAGATAGAAGATATTGAAAAGATTCTAAAATCAAAAGGAATTAAAGCTGAACTTGAAGTAGATATTGGACTTGTTCCTGAAATAGTAACTGACAGAATGAAGAGTTGTGATACCCTTCTTATTGGAAAAAACGAAGCTATTACTGAAAGAATAGTAAGTATCTTAAAAGGAAATTATAAGTCTATAATATTTATAGGAGAAAAACCTTTAAAAGGAATGGAGAAGATAATTATTGCCAATGATGATGGAGTAAAAATCAATAGAAGCTGTTATCAGTTTACTAATCTTTTCCCAGAAGTTAAAGAATTTACTTCATTTGTAATCAATAAGGAAATTGAAGAAAATCATTTGTTAGATTATCTTGAAGGAAAAGGAAAAGTTGTAAATCATGAAGTGCTTAACACAGCAGATTATGATGAAGTTCTAAAAAAAATAGATGAATATGATTTCTTTGTAATGGGAAATCTAAGCAGAAGTTATTTCTTTGAAAAGATAATTGGAAAAAATGGTATAAAGTTATTAGAAAAGAGTAAAACGCCTATATTCATAGGATAGTTTTTAGATAGGAATAGATCATGAAAATATTAGTTATATCAGATTCACATGGAAGACTGGAAAAATTAATTTCTATTTATGAAAAGGAAAAACCTGACATGGTAATATGTGCAGGAGATTTCAGTGATGATGCTGAAGAACTTTCATATGTCTTTCCAGAAAATACCTACCATATAGTTAAAGGTAATTGCGATTATTATGACATGCAGAGAAGTGATGAGATGGTTCTTGAGCTAGGAGAGCATAAAGTCTTCCTAGCTCATGGTCATCATTACAGAGTAAAACTGGAATATGAAACAATAGAAAAAAGAGGAAAAGAGCTGGGATGTGATGTAGTTATATTTGGTCATACACATAGACCATATCTTGAAAAAAAGAAAGGTATAACCCTTTTTAATCCAGGGGCTGTACTTGGAAATGATTATGGAATAATAAAAATAAATAAAGAAAGTATTGATTTTCTTCTAAAAAGAATTTAAAATAATTAGATATATAGAAGATTTTTAGCCTTTGACATAGGGAGGAAAAATGAAGGAAAAGGTAGCACAATTAAAGGAACAAGCACAATCTAGCATAGAGAGCGCTGCTTCTTTACAGGAGCTGGAAGAAATAAGAGTCAGCCTGCTAGGTAAAAAAGGGGAATTTACAGAGATTTCTAAAGGAATGAAAAATCTTTCTCCAGAGGAAAGACCTATTATTGGTCAGCTAGTAAATGAAACTAGAGAATTTATCAGTTCAATACTGGATGAAAAGAATAACCAATTGAAAGAGAAAGAAAAAAGAGCAAGATTAGAACAGGAAATTATTGATATCACACTCCCAGGTGAAGATATTGAACTGGGAACAAGTCATCCTATCACAGAAACAATGAATTTTATGAAAGATATATTTATTGAAATGGGATTTGACGTTGCTGATGGACCAGAAGTGGAAAAAGTTAAATATAACTTTGATGCTTTAAATATTCCTGAAACTCATCCATCAAGAGATATAACAGATACTTTCTATATTTCTGATGATGTAGTACTTAGAACACAAACATCACCAGTACAGGTAAGATACATGCTTGAACATAAACCACCTTTCAGAATGATATGTCCTGGAAAAGTTTACAGACCTGACTATGATGTGTCTCATACACCAATGTTCCACCAAATGGAAGGATTGATGATAGGTGAAAATATTTCTTTTGCTAATCTGAAAGGAATATTGACTCATTTTGTTAAAAAAGTTTTTGGTGAAACTGAAGTAAGATTTAGACCTCACTTCTTCCCATTCACAGAACCAAGTGCTGAAATGGATGTACAATGTGCTGTATGTAAAGGTAAAGGATGCAGAGTATGTAAAGACAGTGGATGGCTGGAAATAATGGGATGCGGAATGGTAGACCCAGAGGTATTGAAAGCAGTAGGTTATGATCCTAATGAAGTGAGCGGATTTGCTTTTGGAGTAGGAATAGAGAGAGTAACTATGCTGAGACATGGAATAGATGATCTTAGAGCATTTTTTGAAAATGATATAAGATTCTTAAAACAATTTAAATAATTCTGGAGGGAACAATGTTAATTTCTTTAGACTGGTTGAAACAGTATGTAGATATAAAAGAAGATATAGATCAGCTTGAAAATGCACTGACTATGATAGGTCAGGAAGTAGAAGCTATAGATGTTCAAGGTAAAGACCTTAACAATGTAGTTATAGGGCAGATTGTTGAATATGGAAAACATCCAAATTCAGATAAATTGACTCTTCTGAAAGTAGATATTGGAGAGGAAGAAAAACTGCAGATAATTTGTGGAGCTCCAAATCATAAATTAGGAGATAAGGTTGTAGTGGCTAAGATAGGAGCTGTACTTCCTGGAGATTTTAAAATTAAAAAAAGTAAGATAAGAGATGTAGAATCTTGTGGTATGCTTTGTTCTCAAGTTGAGTTAGGAATAGGTGAGGATAAGGATGGAATAATAATTCTTCCTGAAGATGCTCCAATAGGTGAAGAGTATAGAACATATGCAGGAATGGATGATGTTATATTTGAACTTGAAATTACTCCAAACAGACCTGATTGTCTTTCACATATAGGGATAGCTAGAGAAGTGGCAGCTTACTATGGAAGAAAAGTAAAATATCCATCTTATGCTTTAAACGAAGTTATAGAATCTACTAATAATTATGCAAAAGTAAGAGTAGAAGATAAAGAAAGATGTAAAAGATACATGGGAAGAGTTATAAGAAATGTAACCATTGGAGAATCACCTGAATGGCTTAAAAAAAGAATAAGAGCAATGGGACTTAAACCAATTAACAATATAGTTGATATAACAAACTTTGTTATGTTTGAATATAATCAGCCTATGCATGCTTTTGATTTGGATAAATTAGAAAATAAAACTGTAGTGATAAGAGCTGCAGAAACAGGAGAAAAAATAACTACTCTGGATGGTGTAGACAGAGAGCTTAATAATGGAGAACTTGTAATAGCTGATGAAGTAAAACCAATAGCTATTGCTGGTATCATTGGTGGACAAACTACTCAAATTGAGTTTGAAACTAAAAATATATTCCTTGAAGTAGCATATTTTACTCCTGAAAATATTAGAAAAACAGCTAAAAAGCTTGGAATTGTAACTGATGCTGGTTATAGAAATGAAAGAGGACTTGACATTGAAAATATCAGTGAAGTGATAGACAGAGCAGCAGCTCTTATGGCAGAAGTTGCTTCTGGAGAAGTTTTAGATGAAGTGATAGATAAATATATAGAAAAACCTCAAAAGTTTGAAATTCCATTAAATATCAATAAGCTTAATAATTTTATAGGTAAAAAATTGGAATTTGATCAAGTAGGAAAAATACTTACAAATCTTGGATTAGGAATAAAAACTTTATCCCAGGATACTTTAATAGTAACTCCACCTGCTTATAGACAGGACTTAACTAGATCAGAAGATCTATATGAAGAAGTAATAAGAATGTATGGATTTGAAAATATAGAAGCTGTAATGCCAGTGGAAGATATTGAATCTGGTTTAAAAGATGCAAAAATATCAGTTGCTGACAATTTAAAAGAAATATTGAAAGAGATAGGACTGCATGAAGTTATAAACTATACATTTATTCCAAAAGAAGCTTTGGACATTCTTAATATAAAAGATAAAGTGATTGAAATAAGTAATCCTTTAAGTGAGGATATGTCCATAGTAAGACCTACTTTAGTATATAGCCTTCTTGCAAATATCAGAGATAATATTAATAGAAATCAGTTTAATTTAAGATTCTATGAAGTATCAAAAGTGTTTGCACCAGCAGGAGAATTGGCAAATGAAGACTTGAGAATCTGTATAGCAATAGCAGGAAAACCTGAAAGAACTTTATGGAATCCAAAGCCTGAATCATATAACTTCTATACTATAAAAGGGTATGTGGAAAAACTTCTTGAATATACTGGTATCAATAGATATAAACTTGAAAGAAGTACAAAAGAAACTTTCCATCCAGGAAGAAGTGCTGATATTAGAATAGGAAATGATATTATTGGAACTTTTGGAGAGATTCATCCAGATGTTCAGGAAGATATGGATATAAAGAGAGAAAGAGTATATGTCGCTGACATAGATTTAACTAGAGCATTAAAATATATGAAAAATGCTGTAAAATATGAAAGAGTAGTAAAATACCCAGAAGTAACTAGAGATTTGGCCATCGTACTTGATAAGAATGTGCTTGTAGGAAATATGATAGATGACCTGAAAAAAGTTTCTCTTTTAATAGAAAATATAGATATATTTGATATCTATGAAGGAGAAAAAATAGATGCAGATAAAAAATCAGTAGCTATCAGTATAGTACTTAGAGACAAGAAAAAAACTCTTACTGAGAAAGACATAAATAATGTTATTGAAAAAGTGTTAAACACTATCTCAAAAAATTACAATGGAGAGATAAGACAATAAATATTTAGGAGGGTTAAGATGGATTCCTTAAAAGAGTTATTCAAGATAGGAAATGGGCCTTCAAGCTCACATACAATAGGACCAGAAAGAGCAGCAAAAAAATTTAAAGAGAGGACACCTAATGCAGCAAGGTATATAGTAGAGCTGTATGGTTCTCTAGCTCTTACAGGAAAAGGTCACCTTACTGACTGGATAATAGTAGAAACTTTAAAACCAGTTGAAACTGAAATTGTATGGAAGCCGGAAGTAGTTTATGACTATCACACTAATGGGATGAAATTTAAAGCTTTAGACAACACTGGAAATACAATAGATGAATGGATAGTCTTCTCAGTGGGGGGAGGAACTATCATGGAATTAGGGCAAGAAAGAAGAGGACCTTCAAAGATTTATCCATTTTCAAAGATGGATGACATCAAAAAATGGTGTGAAGAAGGAAAAAAAGAGTACTGGGAATATGTTGTAGAACATGAGGGAGAGGAGATATTCACTTTCCTTAAGGAGATATGGGATGCAATGGAGGCAGCTGTAGAAAGAGGAATAGAAAAAACAGGTGTACTTCCAGGAACTCTAAAATTATCTAGAAGAGCTCAAGGCTTCTATAGAAAAGCAAGAAATAATCATGGAAGAGGCGGGTTTCTGGGAAGAATATTTGCCTATACTTTAGCAGTATCTGAAGAAAATGGGGCTGGAGGAAGAGTTGTGACTGCTCCTACATGTGGGGCTTCAGGAATTATTCCAGGACTTTTATACGCACTTAGAGAAGAATATGACATATCTGAAAAAGAACTTCTTAAAGGATTGGCAATAGCTGGTCTTATAGGAAATATAGTGAAGGAAAATGCTACTATATCTGGAGCTGAAGGCGGATGTCAGGCTGAAGTAGGAACAGCATGTGCAATGGCAGCAGGAATGGCATGTTTCCTTTTGGGAGGGTCACTTGATCAGATTGAATATGCTTCTGAAATGGCATTGGAACATCATCTTGGGCTTACTTGTGATCCAGTGGGAGGATATGTACAGATACCTTGTATAGAGAGAAATGCAGCAGCTTCAGCAAGAGCATTGGATTCCGCAGCATACAGCCTTTATACAGATGGTAAGCATACTATCTCTTTTGATCAGGTAGTTATAACTATGGGTGAAACTGGAAAAGATTTAAAGAGTGAATATAAGGAAACATCTTTGGGAGGACTTGCAAAATTTAGATTTAATGCAGAATGTTAAAATAATTTTATAAGAATATATCAAGAGGCAGCCTCAAAAAATTAAAAAATTTTTTGAGCCGCCTCTTAAACTTTTTATAGAATATGGACTGAAAATACAGAATTTAAAAGCTGAAAAGAAAGGAATAAAGTTATGAAATTAGTTGTAGGCCTTGGCAATCCAGGGGATAAATATGCTAAGACAAGACATAATATTGGGTTTGAAGTTATCAGTAGATTACAAAAAGACCTTAATATAATAGGGGAAAAGGATAAATTTCAAGGATTTCTCAGTGAGAAAACTATAGATGGAGAGAAAGTTCTTTTTCTAAAACCTCAGACATTTATGAATCTCAGTGGAAATTCAATAGCTGCTGTAGTAAATTTTTATAAGATAGATGCCAAGAATGATATGATTGTGATTTATGATGACATGGATCTTCCAGTTGGAAAATTGAGAGTAAAAGAGAAGGGAAGTTCTGGTGGTCACAATGGAATAAAATCTATCATTTCTCACCTAGGTGATGAGTTTTTACGTATTAAATGCGGTATAGGAAAGAGTAAAGATGATACTATAGATTTTGTATTAGGCCAGTTTGATAAAAGTGAACAAGAAATTGTTGATAAAATGATTGAGAATGCATCTGATTGTGCCTTAGATTTAATAAGAGATGTTGAATTAGGCAGAATAATGCAGAAATATAACAAAAAGTAATAACTTACGATGGAAAAAAATAACGAAAACATATTGTTAAATAGATATAAATGTGGTAAACTGATTAGTAGAAATTAACTTTATGAAAGGAGATTCATATGAGATTTTTTGGTTTCAGAGGTGGAGTGCATCCGCCTGAAAATAAACTACAGACAGAAAATATGCCAGTAGAAAAACTAGCAGCACCAAAAATGTTGTATATTTCTTTGTTACAACATATAGGATCACCACTAGATCCAATCGTAGCTATTGGAGATAAAGTACTTAAAGGTCAGAAAATAGCTGACTCTCAAGCTTTCTTAACATCTCCTATACATTCGCCAGTAAGTGGTACAGTTAAAAAAATTGAAGAACATGTTTTTCCATTAATGGGAAGAATCAAAACTATCATGATTGAAAATGATGGGGAAGAAACTTGGGCAGAGTTACCTAAAATAGAAAATTGGGAAAAAGCTGACAAGAAAGATTTATTAGCAATGATTAGAGAAAAAGGAATTGTAGGTATTGGAGGGGCAAGTTTCCCTACTCATGTAAAACTTAATCCACCTGCTGATGTAAAGATTGATACTTTACTATTAAATGGAGCAGAGTGTGAGCCTTACCTTAATTCAGATAACAGACTTATGCTTGAACATCCAGAAACTATAATTGAAGGTATTAAAATCATTAAAAAAGTTTTAGGAGTAGAAACAGCTATCATAGGTATTGAAGAAAATAAACCTGAAGCAATAGCTTCTATGAAGAAAGCTGCTGAAGGTACAGGAATAGAGATAGCTCCTCTAAAAACAAAATATCCTCAAGGAGGAGAAAAACAATTAATTAAAGCTGTTTTAGATAGAGAGGTTCCATCTGGAAAACTTCCATCAGCAGTAGGAGTAGTAGTTCAAAATACAGGAACAGCAGCTGCTATT
The DNA here is from genome assembly GCA_002356455.1 of Fusobacterium varium. Classification (NCBI taxonomy): domain Bacteria; kingdom Fusobacteriati; phylum Fusobacteriota; class Fusobacteriia; order Fusobacteriales; family Fusobacteriaceae; genus Fusobacterium; species Fusobacterium varium. Next base: position 16,573 of record AP017968.1, read on the forward strand.
TATGAAGGATTAGTAAATGGTACTCCTCTAATTGAAAAAGTTGTTACAGTTTCAGGAAAAGCAATAGCAAATCCTAAAAACATAAAAATAGCTATTGGAACACCATTCTCTTATATTCTTGATAATTGTGGTATAAACAGAGATGCAATGGATAAATTAGTAATGGGTGGACCAATGATGGGAATGGCTCAATTCTCAGAAGAGGCTCCAGTAATTAAAGGAACTTCTGGTTTATTGGCTCTTACTAAAGAGGAAACAAATCCTTATAAACCAAAAGCTTGTATAGGATGTGGAAAATGTATAGGAGCATGTCCAATGCTTCTTGAACCAATCATGTTTGCAAGACTTGCTGCTTTTGAACAATGGGAAGAAATTGGAAAATACAACCTGATGGATTGTATTGAATGTGGATCATGTGCTTACATATGTCCAGCCAACAGACCATTAACTGAAGCTATAAAGATTGGAAAGTCAAAATTAAGAGCAATGAAAAAATAACATACAGTAAAGTTATTAAGTTATTAGGAGGGTACAAGTGACTAATATTTTGAAGATGGGGCCATCACCTCATATAAGAACATCAGAAACAGTTGAAAAAGTAATGTATGATGTAATAATATCTTTAATACCAGCATTTTTAGTTGCTGTATATGTTTTTGGAATAAGAGCATTTATAGTTACTTCAGTTGCTATATTATCATGTATTGTTACAGAGTTTGTTTGTCAGAAAATAATGAATCAGGATATTTCTGTATTTGACGGAAGTGCAATTCTTACAGGTATTCTGTTTTCTTTTGTTATACCAGTAAATATGTCTCTTATTTATGTAATTATTGGGTCGATAGTTTCTATCGCTCTTGGTAAAATGGTATTTGGAGGACTTGGACATAATATATTCAACCCTGCATTAGTAGGTAGAGCATTTGTTCAGGCTTCATGGCCAGTAGCTATCACTACTTTTGCTCTAGATGGAAAAGCTGGAGCTACAGTATTGGATGCTATGAAAAGAGGACTTCCATTAGATGGAGCTTTGATAGAAGGTGGAAATCAATATGTTCAGGCTTTTGTAGGTAGAATGGGTGGATGCTTAGGAGAAACTTCAGCTCTGGCTCTTCTTATTGGAGGAATCTATCTTATTTATAGAGGACAGATAGACTGGAAAATGCCAGCTTTAATAATAGGTACAGTATTTGTTCTTACTTGGGCAATGGGAGGAGATCCTGTAATGCATATCCTTTCAGGAGGATTATTCTTAGGAGCTTTCTACATGGCTACAGATATGGTAACAAGTCCATATACACCAAAAGGTAAAGTAATATTTGCATTGGGATTAGGACTACTTATATCTTTGATTAGAATGAAAGGTGGATATCCAGAAGGGGTTGCTTATTCTATCCTTATCATGAATGGAGTTGTTCCATTAATCAATAGATATACTGCACCTAAAAAATTTGGTGAGGTGAAGTCTAATGAAAAATAGATTTGTACATTATGGAGCAGTACTTTTAATAATAGCTGCTGTGTCAGCTGGAATACTAGCTGTAGTAAATGAATTTACAAAAACAGTAATAAGAGATAATGAAATTGCAGCTGTAAATTTAGCAAGAAAAAATGTTCTTTCTTCTGCTGAAACTTTTAAAGAAGAAGAATCTGTAAAAGCTGATGGTTTAGAATTTATACCTGGATTTAATGCAGCTGGAGAGCTTACTGGATATGTTGTATCTGTTGCTCAAGGTGGATATGCTGCTGACATCAACTTTGTTTTAGGTATTGAAAAAGATGGTAAAATTGCAGGATTGGACATAATAGGAAGCCAAGAAACTCCAGGACTTGGAGCTAAAGTTATGGATAAAGCATGGCAGGCTATCTGGGTAGGAAGAGATTCATCTTATGTCTTCAATAAATCTACAGATGCATTTGCTGGTGCTACTATATCTCCAACAGCAGTTTATACTGGAATGATGAGAGCTTTGACAGTCTATGACAAAGAGGTGAGAAAATAGTGGAGAAAAATAACTACGGAAAAATATTATTTGAAGGGATATTCACAGGAAACCCTGTATTTATTCTTCTGTTAGGATTATGTCCTACACTTGGAGTTACAAGTTCAGCAATAAATGGTATGTCAATGGGATTGGCCGTTGTAGCTGTTCTTGCTTGTTCAAATGTTTTAATTTCTGCATTTAAAAAATTAATTCCTGATCAGGTAAGAATTCCTGCATTTATAATGATTATAGCATCATTGGTTACAATAGTTGAAATGGTTATGAAAGCATATACTCCTGATCTTTATAAAGTATTGGGATTATTTATTCCTCTTATAGTTGTTAACTGTATAGTATTGGGAAGAGCAGAAAGCTTTGCATCAAAAAATGGTGTGTTTGCTTCTTTAATTGATGGAATAGGATCAGGACTTGGATTTACTTTATCTCTTACTGTATTAGGTGCTATTAGAGAGGCTCTTGGTAATGGATCTGTGTTTAATATCAATTTTGCACCTGCAAACTTCACTCCTGCACTTATATTCATACTTGCACCTGGAGGTTTCCTTACAATTGGATGTATCATAGCAACTCTTAATTATCTTAAGATGAAAAAGAGTAAGGAGGGATAGAAAGTGACTTTTGGAAGTATTTTTAGTATCATAGTAGGTTCTATATTTATAAATAACGTTATCTTTGCTAAATTCTTAGGTTGTTGTCCTTTCATGGGAGTATCTAAAAAGATAGATGCTTCATTGGGAATGGGAATGGCAGTAACTTTCGTTATAACTCTAGCTTCAGGGATAACTTGGCTTGTATATCATTTTTTACTTGCTCCATTTGGATTAGACTATTTGCAGACTATAGCTTTTATATTAATCATAGCAGCATTAGTTCAATTCGTTGAAATGGCTATTGCTAAGACTTCACCAAGTCTTTATAAAGCTCTTGGAGTATTTCTTCCTCTTATTACAACTAACTGTGCGGTACTAGGGGTAGCAATCATCAATATACAAGAAGGTTTCAATTTTATTGAAACATTAGTAAATGGATTTTCTGTTGCAGTAGGATTCTCACTAGCATTAGTATTACTTGCTGGTATCAGAGAAAGAATAGAATACTCAGCTATTCCAGCACCATTTAAAGGAGTACCAATTGCATTTATATCAGCTGGTCTTCTTGCTATGGCGTTTATGGGATTTAGTGGAATGCAAATATAAATATTTTGGAGGTTAATATGAACGCAGTAATAATGCCTGTGTTGGTTTTAGGACTAACAGGTCTTGCTATGGGGTTGTTCTTGGCCTTTGCTTCAAAGAAATTTGAAGTTGAAGTGGACCCAAAAATAGAACAAATAATGGGTATTCTTCCTGGTGCAAACTGTGGAGGATGTGGATTCCCTGGATGTGCTGGATATGCAGCAGCAGTTGTAAATGAAGGTGCAGGAATGTCACTATGTGCCCCTGGAGGAGCTAGTGTAGCTGAAGGAATAGGGCAGATTATGGGAGCTACAGTAGAAGTATCTGATGAAAAAATAGTTGCTAAAGTATTATGCCAAGGAGATAATACAAGAACTACTAAAATATATGAATTTGATGGAGAACTTCAAACTTGTGCTGCAATGATGCTTTATGCAGGTGGAGATAAATCATGTGTTTATTCATGTTTAGGACATGGAGACTGTGAAAGAGTATGTCCAGTAAATGCAATTAAAGTAAATGATAAAGGAATTGCTGAAGTAAATGAAGATAAATGTATCTCTTGTGGATTATGTCAAAAAGCATGTCCAAAGAAAGTTATCTCAATGCTTCCTCAAAATAAAAAAGTTACAGTACTTTGTTCTTCTAAAGAGAAAGGTGCTACAGCGAGAAAAGCTTGTTCAACTGCTTGTATAGGATGCGGACTATGTAAAAAAGCATGTCCAGTGGATGCTATTACAGTTGAAAATAATCTTGCTAAAATTGATCCTGAAAAATGTATCCAATGTGGTCTATGTGCTGCTAAATGTCCTACAAACGCGATAAAAAGCGAAATAAAGGAAGTTAAAAAAGCTGAAATTATAGAAGAAAAATGTGTAGGATGTACTCTATGTGCTAAAGTTTGTCCAGTAGGAGCTGTAGAAGGAGAACTTAAAGCTAAACATAAAATAGATCAAGAAAAATGTATAGGATGCGGATTATGTTTTGATAAATGTAAGTTAAAAGCTATCAAAATGAATGTAATTGAAAGAAGAGATTAATTGTATATAAGCAATAATAAAAGGCACTCATAATTAGTTGGGTGTCTTTTTTTATTGCAGAATTTTTTATCATAGCTTATTCATGTTTACTAGCTCTTCATCTTCATTGACAAAATATTTATAATAAAGTGAAATTTAAGAGTATACATTATGAAAATAGGGAAAAAAGATGTACAAGAGTCTCAAGAATAGGAAAAGTAGAGGAAGAAAAAATAATAGGGGGAACAAAAGTAAAAACTTTTATATATGATGATACAGATATTTTATATAATGATGAAAAATATGAATTGAGAATTGAAATACAAAATGAAGTAGAATATGTAGTGAATATAAGAGATGTTTCTCTTTATACAGGAAAGGTTTTTATTAATATATTTGATGAAGATGCAATGAAAATAGTAAAAGAGGAACAGGAATATATTGAAGGATTATCTCAGAGAATATGGAAAATATATTCTCAAAATGGAGATATTTTAAGAGAAGAAATATACCAAAAAGGTATAAAGGTATAACAATATGATATGTATATAATCAAAAATAAAAAACTATAAAGTATAACTATAGAATAGAAAAATACTATATAAAGATGTATTTAAAATTTTTTAATTAAATTTTATTGTAAATATAAAATAATTTTTTATCAAAAATAGAATTATATTATAGATTTAAAGATAATAATATGTTTTTTTCTTTTGAAAGAGCGAACTTTCCAATATATTTTTTAATTTTTCTTTCAGCATAAATGCAGAACTATTTGATATTTTTAAACTCTATAAATAAAAAATGAAACTAAAGATTAAAAAGTAAATACTATTTTAATAATTTTCTTAATAAAGAAATTTTAAGATTTTATTTGCTCTTTATATTAGTTTCATTTTTTTATTATAACTATTCAATCAATACTTTAATTTCATATGGTACATCTTTTTTAGATTTTACGCTTATTCCCTCTGGATTAAAAATAATATTGGCATATTCTCCTATTATTTTAAAATTATTGTCTTTTATCCAACTAAAGAGTTTTGAAATGACTGTCCCATCTTCAAACTCTCCTTTTCCAAGAATAGAAGCATATCTTCCTTTTTTAAAAATGACTGTATTATTTAATTCAGGATTATCAGTAGTTATATATCCATTTTCTAAAGAATTTTCTTTATCTAAATCTTCTATTTTTTTTCTTATTATGTGAGATAAGATTTTATAACCTTTTTCTTCATGCTTTATTACATTTTTAATCATATTAAGCATATTTTCTTCTTTATCTACAGTTATTTCTTTCAGAATCCAGATTCCTTTTTTTTCTTCTGCTTCATCTATAAATGGTACTCTGAGTTTTCTCGATTCCATGCTTTTATTTAAATCTGTTACTAATTCCTTTTCTATGGACTTAAGTTTTTTTATCTCTTCCTGAACTCTTACTAAAACATTTTTTATTAAACTTGAATCTTTTTCCTCATTTTTTTCATTTCCAAAAAATTCTTTGATTTCTTTTAAAGTGAAACCTAAATTTCTTAATGTAACAATTTTTTTTATAAGTATCAGCTGCTCACTTGAATAATATCTATATCTGCTTTCTTTCTTTAATTTTGGTGAAAGTAATCCTTCCTTGTCATAAAATCTTAATTTTGAAGTTGGAACATTTGTAATTTTAGAAACTTCACCAATGGAAAGATATTTTTTCATATCATGCCCTCCAAGTATATTTATTTACGAAAAATAGTTTTAAAAAACCTTGACTTTAAAGTTCCTTTAAAGTTTATAATAACCTTTGTGAACAAAAAAATAAAATCATTAAAAATGATATATCTTATATAATAGCAACTTTGAGAATAATTTGCCATTGATTTTTTACAATATTTAAGAATAGATATTCAGGAGGTAACAATGAAAAAGATATTAGGATTACTTTTAATATTAAGTAGTTCAGTGTTTGCTAGAGAGATTACTCTAGATCAGGCTATACAAATGTCACTAGAAAACAGTAAGGAAATCAAAGTTTCAGAGAAAGATGTTGAAGTATCAAAAATAAAAGTGGGAATCGCATTTAAAGATGCTCTGCCAAGTGTTGTATACAATGGAACATACACAAGAAGTGAATATGAGAGAGAAGTATATCGGCATACTGGGGATAGAGCAACAGACAGAAAAGGGGGATATACTCAGACAATATCAATATCACAGCCATTATTTCAAGGGGGAGCAGTTTTAGGTGGAATAAAAGGTGCCAAAGCATATAAGAGTATAGCTAGCTTATTGTATTTAGGTGAAAGAAGAGATACAAGACTTAGAACTATTCAAAATTATTCCAACATAGTTAAATACCAAAAAGATTTAGATGCTTTAGAAGCTTCTAAAAAAGAACTTCAGGCTAGATATAATAAACAGAAAGCTCAGTTAGACTTAAGACTTATAACTAAAACAGATTTATTAAAAACTGAGTATTCTCTTTTAGAAGTTGAGTCACAAATCATTGGAACTCAAAATGGAATAACTATTGAAAAGGAAAATCTTAAGATAAAAACAGGAATTCCTAAAAATGAAGATGTAACAGTTGTAGAATTTGAAGTTCCTATGTATTTGAGCAGAAATATAAATTTCAAAGCTGATTTAGATCAGGCTATGAATGAGAGTATAAATGCTTTAGTAGCTAAAAATTATGTAGAGGCAGCAGAGGCTTCTAAAATAGTGTCGAGAGCAGATATGCTTCCTAAAGTAAATGCTTTTGCAAGTTATGGAACATCAGAAAGAACAAAATACAATCCAACAATAGATGAAGCTGAATGGAGAGGCGGAGTGGAAGTAACATGGAATGTATTTGAGTTTGGAAAGAATTATGATAACTACAGAGTAGCTGCAATAGGAAAAGAGCAGGAAATGCTGAGAGAAAAGATATCTAAGGATAGTATTGATATAAATGTAACTGATGCTTATTTAGAATTGATAAGAATGGAAAAAGAGAGAGATTCTAAAGAAAGAGCAATGGAAGCAGCAGTAGAAAACTTTAGAATGGATCAGGAAAGATATGATGCAGGATTGATTTCAACAGTAGACTATTTATTATCTGAATCACAGGTGAGAGAAGCAACAGTGGCATATAATCAGATAGTGATAGATTATTTGTATGCATTTGAAAAATACAGATCACTGCTTATTTAATATATTACATAATAAATTATCTGCTTGAATAATTACTTATAATTTCGAAAAAGTTTTATAAGGTAATTTAGTATCTTTTAAAACTTTTTTAAATTTATTCATATTGATAAATCAAATTTGAAATTAATTATCAGGGATTTTAGGAGGAATAGAAATGAAGAAAACAGGTTATTTGATACTGCTTTTAATATTAGTTATGGCAGGTTGTGGAAAGAAAGAAGAAGAGGTTATAGAAAAGAAAGTTAAGTATGTTATTACAGAACCTGCAGCAACAAGAAAAATGAATCAGGTATTCAAATCAGATGCTGTATTGGAACCTAGAAACAAGGTTAACCATAAAACTGAAAAAGGTGGAACAATAGAGAAAATATTAAAAAGAAATGGAGATACTGTAAAAAAAGGAGAGCTGGTAATGGAGCTTTCAGATGCTGCGACAGAATCAAGTTATTTTACAGCAAAAGCAAATTATACATCTGCGCTGTCTTCACTTAATATTGCAAAGAGCAACTATGATAAGTTTAAGAATCTTTATCAGAAAGAGCTGGTATCTTATCTGGAATATGTAGGATATGAAAATACTTATGTAGGAGCTAAAGGAAATTATGAGGCAGCGAAGGCATCTTATGAGAATGCAAAAAGTGATTACAATAAATTATTCAGAAAAGCTGAAATAGATGGTGTTATTGGAAATCTTTTTGGAAAAGAAGGAAATGAAATAGCTGCAAGTGATATTATTTTTACAGTAGTAAATGATAGTTCTATGGAAACTTATGTAGGATTCCCAGCAGAATGGCTTACTCAGATAAAAGTTGGACAGGAATTAGAAGTGGAAGTAGGAGCATTAGGGAAGAAATTTACTGGAAAGATAACAGAGATAAACCCAATTGCAGATTCATCAACTAAAAAGTTTATGGTAAAGGTTGCAGTAGATAATCCTGAAAAAGCTATAAAAGATGGAATGTATTCCTATGTAACTATTCCAGTGGGAGAAATAAATGTATTATCAGTTTCAGATGAGGCAATATTTGTAAGAAACCTGTTAAGCTATGTATTTAAAGTGGAAGATGGAGTAGCAAAAAGAGTAGAGGTAAAAACAGGAGCTACAAATCTTCCATATACTGAAATTTCTTCTGACAGTGTAAAAGAAGGAGACAGAATAGTAGTTAAAGGTATATTCGGACTGGAAGAAGGAAATGAAGTAGAAGAAAACACAGAAGCAAAATAAGAACAAAACTAAAATAATATGTGAAAGAAAATAATGAGGTGAATAAATAAATGACTTTAGCAGGTTTATCAATACGTAGACCAGTTGCTACAACAATGCTTATGGTATCAGTTATGTTTATTGGATTAATGGCAATGTTTTCCATGAAATCAGAACTTTTACCAAATATGAATATTCCAGTTGTTACAGTGAGAACAACATGGCAGGGAGCAGTAGCAGAGGATGTAGAAACACAGGTTACTAAAAAAATAGAAGAGATACTTCCTAATGTTGAGGGAATAGATAAAATAGAATCAACATCAACTTATGGACAGTCTACTATAGCGGTAAAATTTGATTATGGAATAGATGCAGATGATAAAGTAACAGAGATACAAAGGGAATTGTCAAAAATAACAAATGATCTGCCTAGTGATGCAGAAACTCCAGTAGCAAAGAAAGTTGAGGTAGGAGCAGGAAATCTGACTCTGGTAATAATGCTGAGTGCTCCAAATAAGACAGAGTTAAGTAGTTTTGTTGAAGAATATTTAAAACCTAAATTTGAAAGTCTGCCTGGTATTGGAGAGGTAAATGTGTATGGAAATCCTGATAAACAGGTACAGATACAAATAGACAGTGACAAACTCGCAGCTTATGATCTTTCTCCAATGGAACTTTATGAGATGATAAGAGTATCAAGCCTAAATGTACCATTGGGGACTATCAGTACAGGGACTAAAGATGTAATAGTAAGATTTATGGGAGAATTAAACTATATAGATACTTTTGAAGATATGATTATTAAGAGTAACGGAAATACTTTAAGAGTTAAAGATGTAGCCGATGTAGTATTTACTACTGAAGATCCTGAAGATATTTCTTATCTTTCAGGAAAGGAATCAATAGCAGTAGTAGTGGAAAAATCATCAGATGGAAGTACAATAGATCTTAATAAAAAAGCGTTAGAGGCTTTAAATGTACTAAAAACAATTATGCCACCTGAAACTGAATACAGCATACTTTTAGATACTTCAGAAGATATCAATAAATCTATATCAAATGTAAGCAGTACAGCAGTACAGGGACTTATATTGGCAACAATAGTTCTGTATCTGTTTTTGAAAAATATGAGAGCAACACTTCTGGTATCAGCAGCACTTCCAGTAGCAGTAATATTTACATTTGCATTTCTTGCGCTGAATGGAACATCACTTAACCTTATCTCATTGATGGGATTATCGATAGGGGTGGGAATGCTAACAGATAACTCCGTGGTCGTTGTGGATAATATTTACCGGCATATGACGGAATTGAAATCACCAGTAATGGAGGCTTCAGATAATGGTACTACAGAAGTTACTATGTCAGTTATAGCATCAGCTCTTACAACAATGGTTGTATTTATCCCTATATTATTTATTCCAGGAATAGCAAGAGAGATAAACAGAGATTTGGCATATTCAATAATATTTTCAAACCTTGCAGCAATAATAGTTTCTCTTACATTAATACCAATGCTTGCAAGCAGATTCCTTACAAATAAGGCAGATATTACAAAGGAAGGAAAAATATTTGGAACAGTAAAAAGTAATTATTTAAAATTGATAAACTGGGCTGTAGACCATAGATGGAAAACAGTTGGAGTAACAGTATTTATATTCATATTTACAGTAATAACAGCTCCAAGATTTTTAAAGATGGAATTTATGCCTAAACAGGACCAAGGTAGATATTCAATAGTTGCAGAGTTAGGAAAAGGACTTGATTTGGAAAAGTCAAAAGCAATAGCTAAGGAAATAGAAGAAATAATTATCAATGAACCTAATACTCAAAGTTATTTTACCATTGTTCAAAATGATAATTTTTCTATCAATGTTGATATAGGTAAAAAGGATACCAGAAAGACTTCTGTATTTGATATTATTGCTAAATTAAGGCCAATTGTTGAAAAGATACCAGATACAAGAACAAATCTGTCAGAGGATTTTGCAATGGGATCACAGCAGAGAGATGTTCAGTTTGATATAGTTGGTGCCAACTTGGAAGAAATCAGAGAAGTAGGATCAAAAGTTCTGGAAGAAATTAAGAAATATCCAGGAGCAGTTGATATAAAATCAACATTGGATCCGGGAAATATTGAAGCAAGAGTAGTTCTTGACAGAGATAAAATAAAAAGTTATGGAATCAATCCTTCAGTAATTGCTCAAACATTGAGTTATTCAGTATTAGGAGGAGACAGAGGAGATACAGTAACTGTTAAAACTGGTATTGAAGAGATAGATGTTATGGTAAGACTGCCTAAAAATAAAAGAAATGATATTAATGCTTTAAAAAATCTTAACATAAAAATAGACAGCGGAAAATTTATAAAATTGTCAGATGTTGCAGATATAGTAATGGCTGAAGGATCATCAGAGATAAATAAAACAGACAGAATATATAGTGTAACAGTATCTGCAAATGATGGTGGGGTTGGAATGAAAGCTATTCAGGACAAACTTGTAGAGGCATATAAGAATATTAATCCACCACAGTCCATTAGTTACAGATGGGGTGGAGATTCTGAGAATCTGGGTGATACAGTAAGTCAGTTGGGGCTTGCGTTAGGAATAGCAATATTTCTGATATATGCACTGTTAGCTTCACAATTTGAAAACTTTGTGCTTCCAGTGATAATTATAGGATCAATACCACTTGCATTGATAGGAGTTTTATGGGGGCTTTTAGTTACTAATCAGCCTGTAAACATAATGGTTATGATAGGAGTTATACTTCTGGCAGGGGTGGTTGTAAATAATGCCATAGTATTGATAGACTTTATTAAGATGACCAGAGAAAGAGGAAGTGAGAGGCAGGAAGCAGTAATAGAGTCATGCAGAACAAGACTAAGACCTATTCTAATGACAACAATGACAACAGTACTGGGAATGCTTCCATTGTCACTGGGAATAGGAGAAGGGTCGGAGATATACAGAGGAATGGCCATAACAGTTATGTTTGGATTGACATTCTCAACACTTCTGACATTGATTGTAATTCCAATCCTTTATACAATGGTAGAAGATATGAACAATGCTATCTTGAGATTTATTAAGAAAACAATTATCAGAATCATAAAGCTTTTACCTAAAAAATTAACTAAAGTAAAATAAGGGGGAATTTGCAATGACAGATGGACATTACAATTATAAAATGATATTTGTGAATATAAATGAATCACAAAAAAGAAGGATTGAAGATTTTTTTGATGAAATAAAATTCTATTATTATACAGTACAGAAAAAGGTGGAAAGTGTATGGGATGCTAAGGTAAAACATAAAGATACATTTACATGGCCAGGAACAGACTGTACATTTATATTGACTGTTCCAGAGAAGAATCTGGATAAAATGCTGAAGAATTTGAAGACTTTCAGAATGTCACTTCCTCAAGGAGTGGTAATGACAGCAGGAATACTTCCAATGGACAGAATTATAATAGATTTTTTAAATGAGGATATAGTTCCTGATGAAGAACTTTTAGAAAGGTTAAAAGAAAAACATAAAGTAAAATAGGTATTCTATAAAAAGGAGGAGTGATGAAAGAATATTACTTGATAAATGAAGTTTCAAAAATAACAGAGATTCCAGTTTCTACTTTGAGATATTATAGTACTGAAAATTTGATTACTCCAGCTTTTAAAGATAAAAATAACAATTACAATTACTATTCTTTAGAGCAGATTTTTAATTTAAAGCTGATAAATTATATAAGAAATCTGGGAATTTCATTAGAACAGATAAGGGAATATGTTTTAAATAAAGGAGAAGATAATTTAGAAAAAATATTAAAAGAGATAATTTCAGAGATTCAAAATAAAATTATAAATTTAAAAATGCAGAAAAAAATAATAGAAAAGCATTTGATAAATTATAAAGTAAGTAAGAATGTTGAATTAAATATTCCTTTTATAAAAGAATTTGAAGATATAAAAGGAATAGAAATTTCTTCTGATAAGAAAGTTTTTCAGAAATTTTCACTTAAATTTGATTATAAATATTTTGGACTTAAGTTTTCTAAAAATGATTCACAGGAAGATATAATAGGATCACATCTATATATCTCTTTTAAAAATAAAGATAATAAAGCTATTATTGCGAACAATGGAAATTATGTCTGCATACAGAGTGAGAGTTTTTTTAGAAGAGATGATATATTAGAGAATATAAGGAAAGTTCAAAAATGGAGTGAATCACAGAAAATTTTAATTTCTGAAGATGCCTTTGTTTTTTTTGAAGAGGAATATACTTTATTTAAGGAAAATTCTAAAGCAAAATATATAATTATGCTTCCAATCAATAAAGAAAGAGATAATTAAAATTAAAAAATAACCCAGCTCCTAAATTATGGAACTGGGTTATTTTAATATGTAGAAGAAGGATCTTCATCTTCATAGAGAAAACTCTGGTCCTTTTCATTTTGTTTGAAGTATTGAAAATATCTATTTCTATCCCCTTCAAAAAGTTTTAAAAGAATAACATTACATACTTCAGCATGAAGTATGAAAGAATTGAAGAAACTTGTATTGTCTGTTTCAACTGGGATAAATATTGAAGCATAAGATGCAATTTTAGTAAAAATATTATTTGTTATAACAACAGAAGGAACTTTTTTAGCGTGAAGAAGCTCCATCATCTGTACTTCATCTTTTAGATATTTTGGTACACTGAAAAATATTACACAGTCATCTTTTGTTACATGGGCTATTTTCTCAAATAGACCATATCCTCCCTCAGATATAGTTACAGCTTCAAGTCCGAGAACCATGCAATGCCATCCAAGCATTTCAGCAACAGCTCTGCTGCTTCCTACACCAATGACAAATATTTTTTTTGATGTCTGCATAAGTTTTACTACATTATCTATTTCTTCTAAATCAAGATCCATATAGAGTTTCTGCATATTCTTTATATCAGCATTTATCATTTTTTTTACACTGTTATTGTCCTCTCTGTCATTGTTCCAATTATCCAGCATTTTATCAATGACACTTTTTCTCGCTTCCAGTTCTTCTGCAAGATATTCTTTAAGTTCATTATATTTAGAAAATCCTATTTTTTTAGAAAATCTCAATACAGTTGCATCACTGACATTAAGTTCTTTTCCTAGTTCCAATGAAGTCATCATAATAACTTTTTTAGAGTTTTCACATATGTATTCTGCTATCTGTTTTTCAGCTTTAGTAAGATTATTATAATTCTTTCTATATAGCTTTGCAATTCCGGTCATAGATAATACCTCGCATTTCTTTTCTTTTATCATAAAATAATTTAAAGATAAAAGCAAGGAATATTTCTAGACATTCATGCATATAAGAGCTGAAATGATGATACCTGTTCCTATATATTGACGCATTGTGAGCTTTTCTTTAAAGAAAAGAAAATTCACAAAATTAACTAAAAGTATGACTGAAATACTGTATGCTGGGAATACCAGATAAGCAGGAAGTACAGCAACGGCTTTTAATTGTGCCAATGTAGTAATCTGATTAGGTATTCCTATAAAAAATCCAATAAGTATTTCCTTCAGGCTGAGTTTTTTTATACTTTTTATACTTAATATAAGACTGAATATGAAAGAAAAAATAAATGTATAAAAAATAAAATGTCCCTGAAGATTTGAACTGCCGAAGTGGCCATATATTTTTGCCAGAGTGTCTACCATACCTCCAGCTAAAAATAAAGCTATAAGAAGAAAGGGAGAAACGCTGCTGCTGTTATCTTTTTTATCTCTTTTGTTGATGTAGTATATAGAAAAAATGGCCAGAATACATCCTATTATCTGCATTTGATTAGGGTACTCCTTAAAAAGTACAACAGATACAAGAATGGGGATAAGAAGCCCCAGTCTATTGTATGTAGTAGTGAGAGGGGCTCCATTTTTTTTCATATTTACTTGCATAAGATAGAGGCAGGCAATATATAATACAGCATTTACCACAGCAAGAAGAAGTGTATATATATAATCTCCATCAAAAGAGAATATGCTTTCCTTTCGAATGACAAAATATGCTAATATACCACCAAAAAGATAATTAAAGGTATTTACATTGAAACGGTTGCTTTTTTCTTTTTCTGACAATCTTATGATGAAAGTCATAAATGTATTTGATAAAACTGCTATGATTAAATACAGCATTCATTCACTTCCTCGACTTCTCTATCTTTGATAGATGATTTTTCCATCAAGCATAGTGAAATCAACTTTGATATTTTTTATCTCTTCATCTGGTACTTGAGAAAGATCTCTGTCTATAATTACAAGGTCTGCTAATTTATCAGCTTCTATACTTCCTTTGAATTTCTCTTCTCCATTAAGTACAGCACCATTATATGTCATCATTCTGAGAGCTTCTGCCTTAGTTATTTTTTCTTCATCTCCAAGAGAATATCCCCTAGAACCCTTTCTAGTTACAGCTGCATACATATTTATAAATGGATTCAGATTTGAACAAGGCATATCAGTAGTTAAAGAAACTATTATTCCATTATCTTTATAAGTCTTTAATGGAGTAAATGATGTTTGCTTATCTCTAGGGAGCAGAGAATCATATCCATCTGCTTCTACATAGATGAAGCTGGCTTGTGCAGCTACCATTATTCCTACTTCGCTCATTTTTTTAAGAGTTTCCTCACTTGGATAATAGGCATGTATTATAGAGTGCTGATGTTTTCTAGGATTAGCTTTTACAGCTTTGTAGATAGCATCTACAGCTTTATCTATGGCAACATCTCCCATTACATGGATACCAATATCCCAGCCAGAATCATGAGCCGATTTTATATATTCATCAAGTTTAGTGATATCAAGTCTTAATGGGAATTCTCTCAACGAATCTTCACCTTTGTAATTCCAAGATTTTAAAGCTGTCATTGATGTAAGTCCACCATCTATTGCCATTTTTAATGAAGAATAACGTATCCAGTTATTTCCATAACCAGAAGAGAAATTATAATCTTCAAGAAGCTGGTCAAGTTCTTTTTCATTTTGCTGCAATGTAAATCCATGCCAGTTAGGCATGAGATTTATTCTGCATTTAAGTTCATTTTTCTTTAATAAATCATGGTAGGCTTTACATACTCCAGAACTTACTCCTGGTTCTGTAATACTTGTAATTCCATATTTATTATATTCATTTATTGCAAGAGATATAGACTTTTCTAATACAGGAATAGAAGGCTCTCCTTCTCCTGCTCCAAAATCATCGCTTCCAAAAGGACCAGGCATAACTTTTCTAACTAAAAGAACAGCATTTCCATGAAGAACACCAGTAGGTTCTCCATTTTCATCTTTTTCTATATGTCCTTTTGGAGGATCAACAGTATCTTTAGTGATTCCAGCTAATTTTAACGCTTTAGAATTTACAGAGCAAGCTCCAAATATTCTTTCCAATACAACAGCATTATCAGGAGATGCAACATCTAAATCATAACGATTAGGGGCTCTGTTCTCCTCAAATTGAGATTCTATCCAGCTGCCTCCTTGTATCCATGTTCCCTCAGGAACTTCTTTTATTCTTTCTATAATCTTTTCCTGAAGCATTTTCATACTGTCAATACCAAAAAGGACAATTCCCTCAAGCATTAAACCAGTTTCCCAAGCATGATTATGAGCATCATTGATACCAGGGATAAGGCTTCTTCCTTTTAAGTCTATCAGTACAGTATTTTCAGCTTTCATTGACAGTATTTCATCATTGCTTCCAACTGCTGCTATTTTATTACCAGATACAGCTGCAGCTTCATAAACACTGTCTTTTTCATCTACTGTATGAACACTCCCGTTATAGAAGATATAATCTGGAAAATATATTTTTGATTTATTCATCATTGTATTCCTCCTAAAATTTTACCATTTCTTTTTTCAGCTATTTTAGAAAATATGAAAAGAGCTGCTACTATTAATATTGCTGTAACTATAAGTCCTAGTATTGGAGAAATAAGTCCACCTACAAGGAAACCTACAATTGAAGATATTCCAACAGTCATACTGTAAGGAAGCTGTGTTTTTACATGTTCCACATGGTCAGAACCAGCTGCTGTAGATGCAAGAATAGTAGTGTCAGATATAGGAGAACAGTGATCTCCAAATACTCCCCCGCTTAAAGAAGCCCCTATCATAAGTTCCATTGGTACTCCAAATGTGTGAGCTATTGGCAGAGATATTGGCATGATTATAGCCCATACACCCCAAGAACTTCCAGTAGAGAAACCAACAAAAGCACCAACTACAAACAGGAATGCAGGCATAAGACCAGCAGCTATATTGTAATGTGCAACTATATTTATTAAATATCCTTTAAGGTCCATAACCCCTGTCAATGAACCAATAGACCATGCTAATACCAATATGATTGGAATGTCAGAATTTAAAGCTACTCCTTTACAGAACATAGGAACAATGTCAGCATATTTAAATATTTTAGCCTTTGCACCCATTATTCCAGCAGCTATTGAAGCAACTAAAAATCCAGTAGTGATAGAAAGAGATATATTAGAATTAACAAAAGCTCCTCCTATACCATTTTCTCCAGCTTTTCCAGTCCACAATATCATAGCTATCAATGTAGCAAATAGTGCAAGAAGCGGGATAATAAAACTAGCCAGTGTTATGTTTGAATCTTTAAATAAAGTTTCTTCATCCAAATCATATTTTCCCATTGGATTATCCTTTTCACCTATAAGTTCACCAGTTTCAATTGCTCTTTTTTCAGCTTTATACATAGGCCCAATATCCAGATTAAATATGATGACAAAGAATAGAGCAAGCATACCGAACATTGCATAGAAATTATATGGTATAGCTTTCAAATACGTAGTCCAAGGATTGTCTGTTATACCCAGCAAAGCAAATTGTGTAGCTATAAGCCCGATTGCATAAGTGCTGTAACTTGTGATAGGAGAAAGAGTTGCAAAAGGACATCCCATAACATCACAAATATAAGCAAGTTTAACTCTAGATATTCTAAGTCTTTCAGTTATTGGTCTCATGATAGCACCAAGTGTAAGAGTAGGTTCTGTGAAAATGAAGGCAAATGCTGCAAAGTAAGCTGTAAGCTGGGCACCTTTTCTTGTTTTTACTCTCTTAGAAGCATAATCACCAAATGCTTTTGCTGCTCCAGAAACTTTTATCAAATATACAAATCCTCCACAAGACACAATAAGCATTATCATTCCTGCATTCCAAGTATTCCCAATAAGCGGAATGAAGAAATCTGAAATCATTTTTGGAAATCCGATAATTGGGTTCCAATCAGAGATAATGGTAGTTCCAATCCAAAGACCTAAAAAAAGTGAAAAAACCGTTTGTTTTGTCACCAGAGCCAGTATAATAGCTACCAGCGGTGGAATGACAGATAAAATTCCATACTCCATAATTTTGCCCTCCTTGATTTAAGATAAAAGTTATTAAATTCAACCCCATGTAGTCATTACTATATTTATAATTTAAAAATGTAGTAAAGTCAAGATAAATTTTTTTAAAACTTTGTAAAAAAAACATTTTAGAGAAATATAAGTTCTAAAAAAATAGAAGGAAAGAATATTTATAATATAAATGACAAGCAGAAATAATATATAAAAAATTGAAAATATTTTATTAATCTGCTACAATTTAATAAAATAAAAAGTCGTAGAAAAAAGGGGGAGTTTTTATGAAAATAAAAAAATTAAGAATAGAATTATATATATTTTTAGAAGAAACAGCATTTTGTCAGGAGGAATTGAATGAATGAACAGTTAATCTGTTTAAAAGAAGTTAATGAAGAGAATTATGATGAATGTATAGCATTAGATATCAATGAGGAACAGAGAGCTTTTGTTGCTCCAAATATCTATTCAATGGCCCAGGCATATATTTATAGAGATACAGTTAAATTATTTTGTATATATGCTGCTGATACTCTTGTAGGGTTCACGATGTTTAATCTGGAAAAAGAAAAAGATGAGTATTGGATATGCCGTTTTATGATGGATAAAAATTATCAGAGAATGGGGTATGGAAAGAAAGCTATGAAAGAAATAGTAGAATTTTTAAAAAAAGAGGGAATAAGAAATATAAAAATATCTTTTGAACCAGAAAATATACTGGCTATGAGATTATATTCTGCCTGTGGTTTTAGAGAAACAGGAGAAGTGGATGCAGATGGAGAAATTGTTATGGAATTTAAAATAAGGTAATATGAAAAAGCTGGTATAAAAGATTTTTTCTTTATATCAGCTTTTTTTATGCATTTATTTGTGCTTAGTTATTAGTTTTGGTAAATCTTTCCATATAAATACTGTTGACATAGCAGAAGTGTTATCAAAGTAATTTATAAAATCATTCAAGTATACAGCACCTAAATATTGATATATCTTTTCAGCTTTGTTGTTTCCTCTGAGAATAGATATAGTCATACTGTCATAACCATTTTCCAGAGCAAATTCAGTAGTTTTTATAATAAGTGATTTTCCAACTCCTTTATTTTGAAATTCAGGTGATACATGAAGTGAATCTAAATAGAGGCATTTTTTAATATGTTTATAGGGTTTGCTTGCAGCAAGAGATGTAATAGTTCCTGTGTCATCTAAATGAATAAAAATAACATTATTATTATTTTCTAGATATTCAGTCCATTTTTTCTCTGCTTGTGCATATGTTAGAGAATTGAGATAATCACTTGGAAGAATATTTTTATATGTTCTTCTGCGGCTGTCTATATAGATTTTAGAAATAGTTACTATATCATTTTTATTAGCTTTTCTAATCATTTCAACTCCTTTTTGGGTACATACCAACAAAATTATTATTGATTATATACATATTAAAACAATATGTTATTTTAATATATATTTTTCCATGACATAGTTTGTAAGAAAAATTCCTTTTTTTTCTACCTGCTGTTCTTTTATTAATGAGTATCCTATTTTTTCAAAGAAAGGTTTGGCAGTAGTTGAAGCTTCTGTTATTATTGTGCGTATACATATTTTCTCTGCATAGTTTTCAAGTTCTTTGACTATAGAAGAAGCAATTCCTCTAGACTGGTAATTTTTATGCACAAATAATCTATTGAGGTAGCCATTTTTTTCTATATCTCCAAAACCAACAATATCTCCATTTTTTTCAGCTATAACAGTAAAATTTTCAGAAAGAGATTTTTGCCATGTATTATATTTTTCTTCAATATAATTGTCAGGTGCCCATACAGAAAGCTGCTCATCATTATAGTCTTTTTTATTTACAGTTCTTACAGTATCATAGAAAAGTTTTAATAATTTAAGGCAGTCATCAGATTTATATTTTCTTAATATCATAACGTCACCCCTTATAAAATATTATATAGCTAAATCTGAAAGAAAACAATAAAATAAAAGATATATATTTTTTAAAGAGCAGCAGAGAAAAAATATGGAGTATAGTTTAAAATATAGAAATTTAATAAACTTGCTTTATAAAAAGCTATATATATTTTAAAGTATATTGAATGTTATATATAAATTAACTTTTTATATTGAAAATACTATAAATAAGAACAAGAGAGTGAAATAATCATCTTCTTTTTATGTTAATCTGTTTTTATATCATCTTCTTTTATCTTTTCTCTAAAAACCTCTATTGATGAAAGATCATTCTTATTGTATGTTATCTTCATTGAAATATCTTTTCCATCACATACAGTTGATTCTCCATCTTTTAAAGAATATATTTTAATAAGAAATTTTAAATTAGATGGATACTGACTTTCTTTTTGTGCTATCTTCATTACTTCCATATGAAGTTCAAAAAGTGTCTTAAATTTCTTTTTAACAGTAAGATAAGCTTTTTTTACAGGAGTATTTTTTAATAAAAGCTGTTCTAAATAGATATCAAAACTTCCTGTAAAATTCTTCAAAGCATAATCAGCATTGGTTCTGACATATTCTTCTCCATGTTCAGCTAAAGCTTTTAATACAATGGAGTATATCTCAGAGAAATTTTTTACCTCTTTTCCTATCTTTATCATAATATCATTTATTATAGCTGTATTGCTATTTTCAACTATCTGTTTTTCAAGAGTTATACCTAATATTTTTGCACTTTTATAATCACCGCTTTTATTTTTAGTATATAAAAGCGGAAGCTGTCCATTATCTTCGAGATCTTTCAATACTGGCATAAGCAGATTTTTTTCAATATCATAATATCTCTTATATGAGTCTTTTATTTCAAGAAGATGTCTTAAAGTTTCTATAGTAATGTATACACTGCTTTCAGGAGATTTTTTTACATACTGATAAAGACGATATGAGAATTTTTCTTTAAATGTAAGCACTTTATTAATTCCAAGTTTTTCATAATTAGTTCCTTTTTTAAAAGAACTTGCTATTTCGTCAGAAAATATCAAAGTGATGTCATTATCAGATATATAAAAAGATTGAAGTATACTTAAATAAGACAGATACTTAGAGCTGTCTGAGGAAAGAATGATGTATTTATTCATAAAAGAATTAAGAAATTTTATTCCCTCTTCTTGAGTTCCAAAATCAAGATATTTTAAAAATTCTTTAAAGAGAAGAGTTACATTTTTATTTTTTACTGATAAAGTTTTGATGAGATTTCTCTCTTTTTTATTGAGATGTTTTGAAAATTCTACTTGAATATCTTTTTGAAGTATATCAAAATTCATAAAAATCTCCTTATTAAAAAATTTTTTTATATTTTTGAATATTTTTTTTCTGAAAGTTAAACGAAATAAAATAAAGATATTTTCGTTATATCTACCAAATCATACCATATACCATATTTTATTTCAAGAATAATAATTAAATTAGAACTTTAAAAACGATATGCGGTCATAAAAATGCGAATTTTGACATTTTATTTTACTAGTGCTAATATAGGTATGACCTTAAAAAATCAAAAATATCAAGGAGGTAATGAACATGGATTTAGATTTAGAAGAAGTGGCAATGACAATAGTAGGTAACGCTGGTGAAGCAAGAAGTTTAGCTTATGAAGCATTAAGAGAAGCAAAAACTGGAAATTTTGATAAAGCAGAGGAACTTTTAAAAGAATCAAGAGAAAAATCTCTTGTAGCTCATGGGATGCAGACAGAACTTATATGTAATGAAGCAGATGGGAATGGAATAGCTATGAATCTTTTGATGGTCCATGCTCAAGACCATCTTATGAACTCGATTCTGGCTAGAGAATTAGTTGAAGAACTAATAGATGTATATAGAAGAATAGGAGTGGAAAAATAATGAAGAAATGGGCTATGATTGCTACTTGGAGAATGGCTGTTGAAGGGGTTACTCTGGGAGCTGATATATTAAAAAATGGTGGAAAATGTCAGGATGCTGTAGAGAGAGCAATAATGGAAGTTGAGGACTATCCATTTTATAAGTCAGTAGGATATGGCGGACTTCCAAATGAAGTATGTGAAGTTGAACTGGATGCTGCTTTTATGGATGGAAGAACACTTTCTATTGGTGCAGTAGCTGGAATAAAAGATTATAAAAATCCTGTATGTATAGCGAGAAAACTTAGTGCAGACAGATTTAATATATTCCTTGTGGGAGAAGGAGCAGAAGCTTATGCTCACAAGAATGGTTTCATAAGACAGAATATGCTTACTGAAAGAGCAAAAAAGACTTGGGAATTAAGAATGAAAGAGATAACTGAAAAAAATCTTTCACCTTATGATGGACATGATACAGTATGCATGATAGGAATAGATTCAGAAAAAGATATGGCAGCAGCAACTTCTACAAGTGGTCTTTTTATGAAGAAAAGAGGAAGAGTAGGAGATTCACCTGTATCTGGTTCAGGATTCTATGTGGATAATGAAGCTGGTGGAGCAGCAGCTACTGGACTTGGAGAGGATATAATGAAAGGCTGCCTTTCTTATGAAACAGTTCAAAGAATGAAGAGAGGAATGTCACCTTCAGAAGCAGCACAATCGGCAGTTGCAGACTTTTCTGAACAGTTGAAAAGAAGAAGAGGTCATGCAGGAGCTATATCAGTTATAGCAATGAATAATAAAGGAGAATGGGGAATTGGAACTAATGTAGAGTTTTCATTTGTTGCAGCTGATCCAGATAATGAACCTAAAGTATATCTTGCATATCCTGTAGAAGGAAGTAATGAAGTAAAAATTGAAATAGCTTCAAAAGAATATATGGAAGCTTACAAAAAAAACATACAAAAACCATTAGAAGAAATATAAAAAGGAGACGATGATGAGCAAAGTTATAACTATACTAGAAGACAAACTTGTTCCTGTAGCTGCATGGATAGCACAGAACAAATATATCAATGGAATAAGAAGAGCATTTATAATGATGATGCCTTTACTAATGATTGGATCTATATTTTTGATGATTTCAGCTTTTCCTTTACCAGCATACCAAAGAGGTATGATTAGCTTATTTGGCGAAGGATGGAAAGATGTTCTTGATATTCCTGTAAGTGCAACATTTTCACTTATAGCTTTATATGTAGCTTTTTTAGTAGCTCAGCAGCTTGCTAAACAGTTTGAGCTTGACAGTATTGCAGTAGGGCTTCTATCTTTAGCTTCTTTCTTAATTCTTACTCCATTGGGACATTCTACTGAGCATGGAGCAGTCATCACATTTGACTGGCTTGGAAGTAAAGGAATGTTTGTGGCAATGGTTATTGGAGTAGTAACAGTAAAGATATTTCAATTCTTCGTTAATAGAAATATTCTTGTAAAAATGCCTGATGGTGTACCGCCAGAAGTTATAAAATCATTTGAAGCTTTAATACCTGGAACAGTTATTTTAGGAGCAGCCCTTCTATTAAGACTTCTTATGATGCAGACAGAGTATGGAACAATACATGATTTTGTATATAGAATGCTGGCTCTTCCATTAAAATCTCTTGGAACTTCATATATAGGTTCAATACTTACAGTTTTTGCTATATCAATACTTTGGTCTGTGGGAATAAACAGTGGTTCTATGGTTAATGGATTTGTAAGACCTTTCTGGCTGGAAAATCAAGTAGAGAATATAGCTGCATTACAAGCAGGGCAGCCACTTCCTCATGTAATAACAGAGCAGTTTTTTGATATGGTATGGATGGGAGGAGCAGGAGTTACACTTTCTCTTCTTATAGCTATACTTATCTTTGCAAAAAGTAAACATATAAGAAGTGTTGGAGCTATTGGGACTATTCCGGGAATATTTAATATAAATGAACCAATTCTTTTTGGACTTCCAATAATTCTTAATCCAATTATGCTTATACCATTTAATCTGGTAGCTATGGTAATGGTAACTACACAATATATAACAATGAATCTAGGTATTGTATCAAAACCATTAGGAATAGCTTTCCCATGGCCTACACCGGCAATAATCAGTGGATTTATCACAGTAGGTGATATTTCAGGTGCACTTATTCAGATAGTAAATCTTATCATTGGAGCAATGATTTATCTTCCATTCCTTAGAATAATAGATAAGGCAAGTAAAAAAGAGGAAGATGAAATGGAAAGATTAGAAAAATTAGAAAATGAAGGAAAATAATTAAAATTTAAAATAAGTAATCAGGAGGAAAAAACTATGAAAAGAATATTATTATTATGTGATGCGGGAATGTCAACAAGTCTTATGGTTAAAAAAATGAAGGAAGCTGCTGTAAAAAAAGGAATAGAAACTGAAATAAATGCTTTAAGTATAGCAAAATTTCAAGAAAACCTTGATAACTATGATGTATTTTTATTAGGACCACAAGTAAAATATAAAAAAGCTGAATTAGCAGCAGTAGCAGAAACTGTTGGAAAAAAAGTAGAAATCATCAATACTATGGATTATGGTATGATGAAAGGAGATAAAGTTTTAGAACTCGCTCTTTCATTGATTGACTAATTTCATTACAGGAGAAAATTATGGATATAAAAAAATATATCGATATACATTTTGATGATGCTTTAAAAAGTATCATTGAAGTTATAAGAATAAAAACTGTAAAAGCAGAGAAAACAGGGGATGCTCCTTATGGAGCAGAGCTTAAAAGAGGTTTGAACAAAGTACTGGAAATAGCTCAAAGCCTTGGATTTAAAGTGAAAAATCTAGATAATTATATTGGATATGCTGAGTATGGAGCGGGAGAAGAATATATAGCTGTTTTAGGACATATAGATGTAGTCCCTGAAGGGGATGAAGCCAGCTGGAGTGTACCGCCTTATGAAGGATGTATAGTAAATAATCAGCTTATAGCAAGAGGAGCTATTGACAATAAAGCTCCTATCATATCAGCTCTGTATTCTCTGAAAGCAGTAGTGGATACACATCCAGAATTCAATAAAAGAGTGAGGGTAATATTTGGAACTAATGAAGAGAGCGGAGATGAAGATATCAAATATTATCTGGCAAGAGAAAAAGAGCCAAAATATGCTTTTACTCCAGATGGAAGATTTCCAGTAATATTTTCTGAAAAGGGGATATATACATTTTCATTTAGAAAAAAGATAAACTGGAAAAATTCAAAACTGATAGAGATAAAGGCAGGAACAAGATCAAATATAGTACCTGAAAAATGTATAGCTAAAGTGAGAAATATACCTAAAGAGAATATAAAGAAAGCTCTCAGTGAAATAAAAATATCAACTAAAGCAGGATATACAGTAAGTTATGAAGAAGATACAGCAGAAATAATCTGTACTGGAATATCAGCTCATGCAAGTTCACCTCATAAGGGAGTGAATGCACTTTTAGGAATGTATAGATTCCTTGATCTGATCATTGGGAAAGAAGATGCAGCAAAAGGATTTATATCATTTATTTCAGGTTATATTGGTGAAAGTTCAGATGGAGAGAAACTGGGTATAAAAACTGTCAATGAAGAAGTAGGAAATCTGACAATAAGCGCAGGTATAACAAATATTAAAGATGATGAGATATTTGTAAAATTTAATATAAGATATCCTGCTTCCATAGATGAA
This sequence comes from Fusobacterium varium, assembly GCA_002356455.1. Lineage (NCBI taxonomy): Bacteria > Fusobacteriati > Fusobacteriota > Fusobacteriia > Fusobacteriales > Fusobacteriaceae > Fusobacterium > Fusobacterium varium. The sequence continues at coordinate 42,124 of AP017968.1, forward strand.
AAAACTCTTGATTTGAGATTGAATGCAGCAGGAGAAAAGGAAGATGTTATATTTTTTAAAGAGAATCATAATGCACCTCTTTATTTTGAAAAAAGTCATCCTTTAGTAAAAGAATTACAAGATATATATATAAGTGTAACAGGAAGAAAAGAGGACCCTGCTGCATTAGGTGGAGGAACTTATGCTAAATTAATGCCGAATACAGTGGCTTTTGGTCCTAATTTTAAAGAATATAATGGTAAACCTCACAGTTTTGATGAGTGTATGGATCTTGATATGTTGAAACAGGGAATGGAAATATATGCAAGGGCTATATTAAGACTTGGAGCATTAATCAAATAAAAACAGCAGTGTTTGTGGTTGAAAGAAATTAAGTTCTTTCAACCATTTCTTATATATTTATAATATTGTTTATTATAAATATAGTCTACTTTTAATAAGGTTTATATCTTCTTCTATTTTTTTTAATTTTATTTTACTTACATATAATATTGAAAAATCTCTAAAAATTATGGTTTCCTCTTTATAGTCTATATATCTGATTAAATCTATATTTACTATAGTTCCTCTTTCAATTTTATAAAAATTGTCTATTGTTTCTAATTTTTCTTCAATAATAGAAAAGTTTTCCTTTAAAGTAAAGACTTCCTTATTTGTCAGATGAAATTGAACTCTACGTGTTGTTCGGCAATAACTGATATATGTTACTTCTGAAAAATCAATGATTCCTTTTTTCTGATTATCATTCAGGAAGAATTGAGTATATTTTTGTTTGGAATGAATCAATTTTTCAATAGATTTTTCAATTTCATATATCTCATGTCTTAAAATACAATCTGCAACATAATTTGATAAAAACAAAGTTCTCATTTCCCTGATATTATTTTTTCCTAAAACGACTATAACAGGAATTCCTCTCTTAAAATTTGCTTTTATTTTATCTGTAACATTTTCTGAATCAATATCTATTATAAACATTTCAAAACTATTATTCTCACGTTTAGTATTTATAAATTCATAATCCAACATTTCTTTTAAAAGAATAAGAAGTTTGTCATCTATATCCACTCCTATTTTAATCATCAAAACTCAACTCCTTATAAATGGAATTAAGCCTTATATTATTGGCTATACCAGCGACTTTTTCGGATATTCCTGCCAGATACTTTATATTTTCAATATCCATTTCATATTCATATTCTTCAATAAATATTGCACCAACATAGGGATTCCCATTAAAAGCCAATCTTATTCCAGTTGAATAAATTTCTTTCTTTATATTTTCTTTTTCTATAAATAGGTTATTTTCATAAAAATTTTTATCAATCAAATATTCAGAAATTTCTTTTTCATCAATAAAGATTTTAACCAGAACTGATCTGACTTGCAGATTTTTTTTAAGTTCTTTTTCAAGTTCTTTTTCAAATTCTCTTCTATTCTGTACCAAACATAATTTTGTATAGGACTTTTCAAGTACTTCATTTTTTACAAGAAGTATTTTTTCAAATGTCATTGTATAAAAATCCAGAATAAATATAGTTATCAAAATAATAGCAGGCTCTAATAGAGTTTTAAAATAAAATAAAGTCATATAAGCAATTGTAAAACCCAAAAGATATCGAACAACTCTGCTTATATTTTTTGTGTATATTTTTAAACTTACAAATACCAATCCCCAGTATATACACATATATTCTATTAATTTAATAAAAGAATAGAGATTAAGAAATTTAGGAAAAGCAATGTAAAAAAGTTCCATAAATAAATATAAGAATATTACTGAAAAGTAATAAAATTTTTGTGGTGAAACTGTAAATCTTTTATTTGTTAATAGATTAAAGATAATAATAAATAAAATAATTCTTCTTAAATTGATAATCTGATATGTCTTTCTTAAAAAAGTTAAAAAAGCTTCATGAGTGCTCAATATATAAGTATAAATTTGAGGAGATAATAAGTTGATTGCTATAAGTGCATAATAAATAAAAGAAAGTGCAGACAATACATAGATAAAGTATCTTATTTTCTTATGCTTTCTATTCATGCGGTTATTTAAAATATAAAAGATTATTAAAAAACCTAATGTTGTGGATATGAAAAATTCCAGAAACTTTATAAAATCTACTTGAAAATTTCCTCTGAAGCTAAGAATCATTTTTAGAATTAATATAAAAAAGGATAAATTGAGTATTTTATCTTTTTTTATTTCTTTTTTTATCTTAGTATAAATAAAAATATTTAAAATTATAAGGGTTAAAGTTATTATATTTAATGCTATTTCCTGTTTTTTAGAGAAAATATCTCCTTGCAGAGGAATTATTATTTTTTTCCAATTATCATCTTTTCTAAAAGGTACATACTTTTCCTGTTCATCATAGCTTATTTTTAATGTGTAATCTCCATTAGGGACATTGAAAAAGATTTTTCCATTAAGGAAATTCCTCATTTCAAAATTTGTACTTTTTCCATCAGAAAAAAGAATAGAGTATTCGCCTATATTTCTATCTAAAACTTCAATATATTTTATTTTAGGCACTACATATATAAAATCCTTTTCATTGTGAGCTATAAATTTTAAAAATGTACCTAAAGAAACAACTGAAATAATTATAAATATCAATATTTTTTTATACATATTATTCTCCTTTTATATAGAGTAATCAATAATCTCAATTAGTTATATCAACTTATTTAAAATAAGTAAAGTTTTTTCATAAATATTAATTTTATAATCTTGAAAAGTATTTAATAATTGTAATTTAAAGGCGAATATGAAATTTTTAAATAAACTTATATTTTTGACATAGTATATTTTTGCGTAGGAAAATAATGAGTTTGTGTATTGAAAGAAAAATATGCTTAATATTGAGGTATAATTCAAAAAAGATTTAAAAAATGTCTGACTGTTGATTTTAAGAAGAACTTTTATTAAATGTATATTTTTTAGTATTTATTCCCAAATATCATTTTTAAAGAAAATAATATTATTTTGGAAATCACATATAAAAATAAAATATTAAATTAATCTTTAAGGAGGAAAAAAGATGAAAATCAGTAAGACTTTATTAGGGTTGGCAGGAATTATATTAATAAACAATCAGGCTTTTGCAGAAAAAGATACTAATGTATATTTAAGATTAGGAGGAAGTGTATATGAAAAATATAAGACTTATAATAGTAAAGGATATCAGATAGGAGATAAAAATGCTGAAGCTGCTGTAGTAAGTTTCACAGTAGAAGCAACAAGAGAAATTACAGAAGAATTTGAAGCAGGAATAGGAATAGGAGTATAATATTTTGATAAATCACTGACAGATACAAAACGTTATTCTGAAAATAAAGTATCCGTAGAACAGCGAATGCCAGATTATAAATCAGTACCAGTTTACTTAGTTACAAAATATAATTTTGATAGAATTGGAAACTGGAGACCATATTTAAAATGGAATATTGGATATTCCTTCAATAAATTTAAAGATGATTTCAAGGGAAAAATAACAGATATCAATACAGGGAAAAAAATGGACTATTCACATAAAGTAAAAGCAGATAATGGAGTTTATTTAGGAATGGGAGGAGGAATAGAATATAAAAATTTCCTAATAGATTTAATGTATGAAATAAACAGATTTAAGATAAAGATAGATGATGAATCAGATAAAAGAGATTATGATTCACAAAGAGTAACATTATCAGTGGGTTATAGATTTAATTTCTAAATTTTATAAATAGATGGAGGAAAAATTGCAGTTTAATTCTACTATGCAAATATTACAATTATATTTTAAAGTTATAAAAAAAGGAAAAGGGAAAGGTCAGATAAATACATTAAAAAAGCAGATAAAATTTATTTTTAGGACAATAGTTTATTTACCTTTCTCTTTACAGGTAGGAGAGTTCATATTAAAACACGAAAAATTGAAAAAAAGTATTTTTAATTATCCAGTGCTTATCAGTAAAGTACACCGTCCTTATCTAATCAAGGATTTAAAAACAAATGAAAAAGTAAAGAGTATTATAGAAAGTTATAGTTTTGTAGATATTTTTTTTCCTGCTGAATTGAGTGATGAGTTATATAGAAAAGGAAAAATTTTATTAAGCAGTTTTCCTGTCAAAGATGGATCTTTTTATAAAATTTATCTTTGTATATATACTAATTTTGATAAAGAGGGAGAAATTAATCTAAAATTAACCAATTCATGTGAAAATATAATAGGAACCCTGACTTTTGGAATTATAAATCAGAAGGATAAAAAAACAATACTGATTGGGGGGTTACAAGGAGCTTCGAAAGACTTAAATGAAGAATATATAAAAAACTGTACTAAGAATATGTATGGTTTATTTCCTAAGAAACTTTTATTTGAAGCTCTTTGTTTTTTAGAAAAAGCAACAAAAACTAATTTTGTAAAAGCAGCAACAGGTAATTTTACACATATATATACATCAGAAAGATATACTTCAAGAAGGACAATTCACTCTGATTATGACTCATTTTGGAAATCTTTAAATGCTTTTCAATTAGAAAATAAATTATGGTACTTTCCTAAATCCATAAAAAGAAAATCTTTAGAGGAGGTACCAAGCAAGAAAAGAAGCCAATACCAAAAAAGATACAATCTTCTTGATAACATTGAAGAAGATATTTTAAATAAATTTAAAGGAGAAAACCATGAAAATATTAGTAGTACGTTTTAAACAAATAGGAGATGCTGTTTTAAGCTCAGCTATATGCAATACTCTTAAAAAAAGTTTCCCTGAATCTGAAATTGATTATGTAGTATATGAGCATATTGCTCCTTTATTTAAAAACCATCCATATATTGACAATATTATATCATTAACTAAAGAAGAACAGAAGAACCCTCTTAAGTATATAGCTAAAGTATGGAAAGTAACAAGAAAAAAATATGATATAGTAATAGATATAATGTCTACTCCCAAAAGTGAAATGTTTACTTTATTTTCTTTGGGAAGCAAATATAGAATAGGAAGAAAGAAAAAATATAGAGGATTTACATATACTCATAAGATTTCTGAACCTGCTGATTCAAAGGATAAAGTTGATAAGTTTTTAAAAATGCTGGCTCCATTGGAAGAAAAATATAAAATACTGTATGACAACAGTTATATCACTCATATAAATGAAAAAGAAAAAGAAAATATGAAAAGAAAAATGAAAGAAGCAGGAATAGATTTTTCAAAGCCTGTATTTATATGTGCTGTAAATTCAAGGCGTCCAGAGAAAATTTATCCACTCAATAAAATGGAATGTGTTATCAAAAAAGTAATAGAAGAAATGAATCCACAGATTATACTATTTTATTCTCCAGCAGAAAAAGAATTTGTTAAAAATTTTCATTCTGGATTAAATAACAGTAAAAATATTTTTTCAAATATAGAAACAACTTCAATAAGAGAGTTGGCAGCACTTATTTCAAATTGTGATATGTTTTTTGGAAATGAGGGAGGACCAAGGCATATAGCTCAAAGTTTAGATATTCCAAGCTTTGCTATTTTCAGTCCTAAGAGCAGAAAAAAAGAGTGGCTGGCTAACCCAAGTAAAAAACATCAAGGTGTAGAACCCAGAGATATTTATCCTGAGTGCAGTTCTCTCAGTTATAAAGATTGTTATTCATTAATTCAGCCAGACTATGTTGTTGATAAAATTAAAGAACTATATTTACAATACTGTGGAGATATATAATAAAAAATGAAACTATATTTAGAAATAATTTCAATTTTTTAAATATATGTAGAAAATTTTCTCTTTATAAAGTTTTTTTATTAATTAAATAACATATTATTTTTTAATAATTTTGATTTTTATTACTATAATTAAGACATAAAATTTGAAATCAAAGAATAAAAATGTTATTATGCAGATAAAGAATAGAAAAGCTTTATACAGGAGAAAAAATGAGTGAAATATGGAATCCATGGCATGGCTGTCATAAAAAAAGTGAAGGCTGCATAAATTGTTATATGTACTATTTGGATGCACAAAGAGGGCAGAGAAGCGATATAGTATACAAAGTAAAAAATAATTTTAACCTTCCTTTAAAAAAAGATAGAAAAGGGAATTATAAAATAAAAAAAGGGACTATTCTTTATACTTGTATGACTTCAGATTTCTTTCTGGAAGAAGCAGATGAATGGAGAGAAGAAATATGGGATATAATACGAATCAGAACTGATATTATTTTCTGGATACTAACAAAAAGACCAGAGAGAATAAAAGAAGTACTTCCTTTTGATTGGAATAATGGCTGGGATAATGTTTGGATTAATATAACAGCTGAGAATCAAAAGAGAGCAGATGAAAGAATACCTATTCTTTTAGAATTGCCATTTAAGTTTAAGGGAGTAGTGGCAGCTCCTCTTTTGGAGGAAATAAATATAGAAAAGTATCTGAAAAGTGGAATAATAAATGATATAAGTGCCAGCGGGGAAAATTATGCTGGAGCCAGACCTTGCAATTATGATTGGATAAAAAGTCTTTATGAGCAATGCAGGAAATATGATATAACTTTTAATTTTTTTGAAACAGGAGAGTATTTTATAAAAGATGGAAAAAAATACCATATTCCTAAAAAATTACAAAGGGAACAGGCAGAAAAATCAGGGTTAAATTATAAAGGAAAGAATGCTTCAATAATACTTAAAGAAATAGCTGAAGATGAACAGATGAAATTATTTGATTAAAAAATATTTTTATAAAAAGCCTCCTTGTTAGACATAGTCTGATAGAGAGGCTTTATTTTAATTTAATTATCTTAATTTTTCAATAATTATATTATTTTCAATATTTATTCTAGGTTCTGAATGACCTAGTTTTTTTACTATTCTCATTCGGTAACGTGCTATAGCTTTTTCTAAAGCCTGCTTATCAGTATCTGCATTTACTATCATAAAAAACTTGCTAAAGTAAATATCGTTTATTATGTTTATTTTGTAATTATTCATTACTTCACCTCTTGAGTTTTTTTATTGATATTACAAATAGTATTTATAAGAGTTCTATTTAAAATATTATATCATGTTAATAGTAAAAAAATAAGTATTTATAAATAGATACTTAATTATCTATTCCATTATTTGAAAAGTTTTTTTATACACAAATATAGAGAAATCTAAAAAAAGATTGGATTATAAAAATATTTGTATTATAATATATTTTTACAATCAAATAATAACAGGAGGATTTTATGAAGGAAAAGATTGAGAAAATATTAAGGAGTGAAGAAGGAGTATCTTTGTCAAAAGTATCTAAAGATTTGGGGATATCATTTATAGAAGTATTAAGACATGCGCCAACGGTGAGAAAATATGATATAGCAAAATTAGATGAACTTTTTGATATATTAAGAAGCTGGGAAAAAGTATTTTTACTTGTTGTTACACCTAGTTTTGTTTTAGAGATAAAAGATAAATTTCCAAAAGGATTCTATTCACATGGATTTTTAAATTTTCATGATGAGACATCTTCAATAGGAGGGCATTTATCAGCTTCTAAAATAAAGGAAATATTTATTGTAGAAGATGTAATGTATGGAAGAAAAAGTTGCTCTATAAAATTCTTTGGAGAAGATGAAAAAGAAATATTTGCTGTTTATGTTCCAAGAGATGAAAAGAAAGAACTTATAAAAGAATGCTTAGAAAGTTTCGATAACTTATAATAAAAGATTATTTCCCTTATGGCAGACTCTGCTGTAGGGGATTTTTTTTGAAGTGAAATAAAATACAAAGCTATAAGTTTTTTATTATAAAATGTATGAAAATTAATACCTATATATTAGAAAATATATGTGATTAAAAACAAAAATAAAACACTAAAATTAAAAATATTATATAGTTGAATATTAAATAAAAATCTGATAAAATCTATATATTAAAATACCAAATAATATCTTTAAGACAAAAAAATAAAGGAAATTTTTAAAATATTACCTCTTTGAAAAAAATACATAATTATAAATTAAAAAAAATTAAAGTTAGAAAAAATTATAAAAATTAGAGGTGTACTATGAATAATGAACAAGCTAAAAACTATCTTTCAGTAGATAATTTTTACACTAAAGTCAAAGAAGATATTGAAAAAAATATTAATAGTGATTTTAATTTAGCTATTATGACAATAGATTTAGACCATTTTAACTATATAAATGATTTATTTGGTTATGAGGTAGGAGATTTAATTCTACAGACATTAACAAATTATTTTTTAATAACTCTCAATGAAAATAGTATTTTTTCAAGAATTCATGCTGATATTTTTGCATTTTATATAAGATTTAAAGAATATCCTGAAATAGCTCAGACTTTTATTAAACTTACTAATTGGAAGGCTGCATTAAAAGATATTTTACCTCCACACTATAACCTGACAGCCAGTGGGGGAATCGTTATGATACAAGAAATAGCATCAATTTCTTCTTTAGTTGATAAAGCAAATTATGCTCGAAAGAAGGCTAAGGAATGCTTAGGGAATAGCTTTAGATTTTATGATGAAAAAATGGATGTCGAATTACAATGGAAGAAAATTGTAACATTATCTATGGAATCAGCATTAATAAATCATGAATTTGAAATGTATTTACAACCTAAAGTACTTATTAAAAATAGTCAAATTATAGGTGCAGAAGCTTTAGCCAGATGGAAAAATCCAAAATATGGTTTAATTTATCCAGATAATTTTATTAGCATTTTAGAACAAAATGGATTTATCAAACAGTTAGATTTTTTTATGTTAGAAGAAGCTTGTCAATTTTTAAAGGAAAGTTTAATAAAAGGAATACCACAATTACCAATATCCATTAATTTTTCAAAAATTCATCTTTCATCTGAATATTTAGTAGATCATATTTTTCAAACTGTGAAACAATTTAATATTGATACTAAACTTATTGAGATTGAATTTACTGAAAGTTTATCGATAGTAGACTTTGAACGTTTAATTGAAGTAGCAAGCGGCTTAAAACTACTTGGATTTAGAGTTTCATTAGATGATTTTGGAAGTGCCTATTCTTCCTTAAGCTGTCTTAAAGAATTACCAATTGATATTATAAAACTAGATAAAGCTTTTTTGAATTCATCTACTGATACAGAAAAAGGAAAAATGATTATTACAAAAGTTATTGAACTGATTAAGTCATTGAGAATGACCCCTGTTATGGAAGGTATAGAAACTGAAGAACAAGCAGATTTTTTAAAAAAATTAAGTTGTGATTTAGGACAGGGATACTTTTATGCAAAACCAATGACTGTTACTGACTACATAGAGTACTTGAAGAAAGGAGATATTGCATTTGATATTCAAGAATACTTTTCATCTGAAAAAGGCAATAAAAAGTCTCATTCACAAGTAGTTCCTGAAGAGTTTCTAATGGATAATTGGGAACTATATACATTAGGAAAAAATATTGATATGGGCTTAATGAAAGGTTATTTAGATGGAGAAGGTACAGTTCAATATGTTAATGATCGTGCATTGGAATATTTAGGTTATACTCGACAGGAATTTAGAGAAATTTTCCATAATAGTATTACTGCTTTTACACATCCAGATGATGTACCAATTGTTAAAAAAAATATTGAACAGTTAATAAAAACTGGCAAATCATTAAAGTTTCAAACACGTGCTATCAAGAAAGATGGAAAAGTAATTATTTTACAGGGAAATTCCTCTTGTATAATAGATGAACATGGAAGACCTATAGGTCTTTATGCTTTTCAGGATATAACAGAAGAACTAGAACATACAGAATTATTGCAGCAATCATTAGAAGAAAAAATAAAAGAGTTAGAAAATCTTGTCTTAAAAGAAAAAAAGGCAAAGGAAACATTATATTTTTCAGAGGAGCGTTATAGAGCAATTGTAGAACAAAGTGATGATATTATGTTTGATTGGGATTTTATAACTGATACCATTTTTATATCTAGCAAATATGTAGAGATATTTGGAGAAGTACCTATTATAGAAAAATTAACCACAAACTCAGGAATAAGATCAAGAATTCATCCAAGTGATTTAGAAATATTTGAACAATGGATATCTAATACTTATAAAAAAAATATATGCTCAATATCTGAATTTAGAATAAAGGCTGCTAATGGAGAGTATATTTGGATAAAGAGCCGTTCTACTGCAATTTGTGATGAAAATGGCAATCCATTACGGGCTGTAGGGTTATTTTTAAATATAAATTCACAAAAAAATGAATTTGACATATTGACTTTTAAATCTCAGCGTGATCCATTGACTAAATTGTTAAATAAAGAAGAAACACGTATTCAAATAGAAAAAATTCTTGAAATTTTTCCAAATGAAGTGGGTTCTTTTTTCATTATTGATATTGATAATTTTAAAGAATTAAATGATAATTTAGGTCACCAATTAGGAGATACTGTTCTAATAGAATTTACTCATAAAATTAGAGATTTTTTTCCTAGCAATAGTATTGTTGGTAGAATAGGAGGAGATGAAATTGCAGCATATATGCCATATATATCTTTAGATAATACTGCTTCTAAAGCTGAACAATTATTACAAGCTCTACGAATGAATTATTATGGATCTGCATCAAAGTATAATATTCATGGCAGTGTTGGAATTGCAGCTTATCCTATGCATGGGAAAACATTTGATGAACTTTATCATTTAGCTGATATTGCTTTATATGAATCTAAACGCCGAGGAAAAGATTGTTATACAATTTATAAATCTCATATGACAGGATCACTTCAGGATAATCGTACACCAGTGGAATGGTCAGAAAGTTTTTTAAATACTTATTTTCAAGGAGATTTTTCTTTTAAAATTTTTGAAATCTTATATGAAACAAAGGATATAAATGCTAGTATACAAATGGTTTTAGAACTTTTAGGTAAGCGCTTTAAGGTAGAGCGCGTTTATATTTTTCAAAATGATTCAGAAGGAAAATCAGCAAGAAAGATTTATGAATGGTGTACTTCATCGATAGAAAAGGGGCAATTTCAAAATATTGTTTATAAAGAATTAGGAATGTATCTGTCACAATATACTAAAGAAGGTATATTTTGCTGTCCAGATGTAAGATATTCAAATCGTGAAGTTTATGAAATTTGTAGAGCACAAAATATAAAATCTTTACTTCATTGTGCAATTTATAATGAGAAAATTATGACAGGATTTATAGGTTTTGATATGTGTACAAAATATCATAATTGGTCAGGTGAAGAAATAGCAATTTTAGGTTACATATCTAGAATTCTTTCAGTATTTATGGTAAAGTTTAATACTACATTAAAATTAGAGACTAGCTATCAAAATTATGTAGAAATGTTAGAAAATTTAAATGGATATGTATATGTGGTAGATCTTAAAACTTACAAAATACTTTATGTCAATAACTCAATAAAAAAATTAGGACTTGATTATAGTCAAACTTGTTATAAAATGACTTTTAATATAGATACTCCATGTAAGAAATGTCCAATAGATAAACTTAGTGATAAAGTTCCTTATGCAACAGAAGAAATTTATTCAGAGGCTTTACATGGTTGGGTAAATTCAGCAGCTTCCAAATTAAAATGGGAACAGAATAGAGATGCAGTATTAATTTGTTGTACTGATATCTCAAAATATAAGTAAATACTACCTGTAGAATAAAAATTACAATATGGAATGTTGGAAACAATGGAATATATAACCTAATTAAAATAAATTAATTATGATGAATTTGAGATCTTCTATAAAATTTTTTATAGAAAAAGAATTTATAAAAGAATATTTAGAAAGTTTCAATAACTTGTAATAAAAAATGATTTCCCTTATGGCAGATTTTGCTGTAGGGGATTTTTTTTGTTTAATAAATAGATTTTTTCAATGAAAAATACTTAATTTCATCATTTTTTTTAATGAAAAAACTAAAAAATAACTAAATTTTTTAAAATAAAACCTTGACTTTAAAAGAAAAAAGTCATATAATCACTTTAAAAAATGTATACATTTTTTTGAAATAAATGTATACATTTTAAAAACATATGGAGGGGTTTGAATGGCACAAGAAGCAGTAAATTTAAAAAAAGTTTTAACAAGAACAGATTTAATGTCACATGCAATAGGTTCAGTTATAGGAGCTGGAATTTTTTCAACTTTGCCTATAGCAATAGGAATGACTGGGAGATCAGCAGCTTTAGCATTTATTTTAGCAGCAGTAATAATAATAATATCTCTGGTTCCAAGAATTTTAGTTAATGGAAGTGTGAGATTAAACGGGGGAACTTATGCACATCTTGGGTTATTTGGTTATAAAAGATTGGCAGGAGCTTTTATAATAATAAGTATAATAGCAAATATTTCAATCAGCTGGTATGCAATTACTTTTGCTCAATATTTTAGTTCATTAGTTCCTGGAATGAGTATTAAATTTATTGCTGGAGCATGTTTAACATTGTTTACAATTACAAATTTGATAGGAATTAAAGAAGCTTCAAGACTTCAAAATTTAATGGTTCTTATATTAGCAATTTCTTTATCAATGTTTTGTTTTTTTGGTGTTTTTCACATTCAACCTGGTTTTTTTGAACCACAATCTTTTATAACAAATGGACCGATGGGAGTTCTTACAGCAGCAGGGATGTTAACTTTTGCCTGCAGTGGGGCTGATGGAATAATTCCATTATCACCAGAAGCGAAAAATCCAACTAAAGATATTCCATGGTGTATTATTGTTTCAACTTTAGCAGTAGCCGTTTTATATGCAGTCATGGCAGTAGTTGCCTCAGGCGTATTTCCTTTAGCAGAAGTGATAAATCAACCATTAAGTTTGGTTGCTTCTAAAATTTTACCAGGACCTTTATATATATTTTTTATTGTGGGAGGAGCATGTTTTGCTTTAGTAACAAGTTTAAATTCACAAATAGGGTGGGTAACAAAGCCTATATTAAAAGCATGTAATGATGGATGGTTTCCTAAATTTTTTGGTCATGTTAATGAAAAATTTAAAACACCACATAATTTAATAATAGCTTTGTACATTTTGGGAATGCTTCCAATAGTAACAGGAGTAGACCTTGATTTTATAGCAGGAACAAGTGTATTTACAAATAGATTTACAGATTTTATGATAGCCACAACAATAATTTCAATTCCAAAAGTAATACCAGAAGAATGGAAAATAAGCAGATATCATATATCAGAGTTAAAATTAAAAGCTTTTGCAGTTTTAGCAATTATAACATCATTGTTTGCATCATATTTAACATTGAGAGGTTTATCAAGAAATGCAGTAATAATAAACTTGGGAATGCTTGCATGTGCACTGTTATTTGGAGTTTTAAGAATGAAAAGTGGAAAAATACATATGGATATTTTATATGAAAAAGCTGAATAAATAGCTGATGTTCATTGAGTTATGGGAGGAAATATGGAAAAATATGATGAAATTAAAAGGGCTGCAAAGGCCATTGAAAACGAAATAATTGAAAATAGAAGATATATTCATGAATACCCTGAAATAGGTCTTGAATTAGCTAGAACATCTGCATTTGTTAAACAAAAACTTTTTGAAATGGGGTATGAAATAGAAGAGATTTGTAAATGTGGAGTTCTTGCTAAAATAGGAAAGTTAGGAAAAACTTTATTGATAAGGGCAGATATGGATGCACTTCCAATGGCAGAAATTAATGATTTGCCTTTTAAATCTAAAAATGACTATGGACATACTTGTGGACATGATACTCATATTGCTATGTTATTGGGAGCAGCAAAATTATTAAAACAATATGGAAATGAATTAGAAGGAACTGTATTGCTATTATTTCAGCCAGGTGAAGAAACTTTAGAAGGAGCTCAAGCAGTAATTGAGGGGGGATTATTAAAAAAATATAAAATAGATGCTGCTATAGCTATGCATATTGAAACTGTTGATGTTCAAACTGGGCATTTGATTTATAAAAAAGGAAATCTGTATGCTTCTTCTGATAATTTTAATATTCAGGTTGAAGGAAAAGGATGTCATGGAGCTTATCCAAACGAAGGGATAGATCCAATTAATATTTTGACAAATATTTATTTATCTTTGCAAAGTATAACAACTAGAGAAATATCTCCAATGCAGCCATTTGTTTTAAGTATAGGATCTTTTCATGGTGGAACAGTGAGAAATGTTATACCAGATACTGCTAGGATGGAAGGAACATTCAGAACATATTCAAATGAATTAAGAGAGTTTGTAAAGTTAAGAATAAATGAAATTGCAACTAAAACTGCAGAAAAGTATGGGGGAAAATGTATTGTTGAGTTTCTCCCTGGTATTCCTCCATTAGTTACTAATAGTGAGGTTACAGAAGAAATGTTAACTTATGCTTCAGAAATAGTAGGAAGAGAAAATACAAGAGAAACTCATCAATCAATGGGGTCAGAAGATTTTTCAGTGTATGCTGATGAAATTCCAAGTACATATTTTGGATTAGGAGCAGGGTCTAAAGAAGAAGGATATTTATATGGAGGACATAATCCTAAAGTTCAATTTAATGAAAAAGCTTTTTATTTAGGAAGTGCTATTTTTACTAATTGTGCTTTAAAATGGTTAAAAAATAATAAATAGTATAATTGATTTATAAATAAAAGAGATCAGCTAGAAAGTATATTTTCTGACTGATCTTTTGAAGTATAAAAATTAATTTTAACCTTGAATAATCCTGTTGATTATTTCTAGATGCTAGATTATAATTTATACTATATAAACCTTTTTAGAAGGAGATGTAAAAATGGAACCCAAAATAGATACTATAAGAGAAAGAGTAGCTAAAGAAATTCGACATTTAATTTTAATGGGAAAGTTTAAACCAGGAAAAAAAATGTTAGAAACTACTATTGCTCAAGAATTAAATGTCAGTAGAAATCCTGTTAGAGAAGCTTTAAGACAATTGGAGCAAGAAGGAATAGTGGAATATATTCCACAAAAAGGATGTTTTCTACGTGAAATAAATTTAGAAGAATTGGAAGAAATTTTTAGATTAAGGGCAAATTTAGAAATAATTTCTTTAGAGTATTGCAATTTTAAAATAGCTGATGAAACTATAAAAAAGTTAGAGAGTATAATAGTAGAATTAAGTAATATAAAGAAAAGTAAAAATTTTGATGACATGTTTATATTGGGGTTAAAGTTTCATGAGCTTATAGTTCAAGAGTGTGGGAAGAATATAATTTATAAAACTTGGAAAAACTTTGGTGGATATAATTATTCTATTTTTTTAAATATTTATAATTCTGATATTGATTCTTTAAAGCGAAATGTATTAACTCATAAAAAATTACTTGAAAAATTAAGAACAGGAAAAGAAACCCTGATCAAAAAAGCAATACTACAACATTATTTAGAAGAATTGTAAGATGTTTTAATAGTGGTATTAAAGGAGAAAGTAATTATGAAAAGTGAGGTAAATCTTAAGAGGGTGTTAACAAGGACAGATCTATTATGTCATGCAATTGGAACAGTAACAGGAGCTGGAATTTTTTCAACTTTGCCTATAGCAATAGGAATGACTGGGAGATCAGCAGCTTTAGCATTTATTTTAGCAGCAGCAATAATAATAGTATCATTAGTTCCAAAAATTTTAGTTAATGGGAGTGTAAGATTAAATGGAGGAACTTATGCTCATTTAGGTATGTTTGGATATAAAAAATTAGCAGGAACTTTTATAATAATAAGTATAATAGCAAATATTTCAATCAGTTGGTATGCATTATCATTTGCTCAATATTTTAGTTCTTTGATACCTGGAATAAATTTAAAAGTAGCTGCTGGTGTATGTTTGACAATATTTACGATTACAAATTTGGTAGGAATTAAAGAAGCTTCCAAAGTTCAAAATCTAATGGTACTAACTTTAGGAATATCTATGTCATTGTTTTGTTTCTTTGGTTTTTTTCATATAGATAGTAACTTTTTTAATCCTAAGGAATTTATGACAAATGGGCCAATGGGAGTTCTCACAGCAGCAGGAATATTAACTTTTGCCTGCAGTGGAGCTGATGGAATTTCAGCTTTAGCAATAGAAGCAAAAAATCCAACTAAAGACATCCCATGGTGTATTATTGTTTCAACTTTAATTGTAGCATTTTTTTATGCAGTTATGGCTATTATAGCTTCTGGAGTATTTCCTGTTAAAGAGGTAGCCAATCAGCCATTAAGTTTAGTTGCTTCTAAAATTTTACCAGGACCTTTATATATATTTTTTATTGTGGGAGGAGCATGTTTTGCTTTAGTAACAAGTTTAAATTCACAAATAGGGTGGGTAACAAAGCCTATATTAAAAGCATGTAATGATGGATGGTTTC
This sequence comes from Fusobacterium varium, assembly GCA_002356455.1. Classification (NCBI taxonomy): domain Bacteria; kingdom Fusobacteriati; phylum Fusobacteriota; class Fusobacteriia; order Fusobacteriales; family Fusobacteriaceae; genus Fusobacterium; species Fusobacterium varium. The sequence continues at coordinate 58,451 of AP017968.1, forward strand.
CTAAATTTTTTGGTCATGTTAATGAAAAATTTAAAACACCGCATAATTTAATAATAGCTTTGTACATTTTGGGAATGCTTCCAATAGTAACAGGAGTAGACCTTGATTTTATAGCAGGAACAAGTGTATTTACAAATAGATTTACAGATTTTATGATAGCCACAACAATAATTTCAATTCCAAAAGTAATACCAGAAGAATGGAAAATAAGCAGATATCATATATCAGAGTTAAAATTAAAAGCTTTTGCAGTTTTAGCAATTATAACATCATTGTTTGCATCATATTTAACATTGAGAGGTTTATCAAGAAATGCAGTAATAATAAACTTGGGAATGCTTGTATGTGCGCTGTTATTTGGAGTTTTAAGAATGAAAAGTGGAAAAGTACATATGGGGATTTTGTATGAGGAAAAATAATTAAATATTTTTTAACAACTCTAGCTAAAAATCATTTTAATGAATTTAAAATAGAATTTTTAAATAAACAGAGATATAAAAATATCAATAATTATTCAAAAAATAAAGAAAGCAGTTAATTAAAAACCGCTTTCTTTATTTTTATATATAAAACATCTTGGGGAAAGATTTGTTTTGTTATGTATTAAATATACTATTCTTTTGTGGCATTTATATTACAAACATAAGAACTTTAAAAACATTTTTTATAACAGGATATTTAAAATAAATTTTGTAAATTAATTTTGAATTACAAATATATTGACTATACAAGCAAAATATCTTATAATATTCTAAAACACCTAGGAGGTAGCAGAATGAGAAAAAGTTTATTGATGCTTGCATTAGTGAGTAGCATTGTTTCATATGGTGCAGAATTTAGAAATGGTCTTTATAGAGGAGTATTTGTATCAGGTCAGGAAACACAAGTTGAAGTGCAGTTTAATCTAAAAGATGATGTTGTAAGTAATCCTAAATATAGAACACTTGCATATAAAGGAACTGACTATCTTAAAGAAAAATCTGTAGCTGATCAAAAAGAAAGATATGAAGCTATTTTAAAATTTACTGATGGAAAAAAACTTAAAGATGTTTTAGAAAAACTTTATAAGCCGGAGAAAATAGAGGTGGCTGGGGCCTCTGTTAGGGGAACAAAAATAAGAGCTGCAATGCAGAATGCTGTAAATAGTGGAGTATATAAGCCTGACTAAAATAAATTAATTACAATGAACCTGAATTATTGGATAAAATGCAATAGGACAGGTTCATTTTTTTATTGCCATTTTATTGTTGTGAAGGTTTTTTAGTTCTTTTAACCTCTCTTTAAATAATGGTTTGAGAGAAATTCAGCTACTACTCCCATTCAAGAAATACAAATATATGGGAATGTATTTGATATATTTTTGCAGGGAAATATTTCGTAAGTATATTAATATTTTACATAATATTTTGGGTAGTTCAATTTTTTAGTATCAAAATAGCATCACAAAAACTTTGGAAAGGCAAGGTTTCTTTGTCACATCATTGTAGGTTTATCTGAAATATGATATAATTTAGACAATGCTTATTATAAGCAGGATCAAAGATTATTATTGCAAGTAATACTGAATACTTAAAAAGTGATTTTATACTGGAGTACAGGTATAGAGAAGAACAAGGAACTGAATGAATACTATAAATAGAGTATTTTCTTTAATAGCAATTCATTTAGGGTGGCTTGGACTACCATACGAATTGTATTAAATAGACTAGAAAAGGATGAGTATATAAAAACAGAAAAATGGAAAGTTTCCAGGGTTATTTATTAAGGAATGGAAGAGCTGTTTCGAGAAAATATTATAAAGTATTTTGTCCTGTACAGAGATGAAATTCTAGATATTTAGTTTAATGGTAACCTAATATTTTTGTCAATGGGAGAAAAGGGTCTGCAAAATTTAAGGATGGAGGTAAAGAATCATACTGGTGTGAGAAAGATTCAGAAGTATTTGTCAACCTTTGGTAATCATTTGTTGAGAATATACTGAATTCCTTCTGCAAAGAATTTCCTCTGCGGAATGCTTTACAAAAAATTTTGCTGAAAATAAAATGGAAGATTACTAGATAAATGTACTTTATACTGTTTACTTTACTATATTAGATGGGCTAAAGAAATATGATAAAGTGTTAACTAAATTAACGAAACATTCCGTGGGAAGGGGGTAAAGTTATGAAAAGGCGAAGCAAGAACTGGATGATCATTTTTATGATAGCAACATTAGTTTTTTTATCGCTTGCAGTTTCCATCTATGTGAAACAACTTACTCAAACCACTGATACTTCCGTTGTAGCTTCAATGCAAGAATTGTCCAGACACGATATGCAAAACATTCAAAGTGAGTTAGAAAGTTCATGGGATTCTCTGTCTGCAGTTTACACCAGAGTACAGGTAAATAAATGTGACAATATACAAGAAGTTTGCAGGCGCTTGAATTTAGAGCAAAGTTCAAATATCTTTAATACAATTTATTTAGTGGATTCCAATGGGAATACATACTCAAGTGCAAATGTGGTCAAAAATGAGAGGACACAGTCATATGTGCTGCCACTACTTTCAAGCCAAGAGAAATTTGTTATTCGTTATGATGCTTTAAATGTGCTGGAGGCAATTTCAGAAAGTCTTGTCTACGGTGTTCAGTGCAAGCCGTTTAAGGTGGATGGAATTCAATTTATTGGGATTATTGGCTTTTCAAAAATCAGTCTGATGGCGGAGCGGCTGAAAATCGACAGTTTTGATGGGCGAGGTTACACTGGAATCATCGATATTGATGGAAATTTTGTCGTTAATCGAAATCGTAGTGCAGGAATTGGGAAAATAGACAATTACTTTGAACAACTGCAAGAGCGCGCAGGTCTGTCGGAAAAGGAAATTTCAGACATTATCGCTCGGATAGGTCGGAAGGAAGCGTTCCTGCAGCGCTTTAATTACATAGATCAGGGAGCGCAGGTAGTTTCTTTCATTCCAATGCCTGGCACAACATGGAGTATTGTACTGACCGTTCCTCAAGAAGTATTCAATGAACAGACACAGCAGTTTGTATTTATGACAGTTATCATGCTTGTGGTTGTTGTAATTGTTTTGTGTCTGATGATGCTTCTGATTATTCGCATCTCCCTGACCTCAGCGACAGCAAAGGCAGAAGCAAAATCCCGCGGAGAGTTCCTTTCGAGTATGAGTCATGAGATTCGTACACCCCTTAATGGAATCATCGGTCTGAACCATCTGATGCAACAGAACATGCAGGACACTGAAAAGCTGGCAAAATATCTCAAAAAGTCTGATTTAACTGCAAAATATCTCCTCTCTCTTGTCAACGATATTCTGGATATGTCAAAGCTGCAATCCAACAAGATGCTGCTGGTGCTAAAGCCATTTTCCGTAAATGAACTGATTTCTACCACTGAGTCACTGATGCGTAACCGAATGGAAGATAAGGGAATCAACTTCCAGGTTGAAACCAATATTATTTGTTCCGAACTTATTGGAGATGATGTGAGGATTGAACAGATTCTAGTCAACATTTTGGGAAATGCAGTCAAATTTACGCCAGAAGGTGGCCGCATTACCCTGCGGGTATTCCAGTCAGCTGAAGGTAATGACATTTTGACGACCTATCAGGTAGAGGATACTGGCTGTGGCATCAGCAAGGAGTTTCAGCAGAAGATATTTGATCCATTCAGCCAGGAACACAGTGGCAATGCCAAGAGCAGACAGGGAACTGGGCTTGGCATGTCCATCAGTTCCTTGCTGGCAAAAGAAATGGGGGGCACATTGGCTGTGACGAGCCAGCTGGGCGAGGGAAGCTGCTTTACCTTTTCTGTGGCAATGGAGATTGCCCAGAAAGAATTAGACAAGGTTACTGTTGAAGACAACATTCTTCAAGACTGCAACAGCAGAAAAAGGCTGCATATTCTGGTGGCCGAAGACAATGAGTTAAATGCGGAAATTCTTATAGAAATTTTAAATGCGGCTGGCTTTACTACAGTTCGCGCGGCGGATGGTGGTGAAGTTGTCGAATTGTTTGAAAAATCAGCACTATATGAGTTCGATGTTATCCTAATGGATGTGCAAATGCCAATTCGAAACGGCTTTGAAGCGACAAAACTGATCCGCAAACTGAATCGCCCTGATGTGAAAACGGTTATCATTTATGCCTGTACAGCTAATACATTTAGAGAGGATCAGGACAAGGCTCAGGAAGTCGGAATGAATGGGTTTATTGCAAAACCAATTGATGTAAACAAGCTGATGAAGATGCTTGGAATGGAAAAGTAGAGGAGAATAAAAATGAAACGTTGGAGAAAGATTCTTGTGGGAGGGATCTCCCTTATCATGTTCTTAGGAGCGCTGACCAGCTGTGCAACCCAAAAAACTGAAAAAAAACAGATCACACTTAGAATAAAACTACCTCCATTGACGGTAGCCAATGCCAACACAGGCATTACCGATTTCTATGATGTATTGACTCAGGCAGGTAAGGAATTTGCTGCACAGCATGAGGATTATGATGTCACAGTCGAGGTTGTGAAATTCAACTACACAGAGGAAGACGACTATATCACAGGCTGTTTTGATACAGACAACGCTGTGGACATTTTATTTGAAGGGTATTTCAACATGGCAGGATATATTCATACAGGCCGTGTGGTGCCGCTGGACGACATTATTACAGCTGAAATGCGTTCCGACGTTGATGGAACATTATGGAGAATGAGCCAAATGGATGGCAAGACCTATATGCTGCCATATTACAGTCTTCAAAATACACTGATCTATAACAAGGACCTGTTCCGCCAGTGTGGGCTGGCGCAATATATTGGAGAAGATGAAACGATCCAGAGCTGGACACCAGAAGAGTGGCAATACATTCTATCTACACTGGCGAAAAATCTGCCTGAGATGACCTATCCCATGCTGATGTATGCCAAGAACGACCAGGGTGATACCCATATTATGACTCTGCTGCGCAGCAAGGGCAGCTCTTTTTTTGATGGGAATGGCCGATTTAACCTCAATACAGAGGAGGGGGTTGCTGCTCTGCAATGGCTCGTAGATTCCTACCAGGCTGGATATTTTCCAGCAGGCTGTGAGAATATGGAGATTATTGACTGCAGTGCACTGTTTGAAAATAATCAGCTTGCCATTTATATGGCGAACAGAGCTATGATGCTCAATATGAATACGACTTCGACAGGGGCTGTCAATTTTCCTAGTCTGGACGGGAAAGGATATAATACATCATTTGTCACTGGTTTTGAGGTTTTTGACAATGGGAACCCAGATAAAGTACAAGTCGCTAAGGATTTTTTGCGATATTTTATGTCCAAAGAGGAGTTTATGAATTATGCTCAGATTGGTATCCCTGCAAGCAACACTACAGCGGAGCGTGTGAGCAAATATATTTTTATGCAGGAAGCCTATACTGCCAATGCAGCTAATACTGTGGATTTTACGGCCAACAATCCCAACTGGCGTGGTGTGCGTGATGTGTTTTATCCGCATATACATGAGTTACTTGCTGGAACTAAAACACCACAGGAGGTCGCCAAGGAGCTTGATATAGATTGTAATGCGGCGATTGAGGCAGGTTGGGAAAACAGTAAGCTGCATGAGTAAGCAGACTTCAAAAAAATCAGAAGACTACGCTTTGAAAATAAAAAGTTTATTAATGATCTTTGATAAGCATACAAATTTAAAATACAGGAACAGACATTTTTGGGGTAGAAGATATTATATTGATACAGTAGGAAGAAATAAAGAAAGTATCACATAATATAATAAGAGAACAGTTACAAGAAGATATAACAAATGACAATTAGCATTAAAAGAGTACATAGATCCTTTTGGAGAAAAAACTAACTTAAGCACACTAGCTGCTTAAGTAGCTGAATGAAGAATTATGCAGTTGGCAACATTCAGTAAGGCTTATGCTTGCTATACTCTTATAGGGTGGAGCAAACCACCGCTTCAAGTGGTGGTTTGTGGTTATATAAATATTTAATTAATTTAGAAAATATAATTAAAAATTATTGGATATCATTTATAACTTTTAACACTTTCCCAACAATAACAAATTTATCTTTTGGATTAATAAAAATAGGAGAATAATCATGATTATCACTAGTAAGAGCAGTATAATTTTTAGATATTTTTAATCTTTTAATATAATATTTTCCATTTACCATAAAAACTCCTATTTCATTATTTTTAACTTCCATATATTTTCTGCAAATAATAAGAGAAGAATTTTTAATAAGAGGTTCCATTGAATCCCCTTCCATATCTATGGTAAAAAGAGTTTTAGTATTTTTCATTTCAGGCAGGGAAATAAAATTTAAATTGTTTTCTTTAGTAGAAGTTTCTGTTTTCATATTTATTTTTGAATAAAATTGAATATATTTACGTTCAGGAAGTTTTTTATTTTTTTGCATTGTTAGTTTTTTAAGCTTTTCCAGCACTGGTGCAGGAGTTCTTTCTACTGCTACCAAATAGTTAAATTTAGTAATTTCTTTATCACTAAGTTTTAATATTTCTATCATTTTATTAAGTATTTTTTCACTTGGAGGATTTTTTATTTCTCCGTTTTCAAGAGCGTTATAGTAGGATTGAGTCATTTTGATTGTTTTAGCCAGTTTATTTTGACTATAACCCAATTCTTCTCTTTTGCTTTTTAAAAAATTTTTAAAATCCATGTTACACCTCTTATTATCTATGTCTAGATAAATTGTATTACAAAAATTAAAATTTTACAACAAAGAAAAAAATAGGATTTTAGATATAAAACGGTAAAATAAAAAACAGATAAAGAATTTATCTGTTTTTATTGTAATATTTATCATTAATTATTTTTTAATAAAATTTATTTTTTAGAATATACTAGTTCAGAAATAGTTGAATTTTCTCTTTAGAAAATAATTCTTCTAGTTTTTTAGCAATTTCTTCAACTAATGCATGGCAAGGATTATCAAAACCACTAATTTCAAGCTGCTGTAGTTCTGCACAATGCAGAGTTGTGAAAAGACCTGTAAAAAAATCAGTAAGGTCACACACTATTTCATAACCTTGCATATTATCATAATCCGTTTCTCCTTCTTTTGCTGTAACAAGTCCGATTATTCCCACTGCAACAGTAAATGCACCACAACATGATTTTTCTGTCTGCATTCCAATTCCCATTAAAGAAAACATTTTTCTAGTTTCCTCACTAAGATTTAAATGATAGTATTCATTACAAGCTTTAAACATTGCTTCAGCACAGCTTAAATTTGTTCCAATATGATATTTATTTACCAGTTCATATAGTGTCATAAACATTCCTTTCTAAATATTTCAATTTATTATTCTATTTCTTTTATTATAGCACAATTCCAAAGGTATGAAAATGATAGCTTTTTCAATATAGTTTTGTATATATCTGCTTTTTATAATAATAAAAATATTGAAAAATAATTAATTGAAAAGGGAAAGATATTTAATGATTGCTGCCTTTATTTGCTTTTTTACAACTGATAAAGTATGATATTTTTCAAGAAATATGTTTAAATTAAAAAATAAAAGTTGTAAAAATAAAATAAATGTGTTATTTTAATTATATATATCTATAATTAAGCGAGGGGTGATAAAAGATAGCTACACAGAGATTAAATAAGAAGTAGATTATAAATCATTTTGGGAGGATGAAAGAATGAATAATTATGAAGAAGCCATGAAATTGTTAGATAAACAAGTGGGGAACAAAGATGGACTGATAACTCTTTCGACTATTTCACAAGAAACAGGAATTGATGGAAGAAGTAAACCTGCTTCTCGTATTGTAGATGCATACTATGAGGATGGAGCTTTTTATATTGTTACTTATGCAACTTCAAATAAGATGCTGGAATTATTAAAGAATCCTGAAGCAGCTATTTGTGTCATTGTAGAAAACTTTACAGCTGATGGTATTGGAGAAAACTTAGGTTGGGTATGTGATGAAAAAAATACAGAAATGATGGCAAAGTTAAGAGAAATATTTGCTGCTTGGTATTATGAAGCAAATAATGATGAAGATCAAAATACATGTTTACTACGTATTACTTTAACAAAAGGATTGTGGAATAATCCTCATGAAGGAACTAGAACTGAAATTGATTTTATTAATAAGAAAGTAAATTGAAGAATTTTTATGTTTTATAGATTGCTATTGTAAAAATTAAAAGCTTAAAAAGATATTGTTATAAAATTTATAATAAAAAGCTGGTAAAATGTACAATCCTTTTGCTTTAGTTGGTAAAGAAAAAAGGATTACTGCAAAATCCAGCTTTTTTAAGATGATTAGTTTTTCATTTTCAAATTTTATCATATATATTTTCCATTATTTTTTCTTTTATTTTAAGTTATTTTTTTCTGCCTATTTATTTTTTAGAGTGTCTTAAAAGTATTTCAAAATAAATTTAGAGGTAAAATACCAAACTCTTTACTATCCACCTATCAGCATTCTGCTTTTATTTTTAAAAAAAGTTTTAATTATATAGGAGAAAACTATTGATAAAGTAAGTGTAATTATAGTGAGAAAAACTAATTCTATATAACCATTTCCCCTGCTCAGTCCAGTTGCTGGGTAAAGGAACTGAATCAAATAATTATGAATAAAAAATATAGGAAAGCTATATTTAGCTAATATTTCAAATAAAAAATTTACTTTATTTCCAAAATATTTATCTGTTTCATTAAAAAATAAAACTAAAAATAGACATAGAAAAAACTTTTGAAAAATCATAAGATCAAAATGCTTAAACTCCAGCATATTTTTATGAGAGTTCATAAAATATCCTGTGGAGATTTGAACTGTTAAAATTATCATAGTTATTATGGCAAAAAACTTTTTTTGTCCTTTAAAATTTTCAAAAAAACTTTCTCTGTTCATAGAAATATATATTCCCAAACAATATATTGGAGCGAAATAAATTAATGCTTGAAATACGTTTATAGTTAAATTATGGATAGGTCTATGAACAATAGAAGCCATTAAAAGTAATCCAACTATTATTCTTTTATGATATTTTTTTATTTTTATAAATTTTATAAAAATTGGAGAAACTAAAAATAATAGAAAAGCAAAGGGAATATACCAAGTTGAAAGTAATAAAGTTCCAGAATAAAAATTTAAAGCTAATGTTTTAAGAAACTTTATTTTATTTTCATAAAAATTTAAATTTTTATGATTAAAAAATAAACGATATACTATAATTGGCGTTATTGAAAATAAATATGGGCAAAGAACATTTTTGACTTTATTTTTTAAAAACTCTTTTAAATTAAATCCTCGTGCATAAAAAATATGATGAAATAAAAATCCAGAAATAAATACAAATAATGCTGTTCCTCCAGTTATAAGCGGAAAACAAATTTTTGTAAAAAGTGAATTTAACTGTGGGTTATTATAATCAAATACTTTTGTTATTTCAAAAAGATGTCCCATTACTATAAGCAAAATAGCAAATCCTCTAAAATAATTTATAAAATTTAAGTACATATTTCTCCTTTGATTAAAATTATTTTTAATAAATATAAACTGTTTGAAATTTTTATAAAATTATTTTCTTGAAACTTTGATAAGACTAGTTTAATTTTATCATACTTTTTCTGTTTTTGTTTCTTTAAAAATATTTTTTTATCTTTAAATTATGTCTTCCAATTTTAATTTTTGTAAATTCAGAATATAAAGAGCTGTATTCATCCTAAAATTTATAAGCTTTAGAATAACAGATTTATTTTATCTTTTAAAACTTCTCTTATTCTTTTCAAGCCCTTTTTTTATATATTTTAAAGACAGTACTGAATACCTAGTTTCAACTAAAGCTAAATATAAGAAATTGTCAATTCTGGAACGAATAAAAGAATTAGAAAACATTTATAGACAGAAAATATACTCATTCACAGCAGCCTCAAACTTTAGAAAGAATATTCGAAATTTATTTTAATTACTTTAAAAGTAGAAGTTTTTCTTAAAATAAGATACTATATAAATAAAACATGTTAATCTTTAGGTGGGATTTATATTAAAAAAATTAATATGTTTATATTTTGGCTTGGGAGCTGTGTATAATAAAAAATAGCTAAATCTATATTATAACAAGTGATGGGGAGGTATAATGAAATCAAAATTTTTATTAATTTTAGCAGGTTTAATAGTGGGAGGAACAATGAATCTAGAAGCTAATAATACAGTAGAAAATGTAGATATACCAATAAAAAAAGTAACATTATATTCATCAGGTGTAGGATATTTTGAGCATAAAGGAACTATCGAAAATGCATCAAAATTAACTTTGCCATTTGAAACAAGTGCTTTAAATGATGTATTAAAATCTATTATTATTTATGATCCTAATACTGCTTTGCCAGTAATAAATTATCCTTCTGAAGAAACTGTAAGAAGGACTCTTGCTAGTTTGAGCATTGATCTTAATAATAATCCTTCTATTGAAGAAATATTAAATTCACTAAGAGGAGCAGAGGTAAAGATTGTGGCTACTAGAGAAATAACTGGGAAAATAATAGGAGCTAAAATTAAAAAAGTAAAAGTAGGAGATGAGATAGTAGAGCTGTCTAATCTTTCTATATTGAGTGAGGGTCAAATCCAAACTATAAAAACAGATGAAATTATATCTTATAGTTTTACAGATCCTAAGATAACAACTGATATGAATAGAGCACTTGATTTAATATTGGGTTCTAAAAATACTAATATAAAAAATATAAATATTAATCTTTCTGGAGATAAAAAAAGAGATATAGAATTTAGTTATGTAATAGCAAGTCCTGTATGGAAAGCTACTTATAGATTTGATTTGGCTGATAAAAAGCCATATCTTCAAGGATGGGCAATAGTGGATAATGTAGGTGAGATGGATTGGAATAATGTGGAGCTCTCTCTAGTGACAGGAAGACCTACATCATTTATACAAGAATTGTATGCACCATATCATTTAGATAGACCTATTATTCCACTTTCAATTGCTGGATTTGCACAAGCCAGGACTTATGAAAGCGGAATATTAGATACATATTATGAAGAAAGTGCTGATATGAAAATGAGCAAAGAAGTTTTAGTTTCAGAAATTAATGTAAATAAAAAGAATATGATGAGGTCCTCTATGGCTTTTGGAGGAAATGTTCAGCAAGAAGTGACTAATATTAGAAATGCTGGGGATATGTTTGTATTTACAGCACCAAAACCTGTTACTTTGGAGAGACAGCAAAGTGCAATGATTCCTCTTGTACAGACTGCTTTTGAAGCAAAAAAAGTATCTATATTTGATGGAAGAAATGCAGGATATGGTGTCAGTTCTAATCCGGCACTTGGAGTGAAATTTAAGAATAATTCTGGAATGAAATTACCAGCAGGTCCTGTTACAATATATGATGATGGAACATATGTGGGAGACGCACTTTTAGAGTTTTTACCTGAGAATGAAGAAAGAATGATAGCTTATGGAGATGACCTTTCTGTAACTGGGATGATATCAGCTTCGGAAGCAGCTAAAACTGATGCTATAACTGTGTCTAAAGGAGTTCTAAATATAAGCGTAAAACATGTTTATGAAAAAGTTTATACATTTAAGAATACCAGCAGTAAAGAGAAGAATATTATAGTGGAGCATCCTATTATGAATAATTCAAAATTAATAGAACCGCAAAAATATATAGAAAAAACAGGTGCTCTCTATCGTTTTGATATGAAAATAAAAAGTGAAAGCGAAGCAAAAGTTGTTGTAAAAGAAGAAGTGATAAAACTGAATAGCACAAGTATTGCAAGTTTTCCTAAAGATACATTGATATATTATTCAACAAATAAGGAAATATCTCCTAATGTTCAAGAGTTTTTTATAAAGGCTGCAGCTATGTATGGTGAAATGGAAGAAACACAAATAAAACTTAAAGAAATATCTGATTTACGTGAAAATTATATAAAAGAGCAAGATAGAATGAGAAGAAATATTGATACTGTTGGCAGTACTTCAGTACAAGGAAAAGAATATATTATAAAGTTGACATCGCTTGATAAAGAAATAGAAGACATTGATACAAAAATAAAAGAAACAAATCAAAAACTGCAGGATTTAAGAAAGCAATACAATGAATATATTAAAGGGTTAAATGGCTAGGATTTAACCAATAATATAATATTATTTTGATGATTGTAAAAAATTAAAAACCTTCTAGTTTGATAAGGATATATTATCAAATATTAGAAGGTTTTTTTGAGTTTAGAGTAAAACAGTAATTTAAGAAACAATTTTTATAATTTTAACTAAATTTATTATAAAGTTTTACTCTTTTGATTTTAAGATATAAAATTTAGTAAATTACTAAATTATTTTTCATGGTTTAAGGTAAAAGGGTCGCTATTACCATTTTTTATATTTTTATAATTAATTTTGGTTAGGAAGAGTTTTATTATATTCAAATCTGGCTTTCATTCCAGCAGTCCTCATTTTTCCTCTTTCGGTGCTTATTTCTGTGTTAAGTTTTTCAACTTTATTCCAGTCAGGGCTGTCTTTAAGCAGTTCTTTTTTTATTTCTAATCTTTTTTCTTCAATAAGAATACTGCTTTTTTCCATTTCAGGACTTCTCTTGAAATTCATATGATTTGAAGATGATTGACAGTAACCATTTCCAGAGTGGTGCATTCCTCCATCAGTATCACTCCAGTTTCTATGTCCTCTTGCAAATGCAGTAGCTCCTAAAGCTAATAACATAACTCCAACAACAGCTAATTTTTTCATATTTATCACTCCCTTAAGTTTTTTCTTTATGTAATAATAATAACAGATAATTATGGCTTGAATATGTCAAAACCTATTTTAGAATTAAAGGATAAAAAAATTATATTCTCTCTTTATTGTTAGAAATAATTGAATAAGGTTTAAAATATAAAAAATTCATGTCCGAAAATAGCCAGATTTTTTTGGAAAAGAATGATATAATTATAAAAAAAGGAGGGTGGGATGATGCTGAAAGATAAAAAATATGCATGGTATATGGCATTTAAAGCAAAAGATACAAGATTTGATGGACGTTTTTTTGTAGGGGTATCTTCTACAAAAGTATATTGTCGTCCAGTATGTCGGGCAAAAATGCCGAAATTTGAAAATTGTACTTTTTTCTCTACAGCAGCAGCGGCAGAACAGGCAGGATATCGCCCATGTCTGATATGCAGACCAGAACTTGCTCCAGGAACTTCTGTTACAGATGCTACAGCTTCTCTTGTCAGGCATGCAGCTAAAGTACTGGAAGAAGAATGTGGAAATGGTGATAGTATAGAGGAAACTGCCAGCCATCTTGGATGCACATCTCGCCATTTACGTAGGGTATTTGTATCAGAATATAATGTAACTTCAACACAGTATCTGCAAACCTGCAGGCTGCTTCTTGCTAAAAGTCTGCTCACTGATACAAATTTATCAGTTCTTGAAGTTGCAATGGCTGCTGGATTTGGAAGTTTACGACGTTTTAATGATGTCTTTAAAAAACAATATAAACTTGTACCTACTGCTTTGCGTAAGCAGGCTGGAAATGAAAAAAAGCAAACAGATGAAATAACCTTGGCATTAGGATATCGTCCTCCTTATCAATGGGAACATATGTTGACTTTTCTTGCTACACGTGCTATTCCTGGGGTGGAAATAGTAAAGGATAATAAGTATTATCGTACTGTACATTTTATAAATGAAAAACAGCATATACATGGTTGTATACAGGTAGGGCATCAGCCTGTTGGAAACACTCTGAAAGTTACTATGTCAGCAGATCTTCTTCCTGTATTGTCACAGGTATTAGCTCGTGTAAGGCATCTGTTTGATTTGTCATGTGATCCATATGCAGTATACCAAGCTCTGGAATCAATGAATGAAATTAATCCTGAACTTTGTGTTTTAGGTATTCGTGTACCAGGGTGTTTCAATCCATTTGAGATGGCAGTAAGAGCAGTCTTAGGTCAGCAGATTACTATAAAAGCAGCAAGGACATTAGCAGCAAGACTTACAGAAAACTTTGGTACTCCAATTCAAACTGGAACTGAAGGACTGACTCATATTTTTCCAGAACCAGAAGATATTTTGAATTTAAAGGATAAAATTAATGAACATCTTGGAAAAATAGGTATAATTCAAACAAGATCAAAGACAATTTTAGAGCTTGCTCAAGTATTTCAAGAGAAAAGCATAGATTTTAATTCCTGCAATTCTCCAGAAAAAGAGATAAAAAAATTAATGAATATTTCTGGAATAGGAAGCTGGACAGCTCAATATATTGCTATGCGTGCTATGGGGTGGACAGATGCTTTTCTGGAAACTGATTATGGAGTAAAAAAGGCATTGGCACCACGTACTTCAAAAGAAATACTGGCTTTAGCAGAAGCATGGCGCCCTTGGAGGAGCTATGCAACAGTTAACTTATGGAATCTGTTATAATAAGTGAATTAAGGAGGGGAAAATGTATTATTCAACACACTACTCATCACCTTTAGGAGAAATATTACTGGCAAGTGATGGAGACAATCTCATTGGATTATGGTATGAAGGACAAAAATATTATGCAGCTACTATTAAAGAGGAGATAGCTGATAAATCAGAACTTTCGGTATTTAAAATTACAAAAAAATGGCTGGATAGATATTTTAATGGAGAGAAGCCAGATATTTCAGAACTTCCTCTATCTCCAAATGGTGGAGAGTTTAGAAAAGCTGTATGGGATGTTTTATGTAAAATTCCTTATGGAAAAACTATTACTTATGGTGAAATTGCAGAAATTGTGGCTGGTAAAATGGGAAAAGAAAGAATGTCCAGTCAGGCAGTTGGGGGAGCAGTGGGGCATAATCCTATTGCTATCATCATTCCATGTCATCGTGTTGTAGGAAAAAATGGAAGTTTAACCGGATTTGCCAGCGGTATCAGTAAAAAGATTAAACTATTGGAACTTGAAAAAGTTGATATGTCACATTTTTTTGTTCCTACTAAAGGTACAGCACTTTGAAAATATCAGAGTATGGAGAAATTATGAAAAGAATGAGAATATTCCTTATTTTTAGTTTTCTGATTTTTTGCAGTTTTACTTTAAAAATTTATAGTAAAGATATAAATCAAGAAATCAAAACAATACATATCTTTGTAGCTCTTTGTGATAATAAGTATCAGGGAATAGTGAAGGTACCAGAAAAAATAGGAAATGGACAGGATCCAGAAAATAATCTTTACTGGGGCTGTGCTTATGGAATAAAAACATACTTTAAAAGAAGTAAAGAATGGAAACTTATAAAATCAGAAAAATTAAATTTCATAGTTCTTGAAAGAATTGTATTTAAACACATAACAGAGAAAGATACTTATATCATAGCAGATGCTTATGATGGAAGGTATATTAAAGAATGTACAAAGGATTTTTTAAGTGCCAGTTCTGGAATGGAAAAAGATACAATAGAATTGAATGGAAAAACTATTGGAATAGGTGGAAATGCTGGTTTGATATCATATATTGGGCACAATGGACTTATGGACTTTAATATTAGAAACAAATATGTAAATAAAGATAAGAAAAAAAGAGATATAATCATACTTGCCTGTTACAGCAAACTTTATTTTTCTAAACATTTAAACTCTGCAAATATCAATCCTTTGATATGGACAACAGGACGTATGGCACCAGAAAGCTATACTATTCATGAGGCAGTAAATGGTTATCTAAAAAAAGAGGATAATGAAAAAATTAGAGAAAGAGGAGTAGAAGCTTATTCAAAATATCAGAAATGCAGTAAAAAAGCGGCCAGAAATTTATTAGTTACAGGCTGGTAAATAAAAATAGTATAAAATTAATATAAAAAGAGATTGATAAATATTTCAATCTCTTTTTATATTTTGATTATTGATAAAATGTAAAATAACTGTAAAAAAGCTTTTACTTTTATTATACATTAATTTTATATCCTATTTACATATGATTGCTAAAATTTCAATATAAAAATAATAAATATTGAGGAGAGATTTAGTTGAAAGTAAAAAAAGAAAACTACATGATTGCACTTTTAATTCCAGCTATTGGTATTTTTACTACATTTGTTTTCTGGCCCATAGCAAGAACTGTTTATCTCAGTTTTTTTGACTGGAATATGATAAGTAAAAATAAAAAGTTTGTACTGCTGGATAATTATACAAGTATATTGAATGATTCAGTTATATATAAGTCACTGGGAAATACATTCTTATATATAATATTTTTGGGAATATTTAATTTTATACTTCCATATATATTTGCTTATGCATTGGCACTGCTTATCAGCAGATTAAAAAGCTTTTATAGGGCAATGATATTTTTTCCAAGTATAATTTCCCTTGTGGTAGCTTCTCTGGTATTTTTATGGCTTTTTAATCCCATGTCAGGTCCTATATCAAAAGTTTATGAATTATTTGGGATAGAATCTCCATTTTGGCTGAAAACTAATGGGCTGGTAATTCTCTTGGTGAGTATTATAACAGCATGGAAAATATTTGGATATAATCTGATACTTCTTTTAGCAGGGGTGCTGGAAGTTCCATCAGAATTAATAGAAAGTGCAAAAATAGATAAACTTTCCAATCTTCAAATATTTATATATATAGTACTTCCTATGACATCTTCAACAGCTTTGTATGTATTGATAATGACAGTAGTATATGGGCTGCAGCAAGTATTTGTTCCTATAAATGTTCTTACCCAAGGAGGACCAAACAATGGAAGTACAAACCTTGTATATAGTATATATCAGTATGCTTTCACATTTTTTCAGACAGGAAGAGCTTCAGCATTGGCTATAATCACTACTCTGTTTTTCTTTGTATTGATAAGCTTGAAGATAAAAATACTGGAAAAAGGAGTTTATTATGAAAACTAGAGAAAGAAAATGGCATATATTATTTTTTATAATTATTTTATTGCAGATATTTCCTTTGATATACATGCTTTCGATATCACTGAAAAGTATGGATCAGATATTTTCTGAACCTTTGAAGCTGATTCCATCAGTAATTACATTTGAAAATTATAAGCATATATGGAATAATGTGCCGATAATCAGATATATATGGAATACTTTCTTTATTTCGGCAATGGTTACTTTGGGAAAAATAATTACAAGTATTATGGCAGCTTATGTAATGACATATAAGGAATTTAAAGGGAAAAAAATAGTTTATTCAATGATATTAATTACCTTATTTGTCCCTTTTACAGTAACAATGATACCAAACTATTTAACTACATCAAAGCTGGGAATACTGGATACAAGTTTTGGAGTCATTCTTCCGCAATTAGCAGATGCTTTAGGAATACTTTTAATGATGCAGAATATGAGAGGAATACCAAAGTCTCTTTTAGAGGTAGCTAAAATAGATAACATATCTGAAACAAGAACATTGATACACCTTATAATACCTATGATAAAAAATTCTATAATAGCAATGGGAATATTGTTTTTTATTAATTCATGGAACGAATATTTCTGGCCGTTGATAATATTGAGCAGTAAGGAAAATTATACATTATCTCTTGCACTTCAGATGTTCATAAGCTCAGAAGGGGGAAATAACTGGGGAATAACTATGGCAATAGCTGGAATGACTATAATATTTCCAATAATTCTATACATATTTTGCCAGAGAATGATAATGACCAGTTTTGTTAAGTCAGGGATAAAAGGATAATTTAAAAGGAGACGAAATGAGCAGTATAATATTTAAAAATGTGTGTAAAGACTATGGAAATACCCAAGTAGTAAAGAATCTTAATTTGGAAATTAATCCAGGAGAAAGACTTGTTCTCTTAGGTCCATCTGGATGTGGAAAAAGTACAACATTAAGAATGATAGCAGGGCTTGAAAAAATAACATCAGGGGAATTGTATTTTGGAGATAAATTAATGAATGATATAGAGGCTGGAGAAAGAAATGTAGCAATGGTATTTCAAAACTATGCTCTTTATCCTCATATGACTGTTTGGGATAATATAACATTTGGGCTCAGAATGAATAAGCTGGAAAGGGAAGAGATAGAGAAAAGAGCTAAAGAAGCATTGAAAATATTAAATCTTGAAGGATTGGAAAAAAGATACTCTAAAGAACTTTCAGGAGGGCAGAGACAGAGGGTTGCTCTATGCAGAGCTGTGGTAAAACAGTCACCTTTTTTTCTTCTAGATGAACCTTTATCAAATCTTGATGTACAGTTGAGGAATAGTTCAAGAGAGGAACTTGTGAAACTTCATAATTTGTATAGACCTACATTTGTATATGTAACTCATGATCAGATAGAGGCTATGACAATAGGACATAGAATAGCAGTATTAAATAAAGGATATCTCCAGCAGATAGATACTCCAGAAAAAATATATAATAATCCTGTAAATATATTTGTAGCAAAATTTATAGGAATACCCCAAATAAATATACTAAGAGTAAATATAAATGAAGGGGATATTCTGTTTAAAAATAATAGAATAAAACTATCTGATGAAAAAAGGAAACTTATTGAGAAAAGAAGTGAAGTATATCTGGGTATCAGACCTGAATATGTAAAGGTAAGCAGAGATGAAACAGAAAACAGTATGAAAGGAAACATAGCTAAAATAGAAAATTATGGAAGCCAGAAATGCTTACTGATAACAGTAAATGGAGGAGAAAAAGTTATGGCTTCTGTACCAAATGACAGTGATTTTAAAAGATATGAAGATGTATATATAAAATTTTCAAAGAAAAATATGCTTTTCTTTGATATAGCTACTGAAAATAATATAGAAATGGAATAATAAAAATTTAAATAAATATTTAATAGGAGGAAAGAAATTGAAAGTAAATTTGAAAAATGGAATGATATTAGGAACGATGATGTTTATGGCTGCATGTTCACAGGGAGAAAAAACATCAACTGAAAACACAGTGCAAGAGAAAAAACCAGTTCAAATAGAATACTGGCATGTAGCATCAGAAACATTTGGTGGAGGAGCTATAAAGGAGTTAATAAAGGAATTTAATGAACAAAATAAAGATATTCAGGTAATTGAGAAATTCAATCCTGATATGTACAAAGGTCTTACTCAAAATCTTCAAGTATCAATAGCTTCTAAAAAATATCCTGCAATAGTTCAAATGGGATATTCATACCTAAACTATGCAAAGGATAATTTTGAATATACAGCAGCTCAGGATGTTATAAATAAATATTTTCCAGAGGATAAAGATTTCCTTGATAAAAATTTCCTTCCTAATATTCTTGAACTTGGGCAGGTAAATGGAGAACAGGTAGGAATACCATATTCTATAAGTAATCCTATTATGTATATCAATGCAGATTTATTTAAAGAAGCAGGTCTTAATCCAGATACTCCACCAAAAACTTGGAAAGAAGTAGCGGAGGCAGCTATGACAATAAAAATGAAAACTGGAAATCCAGGGTTCTTCATGCAGGAATATGCTGATAACTGGGCTCAACAGGCTTTGTTAGAAGGAAATGGAGGACAGATGCTGAAAGTGGAAAATGGAGTTACAATACCTACATTTTCATCAAAAGAGTCAGCAGAAGCATATCAGCTGACAGCAGATATGGTAAATAATAAATCAGCAATACATGCAAGCAATGATGAAGGATTCCAAACTTTTCTTAATGGAAAATTGGGAATGGTAGTGACAACAATTGGTAAAAGAGAAAATTTTGAATCAAGTGCCAAATTTGATTTGAGAGGAGCGAAATTTCCATTATTTGATGGAAAAGAAAGAAAACTTCCAGCTGGAGGGAATATGCTTATGATAATGGCAAAATCACCAGAGGAACAACAGGCAGCATGGAAATTTATGAAATTCCTTTTAAGTGCTGATTCTACTGAGAAATGGACTAAAGGCACAGGATATCTTCCACCTACAATTGTGGAAAAAGGAACAGGAATAGATAAATTTCTTACTGAAAATAAATTAATGAGTGTAGCAGCAAGTCAAATGCCAGATATGGGGCAATGGGCAAGTTTTTCAGGAAGCAATGGATTAAAGGCAGAACAGATACTTATAGATGCCAGAGATATTATATTGAGTGGAGAAAAACCAGCAGATGAAGCTCTTGAAGATGCACAAAATGAAATTATAAAACTTATGAAGTAAATGAGATGAATGGAGATAATATGAATAAAGTATATGTGAGCGACCTTATATGTGCAGGTGACAGTTATGAAGATACAATAAATTTTTTTGAGAAAAACAGAATAAAGAATATAGAATTTTTTATAGAATTTTCTGATAAGAAACATACTGAAAAGCTGAATAAAATTCTTGAAAACTATTCAGTGGCAAATATTTCATTTCATGGACCATATAGATATTTTGAACTTACAATATCAGAAAATAAGTGGAAAGAAATGCTTGAAGATTTAAAAAAGGCTGTAGATATAACTAAAAAATATAAAGGGGAATTTCTGGTACTTCATACTAATGAAGTTTTAGAAAGTACAATTGATAAAAATATAGTTGAGAAAAGAATAAAAGAAATAGTAAAAATAGCTGAAGAAAAATCTATAAAGATAGCAGTGGAGAATGTAGGAATTGGAAAAAATATGCTGTATAACCAAGAAGAATATATTGAACTTATAAAAAAATATGGATTTTATTCTCTTATAGATATAGGACATGCTCTGCTAAATAATTGGAATATAAAAATTTTAATAGAAATGCTGAAAGATTATATTATAGGATATCATCTGCATAATAATAACGGAGAAAAGGATACACATCAGTCAATTTTTAATGGAAAATTTGATTTTAAAGAGATAATGAAAAATATTTATGAGAAAACACCAGACGCAAATTTAGTATTAGAATACTCTGCTGTTACACCTAAAAGTGAACTCTTAGAAGATTTAAAAATATTAAGCAGTTTCAATAGAAATATAATATAATAAAAAAGAACTAGTTGAAAGTGATATGAAAATTCATTTAAAACTAGTTCTTTTTATAATTTTTTTTATTTTAACTTGTATTTGTATATATTATTATCTTTAAATTTTTCTATTTTGTTTTCATTAATTAAAAAATCTAAATGGGATAAAGTTTCTCCAACAGCAAACCATTTTTGATTATCTGGAAATTCTGACCATGATTTTCCTCTCATATTCCATTTCATTAAACCAGCTATTTCATATGCAGTTAATTCACTAAAATTTCCTTTGATTACTTCAAGTGTATCTAACAGTCTGGATTTATGATGTTCTATTATTTCATCTATTCTGTTGTAAACATCTTCAGAATGTGCTCTATGTCCTGGAAAAGTTTTCTTTATTTCTAGTTTTTTTATTTTTTCTAAGCTGTTAATATAGTTTCTCAGAGAATCTTTTACTCTTAACCATGAAGTTATATTTGGAGTTATATCAAAAAGAATGTGATCTCCTGAAAACAGAAGTTTTTCTTTTTCTAAATACAGACAGGTATGGCCAGGTGTATGTCCTGGAGTAAAAATAACTGTAAATTCTAATTCATTCAAGAAAAATTTATCATTATCTTCAACTAAAAGTGATTCAAACATTTCATCTGGAGCAAAAATTTTTGCTTGATTTGTATTTTGAAGTCTTTCTATAATTTCATATGGAAATCCTTCTTCAGCAAATCTTTTTTCTGATTCTTCCCAGTTAAAACCTTCAAGATTTTCAAACATATACTCATAATCTATTTTTCCAATATAAATTCTGCTGTTTTTGTGAGCAATTTTGTTTATAAGTCCAGTATGATCAGAGTGCAGATGGGTCAAAAAAATATCTGTTTTTTCCATATCCACATCTAATTTTTTTAAATTTTCAATGAGTGCTTCATAACATTCTGGGCGATTGAAACCAGTGTCAATAAGAAGATTTCTACTGTTTGATTTGATCAAATAGGAGTTTAGAGTTTTTAGAGGATTTTCTGGTAAAGGAACAAGAATTCTATATATCTCTGGTTTTTGGTAAAGCAATTCTAGCATAATTTGATCCTCCTTATATAATTTTTTCTATTATACAAAGTATATACTTATTTTAATTATTTTACAATTAAAACAATGGTTCATAAAAAAACATAAAGTATTTATTTTATATTACTTTAAAAGCTTTAAAAGTGTTTTTTACATAATTATAGTTAAATGAAGAAAAAAGGTATATAATATCAAATATTAAAAATCAGGTAACAGGGGGGAAGTCTTATGGAACAGGTTTTGATGAAAGCTTCAGCTTTTGTCTTTATCATAATAATGGGATATATATTAAAAAAAAGAAAGTTCTTTGCACCAGATGATTATAGAATAGTGACAAAAATAGTTATCAATATAACGCTTCCAGCAGCAATAATTAACAGTTTTGGAAGTTTTCAAAAAGATGACTCACTTTTTATACTTGTACTTCTTGGACTTGGATGTAATATGATAATGATATTTCTGGGATATATTCTTTCAAAGAGAAAAGGAGATAAAATAAGAGCGTTATATATGCTTAATTTATCAGGATATAATATAGGAGCATTTACTCTGCCATTTGTTCAAAATTTTCTAGGAGCATTTGGAGTAGTAGCAGTATGTATGTTTGATATAGGAAATTCTATAAGCTGTACTGGTGGTTCTTATGCAGTGACATCAGCAGTGATAAGAAGCGGAGAAAAAGCTTCTTTTATACAGTCTGTAAAAAAACTTTTTTCTTCAGTTCCTTTTGTAACATATACAGGTATGCTAGTATTGGCTCTGCTGAATATTCATATTCCAAAAGAGGTAATTTCTATAACCTCAGTCATAGGAGCTGCAAATGGATTTGTTTCTATGCTTATGATAGGAATGATGTTTGAGATAAAATTCAGATATGATTATCTTTCAAAGGCTGGTTTTATACTGGCAGTAAGGTATATAGCTTCTGGAATAATGGCATTTCTATTTTATAAATTTCTGCCTTTTCCATTGGAAATACGTCAGGTATTGGTAATAGCAGTATTTGCTCCAGTTTCAGCATTATCAGCAGTATTTACTGAAAGGTGTGATGGTGATGTTGGAATAGCAGGTTTTACGAGTTCAGCTTCAATAATTATAAGTATAACAATAATAACCTTTCTTCTGGTATCTATGGGAATAGGGATATAAATATAAAAGGACACTCGTTAGAGTGTCCTTTTATATTTAATTAATTATTTTTGTGGAAAAACAACTGTAAGAAGCATTTTAAAGGCTTCCTTAGCAAAAACTGAATGAGGTTTTTCTGCAGGCATTACAAGAGTTTCTCCCTGATTTAAAATATATTCTTTTCCATCTACTGTAAAAGCTCCTGTTCCTTCTAAAACAGTAACCATAGCATCTCCAGAAGAATCATGTGTACTTATTTCTTCATCTTTATCAAAAGCAAATACGGTTAAACTCACTGCATTATTTTGAGCAAGAGTTTTGCTTACTATCTGTCCTGCCTGTATTGTTACTAAATCTTTTAAAGCAGTTATTTCTTCATGAGGAATGTTCTTTAAGATATTTTTTTCCATATTTTTCCCTCCTAATTTTATACTATTATCTTCATAATATTATTTCTATATAAATACTATAACAGAGACTTTCTAAGAAAACAGTAACATATGTTACCTTTTGCTTAAAGTAAATAGCAATTAATAACACATAAGTTATTAATAATCTTTATAATGAAAAGTTAAACAAAAAATTACATATGTAGTTTTTAAAAAAATATACAAACCATTCTACAGTATAAATCTAAATAAAAAAATATTGTTTAAAAATTACATAAGATATATATTCTTTTTATTTGTATGTGATTTTTTTCTGTGTTACAATAGATATATGAAAACAAAATAAGTATGTATTTCATTGAAGAAGAATATATACTATATTTATCTAAAAACTTAGTTTTTAGTATTTTTGTTTGTCAAATATGTGGAAAGAGTTTGAACATAATTAAGGAGGGAAAGATGAGAAAAATAGTGATGTTGTCTCTTTTTTTATCTTGTCTGGTTACAGCAGTTTATTCACAGGAAGTAAGTGAAAAAGAAGGAAGAAAAGTCCTTGAACAGATAAGAAGAGAAATAGAGGCTGAAGAAAAAGCTAAGCAGAAAGCTAGCAAAGATGCTGAAAAAGCTAAAGAAGTTGAAGAAAAAGCCAGAATTGCAGCTGAAAAGGCAGAGGAGAAAAAAGGAAAGAAAATAATTGAAGACATCAGAAGGGATATGAATGAATCTCTTGAGGAAAAAGTATTCAGAAGTGAAAATACTCCTGAAGGAAGAATTGCAGCAGCAGGAGCAGCTTTTGAAATAGGAAGGGAAAGAATGGCTTTCCTGAAAATGGAAGAAGAAGAAATTATGAAGCTTGAAGAAGTTTTGGGAATGGAAACAGATGAAAACAGAGTATTTTTAAGCCAGAAATTTGATGAAGTATATGATAAGTTCAAAACCAATAATAATGAAATTGAACTTTTATTACTTGAAAATGAGAAACTTAATGAATACTTGAGTAGATTAGATAGGATGGAACAGAAAGTAAAAGCAGGAAATTAATAAGGGGGAAGATTTTATGAAAAGGGGAGAGATTGAAAAATCTTTGAAAAGATTTTTAAAAAGAAGAGTCAGTTATTCGTTTTCGTTATTGATAGCTTTTATGATAACTGGAGGAATATCTTTTGGAGCAGGAATAACAGCAGAGGATATTCAGGAAACTAAAAGTGATCTTTTAACTAGAATACAGCTGGAAAAAGAGGAAATTCAGCGAAAACTATTAGAAAATCAGGGAAGATTGAAGGCATTGAATTTGGACTCAAGAGTTCTATTGAAAGAGGCAGATTTTTATTCCAAACCAACGGAGCCGGCATATGGTTTTACAATGATAGGAGGATATAAGAAAGCAGACAGTGTAGATAAGGACTGGAAAGGAAGTGTAAGAAATGATACTCCAATGGATAAGATGAGAAAGAGATTTAATGAAGTACATGGAAATTCATCAGAAGCAGGGGAAAAGGGAACACTTCTTGGGGCAGCACAATATACACATAATAGTAAAACTGGTGGATATATGTCAAGTGGCTGGGTAAATATGAACAGCAGCTATCATCTAAATACTAATGTATATGATGCAGAGGCTAAATTATTTATACTTCCAGTGGTAAAAGCACCAGTAGTAATAGAGCCGACAGTGCCGAATGTAACATTTACAGTTCCAGCAGCACCAACAGTGATACCAGTGACATCTCCAGCAATAGCTTCAATAAATGTAGGAGCAGTAAATGTAACAGCGCCAACAGTAGTGACGCCGACAGTTACACTTCCGACAGCACCAACAGCACCAGGAGATATAACAGTAACAGTAAATGAACCAAATATAAATGTAAGTATAGGGGCAATAAATGTGGCTGGACCAGGAGCGTTGAATATCCCTAATTTAGTTACGCCTAATATAGTAATATCTCTAAATCCAGTAGCACCACCTTCAATTATACCCCCATCACCAAGTGTATCTACACCAATAGCACCTTCAGCTCCAACTTTTACTTCATATGTGGCTCCAGGTGGAACTTGGCTGAATATGAGCGGAGAAGGAGGTCCAGTAGGACATGGATTGAGGGGATATAATAATTTTAATTCAAATGTCTTGGCAGCTTCAACTACAGCTTTACAATCAAATGGAACAGCAGGAAATCTTGCAATAGGACAAGTTAGAAGATTAACAGATACAGCTATGCCACTTTTTGGTGGAATGAACTTAAGTGGTAATGGAGCAGTAAGGGGAGAAATATATGCCTATAGAGATGCAAGTGGTGCAAAAACTGGTTATAAAAATATAACAAGTACAACATCTGTAGCTGCATATACTCCATATTATTATAGTACAACACATGGAGGATCATTTTTAGCAATAACTGGAAGTGCTCAAAGACCTGGATATACACCTGGAACAGTATTGAGTGCAGAAATAATAGGGCAGAAAAATAGATGGATAATGCACAATCATTGGGCAGGAACATTGGTACAAAATATAGATTTTAAAATAGGAGGAATAGATGGAGCACCTGGAGCTGTAGGAATGCAGCCAGGAGATGCAGCAAAGTATGGAGAAGCTGGAGTTCTGCTGATAAGAAATGACAGCAGTATGAAAATAAAAGATTCAACAATAGAACTTATGGGAAAAGCTACAATAAGTACAGATATTCTCCATTGGGGAGCAAATTATCTGACATCTTTAGAGTTAGAAAATGTTACTATAAAGATAACTGGAAATCAAAATACTCTTTTTAATAATGTACCTTATTCAGATCAAGGGACATGGTCTACTGTTGATATAAATTCTAAATTTGTAGATTGGGGAAGACCTAGACAAGATAATGGGATAGGAAAATTGGGAGTATTTGGAAAAACTACAATGGGAATAGATACAAGTACTAATACTATTTATTATATTTCAGCCAGCAGTTCATACAGATGGAACGGATATAATGGAGCTAATACTACTTTATCAGATGGAACTACAGCAAAGCATAGTCATATAGCTAATCCAGAGGCTTTGTTGGTATATACTCCACTTATGGGAAGAGTAAGATATGAAAATAAAGATTCTGGTGGAAATAAAGGAACTTTCTATTTTAATGGTTCTGGAAATGTAGGAACATGGGTACAGAAATATGTTCCAGACAGAACTAAATATACATATGGATTACCAGCAACTGAAGCTCCTATTATAGATTTAGGTGAAGTATATATGACAGGAGATGGAAATGTTGGAATTTATTTGGCAGAACATCAAGGCAGAACTAGACCTGATTATTATGGAATATTCCAAGGAACATTACCTATAGATTTTAAAATAGGAACTTCATTAAATGGAGCTAGTGGAACTTCTCAGATAACTGCTGGAAATAAAGATGGAGATGCAACAAAATCAAGTGGAAATGTGGCTCTTTATGTTGCCTCAGGTCAGAGAAAAGAATTAACAGTAGCTAATGGATATTTTCCAGCAACAACTAATTTAAAAGCCCATTCAAGCACAAATATATATGGAACAGGAATTGGAACTCCAGCAGGGACAGAAGTAGGGTATCCAGAGTTAAAAGACCCAGCTCATGCTATACAAAACCTTAAAATAGATAAATATAGTGCAGTATTTGGCCAATATTCTAAAAATAATATAGCAATTGTGGCAAGAAATGGAAGTGTTGTTGAATTATCTACAGCTTCAGTAATAACAGATGGACAGAATGGATCTACACCAGAGGCTCAAAGGGCAGAGGGAACAATAATAGCTTTTGCAGAAGGAGTATGGTTCAATCCAAGACCAGCAGTAATTGGTGCTAATA
This sequence comes from Fusobacterium varium, assembly GCA_002356455.1. Taxonomy (NCBI): domain Bacteria; kingdom Fusobacteriati; phylum Fusobacteriota; class Fusobacteriia; order Fusobacteriales; family Fusobacteriaceae; genus Fusobacterium; species Fusobacterium varium. The sequence continues at coordinate 85,778 of AP017968.1, forward strand.
ATGGGGCAATAATAACAAGTTCTGGACAGCCAGTAGTAACAGATGGAAGAGCTGGACAGAAATATGTACCACAATATGGTTCTTCAGTATTAATATCACAAAATATGGCTTTAGGAAGTAAAAAAGCTGTGGCAGTATTTGCTAAAGATGGAGCAAAAATAGAAACAAAAAGTATAACTATTTATGGAGCTGAATCTACAGGAGCTTTTGCTTCTGGACATAAAAGATGGGCTACAGAAAACTTAGAGAGTTCTATAGCTTATGGTGGAGGGACAGCAGCTCCTTCAGTTATAAATATAGCTGGAGATATAGTTCTTACAAATGGTGATAAAAATAAAGGTGTTGTTGCTATGAGTGGAACGACAGGAGATGGTGCTCAAATAACTGTAACAGGAAAGCTAAATGTAACAGGACTTGGGGCTTATGTAGATGGAGCAAAATCAAAAATAGTAATAAATGGACCAGGAAGTACTCTTACATCAGGAGCAGATGGAGCTTTAGTAGCTTTAAATGGAGGGCAGCTTGAATTCAAAGGTGGAAGTATAGCTCATGGTGTAGATAACCAGCTGGCATTTTACTCTTCATCAACAGGTGCTTCAAGAATTACTTTTACAGGTGCAACAACTTTAAATATAAGCAAAGGGGTAGTTTTCTATGGAGAAGCATCTGATTTTACTTCTGGAGCAGGAACTTCGTTATATAATGGAATGGGAAATCTGACAGTAAACTTAACAGGAAATGGAGTAAATCTAGGAGTATTTAAAAATGTAAATGCTATATGGGATGGAACAGCAAATTATTTAAACAATCCAACAAATGGACTGGTAAATATACCTAAAGTAGCAGCTATCAATCCTAACAGTTATTGGTATAAGAGCAGCCTGGATGGGGGAACACTTCTTGTAAGTACAAATGTTAACAGAGATAATATATCATCTGGTGGAACAGTTGGAGATGGATTCAATGACATAGTAATGGAAAGAAAAGCTGTTACTTTAGATACAGGAAATACTGTAAGTTCTGCTGGAGGAAGAGGATTGTATCTTGGTTCAAACACTACAGCAGCAGCTAATACTGAATCTGGTTACACTATCAAAGGAACAGTGGATATAGCAGATGGAACAAATGAAGCAGTGGGAATATATACAAGCTATGGACATATAAATGTAGAAAATAATGGAGTTGTAAAAGTATCAAAGGGAGTAGGAGTATATGGAATCAATGGAAGTAAGGTAGAAAATAAAGCTGGTGGGAAAATAGAGCTTGCAAGCTCAGATTCTACAAATCAATCTATTGGTATTTTGGCTCTGGCTACTAATAAATCTGGAACACCAGATGCCTATGGAAAGAATGCAGGGAAAGCTGGACTATGGGGAGAAGTTGTCAATAAAGGAACTATTGATATAACTGGTACTCATGGAATAGGTATCTATATGGAAAATAATCACAACAGTGCAGCTAAGGCTCAAATGACTGTACATAATGAAGCTCCTATTACATTGGGAGATAATGGAAAAGGTATAGTAATAAGAAGTACTAATACAACTGGGGCTGGAGGAACTCTTACTCTAAAGGATTCTGGAAGTGGAAGAGATATCAAAGTAGGTAAAAGCGGTATAGGAATATATGCTCAAGGTTCTGATGTAAAAATGGATGGAGATTATGGAATAGAAATCCAAGAGGGAGGAGTAGCGCTTCAATCAGAAGGAAATAGTATAATATCTCGTACTAATGCAGCAGATAAACTTACAGTGGACTATACAGGAGCTTCAGGAACAGGAAAAACAGCTATAGGAATAGCTTTTAAAGGAGCAGCAGGAAATACTTTTAATAACAATATGAATATGGATGTATTGAATACTGGAGGAGCAGAAACTATAGTAGGTATTTATGGATCAGGAGCAGGAACCCTTACTAACAGTGGAAATATAACAGCAGAATCTACAGGTTCTTATGGAATAATTTCAGAGGGAGTAAATGTAGTAAATACAGGGCTTGTAACAGTTGGAGACAGTGTACTGCCAGTAAGCGGAGCAATAGGAATTTATGTGAAGGATGCCTCTGTTGAAACAGTAGGGAAAGATATAGTTATTCAGGGAAATGGAGACAGTTCAACAAGTACTCATCCTATTGGAATCTATGCAAAGAGCACAGCAGCAGGAAACAGAGATATAAAGGTTACTAATGGAGTATCACCAATGAGTGTTGCAGGAAAAGCAGGAATAGGAATATATTTGGAGGATACAGTTGGAACAGCCTTAAAACTGAACAGCTCATCAGATATTTTTTTAGGAGATTCTTCAACAGCAGCAGACAGAAGATTTGGAATATTTATGACTAATGCTAAGAACACAGGAAATGAAACAAGTGGAGTAATAACTGTGGGAGAAAATAATATAGGAATCTATAGTAAGGATTCTGTACTTAAAAACAGCGGAACTATAAATGTAACACATAATGCTTCTGGAACAGAGAATATAGGAGTACATAATGTAACAGACAATGGAAACTTTACATTCAGCAACTCTGGAACTGTCACTGTAAATGGAGTATCAAATATAGGAATTTCTGCTAAAACAACAGGAAGTTATTCAGGAATGATTGAATTAAGTGGTGGAAGTATAGCTGTAACAGCCTCAAGTCTTGCCAATGGAGATATACCATTGGGAATCTATGCATCTGGAAATAATATTACAGTATCTTCAATAACAGCAAGTACTATAACAGCATCGCCTAATGCAGTTGGAGTATACTTGGATGGAGATAATACTTCAACAACAAGCGGACTTATGAATATTTCTCTTTCATCTGATACAGGTGGCAAGATGGGAATAGGAGCTTACTATAAAGGAGGCGCTTTTGCAGACAGTGGAACAATGAGTTTGACTAGTACAGCTACAGCGCTGAGTGGAGCAGATCCAGTAAGACCGATTGGAATATATTATGGAACAGGTTCTGTACAAAATAAAACTCATATAGAAATCACAGGGGTAAGTGATGAGATTATAGGAATGTATGGTTCAACTCTGGCTCCATTTGCTAACAGTGGAAATATAACTTTAAATGCAAAGGGAATAGGGGCATACTTCATAGATACAGATGTAGCAAACAGCGGAAATGTAACAGTAAACGCTGCTGATGGATATGGAATGTACTTTAAAGGAGGAGATTCTGCATCAACAGGAACTGTAACAGCAACAGGAAGTAACTCTGTAGGAGTTATTGTAACTAAGGCAGGTTCTTCATTTACAAACAATGCAGGAGGAATAATAAATTCTGGTGGAACATCATCAATTGGAGTATATGCAGAAAATGGAGCAACATTTACAAATGCAGGAACTCTTAATTCTACTCTTTCAGGAGGAAGTATAGGAGCATTTGCTAAAGGTTCTGTAATAGAAAACACAGGAACTATAAGTTCTCATTATCTTGGACTGTATGGTAAGGATGCTTCAACTATAAACTATACATCTGGAATAATGACTATTAATAGTGGTGTAGGAATACTTGCTGATGGAGGAACTTCAACAGTAAATCTTAATGGTGGAAGCATAACAGGAACTGCAGCAGGGACTACTTCAGTAGTTGGAAAAAATACAGGAATAATTAATCTTAATGGAACAAATATATCTCAAACTGGTGCAGGAACAATAGGAATAGTACTTGATAATGGAAGTTCTGTACTGACAGGCGGAAATATTTCTGTTGGTGCAGGAGGAACAGGACTGTATGCAGAAAACAGTACAGTAACTTTATCAGGATATGGTGGAAGCATTACTATGGGAAATCAGGGAATAGCTCTGTATTCTAAGGATTCAACGCTGTCTTCAGGAACATTGAATGTAAATTATACTAATACTGCTAAAGGAGTAGGTATATATTATGAAGGAACAAATTCAGTAATGAATAATATAACAGTAAATCATACAGGAGATAATCTTGTAAGCATATTTGCTGATGGAATTTCTCTTACAAATACAGCAGCTCAAACCATTAATGATGATGGAATAGGAGTTTATGGAGATAATGGAGCAGTAGTTTCTAATCAGGGAACACTTACTTTAAATGGAGATGATACTATAGGTATCTATCTAGATGGAGCAGCTTCACAAATAACAAATATAGGAACTATAGCAGGAACTCTGTCAACTGTTGGAAATAAGATAGGAGTTTATGTAAACAGTGGAGATATAACAGGAAATACAGCATATAACTTTGATATTGATGGAGGAATAGGAATTTATCTGAAAAACAATGACATAAGTTATACAGGAACTATGACTGTAGCAGGAGATTCAAATTCAGTAAACAGAACAATAGGAATATATGTAGATCCTTCTATTACAGGAACTCTTGGAACAAATATAAATATAACTGGAGAAAATGCAATAGGAATATATCTTGCTGAAAACTCAGGAGTGGCAGCAAATATAACATATAATGGAGAACTTAACATCACATCTGCAAGTACAGCAGACAGAGGAATAGGAGCTTTACTGGAACAGGGAAGTACATTCACTTTAGGTGCTGGAGGAAAAGTAGATATAGGAGGAACAAATAACATAGGATTTTATGTAAAAAGCGGAGCTAATCTTAATGTAACAGGAGGAACAGTAACAAATACAGCATCTGGTGTATTTGCTTATCTGGATAATGGAAATCTTCACTTTACATCAGGTTCTCCTCTTAATATAAACTTTGCCAATGTAATTGTATCAGGTGCAGCAGGAAATCTGCTGAATGACACAGCAATAACTGTTGGAACAAGCGGACTGCAGGGAGATAGCGGAGCAACAATAGTTAACTCTAACCTTGGAACTATCAATGGAAATGTAGTAAATGCAAAAGCTATGGTAGGAACAGGAGCAGGAACTACTCTTACAAATGCAGGAACAATAAATCTGACAGGAGATACATCAATAGGAATGTATACTGAAGATTTTGCAATTGGAACATCAACAGGACATGTATCAGTAGGAGATAAATCAGCAGCATATTATGTTGGAACTGATGGAGTTATGAATATAAGTGGAACAGCTTCAGTAGGGGAAGACTCAACTTTACTGTTTGGCGCAGGAGGATCAATCAACTATACAGGAGCAGATATAGTTATGAGCAATAAAAGTATAGCTCTTACACTTTCTGATACAGCCTCTACAGTAGACTTCAATAACAGAGAAGTTACAACAGGAACAGAGGGAACAGGAATATTCCTTACAGGAACAGGAGATATCGCTAATGTAACAAATCTTGCTAAACTGAAAGTACAGAATAAGTCAACAGGAATATATATGGATAATAATACAGCAATGAATACAGGAATAAACGTAGATTTAACAGGAACAGAAGCAATAGGAGTGTTCACTACAAATAATGGAAATATAAATTATTCAGGAAGTATGCTGTCAACAACTATAAAGAACAAAGGAATAATCAATACAGGAACAGGAACTACTTTAAATAGCGGAAATATTCAGCTTACAGGAGATTCCAGCATAGGGATGTATGGTGAGAATGGAACAATGATAAATAACTCATCAGTAGAAGTAGGAAATGGAGCATATACAGGATTGGTACTTAATTCAGCAGTAGCTATGTATGGTAAAAATGTAACTTCTGTATCAAACAATGGAAATATAAAAATAGGAACAGATGCAGTAGGAATATTTGGAGAAAATACTGTTGTAACAAATAGTAGCTCTATTCAAAGTACAGGAGCAAAAAGTACAGGAATATATGGACTTCAGGGAAGTGCATCAAATGCTGGAAATATAGTATTAGGAGATAGTTCCAATGGTATATTTGTAAAGAATGGAACTATGATAATAAATACAGGAAATATAACAGTGGGAGATAATAATTCAGCTGGAATTTATGGAGCGGGAACTACTTCTGTACAGCATAACAGTGGAGTAATAACAGCTGGAAAAGAATCTGTTGGAATAGCTACAGAAACTGGAAATATATTAGTGGGAGCTGGAGCTGTTATCAATGCAGGAACAGATTCATCATATATATATTCTGCTTCAGGAACAGGAATAAATAATGCTAATTTATCATTAAGCGATCATAGTATAGGATTATATACAAAATCAGGAACTATGATAAATAATGCAAGTATAACAGCAGGAAAATCAACTGTAATCTCAGGACTGCCACCAAAAATTTCAGTAGGAATGGCAGCAGAATCAGGAACTGTAGAAAACTCTGCCTCTGGATATATACATGTACCTGATGACCATGGAGTAGGAATAGTAGTAAATGATGGTGGAACGGGAATAAACAGAGGAACTGTTCAGGTAGATGGAAAACTTGCTTATGGAATGCAGGCAACTAAAAATTCAACACTGGAAAACTATGGAACAATAACAGTAAAGGGAGCAAATTCAAGAGGAATGGCAGCTACTGATTATTCAACAGTTAAAAACCATGCTGGAGGAATTATTACAGTAAATGGAGCAGACAGTGAAGGAATCTATGTAGATTATGGGGCAACTGCTGAAAATTATGGAATAATAAATGTAAATGGTTCTGGAAGAACAGGAATATACCTAGGTAATGGAGGGGTTCTTCTTAATGCAGGAACAATAAATCTATCAGGAGGAGCAGATGGAGTTATAACAGGAAGCGGAAGTCTGGCAAATGTTGGAGATATAACTATCAATGGCCCAACAGCTTCAATAGATGGAATAACTATTACAAATACAGGGACAATAACAGTAAATGGAGCTCTTGATTTTGGAACTATAACTTTAGGAAGTACAGCAGGGCATATAGGAACAATAAATGCTGAGTCATTCAATAAAGGACAGTTTATAGTTCTGCCGAATGTAACTCAGGGAAGCAACCATGATATGTATACAGTACAGTATCTAAATGGTATAACAAATGTACCAAATCATGGATCAATCACAGCAATATCTCATTCAGTTTCATTTATAGCAGATCTGCAGAAAGATGATACAGATCCTAACCTTATAAGAATAGTTATGGTAAAAATACCATATAAGAAACTTCTTTCAGGAACAGAAGCAATAGAGTTTGGAAATGGACTTGATGCGATTTATGCAAAAGCGGCAGATAAGGAACTGGAAATGTTTGATGCGCTGGATATGATATCAGATAAAGATGAACTTGGAGCAACATTTGACAATGAGCTTAGAGGAAATGTATATGCAAATATTCAGACAAGAATGCTGGATATTAATGATGTATTTACAACATCATATGAAAACCTGAAAAATAACAGACTTTATGCAAGAGAAACTCTGAAAATAGGAGCTATCATGACTGGAGGAGAAACAAAGAGCAAGAGAGCAGGAGTGGAGGATTATGAATCTAAATCTCTGGGAACAATGATCTTAAAAGAATATGACCATTCAAAATATGGAAGAGTATCTAACTGGAGTCTAGGATTTACACAAACTAAATTTGATTTTGATCCAGGATCAAAAGAAACAGTTTACTCACTAAATGCAGGAGTAGGATTTGAAGACTATATTAAAGACAATAAAAATCTGAAATACTATACAAAAGGAGAGATAAGTGTAAATCACCATGAAACAGACAGAAAGATACATCTGAGCAGCGGAACGTATGAAAATACAGGAAAATTCTGGTCAGGAACAGTGGAGTGGAAAAATAAAATCAGATATGATATTCCATTGGATAGTGAAAAGATAAGACTTGGAGTATTTGGAACATTCAATTTAGGCTATGGAAAATTTGAAGATTTCAAAGAAAGCGGAGATGGAATAGAACTGGATGTACAATCAAGAGATATGTATATAGTAAGACCGGGAGTAGGAGCAGATATATCATTCAATAAATATGCACAGTCAGGAAAATACAGTCTGATAGGAAAAGCAACAGCAGAATATGAACTGGGAAAAGTATATGATGGGGCAAATAAGGCAAAGATAAAGAATACAGATGCAGGGTATTACAAGCTTGAAAAGCCAAAGGAAGTAAAGGACATCATAAAAATAGGAGCGGAGCTTAAATATGAGACAAGAGAGGGTCACAGCATAGGATTTGAAGTAACAAGACAAGAAGGAAGTGTAGATGCAACAAGGTATGGAGTAAACTTAATGTACAGATTTTAAAGTTAAAAAAGAATGGGAGTAGATAAATTTAAAAATCTGCTCTCATCTTTCTGGAATTTAAAGTAAATATGGAATCTTGGAGGAAAAATGATAAAATTAACAAAAGAAGAATTGGAAGTCTTAGGAGAAAATAAAGATGCTATAGCTCAGTTATTAGTAAGAAAAGCTATTCTTAATGAGATGAAAACTAAAGAATATACTGAAGAAGAAAAAAAGTATCTTGAAGAAATGAAAATTAATATGGAGATAGAATTCTATCTGAATTCAATAGCACAAAAAACAGTTCAAATATTTGATTATGAACTTTTGGAAGTTTATAAGAATAATGCTGAATTATTAAAAGATAAAAATACTGTAGATGTATATCCACAACTTCAGCAAGCTTTATTCAATCAAAAACTTGGAGAAGAAAAAGTAAAAGTATTAAATGAACTTGTTGAAAAGTATAAAATAAATGATATTTTAAAAGAATACGTAAAAATAGAAGAACCAGAAGAAAGCAAGGAATAAGAAAAGAGCAGTTAAGCTGATTGACTTAACTGCTCTTTTCTTAATATATAAAGTTAAATTTTCCAGCATTTACATTGTTCTATACACTTTCCTTCATCTCCTTGCTCCTTATCATATGCAAATGATATAAGAAGTTCACATGGAAAAATACCACATTGTCCACAATGTTCAATATTTTTTTCTTCACAGCATGATTTTAATGGACAGCTGTCATCCCAAAAAGGTTTAGTAATATTAATACATCCTCTGCATCTTGCTTCTTCTTTGTAGTGACATTCTTCACAAAGTATTCCACATCTTGACTGAATCATAGTATCCTCTCTGTATACTAATCTATAGTGATAGTATTCCCAGTGTTGTTGTATATAAAATTTTTTTTGCTTTCTTTAAGTATTTTAGTAACTTTTTCTCCAGTACAGTGTGAAACTCCAAAGAATTCAATATTACACTCATCAAAATAGTTAAGAACTTTTTCTATTCTCTCATCACTGGCTTTTGATAAATGAAGTCCTCCTATAATTCCATATATTTTCTTTTGAGTACGGCATTTTATATTTTCAACTATATTAGCTATTCCTATGTGAGAACATCCGCAAACTATCAACAAACCTTTACTTGTATCAATTCCTAATACTAGCTCATCTTCCATATTATCAAGGATATAATTATCATATATTTTTCTGAAATAATATCTTGTAGGAACTTCAAAATTATTCAGAGATTTAAAATTTGTAAATAAGGTTATATTTTTAGAAAGTTTAAATTCATTGTTTTCTATATAATTTATTTTTATGCCTTTATCTAATATATATTTTTCATTGAAATTATTTCCAAGAAACTCATGTATAACACCAGTTATTCTATGCTTTTCTTCAAAGAATGTTTTAGCAATATGGAGTGTAAAGCTATTATTGAAATGGTCTGAAAGCTTTTTTATACCTCCAGTATGATCAAAATGGCTATGACTTAATACTACATGTTTTATTTCATTTAATGGAATATGAAGTTTTTGGGCATTAAAAATAAAATCTCCACTTTTACCAGTGTCAAAAATTAAAGATATATCCTTATCCTCAATGAATAGAGATAAGCCAAATTCATTTTTTAATTCTTTGTTGCAGCCAGCTTCGTTTTCTATTAGAGTAGTTATTTTCAAATTAACACCATACCTTTTATAGTTAAATTCATTATAGTGGAATTCCATTATAATGAAAGATTATTTTTTTACAGAAAACCAGTAAACTACAGATGGACTGTTTTTAGGATTTTTATACCTATGTGGAGAACCATGTTTTATTACAATAGAATCTCCTTCATAAAGATGAAAAAGTTCTTTGTCTATCTCTATTTCAAGTTCACCTTTGATTACAATTCCAATTTCATCATATAAATGTCCCCATGACATATCACTGAAATTATCTCCTTTTTCAATAGTGATGGCAATACCATTAAGATTTGATTTTCCATTAAGAAGACTTTCTATTTTTACATGAACTTCAGAATTTTCTAGAATTTCTTCTCTTTCTTCCTTTCTTGTAACTGGCGAATGAGTATCAGCAGGATCTAAAATTTCCATTAGATTTACAGCAAGAGCCTGACATATCTGCTGTAGATTACTTATAGATGGACTATTTAGATCTCTTTCTATATTGCTTAAGAAACCTATTGAAAGTTTAGTCATATCTGATAGATCTTTTAATGTATAATTTTTTCTTTTTCTAATTGCTTTTATTTTTTCCCCTAGTGTCATTAACTGCAGCCTCCACCCTGATAATTTTATATATTATACCATAATAACAGAAAAAGTTGAAATAATATCACTATACTGGAATTTCACTTTTTTATAAAATTTAATAAAAAAATACTAAAAAAATAGGCTTTAATTGAAAAAAGAAAGAAAAAATTACAAAATAAAACGTATACAATCATAAAAACCAGCTCTTTATTTCAAAATAATGAAAAAATTTATTGAAATAATTCCACTGATATGTTATACTTTTTTCATGTATGTAAAAAAACAATAATATTCGTAAAGAGAACGAAAACTATTGTTAATTTATAATGAACAAATTGTGAAATTAAAATGTACAAAAAGAAAGAAGGAGATCTTTAAAATGGAAATGATTAAAGGAATAGCATTATTACTTGTAGTTTTAGCAGGGTTTTCTCTATTTAGCTTAAAAATGCCAAAGGGTATGAAAGCAATGGGAGCATTGGCAGGAGCAGCAACAGCAAGCTTTCTTGTAGAAGCATTTCAACTTTATGTAGGTGGAGATTTATTAGGATTTGAATTCTTAAAAGGTGTAGGTCAGGCAGCAGGATCTATGGGTGGAGTAGCAGCTGGAGCATTAGTTCCAATAGCTCTTGGTGTGAATCCTACTTATGCTATACTGATAGGAGTATCTGTAGCTGGATATGGAATTTTACCTGGTTTTTTAGCAGGTTATATACTTTCATTTGTAGTACCTAAACTGGAAGAAAAAATACCTCAAGGAGTAGACCTTATAGTAATAATATGTTTCATCGCTCCATTGGCAAGACTTATAGCAACTGTTTCTAATCCAGTTGTTAACTCAACTCTTTTAAATATAGGTGGAATATTGGAAAGTGCTTCTCATTCTAACCCAATTCTTATGGGAATTATTCTTGGGGGAATAATTACAGTAGTAGCAACAGCTCCATTATCATCAATGGCACTTACAGCTATGCTTGGATTAACAGGAATACCAATGGCTATTGGGGCTCTTTCTGTAATGGGATCATCATTTATGAATGGAGTATTCTTTCATAGAATGGGATTTGGAGACAGAAAAACTACTATAGCAGTGGCAGTAGAACCTTTGACTCAAGCAGATATAATTTCTGCAAACCCTGTTCCTGTATATGTTACCAACTTCATTGGAGGAGCAGCAGCAGGAGTTATTGTATCATTATTTGGATTGGTAAATAATGCAACTGGAACAGCGACACCAATAGCAGGACTTATGGTAATGTATGGCTTTAATGATGCAGTAGTAGTTACAAAAGTTGCACTTATGTGTGCAGCAGCAGGAGCAGCGGCAGGATACATAGGGTCATTGATATTTAAGAATTATAAAATCAAAACAGTTGATGAGATAAGAGGAAATTAATAATCGGAGGGAAGCAGTTTTGGACAGTTTAAAGGAATTATTTAAAATAGGCTGTGGTCCATCAAGTTCTCATACAATGGGACCAGAGAGAGCAGCTAAAAGATTTAAAGCAGAAACAGAAAATGCACATTCATATAAAGTAGAACTTTATGGCAGTCTTGCAGCTACAGGAAAAGGACATCTTACAGACTGGATAATAGAAGAAACTCTTAAACCTAAAAAAACAGAGATAATCTGGATGCCTGAATTTATTCATGAATATCATACTAATGGAATGAAGTTTGAAGCTCTTGATGAAAATGGAAATTTAATTAAAGACTGGCTTGTTTTTTCGGTAGGCGGAGGAGCAATAAAAGAGCTTTCTGATAAAAGAAATGGTGCAGGGCAGTGTTACAATCTTTCTAAAATGAATGATATTATAAAATGGTGTAAAGAAAATAATAAAGAGCTTTGGGAATATGTAGAACATTGTGAAGGAAAAGATATATGGAATCATTTAAAAGATATTCTTGATACTATGAATGCTGCTGTAAGCAGAGGCATTAAGAAAGATGGTATTCTTCCAGGAAAATTGAGATATCCAAGAAAAGCTAAAGAAATATATGATAAAATAGATAAAAAGAAAAACTATCTTGTAATAACTAAAAAAATATTTGCCTATGCCTTAGCTGTGTCTGAAGAAAACAGCAGTGCAGGAACTATTGTTACAGCTCCAACATGTGGAGCAGCAGGAGTTATTCCAGGATTACTAAGAGCATTGATAGAGGAATATGAGCTGGATGAAACTACATCACTTAGAGCATTAGCAGTAGCAGGTTTGATAGGAAATCTTATTAAAGAAAATGCAACTATATCAGGGGCAGAAGCAGGATGTCAGGCAGAAATAGGATCAGCTTGCTCTATGGCAGCAGGAATGGCGGTATATATTCTTGGAGGAACTATTGACCAAATAGAGTATGCTGCAGAAATGGGAATGGAACATCATCTGGGAATGACTTGTGACCCCGTTGGTGGATATGTGCAGATACCATGTATAGAGAGAAATGCAATAGTAGCAGTAAGAGCTTTAAATACAGCAGATTATGCACTTTCAACAAATGGAGAACATACTATAAGTTTTGATCAGGTAGTTATAACTATGAAAGAAACAGGAAGTGATATGTGTTCTTCATATAAAGAAACTTCTACTGGTGGTTTGGCAAAGTATTATGATAAATTTTTAAAAGATTAATAAGTCAACCCTTTAATTTAATATATATTTTAGAAAATCCTCTGAATTATCAGGGGATTTTTACTTTAAATTATTCCAATTTATATCAGTTAATTTTTGAAATGCAGGTATAGGCATAGGTTTATAAAAAAAATATTTTTGTGTCAAATTGCAATTTATTTTTTTGGGAAATTTAACTTTATTATAATATTTTTTAATGCAGCAAATATATTACCAGAAATTCTTCAGTTATTTTCTTTTTCTTTAGTATCTGGTTCGAGAAGTTATTGTATTGATGATTATAAAATTTTATGATTGTTATAATTGTATATTGTATACTATTTTTACAGTTTTTAAAAAAAATATGTGAAATAAAAATATTTTAAAGAGAATAATCAGAAAATAAAATAAAAACTTATATATAGAAAAGTATAAAAAATAGTGTTATAATGAAAAAAAGAATAAATATATAATTTAAAAATATTCTATATATAAATATCAAAATATGAAGGGAGTAATATGATCTAGAGATCATAATAAATTACTATGAAATATGATGAGTTAAGGGCTATTATTTTAAATGAAAGTGAAAATGTCATTTATATCTCAGATCTATTTACTTATGAGCTTATATATATGAATAGATATGGATTGAGTACTATAGGAGCAGATAATTTAGAGGAAGTAGTAGGCAAAAAATGTTATAAATTACTTCAATCTAAAGATGTCCCTTGTGAATTTTGCACAAATAATTTACTACAAAAAGATAGTTTTTATACTTGGAAGCATTATAATAACAAATTAGATGAATATTTTATTATAAGTGATAAATTAATTGAACTGGAAGGAAGAAAACTTCGTTTAGAAATAGCAATCAATATTACTAAAAATGAAATAGAAAAACAAAAATTAAAATTTGAATTATCTAAGGAACAAACTTTAGTTAAGTGTGTACAGACATTAGCTGAATATAATGATATAGAAATAGCTATAAATAAGCTATTAAATATAATTGCTGAATTTTATAAAGGAGAACGAGCATATATATTTGAAATAGACCATATTCAACAAATTATTTCTAATACCTATGAGTGGTGTACAAAGGGTATCAGTACAGAGATAAATAATCTTCAAAATATACCATTATGTTCAATAGAAAACTGGATGAGAGAATTTAAAATAAAAGGAGGATTTTATTTAACATCTGTTGGAAAAACGGTGGAAAAAGAAAGTTTGGAATATGAAATATTAGTTAATCAAGGAATAGAAAGTCTTGTAGCAGCTCCTTTGATAGAAAATAATGAAATAGTTGGATTTATAGGAGTAGATAATCCTTTTGCTAATATGAATGATTTAACTTTATTAAAATCAGTAACTTTTTTTGTTGTAGATGATATACGCAAACGTAAACTTATGACCAGATTAGAAGAAATGAGTTTTACAGATATTCTTACTGGTTTAAATAATAGAAATAAATATATAAAAACCCTTGAAGAAATTGAAAGAACTCCTCCAAAAGCTTTAGGAATAGTTTATGTTGATTTAAATGGATTAAAAATAATGAATGATACTCAAGGGCATACATATGGGGATAAGATGTTGAAGCATATTTCACAAATACTATTGGATATATTTAAGAGTGATGTCTTTCGTATAGGAGGAGATGAATTTGTGGTACTTTGCAGAAATATTAAAAAAGATAAATTTGAGTCAAGTATAGTTAATTTTAGGAAAATAATGGAGTTAGATAAGGAAATAAGTGTATCTATTGGCAGTGTTTGGAATACAGGTAAAATACTAATAGATGAACAGATTGCTCATGCAGAAAAACTTATGTATATAGAAAAAAAAGAATATCATAAACGTGTAAAAAACCAGTTAAAATAACTGGTTTTTTATATTGAAATTATTTTAAAAAAAATTATATATCGAATGATGTATGGATTATAAAATAAACTTTCTAAGTTTTATATATTAATTTTAAAATCCTATATTTTTATTAATAATAATAACTTTAATTCTATTTTTTGTAAACTGACCTTCAATAGTAACAAAAGAATTACATATTCTTTCAGGATGGCGACAGTCTATACAATATCCAAGTTTTACACAAGGGGTATTCTTCTTGAGCCGCACAGCATCAAGTGGAGCAGCAGTCTGCCTTGCTCGATGTACAGCATGGTCTAAATCAGGAACTATTTTATTTATTCCAGCAACTATTATTACTTGTTTAGGTCCATAAATAATAGGAGCAACTCTGCTTCCATTTCCATCTATATTAAATATTTTACCATCTTCAGTTATTGCATTAGCACTGCTTATAAAAGTATCAGCAGAAAAATTTTTGATATAGATTTCTCTCTTTTCCTCTTTTGTTAAATTTTCTTTATATTTGTCAAGAAAAAGGAAATTATTATTTCTAAAAAAACTATATAGTCCTGTTTCTTCAAGAGTTATTGAATCACCACATCCAACAACTGAATTTTCAGGAATTAATTCTTTTATTAAATTGATTAATTGAGGTATATCTTCAGCAAAATATCCTTTCATATTTCTTTTTTCAAGATTAGAAATTATATTATTAAGTACAGTTTGAGAAATATTCATAATACCTCCTGCTATTTATTCAAAAGTTTTTTTATTTTATAAGTAATATCTCCTTTAATTATACCACCATGATAACATATTAGCTGTTGGATATCATACTCTAAAAATTTTCTTATAGAATTTATTGCTTCTTCCATATCCAGAGTATACTGAGGATTAGCTAAAAAAAGCTTTTCATTTTCTATTACCATAGCATCTCCAGTAATAAGTGTTTTAAACTTTTTAGAATAAATAGAGATATGACCAGGCATATGTCCAGGAGTAGAAATTATTTTTATTCCACCACACCAATCTATTTCATAATCTCCATCTATTGTAATATCAACAGGAACATATTTTATAGATTTTAGTATATTATGGAAATAGTCAGCATTTACCTTTTCATTCTCAGAAAGAGTTGTATATATTTTTTCAGCTTGCTCCAGCCTTAAAGATTTTTTTGTCCCTTCAATATTATGGCTTTTCCAGTAAAGAGGAAACTATCTGTATATGAGGATATTTTTCTTTTATTTCATAAAGAGCACCCATATGATCGTGATCATGGTGGGTTATTATTAATTTTGTAAGTTTTGAAAAATCGAAATTATTTTTTTGAGCTTCTTTTTTTAAAAGAGAAAGAGAAGCAGGAGTTCCACAATCTATGAGAATATTTTCTTTATCACTTTGAATGATAACAGGATGAATGAAACTGTTGTTTCCTGTTCCTGAAATAAAATCAATATTCAAAGATATTAATCTATCCATATTTATTCTCCTTTATTAATTAGAAAGAGTAAGTTGTGTGCTGTCTATATCATGTTCACGGAAGAATGTTTCAATTTTAGTTTTAGTTTCTAAAAGCATTGATTTAATAAGTTCCATTTTCTCTTCTGTCATTCTAAATGAAGGAACACTTACACTGATAGCAGCAAGTATGTCATCTCCTTTAAAAAGAGGGACACTGATACAATCAGATTGTTCGTTTACTTCTCCATTTTCAGTTGCAATCATAGTTTGTTTTACTTCTTTAAGCTGATCTGCAAGTACTTCAAAGTCAGTTATGGTATTGGGAGTATATTTTTTTAATCCATCTGGGTAGAGTTCTTTTAGTTCTTTGATATTTTTCTGGCAGAGCAGAGCTTTACCTAGAGCAGTACAATAGGCAGGAAGTCTTTTTCCTACATATGAAATAATACGAATAGGATCATCAGAATCTACTTTTGCTACATATAATACCTGTCCTCTATCAAATATACCCATTTGGCAGATTTCATTAGTTTTTTTCACAATATATTTCATCTCTGATTTTATGAATTGAAGAGCATTCATGTTGCTTGTATAAGCTGATCCAACACAAAAAGAACCTATACCTATACTATACTTATAAGTATGTACATCTAAAAATATAAATTTACGTTGAGCCATAGTATGAATTAAAGGCAGTATACTGCTTTTAGGTGCATCGATAGCCTCAGCGATTTCTGTCAAAGTCAGACCTTCTTGATTAGCAGCCAATAATTCAAGTATATTAAGCACACGGGCTGTAGGTCTATGTTCAGTCTTTGCCATGAAAAGGCACCTCCTAAATATTAATAATTTGATTATACCAGATTTTAAACAGTTTGTATATACATACAAGACTTAGATATAAAAAAAGTATAATTAATAAAACTGTAAAAAAAAATTTTTTCTATAAAATCTGCTTAAAAATGGTGATTGAAAATAATGATAAAAATTTTTTAATAGAACATATTGACTTATATATAAAAGAATGCTATTATTACTTTATAATAATTCGTATATAAAAACTTAGTTTGTATATACGAATATAAGTGAAAAAGCTGAGTTGGAAGGCCACCAAATATAGCAAAAAATAAAATGTCAGGAGGAAAAAAATTATGATTATGAGATTTTTAAAAAGAGTACCTGCTGGTATGATGATTGTTCCTTTACTTATAGGAGCTTTTATGAATACTTTTTTCCCAGCAGCATTAAAAATAGGGTCATTTACAACAGCAACATTTTCTAGTGCAGGGGCAGCAACAGCTATGGGGATACAATTATTCTGTCTTGGAACTACTTTACAATTGAGAGATATGCCTAAAGTAGTAAAACGTGGAGGAATTCTTCTTATTTCTAAATTTATAATTGGAGCAGCTATTGGAATAGCAGTTGGAAAGATATTTGGTTTTGCAGGGGTATGTGGACTGACAACATTAGCCATCATCAGTGCAGTAACTAATAGTAATGGAAGTGTATATTTAGCTCTTATGAAAACTTATGGAGATACTACTGACTGTGCTGCTATGGCTCTTCTGGCTTTAAATGATGGGCCACTTTTTACACTTATAGCTCTTGGAGCCTCAGGACTTGCAAATGTACCATTTATGGCACTTGTAGCAACAGTTATACCTATCATAGTTGGTATGATAATTGGAAATCTTGATAAAGAAATGCAGACTTTCCTAGAACCAGCTGGAAATATTTTGATTCCATTTGTTGGACTTACTCTTGGAGCAGGGATCAATTTAAGCAATGTGGTAAAAGGTGGAGTTCCAGGAATTATTTTAGGACTTATAACAGTATTTGTAGGTGGATGTTTCATAGTTTTCTGTGATAAAATCATAGGAAGAAGACCTGGATATGCAGGTTGGGCAGTTGCAACAACAGCTGGAAATGCAGTTGCAGTACCAGCAGCAGTAGGGCTTATTGACCCAGCTTGGGCTCCATATGTAGGAGAAGCTACAACTCAGGTAGCAGCATCAGTAGTAGTTACAGCTATAATTGTGCCATTGATGACTAACTGGTGGGCAAAAAAATATGGATGTCCGCAATCAGAAGCTTTGGAAGCTGCAAAATTAGAAACAGCAAAATAAAAACTTTTAAAATACAGAAATACTAAAATCTTTAAGGAGGAACGTTATGATCAATGCTTTAATAATTGATGTGAAAGACAATGTAGCAGTAGCTATTGAGCAAGTTGCTAAAGGAACAGAAATAAGCTATAAAGCAGGAGATAAAGTTTTTACACTTACTGCTCTTGGTGATATTCAAATATACCATAAATTTGCTACTAGAGATATAGCTAAAGGAGAACCAGTAGTTAAATATGGAGAGCATATAGGAATTGCAGCTCAGGATATAAAAGCAGGGGCACATGTACATACTCATAATGTAGAAAGTCATAGAGAGAACTTATAGGATAAAGGAGGGAATGTAATATGAATTTTTTAGGATATAGAAGACCAGATGGAAGAGTTGGAGTAAGAAATAAAATATTTATTCTGCCAGCAAGTGTTTGTGCATCAGACACTACTAGAATAATAGCTTCTCAAATAGAGGGAGCAGTAACATTTAATAACCAAAATGGATGTTCACAAGTAGCAGGAGATCAGCAGCTTACTATGGATGTTATGGCTGGAATGGCAGCTAATCCCAATGTATATGGAATAATTGTTGTTTCTCTTGGGTGTGAAAACTGCCAAATGGATTTAGTTGTAGATGCTATAAGAGAAAGAACTAATAAACCAATGGAAACATTTATTATTCAAGAAAATGGTGGAACAATAACAACAATAGAAAGAGCAGTTCGTGCAGGAAGAAAAATGGCTCAAGAAGCTTCAAGACTTCAAAGAGAAGAATTTCCAATATCTGAATTGATAGTAGGAACTGAATGTGGAGGATCAGACCCAACAAGCGGACTTGCTTCAAATGTACTTATTGGAGAATTGAGTGATCGTCTAGTAGCATTAGGAGCAACATCAATTCTTTCTGAAACTACAGAATTTATAGGAGCAGAACATATACTTGCAAATCGTGCTAAAACACCAGAAATAAAAGAAAGAATATATGAAATTGTACATAGATACGAAAAAGCACTTCAATTAGTAGGAGAAGAAGTAAGAGATGGTAATCCGTCACCAGGAAATATAGCTGGAGGAATTACTACTCTTGAGGAAAAATCATTGGGATGTATTCATAAAGGTGGACATACAGAAGTTACAGCAGTATATGATTATGGAAAACAGGTAGAGGAGAAAGGGCTTGTAATAATGGACACTCCAGGAAATGACCCTTCATCAGTAGCAGGAATGGTAGCTGGAGGAGCTCAAGTCATTGTATTCTCTACTGGAAGAGGAACTCCTACAGGAAATCCTATTTCACCAGTGATAAAAATTACTGGAAATAAAATAACATTTGCAAATATGTCAGATAATATAGATATAGATGCAAGTCCAGTTATATATGGACCTCAAACACTTAAAGAACTTGGAGAAGAATTTTTACAGGAATTAGTAGAAGTAGCTAATGGAAAACAAACTAAAGCAGAAACTTTAGGGTACACTGAAATGGCTATTGCAAGACTATGTAATTATGTGTAAAATAAAGATATAAAGATAAGTTTAGTAAGCGGAGAAAAAACTGTTTCTCTGCTTACTGATTTTATATAAGCCTAGATTTCAGAAGGTGATGAAGTGAAATTTGTAAGATTTAAGAATGAAAATAATGAAAAATTAGGTATTTTTAATAAGGACGAATCAAAGCTCATAGAAATATCTTCTGTATTAGGCAGAGAATTTGCTTCAATGACTGACCTTATAGAAAATATCAATGAAGAAGAAATAGAACAGCTTCAGAAAACTTTTGGGGGAAAGATTTCTGAGTGTGTTCAGTATGATGTTTCAAGAGTAAAAATATGTTCACCAATTAAAAGACCTATTCATGATATTATATGTGTGGGAGTGAATTATAAAGATCATTTAGAAGAAACAAAAGAAAGTTTTAAGGATGATTTTACTGAACCAGCAAAAACTGTATATTTTTCAAAAAGAGCTTCTGAAATAATAGGGGCAGGAGATGCAGTAAAAAGCAGAATGGATTTGGATACACATTTAGATTATGAAGTAGAATTGGCAGTTATTATAGGAAAAAAAGGAACAGACATAGCCAGAGAAGATGTCGAAAAATATATTTTTGGATATTCAATATTCAATGATATATCTGCTAGAGTGCTGCAGCAATCTCATCTTCAATGGTATAGGGGGAAAAGTCTGGACACTTATTCATCTATGGGACCAAGTATACTGCATAAAACAGCTCTTCCATTTCCAATAGAAGTAGATGTAAAAAGTTATGTTAATAGTGAATTGAGACAATCTTCAAATACAAAATTATTTTTAGCTGATATTTCTCAAATAATATCTGAAATATCAGCAGGAATAACTCTTGAACCTGGAGATATAATAATAACTGGAACACCATCTGGAGTAGGAATGGGAATGAAACCTCAAGGATTTATGAAAAAGGGAGATATAGTAATTTGTGAAATTCCAGAGATAGGAAAACTTATCAATACTATAGAATAAAACTATTTTAAATATATAAAAGGAGAATAATTATGAAAAAAGCAAATTTTCTGACTCCAGTAGTAACTGCATTTGATGCAAATGGAAATCTGGATATTCAGGCTAATAAAAATGTATGGGATCATCTTATTAAAGGTGGAGTAGATGGACTTGTAATTATGGGAAGTACAGGAGAATTTTTCTCTATGACTACTGAACAAAAAAAGGAACTTATTAAATTAGTAGTAGAACATGTAAATAAAAGAATAAAAGTATATATTGGAACTAGCTGTATGACAGTAGAAGATACAGTTGAGCTTTCAAATTTTGCAATAGAAGCTGGAGCAGATGCAGTAATGATTATCAGTCCATACTATTTTACTCTTTCTGATGAAAGTGTAGAGTTCTTCTATGATAAAGTAGCAGAAGCTATAAAAGGAGATATTTATTTATATAATTTCCCTGATAGAACAGGACATGACTTAACTCCAGAAGTTACATTAAATCTTCTTAGAAAACATAAAAATATAGTAGGATTTAAAGATACTGTAAGTGAAATGGGACATACTAGAAAACTTATGACAACAGTATTGAAAGAATTTCCTGATTTTATAGTATTATCAGGATTTGATGAAAATTTTGTTCATAATATTTTATGTGGTGGAAGTGGATGTATTGGAGGGCTTTCAAATCTATGTCCAGAACTTTTTGCTGATTGGGTAAAAGCTATAAATGCAAAAAATATGGTTGAGGTTGCTAGAATCCAAAAAATAGTAGATAAATTAATGGATCTTTATCCAATAGGAACACCATTTATCCCTATCATGAAAAAAGCTATGATGATTCGTGGAGTTGAAATGCAGGATTATTGTACAAAACCTTTCCTACAAGCAACTGAAGAACAAACAGAACAAATAAAAGCAGTGATGAAAGAAGCTGGACTTTTATAAGAATAAAAAAGTATAGAAATTTTTAAATAAGAACGGGGCTGTTGCAAATTTAAAACAGCCCAATTATCAAAAAAGCTGACTTGAAGTTTTCTTCCTGTCAGCTTTTTCTTTTTAAATAAAAAAAGGTATAAAATACTAAAAATTTTTTCAAATTTCTAATATAATATACCTATGCAAAAACCAACTAATAATAACATTTTTTTTCAATTAAATCAACCTAAACTTTTTAACTTTTTACAATATGAAATTTCTGATAATGATCCTGTAAGAAAACTTAGCTCAATATTGGAGGGATTAGATTTTAGTAGTTTAATGCAAGTATTTTCTTACAAAACAAAGGTACATCCTATCAGAATGTTTTCTATCATTGTTTATGCCTATTCGCGCAATTTAACTTCTACTAGAGATATAGAAATGGCTTGCCATGAAAATATTAAATTCAGGTTTCTTTTACAAGATTCTAAAATTCCTGATCACTCTACTATTTCTAGATTCTTAGTAAAAACTGAAGATATTCTTCCAGATCTATTTGAACAATTCGTTGAAAAAATTTTTGAAATGGAAAATATTTCCACTGAAACAATATATATTGATGGCACTAAAATTGAAGCATATGCTAATAAATATACATTTGTTTGGAAAAAATCTATTGAGAAATATAGAACTAGATTAGATGAAAAAATTCTTGAATTAATTTCAAATTTTAATGATGATTTCAACTTACAATATGACAACTTCCTTGAAATATATTCATATCTTTCTAATTTGAATTTTCAAATAGTCAAAGGTAGAGGAAAGAGAAAATCTAAAGAGCAAAAGTATTTAGAATTATGCGCAGAATACTTAGAAAAGTATCAAAAATATTCTAATCATTTTAAAAATCTTAATGGTAGAAATAGCTATTCAAAAACTGATATAGATGCTACTTTTATGAGAATGAAAGATGACCATATGAGAAATGGTCAATTAAAACCTGGATATAATCTGCAAATAGGAGTGATTAGTGAATATATTTCTTCATATGAAATTTTTTCTAACCCTTCTGATTCTAAAACTTTGATTCCATTTTTAGAGAAAATTTCATCTCAAAATTTAAAAATTAAAAATATTGTAGCTGATGCAGGATATGAAAGTATTTCAAATTATGAATATTTGGAAAAAATGGACTATACTTCATATATAAAACCAATATATTTTGAAAAATCTAAAATCAGAAAGTTTAAAAATGATTTAAACAGAGTAGAAAATTTAATATATAATCATTCTGAAAATAAGCTATTTAGAAAAGATGGATTAGAATTAGAATTTCTATACTCTAACAAAAATAATACAGTTCAATATTTTTGGAATCCTGAAACTAACAAAAAAATTAAGTACAATGCGAGATTTAGAATTTTATCAAATAAATCAAAAGAGAATGTATCAAGCAATTATGGAAAACAATTAAGAATGAACAGAAGTATTCAAGTAGAAGGTGCTTTTGCAGTTTTGAAAGAAGATATGAAATTGCGAAAATTAAAAGTTCGAAGTAAAAAAAGTGTTTTAAGAGAAATATGTTTGTTTTGTATCGCTTACAACTTCAACAGATATCTAAGCAGAAATATAAATAATCGCTTAGGAACAACACTTCACTCATTAAAAGTAGCTTAGATAAATAAAAAATCATCTACTTCTTTTTTTGATACTTAAAAATAAATATAAAAATATAAATTAGCAGAAATCTATTTTATAGATTTCTATTTTTTTATGAAAAATAAGAGAGGCTGCACAAATTAGTTTATCAATCACTAATTTGCAACAGCCCCGTTTTCTTATTTAAGGTATCGTTGTATTTCTCGTAACATAACTGGAATATCTAAAGGTTTAGCTAAATGACTATTCATTCCAGCTTGTTTTGCTGCTTCAATATCTTCTGAAAAAGCATTAGCTGTAACAGCAATAATTGGTATTGTAGCAGCGTCTAAGCGATTTAGAGCTCTTATATTTTTTGTAGCTTCATAACCATTCATAATTGGCATATGAACATCCATAAGAATAAGGTCAAAATATCCAGGAGTTGATTTTTCAAATTTTTCAAGACAGACTATTCCATTTTCTGCAATTTCAATTTGAGCACCTATATCTTCTAATAATTCTTGAATAATTTCCTGATTAATTTTATTATCTTCTGCTACTAATATTCTTACACCTGAAAGATCAGTTTTTTTATTTTGATTTTCCACTGAAGTATTATTATGTAAAACATATTGTTTAATACAATTGTAAAGCACAGATTTAAAAAATGGTTTTTGAATAAAACCTGCAACACCTGCTTCAATAGCTTTTGTTTCAATATTTTCAAGACTGTACATAGAAGAAATTATAATTGGTATTGAATTATTTGAATATTCTTTTATTGCATATATTCTTTGTAAGTTATTTTGACTTGAAAATTTCCAGTCAAATATAATTAAACTGTAATTTTCTTTTTGTTTATGTGCTGTTATTATATCTTTTATAACTGTTTGATTATTATTAATAATATCAGCTTCAATTCTAATTTCCTTTAATATTTTTTTAGTTGATTCATAATTTTGTAAATTGTCATCTATAATAAGTAACCGCATATATGGTAATGTTAAGTTTTCTTGCTGTAAATTAGAAGGCAACAGTAAATCAATATCAACTGTAAATGTTGTTCCTTTACCTAATTGACTTTCAATTGAAATATTTCCTTTCATCATATCAATAATCATTTTAGTAATGGCCATTCCAAGCCCACTGCCTTCAATTTTATCAACTTTGCTGTCTTGTTCACGCGCAAAAGAATCAAAGATATGTTCTAAAAATTCTGGCTTCATTCCAATTCCTGTATCAGATATACAAAATGTAAAATGAGTATATCCTTCACATTCAGCAAGACATTCTTCTATATTTAAAGTTATAGTACCACCTTCAGGAGTAAATTTAATTGCATTCGAAAGAAGATTAAGCAAAACTTGATTTAAACGTACTGTATCAATAAAAAGAAGATCATGCTCAATTTTATGCAATTCTACATAAAATTGTTGATTTTTTTTCTCAAACATTGGTCGAATAATATTTATAAGATTAGTTAAGATAGTTTCAAGGGAAGTAACATCATTGTTCAATGTCATTTTACCACTTTCAATTTTTGACATATCTAAAATATTATTTATTAGTCCAATTAAAAGCTGTCCAGAAAGTTCAATATTTTTCAAATATTTTTTTATCTTTCTTTGATTGTCAATATGGTCTGTAGCTAGTTTAGTCATACTGATAATAGCATTCATAGGAGTACGAATATCATGAGACATATTAGATAAAAAATGACTTTTAGCAGTATTAGCACTTTCTGCTGCTTTACGAGCATTTTCTTCTGCTTGAAGTACTTGATACATAGAATTTTGATATATCATAAAAATAGTAACTATTAATAAGATACTGATTAAAATAAGAACAAGTAATATTTGTGAATATTGAATAATATTATTTGCCTGCTCCATGATGATTCTATTTGGAATAATGGAGACTACATACCAGTCAGAAACAGTTTTCAATGGAACATAACAGAATACATAACCTTCTTCTTGATATTGAAAACGTACTGCACCCTTTTCTCCATTTTTTAGCGACTCTCTAAAAGAATTAACTTCTTTTATATTATTATTCTGTAAATCTATAATATCAAATAAATTATGAAAAGTACGATTACTATTGCGATGTTGAGAGCGAATTAAAATATCCCCTGTCTGATTAACTACATAAGAAAAACCAGTATTATTATAAAATGAAAGTGAAAAACAATCTGCAAATTTTGTAAGAGGCTGTGATTTCTGTACATATCCTTCAATACCATCAGCAAAATTAAAGCGTTCATAAATACCAATTGTCCATATTCCTGTATGACTATCAAGAAATGGTTTGCGAATACCACTTCCTTGTAATTCTTCAAAAACATTTAATTGTATTTTAGATAATGTAAATTTTTTTTGATGTAAATTTGTATTAAAAGTACCAGTATTCAAATTAGCGCAGATATAAGTAATTTTATTTTCATTGAATAATTGAAGTTTGTTTTGTAAAACTGAAGAATCATAAGAATTTACATTTTTTAATTCAGATGCCAGAAAATGTAGAATTTCTTTATCTTTTTTGAGGTAAGTATCA
The DNA here is from genome assembly GCA_002356455.1 of Fusobacterium varium. NCBI lineage: Bacteria > Fusobacteriati > Fusobacteriota > Fusobacteriia > Fusobacteriales > Fusobacteriaceae > Fusobacterium > Fusobacterium varium. The sequence continues at coordinate 111,785 of AP017968.1, forward strand.
AGTGCATGACGCCCTTGATCAGTAACCTCTAAAATATCCATTACAGTTTTATTCCATAAAGCACTTTGAACACTGCAAATATAATAATTTCCACCTGTAAAAATTGCTATGATTGACAAAAACACTAAAAATACAATACTGCAATTATATTTTGATTTCATAGATTTTCATCTTCTTGTTTTATTGTCTTTTTGTACCATGTATTAATCTGATTTTTCATATTAAAGATGGCTGCTTGAGCATTATCACCCTTCAACATTCCAATAATACATGAATGTGTCATATCCCATATTGGAAATTCAAAATTATCATCTGATCCTAATACACTATAACCATTTGTAAGATAAGAACCTATCGATTGAATTGATGTATCTTCTGCTAATTTATTTTGTTTTAATGGACTAAATGAACTTTGGCTATCAACAAATTTCCATAGAATATCTTTTTGTGTGAGATATTCTGCAAATTGCTTAGCTTCTTTTAAATGTTGACTATCAGCATTTATACTAATACGAGTATCTATATTAATTACCAAAACATTTCCATTTTTTAAAATAGGGTAGGGATGAACTTCAAATTTAAATTTTGGTTTTAAGTTTCGTAAACGTGGAACAGCCCATACACCAGTTAACATAAAAGGTTGATTTCCCTTAGAGAATAAAACTATATCATCTTTAGTTTTGGTTATATTGATTGCTTCATTTGAGTTAACCCAGCCATATTTTAACATTTTTTCTACTAATTCAAAACCAGGACGGAGAGTTTCAGCTAAGTCAGCATTTCCAGTGTTAAAGTTTTCAATTTCATGGGCAGTATTATCTTTTTGATAGAGAGGAAGTAAAGATTTTGCTAGAACAATTGTCTTTAAGGAAATATCATTGTTGGCAATTATTGGTGTAATTCCTTGTGCAACAAAATAATTACAGATTTTTTCAAATTCCATAATATTTTCTGGTATTTTTTGTCCATGTTTTTTTAAAAGATCTAAATTGCAATATAGACCGAAAGCGGATATAGAAGTAGGTAAATAATCTATTATCCCATTTGCAGACATTTGGCTCTTTGCAAGATTACTAAAATTTTTTAATGTAGATAAATCTGAAAGATCTGCTAATTTTTTTTGACTTCTAAATTCAAGAGTTCTTTCATGGTCTACCATAAAAATATCATCTCCATTACCTGTTTTCATTCTTTTTTCTAAAATATCAAAATATTCAGGGCTTTTAATACCATCATAAGAGATTAATATATTTGGATATTTATCCATATAACCATGAAGAGCTTCTTCAATTGCAGTTACATTAAGAGCTTCATATTTAAAACCAAAAAAAGTTAGGTTAATTTTAGGCTGAATCTCTTTTGAATTTTTATTAAAAGTAGCTTTTTTTTCAGAGCATCCATTTAATATTCCCATTGCTAAAATAGAGATGATGAAAATTAAGATGATATATTTTTGTTTTTTCATGCTACTTTCCTCTCTTTAAGATTATTTAGTAAAAAGTGAATTTTTTATGCCATATTTCAGTTTTTATTGAGTTAAAATTGATTTTGATACTATTCATATTTTATCATAGTCTAATAACACTGTCTATTTTATTTTGATTTTATTATAGATGTTTTATACCTTAATATCTAAATAATAGTGAGTATTGATTTGACAGTTTTTAGAATTAACAATATGATAAAAGAAAATAAAAATAGGAAAAATATTATGAAAAAAATATTTATAATAAACTTGTTAAAGATAATATTATTAAATCCATTTATAAGAAAAATAATAAATAAATTTGAAATAAAAAAATAAGGAGTATTAACTCCCTATTTTATATTTTCTTTTCTAAATAAATCATATCTATACATTGTACTCCATCATCATAGATTGGAATATCATAGTTATCAATAAAGAAATTTTTTATTTTATGAGATATTTTAAATCCACATTTTTCATAAAATTCTATTCCATTATCAGCAGTTCCTACTAATATAGAAAGGTATTTTTCTTTATAATATTCGCAGATAAGGGCAATGAGCTTTTTCCCATAACCTTTTCTATGCATAGTTTCACAAACTGCCAGATTTTTTATTTCACATTTATGTTTATCTATTTCAATGACAGCACATTGACCTAAGACTTTTTCATTTTCAGTAAGATAAAATACTTCACAATCATTGAGATATTTATCTATAGCTTTTTCTTCTGGATCAGCCAACAGCAGGAGATCAATATATTTTTTCTTATTATCTGTTAGCTTTTTTAATTGCAGCATTATATATCACCTGAACATAGATTATTATTGATAGTATACATATTAAACCAGACTTTTTCTTTTGAAATCAGTCATAGTATGACCAAGTTTTTCTATCATTTCTTCAACACTATTTTTTTTATCAACAATAGCTTTAAGTTCTGCATCAGTCATACCTACAAGTTGTACAAATTGTAATAATCCATTAGGAGTATTTATCTCTCCAACTTCATCTGGAACAGTTACAAAACCTGTAATATTAGATATTGATTTAGAATCCATACCAGTTTTCTGCCCAGTATAGATATATTCAAAAGGCTGAAATATATCTCCATTTTCAAAAGTTATTCTTCCAAGAGTTTGTAAGATTCCACATATGCAATTTAATTCTTCTTCTTTATTTTTTAGAGAAGCTTTTTTTAATTTTAATGTAAGTTCAAAGCCATATCCACTATAATCGAAGTCTTCAGATTCTTTATCATACAGTTCAGAAAGCCCATAAGTGACAAAATGGTAGTAATCTCCTCCATCATAGATACTTATACCATCTAAAGGATCTTCTCCTCCTAGGCGCCAAGATATCATAGGGGCATAGTGAAGGGGATCAGTTTGCTCAGGATAAAGTTTTTCAAAGGCTCTAGTAATAGCATCCCATCCAGAAGTCTCTATATATTCTTTTTTCATTTTCTTCCCTCCTGTAAAAATATATATTAAATAGTTTTTTCTATATTTTGATTATTCTACCAAAGTATACCATGTATACTGTATTTGAGCAAAATATTTATTACCAGTTTATTATTAAAGGTAAATCAGGTCTAAAATCTTTTTCTTTTTTGTATGCTCCTTTGTCAAAAGTAAGTTTGAGATAATTTTCATTGTCTTTTATTAAAAGAAGATTATCTATATTATTTATTATTTTAGCTGCTTCAGAAAATTCATTTTTCTGGTTAATATATACTTCTATATTAGTTACTTCTTTCAATGGAAGTTTATGTTTCATATTTTCTTTATTTTCTATAGGATATTTATCCTGCCTTTCAACGAAAGAAAGATAAAAAAACATAGGTTCACTAAGAGGAGTATTATCAGCAACCTGTATTTTTAAAAAATTAGGAAGGTATAAAGGATGATAATCCCATACAGGAAAAGTAACTTTTATATTTTTTTCTTTTGTAGGCCTGAGTCCAATTCCAAAAGGGGATATATTTGCATCGAATTTACTGCATCTTTCAAAAAGTCTCATAGGTTTAGTAAGGGCACTCTTTACTTCATCTAAGTTTTCTATCCATAATAATTCAAGCATAAAATTATGAAAGAAAAATCTTCTATTAGCAGTTCCCTGCCCAGGATGAGTATTTGAAGTTCCTTCTGTCAAACCAAATTCTTTTAATAATCCACCAGCAGGTGCTTTGTAATCGGTACAAATATAGATATGGTCAACTTCCATTCCTGTTACCTCCTTTTATTTTACTTCAGCACTTAAATCTGTTATCATTTTGCTATTGAGTGCTTCTCTTGTAAAATCCTCTATAAATGGTCCAACTATATATGAATGTTCTCCTAAGGTAACAGTTCCGCTAAAGAGAATTTTATCCTTCCAATGGGTACTTCCCTCGACAAAAAATCTATATGTTCCATCTGAAACAGGATTTTCGTTTTGATCAGTACAATCCCAAAGATATGTAAGAAAACTGCTTTTAGGAGTAGCTCCAGAAATGGAGTCTATCTTTTCTTTAGAATAATTCTTTACATTTGAACGTTCTACCCAAGTTGAGAGGGCTTCTTTTCTCTTTGAATAACCATCAACAGCAGTAAATCTTGTAACAAAGATATTTTTTATCAATTCTCCATTTTCATTTTCAATCCATATAGCAAATTGGTTTGAAGCAAGTTTAAATTGTTTTTCATATTTAAAGGAGATAAGAACTTTTTTTTGTTGAATATTTTCAGAAAAAATATTAGTAAAAATAAATAAAAAAGCTAATATAAAAAACAATTTTAAATTCATTGAGTATCTCCTTTTTATGTAAGTATTCTTAATTGTATATTAAAGTATATACTGTATAAAAATATTTTACAAACTATTTTTAAATAAAAAAATGCCTCATAATTTATGAGACATTTCTCTTATTAAATTTAAATTAATTATTTGTTTTTTATCATGATATCAAGGATAACATCATCAGTTATTTTCATACCAACTTGTCCAAGAGTTCCTACATTTTTAATAGTAGCCTCAATATTTCTTCCAACAATTCCTTCACCAAATTCAAATTTTCTATTTTTGCTTGAAGCATAATAACCATCAAATGCAGCAGCAACACCACTTGCTATTTTAGTAGCACAAGAACTCTTTGCTCCATCACATACTACTCCAGAAAGAGTTGCAAGAGTTGTTTCAATAGCAGAATCTATTTGAGCTGGAGAGAATCCAGAAAGGAAAGATATAGCTCCTGCTACTCCTCCGCTTGCACATACAGCTCCACAGTAAGCAGATAATCTTCCTATATTGCTTTTAATATGTATAGTTGTCATATGAGAGAAGAAAAGACCTCTGATTAATTGTTCATATGGAATATTTTTCAATTCACAGAATTTTATAACAGGAAGAGAACAAGTCATTCCTTGGTTTCCACTTCCACTTGTAGTCATAACAGGAAGAGAACAACCATTCATTCTAGCATCACTTCCAGCACTGGCAAAACTTGCCATATTGTTTCTTAAATCATTTCCATAAACTCCTTCTTCCATACCTTCTTTCATTAATTTACCAATAGAAAGACCATAATAGTTTGAAAGACCTTCTTTAGCTATAGCAGTATTGTAATCTATAACCTGTTTGAAGATTGGCTCTATGAGAGAAAGCTCAATATTTTTAGCTAAATCATGGATAAGTTCTACACTAAGAAAAGTTCTGTCAGTCATAACATCTGCTGAAGTACAGTCATCACAAAGACAACCTTTTACCTCTTCTCCATTTTTTGTAATTTTTGTGATATTAGTATGATAATTTTGAATTTCAACAGAAGCAGAATCATTTCCATAAGTACCTTCTAATCTAATGTAAAGTTTTACATCACTATCATTAAGAAAAACATTTATTCTATTTTCATCAAGATATTTTTGAACTTCAGGAAGACGGGCAGTATCAACATGAGATATTACCATAAGTTCTCTTTCACATTGTCCTAAAATTGCTCCCATAGCAACAGAAGCCTCTATTCCTACCATTCCATTAGAATTAGGAATTTTTACACTTTTAACATTTTTTACAATATTTCCAGAAAGATAAGCATTTATTTTTTCAGGTATATTTCCTAATACACTTGTAAGTTTGCTAGCTGCGTAAGCTATTGCTATTGGTTCAGTACAACCTTCAGCAGGAACTATTTCCTCTGCTAAAATACTCATTATTTTTTCAATTGTTTTTTCCATGATTTTTTCCTCCCATGATAATTTTAAATTTAATTAAAATAATATATCCTAAGTTTAATTTATATATATCTAACTTTGCTTCCTACTTTTAAATTAGGCAGACTTTTCTCACTATCATAATAAGCAAAAATTATGCCAATAAAAAAATCTCTCAATTAGTATTATAGCTATAAAATGAGAGAATTTTATTTTTTTCAAAATGAAAAAATTTTCAAAATGAAAATAAAATATATGCATTTTTTTCATTTTGAAAAAAATAAAAAATGAGAGTATAATAACTACATTAGAAAAAAGGAGGAATAAAATGAAAGAAAAAATTTTAGAGAGTATATGGGGAGCTATTTATTTAACAGTTTTAATTTTGCCATTATTTTGTTTTGCAGGAAATGTTGTAATTATATTAATAGATGAATTAAAATTTACAAAAATTTTAAGAGTAACAAGGATAAAAAATTTATTGTTTATTCTTAATTATAATAGATCAAAAGCTGTAAAGAATACTATAATTTATTATGGATTCTTTATATGTATGTTTTTTTATTTGATGATTTGTTTAAAGATGAAGAGCTATCCTTATATTGCAATTATTGAATTTATTTGGATTAATTCTAAAATATTATATAAAATTTTTCCTGATATTGATAAAAAAGTAATACAATTAATTTTATTAGTATCATTAATAGTATTAATAATATTAGGAACAGGAAGTTCTAATACAGGAGAAATATTAAAGTTATTTTTTGAATCTTTAAAAATAATAAAATAGAAAAAAAGGGGCTGTTGCAAATTAGTGATTGATAAACTAATTTGTGCAGCCTCTCTTATTTTTCATAAAAAAATAGAAATCTATTTTATAGATTTCTGCTAATTTATATTTTTATATTTATTTTTAAGTATCAAAAAAAGAAGTAGATGATTTTTTATTTATCTAAGCTACTTTTAATGAGTGAAGTGTTGTTCCTAAGCGATTATTTATATTTCTGCTTAGATATCTGTTGAAGTTGTAAGCGATACAAAACAAACATATTTCTCTTAAAACACTTTTTTTACTTCGAACTTTTAATTTTCGCAATTTCATATCTTCTTTCAAAACTGCAAAAGCACCTTCTACTTGAATACTTCTGTTCATTCTTAATTGTTTTCCATAATTGCTTGATACATTCTCTTTTGATTTATATGATAAAATTCTAAATCTTGCATTGTACTTAATTTTTTTGTTAGTTTCAGGATTCCAAAAATATTGAACTGTATTATTTTTATTAGAGTATAGAAATACTAATTCTAATCCGTCTTTTCTAAATAGCTTATTTTCAGAATTATTATATATTAAATTTTCTACTCTGTTTAAATCATTTTTAAACTTTCTGGTTTTAGCTTTTTCAAAATATATTGGTTTTATATATGAAGTATAGCTCATTTTTTCCAAATATTCATAATTTAAAATACTTTCATATCCTGCATCAGCTACAATATTTTTAACTTCTAAATTTTGAGATGAAATTTTCTCTAAAAATGGAATCAAAGTTTTAGAATCAGAAGGGTTAGAAAAAATTTCATATGAAGAAATATATTCACTAATCACTCCTATTTGTAGATTATATCCAGGTTTTAATTGACCATTTCTCATATGGTCATCTTTCATTCTCATAAAAGTAGCATCTATATCAGTTTTTGAATAGCTATTTCTACCATTAAGATTTTTAAAATGATTAGAATATTTTTGATACTTTTCTAAGTATTCTGCGCATAATTCTAAATACTTTTGCTCTTTAGATTTTCTCTTTCCTCTACCTTTGACTATTTGAAAATTCAAATTAGAAAGATATGAATATATTTCAAGGAAGTTGTCATATTGTAAGTTGAAATCATCATTAAAATTTGAAATTAATTCAAGAATTTTTTCATCTAATCTAGTTCTATATTTCTCAATAGATTTTTTCCAAACAAATGTATATTTATTAGCATATGCTTCAATTTTAGTGCCATCAATATATATTGTTTCAGTGGAAATATTTTCCATTTCAAAAATTTTTTCAACGAATTGTTCAAATAGATCTGGAAGAATATCTTCAGTTTTTACTAAGAATCTAGAAATAGTAGAGTGATCAGGAATTTTAGAATCTTGTAAAAGAAACCTAAATTTAATATTTTCATGGCAAGCCATTTCTATATCTCTAGTAGAAGTTAAATTGCGCGAATAGGCATAAACAATGATAGAAAACATCTGATAGGATGTACCTTTGTTTTGTAAGAAAATACTTGCATTAAACTACTAAAATCTAATCCCTCCAATATTGAGCTAAGTTTTCTTACAGGATCATTATCAGAAATTTCATATTGTAAAAAGTTAAAAAGTTTAGGTTGATTTAATTGAAAAAAAATGTTATTATTAGTTGGTTTTTGCATAGGTATATTATATTAGAAATTTGAAAAAATTTTTAGTATTTTATACCTTTTTTTATTTTAAAAGAAAAAGCTGACAAGAAGAAAACTTCAAGTCAGATTTTTGGGTAATTGGGCTGTTTTAAATTTGCAACAGCCCCTTTTTAGTTATACTATCTTAGTTGTCCAGTCTTCTACATTCCATATATCAGTGACTACATCCATATAAAAATCAGGTTCATGACTTACTAAAAGTACAGTTCCTTTAAATTCTTTTATAGCTTTTTTCAATTCTTCTTTAGCATCTATATCCAGATGATTAGTAGGCTCATCCATTACCAATAGATTTATATCTCTAAGCATCAGCTTACATATTCGAACTTTTGCATTTTCTCCTCCAGAAAGTACCTGCATCTGACTTGTAATATGATCAGTAGTCAGCCCGCATCTGGCAAGAGCAGCCCTTACTTCTCTATTTGTCATACTTGGGTATTCATTCCATATTTCATCTAAAGCAGTAACATTAGTAGATTTTTCCTCCTGTTCAAAATATCCTATTTCAAGGAATTGCCCATGTTCAACTTCTCCAGATACTGGTTTTATAATACCCAGAAGTGTTTTTAATAGAGTAGATTTTCCCAGTCCATTAACTCCTTTTATAGCTATTTTTTGGTTGCGCTCTACTGTAAAATTTAGAGGTTTTGTCAAAGGCTCATCATAACCTATTACAAGATTTACAGCAGTAATAACCTCACGGCTTGGAGTACGAGCAGGTAAAAATTCAAATGAAGGTTTTATTTTTTCTTTAGCTATTTCAATTATATCCATTTTATCTAATTTTTTCTGACGATCTTTTGCCAGATTTGTAGTAGCTACTCTAGCTTTATTTCGTGCAATAAAATCTTTAAGATGAGCTATTTCTTTCTGCTGTTTTTTAAATGCCTGTTCTATCTGTCTTTTTTTCAATTCATACATTTCTCTGAATTGATAATAATCTCCAGAATAACGAGTAAGTACAGCGTTTTCAACATGATATATTACATTTACAACATCATTTAAAAATGGAATATCATGAGAAACAAGAATAAAAGCATTTTCATAGTTTTGAAGAAAGTTTTTTAACCAGATAATATGGTTTTCATCAAGGAAATTGGTAGGCTCATCCAATATTAATATCATTGGATTTTCCAATAAAACTTTTGCAAGAAGTATTTTTGCTCTCTGCCCACCAGATAACTCAGAAACATCACGATCAAGACCAATATCAACAAGTCCAAGACCACTTGCATACTCTTCTATTTTAGAGTCTAATGAATAAAAATCACCACTTTCCAATATACTTTGAATTTCTCCAGCATCTTCTATAAGAACTTCCATTTCTTCAGGGGTACAGTCAGTCATTTTATCATAAGCAGCTATCATTTCTTTTTCTAGTTCATACATATGAGAAAAAGCTGAACGAAGAATATCACGAATAGTTTTACCTTTTTCAAGGGTACTGTATTGATCAAGATATCCAGTTGTAATATGGTTGCACCAAGTTATTTTTCCCTCATCAGGAAGAAGTTTTCCAGTAATTATATTTAAAAAAGTAGTTTTTCCCTCTCCATTGGCTCCTACCAGTCCAATATGCTCTCCTTTTAGAAGACGAAAAGAGGCATCTTCAAGGATTTTCCTTGATCCAAATCCATGACTAACATTGCTTACATCTAAGATACTCATAAAAATTAATTTCTCCTTTATATATAAATTTTTTATTTTTAATATCAATATTATTAGTATATCAGAAAAAATATATTTGATATAGAGAAAAAAGAAAATATATGCACTATTTTTTAATTTTATCAATATAAAGAGAGATCCTTCACAAAGGATCTCTCTATTTCTATTGATTTTTTAAAATAAATTCAGCTATTTTAATAAGTTTTGAGCTATTTTTATCAAAAAAGTATGTATAGCTGGAGCAAAATCTATTTTCTAAAATTCCTTGTTCACTTATTTGCTTATGTCTTCTGCATCCACCTCGACATAATTTCAAGTATCTGCATATTTTACATTTATCATTTGTATTTATAGAAGTTTTTAAAAACTCTTTTTCTATATCAGTTTTGAATAATTCTTCAATAGAAGTATCATTTATATTTCCAAGTCTATATTCATCTAAGACATAAAAATCACAGGGATACATACTTCCATCTGCTTCTATGATACCATTTAAATTACAGTGTCCCACCATGTCACAAGCTTCTGGTTCCTGTCCAAGAACCATTCTTATGAGGTTATCAAAATATCTTACACTTACTTTTTTACCCGAGATGATATCTTTATACCATTCATCAAAAGTTTCGTCAAGAAATTTTCCATAGTCATTAGCAGTCAGAGAGAAATTCTCTTCTCCACCTTCAAAGCTATCTAAGCAAGGAATAAATTGGAAATATCTGAATCCATTATTTTTAAAGAAGTTATAGATAAGTCTTCCGTTTTCAGCAGCAGCCTTATTAACTACACATAAAATATTAAATTCCACTCCATATTTTGAGAAATCTTTGGCAGTTTTTAAAACTTTTCTGAAAGTTCCATTTCCTTGAGCATCAAGTCGGAATTTATCATGAATTTCTTTATTTCCATCAATTGATAAACCTATAAGATAATTATATTTTTTAAATAATGATATCCAGTCCTTGTTTATCAGAGTACCATTTGTTTGAAGAGAAAAATTTACATTTATATTATTGATATTATATTTTTCAACAAAATTATGAAATTTTCTAAAAAAATCAATACCTGAACAAGTAGGTTCTCCACCTTGAAAAGCAAAATTAAGAGAATTTTCAGCAGTCTGAAAAGCATTTTTAACCATATTTTCAAGAGTAGTATCATTCATTATTCCATAATTTGGTATCTTCCTGTTATCTGCTACATCGTGGTAAAAGCAATATCTGCATCTAAGATTACAGCTGCTTGAAGCAGGTTTTATTAGAAGATTTAGATTTTTCATAGATTCCTCCATTACTTTATATTATATTTTTTCATTTTTCTATATAGAGTAGTAAGACCAATATTCATCTTATCAGCTATATATTTTTTACTTTCAGTATCATCACCATATTTTTTTAAAGATTTTTCTATATAGATTTTTTCTATTTTTTCAAAATCTTCCAGTTCTGATTTATCATTAATCAGTAATTCATCTATAGATGAGGAAATATTGTCACAGTGATGAAGAATATTTTCAGGAAGAAGATCTGAAGAAATCACTCCATTGCTTCCACTCATATTTATCATAAGCTCCATGACATTTTCCAGTTCTCTTACATTTCCAGGCCATTCATAGTTGATAAGAGCTCTTTTTACATCCTCATCTATTGAATGAACATATTTGTCTGAAAGTCTGTTATATTTATCTATCAAGCTGTTGATAATAGGGAGGATATCTTCCTTTCTCTCTCTCAATGGAAGAAGCTTGATAGGAATTACATTCAATCTATAGTATAAATCTCCTCTGAATTTCTGTTCCATTATTTTTTTTTCTAAATCTATATTAGTAGCAGCAATTATTTTTATATCTAAATCAATACTTTTGTTTGATCCTATACGTTCTATCTTCTTTTCTTGAATTACTCTTAATATTTTAGCTTGAAGGTAAAGGGGCATATCCCCTATTTCATCGAGGAAAATGACTCCAGTATTGGCCAGTTCAAATTTTCCCATACGTCCATTTTGACTGGCTCCAGTAAATGCTCCTTTTACATATCCAAAAAGTTCACTTTCCAGAAGAGTATCTGGAATAGCAGAACAATTTATCACAACAAAAGGTTTGTTTCTTCTGTTGCCATGTGAATGCAGAGAACGAGCCACCAGTTCTTTACCAGTTCCGCTTTCTCCTGTAATAAGGACAGTGGAATTTGTATTAGCTATTTTTTGAATATTTTCTTTGAGAGATTGAGTAGCAGCAGAGGTTCCATAAATATTTTCTAAAGTAATCATATTGTCACTGCTTGTCATTTCAAGAATATTTCTACTGATTTTTTTTACATCTTCAAAAACAAAAGCGTTACTTCTTGTTTTATTGAAAGACTTTAAAGGGATAATTTTTCCAGCAACATTATATTCTTCATTTTCTATTACCATATTGAAAACTTCTTCATTCATAAGATAGTCATTCTGACTGACAAGTTTCATAGTTTTTCCTAAAACATCTGATTTAAGTTTTAATTTGGCTGAGGCGATATTGTTTATTTTAATAATAACATCATTACAGTCACTGATTATAACACCTTTGCTGATATTGTCAATTATTGTATTTAAAGTAGATTCTCTGTCTTTCTGCATAAGATTTTCTTGATATTCATAGAATTTTATTCCTATAAATTCAGCAATTTGTTTTGTAAAATTCAGATAAGAATCAATATCAGAAAGTATCTTTTTTTTCTGCTCATCATTGAAACAGACAAGTCCAATGACACCTACTATCTCATCACGACAATAAATAGGAGTAGCTATTTCAAGTTTTTCCCTGCATTTATTTTTATCCAGACATTCAGTGCATAAATCATGTTGTCTTGGGTTTTCAATTATATTTGTTTTTCCAGTTTCAAGTGAGTTCTTATATACACTTCCTAAAGCATATACACCTTCAATATTTTTATAAAGGCCAGTTCCAGTAACCCTTACCATATTTTTATCAACTATACCAACATCAACATTTATAAGGCTTGATATAGCACTGGCATATTTTTTTACATGTTCTTTTATATCTAACAGGGATATTTCCATAACTCCCCCTTTCTTTTATAAATCATATACATAAACTTCAATATTTTTAGAAATAATTGTTTTAAGAATAATATCTTCAATAACTTTCCAACTTCCTCCTGCAAAACCACATCCTATTCTCGGCATATGTATAGAAGCATCTAATTCAACAGCTTTTTGTGCTGTTTTTTCTAAACATATTTCAAGAGCCTCATATCTGATAGGAGGTACACCGCTTTTTGATATGATATCATGCTGGGCAATCATATTGGCCACTGCTATAGTAGGAGTAACTTTTACAAACTGGACATTGCCAAGAGAAAAGTCATTTCCTTCTTTACGCCATATGAGATATTCAATTTCAGGGGCCATCCATCTGGCAGAAAGAGCGACAACAAAACCTCTTCCCCATACTCCTATGTCATTACATATATGAGTGATGATAATATTTCCTCTTGCCTGAGGATATACCGCATCTCCTTTTAAATAATGTATTTTATTCATAATCTCTCCTTGTGATGGATATTGTTGAAAATTCTGTACTTTATTCAATATCTATATTATAATTCAAATATGAGGAAAATGCAAAAAATAAAGAGCAGGAGGTAGCATATGAAAAATTTTAAAGAAATCAAAGCTGAAGAAATAAACGAAAATACTTTTGAGATAATAGGCAAGAAGTGGATGCTCATAACTGCTAAGAAAAAAAGTGGGGAAGTAAATACTATGACAGCTTCATGGGGAGGGCTTGGAGTTCTTTGGAGAAAGAATGTAGCCTTTATTTTTATTCGTCCTCAACGTTTTACTAAAGGTTTTGTAGATGAAGCTGAAAGATTTTCACTTACTTTTTTTGATGAAAGTTACAGAAAACAGTTAGGTTATTTAGGAACAGTTTCTGGTAAAAATGAAAATAAAATAGAAAAAGCAGGATTAACTATAGAACATGAAAAGGAAACCCCTATATTTAAAGAAGCTGAAACAGTTATTGTATGTAGAAAACTTTATGCTCAACCTTTAGAAGAACAATTTTTTATAGATAAAGATTCAGATAAAGAGTGTTATCCAGATAAGGATTACCATATAATGTATGTAGGTGAAATAGAAAAAGTACTTGTAAAAGAATAATGGGCGATAAATAATAAAGAGAACAGCATTTGAAGCTGTTCTCTTTTATTTTAAATTAAAATCTTATTTTTTATAATTATTGACACAATTTATTATTAAGTTAATTTATTTCTAAATAACCAGACAGCAAGAGGTAAAGTCACTGCTGCAACTATAGCCATAGGTATAAAATTGTGAGCAATCTGAGCTAAGCTGCTGCCTTCCAGATAGATTCTTCTTATAGCTTCTACTCCAAAACGCATTGGATTGGCATAAGTAGCAATTTGAAGAATTCTAGGCATATTATGTATGGGAGTTGCCAGTCCAGATAGTAAAACCATTGGCATAATAAGAACAAAAGTATATACCATAACTTGCTGCATATTATTTGAAACAGCTGAAATAGATAACCCTATTCCAATGCAGCTGGTCATAAATATAAAAACAGTAAAATATAGTGTAAATAGTGAGCCACTCATAGGAATTTTAAACCAAAACATACAGATGACTATGATAAAAGTTACTTGCAGCATTCCTATAATCATTGGAGGAACAGCTTTACCTATTAAAATTTCAGTTGAGGAAAGAGGAGTAACCAACAATTGATCAAAAGTTCCCTGCTCCCTTTCTCTAGCAACAGATAAACCTGCAAGCATTAATGTTTGTATCAAACTTAAAGTTGCTATCATTCCAGGAAGAAAACTCCATCTTGTTATGAGATTAGGATTATACCATGCTCTTGTTTTTACATTTATCAGCTGTTTTCCCCCATTTCTTTCACTGTTAAATTCTCCAACAATTTCATTGACATATCCTGATGCAACAGCTGCTGTCATAGTATTACGGCCATCTGTAATTACCTGAATTGAAGCTGTTTCCCCTTTTGTTAATTTTTTTTCAAAATCAGAATCAATGCCTATTACTAACATTGCTTTATCAGAATCAATACTTTGAGCTATTTCATTAGCATTCATCAAAGTTTGTACTCGTTTAAAAACATTTGTTCCATCAAGTTTTGAAATAAATTCAGCAGAAGTTTTACTTTTACTGTTATCAAGATAAGCATAAGGAACTTTATCAAGATTATATGTTGCTGCATATCCAAATAAAAAACTCTGGATAATAACTGGAATGAAAAGTACTGTTCTTGTAGCTGGATCTTTCAAAGTAGTCAAAAGTTCTTTTTTACATATACTTTTTAATTTTAATAAAAATGTCATAAAATTATTCATACATCATCTACTCCTATTCAAGGCTTTTTTTAGTTACTTTCAATGCTAAAGAAATAAAGAATATTGCATAAAAAAACAATATCAGGCAGTTTTTATAAATCAAATGCCAGTTATTTCCAGCAAGAAAAAGAGATTTAAGCAGTTCTAAATAATAGGTTGCAGGCAATATTTGCCCAACATTACGAATAAAAGCAGGGACACTGCGTAAATCATATAAAAATCCTGTTAGCATCATAGCAGGTAAAAAGCTTACAAGTAAAGCTAGTTGACTGGCTAGAAATTGATTTTTTGTAATAGAAGATATGGTAAGGCCCATTCCCAGAGTTACAAGTAAATAAAGCATGGAACATAATATTATAATAGCTAAGGAACCATAGATAGGGACCTCAAATAGAAAACGTGCTGCTATAAGACAAAAAAGAAATCCAATCATAGCTACACTAAAATATGGAACCATTTTTGATAATAATATTTCTAATGGTCTTACAGGTGAAATAAATAAAGATTCTAATGTACCGCGTTCCCATTCTCGGGCCATAACAAGAGAAGTTAAAAAAACTCCAACAATAGTTATTATAAGGACTATGAGTCCAGGAATAAAATACCAGATACTTGAATTTGCATCATTAAACCACATTCTATTTTCAATAGTTATACTTCCAATAGTAGAATCATTTATAAATTTAGATTTATTTAAGGTTTCCCATTGCTTTATAGAGCCTTCAACATATCCTTTTACAAGTGTAGAAGTACTAGAGTCCACTCCATATAGAATTAATTGTACTGAACTTTCCTGTCTGTACAGACTTTCTGAAAAGTCAGAGGGAATTCTCAAAATTGCATCAGCATTCCGTTCATCCATCATTTTCTCTGCTTCATGCATAGATGTTACATAAGTTGGTGAGAAATATTCTGATCCATTTAAAAAACTTAAAACATCATAAGTCGTAGGTGAAGTATCTTCAAGAACTACTGCTATAGGAACGTTTTTTACATCAAGTGATACTCCATAACCTATGATAAAGATCAAAAGAATAGGTAAAAATATTCCAATTAAGATACTGCTGTTATCACGAATCAATTGACGAAATTCTTTGGTTATCATTGCAGTAAGACGTCGTATAAAATCATTTTTACTCATAAGTTTCTCCTTAAATAGTCTATTACATCTTTGAACGGTTTTGTTCAACTATTTCAATAAAAGCATCATTCATTGTTTTTATATTTTCACCAGCATTTTTTCGTACTTCTTCAGGAGTACCAATTACCAGCATTTTTCCCTGATCTTGTATCATAATACGATCACAGTATTCTGCTTCTTCCATAAAGTGTGTAGTAATAATTATTGTAGTCCCTTCTGCAGCCAGAGCAGTTATCTGACGCCAGAAAGTACGTCTTGCCAAAGGGTCAATTCCGCTAGTGGGTTCATCAAGAAAAAGAATTTTAGGCTCATGCAGAAGTGCGACAGCCATTGATAAACGTTGTTTAAATCCACCAGGAAGCTCTCCACTAGGTTTAGTTTCCTGACCTGTAAGGCCAAATTGTTCTTTTACTTCTTCCATTCTATTTTCTAATTTTTCTCCTTTTAATCCATAAACACCACCAAAAAATATTAAATTTTCTTCTACAGTTAAAGTTGAATATAAGGAAAATTTTTGAGCAACATATCCAATATTTGCTCTGGCATAAGTTCTTGATTTTCGCAGATTGACACCAGCTACAGATAAAAAACCGCTTGTTGCAGGAAGTAAACCACACAGCATTCTGAAAGTAGTTGTTTTTCCTGCTCCATTTGGACCTAATAACCCAAATATTTCTCCTTTATATACCTGGAAAGAAGTATTACTGACAGCTGTAAAATCTCCAAATTTTCGAACAAGATTTTTTACTTCTATATCTACTTGTTTTGATATATCAAATTTATCTGGAAATTTTATAGAAAAGGTTTTTTCAGCTTTTATATATTTTTTTTCATAGTCATGCAGTAAAATCATAAAGCCATCTTCTAAAGTAGAATTGACTTTTTGGATCTGCAGATTGGATTCAATCTCTTTTATATTATTGAAAGCTTCATCTGATTGAGTAATAAATCTTACTTCTCCTCCTTCTGGAACAGCATCAACAATATTTTTTTTATCATCAAGTAATTTTGTCTGCAGGATACGAGAAGGTATTCCAGCTGGAGGCTGAATTTTAAAGCATCTGTTTTCTCCTATTAAAGATAGTTCTTTTGGAGTTCCCATAGCTAATATACTGCTTTTATGTATTACTATTACTTTATGGCAAAGCTCTGCTTCGTCCATATAAGCTGTATTTACAAGAACTGTAAGTTTTTCTTCTTTAACAAGTTTTTGCAGAATTTCCCATAGCTCTCTTCTGGAAAGAGGGTCAACACCTACTGTTGGCTCATCCAATAATAGAAGTTCTGGAGAACGAACCAATGTACAGGCTAATCCTAGTTTTTGCTTCATTCCTCCAGATAATTTTCCTGCCTGTCTTTTTGTAAATTCTTCTAATCCTGTCATTTTTAAAAGCTGGTCAAATCGATCTTCACGTATTTCTTTAGGAACTCCATATAAATCAGCATAAAGATTAAGATTTTCCTGAATGCTTAAATCTTCATAAAGTCCAAAGCGCTGGGGCATATAGCTTATTCTATTTTGAATTTCCTGTGGATTTTCTTTTGTATTTATTCCAAGTACTGTTATATTTCCTTCACTTGGCATCATAAGACCGCATATTAAACGCATAAAAGTTGTTTTTCCTGCTCCGTCAGGACCAATTAATGCAGTGAGCTTTCCTGCTGGAATTTCTATATTAATATTTGTAAGTACATCTATTTTTTTCTTTCCAGGTTTAACAATAAAATGTTTGTATAAATTTTCTGCAATAACTATATTTTCATCATTCATAAAAATTACTCCTTGGTATTGATGCTATTAGTATCAATTTTTACTGTGGCTGGCATACCCATACGTAATATATCTTTATTATCATTTACATAAATTCTGATTTCATATAGTAAAGAAGTTCTTAATTCTGCAGTTTGAACTGTTTTAGGTGTAAATTCAGCAACTGGAGAAATAAAACCAACTTGTCCATTTATTTGCTTATTAGGATAACTGTCAATAGAAACTGCAGCATTCATTCCTGGTTTAACAAAACCAAGCTGCGTTTCCTGAATATATGCTCGTACCCATTTCTTCTCATTTAAAGCTAAGAGATATGTAGGACGTTGCGGAGAAGCCATATCTCCTGGTTCTTGTAATCGTGAACGTACAACAGCATCACTTGGTGATATTAACTGAGCTTGGCTTAATAAATATTCCTGTATTGCTAATTCTGCTTTTAATGTCTTAAGCTGAGCCTCTGCTTCTGCAATATCTTCTTCACGAGGACCAATATTTGCTAATTGATATCCTTCATACGCTTCTTTTACTTGTGCTGCAGTTATTTTAACTCTTGATTCAGCATCATCTTTTTCTTGCTTGCTTATTGAACGGCCAGCAGATTTATTATAAGCATTTTGAATTCTCTGTAATTGTGTTTTTGCATTTTTTGCTTCTGCCTCTGCTGCATTTAGTTGTGCTAATTTCTGTGATATTTCTTCAGGTCTTGAACCATTTTTTAAACGTAATACTACATTTTCCTGTGCTTCTATTTCAGCTTTATTTTTTTCTATTTGGAGGTTTAAACTTTTTGTGTCTAAAGCTGCGAGTAGGTCTCCTTTTTTCACAACATCTCCTTCTTCTGCATACATTTTATCTATTCTTTCATTTGCATTAAAAGCTAAAGCAATTTGCCTGATATCAACATTTCCATATAATATTATATTTTCATCTTTATTTATTTTTTTATATATCCATCCTCCAGTAAAAAGAACTATAATAATAACTATCAATAAGATTATTATATTTTTATTTTTCAAATTTGAAAGGATTTTTTCTTTATTCATTTTTTTAACCTCCTGATAAAAACTCTATGTTTAAAAAGCTATTTTATATTTGTTTGTTCTTGAGTTAGCGGCTTCCAACCACCACCTAATGCTTTAAATAAACCAACCAAATTTGAAATTTTCTGTCCTTTACTTGTTGCATATTGATCCTGCAAAGAAAGTAAAGCTCTCTGTGCATCAAGAACATTTTGAAAATCAACTAATCCATTGTTATATTTTTCTTGTGCTATTTCTAAAGCAAGTGATGCTGTTTGCATTCCTTCTTTTAAAGAAATATTTTTTTCTGTTTCTTGGTTTATTGCTGTCAAAGCATTTCTTACTTCAGCTACAGCATTTAAAATAGTATTTTCATAGGCAGCAAGGTACTGTTCTTCTTTCGCAGATTGAACTTCGATATTTTTTCTTATGGCACCTGCATGGAAAATAGGCAGAGTAATCTGAGGGCCAATTGAAAATCCTTTACTTGCACCTGATAACAGTGAACCGCTGCTGACACTTTCTAAGCCTATTGACCCAAATAATATTAATTTGGGTTTTAAATCAGCCTTTGCTGATTTAGTACGGGCAATCTGAGCTTCTAGTTGGTACTCAGCTGCTTGTATATCAGGTCTTTGTCTTAAAGTTTCAGCAGGAATTCCCACATAAATCATTTCATTTATATTTGGAAGTTCCTTTTTTTCTATTAGAGTTTTTTCAAGGCTGCCAGGCAGTTGTCCTGTAAGTACTGCCAAATTATTTAATGTTTCTTCTATACTTATTTTGATAGTAGGGATAGTAGATTTAGTTTGGCTTGCAGTATACTTAGCTTGATTTAGTGCCAGTTCATCTATTAATCCAGTATTATATTTTGACTGCAGTAATTGAACTGTGTTCTCCTGTAAATTCAGATTGGCTTCAGCTAGTGATAATCGTTCTTGCAAAGTTCTCAAAGACAGGTAATTGATAGCTACTTCCGATGTTAAAGTTACCCATGCTGAATGAAGCTGGGCATGCTGTGTTTGTAAGTCAGCTGCAGCAGCTTCTACTTTATACTGGTTTCCACCAAAAATATCAATTTCCCAAGAAGCATCTATTCCTAATTTATAGACACTGGCTATTCCACTTTGGCTTGGAGAGTTATCAGAAGTTTTTTTTCTTTCCCAGCTGTTATTGTTATCAAGCCATGGCAATAATTCTGCTTGGCTTATTCCTAATGCAGCTCTTGCTTCTTTCACTTTTGCTCTCACTTCTTGTAAATTTTTATTATTATTTAAAGATAAATTTATAAGTTGTGTGAGCGTTTCATCTTCCAAGATTCCCCACCAATTAGATAATACATCTAAAGAAATATTTTTTTGAATTCCATTACTAGAATATGAGTTTTCATACTTTGATGATAATTCTGTCCATTTGTATTGATTTAATTCTGCTTGCTTTTCTGATGTAGTAACTTGAGAATTATTACAAGAAGCAGTTAATAAAATTATTGATACTAAATAAAGAGTTTTATTATATAGCTTTTTCATAAATCCACCTTCCATTTTGAGTTAAAATGCAATACAATTTATATTTTTATAGATTGTTATAATATCAGGCTTTTTTCTTTTTTTAAAATATAAAAAAAGAAAAATATTTCTTCTTTAACCAAGGTATTTTATATTATTCTATTTAAATATTGTTTTCCTTTTTAATACTTTTTCTATTGTACTTTTTTGTATTTTTATAATTTAATAACTGACATACATATTATATCTTTATAGAAAAGAAGAATAAATATATGAGAGATATAGGAAAAAGGAGATTAATAATATTTCTAAAATTAAAAGTAGGAAATAAAATAAAGCCTTCTCTTTGATTAGAGAAGGCAAATAAATTATTTTTTTTCAGTTTCATCTTTAATTTCGGCTTTTTCAGCTTGAGATTTAATAACTTCGATGGTATTATGGGCAGCTTGTTTAGTTTTGTACATTTCACTTGTAAGGATAATTTCATGATTGTTTCCATAACCATTAAAATAAAATTGTTCATTTTTAGCTTTTAAAATCTTAAAATACATAAATATACCTCCTTAAGTTAAATAAATATAGTAGCAACCTTATGTCTTATCTACTAAATAAATTATTAAAATCCTTTTTTATTTAATAAAAATTATAATTAAAATAAAGAAGAACAGCAAAATAAAATAATTATAGAAAAAAGAAGAATAGTTTAGGTTTTTCTGGTAAAATATATATTATTTAGGAATAAGGGGGCAGAAGATGAGTAAAAATATAGATTTGCATATGCATTCTTTATATAGTGATGATGGAGAATTCTCACCAGAAGAGATAATTAAAATAGGAAAAAGAGAAGAAATGGAGATAATGGCTTTGACAGATCATAACTCTGTAAAAGGAGTAGATGAAATGATAAAGTATGGAAAAGAAGTAGGAATAAAAGTAATAAGTGGAGTGGAAATAGATTGTGTATATAAAGGTATAAATCTTCATATGCTTGGATATGGAATAGATTATAAAAGAAAAGAATTTCTTGAGATAGAAGAAGAAATATTTGAAAAAGAAATGGCAATAGCTAAAACTAAAATAGAAAGATTAAAAGGAAATACAGATTTAATAGTAGATGAGGAAAAAATATTTGAAATAGCTGGTGGAAATATTATTACTGGGGAGATAATTGGAGAAGTAGTCCTTGCAGAGAAAAAAAATAGAAATAACTCATTATTAGAAGAATACTTTAATAATGGGGCAAAGAGTGATATGCCTTTTGTACATTTTTATTGGGATTTTTTTTCACAGGGGAAAATAGCTTATGTTCCTATTGAGTTCAGGTCGATGACTGAGATAGTAAATTTGATAAAAGAAAGTGGCGGTTTAGCTGTACTAGCTCATCCAGGAAATAATTTTAAGAATTATTTAGAAATAGTGGAAGATATAATAGAAGAAGGGATAGATGGAATTGAAGTATTTAGTACATACCATTCTCAAGAGCAGATAGAATATTTTTATAACAAAGCTGAAAAAAATAATCTTCTTATGACATTTGGCAGTGACTTTCATGGAAAGAATAAACCTCATATAAGGTTAAAAGGGTATCCAGTTCCTGAAAAATATGAAGGAATGAAAGAGAAATTAGTAAGAGATTTTATAGAAAGATTGAAATAGTAAAAAAAGAGGCTGATTAAGAATTAAGATAATCAGTTTCTTTTTTTATTATGTTTTGTTAAACCATGTTAAATGGAGTGATTCAGATTATAATATGGCAAAAAACAATAGTCTGATAGCAAGAAAATATGGAAATAAGATATTTATTCTGAGCAGGAGTCTGATATTTGCAAGTGGGGACAGAATGGAATAATACAAAAAGATTGAATAATTTGAAATAAGAAAAAATACCTTAAAAACATATAAATAAACTGCAGGGCGCAAATATGTATAAAAGCGGCCTTTTTTTATTTTAAATTACACCAATTATAATCTTTAAATTTGAAAAAGTCAAGAAATTATACTCGAGCTAAAAAATGTCTTTTAAAAAATGGACCCTTTAAAAATAAATACATTTCCCTTTTTAAAGTTCGCTTTTATACATAAAGAGGAACAAATTTTTTTTATGAATTAGAGATATATACAGGAGGGGAAATGTTAGGGAAAGTAATGCAAGCAATAAAAAGAGAGAATAA
Source organism: Fusobacterium varium (assembly GCA_002356455.1). Taxonomy (NCBI): domain Bacteria; kingdom Fusobacteriati; phylum Fusobacteriota; class Fusobacteriia; order Fusobacteriales; family Fusobacteriaceae; genus Fusobacterium; species Fusobacterium varium. The sequence continues at coordinate 134,549 of AP017968.1, forward strand.
AAAAGGAAGTATAAATATTACACTAAGTGTAGTAATAGGATTTTTATTATCCTGTACCTCGATTTTTGGATTAAATATTACTGAAGAGTCAAGTGGAGAAATAAAATTTGATGGTTCTGGATATGATGAAATATTGCCTTTGTATAAAGAAAATACTTTTGAAAATAATATGTATACTAATAATATGGATATAGGTGAAATAAGTTTAAATGGAGTTAAAAATTCACAAATTAGTGTATGCAATAATGGAACTTTATTAGAAAAAAAAATAGGCATAGATATTAAAGATTCTGAAATAGGAAATATATATAATACAGGGGAAATATCAACTAAAAATTATGGAATTAAAATTTCTTCATCTACAATGAATAATATTGATAATAAAGGTTTAATAATTAATGAAAGTAAGAATAGTAGTATTATGAATATGAACTCTATAATGAATGATATATTAAATAAAGGGATAATATTTAACAGCAGCAATTTAACACAGGGAGTTGGGATATGGAATTATACTTCTTCTATAAAAAATATAAATAATAATGGATTGATAATAACAGTATTATCAAATTTAACTGGGAGTAACTATGGAATATCAAATACTGGAATAGTCTCTAAAATAAATAATACAGGGCTCATAAAAGGTATAGGTGGGGCAACAGGATATGGAATTTATAATGGAAAATCATCTGAAATGTCAGAAATAAATAATGTTGGTTTATTTGAGGAACAAACTTCTATAGCCAATTTTTATGGAAAAATAGGAAAAATAGATAATTTTGGAACAATGACAGGAAGTAAATATGGAGTTCTTAATACAGGAGCTGGATCAACAATAGCTGAAAATAAAATAGATAAAATAAATAATGTAGGTTTTATATCTGTAGCTAATGATAGTGGAAGTTATATACCAAATGGTATATCTAATCAAACTGCAACAATAGGAAGCGTAAAAAACAATGGAATAATATCAGTGATTGTAAACAGTGATAAAGGAAGAGGATATGGAATACATAATATGGGAGAACTTTCAGAATTTGAAAATACAGGTTCTATAATAGCGAGAGGCAAAATAGCAGGAGTAGGAATAAATAATCAATTGAGAGTATTTCCAAGCATAAAAAATAGTGGAATTATAGCGGGAATTTCTCCAAATAGTTCAGCAGCAACCTCTGATATATTTAGTGCTGGAGTATATAGTAAGGATTCAAGCGAATTAAAAATAGATAATACAGGAGTTATATATGGTAGTGACTCAGCTATTTTAGCAGAAAAGGCTGTTGTAAACATAAATAATTTTGGATTAATAGTTAGTACAAAAGGTAAAAAAATAATATCTTCAAAAAGTGAAACTCTCAATAATAAAGGAATAGTATTTAAAGCTAAGGTGGATAGTGGATATATAATAACAGAGAGATATGATGGAACAGGTAAAATAGATGTAACAGAAAATTCTGGAATAAGAGAAATGATTGTGCTGAATGCTGAAATAAAGGGAGATAATGCAAATTCAACAGGGACAGAAAGCTTTTTGGGAAAAAATTATGAGAATCATATATTAAATGGAATAACAAATACATTGAAAATATCAGGAAAAAGTAATAAAGTAAAAGGTTCTGTAATAAATGGTTATACAACAGCTGTTAAATTTGATGGCTCTACAGATAATTCTTTAAGTATATCGGGATCAACAGTTAATGGAGGAATAGCAGAAAATACAGCAGCAATATTAGGAGGGAATGGTTCAGATGAACTTATACTGGATATCGAAGAAGTAATTTACAAAAGTGGAACCCAAAAAATAAATACGATTATTAATGGAAATGTTGATTTGGGAGACGGGAATAATACCTTAATATTAAAAAATGGAACTACAATAAATGGCGAAATAAAATTGGGATCAGGAGATGATATTTTAACACTAGAAGAAAATAATATTATTAATGGTAATATAAATATAATGAAAGGGAATAATGAAGTTACGATAAAAGAAAATAATATTGTTAATGGAAATATAAGTCTAGGAACTGAAAGTGATACTTTAATATTAGATAAAAACAATATTGTTAATGGAAATATTAGTTTAAATTCAGGAGACGATAATTTAATAATTGGAAATGGGAATGAGATTAATGGAATTCTTGATGGTGGGGATGGAAATAAGGATGTTCTTACTTTTGGGAAGACAGGTAATACAATACTTCTAGCAAAAGATACTGAAAAAATATTAATTTTTAATGATATATCAGAATTTGAAACTATTGATATAAATACAGATGTAACTTTTTTTGAAAAAACTATTGATGATAGTGGAAAGTTAACAGAGCTGAAAGTGACAGGAGCAGGAACTATTAACATACAATCAGGAGGAAATCTTACTCTTAGAGTAAATGGAATGGATAGAAATAAAGATGATAAGATAAAAGGTCATGCACTCTATGAAAATATAGGAAAAATTATTTCTCAAGGAACTGGAACTCTTACTTTAGCTGTATATGGATTAGGAGAGAAAGAAATAATTGATTTTAAAGATAATGATTTAAGTCAATTGAAAAATGAAAACATTAAACTTACTTCAAAACTTCATGGAGTTGCAAATATTAATAATGGATTAATAGAAATTGTAGTTAAGGAAAATCTTCCTAGTAACAATATAAAAATCGAAAATTACATTGAACTAAACAAGATATTTAACAGTGTAAAAGTTTCAGGTCAAATGAATAAATTTCCAGAAGTGAAAGAGGATGACTATAAAAACTTTCTTTCCTATTTAGCAGAAATATATACATTGAGTCCATCTTCATATTCTTCTGAATTATCAAGAAAATCAATGGGAATGTTCAGAGATATAGCTGTAGAAAATCAGTTTAAAGCTGATACAGGAAAATGGATGATATATGGTGGACTTACTCATATAGATGGAGGAACTAAAGATACATATTATGGAAAAGGATATTATACTTATGATATAGGAAGTTCTGATATAGATTCTGATACAAAAATCACAGGAGCATATATGCTTGGAGAGTATGGAGTATCTGATGACTTTAAAGCTGGAGTAGCAGTTGGAGGAAACAAGTTTAAATCTGACTTGTCTAATGGCTCAAAAGTTGATGGAGATGCGCTGTATATTGGAGGATATGCTAAGAAGTATCTTGGAAATCTAAAAATAACAGCAGGAGCAGGATTCCAGTATGGAGATTATGATGCAGACAGAACAGCGGCAGGAAGAGAAATTACAGAAACAAGAAGCTATTCTTCAAGCTACAATGATTTGACTTATGATATTTATCTGAATGGAAGATATTCACATAATATTGGAGATAATCTATACTTAGAGCCTTATGCAACTCTATCATATACATATGTAAAACAGGATGGAGCAGATGAGGGAAATAAAACTTTAGCAATAGAAACAGATTCACAATCATTTGACTACACAGTTGGAAAAATGGGAATAGATCTTAAAAAAGTGATACCACATGAAAAAGGAAAGAGTACATTATCAATTGGAGCAAGCTATACAAAAATATTTGATGGAGCAGATGAGGAATATATCACAGGAAGATTTAAAGGTGGAAGCGACTTTGATATATTAGTTGCCCACAAGAATGAACATAGCTTAGGATTGAATGCTAAATATGCACTTGAATTGGAAAATGGAATCTTGTTTGATGTAAAAGGAACTTATTCAGTAGAAAGAGATTCATATAATCAATCTGGAAAGAATAAAACTGAAGGTGAATGGATAGTTGGAGCAGGGCTGGGTTATAAGTTCTAAAGCTTAAAAAATGAAAGGCTGGCTGATGAATAGCCAGCCTTTTAACAAATAATCATGATATTTTAAGGGGGAAGTTATGACAGAAGGGGAATTTATAAGATTCTATAAAAAGAGAAATGGTTTAAAGAATCAAAAGGAAGTAAAAGAAAAGATAGACTTATTCTGGAATACACTGCTAAAAGTTCTGGATGAGGGGGAAAAGGTAACCTTTAAAAATTGGGGAACATTTGAAGAAAAAGAGGTAAAACCAAGAAAAATAATGATAGCCAGAATAAATAAAACTGGTTATACAAAAGCTAAAAAGAAGATAAGATTCAGAGCAGGCTTGCAGGATATAGTAAATGGGGCTGGTACTGATGAATAAGAGAGAATTAGCAAAAGTATACAGTGAAATGAGTAAAGGGGAAATATCAGCAAGAAAAGCACTGAAAGAAATAGAAGTATTTCTTGAAACAATGCAGGAGGCTTTGGAGAAAAGTCATTCATTGATGTTTAGAAATATAGGAATATTTGAAGTGAAGGAAAGAAAATCCAGAATAATAGCCAATCCAGTAACTAGAGAATTAATGAAAATATATCCAAAGAAAATAGTAAAGTTTAGAGTATTTAAAAGTATAGTCAAATAATTAAAAGGCAGAATTCAGGGATTTCTCTCTGTTTTTCTGCCTTTTTATAATTACGATTCTTTTGGTCTAAGACAGAAAGGAAGATTTCCTATATCATTTTTATGATGCATTACACAATCACAGCATTTTCCATGATTAGGACAATCCTTAGGGCAAGGACACTCAGCAACATGAGTGTTACCACACTTTACATTACATTCCATAAAATCACTCCTTAAAAATTTAATTTCTACATACATTCCCTAACTTGATTATAGTCCCAATTTACTTATTTGTAAATAACTCTATTGACAAACTTAAATAAAAAAGGTATCGTTTATTTAAAAATATAAATAATAAAGGAGAATAGATGAAATTAATAGCAACAGATCTGGATGGAACTCTCCTGACTAAAGATAAGAGAGTATCAGATTTTAATAGAGATATATTGAATAAGAAAAGTGATGAAGGAATAGAACTGGTTATAGCTTCTGGAAGAGATTTGTACAGCATAGTTGATTTAACTGGGTGTTTAAATGTAAAATATCATATCTGCTTTAATGGTGCAAAAATATATAAAGATAGGAAGTTGATTTACTCTAAATCAATGAATAAAAATACCTGCTTGGATATTCTTGAAAAAGCAGTTGAAATAGGACTGGACTACAGTGCTACAGCTGAAAAAGAAGTTCATTTTACTAAAATAGACCCTGAGTATGTAAAGGAGTACAAAACAAATAAGGAACTGCAATTTTTTCATATAACAGATAAAAAACCTCTTGGAAGAGAATTCGAAAAAATGGTATTTGTGGGAGATGCAGATAAATTTAAAAAGCTTAGAAAATATGTAACTGAAAAATATGGAAATGAACTCAATATTTTTATTTCAGGAGATAGTGTTATGGATATAGTAAATATTCAATGCGGCAAAGGAGAGGCTCTGAGACTGGTGGCTGAGGATATAGGAATAGATATAGAACAGACAATGGTATTTGGAGATAATGAAAATGATCTTTCTATGCTGGATATTGCTGGATGTCCTGTAATCATGGCTAATGCAGCAGAAAGGTTAAAAAAATCAGAATATAAAAGAACTGTTACTAATGATGAAGATGGAGTAGGTGTTTTTGTAGAGAATTTTTTTAGATAACAAAGAACAGGAGAAAATAATGAATGTAAAATACAGCAAAAAGTTTTTGATGGACAATATGATGGGGCCTAACAGCTTTAGAATAGTTGAAGAAATTACCAATGGAATAAGAATAGAAACAGGTTCGAGAATACTTGATTTAGGATGTGGTAAAGGACTGACATCTATATTTTTAGCTGAAAAATATGATTCAAGTGTGTTTGCTGCTGACTTATGGATTGATCCTACAGAAAATTATGAAAGATTTAAGAAAGTCGATTTAGGAGAGGAGATAATTCCGTTAAGAGCTGAAGCTCACCATCTTCCTTTTGCTCATGATTTTTTTGATGTAATTGTGACTATAGATTCATATCATTATTTTGGGAACACAGAGGAATTTTTTGAAAAATATATACTGCCCTTGTTAAGAAAAAATGGTTTATTTATAATGGCAGTGCCTGGATTAAAAGAAGAATTTGAAGATGGAAAAATACCAGAAGAACTTCTTCCTTTTTGGCAGGAGAATATGAATTTTTATACTAAATACTGGTGGAAAGAACTTTTTTCTAAAACAGAGAGAATTATTATTGAGAAATGTGAATCATTGAAATGTCATGATGAGGCTTGGAAAGAGTGGCTTGAATGTGATAATGAATATGCTGTGCATGATATTGAGATGATGAAAGCAGAAGGCGGAAAGTATTTTGATACTATTGGGATAATTATAAGAAAAAAATAGAAGGATATAAAAATAACAGGTGACTGAAAACTAGATTAAATTTTAGAAATTTCTAAAATTATTTTTCTGTTTAAGTCACCTGCTTTTTATTTATTCACTGGATTTACATGAACCATACAATGCTTTATTTTAGGAATATTGTTTTCAATAGCATCATGAACATAATGAGCTATATCATGTGCTTGTTTAAGAGAAATATTTCCATCTGCCTGAATTTCTACATCTACATATATTCTATCTCCAAATAATCTAGTCTTGATTTGATCTATTCCTAAAACACCTTCCTGTTTTAAGATAAGAGTTCTAATTATTTCGATAGTTTCATCATCACAAGCTTTATCAGTCATTTTATTGATAGAATCCATAAATATTTCAAATGCAGCTTTTAAGATAAATATACAAATAATTACACTTGCAATAGGATCAAATATTGGATATCCTAGTCTGGCACCAAGTATACCAGCAAAACTTCCTACAGATGAAAGAGCATCTGAACGATGATGCCATGCATCAGCCATAAGAGCACCAGAATTTATTTTTTTAGCAGCAGCTCTTGTGTACCAGTACATCCCTTCTTTTACTCCGATAGATATTACAGCAGCAACTAGAGCAAGAACTCCTGGAACAGTTAAATGGCTATAATCATTGGATGAAATAATAAGGATGCCCTTATATCCTATACCTAATCCAGTTGCAAAAAGAATAGCAGCTAGAAGTATGGCAGCTACACATTCCATTCTTTCATGTCCATAGGGATGAGTTTTATCTGACTCTTTATTTGCTATTTTTACACCAATTATGACTATAAAAGTACTGAGAACATCAGAAGCTGAATGGACAGCATCTGAAATCATAGCCCCTGAATGAGCAACTATTCCAGCAAAAAGTTTAAAAACAGATAGAATAATATTCCAAACAATAGAAACAAAAGAAACTTTCATAGCAGTTTGTTCATTTGTCAAAGTTTTCATGAAAATTTACCTCCAAAATTGTATTAGTATTAAAAAAGCACCTATGGAACACACTTGTCCCACAGATGCTGTTAATTTCATCTGCTGCTGTTTTTAACAGCCCGGTCTTATGACCTGATCAGTCTGTACTGTAAGTATTCTTATAAGAGAATGCATCAGTGCAATATTTATGATTATTATACGAATTGAAAAGGAATTTGTCAAGAGATGAAAGATAAAAAAAGACTGTGGAGTAAATTCCACAGTCTTTTTTTCGGGTATAAAATCAAAAATATTTCAAAGTCTGATTTAATTATTTAGCATATCTTAAGAAATAATCATCAAGCATAGTAAGTTCATCTTTCATTTCTTTTAGTTTATCATTATTTTCTGTCGATTTGCTATGATTATAAAGTTTTTCAAGTATATCCAAGTTTGTTATTTCTTTGTTCATTAATTCTTTTTTCATAAGATTACCTCCAGTACAATTAACATGTTAAAAATAAAATAATAAATGTTCCAAAAATTAGCCTAAAGAGATTTTAAATGTTTTATTATCACTCTTACTCTTTTTATAATTGTATTATAACAGATAATTGTGAAAAAAGTAAAACAATATTTTGTACATATTGTCACAAGTTAAAACTTGTGAAAGGATTTTTCTAAAAAATGTATCATATTAGAAAAATATAATTTTTATTTATATATTAAAAATTAAAAAAATAAAGATTTGGGATATATAAAGTATAATAAAATTTTAAAAAGAAAAAAAGTTTGACACATAGTAAAAAAACATATAATCTATAAGATATATAATAAATAATGAAAAAAAATATTTTAAGAATATAAAATTTAATATTTAGTAAATAAATTTTTAAGGGGGGAGGTATGGGATTGTTTAGTAAGAGCAATAAAGATGTTGAAATAGATTTTTCAGCAAAAGGAATGACAGCTATTTCAAAAGGAAGCACAGTGGTGGGAGATATCACTAATGAATGTAATCTTCATATAGATGGAATAATTACAGGAAATATTGTATCAAATGCTGTAGTTACAGTTGGGACAAGTGGAAGAGTAAAAGGAAAAATCAGAGCATATAAAATAATTATAAGTGGTATATGCAAAGGAGAACTTGAAGCAGATATTGTAGAAATATTAACTAACAGCAAGGTAGTAGGAGATATAATAAGTTCTAAATTAATATTAGAAAAGGATTCATACTTTGAAGGAAGAAATCAAAAAAAACAACCAAGTGAATATATAGAAATGAAATAAAAATAATAAAGACGACTAAAATAAATTTAAATTTTAAAATTTACAGTCGTCTTTTTTGTATGAAAAAATAGGTTAAATACTAGAATATACATGATATTTTTTCTTATACATATAAAAATAAGAAATTATATTGACATAAACATATTTAAACGCTAAAATGATAATAAATACTCTAAATACATGTGTTTTTAAGAGTTTAATAAAATGTCATGTGAAAAGTTTAGTTTTAATATCACGGGGAAATAAAATTAGTTTTAAAAGGAGCTAGCATGGGAGAAAAAGAGTTTTTAAAACTGTATATGAAAGAAAGAGGGTTAAAGAATTTAGAAGAGGCTAAAGAAAAAGTTGATACTTTTTGGAAAACTGTAAAAGAATCTCTTGAAAAAGGGGAAAAAGTCAAATTCAAAGATTGGGGAAACTTTGAAATGAAGGATGTTAAACCTAGAAGAATAATTGAGCTTAAAACAAAAAGAGATATGACAATCCCTGGAAGCAGGAAAATAAAATTCAGTTCTGGAAAAGGTCTTATAAAGTTTATAAATGATGAGATTGAAAAGGGGAAGATAGATGGATAAATTACAATTTATAAAAGAATACAAAGAAAATCATGAAAAAAGAATTACTAATGCAGATGCCAAAAAAGATGTAGAGGCATTTTTGAATTTAATAGAAAATAATATTGTTGATGTTGGGAGTATAAAATTTAAAGGGGTAGGGACTTTTTCTCTTTTAAGAAGAAGAGCTAGAGTGATCAGTAATCCTAAAACAAGAGAGAGAATGACAATTTATCCTTTAGCAATAGTAAAATTTACTCCAACTAAAGCAAAAAAAGAAAAATAATATAATTAAAAATAAAAAGGTCAGTAGGTTTTGTACTGACCTTTTTTATTATTTCATAGCAATAACTTCTATTTCTACTTTTACATCTTTAGGAAGTCTCGCAACTTCTACACATGCTCTTGCAGGTTTTATATTTCCAAGGTATTCATTGTATACTTCATTCATAAGAGCGAAATCTTCCATATTTTTTATAAAAACAGTAGCCTTTATCACATTTTTAAAAGTATATCCAGCAGCTTCAAGAATAGCTTTTACATTTTCAAGAGACTGTTTTGTTTGATCTTGCACATCATCAGATACAAGAGACATAGTTTCTGGGACAAAAGGTATTTGACCAGAAACAAAAAGGGTACCATTTACTTCAATAGCCTGTGAATATGGACCTAAAGCAGCAGGGGCTTTTTCAGTATGGATAATTCTTTTCATTATTACCTCCTAATGTTGTTGAGTATTAAAAAAGTTAATTATTTTTTCTTTAAGAGCTTTTGATTTTTTAGGATCTCCCTTTGCAGAGATAGCAATTTGATATTCAGTATTTTCAAAAATACTTGAAAAACGGCAGTTCATATCTACTTTAGATGTAATATTATTAATAAGTATATTTTTTTTATTACATAACTCAAAGATATAATTATTGAAAGAAATATCATCTGTGGCAGCTATTACCATAAATGTATCATTCAACATATCTTCTTTAAATAGGTCTAAAGTTAATTCTATATTTTTTAATTCTTTAAATTTTTCTTCTTTTATATTTTTAGTAATAACTTTAATTTTTGCTCCATATTTTAAAAGTGTTTCAGTTTTTCTGAAAGCTATTTTTCCAGCTCCAATTACAAGTATATTTTTATTTTTTAAGTCTAAGAATACAGGAAAAAAATTATTTTCCATTATTCTTTTCTCCAATAGCTCTAAAAGCTTTTTCTATTGAAGTAAGAGTTTTATCTAAATCTTCTTTAGTATGTGCTGATGATATAAAATGAGCTTCAAATTGAGATGGAGGACATACAATTCCATCTTCCAACATTGTATTGAAATATATTGCAAAATTTTCAGTATTGGAAGAAAGGGCATCTTCAAGATTTTTTACTTCAGATCTATCAGTAAAAAATATAGTGAAAAGAGATCCTATTGTATTCACACATACAGAAACACTATATTTAAGAGCAAGTTCTTTTATATTACTTACAAGATATTGAGTTTTTTCCTCTAAATTTTTATAAAAAATTTCTTTGTTATTAAACAGATAGTTAATAGTTTCATATCCAGCCCTTACAGATACGGGATTTCCAGAGAGAGTTCCAGCGTGATATACTCTTCCAACTGGAGCAATAAGTTCCATTATTTCAGCTTTACCACCAAATGCTCCAACAGGATATCCTCCACCAATTATTTTTCCAAGTGTAGTCATATCAGGAGTGACACCAAAGAATTCTTGAGCTCCGCCTAAAGATAATCTAAATCCCGATATAACCTCATCAAATATTAAAATAGTACCAGTAGCAGTACATATTTCTCTTATTTCTTTTAAAAATTCTATATCAGGATAAATCATTCCCATATTGGCAGGAACAGGTTCCATGATAAGACAGGCTACATCTTTTTTTTCAAGAATAGTTTTAATGGCAGAAATATTTCCAAAGGGAACAGTAAGGGTATCTTTTAATACTCCATCTGTGATTCCATTACTGTCTTGGTAACCATCAGTTAAAAGTCCTGATCCAGATTTTACTAGAAGTGAATCAGAGTGACCATGATAACATCCTTCAAATTTTAATATTTTATTTCTGTTTGTATATGCTCTGGCTACTCTTACAGCAGACATAGTAGCTTCTGTACCAGATGTAGTGAGTCTTACTTTTTCAATAGAAGGACAGCATTTAGTGATGAGTTCAGCAAGTTCTACTTCCATTTTAGTAGGCAGTCCAAAAGAACTTCCCATTTCTATTGCTTCTCTAACTCCATTTATTACATTTTCAGGGTTATGTCCAAGAATCAATGGACCCCATGAACAAATATAATCTATATATTCATTTCCATCTTCATCCCATATTCTTGCACCTTTTCCTCTACATGCAAAAATAGGAGCTTTTCTATTTACAGATTTAAAAGCTCTGACAGGACTATTTACACCACCAGGAATGTATTTTTCAGCTTTTTTAAAAATTTCAGTTGAAATCTTATGCTCCATTTTTCCTCCTTAGTATAGTCTTTAAAAAATAACTTCATTATTTTTATACCATTTAGCTATATCTTTAGCATGATAAGTAATTATTATATTCACTCCAGCTCTTTTCATAGCAAACATATTTTCCATGACAATACCTTTTTCATCTATCCAGCCATTTTGAGCTGCAGCTTTTACCATAGAGTATTCTCCACTTACATTATATGCAACAATAGGAAGATTGATACCAGATACAGCATTGATGACATCAAGGTAAGCAAGAGCAGGTTTTACCATTATAAAATCAGCTCCTTCTTTAATATCAGCTTCCACTTCTCTAAAATATTCTCTTGAGTTTCTAAAATCCATTTGATAGCTTTTTCTATCTCCAAAACTAGGAGCAGAGTCAGCAGCTTCTCTGAAAGGGCCATAATAATTTGATGAATATTTTGCACTATATGCCATGATAGGAGTATTTACATATCCATTTTTATCTAAAATTTCTCTTATAGCCATTATTCTGCCATCCATCATATCTGATGGAGCAACAATATCTGCTCCGGCTTTTACATGAGAAAGAGCTATTTTAGCTATGAATTTAAGAGTTTCATCATTTAAAACCTCACAGTCATCAAGTATTCCACAATGTCCATGAGAAGTATATTCACACATACACACATCAGTAATTACCAGAAATTCAGGGAAATTTTTCTTTATATATCTTATGGCTTCCTGTACAATACCTTTGTCATTATATGCTTCTGAACCTTGGGGATCTTTGTGTTTAGGAATACCAAAAAGCAGAATAGAAGTTACACCGAGTTCTTTCAATTCAGCAAGTTCTTCTCCTACTCTATCAATTGACCATCTATATTGTCCAGGCATAGATGATATTTCTTCTTTTATATTTTCTCCTTCCTCTATGAAAAGAGGATAGATAAAATCGCTAAGGTTAATTGTTACATTTCTTACCATGTCTCTTAAAGCTTTAGAACTTCTAAGCCTTCTAGTTCTAGTAAACATAAATATTTCCTCCTATTTAACAGCTTCTAAAATACCATTTATATCATAAACAGCAGCTTCATAATCTACAGAAAAACCATATTTTCTCATTGTATCACTTGTTACAGGACCAATAGAAGCAAATTTTTTATTTTTAACAATTTCTATATCTCCATCTATACTTTTATAAAAAGCATCAACAGTAGATGAACTTAAAAAAGTTACTATTTCTATTTTTGATAGAGCTTTTAGAACTTCATCCTTTTCTCTTATGATTTTTTTTGTGTTATAAGCTACCATTTTACAAAATGTTCTATCATATATTGAATTAAATTTTTTAGTATCACAAGGTGATATATCTGAGGTTATAATTAAAATTTTATCTCCAGGTTTTGTATGCTTAATAGAAAGTTCAGCTAATTTAGAAACAAGATATTCATCTGGCATAAAATCAGCTTTTAATTTATAGTTTTCAAGCACTTCTTTAGTTTTGCTTCCTACTGCTCCTATTTTCAGGTGAGCAAGGATTCTTATATCATCTATTTTATTCATAAATTCTCTAACACCATTGGGAGAGTTAAAAAGTATTGCAGAATAATCTTGAAGCATATCTTTTGAAACAGATTCTAATGTAGATTCAATATCTATAAAAGGCAATTCAACAGCTATTCCACCCATCTTTTCAATTTTGTCTGAAAATTCACCAGCTTGCCTTTTATCTCTAGTAACAAGAATTTTTTTACCAAAAAGATTTTTTTCTTCAAACCATTTAAAAGTATCCCTTAAATCTACAACTTCTCCTATTATTGTGATGGCAGGAGGAACTATTTTTCTTTCTTTTGCTATATCTACAATTGTATTTAAAGTTCCAACTGTGACTCTTTGATCTGATGTAGCTCCTTTTTCTATTATAGCAACAGGAGTATCAGGAGATTTTCCATTGGATATGAGGTCAGTTACTATAATAGGAAGAGTCTTTATTCCCATAAGAAAAACTAATGTGCCTTCTAATTTAGCTATTGCTTCAAAATTATGCCAAGTACCATCTTCCATAGTATGTCCAGTAAATACATGAAATGATCTTGCAACTCCTCTGTGAGTTACAGGAATACCAGCATAAGCAGGAACAGAAATAGAAGAAGTTATTCCAGGAATTATTTCAAAAGAAATATTATTATCATAAAGAGATTGAATCTCTTCCCCTCCTCTTCCAAAAACAAAAGGATCTCCACCTTTTACTCTTGCAACAATTTTTCCTTCTAGAGCTTTTTGAACAATAGTTCTATTTATTTCATCCTGAATGACTCCACCTTCTGTGTTTTCTTTTCCCAGATAAATCATTTCAGCATCTTTTTTTGCAAAGTTAAGAATTCTTGGATTTATAAGCCTGTCATAAACTATACAATCAGCTTCTTCTACAGCTCTTTTTCCTTTTAGAGTAAGAAGTTCAAGATCACCAGGGCCAGCTCCCATTATATAAACTTTACCTTTGTTAGTCATTTATTTTCTCCTTTATGATATCTGCAAGTTTTTGAGCAGTTTTTATTCCTAAAACAGCATCTTCTGTAATAGAAGCAGAATAGCCAGTTTCTCCTTTGAAGTAGATACCTGTCAGAGTAATTTTATCTCCATTTAAAATACAATGGCATCCCATAGGAGTATGGCATCCTCCATCAAATATTTTAGAAAATTCTCTTTCAATAATAACTACTTTTTCTATGTCTTTATTATGAATAGATTTTAGAATTTCTTTGATTTCTTCATCCTTTTCTCTGCATTGAATATGGAGAACACCTTGTGCAGGAGCAGGAAGAAATTTTTCAGGATCCAGATATTCTGTTATTTCATTTTCTAATCCCACTCTTTTTAAACCAGCAGCAGCCAGAAGAATAGCATCATAATCTTCAGTTTTTAATTTGTTAAGTCTAGTGTGGATATTTCCTCTTAATTGCTTTATTTTAAGATCATTTCTAAGATTTTTTAGATTCATTGTTCTTCTGAGAGAACTTGTACCAACAACTGCACCTTCAGGGAGTTCCATAAGTGTTTTTCCAGATTTAGAAATTAAAACATCTCTTGAGTCTTCTCTGTCAGGAATAGCCCCACAGATTAGACCTTCTGGAGAAACTACTGGCATATCCTTCATAGAATGTACAGCTAAATCTATTGTTCCATTTAAAAGCTCAACTTCAATTTCTTTTGTAAAGAAACTTTTCAGAGATTTATCACTGTTGTTCCAGTTGCTTACAAGATCAGTATCTCCACTTGTAACAATTTTTTTTATTTCAAATTCTAATTCAGGAAAATTATTTTCCAGCATTTTTTTTATCATTTCACTTTGAGCCATTGCCAGAATACTTCCTCTGCTCCCAATCACAATCTTTTTTTTCATTTTATATAGTCCTTTCTTCATAATATTGAAACCACTTTTTTAGATTTGTCATTTGCTTATCAACAAGATAACTGTAACTATTCATTAGAGAATCTCTTGTTTCTAAATTTTTATTATACACACTCCAGATATCATCAAGATTAAAAAGAGAAACATTTTTATGACAACCAATTGTTTCTTCTATATCTCTAGGTACAGCAAGATCAAGGAATGTATATTTTTTATCATTATGGAGATAAGGTACTATCTCTTCAGATTTTAATACCAGATGAGGTGCAGAAGTGGCACTTATTATTACATCACTTTCTACAGCAGCAGTGTTTTTATGTTCAAAGCTGATAACATCTACATCAAATAAGCTTTGTACTTCCAAGGCTTTATGATGGGTTCTGTTAGTTATTGTTATATTTTTTACATTTTCTTTTACCAAAAGATAAAGTATAGCTTGTGCCAGGTCTCCAACTCCAAGAATAAGAACTTTTTTATCAGAAAGAAAACCAATAGATTCTTTTATAAATTTTAAGGAAATGGCCTCAAGAGAAAGAGCATTATGGCACACTTTGCTTTCAGTCCTGAATTTTTTTCCAAGTTCTATCGCTTTATTGAATACAATATTAAGTATTTTTGAAGAAGTATTGTTTTCCATAGAAAGAGTATGAGCTTTTTTTATTTGAGCTAATATCTGGTCCTCTCCTTTTATGACAGAATAAAAACCGCAACTTACTTTGAAAAGATATTCAGCAGCTTCTTCTCCTGATTTTATGAATATTCCTTTTCGGAAAGAAAAACATTCTAAAAGTTCTTCTATCGAAAAATTTTCTGCAACTTGAAGATAGAATTCTACCCTCAGACAAGTTGAAAGGTTAACATAACCTTCTATCTTCTTTGAAGACAAAAGAGAATTGATAATCTGTTCAGGATTCTGATGAATAAACTCTTCACGTTCAGACATACTTAATTCTTTATGGGATATACCAAAGGCAACAAGTTTATCTAAATTCATTTTTACTCCTTGTGTAACACTGTATATAATTTAACTTTTTCGCTCCTTATATTATATAATATTATAGAAGAAAAATTAACTTTTATTATATTCTTTTAAGTATATGTTTATTCAAATTTTAAATTCAATATATATATTATTTCTATATATAAAGTAGATAAAATGGATGTTTTTATCTAAAAAACATTTATTATATAAATATATAAAATATATTTAAAAAATATTTTAAAGAGAATTAGGATTTATAAATATATTGATTAACTTTTTCTGGTAATTATAGTAGAATATAAATATAAGTATAAAAATTCTTAAGAATTGAGAGGAAATGATGAAAAAATTTATAATAGAACCAGAATATGATGGTTATGAAATAGGAGTATATCTTAAAGAAACAAAAGGATATTCTGGAAGAGGATTGAGAAATTTAGAAATATATCTCAATGGAAAGAGAGTTAAAAACAACAGTAAGAAAGTTAGAAAACTGAATAGACTTTTAATAAAGGAAAAGGATAAAGAAACTGGAATAATACCTATGGAGATACCAATTAAGGTAGCCTATGAGGATAAGAATATACTTCTTGTTGATAAAGATCCATATATAATAGTGCATCCTACTCAAAAAAAGGTGGATAAAACACTCGCAAATGGGGTTGTAAATTACTTTTTAAAAACAACTGGAAAAATAATGGTCCCAAGGTTTTATAACAGACTGGATATGAATACATCAGGTCTTATTATAGTAGCCAAGAATTCTTATGCACAATCTTTTCTTCAGGAAAAAGGGATAGTAAATAAATTCTATAAGGCTATAGTAAAAGGAACAATAGAAAGAGATGAATTTCTTATAGATAAACCCATTGGGAAAGTGGGAGATGACTTGAGAAGAAGAGAAATAACTGTGGAAAATGGCGGACAGGAAGCTCAAACTAAAATAAAAGTTATAAAAAGATTTAAAGATTTAACTTTAATAGAAGCTGAACTTCTTACAGGAAGAACACATCAGATTAGGGCTCATATGGCATTGGAGGGGTATCCGCTTTTAGGAGATGAACTTTATGGTGGGGAAGATAAAAGAGCAAAAAGACAAATGCTTCACTCGTATAAAACACAATTTTCAGATGTTGAGACAGGAGAGCTTAAAACAGTGGAAATAGATATTCCTGATGATATGAAGAAGATATTGTCAGCAGAATAAGGGAGAAAACGCAATGGATTATTTACCACCATCAAATAACAGAATGTTTGTAAATATTTACATTAAATGAACAAAAAGAATACAGAAATAAAAAAGTAAATGCAGAAAAGGTTAAAAACTATAAAATAAGAGTAATGATAGCCATAATAAAACAAACTGCATGATAAAAAACTAATCGGAA
Source organism: Fusobacterium varium (assembly GCA_002356455.1). Lineage (NCBI taxonomy): Bacteria > Fusobacteriati > Fusobacteriota > Fusobacteriia > Fusobacteriales > Fusobacteriaceae > Fusobacterium > Fusobacterium varium. The sequence goes on from AP017968.1 coordinate 151,808, forward strand.
AAAGATTAAAATTAGTTCTGTCATATTAATTGACAAAGAGGCAAACATATTATATAGTTAATATAGAAAATAAGCAAAAAACTATATTACTATAAAAAATAAAAATAATAAATTTTAGGAGGAATACAAATGGCAGTTAAAGTAGCAATTAACGGATTTGGAAGAATTGGAAGATTAGCATTAAGATTAATGGTTGAGAATCCAGAATTTGATGTCGTAGCAATTAATGACTTAACAGATGCTCATATGTTGGCACACTTATTTAAATATGATTCAGCACAAGGAAGATTTGATGGAACTATTGAAGTAAAAGAAGATGCTTTTGTAGTTAATGGACATACAATCAAAACTTTTGCACAAGCTGACCCTAAAAACTTACCATGGGGAGATCTAGGAGTAGATGTAGTTCTTGAATGTACTGGTTTCTTCACTAAAAAAGAAAAAGCAGAAGATCATATTAAAGCAGGAGCTAAAAAAGTTGTTATTTCTGCACCAGCAACTGGAGATCTTAAAACTGTAGTTTATAATGTAAATGATGATATTCTTGATGGAACAGAAACAGTTATTTCAGGAGCTTCTTGTACTACTAACTGTTTAGCACCTATGGCTAAAGTATTAGAAGATAAATATGGAATTGTAGAAGGACTAATGACTACTATCCATGCTTATACAAATGACCAAAATACACTTGATGGACCACACAAAAAAGGAGATCTTAGAAGAGCAAGAGCTGCTGCTGCTAACATCGTTCCTAATACAACTGGAGCTGCAAAAGCCATTGGATTAGTAATTCCAGCTTTAAAAGGAAAATTAGATGGAGCTGCACAAAGAGTTCCTGTAATTACTGGATCATTGACTGAACTAGTAACTGTTCTTAATAAACCAGTTACTGTAGAAGAAATAAATGCTGCAATGAAAGCTGCTGCTAATGAATCTTTTGGATATACTGAAGAAGAATTAGTATCTAGTGATATCATTGGAATTCATTATGGATCTTTATTTGATGCAACTCAAACAAGAGTAATGACTGTAGGAGATAGACAATTAGTTAAAACTGTTGCTTGGTATGATAATGAAATGTCTTACACTTCTCAATTAATCAGAACTCTTAAAAAATTCGTTGAATTATCTAAATAATTACTGGATTTGGAATAACTAAATAGAAATGAATAGCGGAACTTAAAGGTTCCGCTATTTTTAAAAACAAATTTGGAGGATTGAAATAATGGCTAAGAAGATAGTTACAGATTTAGATGTTAAAGGTAAAAAAGTATTAATGAGAGTAGATTTTAATGTACCTATGAAAGATGGAAAAATAACTGATGACAATAGAATAGTTGCAGCTCTTCCAACTATCAAATATGTACTGGAAAATGGAGGAAAAGTGATAGCTTTTTCTCATCTAGGAAAAGTAAAAACAGAGGAAGATTTAGCTAAAAAATCTCTAAAAGCGGTTTCTGAAAGATTAGCAGAACTCTTAGGGCAACCAGTTAAATTTGTACCTGCTACAAGAGGTGCTGAATTAGAAGCAGCAGTTTCTGGACTAAAAGATGGAGAAATTATGATGTTTGAAAACACAAGATTTGAAGACCTTGATGGTAAAAAAGAATCTAAAAATGATCCAGAACTAGGAAAATATTGGGCATCTTTAGGAGATGTTTTTGTAAATGATGCATTTGGAACTGCTCACAGAGCACATGCTTCAAATGTAGGGATAGCAGCAAACATTGGAGAAGGAAAAACAGCGGCAGGGTTCTTAATGGAAAAAGAAATAAAATTTATAGGAGGAGCTGTTGATGCTCCTGAAAGACCTCTAGTAGCAATATTGGGAGGAGCTAAAGTATCTGATAAAATCGGAGTTATAGAAAATTTACTAATTAAAGCTGATAAAGTTTTAGTTGGTGGAGCTATGATGTTTACTTTCTTAAAAGCTTTAGGAAAAAATACAGGAACTTCATTGGTTGAAGAAGATAAAGTTGAATTAGCAAAAGAATTATTAGCTAAATCAAATGGGAAATTAATTCTTCCAATAGATGCTGTAGTAGCAAAAGAATTTAATAATGATGCACCTCATAAAACTGTATCAGTAGATGCAATACCTGATGATGAAATGGGACTTGATGTAGGAGCTGGAACTGTTGAATTATTTACAAAAGAAATCAATGGAGCTAAAACAGTAGTATGGAATGGACCAATGGGTGTATTTGAAATGCCTAGTTATGCAAAAGGAACTATAGGAGTATGTGAAGCTATAGCTAATCTTAAAGGAGCAACAACTATTATAGGAGGAGGAGATTCAGCAGCAGCAGCAATAAGCTTAGGATATGCTGATAAATTTACTCATATTTCTACTGGTGGAGGAGCTTCATTAGAATATTTAGAAGGTAAAAAATTACCAGGTGTAGAATCTATTTCTAATAAATAATAAATATTTTTATAGCACAGGGAGAGTGATATATATGATAAAAGAGTTTGATGGTTCTTTGAAAATGGCAGAAGAATTGTTATTAATAGATAGTGAATCTTTTAAAGATATACCATATACTTCTGATGTGCTGTGTGAAAAAATAAAAAAAAATAATTCTTATAAAGTATTTATATATTATGATGAGGCGATTCCAATAGCATATTTGGGACTACTCTATGTAAGTAACCTTCATTATGATGGAATGTGGATAGATCTTATAGCAGTAAGAAAGAAATTTCAAAATAGAGGTATAGGAAAGACTCTTTTGAAATTTGCAGAGGAGAGAGCCAGTGAAAGCTCTCTTGAGATGTTAACTGGATTAGTTAAATCTGATAACATATCTTCTTTATTAATGTTTAAAGGTTCAGGATTTACATATGATGATACTGGATTTAAACTTTTTATAAAGGATATGGAGAAAAAATAATTACATATCAATTATATTTTAATAATAGAGAGTCTTGATTTGTCAGGGCTCTTTATTTTTATTAAGAATTTATAAATTTAAATATTTCAGTATTATATTAAATGATGAAAATAGAAATTATACAAATTTCGATAAAATATTTTACAAATTTGTATAAAAAATATATAATATAAATAAATTAATGCAGAAAGGCAGGAATAATATGGAGAAAAAAAAGGAGTTTTCAAAATACCTTGAGAATTTTATGAGAAAAAATGGATATAATTTAGAGCAGATTTCAAGAGAAACGGGAGTTCCTGTGGCTACAATAGGGCACTATAAAACAGGAAGAAGAACTCCTAAAAATGATTTTATTGATAAATTTGTTTCTGGATTTAATCTAGGTCCAAAAGAAAAAAAAGAAATTACACTGGCAATTGCTATTGATAAGACACCTGAAGTTATTAAAGATAATATTTTTGATTTAAAAAATGCAAAGCCTATAAAATTAATGGAAGTTCCATTGTTTTCAAGTGTTTCAGCTGGACTAGGGAGAGAAACTATTGCTGAACCCATAGATTTTATTTCGATACCAAAAATCTCAGGAAATAATATAGTAGCTATTTTAGTGCAGGGAGATTCTATGGAAGACACTATTTTAGATGGTTCTATTGTAGTTGTAAATACAGAATTAATGCCAGAAATAGGAGAAATAGGAGTATTTTTAACTAAGGGAAGCGATCATGCTGATGGATTGGTAAAAAGATTAAAATATAAAAATGGTGAATATGTATTAGAAAGTGATAATAAAGAATATGGAGATTTAAGAATAGAAAATAGTGATATTACAGCTTATGGAAAAGTTATTCAAGTGATAAATAATACAGCTAGGAGAAGAAAAGATCCTCTGATGTCTTATATAGATAAATTAGATATTCATGAAAGAGAAATGATAGAAAGTATGTTAAAAGGTTTGATTGAAAAAAAAGAAACTAAATAGACAGTAAAAAAGAAACTTTTGAGATTATATAAAAATAATATTAAAATTTATCTTGACTTTTATTATACAAAAATGTATAATAAATTTAAGATAATTTCATGAAATATCTAAAGGCATTGCAGAAACAGATTTACAATTAAGGTAAACAATGTTTTCCTAGGTTCCTGTATCTATTTTCAAGGACTATGGCTGCTTATTTTTAATATTTTTTTAAAAACAAATTATACAAAAAAGTATAAAAATTAAATCAATCTAACTGATCATCAATATTTTAATATTTGGATGTATGAAATCTTTCATTAAGAAATAAAATTATTGATTTAATATTAGAGGTATAAAAATAAGTAATTGAAAATTCTGGAGGATTTGGTATAGGAATCTGAAACAAACAAAAATACAGGAGGTATACAAAGTGGTAAATATAAAAGAAGTGGTACATAACAGTAAGGAGAGATTTTTAGAGGTGCAGCCTAATGGAGCCGGACTTTACATTGGAATGCAGGCATATGAAGCTATAAAGAATGAAAGTGAATATACAAATTCAATGAAAACTATAATCCCTAAAATGGAACTTTTAACAGGAACATTAGCTGGAACAGAGTTCACAGTTACATCAGGAACTGTAGAAGTGATGGCAGCTCCTAAAAATGTTGTAGTAGCTCTATTTGATAAATCAGAATTAGATGGATTAGCAACTGCTGAAAATTTTAAAGGAATGGCAAACCCTAATCTTGTTGAAATAGTAAAAGTAACTGCAACAACTGCAAGTTCAATTACTTTAGCAAATGTACCTGTAAATTCAGCTTTTACAAATGCTGTTTTACTTGAAAATGATGGATATATTGATGTAGCTCAAATAACAGATTTTTCATCAACTGAACAGCAAGCAGAGATAAGTACAAACAATAAACATTCAAATGGATATGAAAGTGCAATAGGGGGATTAAAAACATCTTCTATAGATGGAATTCAAGGATATTATCATCCAGATTTTCCTTCAGTAGCTACAATAAACTTTGCATTTGATGGAGAATTTACTATTAAAGCAAGACATGGAGCATTAAAACAAAAAAATACTCCATATATTGAAGGAGTTTATAAAGTTGCAGAATTTACACATTCAGGAACTCTTGATGGTGGAAGTGCCCTATCTTATACAGCAAGCTTAAAACTTCAATCAGGAATGATAGAGAAAAAAGTATTTCAATAAGGAGAATAGGGGAGAAATCCCCTTTCCCTTGTTCTTTTAAATGAAAATATTAGAATATTTTGATTTAAAAAAATAAGATGGGAGGTTATATGAAAGTAGAAATAAATGACAGAGAATATAGATTAAAACTTAATTTAAGAGCAAGAATAAAACTTGCAAAATATTATTCAGATGAAGTAGAAATGTATAAAAAAGCAGGAATAGGGGATTTGGAAGTTATCACTAAGATAATTTATTCTTCACTTCAAGAATGTCAACTTTCTTATGAAGCGTTTCTGGGAAGCTATCCTGATATAAAAGAAAGCTATGAGATGTTTTATAAGGTTTTTCAAAAATTAATAGAAGATGCTGGAAATCCTTTAAGTATAGGGATTAAAGAAAAATCAGAAGAAAAGATTGAAGAGAGAAAATCGGATAAGATTGATTTTAGAGATCTTATTATTACATTAATGAGTAAGGGATATAAGCAGGAAGAAGTATTGGATATGACCTACTGGGATATAAATCTCATATTTGAAGCTGACTATAAACATTTGGAAAGAGAAGTATTTCATACAAATGCATTGATTAATACAATAGCTGGAATAGTTGGAAGCAAAGAAACAATAGATATTCTTGGGAGAAAGAAAAAAGAAGAATATAGAGATTATTCAACATTTCATGAGATAGGAATATTGTTGGATAGGAAGAGAATAAATTAAGAGTTGGAAGGAGGGATAGAATGGATTCATTGATAGCAAATATATTATTAGGAATAAGTACAGGATATTTAGCTAATAAAACAGGAATAATAGATGAGAAATTTTTAAAAACAATAAATGAAATTATATATGCAAAAGAAAATGAAATTAAAGCAAGAAAAGACATAAATGATAAATTAAAAAGTGATTTAAAAGTTTTGGATGAATTAGAGAAAAAAGAAAAATTAACTCAAGAAGAAAAAAGAAAATTAGCAGTTAGTTTAGATGCTCTTGAAATAAAGAGACCTGGATTAGGAGAAGAATTTAAAAAATGGAAAGATGGAAAAATTAAATATGCTGAATATCTAAAACCAAAAAATCAAATTAAAGAAGAATTGGATGTAAATAATTTATTTCTTGAAACCAAAGAAAAATTCTATACATATGAAAAACTTTTAAAACAAAGAAGTGATTTATTAAAACAACAAAAGGCTTTAAGTAAAATTCGAAATAAGACTTCAGTACAAGAAAATGAATATTATGAAGTAACCAAAAACCTTAAATCATTAGAAATGTTTGATATCCCAAATATTATAGAAGAGGTTGGAATTTCTATTAATAAACTTGATGGAGATGGCAAAAAAAATGGCAAAAATTTAAGAGATTATCTTTTAAAAAATATCATAGAAAACCTTAAACAAGAAAAAAAAGACTTAGAAAAAATTATAAGTAGATATGACAATAAAACGAATGGAGTTAATACCAGAGGTAAAAATGGTGATAAACATAACAAATATGTCTCTAAGGAAGAACATCAAAGTTCTAGCCAAAGATTATCTAATGTGGACAGAAATTTAGAAATGTATTTAAATATGGAGAAAAATGATATTGCTGAATTAAAGAAAGTTGAAGAAAAAAAAATAGATGATAAGAATATTATAAAATTAAAGAAGAATGAAGAAAAAAAAGTAAATAAAAATGATATTGAAGAAAAATATAAAAAGGAAGAATTAAAAATAAATACTGAATATAATGAGGAAATTATAAAAGAAACTGAAAGATTTAACAAAAAAATGGAAAAACTTTTAGAAGATGGAAAAATAAATGAAATTGAAAAAGAAAAACAAATTCATGAAATTAATTTAAAAACAATTGAAGAAAAAAATAAAGAAAAAATTCTTGAACATCAAAAAACAAAATCAACAGCTTCAGAAATGGATATTAAAAATATAGATTCTAGAATAAAAATGATAAAAACAAATAGTAAAAAAGAAAAGAATGAAAAGAAATATAGTAATATACAACTAAATATCCAAAACTCTATTAATAATGCAGGAGCAGGGTTAAAAAATCTTACAAGCATGTTTCAAATGCTAGGAGATGTTACAGGTAAGCAATCAATAAAAGATATTTCTAATGTGCTAGGAACAGGAAGTTCTTTATTTGATTTTTTAAGTGGTAATGAAATTGGTAAAAAATGGTTAACTGATACTTTTGGAAGTAATGCAATTCCTTCATTTGATAATTTTAATTTTGGAAATGGAATAGGAAATATAATAAGTGGTGCTTTAGGTGGAGGAACGGAAGGAAATCTTGGAAGCATGATAGGAAGTGGAATAGGAACAGCAGTAGGTGGACCAGTAGGAAGTATTGTAGGCGGAGCTATTGGAAGTATTGGTGGAAGCATATTTGGAAGTAAGAGTAAAAAGAAGAAAAAAAGAGAAGAAAGAAAAAGAAAGGCTGCTCAGGAAAGATTGCAAAGAGGATTAATATCTGGACAGTACAAATGGCAGGATGTTATAGAAGCATATAATGAAGATCTTTTAAAACTGGGAACAGGAAGCTATATGGATCTTTATGATAAGGTTTCTGCAAATACAGATTATGATAATGTCTTATCAAGTCTTAATGGTGCAAAATCTGGTTCTGATGGAGTGAGTATGACAACTCTTAAGCAATTGATGCCACAGTACAATGAACAACAGATAATGGATTGGTTCAAATCTTTAACAGGTGGAGCAGTGCTAAAAGGAGATATTTTAAGTACAGGAGAAGGAAAATATGGAGCTATTGATATTGGAGAACTTGCAAAGCAAGTTACAAATGCAAATAGAGATCTTGAAAAAACGCTTAAAACAACAATTAAGGGAATTATAAATTTTTCAGCAGATAGCTTGGCAGCAGTTGTTAAAAAAGGCTTTTTTGGAGGAATGGAAGACCTTGGAAATGATATTGAAAGTATGCTTGCTGAAAGCTTGAAAAATACTTTTGTTAATACTGAAATGTCAAAAAGTTTATTTAATGGAATGTCAGATAAAGTATCAGATGTAGTAAAAGAAATGTTTGTAAAAGATGGTAATTTGGGAATTGATCTTGAAACAGGAGATTTAGAAAATTTATCACTGACACAATATATGGAGCTTATAAAAAAATATACAGAAATTTCCAATGAAAAACTTGAAGAACTATTTCGAGAATTAGGATTGAATATGGATAACTTAACAGGCAGCATGAATAATTTAAATAAAAATATGAGTAAAAATACAGTTCAAGGAATGGCTACAAATTTATGGAGATATAATTTAGGGCAAAATATGACAAGTGAATTTAATGGTGTATTTGAAGTTGAGATACCAATAATTCTTGGAGACCAGTTATTGGATAAGAGAATAATAAAAATAACAAGTGACAGCATAAGAAAGGCAAGGAGGAATAAGTTTTAATGAGGACAGAAATTATAAAAGCAGATAACAGCAATCATATAATAACAATAACAAAAAAAGAAGAAGAAATAACGATTGAATTCGATTTTGAACTTGTTCCTGAAACAGCACCTCGCTTCACTCTTCCATTATGGGCAATAGGAAAAGAGGAAGAATATGAGTTTGAAGGTGGATTTGTACTTAAAGCTGATAATACAGGAACAAGAGATATTCTTTATAATCTTTTAGCAAGAATAAAAGGACATAGAGAACTTATATTTGTCTGTAAAACAGCAGATAAATATAAAGGACAGTTCAGCTATATTTCTCAGGCATTAAAAGATAATGGAATAATTATGAATGGAATAAGATTAAACTGTATAGCAAATATTGATAATACAAATTTTGCTACAATGTTAAATAGTGTAAGAAATCATCAAGGAAATCTAATTGTTTCCACTACATTTGATACCAAGAGAAAGAAAATATTTAATATTACAACAGTTCCATTAACAGATATAGAATATCTTCTTTACCCTAATGTGTACTGCAATACTGTAGAGGAATTTGAAAAGATTTTATACAGTGATATAGGAGGTTATAAAACATTTACAGTATCAGGAAAGGACTACATAGTTATATTGAAAGATGAAGTGAATGAAAGCTCTCAAACAGCAATAATTAATGGAGCAGTAAAAGATTGTAAAATATATTCTTTCAGTTTAGAGGAGGTATAGATAATGAGAAAATTTTTACTTAAATATGAACTTCTTGATAATGAAGGATTATGGAAAGATTTTACAGAACAGGTTGTTGGAACTACAACTATAAATCTTGGAAACATAGCTGAAGTTGGAAGTGAAGATTTTGGAATAGACAGTTTAAAGAAATTTGCTAATCTCACTATTCATAACAATAAAAATAAAAGGCTTACAACAGGACCAATTTTATCAACCAATCAATTTCAGTTAGGGAGAAGAGTAAGAATAAAAGTAAGAACAGCAAAATCTACAAATCACTACAATTTAAATTTGACTGGAGAAGATAAGACCTATCTTCTTCTAAAAAATATAAAAGGAGTAGAGGAAATAGATTTGGTAAGTATTTATGATGGAGAACATTCATTATCTCCAGCAGAAGCTGATCTAAAAATAGAAAATACTTCTCAAATGGCAAATGGTTTGTATGTATATTTTAATAGAATAGTCAAACAATATGAAACAATAGGTTTTTTAATAATAACAACAGCAAGTGATCTTGATGCTGATAGAACAGAATTTGAAGGGACTGGGGCAAGAGAGTATTTTATTCCAAATGTAGACCCAGATATTGTAGAAGTCCTAGGTTGCTATAAATATTCATATCTTCCTTGGAGTATTGGATACTTTTCAAGAAAATATTTTTCTGATACTTATGGAGTAGAATATCTCTATTTTGCTAAAGAGGATGACCCAGATAATTTTCCATATTATATAGAAAATGTGGTGAGAGAGCAAAATGGAATAAAGATAAAATTAAATACTGAACTTCCAGTAAATGAAAGAATGGTAATTGGACTATTTTTTAATACTGCTGAAGATATCATAATATTCGATGGAAAAATAAGACGGTATGAGGGAAGAGGGTATCATAATGTTTCTCTTGAATGTCAAGATTTTTCATATGACCTTGATGTTATGGCAATAAATAAGACATACTCTAAAGGAGTTACATTCGAAAATACAATAAAGCAAATATTGATTGATAACAAAAGAGAAGATATAGAATTTCTATATGATCCTTATAATACTGCTACATTAACAGAAGATTATAGCATTGAGGATACAACTATCTGGGATTCTATACAAAAACTTGCATTGTCAAAAGGATGGAGCTTGTACTTTAGGTATGATAGAACTAAAAACAAACAGGTACTGATTTTTGAAGATACAGTTTCAGCAAGTTATATAACTTATCAGCTTCTTAGAGGAGATGTAGTTGGAGAATTTAATTATGTAGGAGACTTGACAAGGGTAAGGAATATTGTGTCAGTTGTATATAAGGATCAGAATGATAATAATAAAGTAAAAACAATAGAACTCAAAGATGAAGACTCAATACTTAGATATAGAGAAAACAGGCTAACACTAGGACTTGATTTAACAGAAAATTTAATAACTACAAATGATATGGCCATGAAATTGGCAACTCAGGCATTAAAGGACTTAAAAGATCCAGTGGTGAATTATACAATTGAAACAACTTTAATGCCTAAGTTAAAGCTTAATGATGAATTGTGGTATATACATGAAAACTTAACAGAGAGACCATTGTTTTTAAGAGCTTATTCCATTGAACATTCAATTTCAGTTGGGGATACAGGAGAACTTCAATGTAATACCATTATTACAGGTGGAGGAAAAATTCAGTATAAACTTAATGAATGGTTGTATAATGACAGCAAAATAAAAGATGATAAAGAGATAATTATAATATAGGGAGGGAAAATGGCACTTAATAAAGGAAGATTAGAAGAAATAGCAACAACAATAGCTTTGATGTATGACCCAGAGGTTTATTCAAAATTAAAAACAGAAATAAATAAACCTATGGCAGATGTTCCAGCAGGTCATGCTTTGAATATCAACTGGGACAATATTATAAATTCATATAAGATAATAAAGGACTTTCTAAAAGAAACTCTATATAAAGAAGATATGTCAATGGAAAATATTGGAAATAAACTTGTACAAAGAGGGGCAAATGGGGGGATAAGGGTAGGAGATGTATATTGTGGAAATATAATAACATCAACAGTAGCTACAAATAATTTTGTTCCTCAAATAGCATACAAAGATAATAATGGATATATTCAATTTTGTAATGATAAAGAAAAATTTCAAAATTGGGTAGAAATACAAAAATTAATAAGCTGGAAGAAAATATGGAGTGGGTCCCAACAAGGAGATGTAACACATGAAGATATATCAAAATATAATGAAATTCTATTTATATGGACAGGATATAATAATCGGGTTATTTCTTTAAGTACTCCAATGGATGCTTGGCTAACATATAATCAGGTAACAATGGTACAAAGGGGTGGAGAGGATGGAGATAGAGATTATGATGGATATGTAACAAGGATATCAAACACAGTTACTAGAATTAAGCAACGAGAAAATGTTCATGTTTTTAAAGCAATATATGTTAGATAAAACAAAGGAGGAAAAGTTTAATGAAAAAAGGAAATATTTCTTTAAACATAAATGCTGATGTAATAGAGGGACCAAGAGGCCTTTCTATAAAAGAATTAAAATATAAAGAAACCTTAGCTGATGGAAGCAATGCTTATGATGTTATAAGAGAAGATAATAATATTATAGGAGAAATAACAGCTAAAAAAGGAGATAAAGGAAATACAGGAGAAAAGGGAGATACTGGCAGAGGAATATTAAGTGTTACTAAAAAAAGTGAAATAGATGAAATTAATTATTATGAGATACTTTATACAGATGGGACAACACAAGAATTTACAGTTGAAGATGGATATAACGCTTATCAGGTAGCGGTAAAAAATGGTTATGAAGGAACAGAAGAAGAATGGCTACTATCTCTCATAGGAAGAGGGTTAGAATTTCAATGGGAAGGAACTAGATTAGGTGTAAGAGTAGAGAGAGAAACAGAATATCAATATAGTAATGACTTGAAAGGTGAAAAAGGTGATAGAGGAGATATTGGACCTGGAAATATTCTCTCTATTGGAAAAGTTGAAAAAGGAGAAGACCCTCAAGTAATAATAGAAGGAGAAAGTCCAGAACAAGTATTGAATTTTGTATTGCCTAAAGGAGATAAAGGTGAAACTGGAGAAAAGGGAGAACAAGGGGAAAAAGGAATAAAAGGAAATGGCATAGTAAGAACTCAATTTGTAAAGGAAGATAATGAGAAAGTATACTATAAATTTATATATGATGATGGGTCTGAATTTCAGTGGTCAACTTGGAAAGGAGAAGCAGGTGTTTCAGGAACAGGAGCAACTGCTGGAGATATTGTTGATACATTGGATAGAACAGTAGAAACTCCAGAAAATTGGTTATCACTTGAAAATTATAGAGCTATAAATATATTAGATTATCCTGAGATGAAAGATAAAATAAAAACTATAAACACATACTGGGAAAATATTGTTCCAAAGGATTTGACAGGAACAGATGATTCAAGATTTACAATGGAATGGGCTTATTTTGATATGAATGGAAATAAATATTCACTGCCATCTCAAAAATTAATAGCAGGAATCAAAGGTGGAAATCATAAACCTGAAAAAATAATTCTTCCATATGGCTCTAATCAGCCAATAATACAAGGAGCTGGAAATTATAAGATAGCAGTAGCTTTTGGTGGCAGCATTATAAGAGAATTAATAGCTAACAATGAAAATATATTATGTATTGTTGACTTAAGATTTAAATCTCATGTTAGAGATCAATATGGAAATACTATATGGAGTTGGAATGAAATAGTTAATAGTTCAGGATTTCATACTAATAATTATCAAGTAGGAAAGGCTCAAAAATCAGTCCATAATCTTTTAAGTAAATCAAAAGGGACAACAGATATAAGAATTGCTGTTGGAATGCAATATAATCAAATGGCAATGGAAACGGGAATGTTAACATCATATCAAAATATTGATGATGCAAGAGATCCTAATTATATTGGATTTATAATTGACTCAAATGAAAATGATTTAGAAATTGAAATTTATAAAATGGAAATGTGGATTCTTAAAAATGGAAATGAAGAATATATAGACTTGTCTCCAAATAAATTAATGCCTAATTTTACACCATATTGGGAGGATTCAGCAAATAGTGGAGGAGATTTTGCTGATATTGATAAATATTTTTATCTGGAACAAAATTTGAAAAGGCAAATCTATTTAGGGAAAAAAGCAACAAGGTTATGAAAAATTTGAAAAAATAATATTACAAGTGAGGTGATATTTATAAAAATACAGAAAATAATAAAAAATATTGATTTAAATAAAATTATGTTTGTGATAACTCTAAATGAAATATCAGGAAATGAAAATATTATATGCAGATTTAGTTATGCTGGAGGAATATCAGGCTATAGTTTTGGCAGAAGTCAGTTTGATATAAAACATAATTCAAAAGCTAGAAATTTTTTAAAAGAAAAATGTGGATTTACAATAGGTGATATTGACAGATTGTTAAGGTTAGATAAAGAAATAGGTGATCTTAATAACAAATTAAAAGATTATAGAGAAGATATAGATAGATTGGATAAGAAACACATTGAAGAAATGGTAAATTATGTAGCATCTCTTACTGAATTACCAGAATTTGAAAATGAAAAAACTTTTGTCCATTTAGTGGATTATCATAATCAATTTAATCTTAGTAAAAATGGACTTATGCATAATTTTATAAAAAGTAAAAAAATATTAAAATCCGAAGATATATATAATTTTAAATTAGGTCTGAAATGGGGGAAAAAAGCACCTCAGGATATAAAAAGAAGATATTTGAATATAGAAAATAATTGGAAATAAGAGAGGTGGTATTAATGTTTCAAAAAACTGTATTAAATATAGTGAGCAGTTTTTTACCAGATATATTAAAAAGATATCTACAGCCAGAAGAGATAGACCAAATAATGGCTGATGTGGAGAAAGAAAGACTGCAAGTATTTTCAAAATTACTTGAAAGAGGAGGAATTCTGCATTTATTTTATGTGTATAGTATATTAGTAATATTTCATCATATAATAACTCCTTATCTAACTGCTTTTATGGGAGTTGAAATATATAGTCTTCCTATTCCTGGAGAGTTAACAGCTTTAATTGGAAGTCTTGGTGCAGTGATATTAGGCAAAAAACATTTGGATAAAAAATTGAAAAATTAAATTTAATTGAAAGAATAAATATATCATAAAGAGGGAGTCCTTGTTGGGCTCCTTTTTTATTTCTTAGGAAATTATAATTTGATAAATTTGTTGAAAAAATAAAAAATGTTAATTATTTTGTATTCATATTAGATATATTAATTGAATAAGATTAAAATTGACAGCACAAAAAAGCTGATTGTTAATCAGCTGTTTAGCGATATTCTTTCCAGCAAATGGAGCCTGTATGTATATTAAAATATGATATTTTTTTAACTTTCATTCTGGCATTACATTTAAAACAATAAAAAGGATTTACTCCAAAAGCGTTCCATATTTCAAGTTGATAAAAAGTAGAATTGGAATATTTAGAGACATATTTTCTCATGAATTTCATGATGTTTTTAAGTTCTGATTTAATATTTCTAGAATAGATTCCAAAGCGCCTAATCATTTTGAAATGTTTAGGGGGAATGTGAATAATTAATTTGGAAAGAAATGTTTCCACATCTAAAGTAAGCTCAATTCTTTGTTTATCATCAGCAAGACTTTCATAATAGAAAGTAACCTTATTATCATAGAAATCAACAATTTTATATTCTGCGATAGGAGCTCTTGACAGATATCTGCCAATATATTTAATTGCATAAATATTATTATTTAAATCATTTTTTGCAACATTGAAAAAGAATCTTGTATTTTTGCGATAAAGGTAGTTAGCAGCAGCATAAGCTTTAGCTTTAATTTCAGGCTTGTCATAATTTCCAGATTTAACAATATCAATAACCATTTTTTTCCATTGTCCAGCAATGGAATTGACATGAAAATATTTTTTTTCAAGAAATTGGAAGTTTTTATTGAATCCACCTAAAGTAACAATAGCATGAATATGAGGGTTCCATTTAAGATCGCGCCCAAAGGTATGAATAACAGTAATCAATCCATAATGAATGATATCTGAGTTAGTAAAGTATTTAGAGGAATATTTTGAAATTTTATGAATTCTTTGATTTTTTGCTTTAATGTTATGAAATTGATATTTAAAAACATCATTAACAGCATAAGCAAGCTTAGTTAAAAGGTCTCTATCATAGAAGAAAAACATTCTAAGTTCTTCAGGAATAGTAAAAAGGACACTTCTATGTTTAACATCAATAAGAGAAGTGGAAGTTTTTTCAGTTCAAACAGCAGAATAACGTTTACCACAGGAAGGACAAAATCTAGATTTACAAGTAACTTTAATTTTATGCGCCTCATGACACTTAGGGCATTGAAGAGAGAGAAAAGATTTATCAATAGAACAAGCTAAGAATTTTTGAATAGTCTGTTTAACATCCTCAAAATGTTCATTTTTAAAATATTTCTTGATTTTACCTAAAAGATTTGTTATATTGACTTTAGAGATAATATGTTTGATTTGCATGAATGTCTCCTTTGTATAATTAGGGTGGTAACTATATTATACAAAAAAGAGAGCTGAGTAAAACATTTTTTTTAAATGTTACTCAGCTTTTTTTACTGATTAAATTTGTACAAAAATAATTTTTTATTTATACTTAATCTAGTGTTTTGTTTATTATATAATAATATCTTTAAATTGTAATCTTTCAAAAAAAATGATAAAATAAAGAATGATTTTACAAAATATTAAAGGATGTAGAATATGACAATAATGCCTTTTATCTGCCTTTTTTTAGGAATTGTTATAGGAACAAGAAATCTTTCAAAAGCGATAATGAAAAGAATAGATATATTTACGAATATAGTTGTTATAATTTTAATGACTGTTATTGGAATAAATATAGGCATTAATGAAGAAATAATATCAGAACTTGGAAAAATAGGATGGAATTGTGCAGTTATTTCTATTTTTGGAATGAGTTTTAGTATAGTTTTAACTGTAATGTTAGAGAAAACAGTTCTCCCTTTAGAGAAAATAAAGAACAAAATAAGTCTTGAAAATTTTGGAGAAAAGAAAGATGAACAAAATGAAAATGAAGAGTTATTGTCAGCTATAGCTATTCCAGTAAGTGTAATATCAGGTGTAATAATTGGTATTTTTCTGATAGATAAAACATATGAAATATTTTTAAACTATTCTTTGGTTGCTTCATTGGTAATGTTATATACAGGAGTAGGAATATTTCTTGGAAGTAATTTAAAGATATTAAAATACATAAAAGAAATAGGAATAAAAATTGTATTGATATCTTTGGCAATAATAATTGGAAGTATTTTAGGAGGAGTTATGGCTGGGAGTATACTAGGAATTCCTGTAAATATTTCTGTTATTTCAGCAGGGGGAATGGGATACTACAGCTTGACAGGAGCATTTATGACCAGCAAATTTGGAATAGAAGCTGGAACTTATGGTTTTGTTGTAAATATAATGAGAGAGTTTTTTACTGTGCTTTTTCTTCCTATATTGATTAAAATAAGTAAAGGGAGCACTATTGCTTCTGGAGGAGCAGGAAATATGGACACAATGTTGATGCCTGTTACAAAATTTGTGGGAGCAGAGTTAGGATTAGTAACTCTTATAACAGGAATTATACTAACATTTACTGTACCTATTATTTTGCCAATTTTAGGAAGAATATTTATTATATAAAAATAAGATAAATAAGATTATAATTATTATTCCAGATGCAGCAGAATAAATTAAATTGATTTGGCTGATAATAATACTTGAGGTGAAAAATGAAAAATACTAAAAATGAAAAAAGAAAAATAATATCTTCTGTGACATTAGCAATTGTGGCTTTAGTGTGGGGAACTACTTTTGCTGTGATAAAAGATACTTTAAGCATTGTTCAGCCCTTTTCACTTATGATGCTGAGATTCGGATTTTCAGCTTTGCTTCTTTCTATTCTTTATTTAGGAAAAATAAAAAAAGCAAAGATAAAAGATATAAAGAATGGAAGTATAATAGGAATATTTATGTTTCTGGCATTTTATTTTTTAATAATCAGTATAAAAAATACAACAGTTTCTAAAGTATCTTTCATAATAGGAGCATATGTACTTATAGTTCCATTTCTTGCATGGGTAATAAATAAAAAGAAACCAGATAAGTATGCTGTGGCAGGAGCTGTTTTAGCAACTATAGGGTTAGGATTTTTAACAATTGAAAAAGGAGTGGCATTTAATGTTTGGGATATAGCAGCGGTTTGCTGCTCATTTTTCTTTGCAGCACATATGATAGCAATTGAGAAATATGGAAAGGATTCTGATCCTATACTTATTACTGTAATCCAGTTTATAGTAACAGCAGTGATATTTGTTTTTCTCACAGGATGTTTTGAAGGATATGATTTTTCAATTCTGCCTAGAATAAAATGGACTTTAGGATATCTTGTAGTTATAAGTACAGTTATATCTTTTGCTGTACAGACTGCAGTGCAAAGATATATTTCCTCTACGAGTACTGCTTTAATATTAACTCTTCAATCAGTTTTTGGAGCTATTTTCGCAGTTTGGTATCTTAATGAAAGAATGACTTTTCAAATGGGAATAGGATGTGCATTGGTATTTACAGCAATAGTTACACAGGAAACAAAATGGAAATTTTTAACAAAAAAGGATTAGTAAAAAATGTACTGAAAAGTTCACAGTAATTTCACAAACTCTTGATATATTAAGAATATAAAATCTTTCCCCAAGATGTTTTAATATATAGATAAAAGAAAATCCCTCCAAAGAAGAAGGGATTTTTCTTTTTTTGTGCTTTTTATAAAGAATATTTTTTAGGAGGATTTCCTGAAAAGTCATAAAATACAGCTTCTGCATCCTCTAAATAAAATATTTCAAAAGTAGGGTTAGCAGGTGTCTTATAAATTGATTTTACAAGAGGATTATTTTCTATTATTTCAGATTTTATATTTATATTGTCATCGAAAACAACTTTTCCATGAATTCTAACCCATACTGCTGCTGGAGTAGAAGAACATAACTCTACATATGGATTATTTTTTATTTCCCTCCAAACTTCTTTTTGATTTGAAGTACAGAAGAATAGTTTTCCATTTTTCTCTAACATAAATTGAAATGGACGAACTTTTGGTCTGCCATCCAGACCAATGGTAGCAAAAAACTGTACAGGATTATTTTTTAAAAAATCTAAGATCTCTTTCATATTTATTCCTCCTAAAACTTGTAATTTTATTTCCTTGTATATATAATAAACATATAGAGATGTTATGTAAAGTAAGCACTTTAAAGTTATATAAGCACTAAAAAGATACTATTGAGAAAAAATAATAGTTTGAAAGGAGAAAAAATGAAAAAAAGAGAATTACCTCAATGTCCTGTAGAAATAACTATGGAGCTTATTGGAAATAAATGGAAAGTATTAATATTGAGAGATCTTATGGAGGGAACAAAAAGATTTGGAGAATTAAAAAAATCAATTGGAGAAATAACACAAAAAGTTCTTACACAGAATTTAAGAGCCATGGAGAATGATGGATTGCTTGTGAGAAAAGTTTTTGCTGAAGTTCCTCCAAGAGTTGAATATACTCTTACAAGTACAGGATATAGCCTGAAAAAAATATTGGATTCAATGTTTATATGGGGAGATGAATATAAGAAAAATAATTACTAGAAATTTCACGAAATTTTCACAAACTCCTGATATATTAAGAATATAAAATCTTTCCCCAAGATGTTTTAATATATAGATAAAAGAAAAATCCCTCTCTGAGAAAAAGGGATTTTTTCTTTTTTTGAAATATAATTTTATTTCATTTTAAGAAAACAATAAAGACATAAAGTGAATATTTTAGATATTTTGTATCTCTAATTTAATTATTAAAGTAAAAAAATCAAAAAAATATTGAAAAAAATTGATAATTAATTTAAAATATATAGGACATTAAAAAAATAAAATAAAGTGTAAGGTTAAAAATAAAAAATTATTGATGAGGGGGATAAGATGGAAAGCAGGGTAGAAAAAATAAGAAAGTATTGTGTAATAGGATTTATAGTAGTAGGATTAGCTTGCATATTTGTTGAAAAATCACAAGGACCTAAAAAATATATAGGAACTGCTGAAGGATTTGACAGTGAAGTGAGAGTTGAAATATTGGCTAAGAAAAATGGAAAAGGAGAACTTAGAATAACTGATATAATTTGCACTCATGGAGATACTGAAGCTATTGCAGGACCTGCTGTTGAAAGTCTAATAACAACTATTAAATCTACACAGGATATAGAATCTCTTGATACTGTTGCAGGAGCTACTTATACTTCTGAAGGATTTATTGATGCAATGAAAGATGCTTGTTCAAAAGTAAAATAAAAATTTGTTATATAAAAGGCTCAAATTAAAAATTTGGGTCTTTTTTTACTATACAAATAACAAATATTTTTCATATAAATATTATTTTAAAATATTTAGTTGTTTTATTGAATATATAATAGTTTTTACAATAAACTGCTATATCTGTTTTTTATATATAATATAAATTTTTTAAGAATGATATATAGAGATGGTATTAAATATATAGAAAAGAAATATTTGTTTTTTATAAAAAAGCAAGGTATATAAAGGAGTGTAAATATTTTAAGAAAGAGGTGTTTTTATGAAAAAGAAGGTTTGTTTATGGATTGCACTTTTAGGTATTTTTCTAAGCAGCTGTGCGAAGTTGCCAGTATCATCTGGGGAATTATCTAGTCAACCAAATATTGTAAAGGAATTTGTTGGGGCTGAAATTGTAGAACATGGAGATTTAAGCTTTCATGTTGTTGATTTGAAAACTGGGAAAGTAATAGCTGATCATAGGGAAAAAAATGCATTAGTTCCTGCTTCAGTTATGAAAATAGTAACTTCAGGAGCAGCTCTTGAGGTTATGGGAAGAGATAAAACTTTAGAAACAAAACTTATATATGAGGGAAAAATTGATAAAAATGGAGTTTTGAAAGGAAATTTATATATTCAGGGTGGAGGAGATCCTACTCTTGGGTCTGATGGAATAGCAGTAGCTCCAGAAACTTTTTTAGCAGATTGGATAAAAGAAATGAAAAAAGCTGGAATAAATTTTGTGAATGGAGATATTATAGTTTTGGATGATCTTTTTGGATATGAAGGAATACCAGGAAAATGGCTTTGGGAAGATATGGGGACTGATTATGCACCTGGAACTTATGGAATCAGTATTTTTGATAATCTATACACTTTATATTTAAGTTCAGGAGTACCTGGAACAACTCCTAAAATTACTGGAACTAAACCTCAAATGAAAGACTTAATTTTTGATAATCATGCTGTTGTTTCTCCAGATGGAAAAAGAGATATTTATGTAAGGGGTGTTCCTTTTGAAAATAAAAGAGGATTTTATGGAATAGTACCAGAAAATAGAGCAGAGATTACTATTAAAAGTGATATACCTGATCCTGGATTTTTTCTTGGACAATATTTTGCTGACTATATGAAAAAGAATGGAATTAAATTTGATGGAAAAGTGACTACTGCCAGACTAACAGCAAAAAGACCTAAAAATGGAGTGGTTCTTGCTGTAACTAAATCAGTTCCTGTTCCAGAAATTATAAGAGTATTACTTACTAGAAGTGATAATCACTATGCAGAGCATTTATTCCAGCTTTTGGAAAAAATAGAGGGAATAAATGTAGTAGAATTTTGGAAAGAAAAAGGAATGGATGTAGATTCTTTAACTATGAAAGATGGAAGTGGACTTTCACGTGGAGATACACTTTCAGCAAAATTATTGACTGATATTCTTGTTTATATGGATGGAAAGAAAGAATTTAAGTTTGAAGAATTACTGCCAATAGCAGGTCAAGATGGTACAGTGGCAAAATTTCTTAAAGAAACACCATTAAGTGGAAATGCGAGAGTTAAAAGTGGAAGTATGAGTGGAATTCAATCATATGCAGGATATTTAGAGAAGAATGGTAAGAGATATGCTTTTGCTATAATAGTAAATCACTGGAATGGAGATCGTGCAGATTTAAGAAATGAAATGGAAAAATTATTGAATGGTTTATTTTAAATAAAAATTAATATTGAAATAGAAAGATCAGATTTTTTATATAAAAACTGGTCTTTTTTATTTAAAATAAATATAATAATTTTAATTAAAATAGAATTATGCTTATTTTCTTATAGGAAATTTGTAAAAAATAAAGTAAAATAAATTATGAATACTTATATGAAGGTGGGATATTATGAAGACAGGCTTAGTATTAGAAGGTGGTGGAATGAGAGGGGTATATACAGTTGGAGTGTTGGATGCTTTTACTAAACATAGTTTTATGCCAGATTATTTGATTGGTGTATCAGCAGGGGCTTCAAATGGAGTATCATATATATCAGGGCAAAAAGGAAGAGCACTTCGCACAAATACTGAGTATATAAATGATAAAAGATATTTAAGCTTTTATAATTTATTGACAAAAGGCTCACTTTTTGGAATGGATTTTTTATATGATGAGCTTCCTAAAACTATAGATCCCTTTGATTATGGCGCTTTTTTTGCAAATCCTTGTGATTTTAAAGTTGGAGTAACAAATGTTGAAACAGGTAAGGCAGAGTTTTTTGGAAAGGATTCTTTAAAGGATGGAAGTACTGTGCTTAAAGCTTCAGCTTCTATTCCTCTTGTAGCTCCTGTTGTAGAATATAAAGGGAAGAAATATCTTGATGGAGGAACATCAAGTCCTATACCAGTAAATGAGGCTTTGAAAGATGGATGTGATAAACTTATTGTTGTGCTTACACGTCATAGAAAATTTATAAAACCTGCTATAAAATTTCAAACTTTCTGCTCTTTAGTAATGAGAAAATATCCAGCAATGGCAGAACTATTGAAAAAACACCATATAGTATATAGAGAAAATCAAAAAGAAATAGCAAAATTAGAAAAAGAGGGAAAAGCCTGGGTAATAGCTCCAGAAAAACCTCTTATAATAGACAGATTTGAAAAAAATAAAGATAAGCTTCTTGTAGCATATCGACAAGGATTTATAGATGGGGAAAAGTTTTTAAAAAAATACAGAACAGAATTTGAAAAATAAATATTTAAAAAATAGATTTTAAAATAGAAAAACTTTACAATAAAAAACAACTGTTAAAAATAATTTTAGCAGTTGTTTTTTTAATTATATTAAATTTCAATTTTATTGAATTAATTCATAGGAAGAATTTCAAGCTCTACTCTTCTGTTTTCAGCTCTTCCTGCAGCAGTACTATTAGTAGCTCTAGGATTTTCCATTCCATATCCTACATAAGATATTCTTTTAGCAGAAACCCCTTGTTGAATAAGATAATTTCTAACACTTGCAGCTCTTTTTTCTGATAAAGTGACATTGTAACTTGCACTTCCAACATTATCAGTATAACCATTAACTATGATTCTAGTTTCTGGATATTGAACAAGTACAGTTGCTATAGAGTTTAATGGTCCATAGAAACTTGAAACAATATTAGAGCTGTCAGTAGCAAAAGTAACTCCTCCTGGAAGATTTAAATTTAAATTATCTCCATTTTGACTAACTTGTACTTCAGTATTTTTTAAACGTTCTCTAAGTTCTTGTTCTTGACGATCTCTATAAGCTCCCCATCCTAATCCAGCAAGGGCACCTACTCCAGCACCTATAAGAGTTCCCTTTGTATCTTTACCTATAAGCTGTCCTATTAAAGCTCCTGCTGCTGCACCACCAGCAGTTCCTTTAGTTTTACTATTTACAGAACCAGTTTCATCTAGGAAAGGTGAAGATGTACATCCAGTGATCATTAAAGCTAGTAAAAAACTAGACATAGCTTTTTTTGTATTCATAATTAAATCCTCCTTATAGTAAAAAATATTCTTTGATTTAAAATATTTTAAATCAAATTTTTTCTCTATTATTAATGTAATTTTCGAGAAATAAGAATAAATTCCTTTATATATTAATATTATATTATTAATTTTTATAAAATACAATCTCAAATTTCCTAGGTTTTATAAAGGTTCTACAATTCTTTGAAATGATTTAAAAAAAATTTTGAAGTATTTTGAAAAAAAGTGTTGACATGTTTTTGTATAAATGATATAATCATTCTTGTCTTGAAAGAAAGGCCTCGGAATATAGCGCAGTCCGGTAGCGCATCTGCCTTGGGAGCAGAGGGCCGCAAGTTCGAATCTTGCTATTCCGACCATCTATGCGGGAATAGCTCAGTTGGTAGAGCGTCAGCCTTCCAAGCTGAATGTCGCGAGTTCGACCCTCGTTTCCCGCTCCATTTTAAGACTACTGAGTGTATCTGTAGCTCAGCTGGATAGAGCAACGCCCTTCTAAGGCGTGGGTCAGGGGTTCGAATCCCTTCAGATACGCCACTATCCAAATTACAGATTATTTAGATATGGTGATCGTAGTTCAGTTGGTAGAGCGCCAGTTTGTGGCACTGGTTGTCGCGAGTTCAAGCCTCGTCGATCACCCCATTAAAATTTAATATGCGTCATTAGCTCAGCTGGTAGAGCACACGACTTTTAATCGTGTTGCCACAAGTTCAAATCTTGTATGACGCACCATCGTGCGAGGATGGCGGAATTGGCAGACGCGCTAGACTTAGGATCTAGTGTCCCAGACGTGAGAGTTCAAGTCTCTCTCTTCGCACCACTTTGCTGATAAGAGATTCTAAAAGAGTCTCTTTTTTTACATTTTTTGAAAATGAACTATGGAGAAGAAAATGAAAAATATAAAAATTAGATATAGATTTGATGGGAGTATGTTCTATGGATTTCAAAGGCAGCCTGGAAGAAGAACTGTACAAGGAGAAATAGAAAAACTTTTGGAAGTAGTTTTAAGAGAAAAAGTGAATATGATATCTGCTGGAAGGACAGACAGAGGA
Source organism: Fusobacterium varium (assembly GCA_002356455.1). Classification (NCBI taxonomy): domain Bacteria; kingdom Fusobacteriati; phylum Fusobacteriota; class Fusobacteriia; order Fusobacteriales; family Fusobacteriaceae; genus Fusobacterium; species Fusobacterium varium. The sequence goes on from AP017968.1 coordinate 176,006, forward strand.
GTTCATGCATTGGAACAAGTGTCTAATTTTTTTACAAATTCTTCTATACCAATAGAAAAACTTAAGTATGCTCTCAGTAAAGGACTACCTTTAGACATAGAGATATTTGAAGCAAAAGAAGTAGATATGGAGTTTAATTCTAGATTTATGGCAAAAAGCAGAGCATATAAATATATAATAAGTTGGATAAAAAACCCTTTTGAGAGCAGATATGTAACATTAGTTCATGAAAAAATGGATAAAGATAAATTTTTAAAAATATTAAAACCTTTGGTAGGAATAAATGATTTTAATAACTTCAGGCTTAGCGATTGTGGAAGCAAAACATCAATACGAGAAATATATAGCATAACAGCAGAAGAAAATGAAAATAAGTTGATTATAGATATAAAGGGGAATTCCTTTTTGAAATCTCAAATAAGAATAATGATAGGAACAGCATTAAATGTATATCTTGGAAACTGTGATAAAAATTATTTGATAGATATGTTGGCAAATCCCAATGAGAATTTTATAAAAAAGGTTGCAGACCCTTATGGACTTTATCTTTCAGAAGTTAATTATTGATTATAGAAGGAGAGAGAAATGATTTTAAAAGAATTGAATAGAGCAGATTTGCCTCTTATAAGTGAAATCGTGAAATTAGAAGAGGAAGCTTTTGGAGGAAAAGGAGGAGTAGATCTTTGGATATTGAAAGCTCTTCTTAGATATGGGAAAGTATTTACCTTGGAAAATGAAGAAAAAATAATATCAATAGTTGAGTATATGCAGTGTTTTGATAAAAAGGAAGTATTTCTTTATGGGATATGTACTCTAAAAGAATTTAGGCATATGGGAAATGCAAAAAAAATAATGAATGAAAGTGAAAAATATCTTAGAGAAAAAGGATATGAAGCCATTTCACTTACAGTGGATCCAGAAAATGAAATAGCTATAGATATGTATAAGCATTTAGGATATGATATAGTCGAGTATCAAGAAAATGAATATGGAAATGGAATCCATAGATATCTTATGAAAAAGTGCATTAATGATTTAAAAACTAACTTGACATAATTCAAAAATCGTTATATCATTAAATATATAATCATTACAATTTTGACTTAGATTGGTTAAGGAGGGGAGAATAATGGGAATAGAAATAGAGAACATTGGTGAATATTTGAAATGCCATTCAATAAAGCCATCATATCAAAGAATGAAAGTTTTTCAATATTTATATGAAGAGAGAAACCATCCAACAGTAGATATGATATATAAAGCCCTATGTACTGAAATACCAACGTTATCAAAAACAACTGTTTATAATACATTGAATCTTTTTATTGAAAAAGAGATAGCCAATGTTATAGTAATTGAAGAAAATGAGACTAGATATGATATAGATATGACTATACATGGTCATTTTAAATGTGAGCAATGTGGAAAAATATATGATTTAGATGTAAATAAAGAATTATTGAGTTCTAAGGAATTAGATGCATATAAAATTAAAGAACATCATCTTTATTTTAAAGGAATTTGTAAAAACTGCTTGAATAATTAAAATAACATGAAATTATTATGGAGGTGTTGTATATGACAAAAAATGAATTTTTTAAATGTAAAGATTGTAATATGGTATTTGAGGTAGTTTCTGAAGGGAAAGGATGTTCAGCAGCTGGAAATGACATGGTAGAAAAGTTAGAAGCTAAAACTCAAGATGCTTCAACTGAAAAACATGTTCCTTATGTAGAAGAAAAAGAAAATGGATACCTTGTAAAAGTTGGAAAAGATGCAAAACACCCTATGCTTGAAGCTCATTATATAGAATTTATTGAAATTATAGTAGATGGAGATAAACTTTATAGAAAATATTTGAAACCTGGTGAGGAACCAGAAGCTTTCTTTGAAGTGCCAAAAGGAAATAAAGTTGTAGCATATGAATATTGTAATATTCATGGATTATGGAAAGACAGATAAGAAGTTAGATTTAAAATAAAATTAGCAAAAAACCAGGAGGAAGCATAATGAAAAAATATGAATGTAAGATATGTGGATATATTTATGATCCAGTTGATGGAGATCCAGATAATGGAGTAGCACCTGGAACTGCTTTCGAAGATCTTCCAGAAGATTGGGTATGCCCTTTATGTTCAGCAGAAAAAGATGAATTTGAAGCAATTTAAGTGAAAGAAAGTTTGAAAAAAGGACACGTCTATTTTGATGTGTCTTTTTTAAAACGAAAAATAAAAAAATATTGACAAAGAACAAAAAATGGTGTACTATTAATAATCATATGCCTAGATAGCTCAGTTGGCTAGAGCATACGGTTCATACCCGTACGGTCGATGGTTCGAATCCATTTCTAGGCACCATATTCCAAATAATTTTTTTAAACCCCACTTTTTAGATTCATATGTTGTAGTCTAACCCTAAATATTTTTATGGAAGAAGATGAACTTGGCCGGTTCATCTTTTTTCTTTTTTTGAACAAAGATATTTGCTTTGAAAAAGGTACGATATTTGATATAATTAATGTATTGATATAAAAATTTTTGGGAGGAATTTTATGAAATTATCAGCAGCAATAATGACTTTCAATGAAGAAAGGAATTTAGAGAGAACTTTGAAGGCTTTAGCTGATATTTGTGATGAAATAGTTATAGTAGACAGTGGCTCTACTGATGGTACTAAAGAGGTTGCAGAAAAATATAGAGCTAAATTTATCCACCAGCCCTGGCTTGGGTACGGAAAACAAAGAAATGCTGCTATTGAGAATTGTAATGGAAAATGGATACTGGCAGTAGATGCAGATGAAGAACTTTCTCCTGAATTGAAACAGAGAGTAATTGAAATAGTAAATGGAAAAACAGATAAAAAGGTATATGAAATAAACAGATTGTCTGTATGTTTTGGAAAACAGATAAAACATGGAGGATGGGGAACATCTTACGCTGTAAGACTTTTTTTGAAAACAGCAGGAAGATTTAATGATAATACAGTGCATGAAAGCTTTGTAACAAAAGAAGAAATATTTAAAATAAAAGAAGATATATATCATCATAGTTATTTAACTTTAGAAGATTATTTTTCTAAATTTAATCGTTATACTACTGAAGGTGCCCTAGAATATTATAAAAAAGGAAAAAAAGCCAGTATAGGTCAGATAATTTTTAATCCAATATATAAATTTATAAGAATGTATTTTATAAGGCTTGGATTTTTAGATGGAATAGAGGGCTTTCTTCTTGCTAGTACAAGCTCTATGTACTCAATGGTGAAATACTTTAAACTTAGAGAGATATATAAAAATGGAAGTTACATAAATAAGAAAAACTGATAGAGGGAGCTGACAATGGATATAAAAAGAATAATTGTTTCCAGAACTGATAAAATAGGAGATTTGATATTGTCTATTCCTAGCTTTTTTATGATAAAAAAAATGTATCCCAATGCAGAATTGGTGGTTTTAGTAAGAAAATACAATTATGAGATTGTAAAGAATCTTCCCTATATAGATAGAATTATGAAAATAGATGAATATTCTCAAAGTGAGCTTATAGAAAAAATAGCATATTTTAAGGCAGATGTATTTATTGCTTTATACAATGATTCTTTTGTAGCAAAGCTGGCAAGAGCAAGTAAGGCTAAAATAAAAATAGGACCTATTTCTAAACTTTCATCTATCTTTACTTATAATAAAGGTGTATGGCAAAAAAGATCAAAATCTATAAAAAATGAGGGAAAGTATAACTTAGATCTTGTAAGAAAGCTGGATAAGGAACTTTATCAAAAAGTATATGAATTGAATACTAAGTTATATTATGAAGAAAAGCATCGAAATGCAGCAGAGCTTTTCTTCAAAATGAACGATATAAGAGGACAGGCTTTGGTAATAAATCCGTTTATTGGAGGGTCTGCTAAGAATATAAGAGATGAAGAATATGCTAGTCTTATTATGAATTTTAAAAGAAGAAATCCTGAGGTAGCTGTAATAATTACATGTCATATTTCTGAAGAAGAAAGAGGAGAAAAACTTGTAAAAAATGCTTTAGAAAAAGGAGTATATTTGTATGCTAATGGAGGAGAACTTTTAAATATAGCAGCAATAATAGATAGAGCAGATGTGTATTTTGGTGCTTCAACAGGTCCTACTCATATAGCTGGATCATTGAAAAAAAGAATAATTGCTATTTATCCAGCTAAGAAAACTCAGAGTCCGACAAGATGGGGAATATTAGGAAATGATAAAGTATTTTATTTGATACCAGATCAAAATAACCCTTTAGAAGATTATAATAATCCATACTTTGACAAATATGATAAAAATATGGAGCTTGAGCTTATATTAGCTTTGGAAAGAGCTTTAAAGCTTGAAGAAGGTGGTAAAAATTAGAATATTAATAATACACACAGCTTTTATAGGAGATATAGTTCTTTCTACACCATTGGTAAAAAAGCTGAAAGAAGTGTATCCCAGCAGTGATATAACTTATGTTACAACACCAGCAGGTGCTTCTATATTGAGGAACAATCCTAATATAAGTGAAATAGTTGAATATGATAAAAGAGGAAAACATAAAGGATTGAAAGGAATATACCAACTTGGAAAAAGATTAAAGTATGAAAATTTTAATTTGGTGATAACCCCTCATAGATATATCAGAAGTTCTATTCTATCATGGATGACAGGGTCTCCTGTAAGAAAAGGATATAGAAATGCAGCTGCTTCTTTTCTTTTTACTGAGAAAATACCTTATGATAGAAATAAACATGAAGTAGAAAAATTACTTTCTTTTGTTTCTGGAAAAGAAGAAAAAAGATATGAAATAGAGTTATATCCAAATAAGCAGGATATAAAAAAAGTTGATGAAATGTTAGAAAAATATCAAGGTAAAAAACTTATTCTTTTAGCTCCAGGAAGTAAATGGTTTACTAAAAAATGGCCTCTTGAATATTTTAATGAAGTAATTGGGCAGGTAATGAACAGAGAGGATATTGTAACAGGGATAATAGGCGGAGCTGAGGAATTGACTTTAAATATTGTTACTGGTGGAAATGTAGTCGATTTTAGAGGAAAAACTACTCTTTTGGAACTTGCAGAACTTATAAAAAGATCAGAATTAGTTGTAACAAATGATTCATCTCCTATACATATAGCTTCAGCATGGAAAAATGTAAAAATTCTTGCAATATTTGGACCTACAGTAAAAAGGCTGGGATTTTTTCCATGGTCTGAAAATAGTAAGGTATTTGAAACAGAAAATCTTACTTGCAGACCATGTTCACTTCATGGAGGGGATAAATGTCCTCAAAGACATTTTAAATGTATGCTGGAGATCAAACCTAAAATGATACTGGATGAAATAATGAAAACTATAGAGAGAGTTTGATTTTATGAATAAAGAAAAACTGGGAAATATTTTTTTATACTATAAAGAAGAAAAAGATAGAAAACTGTATGAAAAAATTGAAAATAAAGAATATGAAATTATAAAGATATTTAAAAATGATCAACGAAGTTATGTAGCACTTATAAATATAGAGGGAGCAAATTTTGTATATAAACAGCCTGTTGAGAAAAACAGCAGAAAATGGCAGAGATTTCTTTCTATATTTAGAGGAAGTGAAAGCAGAAGAGAATTTCAAAATATAGAAAAAATAAATGATGTAGGATTAAATGGAGCTGTTCCTTGTCTTGCTGTAGAAAAAAAGAAAGGACTGCTTGTAGTAGATTCATATCTTATTTATTCATATATAGATGGGAGAGAAAGCAGCTTTGAAGATATAGAGATGATAAGTCAGGAATTGAGAAAAATTCATGATTTAGGCTTTCTTCATGGGGATTCTCATTTAAATAACTTTTTAATAAAGGATAATAAAGTTTATCTTATAGATACAAAATTAGAAAAAAATAAATATGGAAATTTTGGGAAGAGTTTTGAATTTATGTATCTTGAGGAGAGCTGTCCAGAAGAAATAGATTTTGATAAGAATAATATCTATTTCAAAGGAGCCAGAATGCTGAGAGTTTATCTAACAATGCTTTCAAGAATCAAGACAAAATTAAAGAATATTAGGAGAAGGAAAAAGTGAAAATATTGGTTATCAGGCTTAGTTCAATAGGAGACATCATATTGACTACCCCTGTATTAAAAGCATTTAAAGAAAAATATCCAGAAGCAGTAATAGATTTTTTAGTTCTGGACAAATTTAAGGATTCTATAGAAGGAGTTCCATTTATTAATAAAGTTATCCTGTTTAATAAGGAAAAAAATGATGGACTTCATAATATGGAAAAATTTGGTAAAGAACTGAAAAAAAATGGATATGATTATGTATTTGATCTTCATTCTAAAATAAGATCAAAAGTTATTTCAAAAAATATTGGGGTAAAAACTTTCACTTATAGAAAAAGAAGTTGGTGGAAAACTCTTTTTGTAAAAATGAAATTAATAAAATATAAAGTTGATAATACAATAGTTAAAAATTATTTTGGTGCTTTTAAAGATTTTGGACTTGAATATAAAGGTGAAGATATATATTTTGCTTTTTCTGAAAAAGACATGTTATATAAAGAATATGGAGAACTCCCTGTAATGGCACCAGGAGCTTCCAAAAATACTAAAAAATGGACAAAAGAAGGATTTGGAGAATTAGCAAATTTAATCTATAAAAAATATGGAAAAAAGACTGTTCTAATTGGTGGAAATGAAGATATTGAACTCTGTAATGAAATAGATAAATTAAGTGAAGGTCATACAATAAATATGGCTGGAAAGCTTTCCCTTAAACAAAGCGGAGCACTTTTATCAAGAGCTTTGTTTCTTGTTACAAATGATTCTGGTCCTTTTCATATAGCAAGAGGTGTAAAATGTAAAACATTTGTAATATTTGGGCCTACTAGTCCAGAAATGTTTGACTTTGGCAATAATACTATATTAATAGATAAAAATGTAAAATGTTCACCTTGTAGTCTGCATGGTGACAAAGAATGTCCTAAGGGTCATTTTGATTGTATGAAACAGATAACAGGAAAAGAAGTTTTTAATACAATAGAAAATAGTGCAAAAATATAAAGGAAGTGGTGAATAAGAGATGGCAAAAGCAAAGAACACAGAAAAGAATCGTGAAGTCAGCGAAAAAGAAAAAGCATTAGAACTGGCAATGAAACAGATAAAAAAAGATTTTGGTGAAGGCTCTATAATGAAACTTGGAGATAATCAAGAAATGAATGTAGAGGTCATCTCAACTGGAAGTATAAATCTTGATGCAGCATTAGGTTTAGGAGGAGTACCGAGAGGAAGAATCGTTGAAATATATGGGGCTGAAAGTTCAGGGAAAACAACAATAGCTCTTCATATAGCTGCAGAGGCACAAAAAGCAGGAGGAATAGTGGCATTTATAGATGCTGAACATGCTTTAGATCCTGTATATGCAAAAGCTCTAGGAGTAGATGTGGATGAACTGCTGATATCTCAGCCAGATTATGGGGAGCAGGCTTTAGAAATAGCAGATATGCTTGTGAGATCAGGAGCTGTTGATCTTATAGTAGTGGATTCTGTAGCTGCTCTTGTACCAAAAGTGGAAATTGATGGAGAAATGGGAGATCAGCAGATGGGACTTCAGGCAAGACTTATGTCAAAAGCTCTAAGAAAACTTACTGCAACATTGAATAAATCAAAAACTACAATGGTATTTATTAATCAGATCAGAGATAAAATTGGTGGATTTGGATTTGGACCTCAAACTACAACTACTGGAGGAAAGGCTTTAAAATTTTATTCATCAGTGAGAATGGAAGTAAAAAGAATTGGTTCAGTAAAACAAGGTGATGAAGTAATAGGAAATGAAACAGTAGTAAAAGTTACTAAAAATAAAATAGCTCCTCCATTTAAAGAAGCAGCGTTTCAAATAATGTATGGAAAAGGAATATCAAGAGTAGGAGAAATACTTGATATGGCTATAGAGAAAGATATAGTTGCAAAATCAGGAGCTTGGTTTAGTTTTGGAGATATAAGATTAGGACAGGGTAAAGAGAATGTAAAAGTAAGACTTGAAACTGAGTCTGAACTTTTAGCTAAGATAGAAGAAGAGGTAAAAAAAGCTGTAAAACCAGATAAAAAAGAAGATAAAGAAGCTGAGAAACCTGAGGCCAAAGAGGGAGTATTAAGTTTTGAAGAAGTTTAGTCTAAAAGGAAATAAAGTATATTTTGATGAAATATTCTGTATTGATTTAAATAAAACCACTATAACAGAATTTGATTTGAAAAATAAAGAATATCTCACAAATGAAGAGTATGAACATCTTATTAGGTTAAGAGCTTTGAGTATGGGCTATTTTCTTTTATCAAAACAGGATTATTCAATCAAAGAATTAAAAACTAAGCTATTGCTGAAATATAGAGAAAAACATATAATAGATGAAATTATAGAAGAATTTAGAGAAAAAAATTATTTAGATGATTATGAATATGGAAGAAGTTATGTAAGAAACCATAATTATGGAAAGAAAAAAATGGAATTTATGCTTTTTCAAAAAGGAATTTCTCAAGATATTATAAGAGAAGTTATAGGGGAAAATTCTGAAAATGAAATGGAAGAAATAAAAAAATTATGGATTAAACTTGGGGATAAAGAAAAAGAAAAAAAGATACTTTCTTTGATGAGAAAGGGTTTTGAATATCAAGACATAAAAAAAGCAGTGTCAGAGCTGGAGTAATGTGGAGGATAAAATGTTAGGTTTGATTTTAGCTTCATCAACAGGATTCTTTTTGTTTATATTTATAAGTATATTTTACCTTCCAAAGATTCATTTTTTAAGTGAAAGAAAAGGTGTAGAATACTCAAGAAGAAAATTAAAATGGCTTTCAAGAATGGTATTAGGAAGTCTGAATGTAAAATTAAGAGTAAAATATAAAAATAGAAGAGCAATAAATTCTTTAGATAAAACTAAGGGAATAATTTTTGTATGTAATCATCAAAGCAATCTAGATATACCAGCAATAGTTACAGCTTTACATATGGATGTAGGATTTGTAGCAAAACATGAGATGAAATCTTGGCCTTTTTTTGGAACGTGGATGAAAAAGAGTAATTGTGTTTTTCTTAACAGAGAAAATCCAAGAGAAGGAATAAAGGATATGAAAAAAGCTGTAGAACTTATAAAAAAAGGTTATCCTACTGTTATTTTTCCAGAAGGAGAAAGAACTATTGATGGAAGTATATTGAGCTTTAAAAAAGGAAGCTTTAAATTAGCAACTGAAACTAATGGGATAATAGTTCCACTTACATTGAAAGGCACATATAACATTCAGAAAAGAGGGAATCTTAAAATGAATAGAGGACAGCTTGTGACTTTAGTAGTAGATGAACCGATTTTTATAGAGGATATCCCTAAAGAAGAATTAAAAAATTTAAATACAAAAGTGAGAGATATCATTGTTAAAAATTTTGAAGCTATATAGATAATTTTACAATAAAGTTTATATTAAAAAACTATATTTTTATTGACAAGAGGATTCTAAAATGTTAATATTATATCAGTTATATGACTGACGGAACGTGGAATTAACCACATGAAGTATAACGATGATAATGCCGACCGTCTGGGCAAGTAAGCCTAGATTGTCGGTTTTTTTTATACATTTTTTTAGGATAAAGAAGTTAAAAATATTGAATATAATTGTTGACTTATTTTATAAGGAATGGTAAAATAAAAATATATTAAGACAATCAATGGAAAGTATAAATATTTTAAACAGTTAGTAAAACTGATATCATTCAGTTTTTAAATATTAAGTTTTTATTTTATGAGGAGGTATCATAATGAAATATTGGAATGGTTTTAAAGGGGACCTTTGGCAGAAAGAGATTAATGTAAGAGACTTTATACAATGTAACTATACTCCATATGAAGGAGATGAATCTTTTTTAGTTAAATCCACTGAAAATACCAAGAAAGTATGGGATAAACTTACTGAAATGTTTAAAGAGGAAAGAGCAAAAGGTATTTATGATGCTGAAACTAAAAAACCTCAAGCTATTGATGCTTACGGACCTGGATATATAGAAAAAGATTCTGAAGTTATTGTTGGACTTCAAACTGATGCTCCTCTAAAAAGAGGTATTTATCCAAAGGGTGGACTTAGAATGGTAAAAAATTCTCTGGAAGCTTTTGGATACAAAATTGATCCAATGACAGAAGAAATATTTACTAAATATAGAAAAACTCATAATGAAGGAGTTTTCTCGGCATATACTGATGAAATGAAAGCAGCAAGAAAATCTGGTATCATAACTGGACTTCCTGATGCTTATGGAAGAGGAAGAATAATAGGAGACTATAGAAGAGTAGCTCTTTATGGAATAGATAGACTGATAGAAGATAAAAAAAATCAAATGAAAATATTAGAAATTCCTGAAATGGATGATGAAACTATAAGAAGAAGAGAAGAAACTCATGAGCAGATTCAAGCTTTAAAAAGATTTGTAAAGATGTGTGCTTCTTATGGTTTTGATGTATCAAGACCAGCAGAAAATGCAAAAGAAGCTGTACAATTTGTATATTTTGGATATCTTGCAGCAACTAAAGATCAGGATGGAGCTGCTATGTCACTGGGAAGAACTTCAACTTTCCTCGATATTTATATTCAAAGAGATCTTGAGGCAGGGCTTATAACTGAAGAAGAAGCTCAGGAACTTATAGACCAATTTATAATTAAATTAAGAATAATCAGATTCTTAAGAACACCTGAATATGATGCATTGTTCTCAGGAGATCCTACATGGACTACTGAGTCATTAGGGGGACAGGGAGTAGATGGAAGAACATTAGTAACTAAAACATCTTTCAGATATCTTCATACTTTGTATAACTTGGGACCAGCTCCTGAACCAAACTTAACTGTTCTTTGGTCAGTAAATTCTCCAGAAAATTGGAAAAAATACTGTGCAAAAGTTTCAATAGATACATCTTCTATTCAATATGAAAATGATGATCTAATGAGACCTGAGTTTGGAGATGACTATGGAATAGCATGTTGTGTATCACCTATGAAAATAGGAAAAGGAATGCAGTTCTTTGGAGCTAGAGCAAACCTTGCAAAAACTCTTCTATATGCTTTGAATGGAGGAAGAGATGAGAAAACTGGAGCTCAGGTAGCACCTAAATTTGCACCTGTAACTGGTGATTATTTAGAGTTTGATGAAGTAATAGAAAAATTTGAACAAATGATGAAATGGCTTGCAGGAGTATATGTAAATGCTTTAAAAATAATTCATTATATGCATGACAAATATGCTTATGAGGCTTTTGAAATGGGACTTCATGATCTTGATATTGAAAGAACCCAGGCTACTGGAATAGCTGGTCTTTCAATAGTAGCTGATTCACTTGCAGCTATTAGAGATACAAAAGTAAAAGTAATAAGAAATGAAGAAGGGTTAATTGTAGATTTTGAAAGAGAAGGAGATTATGTTCCTTATGGAAATAATGAAGATTCTACAGATGAACTTGCTGTAAAAGTTACTGAAAAATTTATGGATTATTTAAGAACACATGAAACTTACAGACATTCAAGAGCAACTCAATCTATTCTTACTATAACTTCAAATGTTGTATATGGTAAAAAAACAGGAAATACTCCTGATGGAAGAAGGGCAGGAACTCCATTTGCACCAGGAGCGAATCCGATGAATGGAAGAGATACTAGAGGAGCAATAGCTTCACTTGCATCAGTTGCTAAACTTCCATTCCATCATTCAAATGATGGAATATCATATACATTTGCAATAGCTCCAGGTGCATTAGGAAAAACTAGAGAAGACAGAGTTGATAATCTTGTTTCTATGATGGATGGATATTTTACTCCAGAAGGAGGACAACATCTTAATGTCAATGTTTTTGACAGAGAATTATTAGAGGATGCAATGGCAAATCCTGAAAAATATCCACAGCTTACAATAAGAGTATCTGGATATGCAGTAAACTTTGTAAGATTGACAAGAGAGCAACAATTGGATGTACTTTCGAGAACAATCAATGGAAGAATGTAATTTGAAATAATATAAAATAAATCAAAGAGACTGATTCAAACTTGGGAAGAGACTTTCAATTTTGGATCAGTCTTTTCTTTAAATATGTGATATACTAGAATAAAAGTTTAAAGCAGTTAAAGGTGATATAATGGAATAGCTGATAAGATTAATAAAAAAGAGGTTTGTGATGATGAATTTATTGAGATATTGCTTGAATTAAAATGGTGGGATTTTGCTAAAGAAAAACTGTTAAAATTTCTTCTTGCATTATGCAATGAAGATATATACAAAATAAAGTTGAAGTTAAAAAGAGAGAAGGAATAATCAAATATTTCTTAAAGGAGATGAGAATATGAGCAGGATTGGAAATATACATTCATATGAGAGTTTTGGAACAGTGGATGGACCAGGAATAAGATTTGTACTTTTTCTTCAAGGATGCCCACTAAGATGTAAATTCTGCCATAATCCTGATACATGGAATATGTCAGAGGAAAAAATAAAAGAAGAAGCTGCAGAAACTTTTGAGAAAGTAAAAAAATATAAAGGATATTTTGGAAAAAAGGGGGGACTTACTGTAACAGGAGGAGAACCTCTTCTTCAAGTTGATTTTCTTCTTGAACTTTTTAAACTTTGTAAAGAAGATGGAATAAATACAGTAGTAGATACCTCTGGATATATTTTTAATGAAAAAGTAAAAGAAGTATTAGAGTATACAGATCTTGTACTTTTAGATATAAAAGCTATTGATGAAGAAATATATAAAGAACTTACAGGAGTAGAACTTGAAAATACTCTGAAATTTGCTCAATATTTGAAAGAAAAAGGGAAAAGAGTTTGGATAAGACATGTAATAGTTCCTGGAATTACAGATAATGATGAACTTTTGAATAGATTAGCAGAGTGTATATCTGCTTTAGGTAATGTAGAAAAAGTTGAATTGTTACCATATCACAGACTTGGAGAATTTAAATATAAGGAATTAGGAATGAAGTATGCTCTGGAAGGAATAGAAGAACTTTCTAAAGAAAGACTTGAGAATGCTGTTACTATATTTCAAAAATATAATTTGAAAGTTAATTAGGAAAAAACTGCTTTTTTCTTATAAAAGTGATATAATAATCAGTAGAAGAAAGAGGAAAAGAGGAGGAACTGAATGATAATTTTAGGAATAGAGAGTTCTTGTGATGAAACTTCAATAGCTATATTAAAAGATGGAAAAGAGATATTATCTAATAAAATATCCTCTCAAATAGAGATACATAAAGAATATGGAGGAGTAGTGCCTGAAATAGCTTCAAGACAGCATATAAAAAATATTGCTGCTATATTGGATGAAGCATTAGAAGAAGCAAAAATAACTCTTGATGATGTTGATTACATAGCAGTAACTTATGCACCAGGATTAATTGGAGCTCTTTTAGTAGGAGTATCTTTTGCAAAGGGACTTTCATATGCTCATGATATACCAATAATACCTGTACATCATATAAAAGGGCATATGTATGCTAATTTTCTTGAGCATGATATAGAACTTCCGTGTATAGCTTTAGTTGTATCTGGAGGACATACGAATATTGTATATATGGATGAAAATCATAAATTTACAAATATGGGTGGAACACTTGATGATGCAGTTGGAGAAAGTTGTGATAAGGTAGCAAGGGTGCTAGGATTAGGATATCCTGGTGGACCAATTGTAGATAAAATGTATTATTTAGGAGATAGAAATTTTCTGCAAATAACAGAACCAAGAGTTGGAGAATATGATTTCAGTTTTTCAGGAATAAAAACTGCTGTAATTAACTTTGTAAATAAAATGAATATGAAAAATGAAGAGTTTAAGAAAGAAGATTTAGCAGCTTCATTTTTAGGAAAAGTTGTGGATATTCTTTGCAAGAAAACTTTAAAAGCAGCTAAAGATAAAAATGTAAAAACTATAATACTTGCAGGAGGAGTTGCAGCAAATTCTTTATTAAGAAGTCAGCTTACTGAGCAGGGAGCAAAACTAGGAATAAAAGTTTATTATCCATCAATGAAGCTATGTACAGATAATGCAGCTATGATAGCAGAAGCAGCATATTACAAATTAAAATGTGCAGATAATAAAATTGATTGTTTTGCAGGGTTGGAATTAAATGGAGTAGCAACACTAGATGTAACTAAAGATTTATATTAAAAAATAAGAAAAAAGGTCAAAAGTTCTATGTGGAATAACTTTTGGCTTTTTTTTATGAAAAAAATTAAAAATTTTATATATTTTAAAGTAATAAATTTTACATTTTTTATTTAAAATGTAAAATTAATTACAAAAACTATTGCATTTTTTTTATGAATAAGGTATAATCAATTAAAATTGAGAGGTGATTGTATGGAAATTTATATTATTAATATTATAAAAGAACAATATGATGAATTAACGAAGAGCTTTAAAGTGATGGCAGATTTTATTTTTGAAAATATTACTCAAATTCCATTTTTATCAATAAAGGAAATATCAGAAATTACAGGATTAAGTTCAGCTACTATTATAAGATTTACACAGTATTTTAAATTTAAAGGATATCCAGAATTTCAAAAAAATATTCAGGAAATATTGAAAAAAGAAATAACTCCAATGAAAGAATTTAAAGAATCTATTTTACAAAATGGAGAAGAAGAAACACTGTTAGATGATGTAATCTTACAAAATATAGAGATTTTAAAAAAACTTCCAAATGAAAATTTAAAAGAAAATTTTAAAAAAGCATTAGAAATTATAGAAAATTCTGGCAAAATTTATATAGTTTCAAGTAGATCTTCATATTCTTTAGGATATTATTTTTACTTTATGTTAAAAGAATTTAAAGAGAATGTTGAAATAATAATTTCTGGAACTGAAGATTATACACATAAGTTACTTTATTTAAAAGAAAATGATGTATTATTTACAATTTCATTTCATGCTTATACTGATTTTACTTATAAAATAGCTCAATTTTTTAAGAAAAGAAATAATAAAATAATTTGTCTAACAGACACGTTAACTTCACCATTTGCATTGATTTCTGATTGTGCTCTTTTGAGTAAAAATGGAGAAAAAACATATTCTTTTGTAGGAGCAATGACAATTTTAAATGCTCTTTGTATAAAATTAGCTAAATTAAATAAAGAAAACACTTTAGAAAGTTTAGAAAAATTAAAGGAAATTGCTATGGAAATGAAAGTTTATCTATAAAAAATAACATATAAATTAAAGGGAGGAGTTTTTATGATTTTTGATTTACCACCAATTTTGGGATTTTTACCACTTATACTTTATATTTATTTAATGCTAAAAGGTAAAGATATGAATCTATCTGTTCTTCTTTGTGTTTTACTTGGAGCTATTATGACTGGAGAAAGTGTTATAGGCTTTGGGGAAACCTTGAAAAACTCCCTCAGTTCATTCTTATCTTTAATTGGGTTTATAATTGTTCTTGGATCAGGACTTGGAGAAGTGCTGACTCATACAAAAGTCGCCCAAAATATTGTGTATTTTGTTGTAGAAAAAACAAATATAAAAACTGAAAAACAAGCAATTTTAATATCTATGGTCACTTGTACTTTATTAGTTTCTATGTTGGGAACTTTATCTGGTTCAGTTGCAATTGTAGCACCAATATTAATACCAATTGTAGCTTGTTTAGGATTGACTCCCAGTACATTGGGAGTTATATTTCATGGAGCTGCAGCCACAGGTCTTCAAATCGGACCATTTGTTCCACCAGTTGCAACAATAATGGGACTTACAGGATTAACTTATTCAAAATTTATGATAAATGCAGGTATTCCAATGGGAACTATAATATGGGTTTCAACATATTTTATGGCTTGTCATACTCAAAAATTAACTAGAGGAAAGGAAAATTTTGCTGAAAGTGAAACTAAAGCAAGTGATTTTAAAGCTACTCCAATAGTAAATAGAGCGACATTTGCATTTATATTGACTATGCTTATAATGCTGGTTTATGGTATTGTGGCAAAAGCTGGAGCATCTTATGCAATAGTTGTTATGCTTACAGCAGCTTTAGTTACAGGTCTTGCAGCTGGAATGAGTTTAACAGATGCTATAAAAAAATTAGTAGAAGGATCTTCTAAAATGTATTGGATGTTTTTTATGTTTATTTTGTTTGATCCATTTTTAAATTATGTAGCTAAATCAGGGGCTTTTGAATCAATTTCTAATTATATGAAACCATTAATTGATGCTGGAGGAGTAGGGGCTTTCTTAGTTATTGCAGCAGCAATAGGTGTTTTTGGAATTTCAGGAGCAGGAGTTGCCCAAGCTCAAATAACACATGAATTATTTTTGCCGTTGGTTATATCTATGTCAGTAAATATGGGGATATGGGCATTTATAGTATTAGTAGCATGTCAAGTAACATTTTTTGTAAGTCCTACTGTTGATATGGTTGGAACTATGGGACTCGCTCATTCTAAAAATATAAAAGCAATGTTAAAAAATGGATGGTGTATAACTATTGTAACTTTCATAGTAGTTATTATTAGAGCTATTTTTTATGCTAAAGGAATGTAAAAATAAAAAGTTATTATTTAATTTAGAAAAATAACAGGGTTATCAATCAAATTTCATTTTAATTTTTTATAAAAAATATAGGGGGGATTAAGATGTTAAACTTTGCACTTTTACAGACAGATATAAAATTTTGTGATACTGAATATAACTTTGAAAATGTAAAAAAATTATTTAAAAAAGCAATGGAACATACACCAACTCCAGATGTTATAGTTTTACCTGAAGATTGGAGTTATGGATTTTCTGATAAAATGTTTCATGATATGGAGAATTATTGTGAAGCAGAAAATGGACCATCAGTAACTATTTTAAAAGAACTAGCAAAAAAATATAAAGTTTTGGTAGTTGCAGGTTCAATTGCTACAAAAAGTCATGAGGATGGAAAAATAAGAAATACTACTTTTATTATTAATAATAATGGAGAAATAATAGCTGATTATAGTAAAATGCATTTGTATAGTGATATGGATGAAAATTTTATGATTGAACCAGGAAATAAAGCAGAAGTTGTAGAAACAGAAGTAGGAAAATTTGGCTTTATGATATGTTATGATATTAGATTTTGTGAACTTTCAAGAATATATGCATTAAAAGGTGCTGAGGCTATAATAGTAACTTCTGACTTTCCAAATCCTAGAGTAAATCATTGGAGAACTTTGCTGCAAGCTAGAGCTATAGAGAATCAAATATTTGTTATTGCATGTAATCGTGTTGGTGAAAGTCCTATGGGAAGTTATTGCGGGCATTCATTAATTATAGATCCTTGGGGAGAAATAATAGCTGAAGGAGGAGAGAAAGAGGAAATAATTTATGGAAGCGTTGATCTTTCAATAATACATAAAATAAGGGAAACTATACATGTTTTTAGAGATAGACATCCTGAGTTTTATGAAAAAGAAGGATTGTTAAAAAAATGATAAGAAAAGTTTTTATTATAAACCACCATATAAAATGGTGGTTTATAATTTATTAAATTTAAAAAAAGTATACTTTTTAATTTTTATTTTGTCTAATTTTTTCTTGATTAATATAAAATTAGGAGATGAGGATGAATAATAAATTTAAAGAAAAATTTGAAAATAAATTATTAAAAATATTGAAAAAATATGATGATAAAAAATATGGAATAATTATAAAAAATTTAGGAAATGATTTTTTTATAAAAGTTGGAAATATGGAACAATACCAAGCAGCAAGTTTAATTAAGTTAACAATTCTTTATGAATTATTTAATAATCCAAAATATAATTTAGATGAAGAAATGAAAATTACATCAACTGACAAAGTAGCAGGCTATGGAATTGTTCAATATCTACATGAAAATATCAAATTTACTTTGAGAGACTTAGCAATACTAATGATAATTTTGAGTGATAATACAGCTACAAATATGTTGATAGATATTTGTGGAATGGATAGTATAAATTTTACAATTAAAAAACTAGGATTAAAAAATACAATTCTTCAAAGAAAAATGATGGATTCAAAAAGTAAAAATATAGGATTAGATAACTACACCTCTCCAAATGATATGATGAAATTATTAGAAGTTTTAAATGAAAATGAAGAAATTATTTCAATAATGAAGAAACAATTATGCAATAATAAAATTCCATATTTTTTTGAAGAAAAAATAGATTTTGCACATAAAACAGGAGACTTGCCACAAATAGAACATGATATAGGAATACTTAGTATAGGGGATCAAAAAATAATTATAGTAATTATGACAAAAAACTTTAAAAATAAAGATGAAATAGAATTAAATAATAAAGTAGGAGAACTTATTTATAATTTTATTGAAGAATGGCCAAATAAATGATAATGAAAACTATTTTTTAATGAGGTAGATTATGGTTGAAAATGAATATATAGAAAAATTGATAAATGAAACTTTTGATGAAATATTACTTTTGAGAAGAGATATTCATAGATATCCTGAATTGAGTAATAATGAAAAAGAAACTTCTAAAAAAATAATAAAAATATTGAAAAAAAATAATATAAATGATTTAAAATTAAATTCTTTAAATTATGGAATTATAGGTCAAATAAATTCACATAAAAATAAAAAAACTTTACTTTTAAGAGCTGATATGGACGCTTTGCCCTTAGAAGAGGAAACAAATTTGATATATTCTTCACAGAATAGTCATATTATGCATGCTTGTGGGCATGACTTTCATTCAGCTATTTTATTAGGAACTATTGTTATTTTAAATAGATTAAAAGAAAAATTAAATGGAAATGTTAGATTCATGTTTCAACATGCTGAAGAAAGTTCACCAATAGGTGGTTCAAAAGAAATGATTAGTTTAGGAGTTTTGAAAGAAGTAGATGAGGCATATGCAATGCATGTATTAGGAATCCCATTAGGAAAAGTAGAAATTTGTCCTGGTATTGCAACAGCAAAATCAGATAGGTTTAAAATAAAAATAATAGGGAAAAGCTGCCATGGATCTTTGCCTAATGAAGGAAAAGATCCTATCATTGTAGCAGGAAATATTATAACTTCTATTCAAACTATTATTAGCAGAAATTTATCTTATTCTGAAAAAGCTGTAATATCTATTGGAAAAATTTATGGAGGGGATAGATATAATATTATTGCAAATGATGTTATAATGGAAGGAACTGTAAGAACATTTGGAGATGAGATAAATAGTACTGTAAAAATAAAATTAAAAGAGATTGTGGAATATGTATCAAAGGCTTATGGATGTATTGGAGAATTAGAATATACAGATGGATATGTTTCAGTATATAATGATGTTAATTTATCAAATAATATAAAAAATATATTAGAAGACACACTTGGAAAAGAAAATGTTATTATAAATACAATTCCTACTTCAATAGGGGAAGATTTTTCATATATTAGCAGAAAAGTTCCAGCAGTGTTTATGTGGCTAGGAGGAGAAAGTGAAAAAAATAAAGGATTATGTAAATTACACAGTTCTAAATTTATTGCAGATGAAAGAGTGATAAAAATAGGAATAAAAAGTTTAATTAATATTGTGATTAATAGATTGAATCAAACATAGTATAATTAAAAAGGACAGAAATAAATTTATTTCTGTCCTTGAGTCAAATAAAAAATTTATAAATAAATTTCTCTTTCTAATTCATTGAATAATTCTATTCTATTTTCTTTTAATTTTAAATAAAGAATACAGTAAGCAGTATCTATATATGAACTAAGCCATAAAAAGCCAATACCTAAAGTAAAGATACATAAAATAGCCCAACCAATAAAAGATAATCCAAAAAGAAAAATATCCCATTTATACCCATCAGTTATCTTTATACTTAATTTCAAAGCTTCTCTTCCTGAAATTTCAGGATATTCAATTGCAATAAATAGTGCCATAGAATAACTTATACTTTTTATAACTCCAGGGATAAGGAAAAGAAGGGACCATAGAAATGTGAAAATACAAAAAGACCCACCTACTTTAAAGGCAGTAAACATATTATTAAAACCAAAAGAGTAGTGCTTAACTTCTAATTTTTCACCTTTTGCCAATTCAAGAAAGCATTTAAAACTACTTAGGACATTTGCATATACTAGAGAAATATTCATAATTAAAAAAATAATTAAAAAAATTAAAGTTAAGAGGATACTGTTCTCTACTCTATTAAATACTAATTCTTCAAGATAATCGAGTACTTCCAAAAGAAGTGATATTAAAAAGAAACAGATATTTATTAAAATTCCAGTTCCCCAATTATTTTTTAAAGTATTCAAACTTTGATTTTTGATACTTTTTATATTGATTAGTGACATTTTTATTTTTTCCTCCTTAAATATTTGTTTTAACAGTGACGAAATGATTACTTATATAATATACATGAAAAAAAGAAAAAAGTGTAGATAAAAAAAGAAGATTAAAGTAGCTAAGATAAATAATATGTCATCTTAATTATTTACAATCTTCTTAAAATAATATTATATTTGAATTAAAAAGCCTTATCATAGGTTATTTTAATGTCTTACTAAAGCTTTTAATCACAGAGTTTATTTCTATTTTTAAATTTATATGATTTTTAGAAATATCCATATTATATTCTTTAATTTTTTATTTATTTTTTTAAATTATTATCTTTGTCACTTGGAAAAATTAGATTATGTATATGAATTATTGATGGAATTGTAATCCTTTTTTTTATTTTTTATAAAATTATTATATATTTCTTTTATTTTGTTTAGTATATAATCTGGCTGAATTAGCGAATAACAATCTTTATAACTGAGAGAACTGCATTCAGGATAAATATCTCTGGGTTCTACACCTTGATGTTTTTTACTTGGATTAGCCAGCCATTCTTTTTTTCTGCTCTTGGGACTGAAAATAGCAAAGCTTGGAATATCTAAACTTTGAGCTATATGCCTTGGTCCTCCCTCATTTCCAAAAAACATATCACAATTTGAAATAAGTGCTGCCAACTCTCTTATTGAAGCTGTTTCTATATTTGAGAAAACATTTTTGTTATTAAGCTGATTATGAATTTTTTTTATAAAATCTTTTTCATTTGGTGAATAAAATAATATAACTTGGGAATTAAACTCTTCTGTTACTTTATTTATAACTTCTTCCATTTTTTTAGTAGAATAAATTTTTTCAGGTCTTCTTGAGTTTGCAGCACATATAAATACAGGCTTTGAAAAATCTATTCCTGCTTCTTTCATTTTTCTTTTCATATTTTCTTTTTCTTTTTCATTTATATGAGTGATATAACTGTTGTCATACAGTATTTTATATTTTTCTTCCAATGGAGCCAGCATTTTTAAAAACTTATCAACTTTATCCTTTGAATCAGCAGGTTCAGAAATCTTATGAGTATATGTAAATCCTCTATACTTTTTCTTTCTTCCTATTCTATATTTGCTTCCCAAAGAAAATAAAGTAAACATTTCACTTTTGGGAGTAGACATTATATCTATTACTATATCATATTTTTTTCTTGTTACTTTCCATACTTTAGCTATATACTTAAGAGGGTTCTTCTGTTCTTCTTTAGTTAATGATATAATATTGTCAATATATGGATGGTTTTTAAATAAAGGAGCAATATGCTCATATACTACATAATCAATTTCAGATTCAGGGAAACTTTTTTTAAGAGTATTGCATATAGCTGAGCTTAAAACAGCATCTCCTATTTGTTTAAAACGTACTACTAGTATTTTCATGGTTTTCTCCTTTAAAGCCATATTTTAAATAAAAAAGTGTTATTATTTTGTTAAATAATAACACTCTAATATCTATTCTATGTCTCATTAGTATATTTTTTTAAAGTAAAACTTACTTTTACCCCTATTTGTGTATTTTCTATATTATATTTTGAATTATGTGCTTCTAAAATTTCTTTACATACATACAAACCTAAACCAGTTCCTTTTTCTCTAGTTGTAAAGTATTTATCCCATATTTTTTTTAGATTTTCTTTTTTTATTTTTCTGCCATCATTTTCAATGCTGATTTTTACTTCTTTTTTTAATTTTTTTACTGATAAAATTATTTCTTTTTCTGCATGCTGAATACTATTAGTTAAAAGATTAAATATCACTTGTTCTATTTTTTCTTTATTACCTATAACCATTATATTATCTTCATAGTCAGTATGAATAACAAATTTTTTTAATTCCTTTTCATATATTTTCAAAACCATTTGTAAAGTTTGAAATAAATTAAAATATTCCAATTTTATATAAGCATTTTGGCTGAAACTGTCTTGCTTTAATAACTCATTAGTTAGCTTTAATAATCTTTTTCCTTCAGTATTAATAATTTTAATTTCTTCATTTTTATTAACTTCATATAAGAGATCACTAAATCCAATGATAGCAGAAAGAGGTGTTTTTATTTCATGAGTGAAATATTTTACTTTTTCTTCTATTTTCTTTTTTATATTTTTATTGTCTTCCAATTCTTTTTTGTAAAGATTGATTATATTTTCAAGATTATCACTCATTCTGTATATTTCTTTATACAGTTCTTCAATTTCATCATTACTTTTTTTATATCCTTTTTTTTCAAAATTAAGTTTACCTATATTTTTAGCCATTAGTGAAACTTTTTCAATAGGATCAACTATATTTTTTCCAAGAATTCTTCCTATAATGATTATAATAGCTATCATTATTATTCCTTTAAAATAAAAGTAGGATTTTATTGTTGGAAATATATCTTTCATATCTTCATAAGAATAAAAAATCATAACTTTAAAATTTCCAATGACTTTATTTATTATTCTAAATTCATCATCTCCATCATCATCAATATAATCATCTGTTGTAATATCATCAATTTTTTTTGCTATTAAGAATTCTAAAAAATCATCAGCTTGAGAAAATATTGTGTTAGGAGTACTTAATTTTTTTACAGTTCCTTGGAATTGTTCTATATTAAGATTTCGATTTATATTTTTATAGTCTGTAAATTTTTCCTTACCTTTTTCAACAGTTATCGGAATATAGTAATCACCTAAAATTTTAATACTGGTTATAATTAAATAATCTCCTTCTTTTATATCAAATCTTTCTTCAGAGTATAAATTATCCAGCAATTCATCTAATAAAAAAATCTTTTTTTCACCATTTTTTTCGTTAATTAGGGTTAAATAAAAAAAATTATCCAGTGTAAGAATTTCATTATCTTTTAGGATTAAAGCAAATCCTTTATTATCATCCTGATATTTTTTTAGAAGATTATAATTTATTTTATCATTTATAATAAAGTTTATATTTTCTAATTCTTTTATTTTATTGTATCTAAAATATTTTTCAAAATAAAATTCTCCCAAGATGACTTCTACAACTAATAAAAGCATTAATATAAGAGATAAAGTTAGTATTAATTTATTTTTTATTTTCATATTATTCCTCGAATTTATAGCCAATAGCTTTTACAGTTTTTATATATTTTGAACAATCGCCTAATTTTTCTCTCAATCTTGTTAAGTGTTTATCCACTGTACGGTCTGTGCCAGTAAAATCATAACCCCATACACCTGAAATTATTTGTTCTCTTGTTTTTGCTATACCTTTGTTTTCTTCCAGATAAAATAATATTTCTCTTTCTTTTATGGTTAATATTATTTCTTCTTTGTTTATTAAAATTTTTCCGCTTTTTTTATTTATTTCTAAATCTCCATATTTTTTTACTATACCGCTTTTAAAAACATATCTCATAACTATTGATTTTAGTATTTCTTTAGAAAATGGTTTAGTAATATACCCATCTGCACCAGCTTCATAAGCTACAATTTGATTTTTTTCATCTGAAAGTGCTGTTAGAAATATTATTGGAGTTTCTGTTATTTCTCTTATTTTTTTTGTTGCATTTATACCATCTATTTTAGGAAGCATTATATCCATAAGAATTAACTCATATTTATTTCCATGTTGAATTTTATTTATTGCCTCCTCTCCAGTAATAGCTTCTTCAACATCAATATTTTCATTTTTTAATATTGCTTTTACTAATTTTCTAATATGATCAGTATCTTCTACTATTAGTATCATTTTTTCACCCCATTATTGTTTTAAAATTTAAATAAATATTTACTGGATTAAAAAAATTATACCATTTAAAAAGGAAATAATTCCAGTTTTTTAATTATAAGTTTATTATAAAGACTGTTGATATCTCTGATATGAAATAAAATAGTTCAAAATTATATTTAAAAATATAAATAAAGAAATATAAAATAGGAAATAATTTTTTTTTTTGTATAACTTTAAAAGAAAGAATATGAAAAATAGGGTATTACTACATACCTATAATATTTTTTTATTGATAAATAAAATATTTTTATTTTTAATTAAGAAGAAAAGATGATATTCTAAAAAAGGTTTTGAAAAAATTAAAAATAAATTTAAATGTATAAATGAAGGAGATAAAAGAATTGAATAAGCAAGATGAAATATTAAAATTGGAAATAAATAAACTACGTGAAGCAGGACAGAAGTTTTTAAATAAAGAAATATCTGTTGGTGATTTTAAAGGAATATCTGGAGGCATGGGAGTATATGCACAACGTGGCGGACAGGAATTTATGATAAGATTTCGTACAAACTCAGGATTAATATCAATGAAGCATTTAAAACTTATAAAAAATTTTACTGAAAAATATCATATAGAAGATATTCATTTCACTACAAGACAAGCAATACAGCTGCACCACTTAAGTATAGATGATATATGTGATATTATGGAAATAGCTTTAAACCATAAACTATATACTCGTGGAGGAGGAGGTAATTATCCAAGAAATGTAACTATTTCACCAATGTCAGGAATAGAAAAAGGAGAAGTATTTGATGTAACAGAATTTGCTTTAAAAGTAAGTGAATATTTTATGAACAGAATAACAGAATATAAGCTTCCAAGAAAGCTAAAAGTATCTATGTCATCAAGTGATAGAGATGAAGCGGGAGCAACTATCAATGATATAGGATTTATAGCAGCAGTAGAAAATGGAAAGCCATATTTTAGAATGTATCTAGCAGGAGGATTGGGAAATAATCCTGGAATCTCAATACCTTATGAGAAAAAAGTGAATCCCAAAGAAATATTATATTATGTAGAAGCAATGGTAAATCTTTTTATGGCAGAAGGAGATTATACAAATAGGGCTAAAGCAAGAACTAGATATATTCCAAGAAGAATGGGAATAGATAAATTTTTAGAAGCATATGAAGAACATTTAAATAATGTAAAAAAAGAAAAAAATCTTGATTTAAATATAGAAATAGAACTTTCAGAAACTTTAAAAAAATATTCTCATAAATTAAAAGAAGATTTTTCATTAATACATCAAAGACAAGATAACTTGTATACTGTGATTATTCATCCACTAAATGGACAGATTTCATCTGAAAATTTTAAAAAAATAGTAGAATTTATGGAAGGTAATAGTAATGCAGAGGCAAGATTAAGTATGACAGAAAGTATGTATATAAGAAATTTAAATGAAGAACAGGCAGAGAAATTATTGCAAATTACAGATGAATTTAGGCAGAAAACTAAAATACAGCAAAGTATGAGTTGTGTAGGGATACCAACTTGCCAAATAGGGATAGAGCAAAGCCAAAGTTTGGTAAAAAATATTCTTGAATATATCAAAATAAATAATATTTCAGAAGAAAAGCTTCCAGCAGTATACGTTTCAGGATGTCAAAACTCATGTGGAAGACATCAAACTGGAGATATAGGATTTGCTGGAGGTAAAAAAAGAGTAAGAGATAAAATTGAGGATGTTTTTGATATTTATGCTGGTGGAATGGTAAGCAGAGAAAAAACAATTTTAGGAACAAAATTTGGAACTATGCTCATGAGTCAGATACCTGAATTTATTGGAGAACTTTCAGTGGAGCTTGAAAAAAATCATATGAATTATAAAGAATACATAAGTGAAAAAAATGAAAACTTTATAGAATTAATAAAAAAATATTTAGTATAAACTTTATAAAAAGGAGAAAAAATTTACTTTTTTCTCCTTTTTTAGTAATAAAAATAAAAATTTAATTATAAAAAAATTTTTTATTAAAAAAGAAGAATTTCAGTTTGAAACCAGAATAATTATATCAGTTAAGTTTATAGACAAATTTCGAATAGATTTTATAAAGGAGGTATGTTATGAAAAAAATTATAATTTCATTTTTTACATTCGCTTTTACATTTATAGCTTCAGGAAATACAGCTTTAGCTAAATTTAAACCTGTTAAAGTAGAAGAACCTTTTACAGGGCAGGTATTAATAGAAGGATTAGATAATCCATGGAATATACGTTATGGGGCAGATAATATGCTTTGGATAACAGAAAGAACTGGAAAACGTATAGTAAGGGTAAATCCTGAAACAGGAGTGAAAAAAACAGCATTGACTATAGATGAAGCAAGAGCAGAAGGGCAGCATTTTGGTGTTTTAGGGATGGCACTAGCACCTGATTTTTTACAAAAGGGAAGCCAAAATTATGTATATGTATTTTATACTTATGTTCCTAAAGATAATAATACAGAATTTGGTTATAAAAAACTTGTAAGATATCAATATGATACAAAATCTGAAACTTTAAAAAGTCCTACAGTTATTTTAGATAAAATTCCAAGTGGAGATGATCATAATGGAGGAAGAATTACTTTTGGTCCTGATGGAAAAATATATCTGACTCTAGGTGAATTAGGTCATAATCAAGGGAAAAATGCTTTCAAAAAAAATGAAGCTCAAAGATTACCAACAGTAAAAGAAATTCAAGAAGGGAATCACGATGCTTATGTAGGAAAAATTTTGAGAATAAATCCAGATGGATCTATACCAGAAGACAACCCAGTTCTTAATGGAGTAAAAAGTCATGTGTTTACTTATGGACATAGAAATCCACAAGGTATTGCAGTTGTTGGAAATAAAATTTTCTCTAGTGAACACGGACCTTCTTCGGATGATGAATTAAATCTTCTTGTAAGTGGAGGAAACTATGGGTGGCCATATGTGGCAGGATTTCAAGATAATCAATCATACAAATTTATAGATTGGTCAACAGCACCTAAAGATGCAGCTGTAGATCCTAATGTACCTGACCCTCGTGTAAAGGTACAGTTAGAATCAGAATGGAAAGCACCTGAAAATTATAAAGATCCAGTAAAAACTTTCTATACAGTAAGAGAAGGATATAACTACCATGATGGAGATATTTATGGAGATATTTCTTATGTTGAATGGCCAACAGTAGCACCATCTAGTATAAATTATTATGTTGATGGACCTATGAAAGGTTGGGAAAATAGTATTTTAATGACTACTTTAAAAGCAGGAACTCTTTTTAGAATAAAATTAAATAATCAAAAAGATAATGTTCAAGGAGAAGTAGCAACATTTTTCCATACACCAAATCGTTATCGTGATATAGCTGTAAGTCCAGATGGAAATACATTTTATATTCTTACTGACAGTGCAGGATCAGCAAGAGGAGAGGATTTAAAACCAACAACTAAATTACAGAACCCTGGTTCAATTTTGATGATTAAATACAATAAAAATAAATAAAAAATTTTAGATGCTATTTTGCTGGATAATTTTAAAATAAAAGCAGTTTTTTATGATAATACAAAGTCATAGAAATCTGCTTTTTATTTATTAAAAATAAAATTAGTATACAAATATAAAAGAATAATATAATATATTAATAAAAAGGCATTTGAAAAGGGGGAAGCAAAATGAAAAAAGTGATAATTTTTATACTTTTTATATTACATACAATGCTGTTTTCTGAAAATTTGATAATTAAAAATGGTAAAACTATAGAAAGTAGATTTCTTACTCCAAAAGGATATGAAAGAGAAAAATATTCAGAAGATTCATTTGGTACTTATTTAAGAAATTTAAATTTAAAAGAGATGGGCGCTCCAGTATTACTATATGATGGAAGAAGAAAATTTATAGAATCTCATATTTCAGTAATAGATATGCCTATTTTATCTCAAGATTTGATTCAATGTGCTGATGCTGTTATAAAACTGAGAGCAGAATATTTATACAGCAAAAAAGATTATAATAAAATATTATTTAATTTGACAAATGGAATGGAAGTTCCATTTTCAAAATTTATAAAGGGAGAAAGGGTTAAAGTAAATGGAAATAAAACTACATGGGTAAAAGGAAATTATAAGGCAGGGTCTGGAAGAGAAGTATTCGAAGAATATCTTAAATTTATATATACATATGCAGGAACTCTTTCATTATCAAAAGAAATGAAAGCAGCAGATGTTAAAGATATAGAGATAGGAGATGTTTTTATACAAGGCGGTTCACCAGGACATGCTGTAATAGTAACAGATATAGCTGTAAATAAAGAAACAGGTGAAAAAATAATGATATTAGCGCAAAGTTATATGCCTTCCCAGGAACTTCATGTTTTAAAAAGTATTTCATTTATATCTCCATGGTATAAAGTAGAGGATGCCAAGCTTATAACACCAGAGTGGCTATTTGAAAAAGGAAGTTTAAAAAAATGGTAAGATATAATTTTTTTGAAAATTAGAATTATTAAAAAATATATAGGGTTAAAGAAAATAATAAGGGGAAGATAAAATGAAATATTTATTACAAGGTTTTACAATGGGACTGGCATATGTAGCTCCTATAGGATTGCAGAATTTATTTGTTATAAATACAGCTCTTACGCAAAAAAGAAGCAGAGCATTTATAACTGCATTTATTGTTATATTTTTTGATATAACACTTGCATTAGCGTGTTTTTTTGGAATAGGCAGCATAATGGAAAAGTCAAAACTTTTAGAAATGGGAATACTTTTTATAGGAAGTCTTATTATTGTCTATATAGGTATAGGTCTTTTAAAAGCAAAGGGAACATTGAATAATTCTGCAGATGTAAATATTTCTTTAATAAAAGTTGTAACTACAGCTTGTGTAGTTACATGGTTTAACCCACAGGCTATTATTGATGGAACTATGATGCTTGGAGCCTTTAGGGCTTCTCTTCCCAAAGAGGAAGGATTAAAATTTATATTAGGAGTAGCCTTTGCATCATGTATATGGTTTATAGGAATGACAATTTTTATAAATTGTTTTAGCAATAAAATTACAGAAAAGATATTAAGAATCATAAATATTATATGTGGTACAGTTATAATATTTTATGGAATAAAATTATTTTATAATTTTATTCGAATAGTGATTTAATAAATTTGACAAAAAATAAAAGAAGGGACAAAACTCCCTTCTTTTATTGTATTTAGTATTATTTATCAATAAAAGTTTTTTTTAGAGAAGAACTTAAATCTTCTCTTAGTTTTTCAATTTCTTTAGAATAATTTTCAGAAAGATTTTTAGGATATCTGTCATTCATAAATCTACCATAATTATCCATTCCCCACCAATCAGCAAGGTCGTCATCAAAAACTTTATAAGCTTTCATATATGAATTCCATTTTTCATCAGATATTCCAACACCATTTCCAATAAATCCTCTTCCACCACCAAGAAATCCACAATTCATAATAGTGAAAAGACCTTTTCCTTTTAACAGCCCTCTTAATCCATTATTATCTGCTGTATAGGCAAATTCTTTAGCAAAAACCCTCTCTTGATATCCTTTAACAATAGAAGTGGCACTATCATGCCAATTGGGATATACAAAAATAATATAATCAGCCTGAGTTACAAGTTTTTGCTCTTCAGCCACATCTTTTGCAGGCTTTCCTATCCCATCTTTTTGGTAATAAAATTCATTTAAAGTAAGAACAGGTTTCCATTTCATTTTATAAAGATCACGCATAGTTACTTCTATTCCATTTTCTTCAAAGAATCTCATTGCAGTATATGCCATATCAAAAGTGACACTATTGTGTCTAGGGTCTCCTACTACAAATAAAGCTTTTTTATTTTTTGATTCAGTAAATCCTTTGGGAATATATTCTTTTATTATCGCAGCAGGAATTACAGATGCTGATGTTATTCCATCTATATTTTTCATATCTATATCTGCTGGAATGACATTTGAAGCTCCAGCTTTTATATCAGCAGAAGGTTCATTTATTTTTCTCAGAGTAAGCGTTGCACCAGTCAATAAAAGTACAGCAATAAGGACATGAGTTCTTTTCATTTACAATATCTCCTTTTAATTTTTTTCTAAAATTAAGTTTTTATCATTTATATTTTTATCAAGTCTAAATAATGGTGTTTTAAATCTTTTGTAATTTGGGTCAGATATAGAGATGAATACATCTTTGTCTCCCTCTATTCCGTTGAATTCATAATATCCATTTTCATTAGAGAGAACAGTGGAAATTTTGTTGATATCTTCATCATGAAGAGTAACTGGGATATTTATTAAAGCTTTTACCCCATCTGTAACTACACCTTCTACATTAAATTTAGACTTATTTAATATTATTTCTAAATTAGTAATAGAAGATTGCCTGTCAATTTTTCTTATAAGCCCATTTTGGATAAAGCCATTTTTTTTACATATAAGAGTAACTATTCCAGCATCTACCCTTTTTCTAAATTTTCCAAACTCGTCTGTTTCTATTTTAGAAGTTTCAGTACCATTTTTTACAGTTATTTCAGCTTTAGATATTGGACTTCCTTTTTCATCAATTACTCTTCCCTCAATGAAACTTGAAATTTCATGAAGATTTATAATAATGTTATAGGGCTTGCCTGTTGAATAAAATTGATAAACAAGAGCATTTTTTTTGTCCAATGAATACCCAAATTTATTAGTTTTTATCCTATATTCTCCTTTTGGAATATAAGCAGTGAATTTTCCCAAGAAATCTGTTGTAACTGTATATCCTTTATTTCTGCTGTTTATAAAAGAGATTTCAGTTCCACCTATATTCATATTATCAGCCTGTACAGTGCCAGTCACTATAACAGTATCAGCCTTTGAAAATTTGATAGAAAAATTATTTTCCTTCTTAATATCAATACTTTTTTCAATGGGAGCATATTCTGGTGAAGTGAATAAAAAAATGTATTCACCATCTTTTAATGAAAATTTAGCTTCTCCATTAAAAAAATCCATACTTCTAGTTTCTTTATCACCAAGTTTATAATATTTTACATTACCTTTTAATGTATTAAATTTTATAGAGATATCTCTAGAAAAAGAGCTAATTGTTAAAAAAAGCAAAAGAAAAAAGGATGTTAATTTCAGCATGTTTTCCTCCATAAATATAATTCTATATAATTTTTTTATATTAAAAAATATTTTATTTAAATAAGTACTTTGATTGAATTTATTATAGCATTTTTTTATATTATTCTAAACTTAAAGTTTTTTTCTTTTAATCGTTTTGTATTTAAAAAGTATTAGATATATGATATAATCACAAGTAAAAGTGTATTATCAAGGAGAGAAAAATGAGTGAGAATATTATTGATAAGAAAAACAGTACAAAAATTAATTTTTTAAAAACTCTAGCTGGAAAAAGCTTATATCTTGATGAGTTTAAAGAAAATGTTATACTTGCTCTCACAAAAAAACAGGTTATGTCTGGGATAATTTACACTGAAGTTATAGATGAGATGAAAAAAGAAGGAACTGCTTGTATAAAGATGAGAAGAGATGTTCCTCTCAAAGATTTTAATCCCTATATAATGGAGGCAGAGAAAGCAGGTATTCGGTATACATTGGTAGATGCTTTAGATATGAAAGGGGATATAGTTTTAGTTGTTGTTTCAAAAGAACCTATAGATAACGAAAATAGAGAAGTAATAGTGGAAGATGAGGAGGAAAAATTCAGAAAAGCAGGATTGAGTGAAGAATATCCTAAACATTTAGGAGAAAAGTTATGCTCAAAACATTACAAGATGCTTTCTGAAAAAATGCCATCATACAAAGGTAAGTTTGAAGAACTTAATTTATTAGACAGATTATTAGGAAGAACATGTCCTATATGCAGAAAAGAAAAGGAGAAGGATTAAGTCAATGGTAGAAGCATTCAAAGTAACAGGTGGAAAAGAAATCTCAGGAGTATTGGAAGTAGAAGGATCAAAAAATGCAGCTCTTCCTATAATGATTGCAACACTTATAGAGAAAGGAACATATATTTTAAGAAATGTACCTAATCTAATGGATATAAGAACACTGGTTAAATTATTAGAAAGTCTTGGATTGGAAATAGAAAAATTGGATGATCATTCATATAAAATTGTAAACAATGGGCTTACCAATTTAGTGGCAGGATATGAGCTTGTAAAAAAAATGAGAGCTTCTTTTCTTGTGATGGGGGCAATGCTTGCACATGAAAAAAAAGCTAGAGTATCTCTTCCAGGAGGATGTGCTATTGGAGCTAGACCTGTGGATCTTCATTTAAAAGGATTTGAATCTCTTGGAGTAAAACTTACAATAGATCATGGTTATGTAGATGCTGAGGCTGAGGAATTAAAAGGTGGGATAATAATTCTTGATTTTCCAAGTGTAGGGGCTACAGAAAATATAATAATGGCTGCTGTAAAAGCCAAAGGGAAAACTATTCTTGAAAATGCAGCAAGAGAACCTGAAATAGAAGATCTTTGCTATTTTTTAAATGATATGGGAGCTAAAATAGCTGGAATAGGAACTAGCAGATTAGAAATAGAAGGTGTTGAAAAATTATTTCCATGTGAACATACAATAATACCTGATAGAATAGTTGCAGGAACATTCATAATAGCTTCTGTAATGTTTGATGGTAAAATAGAAGTAAAAGGAGTAGTTAAAGAACACTTGGGAAGTTTTCTTATGAAATTGGATGAAATGGGAGTGAAATTTGATATAGAAGGAGACAGATTAAAAGTATTATCGAAACTCTCTGATTTAAAACCAGTAAAAGTAACTACTATGCCTCATCCAGGATTTGCAACAGATCTTCAGTCACCTATAATGACATTGATGTCTTTAGCAAATGGAACAAGTGAAATTAAAGAAACTATATTTGAAAATAGATTTATGCATGTTCCTGAATTAAATAGAATGGGGGCAAAAATAGATATAAACAGCAGTTCTGCAACTATAACTGGAGTTGGAAATTTTTCTTCAGCAGAAGTTATGGCAAGCGATTTAAGAGCAGGAGCAAGTCTTATACTTGCAGCATTAAAAGCTGATGGAGTAAGTATTATAAATAGGATATACCATGTTGACAGAGGATATGAAAATCTTGATCTGAAACTAAAAAAAATTGGGGCAGATATAGAGAGAATCAAAGCAGAAATATAATAAATTTGGAGGATAAATGGAGAGAATCATAGGAGTTAATCCTGTAATTGAAGTATTGCAAAATAAAGAA
Organism: Fusobacterium varium; assembly: GCA_002356455.1. NCBI lineage: Bacteria > Fusobacteriati > Fusobacteriota > Fusobacteriia > Fusobacteriales > Fusobacteriaceae > Fusobacterium > Fusobacterium varium. Next base: position 209,386 of record AP017968.1, read on the forward strand.
AAAAATATTGAAAAATTAGAAATGTTTAAAGGAAATAAAGATGAAAAACTTAATAGAATAAAAAAACTTGCATCTGAAAGAAATGTAAAAATATTCTATACAGACAAGAAAATAGAAAATTCTCAAGGAGTAGCTGTATATATCAGTGAGTATGATTATTATGTAGAATTTGGAGAATTTTTAGAGAAAATAGCTCCTATGGAAAAATCAATTGTCCTCATTTTAGATGAAATACAAGATCCTAGAAATTTTGGTGCTTTAATAAGAAGTGCAGAAGTATTTGGAGTAAAAGGGATAATAATCCCAGAAAGAAATGCAGTAAGAGTAAATGAAACGGTGGTTAAAACTTCTACTGGGGCAATAGAACATGTAGATATAGTGAAAGTAACAAATATATCAGAAGCTTTGCTTAAATTAAAAAAATTGGATTATTGGGTATATGGAGCAGAAGGAGAGGGCAGTAAAGATTATTCAAAAGAGAAATATCCAAGCAGAACGGCCCTTGTTCTTGGAAGTGAAGGGAATGGAATAAGAAAAAAAGTAAAAGAAAACTGTGATGTCTTGATAAAAATACCTATGTATGGAAAGATAAATTCTTTAAATGTATCAGTAGCAGGAGGAATAATTCTTTCTGAAATAGTAAAATCATTCTAAAGAGGACACACAGGAGAGGGAAAGAAATGGCTATCGAGTTGGTAAATGAAGATGTGATAAAACAAGCTCAACTGGGCGATCAGGAATCTATTAATATAATATTAAAAGAATATAAAAATCTTATATATCTTAATGTAAGAAATTATTTCATAATAGGAGCAGAGCAAGATGACCTTCTGCAAGAAGGAACTATTGGACTCCTTAAAGCATTGAAAGCTTATCAAAAAGGGAAATCTTCATTTAAAACTTTTGCAATGATCTGTATAAGAAGGCAAATATTAACAGCAGTAAAAGCATCAAATACGCAAAAAAATACTGCTCTTAATCTTGCGTCTGGGAATTATATAGATTGTGATGGAGGAAAAGAAATAGAGTATAATAAAGGACTGCAATCTTATGTAAATTATGATCCTGAAGAAATATTTCTTACTAAAGAAAAATTGAATAATTTTAAATCTTTTGTAAATGAGAATTTTAGTTCTTTTGAGAAAGAAGTTTTTGATTATATGATAAAAGGCTATTCATATAGAGAAATAGCAGATGAGTTGAATAAAAGCTTGAAGACAATAGATAATAGTTTTCAAAGAATAAAAAGAAAAAGTGAACTTTGGATAAATAGCTATCAAGAAAAACATGGATAATTAAATTTTCTATTGTTATAGAGATTTAAATATGATATATTGAATTGGAATATATAAAAGTAAATGGCAGAGGTGAGATTTTTGAGAGAGTATGATTTTAAAGAAGTAGAAGCTAAGTGGCAAAAAAAATGGGCAGATGGAAATATTTTCAAAACTGAGAACAGTGTTCATGGAAAAGAGAATTATTATGTGCTCGAGATGCTCCCTTATCCTTCTGGAAAACTTCATGTGGGACATGCCAGAAACTATACTATAGGAGATGTTATATCTAGATACAAAAGAATGAAGGGATATAATGTTTTACATCCTATGGGATGGGATTCTTTTGGATTGCCAGCAGAAAATGCTGCTATTCAAAATGGAGCACATCCAGCAGTATGGACTAAGTCTAATATTGAAAATATGAAAAGACAGTTAAAGATGCTAGGGTTTTCATATGACTGGGAAAGAGAAATAGCTTCATATACACCTGAATATTATAGATGGAATCAATGGATATTTAAAAGATTATATGAAAAAGGATTAATTTATAAGAAGAAGTCACTTGTAAACTGGTGCCCAGATTGTAATACAGTTCTAGCTAATGAACAAGTAGAAGATGGAAAATGCTGGAGGCATAGTAAAACTTCTGTTATTCAAAAAGAATTAGAACAATGGTTCTTTAAAATAACGGATTATGCTGATGAATTGTTAGAGGGACATAAAGAAATAAAAGATGGATGGCCTGAAAAGGTACTTACAATGCAAAAAAACTGGATTGGAAAATCTTATGGAACAGAGATTGTTTTTACTGTTGAGGAAACAGGAGAAAAGCTCCCAATGTTTACAACAAGAATAGATACAATATATGGAGTATCTTATTGTGTAGTAGCACCTGAGCATCCTATAGTTTCTGAAATAATTAAAACAAATCCAGAAATAAAAGCAGCAGTACAGGAAATGAAAAATACTGATTTAATAGAAAGATCAGCAGAAGGAAGAGAAAAAAGAGGAGTGTTTACAGGATGGCATGTAATAAATCCTGTAACAAAAGAAAAAGTACAATTATGGGTAGCTGACTATGTTCTTATGAATTATGGTACAGGAGCAGTTATGGCAGTTCCTTCGCATGATGAAAGAGATTTTGCTTTTGCTAAGAAATATAATCTTCCTTTAAAAGTAGTAATAAATCCTGTGGATAAAGAAACTAAAAAAGAAGTGATTTTAGAAGCAGATAAAATGACAGAAGCATTTACAGAAATGGGAATAATGACTAATTCAGGAAAATTTAATGGAATTTCTTCAAAAAAAGCTCTTACTGATATAGCTGTATTTGTGGAAGAAAATGGATATGGAACAAGAACTATAAAATATAGATTAAAAGATTGGGGAGTATCAAGACAGAGATATTGGGGAACACCTATCCCAGCATTATATTGTGAAAAATGTGGTACTGTTATGGAAAAAGATGAAAATCTTCCAGTAACACTTCCTGAAGATGTTTCATTTTCTGGAACAGGAAATCCACTTGAAACTTCAGAAAGTTTCAAACACGCAGTATGTCCAATATGTGGCGGACCTGCAAAAAGAGATACTGATACAATGGATACATTTGTAGATTCATCTTGGTATTTCTTAAGATATTGTGACCCTAAAAATACAAATTTACCATTTGATAAGAATATTGTAGATGGCTGGTTTCCAGTAGATCAATATATAGGTGGAATAGAACATGCTGTAATGCATTTGCTTTATGCAAGATTTTTCCATAAAGTATTGAGAGATATGGGATTACTTTCATCTAATGAACCTTTTAAAAGACTTTTAACACAAGGAATGGTATTAGGAGCTTCTTACTATTCAAATAATGAAAACAGATTTCTTTATGCAGAAGAAGTGGAAATTAAAGGAGAAAAGGTATATTCTAAAGTAACTGGGGAAGAACTTATTAGTAAAATAGAAAAGATGTCTAAATCAAAAAATAATGGAGTAGATCCTGAAGAGATGGTAGAAAAATATGGGGCAGATACTACTAGATTATTTATAATGTTTGCTGCACCACCTGAAAAAGAACTTGAATGGAATGAGAATGGTCTGGCAGGAGCATACAGATTTCTTACTAAAATCTGGAGAATGGTAATGGAACATAAAGAAAATATGGAGTTTGGAGAAATAAATCTTAATGCTGTAAGCAGAGAGGATAAAGCCCTTATTATTAAATTAAATCAAACTATAAAAAAAGTAACTGAATCTATAGAAAATGATTACCATTTTAATACTTCTATAGCAGCCACTATGGAACTCATAAATGAAACGCAAGACTTTAAAACAAATGTCATAGAAGCAGGAAAAGCAACTTCTGAGTCTAGAAAAATATTTGGTGAAGTGGCAAGAAACATTATTTTAATGCTTTCACCATTTACACCTCATTTTTGCGATGATTTATGGGAAGAAATGGGAAATAAAGGATATCTTTTCAATGAAGCATGGCCTACTTTTAAAGAAGAGCTTACAATATCTTCGGATGTGGTTATAGCTGTGCAGGTGAATGGAAAAGTAAGAGGAACTGTAGAAGTAGAAAGAGGAACTTCTAAAGAAATAGTTGAAAAGTTAGCTTTAGAAATAGAAAATGTTAAAAAACACATAGAAGGAAAGACTCTAGTAAAAGTTATAGTTGTTCCAGAAAAAATAGTCAATATAGTAGTAAAATAATTTTAAGAAAACTGGTTTTAGGAATAGAAGATTACTCCTAAAACCAGTTTTTATATTTTTATTAAAAATGAATTAGAGAATATAATGGGTAGAATTTAAAATTCGTATGAAAAAATAATTTTGAAATAAAAAAAAATAAAATTTTTTTCAGCTTTTACTATTGACAAAACAAATTTTATGAGGTAATAATATATCAAGAAAAGATACATGAGTCTAGACAATAAATTGTATCTAAAGGGGGCGAGACCAATGAAATAATTAGTATAAGAAAAAAGAACTTAAATCAAATTAAGAACTTTTTTCAGAAAAGGAAAAGATAACATTTCATAGAAATAAAAGTTAAATATTTTTATCAAAAAAAATATTTATGAGAAATCACTATCCTTAAATAGTAACTAAAGTTATTTTAGCCACTTTATAGAAATTGATTTTTATTTCTTATTGTGAATAGGATAAATATTGTATAAAGAAATAAAAAGAGATTTTATAAAACTAAAAAACTTATTTAAATTAATGCTAAGAAATTTTTAAAATTTAGAGGAGGATACAGGGACGAGATTATATTTAACCATATATTTGGTAGAAATATATAGAGAATAATATCAGTTTATAGAGAAATATAATTTATATAGTTCAAGAGATTCTAATCTAAAAGAATAAAATTAATAGTAGATAAATATAAATATTATTAAAGGATGGTATTTAGTTAAATCAAATTATCTAAATAAAATCAAGGATTTAATAATAAAAATTATCTAAAATAGTAAGTTAATTTATAGAATTTATAATAATCAAAGAAATTTTTAACATTTGGAAGGACTAGTGTACTTCTAAGAAATGTGTAAATAGTTTCTTTAAAATTAATTAATAATTAAGAAAACTTAAGGATATGTGAAATAAAATTAATATAGATAGCTATAAAAAAGAGGAGGAATTTTTGAACATAGAAGAAATAAGATAGGGGGCTGTTTGATAAGTTATGAATATCAGACAGCCCTTTTTTATTTCTTAGGAAATTATAATTTGATAAATTTGTTGAAAAAATAAAAAATGTTAATTATTTTGTATTCATATTAGATATATTAATTGAATAAGATTAAAATTGACAGCACAAAAAAGCTGATTGTTAATCAGCTGTTTAGCGATATTCTTTCCAGCAAATGGAGCCTGTATGTATATTAAAATATGATATTTTTTTAACTTTCATTCTGGCATTACATTTAAAACAATAAAAAGGATTTACTCCAAAAGCTTTCCATATTTCAAGTTGATAAAAAGTAGAATTGGAATATTTAGAGACATATTTTCTCATGAATTTCATGATGTTTTTAAGTTCTGATTTAATATTTCTAGAATAGATTCCAAAGCGCCTAATCATTTTGAAATGTTTAGGGGGAATGTGAATAATTAATTTGGAAAGAAATGTTTCCGCATCTAAAGTAAGCTCAATTCTTTGTTTATCATCAGCAAGACTTTCATAATAGAAAGTAACCTTATTATCATAGAAATCAATAATTTTATATTCTGCGATAGGAGCTCTTGACAGATATCTGCCAATATATTTAATTGCATAAATATTATTATTTAAATCATTTTTTGCAACATTGAAAAAGAATCTTGTATTTTTGCGATAAAGGGAGTTAGCAGCAGCATAAGCTTTAGCTTTAATTTCAGGCTTGTCATAATTTCCAGATTTAACAATATCAATAACCATTTTTTTCCATTGTCCAGCAATGGAATTAACATGAAAATATTTTTTTTTCAAGAAATTGGAAGTTTTTATTGAATCCACCTAAAGTAACAATAGCATGAATATGAGGGTTCCATTTAAGATCGCGCCCAAAGGTATGAATAACAGTAATCAATCCATAATGAATGATATCTGAGTTAGTAAAGTATTTAGAGGAATATTTTGAAATTTTATGAATTCTTTGATTTTTTGCTTTAATGTTATGAAATTGATATTTAAAAACATCATTAACAGCATAAGCAAGCTTAGTTAAAAGGTCTCTATCATAGAAGAAAAACATTCTAAGTTCTTCAGGAATAGTAAAAAGGACACTTCTATGTTTAACATCAATAAGAGAAGTGGAAGTTTTTTCAGTTCAAACAGCAGAATAACGTTTACCGCAGGAAGGACAAAATCTAGATTTACAAGTAACTTTAATTTTATGCGCATCATGACACTTAGGGCATTGAAGAGAGAGAAAAGATTTATCAATAGAACAAGCTAAGAATTTTTGAATAGTCTGTTTAACATCCTCAAAATGTTCATTTTTAAAATATTTCTTGATTTTACCTAAAAGATTTGTTATATTGATTTTAGAGATAATATGTTTGATTTGCATGAATGTCTCCTTTGTATAATTAGGGTGGTAACTATATTATACAAAAAAGAGAGCTGAGTAAAACATTTTTTTTAAATGTTACTCAGCTTTTTTTAATTTTAAAAAATATTTTTAGCTCTTAAAGCTTAATAAAATAAAGGGTTCTTTAAAAGAATAAAAAATATTTGAAAATAATTAAAAAAAGTTGTTGACGGAAAGTATTATTTATGATATTATAATCAATGTGCCGCAGGAAAGCGGTGTGAAACACAAAACAAATCAAGCAATGAAAATAAGGACATTAACAACAGAATAGAGAGAGATGAAAAAATCAACAAACAATAAATAGGTGTAAACAATCAGTTTAATAACTGAGTAAATAGATTGAACGAAGAGTTTGATCCTGGCTCAGGATGAACGCTGACAGAATGCTTAACACATGCAAGTCTACTTGATCCTTCGGGTGAAGGTGGCGGACGGGTGAGTAACGCGTAAAGAACTTGCCTTACAGACTGGGACAACATTTGGAAACGAATGCTAATACCGGATATTATGATTGGGTCGCATGATCTGGTTATGAAAGCTATATGCGCTGTGAGAGAGCTTTGCGTCCCATTAGTTAGTTGGTGAGGTAACGGCTCACCAAGACGATGATGGGTAGCCGGCCTGAGAGGGTGAACGGCCACAAGGGGACTGAGACACGGCCCTTACTCCTACGGGAGGCAGCAGTGGGGAATATTGGACAATGGACCAAAAGTCTGATCCAGCAATTCTGTGTGCACGAAGAAGTTTTTCGGAATGTAAAGTGCTTTCAGTTGGGAAGAAGTCAGTGACGGTACCAACAGAAGAAGCGACGGCTAAATACGTGCCAGCAGCCGCGGTAATACGTATGTCGCAAGCGTTATCCGGATTTATTGGGCGTAAAGCGCGTCTAGGCGGTTTAGTAAGTCTGATGTGAAAATGCGGGGCTCAACCCCGTATTGCGTTGGAAACTGCTAAACTAGAGTACTGGAGAGGTAGGCGGAACTACAAGTGTAGAGGTGAAATTCGTAGATATTTGTAGGAATGCCGATGGGGAAGCCAGCCTACTGGACAGATACTGACGCTAAAGCGCGAAAGCGTGGGTAGCAAACAGGATTAGATACCCTGGTAGTCCACGCCGTAAACGATGATTACTAGGTGTTGGGGGTCGAACCTCAGCGCCCAAGCTAACGCGATAAGTAATCCGCCTGGGGAGTACGTACGCAAGTATGAAACTCAAAGGAATTGACGGGGACCCGCACAAGCGGTGGAGCATGTGGTTTAATTCGACGCAACGCGAGGAACCTTACCAGCGTTTGACATCCCAAGAAGTTAACAGAGATGTTTTCGTGCCTTTTCGGAGGAACTTGGTGACAGGTGGTGCATGGCTGTCGTCAGCTCGTGTCGTGAGATGTTGGGTTAAGTCCCGCAACGAGCGCAACCCCTTTCGTATGTTACCATCATTAAGTTGGGGACTCATGCGAGACTGCCTGCGATGAGCAGGAGGAAGGTGGGGATGACGTCAAGTCATCATGCCCCTTATACGCTGGGCTACACACGTGCTACAATGGGTAGTACAGAGAGCTGCAAACCTGCGAGGGTAAGCTAATCTCATAAAACTATTCTTAGTTCGGATTGTACTCTGCAACTCGAGTACATGAAGTTGGAATCGCTAGTAATCGCAAATCAGCTATGTTGCGGTGAATACGTTCTCGGGTCTTGTACACACCGCCCGTCACACCACGAGAGTTGGTTGCACCTGAAGTAACAGGCCTAACCGTAAGGAGGGATGTTCCGAGGGTGTGATTAGCGATTGGGGTGAAGTCGTAACAAGGTATCCGTACGGGAACGTGCGGATGGATCACCTCCTTTCTAAGGAGATCATTTCTCTTTCTCTATTCTATTGATAATGTTCTTACAGCGTATAAGCGCTGGATAACTTATCAAATGGACATTGGAAACTATATAGTAGATAAATACAATTTTAACTCTTGTTTATATAAACAGAGTTAGCTGTCAATCAAATTAAACAAAAACAAAATAGGTTAAAATAATTAAGGGCACACAGGGAATGCCTAGGTAGTAAGAGCCGATGAAGGACGTGGTAAGCTGCGATAAGCTTGGGTTAGCTGCAAACGAGCGCCAACCCCAAGATTTCCGAATGGAGCAATCTGCTAAGATGGAGTCTTAGCACGAAAGAGGGTACCGAGTGAACTGAAACATCTAAGTAACTCGAGGAAAAGAAAGTAAAAACGATTCCCCAAGTAGCGGCGAGCGAACGGGGATGAGCCTAAACCATATAAGTGTCAAGGATACAGCCGTTGCTTATATGGGGTTGTGGGAAGAACGTTTGAAGAACTGTAAGATATTCAACATATCTAATGACTGAACTGGAACCAGTTGGAAAGCTGGATCGTAGAAGGTGATAATCCTGTACAGGTAAACTCATTAGAATGTATGTTCTCTCCCAAGTAACATGGAACACGAGGAATTCTGTGTGAATCTGCGAGGACCATATCTCGTAAGGCTAAATACTCTTACTAACCGATAGCGTATAGTACCGTGAGGGAAAGGTGAAAAGAACCCCGGGAGGGGAGTGAAATAGAACCTGAAACTGTGTGCTTACAAGCGGTCAGAGCTCTTCGGAGTGATGGCGTGCCTTTTGGAGAATGATCCTGCGAGTTACGTTCAGTGGCGAGGTTAAGTATAACGGAGCCGAAGGGAAACCGAGTCTGAATAGGGCGACATAGTCGCTGGGCGTAGACGCGAAACCTGGTGATCTAAGCCTGTCCAGGGTGAAGCTGTGGTAAGACACAGTGGAGGCCCGAACTCACCGCCGTTGAAAAGTTGGGAGATGAGGTAGGTTTAGGGGTGAAAAGCCAATCGAACTAGGAGATAGCTCGTTCTCTCCGAAATGCATTTAGGTGCAGCCTTGAGTGTTTAATTATGGGGGTAGAGCACTGAATGAACTAGGGGGCATATTGCTTACTGAATTCAATCAAACTCCGAATACCATAATTCAAAGCTCAGGAGTGAGACTATGGGAATTAACTTCCATTGTCAAAAGGGAAACAACCCAGACCACCAGCTAAGGTCCCTAATTATAACTAAGTGGGAAAGGAGGTGGAGATTCACAAACAACCAGGAGGTTGGCTTAGAAGCAGCCATACCTTTAAAGAGTGCGTAATAGCTCACTGGTCGAGAGTCTCTGCGCCGACAATGTAACGGGGCTAAGTTATAAACCGAAGCTGTGGAATTGCGCAAGCAATTGGTAGGAGAGCGTTCTGTAGGCCGTTGAAGGAGGAGCGTAAGCGACTCTGGAGGTATCAGAAGTGAGAATGCAGGAATAAGTAGCGAGAAAGGGGGCGAGAATCCCCCTCGCCGGAAGACCAAGGTTTTCAGGGTAAAGCTTGTCTTCCCTGAGTAAGCCGGGACCTAAGCCGAGGCTAAAATGCGTAGGCGAATGGAAAACAGATTAATATTTCTGTGCCAGTTATATTTTGTGAAGGAGGGACGCAGAAGGGTATGTGCGCGGGAGAACGGAAGTTCCCGTAGAAGCATGTAGAGTGGTCTAGCAGGAAAATCCGCTAGATTAGACTTGAGGTGTGATATATAGTCGTAAGATGAATGCACAAATCCCACGCTGCCGAGAAAAGCTTCTAACGTTAAGGTATAACTGCCCGTACCCGAAACCGACACAGGTGGTCAGGATGAGAAATCTAAGGCGGACAGGCTAACTCTCGTTAAGGAACTCTGCAAAATTGCCCCGTAACTTTGGGAGAAGGGGTGCCCCTGAATGTTAATATTCAAGCAATATGAAGCATTTGGGGGTCGCAGTGAAGAGGCTCAAGCAACTGTTTAACAAAAACACAGGTCTATGCTAAGCTGTAAGGCGATGTATATGGGCTGACACCTGCCCAGTGCCGGAAGGTTAAGAGGAGGAGTGAGAGCTCCGAATTGAAGCCCCGGTGAACGGCGGCCGTAACTATAACGGTCCTAAGGTAGCGAAATTCCTTGTCGGGTAAGTTCCGACCTGCACGAATGGTGTAATGATTTGAGCGCTGTCTTGACGGGAGGCCTGGTGAAATTGTACTACCGGTGAAGATACCGGTTACCTACAGTAGGACGGAAAGACCCCATGGAGCTTTACTGTAGCTTGGTATTGGGTTTTGGCATTGCATGTATAGGATAGTTGGGAAACTATGAAGGTATGGCGCTAGCTGTATCGGAGTTGTCGGTGGAATACCAACCATTCAATGTTGAAATTCTAATCTGTGGTTTGCAGCCACGGAAACAGTGCTAGGTGGGCAGTTTGACTGGGGCGGTCGCCTCCGAAAGAGTAACGGAGGCGTTCAAAGGTTCTCTCAGGTTGGATGGAAATCAACCGCAGAGTGCAATGGCATAAGAGAGCTTAACTGCGAGACTGACGGGTCGAGCAGGTGCGAAAGCAGGACATAGTGATCCGGCGATTCCGAATGGAAGGGTCGTCGCTCAACGGATAAAAGCTACCCTGGGGATAACAGGCTGATTTTGCCCGAGAGTCCATATCGACGGCAAAGTTTGGCACCTCGATGTCGGCTCATCGCATCCTGGGGCTGGAGAAGGTCCCAAGGGTTGGGCTGTTCGCCCATTAAAGCGGTACGTGAGCTGGGTTCAGAACGTCGTGAGACAGTTCGGTCCCTATCCACTGTAGGCGTTAGAATATTGAGAAGATCTGTCCTTAGTACGAGAGGACCGGGATGGACAAACCTCTGATGTACCAGTTGTCACGCCAGTGGCACAGCTGGGTAGTCACGTTTGGAACGGATAACCGCTGAAAGCATCTAAGCGGGAAACCAGCTTCAAGATAAGTATTCTTTAAGACTCCTTCGAGACTAGAAGGTTGATAGGTTGGGGGTGTAAGAGCTGCGAGGCTTTTAGCTGACCAATACTAATAAGTCAAAGTTTTAACCTAAAGATTGAAAAGCGCGAAAGCGTATGCTACTATATAGTTTCAAGTGTCTATTAGAAATGATAAACACACAGCTTGGTAAGAATAGCTGCGGGGGTACACCTGGTCCCATTCCGAACCCAGAAGTTAAGCCCGTAAACGCTGAAAGTACTTGGAGGGAAGCCTCCTGGGAGGATAGGAACTTGCCAAGCTTTTTTCTTTGTCAAAAAAAATAAAAATATTTTAATAAAATTATTTGACAAAGTTAAGAAAATCTGATATCATATTCTATGTCTTAGAAAGCAAGATAGAGTAAACTCTTTTTCACCATATTGAATTACAATATGGGAGGATCGCAAAGATACCGTTAATGAGTGGAGGTGTAAAATTGAGAGTAAATATTCAATTAGAATGTACAGAGTGTAAAAGAAGAAACTATAGTACATCAAAAAATAAAAAGAACACTACTGAAAGATTAGAAATTAATAAATACTGTAAGTGGGACAAAAAAGTTACTTTACACAAAGAAACTAAAAAATAGTTTTTTAATGTAAGTTTACAACATGCAGGTCAATGGCTCAATTGGTAGAGCATCGGTCTCCAAAACCGAGGGTTGGGGGTTCGAGTCCCTCTTGACCTGCCATTTTTTTTATTAAAGTCGAAAATTAAAGGTGATTTTATGAATCTGTTTCAAGGAATAAAAATGGAATATTCCAAGGTTCAATGGCCTAAAAAAGAAGAGATTGTTAATTCAACTCTTTGGGTAATTGTTATGAGCTTAGTTTTAAGCGTTTATTTGGGAGTTTTTGATTTAATTGCTTCTAGACTATTGAAAGTATTGGTATCTCTCTTTGGAGGATAATATAATGGAAAAAACATTAGTAAAAAAATGGTTTATGATTCATACTTATTCTGGGTATGAAAAAAAAGTGAAAACTGACCTTGAGCAAAAAATAGAAACACTTGGAATAGGAGAAATAGTTACAAAGGTACTAGTTCCTGAAGAAGAGACTATTGAAGAGGTTAGAGGGAAAAAGAAAACTGTAGCCAGAAAAATATTTCCAGGATATGTTATGCTAGAAATGGTAGCAACAAGAGAGGAAAGTGAAGATGGAATAAACTTTAGAGTTGATTCTAATGCTTGGTATGTAGTGAGAAACACAAATGGAGTGACAGGTTTCGTTGGTGTTGGTTCTGACCCTATTCCTATGGAAGATGACGAAGTTGCAAATATATTCAGAGTAATTGGGTATGATATTCCAGAGGAAGAAAAAGAAAATAAAGAAGTTGTAAAAATTAACTTTGGACTTGGTGATTTTGTAAAAATCCTTGGAGGAGGTTTTGCAGGTCATGAAGGAAAAGTGGCAGAAATAGATATGGAACAAAAGAAAGTAAAAGTTATGATCGAAATGTTTGGGAGAATGACTCCTGTAGAAGTAGATTTTAACAGTGTTGAGAAGGCATAGTAAGTTATGTCTTTTTAGTGGGAGATGACACCGTCATTACCACACAATTTATGGAGGTGTAATTAAATAAAATGGCAAAAGAAGTAATTAAGATAATAAAACTACAATTACCAGCAGGTAAAGCTAATCCGGCTCCACCAGTTGGACCAGCATTAGGACAACACGGAGTTAATATTATGGAATTCTGTAAAGCGTTCAATGCAAAAACTCAAGATAAAGCTGGATGGGTAATTCCAGTAGAAATTTCTGTTTATAATGATAGATCTTTCACATTCATACTTAAAACTCCACCTGCATCTGACTTATTAAAGAAAGCAGCAGGAATCCAATCAGCAGCTAAAAACTCTAAAAAAGAAGTTGCTGGACAAATAACAACAGCAAAATTAAGAGAGCTTGCAGAAACTAAAATGCCTGACTTAAATGCAGGATCAGTAGAAGCTGCTATGAAAATCATAGCTGGATCAGCAAGATCTATGGGAATCAAAATAGTAGACTAGTATTTAGTAAACTAAATTAATCTGTTGTATATGGTACAAAGTACCATGGTTATATTAAGTGGTAGGATTAATTCCGCATCACCACAAAGGGAGGAAATTAAAAAAATGGCAAAACATAGAGGAAAAAAATACTTAGAAATTGCTAAGTTAATAGAAACTGGAAAGCTTTATGAAGTAAAAGAAGCTTTAGAATTAGTTTTAAAAACAAAAACTGCTAAATTTACAGAAACTGTAGAAGTTGCATTAAGACTTGGAGTAGATCCAAGACATGCTGACCAACAAGTTAGAGGAACAGTTGTCCTTCCACATGGAACAGGGAAAACTGTAAAAGTATTGGCTATAACTTCAGGAGCTAATGTTGAAAAAGCTTTAGAAGCTGGAGCTGATTATGCAGGATCTGATGAATATATTGCTCAAATTCAACAAGGGTGGTTAGATTTTGATCTAGTTATTGCTACACCTGACATGATGCCTAAATTAGGAAGACTAGGAAAAATATTAGGAACTAAAGGATTAATGCCAAATCCAAAATCAGGAACTGTAACTCCAGATATCGCTGCTGCTGTTTCTGAATTCAAAAAAGGGAAACTAGCATTCAGAGTAGATAAACTGGGATCAATTCATGTGCCAATTGGTAAAGCTGATTTTGCTCCTGAGAAAATTGAAGAAAACTTCAAAGCTTTCTTAGATCAAATCACAAGATTAAAACCAGCATCTTCTAAAGGTCAATACTTGAGAACAGTTGCTGTATCACTAACAATGGGACCTGGTATAAAAATGGACCCTGCATTAGTAGCTAAATATGTTGGATAAATAATTTAATATAGATCCAAACCAAAGACCGTAGGTGGTTTAAACCTTAATTACCCTACCGAGGTTGGAAGCAGGTTTCGCTAGCCTCATAGTGTGATTTCAACCTCCGTTCCATTCTTTGGCACGGAGGTAATTTTTAAGAAAAGAGGAGGTGAAAAAATAAATGGCAACTCAAGCAAAAATAGATCACGTAGCTGAACTAGTAGAAAAAATTAAAAAAGCTCAATCAGTAGTATTAGTTGATTATCAAGGAATCAGTGTTAATGACGAAACTGCATTGAGAAAAAAAATGAGAGAAGCTGGTGCTGAATATCTAGTAACTAAAAATAGATTATTCAAAATAGCTCTTAAAGAAGCAGGTGTTGAGGATTCTTTTGAAGATATTTTGGAAGGAACTACAGCTTTCGCTTTTGGATACAATGATCCAGTAGCTCCTGCAAAAATCGCTTTTGATTTAGCAAAAGATAAGGCTAAAGCAAAACAAAATATTTTCAAAATAAAAGGTGGAGTTTTAACAGGAAAAAGAGTTGAGGCTGAAGGAGTAGAAGCTCTTGCTAAATTACCTTCAAGAGATCAATTACTTTCTATGTTACTTAACTCAATGCTTGGACCAATCAGAAAACTTGCTTATGCAACTGTCGCTATCGCTGATAAAAAAGAAGCAGCAGCTGAATAATTAAAGAGTTTAATTGGCTTAATTAACGAAATAAAGTAATAATTATAATAAATCACAAATTTGTGTATAAAAACTAAGGAGGAAACAATAAATGGCATTCGATAGAGAAAAATTTATAGCTGAATTAGAAGCTATGACTGTTTTAGAATTAAAAGATTTAGTAAGCGCATTAGAAGAGCACTTCGGTGTAACTGCAGCAGCTCCAGTAGCAGTAGCAGGACCAGCAGTAGCAGAAGCTGCTGAAGAAAAAACTGAATTTGATGTAGTATTAACTGCAGCAGGACCTAACAAAATTGCGGTAATCAAAGAAGTAAGAGGAATTACTGGATTAGGGTTAAAAGAAGCTAAAGAATTAGTTGATAATGGTGGAAAACTTAAGGAAGCTGTTTCTAAAGAAGAAGCTGAAGCAGTAAAAGAAAAATTAACTGCAGCAGGAGCTACAGTAGAAGTTAAATAATTGATTGGACTTTTAATTTTAAACTAAAAATCTTATTTAATTAAAAAAAATAGGCACTCTTAACCAGAGTGCCTTTTTACTAATTATTAAGGATAACTTAAAAGTATAAATTGTATTACATCATGATGTAAATTTTTGTTTTGGAACAGTGATAATTAATCATTTGGAAATAGATTTTAGCCTTTTATTTTCAAGTGATTAGGTATTAAACTTTAAAGAATTAGTAAGGGGTGTGAATTAATGGGGAAACTCGTTGAAAGATTGAATTTTGGAAGGATAAAAGAAAGAGGAACAATGCCTCATTTTCTTGAGTTCCAATTGGATTCCTATGAAGATTTTCTACAAGCTAAAGAGGCTCCAAATAATAGAAAAGATAAGGGGTTAGAATCAGCTTTTAGAGAAATTTTCCCTGTTGAATCTTCTAATGGAGATATCAAGTTGGAGTATGTTTCTTATGAATTACATGAAGCAGAGCCACCATTAAATGATGAGCTTGAGTGTAAAAAAAGAGGAAAAACTTATTCTACTTCTTTGAAAGTAAGATTAAGACTGATTAATAAGAAAAGTGGAAATGAGATACAAGAGTCTTTAGTTTACTTTGGAGAAGTTCCAATGATGACTGAAAGAGGTACATTCATAATCAATGGTGCTGAAAGAGTTGTTGTATCACAGTTGCACAGATCTCCAGGAGTTTCATTCAACAAAGAGATCAACATTCAAACAGGAAAAGACCTTTTCTCTGGAAAAATTATTCCATATAAAGGTACTTGGCTTGAGTTTGAAACAGATAAGAATGATTTCTTGAGTATAAAAATAGATAGAAAGAAAAAGGTATTAGCTACTGTATTCCTAAAGGCTATTGATTTCTTCAACAACAATACAGAGATAAAAGACTATTTTTTAGAAACTAAAGAATTAGATTTAGCCTCAATATTCCAAAAATATAAAAACAAAGATGAGCTTTTAAGTGTAATCAGAACAAGATTTGAAGGAAGTTTTATTAAAGAAGATATCTATGATGACGAAACTGGTGAAGTTATAGCAGAAGCAGATGCAGTTATAGATGAAGCTTTAATAGAGAAAATGATAGAATTCAAAATAGAAAAAGTTACTTATTGGGAAGTAAAACCAGAAGATAAACTATTAGCTAACACTGTTTTGAACGATAGTACACTTACAAAAGAGGAAGCAGTAACAGAAGTATTCAAGAAATTAAGACCAGGTGATCTAGTAACAGTAGAGTCTGCAAGATCACTTATTAGACAAATGTTTTTTAACCCTCAAAGATATGATCTTGAGCCAGTTGGAAGATATAAAATGAATAAAAGATTAAAACTAAATGTTCCAGAAGATGAAATATTATTAACTAAAGATGATATTATTGGAACAATGAAATATGTAATTAATTTGAATAATGGAAATGGGCATACTGATGATATAGATAATCTATCTAACAGACGGGTTAGAGGGGTAGGAGAGCTGTTGTTGATGCAGATCAAAGCAGGACTTTCTAAGATGGGAAAAATGGTAAAAGAAAAAATGACAGTTCAGGATTCTGAAACTTTAACTTCTCAATCTTTGCTTAATACAAGACCATTAAATGCACTTATTTTAGATTTCTTTGGATCTGGACAGTTATCTCAGTTCATGGATCAGTCTAATCCATTGGCAGAATTAACTCATAAAAGAAGAATATCTGCTTTAGGACCTGGAGGGCTTTCAAGAGAAAGAGCTGGATTCGAAGTAAGAGACGTTCATGACTCACATTATGGAAGAATTTGTCCAATAGAAACACCAGAAGGACCAAATATTGGACTTATTGGGTCATTGGCAATATATGCAAAAATAAATAAATATGGGTTTATTGAAACTCCATATGTAAAAGTTGTTAATGGTAAAGCTGATTTTGATCAAATAGATTATCTTGCAGCTGATGAAGAAGAAGGATTATTTATTGCACAGGCCGATACAAAAATTGGAGAAGATGGAGCACTTCTTGGTGATGTTGTATGTAGATTTGGTCATGAAATTGTAGGTATTAGTGGTGAGAAAGTTGATTATTTGGATATTTCTCCAAAACAAGTGGTATCTGTATCAGCAGGATTAATACCATTCCTAGAACACGATGACGCCAACAGAGCACTAATGGGATCAAACATGCAAAGACAGGCTGTACCATTATTAAGAACTGAAGCACCATATATAGGAACTGGATTAGAAAGAAAAGTTGCTGTAGATTCTGGAGCTGTTGTTATTTCTAAAACAGATGGTAAAGTTGTATATGTAGATGCACAAAAGATAGTTATAGAAGATCCAGAGGGAAAAGAGCATAAATATAGAATGCTTAATTTTGAAAGATCTAACCAATCTATGTGTTTACATCAAACACCACTTGTTTCTCCTGGAGAAGAAGTAAAAGCAGGAGGAGTAATAGCTGATGGACCAGCTACAAGAGGAGGAGATTTAGCACTCGGAAGAAATATTCTGATGGCATTCATGCCTTGGGAAGGATATAACTATGAGGATGCGATTTTAATATCTGATAGATTAAGAAAAGATGATGTATTTACTTCTATACATGTGGAAGAATATGAAATAGAAGCTAGAAATACTAAACTTGGAGATGAAGAAATAACTAGAGAAATACCTAATATTTCTGAGGAAGCTTTAAGAAAACTAGATTCTAAAGGGATAATAACTATTGGTTCTGAAGTTGGACCTGGAGATATACTTGTAGGTAAAACAGCTCCTAAAGGGGAAACTGAACCACCTGCAGAAGAAAAATTATTAAGAGCCATCTTTGGAGAAAAAGCAAGAGATGTAAGGGATACATCACTTAGAATGCCTCATGGATCAAAAGGAACTGTAGTAGAAATCCTCGAACTTTCAAGAGAAAATGGTGATGAACTTAAAGCTGGAGTTAATAAAGCAATAAGAGTATTAGTTGCTGAGAAAAGAAAGATAACTGTTGGAGACAAAATGTCTGGACGTCATGGAAATAAAGGGGTTGTATCAAGAGTACTTCCTGCAGAAGATATGCCGTTCCTAGCAGATGGAACACATCTGGATGTTGTGCTTAATCCACTTGGAGTACCTTCACGTATGAATATAGGTCAAGTACTTGAAGTTCATTTAGGTATGGCTATGGGTAATTATAATGGTGGAACTCATATTGCCACACCTGTATTTGATGGTGCTTCTGAAGAGCAAGTTAAAGATTATCTTGAAAAACTAGGGTTCCCTAGAAGCGGTAAAGTTGATCTTTATGATGGAAGAACTGGAGAAAAATTTGATAATCCAGTAACAGTTGGAAGAATGTATATGCTTAAACTTCACCACTTGGTAGAAGATAAAATGCATGCCAGAGCAATTGGTCCTTATTCACTGGTTACACAGCAGCCATTGGGAGGAAAAGCTCAATTTGGAGGACAAAGACTTGGAGAAATGGAAGTTTGGGCATTGGAAGCATATGGGGCATCAAATATACTTCAAGAAATGCTTACTGTAAAATCGGATGATGTTACAGGAAGAACAAAAACATATGAGGCTATAATTAAAGGTGAAGAAATGCCTGAGCCAGATTTACCAGAATCTTTCAAAGTATTATTGAAAGAATTCCAAGCATTAGCACTTGATGTTGAATTATTTGACAAAGATGACAATGTTATAAATGTAGATGAAGAATTGAATAAAGAGGATATAACAACTGAGTATTCTCCTTTAGCTGAATTCAAAGATTAGACAATAAAATAAAATGAACTGTTAGGGATAAACATGGGTTATAATATAACAAATAACCCATTTTATCATCCATATAGATAAATTATATGTAGCTTTATCTCAATTAAGGAGGCTTTGCATTTAATGGGAATAAGAAGTTTTGAGAAAATAAGAATTAGATTAGCATCCCCTGAAAAGATTGAAGAATGGTCATATGGGGAAATTACAAAACCTGAAACTATCAACTATAGAACTTTAAATCCAGAAAGAGATGGTCTGTTTTGTGAAAAAATATTTGGACCAACTAAAGATTGGGAATGTGCTTGTGGTAAGTACAAAAGAATGAGATATAAAGGTCTTGTTTGTGAAAAGTGTGAGGTAGAAGTAACTAGATCTAAAGTAAGAAGAGAGAGAATGGGACACATATCTTTAGCTGCTCCAGTATCTCATATTTGGTATTCTAAGGGAACTCCAAATAAAATGTCACTTATCATTGGATTATCTCCAAAAGAGTTAGAATCTGTATTATATTTTGCAAGATACATAGTAACAGAAGCTGGTGAAAGTAACTTAAAAGAAGGAAAAATTCTTACTGAAAAAGAATATAAATTATATAAACAATTATACGGAAACAAATTTGAAGCCCTAATGGGAGCAGAAGCAATATTAAAGCTTCTTGAAAAGACTCATCTTGAATCATTGAGGGATGAATTAGAAAAAGAATTAGAAGATGTAACTTCTTCACAAAAAAGAAAAAAAGTAGTAAAAAGACTTAAAATAGTTAGAGATTTTATTTCTTCTAATAACAAGCCTGAATGGATGATACTTAAAAATGTTCCTGTGATTCCAGCTGATTTAAGACCAATGGTACAATTAGATGGAGGAAGATTTGCTACTTCTGACTTAAATGATCTTTATAGGAGAGTTATCAATAGAAATAACAGGCTTAAAAAACTTTTAGAAATAAAAGCTCCTGAAATAGTTGTAAAAAATGAAAAAAGAATGCTTCAAGAGGCTGTAGATGCTCTTATTGACAATGGAAGAAGAGGAAAACCAGTTGTTGCTCAAAACAACAGAGAACTTAAATCTCTATCTGACATGTTAAAAGGTAAACAAGGTAGATTTAGACAAAACCTACTTGGAAAAAGGGTTGACTATTCAGCAAGGTCGGTTATTGTTGTTGGACCATCATTGAAAATGAATCAATGCGGAATTCCTAAGAAAATGGCTCTTGAACTTTACAAGCCTTTTATTATGAGAGAACTTGTAAAAAGAGAGCTTGCATCAAATATTAAAACAGCTAAAAAATTAGTTGAAGATGCAGATGATAAGGTATGGGATGTAATTGAAGACGTAATTCAAGATCATCCAGTATTATTGAACAGAGCTCCAACTCTTCATAGATTGTCTATTCAAGCTTTTGAACCTGTATTGATTGAAGGAAAAGCTATAAGACTTCACCCATTAGTATGTTCTGCATTTAATGCTGACTTTGATGGGGACCAAATGGCTGTTCACTTAATGTTGTCACCAGAAGCTATAATGGAAGCAAAACTTTTGATGTTGGCTCCAAATAATATTATTTCTCCATCTAATGGAGAACCAATAGCAGTACCTTCTCAAGATATGGTTATGGGATGTTTCTATATGACTAAAGACAGACCAGGATCAAAAGGTGAAGGAAAGTGTTTTTCAAATATAGATCAAGCACTTACAGCTTATAATAATGGAGTGTTAGATACTCATGCTATAATCAAAGTGAGAATTAAAGATGAAATGGTAGAAACTACTCCTGGAAGAATTATGTTTAACGAAATGCTTCCTGATGTAGATAAACAATATCATGTAACATTTGGTAAATCACAACTGAAGAAACTTATTGCTAGATTATATGATGAACATGGATTTGCAGAAACTGCTGAACTTATCAATAAAATTAAAGACTTTGGATATCACTATGGTGCAATGGCAGGTGTTTCAGTAGGGATAGAAGACTTGGAAATTCCAGAAGCTAAAAAAGAAATACTTGCAAAAGCAGATGAAGAGGTAGCTCAAATAGATGCTGATTATAAGTCAGGGAAAATTATCAATGAAGAAAGATATAGAAAAACTATCGCTGTTTGGTCTGAAGCTACTGAAGCTGTAACTAAAGCAATGATGGATGGACTTGATCAGTTCAACCCAGTTTATATGATGGCAAATTCAGGAGCCAGAGGTAACATCTCTCAGATGAGACAGCTAGCTGCTATGAGGGGTAACATGGCCGATACACAAGGAAGAATTATTGAAGTTCCTATTAAAGCAAATTTCCGTGAAGGATTGACAGTATTAGAATTCTTTATGTCATCACATGGAGCAAGAAAAGGACTGGCAGATACAGCTCTGAGAACTGCCGATTCAGGATATCTAACAAGAAGACTTGTTGATATTTCACATGAAGTTATAGTAAATGCTGAAGATTGTGGAAGTGAACAAGGAATAGAAGTTGGAGAACTTGTATCAGAAGGTAAAGTTATTGAAAAACTAGAAGAAAGAATTAGAGGAAGAGTTCTTGCTGAAGATTTAGTACATGAAGGGGAAGTAATTGCTACTAGAAATACTATGATTGGAAAAGAACTTATAGAAAAAATAAATGAACTAGGTATCAGAAAAGTGAAAATCAGATCACCATTAACTTGTTCACTTGAAAAGGGAGTATGTAAAAAATGTTATGGTATGGATTTATCTAACCATAGAGAAATACTTCTTGGAGAAGCAGTTGGAGTTATTGCAGCCCAATCAATCGGAGAACCAGGTACACAGCTTACAATGAGAACGTTCCATACAGGAGGAGTTGCAACAGCAGCTACTGTAATAAGTGGAATTAGAGCCGAGAATGCTGGTAAAGTTGTATATAGAGATATAAAAATTCTTGAAAATGACACTACTGGAGAGCAAACTGTGGTAAGTCAATCTGCTAAGATAATTATTGGAAACTATGACTATGAGATTCCATCTGGATCAATACTTAAAGTAAAAGAGGGTGAAAGAGTGGAAATAGGTACTACTCTAGTAACATTTGATCCATTCCATATCCCTATTATAGCTGACCAAGATGGTAGAATAGAATACAGAGAACTTTATGTAAAAGAAAATTATGATGAAAAGTATGATGTTACTGAGTATATGGCAATTAAGCCAGTTGAATCAGGAGATATCAACCCAAGAGTTGTGATATTTGATAATGATGGAAATACAAAAGGAAGCTATACTATCCCATTTGGAGCTTACTTAATGGTAAGAGAGGGAGAAGAAGTTAAAAAAGGTCAGACAATAGCTAAAATCATCAAAGAGGGTGCTGGAACTAAAGATATCACTGGAGGTCTTCCAAGAGTACAAGAGCTATTTGAGGCAAGAAATCCTAAAGGGAAAGCAATGCTTACTGACATAGAAGGTAAAATAGAAGTAACTGGTAAGAAAAAGAAAGGTATGAGAGTCATTATTGTAAAATCTACAATTGATCCAAAAGACTTCAGAGAATACTTGGTACCAGTAGGGGAACGTCTGGTAGTAACTGATGGTATGCTTGTTAAGGCTGGAGATAAAATAACAGAAGGAGCTATTTCTCCATTTGACGTATTGAATATTAAAGGACTTGTAGCTGCTGAACAATTTATCCTTGAGTCAGTACAGCAAGTATATAGAGATCAAGGAGTTGGAGTTAACGACAAACATATTGAGATCATAGTTAAACAGATGTTTAAGAAAGTAAGAATTGTTGATTCTGGAGTATCTTTATTCCTAGAAGATGAAGTTGTTGAAAAGAGAATTGTAGATATGGAAAATGCAAGATTAAAAGAATTAGGAAAACCTTTAATCAAGTATGAACCAATCATTCAAGGTATTACTAAAGCTGCTGTTAATACAGGAAGTTTTATATCAGCTGCCTCATTCCAAGAAACTACAAAAGTTCTTTCTAATGCAGCAATAGAAGGTAAAATTGACTATTTAGAAGGACTAAAAGAAAATGTAATTATAGGTAAAAAGATTCCAGCAGGAACTGGATTTAATGCTTATAAAAATGTAAAAGCAGTTGAACTTGAAGACAAAGAATTAGAACTAGAAGAAGAATAATATAATAGGAATAGGCGACAAGGTCGCCTATTCCTGTATTTGTTTCATCTTTCCTGGAGGAAAAAATTATGAGAAGTATGACAGGATATTCAAAACTTACATACCAAGATGAAAGTTTTGCTATCAACATGGAACTTAAAAGTGTAAATAATAAAAATTTAAATTTGAAAATAAAACTTCCATATAATTTAAATTTTTTAGAAGGGGCAATAAGGACAGAGGTTGCCTCAAAAATCAGCAGAGGTTCTTTAGATCTAAAAATAGAATTTGAAGATAAAAGAGAGCTGGGAAAACTTTTTGATTATGATAGAAATTTAAGCTCAGCTTATATGAATGTACTTAAAGAGATGGAAAATGATTTTAATGAAAAATTCACAAATAAAATGGATATTTTAGTTAGAAATTTAAATGTTATACAAAAAAATGATTTTGAAATTGATGAAAGTGAGTATTCAGCTTTTATATTAGGAAAAGTGAATGAGTTGCTTATTCCATTTATTCAAACCAGAGAAGATGAAGGGGATAGACTAAAAGCTTATTTCCTGGAAAGAGTAAATGTTCTTGAAGAGAAAATAATTGAAATAAAGAAATATAAAGAAATTGTAGTTGAAAATTATAAAGAAAAACTTATGGAAAGACTTGATAAAATAAGAGGAACTATAGATTTTAAAGAAGAAGATATCCTCAAAGAAATACTTCTTTTTACTGATAAATCAGATATATCTGAAGAGATATCAAGACTTGACAGCCATATGGAACAGTTAAGAAAAGAAATGGAAAGCAAGGATACAGCAGTAGGAAAGAAAATGGATTTTATTCTTCAGGAAATATTTAGAGAACTGAATACTACAGGAGTAAAATGCAATCTGTATGATATTTCAAAGCTTATAGTAGAATGTAAAAATGAACTTGAAAAAATTAGAGAACAAGCTATGAATATCGAATAGGAGGATCTATGAGACCCATTAATATCGGATTTAACAATATGGTGATGGATATAAGAATAATTGCTGTCATAAATCCTGACTCAGCTCCAAGCAAGAGATTGAGAGAGGAAGCAAAACTTCAAAACAGGCTTATAGATGCAACTTTGGGAAGAAAAACAAAAACCTTGATAATAACAGATTCAAACCATGTTATAATGTCAGCTATAAATCCAGAAACGATATCAGCTAGAATAGAGAAAGGAGAATAAAATGCCAAAAGGAAATCTATATGTAGTATCAGGGCCTAGTGGTGCTGGAAAATCTACTATCTGTAGACTTGTACGTAAAATGCTTGGAATAAACCTTGCTACTTCTGCAACTACAAGAGAACCAAGAGCAGGGGAAGTAGATGGAAGAGATTATTATTTTCTTACTAAAGAAGAATTTCTTAAAAAAAGAGAAAATGGAGATTTTTTAGAAACTGCAACAGTTCATGGAAATTATTATGGAACTCTAAAATCAGAAGTAGAAAATAGAATGGCTAAAGGTGAAAATATAATATTAGAAATTGATGTACAAGGTGGTCTTCAAGTGAGAGATCAATATCCTGAAGCAAATCTTATTTTCTTTAAAACACCAACAGAAAAAGATCTTGAAGCAAGATTGAGAGGAAGAAAAACAGATAGTGAGGAAACTATTCAGCTTAGACTTGCAAATTCTATAAAAGAATTGGAATATGAGAAAGAATATGATATAACAATAATAAATTATACTGTAGAACAAGCATGTAATGAATTAAAAAAAATTATAGAAAAAAATAAATAGGAGGCTAATATGAAAAAAGATATAGTTTACGATGAGTTACTTGATAAGATACCAAACAAATACATATTGACAATAATAAGTGGTCAAAGAGCCAGAGAAATAGGAAAAGGAGCTACACTTTTAACTAAATGCAGCAAAAAAGATACTGATATCAAAAAAGCCTTCAGAGAAATTGCTGATGGAAAAATTGGTTATGAATTTGGTGAAGAAGAAGCTGGTGAATAGTGTGATAAAAAGACTTTTGATAATTTTGCTACTTCCACTTGCTTTTATTGGATGTACAGATAAAAAGATGCAGAAATTCGAAAGTGAAAAATTTCTTTTTGGAACTTATATAAAGATAACAGTTTATGATAAGGATGAAAAATTAGCCAAAAAAGGGATGGAAGAAGCATTTAATGAAATAGAGAGATTAGATAATAAATTCAACAGCAAGATAAAAACTAGTATAATAGGAAAATTAAATTCAGATCCTGCTACTCCAGTGGAATTAGATGATGAGGGACTAATGCTTTTTTCTAAAGTGAGAGAAGTATATGAACTTTCAGATAAAAAATATGACATAACTATTGGGCCATTGTTAAAGGCATGGGGATTTGGAGAAGTTGGAGAAGTTTCTATTCCATCAAAAGAGTTTTTGGCTCAAATACTTACAGAAATAGACTTTGATAAAGTAAAAATAGAGGGGAATCAAATGTATATGGAATCTCCTGTAAATGAAATAGATACTGGATCTTTTTTAAAAGGATATGCTGTAGCAAGAGCTAAAAAAGTAATGGAAGAAATGGGAATAACAAGTGCTTTTATAACTACCATATCAAGTATAGATGTGATAAATACAAAACCAGAAAATAAACCATGGAGAATAGGAGTGCAAAACCCAGAAAATCCGGAAGATTTACTTGGAATTGTAGAATTAAATGATGAAGGTATGGGAGTATCAGGTGATTATCAAACTTATGTGGAGATAAATGGGAAAAAATATCATCATATATTAGATAAAGCAACAGGTTTTCCAGTACGAGATAAAAAACTGGTAATGGTTATCTGTGAGGATGCTTTTTTAGCTGATTTATATTCAACAGCGTTTTTTACCATGCCTGTAGAAAAAGTTATGAAATATGCTGAAAATAATAAAAAATTGAAAGTTTTGATTGTAGATAAAGATATGAATATATTAAAAACAAAAAATCTTAATTTTTTAAAAAAATAAGAGCACTTTTTGAATAAAAATACTTGTAATAAATTGAGTTTTCAAATATAATGTAGTGTGTAATTTAAATTAATATAGGAGGATTAAGTAATGGAACATTCATTGATCTATGTTGGAATAATTGCTGGGATACTTGCATTGATTGCTGCCTTTGGTTATTCTAAAAAAGTGGAAAGTTATCAAATTAACATTCCAAGAGTAGCGGAAATAACAGACGCTATCAGAGAGGGAGCTATGGCTTTCTTACTTGCTGAATACAAAATATTGGTGTACTTCGTAGTAGCAGTAGCTGTATTATTAGGAATTTTCTTAAATATTTCAGTTGCAATAACATTTGTATGTGGAGCTGTAACTTCAGCTGTGGCAGGAAATGTTGGAATGAGAATAGCAACTAAAGCTAATGGAAGAACTTCAATAGCTGCTAAAGAGGGAGGACTTTCAAAAGCTCTTGATGTAGCATTTGCTGGTGGAGCAGTTATGGGGCTTGCAGTTGTTGGACTTGGAATGCTTTTATTATCTATTATGATAATTATATTTAACTGGGATATGAGTATTGTTACTGGATTTGGAATGGGGGCTTCATCAATAGCTCTATTTGCGAGAGTTGGTGGAGGAATCTACACTAAAGCTGCTGACGTTGGAGCAGACCTTGTTGGTAAAGTAGAAGCAGGAATTCCTGAAGATGATCCTAGAAACCCAGCTACAATCGCTGACAACGTTGGAGATAACGTTGGAGACGTTGCTGGAATGGGAGCAGACCTATTTGAATCTTATGTTGGATCTATTATAGCTGCAATGACTATAGGAGCCACTATAACACATGCAACTGGTAACTTTGGATATCTAATTGCACCTGTACTAATAGCAGCACTAGGAATTATTACTTCTATTTTAGCTACATTAACAGTTAAAACTGATAATCCTGATGAAGTTTATCACAAATTAGAAAATGGAACTAGAATAGCTGGGATCCTTTCACTAGTTGCTTCATTTGGAATAATTAAATATTTAGGATTGGAAATGGGAATATTCTATGCTATCGTTGCAGGATTAGTTGCAGGATTAGTTATAGCTTACTTCACAGGATTGTATACAGATACTGGTAAAAAAGCAGTTAATAGAATTTCTGATGCTGCTAAAACAGGACCAGCTACTACTATAATTGAAGGATTAGCAGTTGGAATGGAATCTACAGTTGCACCTATAATTATTATTGCTTTAGCTATAATTGTTGCTTATATGGCTTCTAAAGATATATCTGGAATTTATGGAATTTCTGTAGCAGCAGTTGGAATGCTTGCAAGTACAGGAATGGTAGTAGCAGTTGATGCTTATGGACCAGTAGCTGATAATGCTGGAGGAATTGCTGAAATGGCAGAACTTCCACATGAAGTTAGAGAATGTACAGATAAACTTGATGCAGTTGGTAACTCAACAGCAGCAGTTGGAAAAGGATTTGCAATTGGATCAGCAGCTCTTACAGCTCTATCTTTATTTGCAGCTTATAAAGAAGCAGTACAAACTTCAACTCCAGGATTTGATTTCATTATAGAAGTAACAAACCCAGAAGTAATAGCAGGTCTATTTATTGGAGGAATGCTTACTTTCCTATTCTCTGCTCTTACAATGACAGCAGTTGGTAAAGCAGCTATGGAAATGGTTGAAGAAGTAAGAAGACAGTTCAGAGAAATACCAGGAATCATGGAAGGAAAAGGAAAACCTGATTACAAGAGATGTGTTGAAATTTCTACTCATTCTTCATTAAGAGAAATGATACTTCCTGGAGTACTTGCAATAGTAGTTCCAGTAGCAGTAGGAATTTGGTCAGTTGAAGCTCTAGGAGGATTATTAGCTGGATCTTTAGTTACTGGTGTATTAATGGCTATAATGATGGCTAATGCTGGTGGAGCATGGGATAACGCTAAGAAACAAATCGAAGCTGGATACAAAGGAGATGGAAAAGGATCTGACAGACATAAAGCTGCAGTTGTTGGAGATACAGTTGGAGATCCATTTAAAGATACATCTGGACCATCTCTAAATATTCTTATTAAATTAATGAGTATAGTATCACTAGTTTTAGTACCATTATTTGTAAAATTTATGTAATTATGATATAATAAATAAAATGCTTTGGGGACAACCGAATGGTTGTCCTTCTTTTTTTACTATATGAAAATTATACCCCATATTTGAATTATTTAATAAATATGATAAAATGTATGTAAGACAAAAAGTATTTAGGAGGTCATCAGGTATGAAGTTAAATCCTATAAAATTAGAAGGGGTATGGAATGAAGGCTATGCTCTGGATTATTTTACAACTAAAAGTGAATATAAGGGTGAGGATATATTTGGATATCCAGAGTTTGATGTAACATATAGTGAAATAGGAAAAGCACTGAATGAATTAAAATATCATAAAGACTATCTTAAGGCAGTAGAAATAGCAGATGAAATAGCAGATCACATTACAAATGAATGGAATCTTCTTGACAAAATAGATGGAATAATTGCTGTTCCTCCTTCAAAACCTAGAATAATACAACCATTATTTCAATTAGTTAAATTAGTTGGAGAAAAAGTTAAAAAACCTATATCTTTAGATTTTTTTAGCAAACTTACTCCAGAAGAGATAAAAAATCTTCCAGTGGAAAAAAAATTAGATCTTTTTAAAAATAGCATAAGAAAAAATAGAGATCTGACTAGAAAAGGAAGTATTCTTCTTATAGATGACTTATACAGCACAGGAACAACTTTAAAAAGTCTTTGTGCATTATTGAAAGATGATACTAATGTAGAAAATATATATGTACTAGTAGTTGCCAAAAGCAGTATAGATGATAAATAGAAAAGAAGAGCTCTAAGTGGGCTCTTTTCTTATTTTTTAAAATGTTAAAATAGAAAACGATTTTAAAATTGGGGGAGTCTAAAATCGTTTCCTACATGGGAAATTATGAGGGAAATATTTTAAAAAAATTATTTTTGTTTATATAAACTGGCTAAAAAAATAATAAAGGAATAAAGCTTTATTTATACCTAATAGCTAGCTTTTTACTTAAGAAACATTAGAATTTATAATTCCATCCAACAATAAGGTCTCCATAGTAATTATTACTGTCAAAAGATTTTCCATCATTGACTTTTTCCATATTCCTAACTTCATACCCATATTTTAAATAAACATTTAAGTTCGTATTAACTTGATAATCTGCACCTAAATAAATTCTATTTCTTCCAAAATCTTCATATCTTCCAACTGTATCTTTAGCTCTTTTATCTCCATCTTTAAATTTGTCATCTACAGTTAAAGTGAATCTACCCTCTGTTGAAAGAGTAATTTTTTCCCCTTTGTAAAATGTAGCATAGGCTCTTATTTGATGTTCAAAGTTATTTTTAAGTTCTCCTGAACCAGTTCTTCCCATTACTTGAGTCCAATCAATAAACCATCCAATTTTTACAGAACCAAATTTAACTCCAATTGGGAATATTTCTCCTCTCCAGGCATCATTTGCTTTATTATTTGCCTGATACCAGATATCAGCAGCTCCCCATAATACATCATAATCCCAAGTTCCTCTTAAATAATATCTATCAAAATCTTTTTGACCTCTATATCTAAAACCTAATTTGTAGTTATCAAATTTTTTCCAAGCATCCATTTGAAGTCTTCCATCTTTTGAGTCAGTATTATCAGTATCAATATCCCAGAATTTTCCACCAGTTACAGCAAATGTCCAGTCACCATAAGATAATCCAACAGTAGTTCCAAATAATGAATCTTCTCCAATATCAGATCCTCCAGATACATTTTCAATCTCAATTTCTTGACCTACAGATGTTACTTTTAGAACTGGTTCAGCTCCATAAGAAACTACTGAAACTACTCCTAATGCTGTTAATAAAAGTGCTAATTTTTTCATAAATTTCCTCCCAGAAAAAGTATATATTTTTTATAAAACTTTAAGCAAATAAAACAACTTATATAAGTTGATAAAGTTAAATTATTGCCTTTAAATTTCATAATTGAAATAATAAAGTATTTTTAAAAAAATGTAAAGTTTTTTTTATAAAATAAATTATATAAAATGTATATAAATAGATCGATTTTTTCTGTTTAAGAAATAAAAAATCAAGTAAAAATTTAATAAAATCAATGGATAGAAATATATATATATTTTTAATAGTTATTGTAAAAAAAAAGTATTATTTTAGTTTATTATGTTCTAAAAAATAAAAAAATGTTGACAAATAAAATTATTGGAGTTATTATCAAGAAAATGAACACGAGAACATTTGTAAGAAGTTTAATAGTAAATATTCCCTTAAAGTTTACTTAAGTAAATATGGTTATGGGTTAGGATGCTTATATGAAGAATACAGTATGCTTTTTTCAAGTATATTTTCTCATTTTCCAATTTTATTGAGATTATATCAAGCAGGTTTTATTAAAGATATTGATACTATTACAAAATTAGAAAAGGAAGTGACTATATTATAGGGGATTTTATTTAGAATATGTATAAAGCAAGTAATAAATATCGCCTATGACAAATTGTATGCAAAGACAATTATGTCAGAATTTCCAATGAGACTACTTTCTTCTTATCAAACATTTTTAGAAGGTATAGTTGAAAAATATATGTTAGATATGAAGAAATATTTGCTGTAATGGTTCAGATAGTTTAATTTTTAAAATATTTTGGAGGAATTTAAATGAATAATAAGAATCAACTTATTTATGGTTTCTATTTTCTATGAGGATGAAATAGAAAATTTATAATAAGAAATATTATAGCAATATTTTACTTTAGATGAAAAAATTACTTTATTACAATGTTTGGGAGCAATAATTGTTATTTTTGGTTGTGTAATAGCTTTAAAGAAAAAATAAATAATAATAAATAAGGAGGATTATCATGAAAAAATTTGTTTTTGCTGCAATGTTATCTGCATTAGTTTTAGGAGGATGTACTTCAACAGAAGTAAAAATACCAGGACTAGAAAGAAAAATAACTTGGGAACATGCTGGTAATTTACCTGCACAAAAGGGATTTGAAAAAAATATGGGAACTGCAGGAGTGTTGTCAGGAGTTCTTGAAGGAAAATATGTAGTAGTAGGTGGAGGAGCAAATTTTCCATATGATACTGTATTGAATGGAGGTATAAAAAAACTTTATTCTGATGTATATCTTTTAGAAGAAAAAGAGGGAAAATTGATAGTAAAAGAACACATAAATTTAGATAACGAAATTGGTTATGGAGCATCTGTAACAGCAAAAGGTGGAGTTTATTACATTGGAGGAGGAGCGACTGCAGAAGCAGATAATGATATATTATTTTTAAGTATGAAAAATGGAAAACTGAATATAGAAAAAGTAGGAGATTTACCTTTTACTCTGCAAAATGGAACAGCAGTAGAAAAAGATGGAAAACTATATATTATAACTGGAAAACAAGATGGAAAAGCTACAAATAAAATGTATGAATATGACCTTACAACAGGTAACTCAAGAGAATTAGCACCTGTACCAGGAGCAGTAACTAGAACACAGGCTGTATCTCAAATACTTGATGGAAAATTATATGTATTTAGTGGCGGAGATTCAACTGCATATACTGATGGATATAAATATGACTTTACAGCTGATAAGTGGACTTCAGCAGCTTCTGTAGAATTAGGAGGAAAGGGAATATCTCTTCTTGGAGCTTCTTCAGTAAAATTGAATGAAAAGGAAATGATAGTAATAGGTGGATTTAATAAAGAAGTATATGATAATGCAGTAGCTAATCTAAGTTCTTTAAAGGGAGAAGAATTAGCAAGATTCAAAGCTGGATATTTTGGGGCAGATCCTGCTGAATTTAACTGGAATAGAGAAATACTTATATATAATTCTGATAATAATTCTTGGAAATCTATAGGAGAGATACCATTTGATGCACCGTGTGGAGAAGGATTAGTTTTGGTTGGAAACAAAGTATTCTCAATAAATGGAGAAATTAAACCAGGCATCAGAACAAATAGAATGTACACTGGAACTATAATTAAAAAATAGTTAAAAATTTTAAGAAGAGGATATGATTGAGTTATAAAAAGATTAGAAGTTTTAATAAAAAATTTTAAAATTTAATCTGATTCTTACTCAAATTTTATCTTCTTTTTTTATGGAAAAATGTAGAAAATTCTTTTAAATAACCTCTTTTAATTGGTATACAATAATCTTTTTAGAGTATATAAAGAACTTTTTGTTTTGAAATAGTATTAAAAAACTTAAAAAAATCATTGACAAACTTAAGAATAAAAGTTATATTTATATTAATGAACACGCGAACATTTTTAGGAGAAGGTGATTTTAAATATGATTACACAGAAGGAAATAGCAGAAAAATTAGGTATCAGCAGAACAACAGTTGCTAGAGCTATAAATGGTAGTTCATTGATTAAAGAGGAAACTAAGAATAAAATACTTGAACTTGTAAAAGAAATGAATTATGAAAAAAATTATATAGGGAGTTCTCTTGCAGGAAAAAGGGTAAAAAAAGTTTACTGCTTAGTGATAAATTCTAAAAATGTTTTTTATACTCAAGAAATAATAAGAGGATTAGGAGAAGCTGAAAAAGAGTTTAAGGCATATAATTATAAATTAGAAATAATAACAAATGATATTAATGATCCAGAAAATCAAATTGAGGAACTAAAGAAAGTTCTTAGTGCAGGAGATATGGATGGCTTGATTATAACACCTTTAGCAAAAGAAAAAGTATATGATATATTAAAGCTGTATTTAGAAAAAACTAATATAATTTCTTTGGGAATAAGGCTTCATGAAAATATACCTCATGTGGGACCTGATCATTTAAAACAAGGAAAAATATCTGGTGGTATAATGAGTGCTCTTCTTAGAAAAGGGGAAAAACTTTTAATTATAGACAATGGTGATGATAAAATATCTTCAAAATTATATTTAAAAGGATTTTTAGAAAGAGTAAGAGAAACGGATATTGATATAATAGGGCCATTAAAAGGGAATGGAATAGAAAAAAGTATAGAACTTTTAAAAGAAATATGTATAAAAGAAGAGATAAAAGGAATCTATATAAACAGGTATGCACAGGATATTTTTGAAAAGCTGCCTTCAAAAATATTAAATGATAAAAAAATTGTAACAAATGGAATTGGAAAAAATATCAAAAGAATGATAAAAAATAAAATAATAACGGCAACTGTAATGGAAGAAATAGCAACTGAAGGATATAATGCAGGAAAAAAAATGTTTGATATTTTATATAAAAATGATGCAAAAACTGGAAATTGGGAAATATCAAAATCACATATTATCTTCTATGAGAACTTAAATGATTAAAAATATAAATTAAAAATAAATTAAAAACAGGAGGTTTAAATTTATGAAAAACACATTAAAAGTTTTAGGGTTAGGGACAATGTTATTTGGTGTAATGACAACAGCAGCACTTGCAGCAGAATATAATTTAAAAATGGGAATGGTTCCAGGAACTTCATCTAATGAATATAAAGCAGCAGAATTTTTTGCAAATAAAGTAAAAGAGGAATCAAAAGGAAGAATAGAAATAGCTCTTTTTCCAAATGGGCAGCTTGGAGATGACAGAAGTATGCTTGAACAGGTATCAGGAGGAGCTTTAGATTTCTCATTTACAGAAATTGGAAGATTTGCAATATTTTTTCCAGAGGCTGAAGTGTATGTATTGCCTTATATGATAAAAGATTTTGACCACGTGAACAAAGCTACTTTTAATACTGATTTTGGAAAAAACTTAATAAATAAAATAAATGAAGAACTAGGAATTACTATTTTGTCACAAGCTTATAATGGAACTAGACAAACAACTTCAAATAGAGCTATTAATTCAATTGAAGATATGAAAGGATTGAAATTAAGAGTTCCAAATGCAGCATCTAATCTAAACTTTGCAAAATATACAGGAGCAGCTCCTACACCTATGGCTTTTTCAGAAGTATATCTTGCACTTCAAACTAATTCAGTAGATGGACAGGAAAATCCATTATCAGCTGTAAGGGCTCAAAAGTTTTATGAAGTACAACCTTATCTTGCTATGACTAATCATATATTGAATGACCAATTATATGTAGTTGGAAATGAAACTTTAGAAAGTCTGCCTGAAGATCTTCAAAAAGTTGTTAAAGATGCAGCTGTGGAAGCAGCACAATATCATACAAAATTATTTGTGGATGAAGAAGCTAGTTTGAAAGACTTTTTTGTACAAAATGGTGTAAAAATAACTGAACCAAACTTAGATGAATTCAAGGCAAAAATGCAACCTGTATATGATGAATTTATTAAGAAAAATGGAAAACTTGGTCAGCAGGCGGTAGATGAAATAACAGCAGCTGGAAAATAAATTGTGCAAAAAGAGATAGGGTGGTAAAAGTAGATGAAAGTTTTTGATAAATTAGAAGAATGGATAGGAGGAACACTTTTTGTCTGTATGTTTATAATACTTGTAATGCAGATAGTGGCAAGACAAGTATTAGGAACACCTCTTATGTGGAGTGAAGAATTATCAAGTCTGCTGTTTGTATATGTAGGAATACTGGGAATTAGTATGGGTATCAGAAACCAGCAGCATGTACTTATAGATTTTCTTTGCAGCAGGTTTTCTCCAAGAATGCAGAGAGTTGCATTTACTATTGTACAGATAATAATTTTTATATCTATTATTTTTATGGGGTATTTAGGAAATAATCTTTATAAGAAAAAATGGATATTTGAACTGGTATCATTAAAAATATCAGCGGGATGGATGTATATAGCTCTTCCTATTGTAGCAATACTTATGATGATACGTTTTTTTCAGGCATACAAGGAAAATTATGATAATAAAAAAGTAATATTACATCCAGGAATTTTTTTAACAGCTTTGATAATTATTATAGGATTAATAATATATGATCCGAAAATATTTAGAATATTCAGATTAGCTAATTACTATAAGTTTGGACCTATAGCAGGATATGTAACTATTGGAGTCTGGCTGGTAATGATTTTTATGGGAGTACCTGTTGGATGGTCTCTTATGGCAGCAACAATATTCTATTTTTCAATTACTAAATGGAATGTTATATATTTTGCCTCTGCCAAATTGGTAGACAGTCTTAACAGCTTTAGTCTTTTAAGTGTTCCTTTCTTTGTATTAACAGGAATACTGATGAATGGATCTGGTATTACAGAAAGAATATTTAATTTTGCAAAAGCTCTACTGGGACATTTTACTGGAGGAATGGGACATGTAAATGTAGCTGCATCTCTTATTTTCTCAGGAATGTCAGGGTCAGCTATAGCAGATGCTGGTGGACTTGGACAGTTGGAAATAAAAGCTATGAGAGATGAAGGATATGATGATGATATTTGTGGTGGAATCACAGCAGCTTCATGTATAATAGGACCTTTGGTACCTCCAAGTATAAGTATGATAGTATATGGAGTAATTGCTAATCAATCTATTGCTAAATTATTCCTTGCAGGATTTGTTCCAGGGGTTCTTACTACAATAGCTTTAATGATAATGAATTATTTTGTATGTAAAAAAAGAGGATATAAAAAAGCTAAAAAAGCTACTTTTAAGGAACAGGTTGAAGCCTTTAAAAAATCTTTTTGGGCTTTAATAACTCCATTCATCATTATTGGAGGAATATTTTCAGGATTATTTACTCCTACAGAAGCAGCAGTGGTTGCAGCAGCTTATTCAGTTTTTCTAGGGGCTTTCATATATAAAGAATTGACTGTAAAATCATTTTTTAAACATTGTGTTGAAGCAATGGCTATCAGTGGAGTTACAGTTCTAATGATAATAACAGTTACATTTTTTGGAGATATGATTGCAAGAGAACAGATAGCTATGAAAATAGCAACAGTATTTATGAAATATGCAAGCTCTCCACTGACAGTATTGATAATGATAAATCTGTTGTTATTATTCTTAGGAATGTTTATTGATGCTCTTGCGCTTCAATTCCTAGTACTTCCTATGCTTATACCAGTAGCAGATAAAGTAGGAATAGATTTAGTTTTCTTTGGAGTAATGACAACATTGAATATGATGATAGGAATACTTACTCCTCCTATGGGAATGGCCTTATTTGTAGTAGCACAGGTTGGAAAAATGTCTGTAAGTACAGTAACAAAAGGTGTACTTCCATTCTTGATACCAATTTTTATAACATTAGTGTTTATAACTATATTTCCAGGAGTAATAACATTCCTTCCTAATTTAATAATGGGTGGATAGCAGAAGAGAGGTAAATAAAAAATGCCATTAAGTGTGGATATGTCATTAGAACAGTTAAAAAAATATCAAGGAAGCAGTAAAAAGCCAGATGATTTTGATGAATATTGGGAAGATATACTTAAAAAAAGAAAGTTTTTTTCTGGTAATATAGAAATGAAAAGGAATGGGTTTCAAACTCCTTTTTGTGAATGTTATGATATATTTTTTCATGGAATAGAAGAAACTGCCATACATGTAAAATATTTAAAACCTAGAAATACAACAGGAAAAATACCTGCTATAATAGAATTTCATGGTTATGGAGGCTGCAGTAAGGATTGGACTTATAAACTTCCATATGCAGCATGCGGAATAGCAGTATTTTCAATGGAATGCAGAGGACAGATGGGTGATTCTACTGATAGTTTTGGGGTTCAAAATCATTTTAGAAATTGTAATCTTATAAGAGGGGTGATGACTCCAGAAGATTTATATTATAAAAAAGTATTTTTAGATGCGTTAGATTTAATGGATATTGTAATGGAATTTGATGATATAAATATTAATAAAATTGGAACAATGGGCTATTCTCAAGGTGGGGGAATAGCCTTAGCTCTTGCAGCTTTAAATACAAATGTGAATAAAGTATTTGCTGTATATCCATTTTTAAGTGATTATAAAAGATGTTGGGATATGGATACAGGAGCTGCTTATGAAGAAATAAAAGATTATTTTAGGCAAAGAGATCCACAACATGAAAGAGAGAATGAATTTTTTAACAATTTGGGATATATAGATATCCAAAATATGGCCCATTGGATAAAAGCTGATGTTGTAATGACAACTGGGCTTATGGATAAGGTGTG
The DNA here is from genome assembly GCA_002356455.1 of Fusobacterium varium. Taxonomy (NCBI): domain Bacteria; kingdom Fusobacteriati; phylum Fusobacteriota; class Fusobacteriia; order Fusobacteriales; family Fusobacteriaceae; genus Fusobacterium; species Fusobacterium varium. The sequence goes on from AP017968.1 coordinate 246,488, forward strand.
TCCTCCATCCACTCAGTTTGCTGTATATAATAAGTTGTTATGCAGAAAAAAACATTTAATATTTCCAGAGTATGGACATGAAGACATGCTGAATGGCTTACAGGATGAAAATTTAAAATGGGCTATGGAACTACTTTAGAATGATTAGAAACAAGGAGAAAAAATTGAAGATAGTAGGTATAGACATTGGTGGAACAATGATAAAATATGGTCTGATATCCGTAGATGGAGAGATATCAGCTGGAGGAGAAATTCCTACAGAAGCTGAAAAAGGTATAGAGAATTTATTCCAAAAAATATTTGGTATAATAGAAGTGTATCCAAAGGAAGAACTTTTAGGTATAGCTGTTTCTGGAACAGGGCAGATAGATGGAAATGTTGGAAAAGTAATAGGTGGAAATGATATTATTCCTGGATGGATAGGAACAGATTTAGTAAAGATGTTAGAAAAGAAGTTTTCTCTTCCGGCAGTTCTGGAAAATGACGTAAATTGTGCAGCACTTGGTGAAAAGTGGCTTGGAGCAGGAAAAGAAAAAAAAGATTTTGTATGTGTAACTATTGGAACAGGTATAGGTGGAGGTATTGTTGTAAATGACGATATTTTAAGAGGAGATACTTGTGTAGCAGGAGAATTTGGACATATACAAATAGTAAAGAATGGACATGAATGTATGTGTGGAAAAAAAGGATGTTATGAGAGATATGCTTCAACAACAGCTTTAGTCAGAATGGTTAAGGAGAAAACAGGTTTTAAATTAAATGGAAAAGAAATATTTACAAGAGAAAGAGCTGGAGAAACTATATTTAAAGAGATAGTAGAAGAATGGATAGATTACCTTACAGATGGGTTAAGTACTATTACATATATTTTTAATCCATCTCTTATAATTATAGGAGGAGGAATTACTAAACAGGGAGACTATCTTTTAAATAGAGTAAATAAAAATCTTGCATCAAAAATTGGTGTAAATTATAGGAAAAATCTTTCTATAAGATTTGCAGAGCTTGGGAATAATGCAGGGATATTAGGTGCTGTATATCTTTTACTTAAAAAGATTGGAAAGCTTTAATAATGAAAATAAAAAAAGATTGACAAAATACTTAAAAAGGTATAAATTAAAATAAATGTTCACGAGAACAACAAATGAAAGGAAGAAAATATGATATATGGTGAAATAAAAGATTTGAACCAATATAAGGGAATATCTAAAAATCTTGATAAAGCAATAGAATATATATTAAATGAAGAGTATAAAAAAGGAATTCCAGGGAAAAATATTATAGATGGAGATAATCTATATTTTAATTATCCAGACTGTGCAATAACAAAAGAGGTAAAAGAAGGATTTCTTGAAGGACATAAAAAATATATAGATATACATATAGTAATATCTGGGGAAGAGAATCTGGGGTACACTCCACGTTCAGAAGTAAAAGTAAAAAAGGAATATGATTCAGAAGGTGATTATGAATTATATGAAGGAACATTAAAAAATATATTTCATGTGACAAAAGATAGATTTATAATGTTTTTTCCAGATGAACCTCACATGGCACTGCTTAAAGTGGAAGAAATAAAGAAGATAACAAAGGTAATATTTAAAGTATTAGTTTAATTCTAAGTAAATAATAAAAAAATAAAATATATCGGGAGGAACAAATGAAAGGAATATTTTCAGCTTTAATGGTACCATATAATGAGGATGGATCTATAAATGAAAAAGGATTAAGAGAGATAGTAAGACATAATATTGATAATATGAAAGTTGATGGATTATATGTAGGTGGAAGTACTGGAGAAAATTTTATGATTTCTACAGAAGAAAAGAAAAGAGTATTTGAAATAGCTATAGATGAAGCTAAGGATCAAGTACAGCTTATAGCTCAAGTAGGGAGTATCAATGTATTTGAATCAGTGGAATTAGGTAAATATGCAACTAAATTAGGGTATAAATGTCTTTCTGCTGTAACACCATTTTACTATAAATTTAGTTTTGAAGAAATTAAAGAATACTATTTCACAATAGTAAGAGAAACTGGAAATAATATGATTATTTATTCTATTCCATTTTTAACTGGAGTTAATATGTCTGTTGCTCAATTTGGAGAGTTATTTGCTAATGAGAAAATAATTGGAGTTAAATTTACAGCTGGAGATTTCTTTTTATTAGAAAGAATGAGAAAAGCTTATCCAAACAAATTAATTCTTGCAGGATTTGACGAAATGCTTTTACCAGCAGCAGTTCTTGGAATTGATGGAGCAATTGGAAGTACTTATAATGTAAATGGATTAAGAGCAAAAGAAATATTCAGACTTGCAAAAGAAGGGAAAATTGCTGAAGCTTTGGAAATACAGCATGTAACAAATGATCTTATTGAAGGAATTTTGGCAAATGGATTATATGGAACTATCAAGGAAATAATGAAACTTCAAGGAGTAGATGCAGGATATTGCAGAAGACCTATGGCGAAAGTTACTCCTGAACAAGTGGCTGGAGCTAAAGTTCTTTTTGATAAATACCTTGCTAAATAATTACTCTTAGAGAAAGGTGGTATTGTAATGAATAGATTGGAAAAAGTAAAGGGAAAACTTATTGTTTCATGTCAGGCTTTAGAAGATGAACCTCTTCATAGTTCTTTCATAATGGGAAAAATGGCCTATGCAGCATTAATTGGTGGAGCTTCTGGAATAAGAGCTAATACTGTGCCAGATATTCAGGAAATTAAGAAAAATGTCGATCTTCCAATTATTGGAATAATCAAACATCAATATGGAGATAATCAGGTATATATAACTCCTACAATGAAAGAAATAGATGCTTTGGCTATAGAAGGTGTAGAAATTATAGCTTTAGATGGAACAAAGAGAGAGAGACCAGATGGAAATACATTGGAAAATCTTATGAAAGAAGCTAAAATTAAATATCCAAATCAATTATTTATGGCAGACATATCTTCAGTGGAAGAAGCTATTGAGGCAGAAAGAGTAGGATTTGATATAGTAGGAACTACTTTAGTAGGATATACAGAATATACAAAAGGAAATGATCCATTAACAGAGTTAGAAAAAGTTATAAAGGCCGTTACTGTACCTGTAATAGGAGAAGGAAATATTGATACTCCTGTAAAAGCGAAAAAGGCTTTAGAGCTGGGAGCATATGCAGTGGTAGTTGGTGGAGCTATAACCAGACCTCAACAAATTACAAAGAAATTTGTAACAGAAATGGAAAATTAAAAAATAAAGAAAGAGCTATTTTATAACAACTTTAAATCTTAGATAGTTAAGATGAAAGTACAATACATTTTAGCTCTTTTTTATAATTTATAAAATATTAAATATTAAAAAAATAAAATTACAGATAGTTATGATATAGAGCATTAAGTTATATTTAAATATTTTAAATATTTCTTAATTTCTTGACTTTAAATTATATATAAGCTAAAATATTACTGGTATTAAAGAATATTTTTATTTCTTAAAATTATAAAATAATATTATAAATTATTTTTTAGTATATTAAAAAGTGAGTAAATTTAAAAATATAATAATATTTTTGGAGAAAACCATGGCAAAAAAGAAGAAAAGCAAAATAAGAGAAATGATAACATTATTAGCAGTAGGGGCAGTAATATTCATAGCAGCTCTTTCTTTTTCGTTTGTCAATAAAGTGAAGAATTCTATACTTTCTGATACACTAGGAAATATTTCTGAAATAACTATTCAAAGTGCTGAAAAGTTTGCATTATTTTTGGAAGCTGATAGAGTAAAAGTTGAAGCTGCTGATTGTGTAACAGAAATAGAATTAAGAGATGGATTTTCAGAAGAAGATATATATATGGTATTAACCCATCTTTATGACAAGTATAAAACCTCATTTACATTTATTCTTAATGATGGAAAAGTCTATAAATTAGATAAAAGAACTAAGAAAATCTGGAGAAGAGAACTAGAAGAGATAGATTTTAATAAATATGGAAAAAGAGGCGTAAAAGGGCCAGTATATAACAATATAACTGGAAGAAGAGAAATAAGTATTTATAAAAAAATAAATATTCCTGAAATAGGAGAAGCACTTATCATGAAGAGCAGAGATGTGGAAACACTCTATGATGAATATGAACTTTCTTTTTATAATGGGATAGGATATTCATATGTTATAGATATTCATGGAGATATTTTATTCAGACCTAAAAATATAAACAGCAGTAAAGATTTAAGTAATTTTTTTGACATTTTATATAAAGAAAATATTTCACAAGAAGCAGATAAAGTAAGAAAAGATTTATTAGAAGATAAAGCTGGAATAAGAATAATGGAATACAGAGGAATAGAAAGAATTATAAGTTATGTTCCAGTAAAGAATGTAGAAGACTGGTATGTAGTTTCAGTGATTCCTCTTTCAGCAGTAGAAAAGGCATCAAATAGTATAGTTGTAAGAGCATTATTTTTATGTCTTTTTATTATATTAGTAGTTGGAATAGGAACATGGTTATATCTGGTTTCAAGAACAAAATATGAAAAAGAAATAGAAGAAATAGCATATAATGATTCTCTTACAGGACTTATGAATTTTATAAAATTTAAATTAGAAGGAAATAAAATTTTGAAAGATATGCCTTTAGGAAATTATGCAGTTTTCTATATGGATATAAGAAATTTTAAAATGATAAATGATGTATTTAGTTATAAAATAGGAGATAAAATAATACAGGGAATTGCAAATGAGTTAAAGAATTTTTTTTCAAAAGAATCTTTAGTAGCAAGAGTGAATGCAGATAATTTTGTAGTATTGATTGAATACTTAAATAAAGATATACTTGAAGAGGAATTAAATAATATAATAAAGAAAATGAGCAGTAATAGTTATGTTAAGGATATGGAATATCATTTAGATATTTATGGTGGTGTATGCTGTAGGGAAGATTCAGAAAAAAATGATGTAAATACTATATTAGACAGAGCTAACATGGCTCGTAAATATGCAAAAGATAGTAAAACGAATAAACTTGTTTTTTATAATAAAACTATGAGTGAAATTTTGATAAGAGAGCAAGATATGGAGCTAAAAAAGGAAGAGGCTTTAAGAAATGGAGAGTTTATTGCATTTATACAGCCAAAATATTCTTTGAAAAGCGGAAAAGCAGAAGGTGGAGAAGCACTAGTAAGGTGGAAAGCAGATGGAGGATATATCTCTCCAGGAGAGTTCATTCCGTTATTTGAAAAAAATGATTTTATTGTAAGTATAGATAAATATATGCATGAAGAAGTATGTAAACTTCAAAGAAAATGGCTGGATGAAGGATTAGAAGTATTTCCTATCTCAGTAAATGTTTCAAAAAGACAACTTTATAATCCTTATTTTGCAGAAGAATATATTGAAACTAAAAATAGATATAAACTGCCAGATGGTCTTATAGAGTTAGAATTTACTGAAAGTATTTTCTTTGAAAAATATGAAGTGATATCCGGAATTGTAAAGAAACTGACAGAGCATGGATATATATGTTCAATAGATGATTTTGGATCAGGATATTCTTCGTTAAATTTATTAAAAGATGTTTCTCTTGGAATTTTAAAGATTGACAGATTATTTTTTGAAAACTTAGAGAATAATAAAAGAGGAGATATAATTATTAGAAATGTTATAAATATGGCAAGAGAATTAAATATGAAAATTGTTGCAGAAGGTGTGGAAACTTTAGAGCAATTAGAATTTTTAAGAAGTGTAAATTGTGATATGGTACAAGGATATATTTATGACAGACCTATGCCAGTGGAAGAATTTGAATCTAAATATTATGATATAAAAGGCTGATCTCTTATGATCAGCCTTTTGGTTTTAAATCTGAATAGATTCTTTTTTTCTTTGATTATATTTATATACATAAGTTGTTAAAACGGGCACTAAAAATGCTGTAAGTATAGTTGAAGCAGCAACTTGAGCAGTGGCTATTTTAGCAGTTTCTAAAAGTCTTGGATCCATAGCAGCAATTGCTAAAGGTGTAGCAACAGCATTTCCAGATGTACTGGAGATTGCTGCACCAGCTATCCCACTACCACCAGTTATCTTATCTGAGAGAATATTGAATATTCCTCCGATTATTACTGTCATAAGTCCAAGTATAACTCCAGGTATACCAGCTTTTATAAGCATAGCAAGATTGATTCCGCATCCTAGTCCAAAAGCAAAGAATGGAATCATAACTCCTCCAGCTTTTGATAAAAATTCTTTCATATCTTCATCAAGATTTCCGAGTAAAGCACCTAGGAGAATAGGAATAACAGCTCCAATCAGTATAGAAAAAGGAATAGCAGCAACACCAGCACTTCCTAGAGCTATCATAGTAAGAAATGGACCATCATTTAAAGAAACTATTGCAATAGCTCCAGTATCAGTAGCATCTCCAAATTCACCAGTAAGAGCAGCATAAAGTCCTCCATTACTGTTTGTCATAGCAGATATTATTGCCAACGCTGAAAGGCCAAACAGTCCTTCTGTACCCATAAATTTACTTACAAGAATACCAATAACAGCACCTATTAAAAATTTTGAGACTGTAATAACAGAACCTTTTTTTATAACCTGAGGCGCTGCTTTTAAATTTATTTCAGCTCCCATACATACAAGGAAAACAGCTAATATAGGCATTGCACCTCTGGCCAGATTAGTAGTAAAACTACCTATATCTAGAATTTGTGGACAAAATGTATTCATTACAGCCCCAATAATAAGAGGCACTACCATCATTCCACCTGGAATTTTTTCAATACTTTTTTTTATTTTCATATAATTCACCCCTTATATTAGAATGTTGGTGCTATTTTATAAATACAGAATTCTCTATGTTTTAATGCTTCAGCCTTAGTAATTTTTCCATTACAGACTTCAACTATTTCTTCAAATAATTTTTCACCCATTTCTTTTATAGTTTTATGACCTGAAACAATTTCTGATACATCAAAATCTATATTATCTTCCATATTTTTAAAAGTATGGAAGTTACCTGTAAGTTTGATAACAGGAGCAAGTGGATTACCAGTTGGTGTTCCTCTACCTGTTGTAAAGATAACAACTTGAGCCCCTCCAGCTACCATTCCTGTGATTGATTCGATATCCTGTCCTGGAGTATCCATTATAAATAGACCTTTTTCAGCAGGAATATCAGCATATTGGAGCACACCTTGAAATGGAGCAGTTCCAGATTTATGAATACATCCAAGAGATTTTTCTTCAATAGATGTAAGACCACCTTCAATATTTCCTGGAGTTGGCTGTCCGCCTCTGATATCTTCTCCTAATGCCATTGCTCTTTCTTCACAACCTCTTACTAAGTTGAGAATTTCTTGAGAAACTTTTTCATTTATACCTCTTCTTGCAACAACATGTTCAGCTCCAATAAATTCAGTAGTTTCTGATAAAATACTAGTTCCTCCCATTCCTACAAGAATATCAGATGCCACTCCGCAAGTAGGATTTGAAGCTAATCCTGATGTTGTATCAGAACCTCCGCATTCCATTCCAAGAATAAGTTCTGAAATATCACATTCTACTTTTTTTTCTAATGAAAGTTCTTGAGCAAATTTTCTAGAAATAGAAACTCCCTTTGCAAAAGCTTTAAGAGTTCCTCCTTCTCCTTGTATAGTTATCATTTCTACTTTTTTTCCTGTTTTCTTTATTTCATTATATACTTCTAAAGGTTCAGCTCCTTCACAACCAAGCCCAACTACTAATACTGCTCCAACATTTGGATGAATTCCTGTATTAACAATAGTTTTTAGTGTAAGTCTTGCATCTCCCCCTAACTGGCAGCATCCAAAAGTATTGTTGATATGAGTACTTCCTTCAACTGCTCTAGAAATATCTTCAGCTAATTTATTAGAGCATACACTAGTTGCTAAAATAAGTACATAGTTTCTTATTCCTACTTTTCCATCATTTCTTCTGTATCCCATAAATTTCATATTAATTTCCTCCTGAATTTTTTTATTTCTGCTAAAAAATTATTATTAATGTTTTTTATCTCCTCTTCCTCTATCACTTTCTACATTATGTACATGAACATGTTCTCCAGTAAAAATATCTTTAGTTGCAGTTCCAATGCTTTCATTGTATTTTATAACATGTTCTCCTTTTCTTATGTCTTTAATAGCAAACTTGTGACCAAATCTAACATCTTCTTTCATAACTACTTCAATTACTTCATCCCCCAGAAACATTTTGGCAATATCTCCTTTTTTTAAATCGACAGTTGCAGTAGCTAAAGAATCATTTTTTGTTACTATAACACCTTGTTTTTCCATTTTAAGCCTCCTTGAATTTTGTTGTCTGTCATAGGTATATAAAGCAATTTTTATGCCATAATATTGAAAAAAATAAAAAATAATCGAAAGTAGTGAATAAATTTAAATCAAAATATTATAAAGATAAAAAAATAATGATATAATATAAAATATATTTTAAAAACGTTGTATTTTACAGCTGTAAATTTCAATGTAGGAGGAAAAATGAAAAGAATATGTCTGCTTGCACCATATAAAGACTTTTTAGAGCATGAAGAAAGTGATAAATTTTTAATAAAGAAGTATGCTAATCTAACAGAAGCTGTAAAGGTAGCAAAAGATTTTCAGAATAATGATGGAGAAATAATTATAACAAGAGGAGGTACAGCAAAAATAATTAGAGAAAATACTTCTCTTACGGTAATAGAAATAGAAATATCCAGTATAGAAATATTGAAGACATTGAAGAAAATAGAAAAAACAGATACTCCATTAGGGATAGTGGGATATAAAAATGCAGTATATAAATGCAGTTATTTAGCTAATATAGCGGGATTTAAAGAAACGTATGAAGTAATATTTGATGAGGAGCAAAGTTATAATAAATATTTAAATACTCTTGAAGAGCTGATATATGAAAAGAAAGTAAAAACTTTTATAGGAGATACAGTACTTTTAAATACTTTGGAAAAAAAATCATATTATATAGATTTTTATCTTATAAAATCAGAGTATAATTCTATTCATAAGGCTTTTGAAGAAGCTAAAAAAATGTTGGAGTTTAAAGAGAATGAAAAAATAAAAAATAGATATCTGACAGCTATTCTTAATAATACAGATTGTGGAATGATATACACAGACAATGAAGGAAAAATAGGACATTATAATTCTATGGGAAATAAACTGTTTAATAATAAAATATATATAGATGATAATATTTTTGATTTTATACAAGAGATAGGGCAAGAATTTATTTTTGGATTAAAAGATGAAGTAAAAAATATACTTATTGATACTAAAAAGGAGAAAGTATCTATGGATATAACTCCTGTACAGCAGTCAGAAAATAAAAACAGTTTCCTTTTTACTTTCAGAAGATTTAAAAATATTGAAGAATCAGCTAATAGTTTAAGAAAATCTTTAGTTAATTTGGAATTTTCAGCTAAACATACATGGAAAGATTTGGTAACTAATGATAAAAATTTTGAAGAAATTAAAAAAATTGCAAGACATTATGCTGGAACAGAAAATACCATACTTATAACAGGAGAAAGTGGAACTGGAAAAGAACTGTTTGCTCAAAGTATACATAATGGAAGCAAAAGAAAAAATGAACCATTTATAGCTTTCAATTGTGCCAATATTTCAGAGAATCTTATAGAGAGTGAGCTTTTCGGATATGAGGAAGGAGCTTTTACAGGAGCAAGGAGAAGAGGGAAAAAAGGCTTGTTTGAACTTGCTCATAAAGGAACTATTTTTTTAGATGAAATATCTGAAATTCCATACCATCTTCAAAATAAATTTTTAAGAGTTCTTCAGGAAAAGTGTTTCAGAAGAGTTGGAGGGGAGGAAACTATATATGTAGATGTAAGAGTTGTAGCAGCTACAAATAAAAATCTTTCTTTATTGTGTGAAGAGGGAAAATTCAGAACAGATCTTTTTTATAGATTGAATGTGCTGGAAATAGAAACTATACCATTAAGAAGAAGAAAAGAAGATATTTTTATTATAGGAAAACACATATTAGAAAAAGAACTTCTTGGATTAAATCTTTTTGAAGCGGAAAGATTTATAAATATATTGGAAAAATTATCTGAATATTCATTTCCAGGAAATGTAAGAGAACTGGAAAATATAATAAAAAGAGTAGTGGTACTGAAAATAAATTTAAAACTTCCAGATGATAAAATATTAAATCTTCTTCCTTTAGGAAGAAGTGAGAGAAGAAAAAATGAATTTTCAAATATGACACTTAGAGAAATAGAAAAAAAGATAGTGGAAGAAATACTTGAAGAGGAAAGTAATAATAAAACAAAAACAGCTATTAGGTTAGGAATAGACAGAGGAACATTAAATAGAATATTAAAGGAAAAATAAAATAAATATTTTAAAATTTTATTTAGTTGAAAATTGGAAATAAAGGAATATAATACTTATAAGTATTATGATTCCATATATAATAAGGTTGGTGATAAGGTGAAAGAAAAATACAGTATAGGAGAAACAGCTGTATTGCTTGGAGTTTCTACACAAACATTGAGATATTATGACAAAATAGGCTTGCTTCCTCCAAAATATATTGATGAAAGTACAGGATATAGATTCTATTCTTACAACCAATTTCATTATATAGATAAGATAAAGTATTTGCAAAGTTTTGGTTTGTCTCTAGAAGAAATAAAAGTCATAATTAAAAGCAGCAGTGTAGACAGTCTAATTGCTTATTTACAGCAGAAGAAAAAAGAAAGAGAAAAGGAATTACTGGATTTAAAAGCTCAAATTAAAGATATTGACTGGTATATTAATTATTTTATTTATATTGATAAAAATAAAATAACAGATAATGTCTATAGGAGAGAGTTATCTAAGAGATATATTATAAAAACTCCTTGTTATTATAAAGAAGAACTTGCAAATATGGAGATAAATTTGGCAGAGATGAAAAGCCGCAAAGAGTACAGTGAGTTAAAATTTCATCGGCAATATGGGTACAAAATAGATTTTGAATCTTTTTTGAAATGCAGTTTCTATCCAAAGGAATATTTTGTATTTTTAAGTGAGAAACCTGATTTAGATGAAAAACTTTATGATGAATTGCCACAGGGAGAATATTTATGTTTCAAAACACAAATACTCAATGAAAATTGGAATCCAGATATATTGAAAGATTATTTTCCAAATGGGAAGATACCTAAACTTGCACTTGCATTAGAATTTGAAGATAATCTTCATGAATGGCAGGATGCATGGTATGAAGTTCAGATTTTACTATAATAGAATGTATTGAATTTATTTTTAAATCAAAATAATACAACAATAAATATATAATTTGAACATTTTATAAAAAATATTAAACTTTTTACTTGACCTTATTCTTACAATAACTTTTATAATAGATACAAAGAGTTTCGAAACTTTGTATCTATTTTTTATTTATAAGGAGGAGTGAAATGAATAAAGTCTATCAAGATGAAACAGAACTTTTATATTGTGGAACAGATTTTGGGGATAAAGCCAAAAACCCAGAAACTCCACCAATATATAATACAACTGCTTATATAGTAGAAGACACTCATGATTATGACTTTGCAAATAATGGGGGAAAATATTTTTATAATAGAACAGCTAATCCAAATAGAGATGGAGTTGCTAAGGCTATAACTTATCTGGAAAAGGGAGAGGATAGCATAATATGTTCATCTGGAATGGCAGCTATTTCAACAGTATTGCTATCACTTCTTAAAAGTGGAGATCACATTTTATTTAGTAAAGCTATTTATGGGGAAACAATTGAAATTTCAGAAATGATGTTAAAGGATTTTGGTATTCAGATGTCCTTTATAGATTTTACAGATTCAGAAGCTATAGAAGCTAATATTAAAGAAAATACAAAAATATTTTATACAGAAGTAATTGCAAATCCTCTTACAGATGTTGTTGATTTGGAAAAAATTACAGAAATTGCAAAGAAAAATAGAATTTTAACAGTAGTAGACAGCACATTTACCACTCCTTTTTCAATTAAACCATTAACATTGGGAGCTGATATTGTTATTCACAGTTTAACTAAGTATTTTGGAGGACATAGTGATATTACAGGGGGTTCAATTACAGCAAGTCAAGAAATAATAGATATAATACAGCCTAAATTTCGTTGGTTAGGATGCTGTATGGATCCAAATTCAGCATGGCTTACACAGAGAAGTATAAAAACAATGTCAATGAGAGTAAATATACAATTTTCAAATGCTGAAAAACTAGCAAAAGTATTACTTGAATTACCTGTAATAAGAATGGTATATTATCCAGGACTTGAAAACCATCCACAACATGAACTTGCTAAAAGGGTTTTAAATGGTAAATATGGTGCTATGCTAAGTTTTAGAGTTGAGGACAATAGGGAAAAAGTTGATGAATTTATACATAGGCTGAAACTTGTAAAATATTTAGGAACTCTTGGAGGAATACGTACAACAATTGCTCATCCTGCAACAGCTTTTAGAAAAGAATTCACTCAGGAACAGCTTGAAGAAATGGGAATGTATGAGGGACTTATTCGTATTTCAACAGGAGTTGAAAATATTGATGATTTAATAAAAGATTTTACACAGGCTTTGGAAGTATTTAAATAAAATATTTAGGAGGAATACATATGTTTGAGAAAGCAAATAAACCATTGATAATTATAACTCTTATATTACTGATGCTGGTAATAGTACCAATTATATTGATTCCTAATAGTGTTGTTAGTTTTTTAAATTTATTGTATAAATTTATAACTACAGATCTTGCTTGGTTTTTCCTGCTTCTAGGATTTTCAATGGCTGTAGGGGCGATTATTCTATTAACTACAAAATATGGAGATATTCGTCTTGGAGGAAAAAATGCAAAACCACATTACAAAACTTTTACATGGATAGCGATGAATTTATGCTCAGCACTTGCAGCAGGAGTTTTGATATTTGGTATGTGTGAATGGATGTATTATGTAAATGGAACTCCTTTTGGAATAAAACCAGGGTCAATTGAGGCTTATGAATATGCTTCAGCTTATGGAATGTTTCACTGGGGATTTTCAGCATGGGCATTTTATCTAATAACAGGAATTGCAATAGGATACCTATACTGGAATAAAAAAATAGGAACATTACAGGTATCCAAACTTTGTGCAAATATTTTATCTGGAGATAAATTATGGAAAAAAGGACTTCGTTGGTTTATAGATGCAGTTCTAGTTTTCTGTTATTTTATGGCTATAATGACAACAGTAGGTATTGGAACCCCTGTTCTTGGAGAATTGGCAAGTGATCTTTTAGGTATTCCTAATACATTTGGTATGAAGATAGGGGTTATAATTATATTTGGAATTTTCTTTACTCTTTCAACTTCAAAAAGTATTTCGAATGGAATGGCTCGTATAAGTGATTTTAATGTATGGCTGGCAATTGGATTTTTTATTTTTGTATTATTAGTTGGAGATACAGCATTTATTCTTAATAATATAACAATGGCGATTGGAACAAATATAAGAGAATTTGTTCGTATGAGTTTTAATACAGATGCTGTTGCTGCAACAGGATTTGTGCAAGGCTGGACAATTTTTTACTGGGCATGGTATGTTGCCATTACATTTATGTGTGGGATTTGGATAGCACGTACATCTTATGGAAGAACTTTGAGAGAAATTGCAGTTTCAAATTGTATATGGGCAGTTTTAGCTTGCTGGCTTACATTTGGAATTTTAGGTAATTATGGAATGGGACAGGAGCTTTTCCATGGAGCAGATTTTTCTGGAGTTCTTGGAAAACTTGGAAATAATGGGGTTACGTTGATGGTTTTGAAAACAATGCCTTTAGCAAAATTATGCATATTTGTTTTTCTTGTTCTACTGTTTTTTAATCTTGCAAGTACAGTTACTGCTAACAGTACATCTCTTAGTATGTACACTTCTATTAAGCTTAAGGCAGATGAAGAACCAAATTCTTGGTATAAAACATTCTGGTGTTTATTATTCTTAATAATTCCAGTTGGAATTCTTCTTCTTGAACATAATGTTGAAGGTCTTAATGTACTTCAGACAATACAATCAATGATAACAATATCTTCTCTTCCTGTATTGATTGCCCTTATTGTTTTAGGAATATCATTTGGAAAAGCATTGAGAGAAGATATTAAAACAGGAGAGATTCTTGATTCTATTGATGATAATAAGCAAAATAAATGGAATATCAGCAAATAAGGAGGAAGTATGAAAAATAATATTTTTAATAATATAGATGTGATAGAGCTAACTAAAAAAATGATTTCCTTTGATACATATGCTGCAGAAGGAAAAACAGAAATTTTAAATTATATTAAAGATGTACTATCTATGGAAACTTCTGCTGAAGTTATCTTATATAATGAAAATAAAGAAAATCCTTATTTAATAGCTCATTTAAAAACTGATAAACCTGAATTTACTCTTGTACTTGAAGGTCATCTCGATGTTGTAAGCCCGGAAGGAATGATAGTGGCTCCTTTTAATGCACAGGAAAATGGAGATGTATTAATGGGGCGTGGGGCAGCAGATATGAAATCTGGATGTGCAGCAATGATGGCTGCATTTACAGCAGCAGCCAAATCTCCTGAAAGAAATGGAGATGTTTATCTGGTGTATACTACAGATGAGGAATATGCAAGTGCTGAAATTCTTGAAATTATGGAGAAAAGATTAATTCCAAATTGTGATTTTGTAATGATTGCTGAACCAACTAATGAAGCTTTATGTACAGCACATAAAGGAAATGCATGGGTTGATATGGAATTTTTTGGTAAAAGTGCTCATGCAAGTACGCCAGAACTTGGAGTAAACTCAATTTATATGGCAAGTGAATTTATTTGTAAGTATAAAAAATATACAGATGAATTATATGCAAAGCAGGAAAATGTCATATATGGTAAACCAACACTTAATGTAGGAGTTGTAAATGGAGGAACAGAACCAAATATTGTTCCTGCATACACAAAAGTAAGACTTGATAAAAGATACTTGCCAGGAGATAATATAGAAAATTTTATAAAAGAAATAGAGGTAGTTACAGCAGAATGTAAAAAGAAAAATCCTCAATTTGATTCAAAAATAAATATTGTTGTTGATTGTTCTGCTGTTATTTTAGATAGAAATAATAACATTTTGAAGAAGATAAAAGAGGCTATTGGAGAAAAATGTGAGTTGGGAATGTTTCCAGGATGGGGAGAGGGAGGATATATCAATAAATATGGTATTCCTGTTGTATATTTTGGACCAGGAGATACAAAATATGCTCATACAAAAGATGAACAATGTTCAATCTCACAAATAATAAGGGTAACAGAATCATATTATAATATCATAAAAAAATTGTGTTTAAAGTAATATCATATTAATATAAATATAATTGTAATATAAAAGAAGAATCAGTAGAAATCTGGTTCTTTTTTTATATTATAATTTTAGGAGAACTTTTTTAAATTGCATATTAGAGCTTTTTAAGGTATAATTTTTTATAATTAGATATAAGGAGGCAGATATGCTGTCAAGAAAATCAATAGATTTATTGCATTTTTTACTCAAAGAAAAAAGAAATGTATCATTGAAAGAACTTTCAGATAATTTTCACTTGAGTGAAAGAAGCATAAGATATGAGATAGAGAAGATACAGAAAGAACTTTCAGTAAAAGATGGATTTGAATTCATCATTTCTAAGGGAGAATGCTTTGTTGATGATTATGCAGCATTGGAAAAATATCTTAATGATAGCAGACAAGATTATATTTTTTCACCAAAAGAAAGAGAAGTATATATATTATTGAAGATATGCTTTGAAAGGGAGATTAATCAAAATACAATATCAGAAGAACTTGATACAAGCAGAAGCACTATAAAAGTTCATTTAAAAGATATAAAGAAAGTGTTAGACGAATATAACTTAGAATTGGAACTTTTACACAAAAAAGGACTTGGAGTTACAGGAGAGGAAGAAAAAATTCGTCAATGTACTTTAAAGATTATGAGTATGGTAAAAAAATCTAACAGCAGTTTTCTAAAAAACATACTTGATGATTATTTGGAAGAGATAGATATAGAAGGAGTAAAACTTTTTATAAATTACTGCCAAAAACTCATGAATAAAATAGTGTCAGATGAAGCTTTTGATATAATATCTAAATATTTGATACTTGCTATATATTTTAATAAAAAAGGATATAAGATAACAAGTATAAAAAACTATAATTTTTTAAAAAATACATCTGAATTTGAATGTGTAGAAAAATCAAGAGCACTTTTAGAAGGGTTCTATGAAATAGAGCTTTCAGAAGAAGAATATTTAAAGATAACAGATTACTTTTTAGGAAGTCACACATATAATATTTCTTATTCATATTATGAAAACTGGGTAGAAATAGAAATGATAGTAAAGAATTTTATAAACAGAATAAATGAAAAATTAGATGTGGACATATCAGCGGATGAAACTCTTATGACGGGATTAGTAAATCATATAAAACCTACGATATACAGACTTAAAAATGGGATAGAATTAGAAAATACAATATATGAGGAAGTTGTAGAAAGTTATCCGAATCTCTTTTCACTGATAAAGGGAAGTGTAGGAGAACTTGAAGATTTTATAGATAATAAATTTACAAATGATGAAATAGCATTTATTACAATACATTTTAAAGCTGCTATAGACAGAAATATAAAAAAGAAACGTGAAAAAGTGAAAGTGCTTGTTGTATGCGGTTCAGGATATGGAAGTTCTAAACTTTTGGCTCAGCAATTAAAGGATATGTACAGAGTTGAAATTATAGATACTATTCCTAGATATCTTTTGGAAAAAGTGAATAAAAGGACTGATATAGATTTGATATTGACAACCATTCCATTAGATGATTTTGAAACTGATAAAACTATTATAAAGGTAAATCCTATTTTAAATAAAGAGGATATGGCAAAATTAGATAATTACCCAATATCAAGAGACAGTAAAAAAATAATATTTTCAGAATTAATAGAAGTAATTGAAAAAAACAGTAAGATAAAGGTAGATGAAAAACTATTAGGAGCTTTAAAAACTTTTCTGGACAGTAAGCTGATAGACGATCTTTTTCATAAAAAAATTACAATCTCTGACCTGCTGTCAGAAAAAAGAATAAAATTAAAAGGAAAAGCTTCAAATTGGAGAGAAGCTATAAGAGAAGCAGGAGAATTGTTGTTAAGAGATGGTTGCATAGAAGAAGAATATATTGAGAATATGATAAAACTGGTGGATGATTTTGGAAACTATATAATGCTTATTCCAAATGTTATTTTTCCTCATACAAAGTCAAAGAATCTTGTAAAAAAGACAGCATTTTCCATAGTTACTTATAATAAAAGAATAGATTTTTTAGATGAAGGAAAAATTGGAATAGTAATATGTTTTTGTGTAAAAGATGAAAGAGAACATCTGGATAGTCTAATAGAAATTGTAGAAAAAATTGAAGAAAATAATCTGGAAGAAAAAATAAGGAGAAGTAGAACAGCAAAAGATGTAATAAAATATTTAACTAATTAAAATGACTGGTCAGCAGACCAGCCATTTTTTTTGAATAAAATAGAATCTTTAAAATAATTAATGTGCAGAGTACAATGATATTAACAAGGTCAAAAGGAGATATTAAAATGTTGAAAGAAGCAGTTAAGGGAAGGATAAATATAGTAGAAAATGTAAATGACTGGAAAGAAGCGATAATTTTAGCAGCAAAGCCATTAGTAGAAGATGGAAGTGTTGAAAATTCATATATAGATGCAATGATAGCTAATGTAAATAAATTTGGAACATATATAGTAATTGCACCAAAAGTTGCTATGCCACACTCTAGACCAGAGGATGGAGTAAATAAAAATTGTGTATCGATGTTGAAGATAAATGAGGGAATCCTTTTTGAAGGAGAAGAGGAAAAAGTATATGTATTTTTTGTGTTAGGGGCAGTAAATAATGATTCTCATATAGAAACTCTTATGGAACTTATGGAATTGATAGAAGATGAGGATAAAATAGAGGAAATCATTGAGGCAAAAACTGTTCAGGAAATAATGGATTTAATTTAAACTTTAAAAATAAATATATAAGGAGTGATAATAATGATAAAAATATTAACTGTATGTGGAAATGGAATTGGAAGCAGCTTAATGTGTGCTATGAAGATTGAAGAAATATGTAAAGAAGAGGGGATAGAAGCAGATGTATCATCATCAGATTTTAACTCTGTAGCAGGAAAAGGGGCAGATTTAATTGTAACTGTAAAACAACTTGCAGATCAATTAAATGGATATAACGTAGCAGAAATTAGAAGTTATACAAATAAGAAAAAAATTAAAGAAGATGTATTAGATAAAATTAAGGAATTAGTAAAATAAAACTTATATAAAAAATATTTAGGAGGGAAAAGAATGAATTTTTTAAATGTTATAGGAAATGATATACTTACTAACCCGGCGTTCTTATTAGGACTTATGTCACTTGTAGGATTAATAGCTTTGAAAAAACCATTTAATAAACTTATAACTGGAACGTTGAAGCCAATACTAGGATATATAATGCTTGGAGCTGGAGCAGATTTTATTGTTAAAAATCTTGATCCATTAGGGAAAATGATAGAGCAAGGATTTGGAATTACAGGGGTAGTGCCAAACAATGAAGCAATAGTTTCAATTGCTCAAAATATTCTTGGTAAAGAAACAATGTTCATATTAGTTGCTGGACTTATTATCAATATCATAATCGCAAGAGTAACTAAATTTAAATATATATTTTTAACAGGACATCATAGTTTCTTTATGGCTTGTATGTTCTCAGCAGTTCTTTCTACTTCTGGAATGAAAGGAACTACTCTTATTCTTATAGGTGGAATATTATTAGGAGCATGGTCAGCTATATCTCCAAGCATTGGGCAAAGATATACAGATCTTGTAACTGATGATGACGGAATAGCTATGGGTCATTTTGGTTCTTTAGGATATTATCTTTCAGCATTTATTGGAGAAAAAATAGGTGATAAAGAAAATAGTACAGAAAATATAGTTATTCCTGAAAAAGTAAATTTCTTGAGAGACAGCACTATATCTACAGCTATAACTATGATCGTATTCTATCTTATTGCAGCTATTGCAGCTGGACCAGAATATACAGAGACTTTATCTGGTGGAAAGAACTATATAGTTTTTGCTCTTACTTCTGCTTTAAGTTTTGCAGTTGGAGTTACAATTGTATATAATGGTGTAAGAATGATACTTTCTGAACTTATACCAGCATTCCAAGGAATTTCTCAAAAATTGATTCCTAATGCGATACCAGCAGTTGACTGTGCAGTATTTTTTACTTATGCACCAAATGCAGTATTGATAGGATTTATATCTTCGTTTGTAGGTGGAGTAATTGGAATGGTTATACTAGGGGCAGTTGGAGCAGTTCTTATTATTCCTGGACTTGTACCTCACTTCTTCTGTGGTGCAACAGCAGGCATTTATGGAAATGCTACTGGAGGAAAGAAAGGTGCAATAGTTGGAGCATTTGTTAATGGACTTTTACTATCATTCCTACCAGCGATGCTTCTTCCTGTATTAGGAAATATTGGATTCCAAAATACAACATTTGGAGATTTTGACTTTGGAGTATTGGGAATTTTAATAGGAAAATCAACATCATCTATTGGAACAGCTGGAATATATATAATTGTAGCAATTCTTCTTGCTGTACTTATTATTCCTAGTTTTATAAAAACAAAAACAAACGTTATCAATGCAAAAGATGAATATTAGGATCATTATATAATGAAAGGATGATGTTTCATGAAAAAAATACTTTGTGTAGGACATTCAGCATATGATATAACATATCTGCTTCCTCACTTTCCAGCAGAAAATAGAAAATACAAAGCAAAAGACAGAATAATGGTAAGTGGTGGTCCAGCAGGGAATGCTGCCTATCTGTTGGGAAAATATGGAGAAAATGTTTCATATATAACAGCTTTAGGAAGTGATTTTTATGGTAAAAAAATATTAGAAGATCTTAATGAAGTAGGAGTAGATACTAAAAATATAGTTGTATCAAATAAATTAGTTACACCTTGCAGTATAATAATAGCTAATGAAGAGAATGGCTCAAGGACGATAATAAATTACAGGGAAGAAAAACCTGTAGATGATTTTAAAATGATATATGAAAAAGCTCCTGAGATAATACTTTATGATGGGCATGAACTGGACATAGCTTTAAAAATACATAAAGAATTTCCAAATGCTGTGTCAGTATTAGACGCAGGAACATACAAAGAAGGAACTTTAGTTATAGGTAAATTCGTAGATTATCTGGTTTGTTCAGAAGACTTTGCAAAAGACTACTGTAAAATGGATAAAATAGATGAGAAAGACTTTAAATATGTTCTTGAAAAATTAGAAGAGTTGAATAAGAATACTATTATAGTAACTTTAGGGGAAAGAGGTTCTATAATGAAAAAAGATGGAGAAGTATTGAAATTCAAAGCTTTTAAAACTAAGGCAGTAGATACTACAGGAGCAGGGGATATCTTTCATGGAGCTTTTGTCTATGGATTAAGCAATGGTTTTTCAATAGAGAAAAATATAGAGTTTGCTTCAGCATGTGCTTCATTATCAGTAGAAAAACTTGGTGGACGTAACTCTATACCTGAGTTAGATGAGGTTGAAAAAAGAATAAAGAGAGGATAAAAAATGAAAAAATATAGTTTTAAAGATCTTGGACTTGAAAATACAAGAGATATGTTTAAAAGAGCTAATGAAAATGGATATTCTATACCAGCATTTAACTTTGCAAATTTAGAACAGCTTCAGGCAATACTAGATGCATGTGTAGAAGCTGAGAGTGATGTTATAATTCAAATATCAGCAAGTGCAAGAACATATATTGGAAAAGAACAGCTTCCTCTTTTAGTAAAAGGAGCAATAGATGAAATAAGAGCAAAGGGATCAAAGATAGCAGTGGCATTGAATCTTGATCATGGAAAAGGTCAGGATTTGATTAAAGACTGTCTCAATTATGGGTTTTCATCTGTAATGATAGATGCTTCGAAATATGATTTTGAAAAAAATATAGAGTTAACTAAAGAAATAGTAGAGCTTGCAAAAGATTACGATGCTTCTGTAGAAGGAGAAATTGGAGTTATTCATGGAACAGAAGATGAACATTCTGCAGATGAAAGTACATTCACAAAACCAGCTGAAGCAGTAGAGTTTATAAAAAAGACAGGAGTAGATTCTCTTGCTATTGCAATAGGAACAGCACATGGAGCACACAAATTCAAAGTGGGAGAAGATCCTAAATTAAGACTTGATATACTTGAAAATATTAAGAAAGAGATAGGGAACTTTCCAATAGTTCTTCATGGTTCATCTTCAGTACCTCAAGACTATATTAGAAAATTTAAAGAATTTGGTGGAGAGGTAAAAGATGCAATAGGAATACCTGATGAAGAATTAAGAAAAGCATCTAAGTCAATAGTTACAAAAATTAATGTAGATACAGATGGAAGACTTGTTTTTACAAGTACATTGAGAGAGTATTTTGCAAAAAATCCAAAAGAAATGGATTTAAAAAAATATCTTGATTATGCTAGAAATGAAATGAAAAACTTCTATGTAAAGAAGATTAACTCTGTATTTAAAACAAAATAAAAATATTTCAGGCTGTAGATAATTAAATTTATCTACAGTCTTTTTTGTATTTAAAAATATATTAATATATTTTTAAAGGTGGTTAATAGTTACAACAGAGATTAGAAATATTTAATGAAAGAAAAAATAATAAAATTTTTTCTTGATTTTTTTGTACAAAAAAATCAATTGATATAAAAAAACATATAAATTCTTCCAAATAAAGATTTAATTGAAGTATCTAGTTACTTAAATAACTAAAAAAGGATTATATAATTTAAAAAATACGATTTTAAGGATGGTTTTATAAAAGTGAAATTATTGATAAATAAAAAGTTCTCTTTAATCTATAAAGGCGAACATTTATTATAATTGATTATATTCTTTAATCTTATGATAGTCAAGTTAAAAAATATTAATAAATTCAAATTGATAAAAAAATAAGTCTAGAAAAATTGGGAGATTATCCCAATTAAAGTTCGCCTTTATAGATAAACAAGAATAAAAAAAATAAAGTTGAATACTTTAATATTTTTTTTATGCTAAAACGAATGGAATAAGTATAAAATAAATATAATTTATAAATTAGGTGTATATAAATATTTAATTTGAAATAAAGAAAAATTATTAAAGGAGAGAAAAAGATATGATTAAAGAAATGGAAAAAGCTTTAAAAAGATATTTAAAAGGAAAAAATAGAATAAGAATGTAAGGACTTTCTTATTAAAAAATGGTTTTCTATCTGTTAAATAAAAATAGCTTTATTTTATTTTTTAGAGTAATACTTAACTAAAGAAATTATATATATATTATTGAAGAGTGTTAATTAATATAGAGGGTGAATGATGGAGAAAACAAATTCTTGGGAAAAAATAATGGGTTTTTTAGTGTTTATTTTAATGTCTGTCATATTAATTTTAGTAAATATTCATATTTGTAAGAGACAGAAACAAGTTAATGTAAAACATGGAGAATATCTTCTTAATAATAAGATAAATCAAATACAATATTCTATTGATTCTAGGCTTTTAAAATTAAAAATTTTAGAAATGGTTATAATTGATAATAATGGAAAAATTAGAGATTTTAATGAAATTGCTGAAAGACTTTATGAAGATGATCCTTCAATTAGAAGTCTTCAACTAGCACCAAATGGAGATGTAACATATGTATATCCTCTAAAAGGAAATGAAGATGCTTTTGGAGATATTTTTTCTGATCCATATAGAAAAATTGAGGCTGAATATGCAAGAGATAGTGGAAATATGACACTAGCAGGACCATTTGAACTTTATCAAAAGGGAATAGGGGTAGTAGCAAGAAGACCAATTTATCTTAAAGATAGTAATAAGAAAAAACAATTTTGGGGATTTAGTATAGCAGTCATGAATGTTCCAGAAATATTTGATAAAGCAGATTTAAAAATATTGGATAAGGAAGGATATTTATATAAAATATGGAGAAATATTCCAGATTCGTTAGAAAGACAGGTTATTGTTAAAAATTTTGAAGAAGATATAGAAGAAAGTATTCAAGGAGAAATTTATGTTCCAGGAGGAGTTTGGTTTTTAAATATAGTTCCTAAAAATGGTTGGATTTCATTTGAATATATCATATCAAAAATATTTATAGCGATATTTATTAGTTTTTTAGTCGCACTTGTTATTTATGGATTAATGATTTCTAAAAGAAAAAGTAGAGAATTAGTTTTATTGGCAAATACAGATTCATTGACTGGATTGTATAATGAGAGATTTTTATCCAAATTATTAAATGAATTAATAAACTCAAGAATTTCTTTTGGCTTATTATATCTTGATTTAGATAAATTTAAAGAAGTAAATGATAATTATGGACATAAAATAGGAGACTTATTACTAATAGAAGTAGCAAATCGATTAAAAAGTTGTGTTGATAGTTCAGATTTTGTATTCCGAATAGGTGGAGATGAGTTTGCAATTATTATTAAAAATAATAGAGAAAAAGATTTCTATATGAAGCTTTTAGAAAAGATTCATATAGTTGTGGAACAACCTTTTTACATTACAAATTGTTATTTAATACCTCGTATTAGTGGAGGATATTCTATATATCCTGATGAATACAAAAATTCAGATGAAATGATAAAAAAAGCTGATAAAATGATGTATAAAAATAAATTGAAGCGTGAAAAAGAAAACCTAGCTATCTAAAATTAGTACTAAAAGAGAAAATTTTAAATTTAAAACAGTCATTTTTATATTATACCTATTTTATGCCATAATATTTAGAGCATATTGGATAATAGCTTCTCAATTAAAGCAGTTATTAAACTGTCTAAGATAGATCAGTGACTTTATGCTTCTAGGTTGTTTTTAGTAGTTTCTAATAATGATATGCACAAAAAGGGAGTAGAATGACTGTTTTTTATTTAAAAAATTTAAAACTAATATTTTTTTATAATTTTATAAAATTTTCTATTTTAAATAATATATGAGATATAAAAATAAAGAAACTAAAAACCAATATAACTATACAAATGTATAGTATTCATCTCCTCCTAATATTCTGTCTAAACTTCCACAAGCTGATATAGGTGTGTAAACTCCAGTAATTCCTCCAGTTGAAAAACTGCTTATATTCAGAGTAAATGAAATGCCATCTCCTTTTATACATATATTGTGAGTGTTAGTAGTAACAGCTGGATCTGAAATTATTCTTGAATGTGTTTTATCAAATCCTATCCCTGATAATGCTATAGTGGCATGAACATTGACATTTCTTGGATAAAGTTTGCATGCTTCTCTGGTGGTACCTTCATATACAACTGTTCTCTCAGTGTCTTCACGTCCTAGACTTTTAGGATTTTTTACTGTTTCAATAGTTACACTGGTAATGATAGAATGAGCATCAAAGAGTCCATCCATTCCTAATATTGCTCCATGAGGAAAATATATATGTCTTCCATATTTGCTGCATAATTTTTTTACCTTATCTGTAAAATCATTATCACTGAAAGCTGTTACTGATAATACTAATAAATTTGAATGTTTTAGTATCAATTCTATATTTTCTTTGAGGACATCAGCAGTAGCTGATTCTATTATTAAATCTGTTCCTTCATAAAATGAATCCAGCCCTTTGGCAATAATTTTTTCTTTTAATTCACCCTCACATTTTAAGAAAGGATCCTGTATAAAAGTTATTTGATGAGTTCCTTTTTTCTTAATATGTTCCACCATACTTTTTCCAATTTTACCACATCCTAAAAAACCTACTTTTGCCACACTGATACCTCCTTTTTAAATTTTATAATTTTTTATTATATAAAAATAAATGTTAATATTTATTTTTAATTATATCAGTTATGAATGCTTTGTCAATAGAAAAAGACCCAGAATAAAATCTAGGTCATTTTTATTTTCAATACATTCCAGTTTCTGACATGTATCCATCCAATTTTTCAAGTCTTTTTTTCCCTTTTTCTCCTGCAAGCTTACTTATAAGACTGACTAATATTTCAACAGTCAGTGTTACTCCAACTATAGAATTAGCAAAACTTAGAGAATCTACACTATGTACCAAGACATAAGCAGCCCCTTCTGTTACTTGAGATATCAACTGGTTAGTAATCACAATTACAGGGCATTTATGTTCTTTTGCTATTTTGTACACTTGTAAGGCATTTTGTGAATAACGAGGCAAAGTAAAAAGTATCAGTATATCATTTTCATCCATGTCTATAGCCTGATCTTCAAATCCATCATGAGCATTAAGATGCATAACTTGAGGGATAACATGTGATAAGATAGTGGTAAAATAATTAGCAATTCCATAAGTATTACGAAAACCAGCTATATACTTTTTCTTTGCCCCTATTATTTTTTTAGCTGTTTCTATATACTTTTCAACTTCATTTCTATTTTGATCCTTTAAAATATTATTTTGTATATTTTGAAATACCAGTTCAGGTATTTGTTTTAAATCTATCGAATTTGTAATTGCTATTTTTTCAAAAGGCAGATGGTTATTTATTTTTTGATATCTTTTTTCTAAGGTTTCCAAAGCCAGTTTCTTTTTAAATTCTCCATATCCTGAAAATCCAAGAGATTTTGCCATTCTTATAACTGAAGTATCTCCCAATTTTAATTCTTTTGCTATTTCGTTAGATGTCATATAGCAGGCTTTTTCCAAATTTTGAAGTATGTACTCCAGAACTTTTTTTTCATTTTTGGTAAGTTTGGTGCTATAGGCTCTCTCTTCAATTGTCATTTTGCGTTCTCCTTTCATCTTAAGATATAGACTACATTTTTATTATATCACAGAGAAGAATTAGAAAAAATAATTTTTTCTTTTATTTGGATATCTTGACAAAAAATTATTAGAGGCTATAATTATAAAAAGAATATTTTTATTTTTTTGTAATTTATTTTAAATGATAAAATTTAAAAAGGAGGAACAATATGCTCAGACTAGAACAGATAAAAGAAGCTCAAATAAGAATATCAGAATATACTATTAAAACTCCAATGATAAGAATGGAAGTTTTAGATGAACTTCTTGGATGTAAAGTGTATCTTAAAGCTGAATGTATGCAGAAAACAAATTCTTTCAAGATAAGAGGGGCACTTAATAAGATGCTGACTATGTCTGAAGATGAATTGAAAGCTGGAGTTGTAGCAGCCTCATCTGGTAATCATGGAAAAGGAGTTGCATTTGTTGCAGAATTATTAGGAGTAAAAGCTACTATAGTTGTTCCTGACAATGCTCCTAAAATTAAAGTTGATGGGATTAAATCTTTTGGAGCAAGGGTAGTACAGTGTCCATATGATGAACGCCATAATGTGGCAAATGCTTTGAATAAAGAATATGGATATTCTATAGTTCATCCATATGATGACTATGCTATTATGGCTGGGCAGGGAACTATTGGGCTGGAAATTATGGAACAACTTCCAGATGTAGATTATGTGATCGTTCCAATAGGTGGAGGCGGACTTATCAGTGGTATTTCAACTGCTGTGAAAGAAATTTCTTCATCTGTGACTACTATTGGTATAGAACCAGAATGTATGTGCAGATACACTAAAAGTTTTGCTGCAGGAGAACGTATTCTTCTTCCATCACAGCATTCTGTAGCTGATGCTATTCTTACTCTCATTCCAGGAGAAAAACCATATCCTGTAGTAAAAAAATATGTAGATAAAATTATTACTGTAAAAGAAGAGGATATAGCTCAGGGAAGTATCAAACTTCTTACAGCAGGAAAAATATTGGCTGAATTTTCTTCAGCTATTGGTATAGCTGCTGCTCTTAAAGGAACTCTTCCTGTTACAAAAGATTCAAAAGTATGTTTTGTAATATCAGGAGGAAACGTGGACCCAGAAGCAATAGTTAAAGAAATGTAAAAAATAATTGGTTTATAAAATAAAATTTATTTTGTTATCAAATCAAAGTGGTCTGAAATTTATTCAGATCACTTTATTTTTCTAATTTTATTTATATAAAATTAGAAACTTGTGATAAATTTTTCATATTTATTTAAAAGAGAAGAGAGAGTTTTCTTGAATATTAATAATAAGAGTAATAGAAAATGAAGCAGAATCTTTCATAAAAAAAGAAAGATATGACAGAAACAGTATTAAATTCCACGCTAATGTTTTTTTTAAATACATAAAAAATGAAAAAAGTATTTAAAGAAAAAAGCTTTATTTAACCTTGAAATATCTTGAGGAAAAGGGAGAAAAAGAATAAAATTTAAAAAAAAGTAGAATTAAAAATTAAACATAAAAAGGTCAAAAAATACACGATAATTTTCTTGATAAATTATATCAGATAATATAAACTTCATAGTAGATAAATTTAATTTGTTTAAGAAAAGAATAAGTGGGGAAAACAAACTGTTTATAATATTTAGATTTAAAAATAATATTTGAGGTGAGAATTTTGAAAAAGACGAAAATTGTTTGTACAATTGGACCAAAAACTGAATCGGTAGAAACTTTAAAAGAATTATTAAGAACTGGAATGAACATGATGAGATTAAATTTTTCTCATGGAGATCATGAGGAACATGGAAAAAGAATTCAAAATTTTAGACAAGCAAAAGCAGAAACTGGAATCAGAGCAGCTTTATTATTAGATAACAAAGGACCAGAAATTAGAACGATTAAACTTGAAGGTGGAAAAGATGCTGTAATAGTTGCAGGACAGGATTTTACAATCACTACTGATAAAACTGTAGTGGGAAATAATAAAATAGTTGCTGTAACTTATGAAGGATTAACAAAAGATCTTAAAGCTGGAGATACTGTACTTATTGATGATGGACTTCTTGAGTTCACTGTTAAAGAAGTAGTAGAAAATGAAGTGAGATGTATTGCTGTAAATAATGGAGAATTAGGTGAAAATAAAGGTGTAAATCTTCCAAATGTTGCAGTTAATTTACCAGCATTATCAGAAAAAGATGTAAAAGATATGATCTTTGGATGCCAACAAGGAATTGACTATGTTGCAGCTTCATTTATCAGAAAAGCTGATGATGTAAGAGAAGTAAGAAGAGTTCTTGATGAGAATGGAGGAAAAGATGTTCAAATCATTTCCAAAATAGAAAATCAAGAAGGAGTGGATAACTTTGAAGAAATTCTTGAACTATCTGATGGTATCATGGTAGCAAGAGGAGATCTGGGAGTAGAAATTCCTGTAGAAGACGTTCCAGTAGCACAAAAAATGATGATAGATAGATGTAATGCAGTAGGAAAAGTGGTTATAACAGCTACACAAATGCTTGATTCTATGATTAAGAATCCAAGACCTACAAGAGCAGAAGTAAATGATGTTGCTAATGCAATTCTTGATGGTACAGATTGTGTAATGCTTTCTGGAGAATCAGCAAAAGGAAAATATCCAATAGAAGCAGTTTCAGTAATGGCAAGAATAGCTGAAAAAATGGATCCATTAGTAACTCCAAGAAATAAATGTAAGAATGAAGAAGTAACAATAACTTCAGCTGTTGCAAAAGGAACTGCTGAAGTAAGTGAAGCTCTAGGAGCAAAAGTTATAGTGGTAGGAACTGAATCAGGAAGAGCTGCAAGAGATATCAGAAGATATTTTCCAACAGCAACTATACTTGCAATTACTAACAATGAAAGAACAGCAAATCAATTAATGCTATCTAGAGGAGTTATTCCATATGTAGATGGAAATTCAGAAACTCTTGATTCATTCTTTAATCTGGCTGAAAGAGTGACAGTTGAATTAGGATTAGTAAGCAGAGGAGATATAATTGTTGCAATTTGTGGAGAAAGTGTATTCAAAAGAGGAACAACTAACTCTGTAAAAGTAATTGAAATAAAATAAGAGTAAATTAATTTAAATATTTTTTAAACTATGGTATAATAATAATGATAGATTAAAGATATAATTTATTAGGAGGTTTTTTTAAATGACAAGAATAGTAGATGTAGTAGCAAGAGAAATACTTGATTCAAGAGGAAATCCTACAGTAGAAGTAGATGTAATCCTGGAATGTGGAGCAAAAGGAAGAGCAGCAGTTCCATCAGGAGCTTCAACAGGGGCTTATGAGGCTGTTGAATTAAGAGATAATGATAAATCGAGATACTTAGGAAAAGGTGTTCTTACAGCTGTAAACAATGTAAATACTGAAATTAAAGAAAATATTTTAGGAATGGATGCATTAGATCAAGTAGGAATAGATACTGCTATGATTGAATTAGATGGTACTCCAAATAAAGGTAGATTAGGAGCAAATGCTATATTAGGTGTATCTTTAGCAGTAGCTAAAGCAGCAGCAGAAGCATTGGGAATGCCTTTATATAAATACTTAGGAGGAGTAAACACTAAAGAATTACCTCTTCCAATGATGAATATTCTTAATGGAGGATCACATGCTGATTCAGCTGTAGATGTTCAAGAATTTATGATTCAACCAGTTGGAGCAAAAAGTTTTAAAGAAGCTATGAGAATGGGATGTGAAATATTCCATAACTTAGGAAAACTTCTTAAAGCTAATGGTGATTCTACAAATGTAGGAAATGAAGGAGGATATGCTCCTGCTAAAATAAATGGAACTGAAGGAGCTTTAGATCTTATGATCGAAGCTATCAAAAAATCTGGATATGAGCCAGGAAAAGATATAACTTTTGCAATAGATGCTGCATCAAGTGAATTCTGTAAAGAAGTAGCACCAGGAAAATTTGAATATCATTTTAAAAGAGAAGGAGGAGTTACTAGAACTTCTGAAGAAATGGTAGAATGGTATACAAAATTAGTAGATAAATATCCTATTAAATCTATTGAAGATGGATTAGGAGAAGATGACTGGGATGGTTGGGCAAAATTGACTGCTGCAATCGGAGACAGAGTTCAAATAGTTGGAGATGACTTATTTGTAACTAACACTGAAAGACTAAAAAAAGGAATAGAATTAAAATCTGCTAATTCTATTCTTATCAAATTAAATCAAATAGGATCATTAACTGAAACTTTAGATGCTATTGAAATGGCAAAAAGAGCTGGAATGACTGCTGTTGTTTCTCATAGATCTGGAGAAACTGAAGATGCTACAATAGCTGATATAGCTGTTGCAACAAATGCAGGACAAATTAAAACTGGTTCAACTTCAAGAACTGACAGAATGGCAAAATACAATCAATTACTAAGAATAGAAGATGAATTAGGAGCTACTGCCCAATATAGAGGACTTGACGTTTTTTATAACCTTTCAAAATAGTTTAAAATAATATTTAATAAAAGCCGGCTGTAGATGCCGGTTTTTTAATATAAAAATAAAAAGAATAACTATCTTTAAAACATAAAACTGCTTATTCTTAGAAAAATGAATATTTTTTTAGTTTTGAATTTATGGTATAATTGATGTAAAAGAAAAATGGGAGGGATGGATATAGAACTTTTATTTGAAAATAGATATTATGTCACTAAAAATATTTTTTCAGAATTTCTGAAAAGTATAGTTTTAAAACGTTTAAGAATATGTGGAGCTATTCTAGCTGTAGTTTGTCTTTATATAGCATATTTAAATATTATGAGAGAAAGAAATACTTTTGAGATACTTGTATTTATAGTAATGTTCTTTTTTTCAATAGCAATATATTTTCTTCATTTTAAAGTAAGTAAGGATATGATGAAAAATACTCTTGCTGTTCATAATGGAATTATACCTGAAAGTATATTTCGTTTTGGTGAAGATACAATAACTCTTGAAGAAGGAAAAGTTTTTATGGAATTTAATTACAATCAAATAAGAAGAATATATGAACTTAAAAAATTATATGTGATGATGATAGGCAAGCAAAATGGAATAATTATAAGAAAAGATAGTTTTTCAGTAGGAACATTTCATAAATTTAAAGAATTTATAGAAAGAAAATGCAGAAAAATAAAAAAATAAGAGGCAGAATATTTTCTGTCTTTTTTAATAATTTGAAAGAAAGATTGTAATTTTTTTGAAAAAAATGTAAAATTAAAATAATGAACATTAAGGGGGAAATTATATGAAAGGAAAAAATAGAATCAGTTTAATTTTTTATGTTGCTATTTTAGTGCTTAGCTTAGGAAATACAGTGTTTGCAGGAGATAGTACAGAAAAACAGGTAAAGCAAGGAAATTCATATTATGAAAATGGAAAATATGATTTGGCAGAAAAATACTGGAAACTGGCAGCAGACAAAGGTGATGTGGATGCTCTATATGCTTTAGGGATATTATATGAAGATACTGATAAACTTGATTTAGCAGAAAAGTATTATAAACTGGCAGCTGATAAAGGTGATAAAGATGCCCAATATAATCTTGGAGTTTTATATGATGATCAAAAAAAATATGATTTAGCAGAAACATATTATAAAAAAGCAGCAGCTCAAGGTGATGTAGATGCTCAATATAATTTAGGGTGTCTATATGATACACAGAAGAATTTTATAGAAGCGGAAAAGTACTATAAATTAGCAGCAGCTCAAGGTGATAAAGGAGCTCAGTATAACTTAGGGTGTTTATATGATGATCAAAAGAAATTTGGTTTGGCAGAAGAATTCTATAAGTTAGCAGCCAGTCAGGGAGATATGGATGCTCAATACAATATAGGAATCCTATACAAAAATCAAAAAAAATTCACTCTGGCAGAGAAATATTGGAAAATGGCTTCAGATCAAGGTGACTTAGAAGCTCAAAATAATTTGGGAATACTATATGAAGAACAGAAAAAATATGATTTAGCAGAAATATATTATAAAAAGGCAGCAGATGAAGGGCTTAAAGATGCTCAATATAATTTAGGTCTATTTTATTCAGATCGTGGGAAAAAAGACCTTTCTAAAAAATATAGTGAATTGGCAGAAAATAATAAATAGTAAATAAATTAAAAAGACTGCAAAATAAAGCAGTCTTTTTTTAACGAAGAAGTGGAATATTTCCTGTAAGTTTATTTATTTTTTTCTTATTTCCACAAAGAGCTATTCCAAAGTATTTCATATCTTTTTCATGAATTTTAGAGAGTTTATCTTCAAATTCATCATATGTTTTACAGCTTTGAGCTACATCAGAGAAATCAACTGTAATAATATCTTCAAAATCAGAAGTATAAAGTTTTTCTCTTAGTTCTCTTATCATATTTTCATTACCTCTTAATATAGGAACAGGTATTTTAATTATTCCTAAATGATTTTTATTATTATCATCTTGTACATCTTTCCCTATTAACTCAGGAATATGTTTTCCAAGAGTGATTCCAAGAATAGATGAAGTATTTGCAATTATACCTAAGGGAAGTTCTTCATCTATTATTATTACACATTTGCTATTTTCCTCATTCATTTTTTTCTCCTTTTTTTACATTAATTCTATTTTCTGAAATAAATAATCCTACTAAAGTCAGAAAAGTTCCAGCCATAGCTATAGGAGTTATTTTTTCTTTGAGTATAAAAGCTGAAAATGCTACTGTTATAACTGGAACCGCATATATGTATACACTTGTTTTTAAAACTCCAAGAAGTTTTAAAGAAAGATTCCAAGTAACAAAACAGACAGCAGAAGCACCAAATCCTAAAAATAATATATTAAATAAAACAAGGGGATTTCTAAATCTTTCAATTCCTATACGAAAATCAAAAAAGAAAAGAGCTGGGAGCATGAATATCAATCCATAGAAAAATATTCTTCTTGTTGCCTGTATTGTATTATACTGATAGTCGCTTATTTTTTTAGTAACTATTGAATAAACAGACCATGTAGCTGCAGCAAGAACAGCTAATATATCACCTATTGGATTGAGTTTTAAAACAGCACTTCCATTAAAACTAATGAGTGCTACTCCTGTGATAGATACAAGAAACCCTAAGAAAAAGCTGAATTTTAATTTTTCCTGTTTTAGAAAAAAATGAGTAAGTATACCTGTAATAAAAGGAGAGATAGAAACAATAACTCCAATATTAGAAGCAAATGAATAAGTCAAAGCTATATTTTCAAAAAGAAAATATAGTGTAACTCCACATAATCCAGCCAGCATAAAGAGTTTTTCCTGTTTTTTATCTGTGAGAATCAGTTTATGTGGATAGATAAGAAGCAGAGCAACAAATCCTAGAGAAAAACGAAAAAACAATATTTCAATAGGTGTGAAATGTGTAAGGAGGACTTTTGTTGAAATAAAAGTCGTTCCCCAAATAAGTACTGTAAGAATAGCAGAAATATGCCCTAAAGTGTTTTTGTTATTCATTTATAGCCTCCAAAGATTAGTTTTTATTGATGAAAATATTCTGATATTGTTTAGGTGTAAGTCCTATGAATTTCTTAAAGAAATTACTGAAATGACTTTGATCATTAAATCCTGTAAGAAAGGCAGTTTCTGAAGGAGATATTCCTTTTTCAAGAA
The DNA here is from genome assembly GCA_002356455.1 of Fusobacterium varium. Classification (NCBI taxonomy): domain Bacteria; kingdom Fusobacteriati; phylum Fusobacteriota; class Fusobacteriia; order Fusobacteriales; family Fusobacteriaceae; genus Fusobacterium; species Fusobacterium varium. The sequence goes on from AP017968.1 coordinate 280,070, forward strand.
AAATTTTAGCTTTTTCTATCCTTACAGTTTCAAGATAACCATATGGTGTAATTCCTGTTTCTTTTGTAAAAGAACGAAGGAGATGATATTTACTGAGATTTGTAATATTACTGAGCATATCCAGTGAAATATTTTTATCAAAGTTTTTTTCTAAAAATTCACAGATTTTTTTGATATTATCACTCTGTTTTATAGGATAATTGCTTTCAGAAGAATGAAAATGATATTTCATAAGATATTCAATAATAAGTATAAAAATTTCCTCTTTTCTAAATTCCTTAGATTTATTTGAAATCATGGAATGCAGGTCTTTAATTAAAGAAGAAAGATAAAGATTTGTTATTACTGTTGGAGAAAAAAAGATTTTTTCTTCTGTTCTAGTAATATCAGTTATGCTTTTTTTCATAATTTCTTCAGATACATTTAGGCATCTGTAATCAAGAGGAAGTTCATTTATTTGTTCACAAGTATGAACATCATATGGATTAAAAATTGTAATATCTCCACTTCCAACTATATATTCTTTATTGAGACATGAAAGTTTTCTTTCTCCTTTCTCAATAAAGCCAATAACATAATGTTTATGAAAATGGTTCGGGAATTTCTGCATCACACCTTTGAAAGTATAAGCCTCTATATTTAATTCTTTGTCAAATATTATAGTTCTGCTTTCTTTTTTCATAATATCCTCCTGTGTATTAGGAATATTTTAACACAAGTTTGAATTTTTTTCTTGTAAGATATTGCTTCTATAGTAAAAAATATTTTATTTGTAACATAAATGCCATAAAAAAACGGTATAAAGGTAGTATAAAATTTTTTCCCAGTATTAATTAAATTACACATTTAACCAAAAAACTTCTGACAGAACTGTTATCTGTTGGAAGTTTTTTATTATCCTAATAATTTAGCTATAAAAAATACACCCTCCATCTTATTTGTCTAAGATTTTAGGTGCAGTACAAAATATCTCTTTTTTAAGCTATAAATGATTTTAATTTTTTTACTTCTTTTTTAAATAACTTAGGAATAAATCCTACAACTTTTCCAACTAAGAATGCTGCAATAAATGTTCCTTCCCTTATTCCATAAATATTTTTTAAAAATATAAATGAAAGCAGAACAGCCAATATTACGGTTATAAGATCAAAACCAACCTTAATATTATGAAATTCAAAGGTTGTTTTCTTTTTTAAAGCCAACATAACACCTTCAGCTGGGAGAGGAATCAATTCAGCTTCAAGATATAAAAATACTCCTATTCCTATAAGTATTATACTCAATATCATATATAATATTCTTATGAAATAATTAGATGAAGGTTCAAAATAAAAAATCATATTTGAAAAAGTTACAAAATATCCAAATAGACTTGCACAGATTACTTGTAAAAGATTTTGAAATTTAAATTCCTTTTTTAAAATAAAAAATTGTAGAATAATATATGAAAAAAATATAAGAGAAACACAGAGGCCTTGATCTAGACCAGCTATAATGCTTATTACATAAGGAATAGAATTTACTGGAGAAACACCTAAATTAGATTTTACTGAAAATGTTACTCCAACAGCCATTATAAACAAACCAATACAATAAATAACAGATCTCACTATATTTTTCACTTTATATCCCCCTGATTTTATATAAAATTATATTTTTGTTCGTATATATATTTTTTAGAATGTGTATCCCATATATATTTCAAATAATGGAGAAGAAGAATCCAAATCATTAGACAGCATTAGAGAAATAGGACCAAGGAATGTATCCCAGCCAATACCGCCACCATAACCATGATATCTTCTATCACCGATTTCATAAGATTTTTGGAAAGATAATCCATCAGATGAATAAGTCATCATATTATATTTTCCTATAAGGTAAAATGTATCTGTAAGCCTGTATTGAACGCCACCACGAATCATATAAAATTCATCAGTATATCTTCCCATCATAGGGAGACCTATAAATGAAAATGCCAAATCATTATCTCTTAATCCACCTAATTTAAATAGGCTGCTGTTAGGAACATTTTCACCTGCTGTTTTTCCTCCAGATATTCCTAAATTCATAGAGAATTTTTCAGTTACAGGAAGATAGAAATCAGTAGAAAACATAAAACCATTATAATTTATATCTTTACTTGCTACACCTTGGGTGTTAAAACCATCAAAGCGCAGAACATTTCCTTTTGATGGAAAATTCTTTTTATTAAGAGTATCAATATAAAGATACATACCAGTAGAAACAGTTTGATAACTTTCATGGAAATCTCTGTATGCTCTGCTTCCACTGGAATATTTATTGTCTGTATCTTGATATCCTAGAGTTAATCCTGTAACAACATTATTAGATATTGCAGTACCAAGTGATAAAGTAGTTTTAAAAGTATTTGAATCATATGTTGAAACCTTATTTCCATCATTAAAGATAAATAATGGGTCTACTTCATAACCTATACTTGCAGCAGTTAAAATTTTAATTCTTCCTAGTTCATAAAATGAAAGATTATTAAGAGCTACTTTAGGATAGCTTGATGCTTCTGCCTTTACAGTATAGTTTCTAGTCCATAATCCAAAGTTTGGTATAGTAGCAGAAATATTCATAGAACCACCATAATTAGAAGCGTAATTAAGTGAAGCATTGATATTTATTCCATCTTTTTCTTTTACTTTAAATATAATGGTATCTCCATCTACCTCATAAAAAGCTCTCTCTATATAGCTTACTGAATAAACTCTTTTTGTCCAGTCATTTAAATCAGCTCTGGTAAATTGGCTGCCATTAACATTTGGCATAAGATTTTTAACTTTTTCTTCAGTAAGAATTTCATTTCCAACAAGTTTTATATTTTTTATCAGTATAGGTTTTTCTTTAAGATTTTTTTCTTTTATTTCTTTAAATTCTTCTGGATAACTTAAATTTTCTAAAATATATCCATATTTTTCAGCAGCTTTTTCACCCTCATCAACAAGTGCTGAAAGATTGCTGAAATCTATTGTATCGTGATCTTTTACATCTGGAACTATTAAAATATCAGCCAACCTTTTATGTAAATCAACTTTTCTATTTCCATTATATGTAGCAAGTTTGTCTAAAATAGTTATAAGATTAGATTTTTCATTTATTTTAGAGGCTTCAGCTGAAATATCAACAGCTATAATTATATCAGCTCCTAATGAAAGAGCTACATCTATAGGAAAGTTATTAACAACTCCTCCATCTACATAAAATTTTCCATTGTCTTCTATGGGTTCAAGAAAACTAGGTATAGCCATACTTTTAAAAGTGGCAAGTGCAAGGTCTCCATCTCTTATAATTACTTCTTTTCCAGTTTGTAAATCAGTAGTGATAGCTCTGTACTGAATAGGAAGATCATTAAAATTTTTAATATTTTCAGCTCTGTTAAATATTTCTTTTAATTGTAAATAAATATTCTCTCCATTTAAAAATCCCATAGGGAATGATAATTTAAGGTTTTTGTCTATACTGACAGTAAAAGGATATTTATCATTCTCTATTTTATCTTCTATATTTTTTAGATTTCTGTCTTTTGAATTTGTAAGAAGTGAAGTAAACTTCAGGTTAAGTATAGTTTTTTCTATTTCATCAGGAGAGTAGCCAATAGAGTACATTCCTCCTACTATACTACCAACACTTGTTCCTATTATTATATCCACAGGAATCTGATATTTTTCAAGAACTTTAAGAACTCCAACATGGGCAGCTCCTTTTGCGCCTCCACCACTTAGGACAAGGGCTATTTTCGGTCTGCCTTCAGAAACAGGAACTTTTTTTGTAACATCAGTATCTGTACTTTCTATTTTTTCTTTTAAAAGTTCTAGATGAGCCTGCTGCATTTTTAATTCTTCTATTGCTTTATTGATTGCATCCACTTTATAAGATTTAGACTGAACTCCATCAGAAAATGAGAAAGAAAACATCAGAATAAAGAAGTGGAGAATCAAGATTTTTTTTATCATAAGTAATGCATCTCCCTGAGTAAAGTTATTAACATATAATTTTATCATAAAATTATGAAAGGAGTAAGAAAAACTTTTGTAAATACTTTGACCTTTACAATAAATCTGGAATGTGTTAAGATTTTAGATGGAAAATATAGGAAGAAATTAGGAGAGATAAGAAATGGCACTTCTGCAGGTAAATAATTTATTTATGGGATTTACAGGGGAAACTTTGTTTAAGAATATAAGCTTTTCAATAGATGAGAAGGATAAAATAGGAATGATAGGGGTAAATGGAGCAGGAAAAAGTACCCTTATTAAAATACTTTTGGGATTAGAATATGATGAAGTTGACCCTGAAACAAATCAAAGGGGAACAATATCAAAAAAAGGTGGATTAAAAATAGGATACCTTTCACAGCATCCTAATCTTAATCATGATAATACTGTCTTTGAAGAATTAATGACAGTTTTTTCTAATGTGCAGAATGATTATCATAGAATACAGGAATTAAATATCATATTGGCAGAAAATCTCGATGACTTTGATAAAACTATGGAAGAATTAGGTACTGTAACAGCAAGGTATGAGCAAAATGAAGGATATGCAATAGAATATAAAGTAAAACAGATATTGAATGGACTTAGTCTGGCAGAATCTTTGTGGAGTTCAAAAATAAGGGATTTGTCTGGAGGGCAGCTTTCAAGGGTGGCATTAGGAAAGATTCTTTTGGAAGAACCAGAACTTTTGATATTAGATGAGCCTACTAATCATTTAGATTTAAATGCTATTGAATGGCTGGAAAAAATATTAAAAGACTATAAAAAAGCTTTTATCCTTATTTCACATGATGTTTATTTCTTAGATAATGTAGTGAACAGAATATTTGAAATAGAAGGGAAAACTTTAAAAACATATAATGGAAATTATACAGATTTCACTATTCAAAAAGAGGCTTATTTATCAGGAGCTGTAAAAGCTTTTGATAAAGAACAGGATAAACTCAGAAAAATGGAGGAGTTTATCAGAAGATACAAAGCAGGAGTAAAATCTAAACAAGCAAGAGGTAGAGAAAAGATACTTAATAGAATGGATAAAATGGAAAATCCTGTTATTACAACAAAAAAAATAAAACTTAAATTTGAAACTGACACTACAAGTGTAGATTTAGTATTAAGAATAAAAGACTTAGCAAAATCTTTTGATGGAAAAGAAATATTTTCTAATTTAAATCTGGATATATACAGAGGAGACAGAGTTGGAGTAATTGGAAAAAATGGTGTGGGAAAATCTACTTTGCTGAAAATAATAAATGGTATGGAAAAACAGAGCAAAGGAGATTTTAAAATAGGAGATAGAGTAAAAATTGGATATTATGACCAAAATCATCAGGGGTTGGATCCTAAAAAAACTGTTTTAGAAGAACTAATGTATCATTTTGTATTAAGTGAAGAGGAAGCAAGAAATATATGTGGAGGTTTTCTTTTTACAGAAGATGATGTATATAAAGAAATATCTAGCTTGAGTGGAGGAGAAAAGGCAAGGGTGGCATTTATGAAACTCATGTTGGAAAAACCTAATTTTTTGATATTGGATGAACCTACTAACCATCTGGATATATATTCAAGGGAGATTTTGTCTGAATCTCTTGAAGATTACACAGGAACAATATTGGTAGTATCACATGATAGAAATTTTTTAGATTATGTTGTTAATAATATATATGAAATAAAAAAAGATGGAGCAGAACTTTTTAAAGGAGATTATAATTCTTATTTAAATCAAAGAGAAGAAGTGAAAGAAAAAGATGTTAAGGCTTCTCTTAATTTTGAAGAACAGAAAAAAAATAAAAACAGAATATCATCTCTTGAGAAAAAAATAATAAAAGCTGAATCAGATGTGGAAAAACTTGAAGAAAAAAAATCTGCTAAAGAAGAAGAGTATAATGAAGCAGGAATAGAAAATAATGTAGATAAGCTTATGGAAATACAAAAAGAACTGGAAGAATTAGATATGGAGATACTTTCTTTGATGGAAGAATGGGAAGAGTTAGAAAATGAATTAAAAACTTTAAAAAATACTTTCTAAATTTGATAAAGTATGATATAATTGTAAAGATTTATAAATATAACCTTAGCTTTATATTGACTTTTTGAAACAAAGTGATTATAATATTTAAGTTATAATATATAAAATTATTTTAAAATAATAGGAAGGAGGGTAAAATGCCTACTTTAAGTCAATTAGTAAAAAATGGAAGAGACACTTTACTAGAAAAGAAAAAATCACCAGCATTACAAGGAAACCCACAAAGAAGAGGAGTTTGTGTAAGAGTTTATACAACTACACCTAAAAAACCAAACTCAGCTTTAAGAAAGGTTGCCAGAGTAAAATTAACTAATGGAATCGAAGTTACTTGCTACATTCCAGGAGAAGGACACAATTTACAAGAACACTCAATCGTACTTGTAAGAGGTGGAAGAACAAAAGACTTACCAGGGGTTAGATACAAAGTTATCAGAGGAGCTTTGGATACAGCTGGAGTTGCAAAAAGAAAACAATCAAGATCTAAATATGGAGCTAAAAAAGCGTAATTATAGGGAGGTGAACAGTTAAAAATGTCAAGAAGAAGAGCAGCAGTAAAAAGAGATGTACTACCTGATTCTAGATACTCAGATAAAGTAGTTACTAAAGTTATCAATTCAATTATGTTAGATGGAAAAAAAGCTATCGCTGAAGGAATATTCTACTCAGCTATGGATTTAATAAAAGAGAAAACTGGTCAAGAGGGGTATGATGTATTTAAACAAGCATTAGATAATATCAAACCTCAAATCGAAGTTAGATCAAGAAGAATCGGGGGAGCTACATACCAAGTTCCAGTTGAAGTAAGAGTTGAAAGACAACAAACTTTAGCAATCAGATGGTTAACACTTTATACAAGACAAAGAAAAGAATATGGTATGATCGAAAAATTAGCAGCAGAATTAATCGCAGCAGCTAATAATGATGGAGCAACTATAAAGAAAAAAGAAGATACTTATAAAATGGCAGAAGCAAACAGAGCTTTCGCACATTACAAAATCTAATTTTTTATAGATGGCAGAGATTAACTTTATTCATTTTTTTTGAGGAGGAAATACTTAATGGCTAGGAAAGTTTCTTTAGATATGACTAGAAACGTTGGAATTATGGCTCATATCGACGCAGGAAAAACTACTACTACTGAAAGAATCCTATTCTATACAGGAGTAGAGCATAAGCTAGGAGAAGTTCATGAAGGTGGAGCTACAATGGACTGGATGGAACAAGAGCAAGAAAGAGGTATCACTATCACTTCTGCTGCAACAACTTGTTTCTGGAGAGATCATAGGGTAAATATAATAGACACACCAGGACACGTGGACTTTACAGTTGAGGTTGAAAGATCTCTAAGAGTTCTAGATGGAGCAGTTGCAGTATTCTCAGCAGTTGATGGGGTACAGCCTCAATCAGAAACTGTTTGGAGACAAGCTGACAAATATCAAGTACCAAGAATCGCATTTTTTAATAAAATGGATAGAATTGGTGCTGACTTCAGCATGTGTGTTGGAGATATCAAAGATAAATTAGGATCAAATCCTGTACCGATTCAATTACCAATTGGTGCAGAAGATTACTTTGAAGGAGTAATTGATCTAATCACTATGAAAGAAATTATCTGGCCTATCGATTCAGATAATGGACAAAAATTTGAAGTAAAAGAAATCAGAGCAGAATTAGCTGATAAAGCTGAAGATGCAAGACAATTCATGTTGGAATCAGTTGTTGAAACAAGTGATGATTTAATGGAAAAATTCTTTGGTGGAGAAGAAATCACTGAAGAAGAAATTAAAGGGGCTCTTAGAAAAGCAACTATTGCTAATATGATAGTTCCAGTAACTTGTGGAACAGCATTCAAAAATAAAGGAATACAATCATTACTTGATGCTATTGTTGATTATATGCCAGCACCTACAGACGTTGCAATGGTAAAAGGAACTGACATGAAAGACTCTTCTATTGAAATAGAAAGAGAAATGTCAGATGATGCTCCATTTGCAGCTCTAGCATTTAAAGTTATGACAGATCCATTTGTTGGAAAATTAACATTCTTTAGAGTATACTCAGGTATTGTAGAAAAAGGAACTTATGTTCTAAACTCTACAAAAGGTAAAAAAGAAAGAATGGGAAGAATACTTCAAATGCATGCTAATAAAAGAGAAGAAATTGAAGCAGTTTATTGTGGAGATATCGCAGCAGCAGTAGGATTGAAAGAAACTACTACTGGAGATACTCTTTGTGCAGAAAATGCTCCAATAGTTCTTGAAAAAATGGAATTCCCAGATCCAGTTATTTCAGTTGCTGTTGAACCAAAAACAAAAGCAGACCAAGAAAAAATGGGAATCGCTTTATCAAAACTTGCTGAGGAAGATCCTACTTTCAAAGTTAAATCTGATGAAGAAACTGGACAAACAATCATTTCAGGAATGGGAGAACTTCACCTTGAAATCATTGTTGACAGAATGAGAAGAGAATTCAAAGTTGAATCTACAGTAGGAAAACCACAAGTTGCTTACAGAGAAACAATTCTTGGAACTACAGACCATGAAGTTAAATATGCAAAACAATCTGGAGGTAAAGGACAATACGGACACGTTAAAATTATCCTTGAACCAAATCCAGGAAAAGGATTTGAATTTGTTAATAAAATAACTGGAGGAGTTATTCCTAGAGAATATATTCCAGCAGTTGAAAAAGGAAGTAGAGAAGCTCTAGAAAGCGGAGTTGTAGCTGGATATCCAGTTGTTGATGTAAAAGTAACTCTTTATGATGGATCATACCATGAGGTTGACTCATCAGAAATGGCGTTTAAACTTGCAGGATCAATGGCTGTTAAACAAGCTGCTGCTAAATCTAATCCAATAATCCTTGAACCAGTATTCAAAGTAGAAGTAACTACTCCAGAAGAATATATGGGAGATATTATAGGAGACCTTAACTCAAGAAGGGGAATGATAGGTGGAATGACAGACAGAAATGGTGCTAAAATCATTGATGCTAAAGTTCCTTTATCTGAAATGTTTGGATATGCTACTGACTTAAGATCTAAATCTCAAGGAAGAGCAACTTACTCTATGGAATTTGCTGAATACATTCAAGTACCAGCTTCTATCCAAAAAGGAATTCAAGAAGAAAGAGGAAAATAGTCTTTCTTGTATATGGTAACTTTATAAAGGGTTGGCACCATAAAGTGCCAGCCATAAAAAATAAAATATAAAAATTAGGAGGAGAATTTAAATGGCTAAAGCAAAATTCGAAAGAAGCAAACCCCATGTAAACATTGGAACAATTGGACACGTTGACCACGGAAAAACAACTACAACAGCAGCTATCTCTAAAGTTTTATCAGACTTAGGACTAGCTCAAAAAGTTGATTTTGATAAAATCGACGTAGCTCCAGAAGAAAGAGAAAGAGGAATCACAATTAATACAGCTCACATTGAGTATGAAACAGAAAAAAGACACTATGCTCACGTTGACTGTCCAGGACATGCTGACTATGTAAAAAACATGATTACAGGAGCAGCTCAAATGGATGGAGCTATTCTAGTAGTATCAGCAGCAGATGGACCTATGCCACAAACAAGAGAACACATCCTGCTATCAAGACAGGTTGGAGTTCCATATATTGTAGTATATTTAAATAAAGCAGATATGGTAGACGATCCAGAATTACTAGAACTAGTAGAAATGGAAGTAAGAGAATTACTAACAGAGTATGGATTCCCAGGAGATGACATTCCAGTAATAACAGGATCATCACTAGGAGCATTAAATGGAGAACAAAAATGGGTAGATCAAATAATGGCGCTAATGAACGCAGTAGATGAGTATATTCCAACTCCAGAAAGAGCAGTAGATCAACCATTCTTGATGCCAATAGAAGACGTGTTCACAATAACAGGAAGAGGAACAGTTGTAACAGGAAGAGTAGAAAGAGGAATAGTAAAAGTAGGAGAAGAATTAGAAATAATAGGAATCAAACCTACAGCAAAGACAACATGTACAGGAGTAGAAATGTTTAGAAAACTACTTGATCAAGGTCAGGCAGGAGATAACATAGGAGCACTGCTAAGAGGAACTAAAAAAGAAGATGTAGAAAGAGGACAAGTACTTGCAAAACCAGGATCAATCCTACCACATACAGGATTTAGATCAGAAGTATATGTATTGACAAAAGAAGAGGGAGGAAGACATACACCATTCTTCTCAGGATACAGACCACAATTCTACTTCAGAACAACAGATATAACAGGAGCAGTAACATTACCAGAAGGAGTAGAAATGGTAATGCCAGGAGATAACATAGAAATGAGAGTAGAATTAATCCACCCAATCGCAATGGAAACAGGATTAAGATTCGCAATCAGAGAAGGTGGAAGAACAGTAGCTTCTGGTGTAGTTGCTGAAATTACTAAATAGTAATATTTAAAGTAATTAACCTTACATAAAAGGCAGAAGGAGCAGATATTTTCTGCTCCTTTTTTTTCAAAACAAGGGAGAAAAAATGGATTTTCTGATAAAATTTTTTGATAAAGTAAGCTTTGCAGGAATAATAGTTTCTTTTACAGCTTATTTTTTAGGAATAAGATTTCCTGACTGGGATTTTAAATTTAATTTGAAACACAGGAGTATTCTTACACACAGTCCTTTAATTCTTCTTATGTTAATAAGATTTTATGAGAGAGATAGTAATGATACTTTTAGATATTTTCTTATAGGTTTTGCACTGGCATTATCTCTTCATTTTATTTTTGACTTGTATCCCAAAGGCTGGGGAGGAGGAGCTCTTCTTAAAATACCAGTTGTAGGGATAAGCTGTAATCCACAACTAACAAAGATTCTACTAATATTTTTTACAGTATTAAGCACTATTATAGCTGTTGCTTATACTAAAAATAGTATGGAATTTTTGTATCTGTTTTCTTTGGGGGTATTTACTATCCTCAAAAATATGAAAAAAGAAGGGAAACTTATAAGACCTTTATTTTCCTATTCTTTTTTTCTTTTAGTTATAGGATGTATCAAATATAAGGATATATTTAAATTTTTAGAAAGCAGTATTGACTCGATTTTAAAAAGGGTAGGTATGTTTTTTTAAGCTAAAAAAATACCTTTTCTTGACAATATTATGTATAAAATAATATAATTTAGAGAGAATATAAATATTTGAAAGGAGAAATAAATGAAAGATATCAAAACTCTAGAAGAAAAAGCTACTAGTATAAGAAAATCTATTGTAGAAATGATCTGTGAAGCAAAGTCAGGACATCCAGGAGGATCATTGTCAGCAACAGACATTTTAACAGCTCTATATTTTTCAGAAATGAATATAGATCCTGTTAATCCTAAAATGGCAGGAAGAGACAGATTTGTATTATCAAAAGGACATGCAGCACCAGCATTATATGCTACACTTGCAGAAAGAGGATATTTTGATAAGGCTATCCTAAAAACTTTAAGACAATATGGATCAATATTACAAGGACACCCTGATATGAAAAAAGTTCCAGGAGTAGAAATCTCTACTGGTTCATTAGGGCAGGGATTATCAGTAGCAAATGGTATGGCATTAAATGCTAAACTTTCTGGAGAATCTTACAGAACATATATCATCCTAGGAGATGGAGAATTACAAGAAGGACAGATATGGGAGGCTGCAATGACAGCAGCACATTATAAACTGGATAATGTATGTGCATTCTTAGACTTTAATAATCTTCAAATAGATGGAAATGTAGATAAAATTATGGGTGTGGAACCTGTTGATGCAAAATGGGAAGCTTTTGGATGGAATGTTATTAAAATAGATGGACATAACTTTGAAGAAATTCTTTCTGCTTTGGATAAAGCAAAAGAAGCAAAAGGAAAACCAACTATTGTAATAGCTAAAACTGTAAAAGGTAAAGGAGTGTCTTTCATGGAAAATGTTTGTGGATTCCATGGGGTAGCACCAACTAAAGAAGAAACTGAAAAGGCATTAGCAGAACTTAACAGTAAATAATTAATCTAAAAGAATCCAGGAGGGAAAAATAAATGAGTAAAAAAGCTACAAGACAAGCTTATGGAGAAGCTTTAGTAGAGCTTGGAAAAATAAATAAAGATATCGTAGTATTGGATGCAGATTTAACTAAATCTACAAAAACTAGCATGTTCCAAAAAGAATTTCCTGAGAGACATTTTAATGTGGGTATAGCAGAAGCTGACCTCATGGGAACAGCAGCAGGGTTTGCAACTTGTGGAAAAATTCCTTTTGCTTCTACATTTGCAATGTTCGCCGCAGGGAGGGCATTTGAACAAATAAGAAATACAATAGCTTATCCTAAATTGAATGTAAAAATTGCCCCTACTCATGCTGGAATATCTGTAGGGGAAGATGGAGGATCACACGAATCTATAGAAGATATAGCTCTAATGAGATCTATTCCAGGAATGATAGTTTTATCTCCAGCTGATGCTGTTGAAACTAAAAAAATGATATTTGCAGCAGCAGAATATGAAGGACCTGTATATATTAGAATGGGAAGATTAGATGTAGAAACAATATTTGATGAAGAAACTTACGATTTTCAAATAGGAATAGCTAATACTGTGAAAGAGGGGAATGATGTGACAATAGCAGCAACAGGTCTTATGACTTATGAAGCTATAAAAGCAGCTGATATTCTTGCACAGGAAGGTATATCAGTAAGAGTTATAAATGTAGGAACTATAAAACCTCTTGATGGAGAAACTATACTGAAAGCAGCTAAAGAAACTAAATTTATAATTACAGCAGAAGAACATTCTGTAATAGGAGGACTTGGTTCGGCAGTATCTGAATTTTTATCAGAAGTATACCCTGCTAAAGTTAAAAAACTTGGTATATATGATAAATTTGGACAAAGCGGAAAAGCGAATGAACTTCTGGAAAAATATGAACTTACAGCAGCTAAATTAGTATCAATGGTTAAAGAAAACATGTAAAAATGAAAAAGCAGGCTGACCAAAAAGTTTATTGTTCTGATTAGGTCAGCCTTTAATCATAACGAAAAAATTTTTATGATGAGGTGGGTATGAATAACTTATTAAAAATCGAGAAGAATTATACTAAAAATAGAATACAGTTGAAGAAAAAAACATTTATCCTTTTGGTTATTTCCTTTGTCATCTTAAATTTTTTCTTATCTTTTGTGATCAATATTTCTTCTACTACTAAAAAAATTGAGAATAGTTATTTTTTTACAGCAGATTTGAGAAGCAACCTTAATGAAGAGGAAAAAAATAAAACGGAAATGGAAGTTCTGAATATAGAAGGAGTAAAAAAAGTCAGATATTTGTCTAAAGAAGAAGCTTTTAAAAAACTCCAATTTCAGTTAGATATAGCAATTCCAAAAGGAGAAAATCCTTTGTCAGATTCACTGTTGATTTATTTTGATAGTCCAGCAAAACTGGAAAAAATACAAGAGAATTTAGAAAACAATCAAAATATTAAGGAAGTTTTTATAGATGCCAATTTTATAGCATACAAAGAAAGAGAAATGAAGTTTTATAAGTTGATACTTGTAAGTATTATTTTAGGAATGACTCTGCCTTCAATGGCTATGATATATTATATTTTCTACAATGCAGTATCCATAGAATTTCTTAATAATATGGATATAATTCATGATGAAAGAGTAAATGCAGCTAGATCTAAAAAAGTAAATTTACTGCCATTTACAGCAGCATCTATAATAGGGACCCTTATATTTTTTAATGGATATATCTATATCAGAGAACAAATGCTTAAAATAAGCACTAGATATCTGATATTAAGTTTGGGAGAGATAATCCTCATAGAAGGACTTATTGTGCTTATGATAAATATTCTTATTTGGATTAATCCTTTAAAGCTAAAAAAAGCCTCTAAGGAGGAATCTTGAAAAGGATAGTTCTGTTTTTTATGTTTTTTAGTGTTTTATCTTTTTCAGATTCTGTATCAGATATGGAAAAGAAAGTAAAAAATATAGAACGCCAAATAAATCAGAAAAACACTAGAATAAAAACTATTGATGTAGAAAAACAAAAAATAGCTAAACAAATAAAGGATATTGAAAAGGATATTGTAAGTATAGAAAAAGAAAGAGAAAAAATAGTCGAAGAGATAAAAACTGTTTCAAAAAATATAGAGTATGGGGAAAAAAATCTGGCGATAAGTTCTGATGAAATGAAAAGAAAAAAGCTGGAATATAAAGCTAAACTGATAGCATGGAACAGATATGTTTATGACAAAGATGAAGAAATTATAACAGAAGCTCTTTTAAGAAAGAATTTTAAAAATCTTTTAAATGGAGATTTAAAAAAAATGGACTATATTCAATCAGTGCAAGTGGATATAAAAAAAGTAAAAAAAGATATTGAAAATGAAAAATTAAAGTTAAGCAGTCTTAGAAATAAACTTGCTCAAAATTTAAAAAATATAGACAGAATGAAAAAAGAAAAAAATTCACTTATAGCAAGACTTAACAATGAAAAAACTACACATGTAAAAACTATAAGTAAACTTCAAAAAGAAAAAGAAAGAATAGAAAAACAAATTAAACAGATTATTGTTTCTAGAAGTAAGGAAGATAAACAGGTAGTAAATAAGAGTCAGGCTTATTCTAAATTAGGAAAAGTTTTAAAACCTGTAGAAGGAAGAATTGTGGTGAATTTTGAACAAGAAAAAGAGCAGGGAGTAACAAGTAATGGAATAGAAATACTTGCACAAATGGGAAGGAAAGTAATAGCTTCTTCTGGAGGAAAGGTAATTTATTCAGATAACTTCCAAGGACTTGGAAAAGTAGTAATGATAGATTATGGATATAATATGATTGGAGTTTATGGAAATCTTATATCTACTAATGTAAAATTGAATCAGACAGTAGGAAAAGGCACAGAAATAGGGGTACTTGGACTTTCTACAGAAGGGAAACCAAATCTTTATTATGAGTTGAGGTTCAACCTGAAACCAATAGACCCTGTTCCAATGTTTTAAACTTGGGAGGCAGAGCAGATGAAAAAAGTGTGCATCATTTATAATTTTGAGAAAAAAATAGCAAAAGAGATATATGAAGAAAGTGTTGAATACTTTTGTGAAAAAAATATAGAAGTTGTTTCTGGAGAAAGAAGTTCTGAAGCTGATTTTGCTGTAGTTATAGGTGGAGATGGGACTCTTTTAAGATCATTCAAACACTTTATATTTAGAGCTCAAATGTATGTCATTGCAATAAATGCTGGAAATTTGGGATTTCTGACTGAGATAAAAAAAGAAAAAGTATTTGAAGAATATGATAATTTTTTAAACGGAACATTTAAATATGAAAAAAGATATGTGCTTGAAGTAAAAATAAATCACAGGAAATATTATGCACTAAATGAAATTGTTATATCTAAAGGTGGAATAACATCAAAGGTATTGAGAGTTAGATTTTCTTCTGATAATGAATATATGTGTACATATAAAGGAGATGGAGTTATAATTTCCACTCCTACTGGCTCTACAGCATATTCTATGTCAGCAGGAGGACCTATAGTAAAATCTAATATAAAAGTTATGATAATAACCCCTTTAGCACCACATAATCTTAATACAAGGCCTATTGTAATCAGTGGAGAGGAAAAACTACAGATACAGATGGAAGATACAGACAGAACAGGTCAGGTAGTGGTAGATGGGCAGGTAAGTACAAAAGTCAGCAGTGAAAGTATAATAGATATTGAATATTCAAGTATGACTCTAAACCTTGTAATACCTAAGGATAGAAACTATTATAGTGTCCTTAGAGAAAAATTAAAGTGGGGAGATAATCTATGTTAAGAGAGCTTAAAATAGAAAATCTAGCTATAATTGATGAACTTGATTTAGAATTTGGTAATGGACTTATAGTTCTCACAGGAGAAACAGGGGCGGGAAAATCAATTATCCTCAGTGGAATAAATCTTCTTATAGGGGAAAAAGCCTCTGTAGATATGATAAGAAGTGGGGAGGACCATCTTCTTGCTCAAGGAGTTTTTGAAATAAATGATGAACAGGCAGAGGAGCTCTCTGCCCGTTTTGGCATAGAAACAGAAGATAATGAGGTAATTGTAAGAAGATATCTGGATACTAATGGAAAGGGAAAAGCTTTTGTAAATAATATAAGGGTATCTCTCAACAGCCTTAAGGATGTTATGGGAACTTTAGTAGATATAGTGGGACAGCATTCTCATCAGATGCTTTTAAATAAAAATAATCATATAAGACTTCTTGACAAATTTTTAGGAGATGAGGGAAAAACTCTAAAAGAAAGTATTGCAAAAAAATATAATGAATATAGAGATATTGTTTCACAAATAGATAATATTGAAAAAACAAGACAGGAAGCTATAGAGAAAAGAGAATTTTATGAGTTCCAACTGGCTGAAATTGACAGGGTAAATCCACAGCCTGAAGAAGATATAAGGTTGGAAGAAGAATATAAAAAGCTTTTTAATGCTGGAAAAATAAAAGATAAAATACTTGATTCAAATTTACAGTTAAGAGATGGAGAATTTAATGCATTGCACTTTATATATAATTCAAGGAAAAATATAGAAAGTCTATGCAGATATGGAGATGAATTTCAGGAAATTTTAGAAAAACTTGAAAAAGTTTACTATGAACTTGAAGATTGTGTAGATATATTAGACACTATAGATCAGGATATAGATATAGATGAAACAAGACTGCAGAAAGTGGTGGACAGACTTGATGCTATTAATAAAATGAAGAGTAAATATGGTGCAACAATTGAGGAAATTATAGAGTTTAGAAATGGAATAGCTGAAAAAGTAGAGCTTTTAGATGAAAATAATTTTGAAGTGAAAAGATTGTTGAAATTGAAGGAAGAAGTAGAAAAAAGTTATTGGAAAGATGCTGAAGAATTGAGAAGATTCAGACTGAAAAAATCTCTTGAAATAGAAA
Source organism: Fusobacterium varium (assembly GCA_002356455.1). Taxonomy (NCBI): domain Bacteria; kingdom Fusobacteriati; phylum Fusobacteriota; class Fusobacteriia; order Fusobacteriales; family Fusobacteriaceae; genus Fusobacterium; species Fusobacterium varium. The sequence continues at coordinate 297,063 of AP017968.1, forward strand.
AAGAACTGGAAAATGAACTTAAATTTTTGAAAATGGGAGATGCCAAGTTTCATATTGTTGTAGAAAAAATGGATTCTATGGGAATAAATGGTTCTGATAATGTGGAATTTCTTATATCAACAAATGTAGGACAGGATATGAAACCTTTGTGGAAAATAGCTTCTGGTGGAGAAGTAAGCAGGATAATGCTTGCTTTGAAAGTAATTTTTTCAAGAGTTGACAATATTCCTATTCTTATCTTTGATGAGATAGATACAGGAGTAGGAGGAGAAACTGTTAGAAAGATAGCTAATAAAATGAGAGAAATAGGAGATCATGCACAAGTGGTGTCTATAACACATTCTCCAGCTATAGCAGCAAGAGCACATCAACAATTTTATATAAAAAAAGAAACAGTGAACAACAATACTTCTACTACAGTGAAAAAACTGGATGCAAAAGGAAGAATAGAAGAAATTGCAAGGATGTTGGCAGGAGAAAATGTAACTGAGGCAGTGCGTAAACATGCAGAAGAACTTTTAAATGAGGAGTAAATATGGATTTTGTGAAAGAATTTTTAGAAACATCAAAAGAAAATGGAAAAATCACAGATACTACTCATGAAATGTATCAAAGAGATTTAAAAGATTTCAAAGAGTTTCTTGGAGAAAAAAACTGGATAGATGTCGATAATGATGATATTTTAAGGTATATAGAGGAACTGAAAAATAAATATAGTGACAGATCTATATATAGAAAAGTAAGTTCTTTGAAAAGTTTCTATAGATATCTTCTTCAAAAAAGAATAATAGATTTTATGCCTATGAAAGAGATAGAACTTCCAAAGCTCCAAAAGGCACCTGTGAGGGTTTTGGAACTTCAAGAGCTAAATAGGATTCTGGAACAGTGTGGAGACAGTTTTGAAGGTAAAAGAGACAGGCTGGTAATAAGATTACTATGTGAAACAGGATTGAAAATAAATAATATTCTGGAAATTGAAAAAGATATGCTTGAAACTTATGAATATAAAAATATAACTGCTGCAAAAGGGAAAAGACTATATTCGGAACCAATAAGTGAAAAATTAGGATCAGATTTAAAAAAATATATAGAAATGCTGAAAAATCCAGAGGAAAAAAGAGTGTTTGGACAACTTTCAAGGCAAGGATTCAGAGCAAGGTTTATATCATATGGAAAAAAAGCAGGGATAAAACAGGAAATCTCTCCTAATATGATAAAAAAAATAAGTATAGAGATAAAAGGCAAATATGGAAATGATGATATATCTTTTATAGAAAAAATAAGAGAAGCCTATATGAAAATAGGGATAGGAGATGATTGAGAAATGAAAGCAGGATTTATAGCAGTTGTAGGGAGACCTAATGTTGGAAAATCTACACTGATAAATAAGCTTGTATCTGAAAAAGTTGCAATAGTTTCAGATAAAGCAGGAACAACTAGAGATAATATAAAAGGAATACTTAATTTGAATAATAATCAGTATATCTTCATAGATACTCCAGGAATACATAAAGCAAAACATCTTCTTGGAGAATACATGACTAACAGTGCTATCAGAGTATTAAAAGATGTAGATGTAATACTTTTTCTTTTAGATGGCTCACAAGAAATCAGTACAGGGGATCAATTTGTTATGGAAAGAGTAATGGAGGCTAAAAAAACTCCAAGAATTCTTGTAATTAATAAAATAGATAAACTTTCTGATGAACAGCTTGCTGCTAAAAGAGAGGAAGTAAAAGAAAAACTTGGAGAGTTTGATGCAGTGGTTGAAATATCTGGTCAGTATGCTTTTGGACTGCCTAGATTATTAGAAGCGATTGAACCATTTATGGAAGAGGGAATCAAATATTATCCTGATGATATGTATACAGATATGTCTGTTTATAAGATAATAACTGAGATAGTGAGAGAAAAAATACTTTTGAAAACAAGAGATGAAATACCTCATTCTGTAGCTATTGAAATATTAGATGTGGCTAAAAGAGAAAATGGTCGAGATAAGTTTGATGTGAATATATATGTGGAGAGAGATTCTCAAAAAGGAATTATTATAGGAAAAAATGGTAAACTTTTAAAAGAAATAGGAACAGAAGCAAGAAAAGATATAGAAGTATTACTTGGAGAACCTATTTATCTTACACTTTGGGTAAAGGTAAAGGATGATTGGAGAAAGAAAAAACCATTTTTAAAAGAATTAGGATATGTAGATGAGAAATAATTTACAAATATAAGATAAGTTTTAAAATTTTGGAAATTAGAAAAATTTGTATATTTTATGAAGCAAATAATTCTAATGAAAAAATTCTAAAACTTATTTTTATTTAATTAATATAATTTTTTACCATCCAAATATTTTGAATTATATGATATAATACTATTTATAATCATGAAGAATCAAGGGGGAGAAATGTTTAAAAAATTTATAAGTTACTATAAACCATATAAAAAAATGTTTTTTCTAGACTTGTTAGTGGCAACCATTTCTGCATTATGTGATTTGGTATACCCAATGATAACTAGAGAAATAGCTAATCATACAATTCCTAATAGAGAATTCAGAGCTATTGGAGTATTTGCAGGAGTACTTTTAGGGATATATGTGATAAAAATGTTTTGTGCCTATTTTATGCAGTATTGGGGGCATCTTGTAGGAGTAGGAATGCAGGCTGATATGAGAAGAGATGTATACAGCCATCTTCAAAATCTTCCTATCAGATATTTTGATAATACTCAAACAGGAAGTATAATGTCAAGGATAGTAAATGATTTGCAGGATATATCAGAACTTGCACATCATGGACCAGAAGATTTATTCATATCTTTTTTTATGATAATGGGGTCTTTTTTAGTACTGATCAGGATAAATGTTGGATTGACAATTATAATATTCTGTCTTTTACCCCTTATCATAATATATAGTTTATTTCAACGAAAAAGAATGCTGGCAGCATTTGTAAAAACTAGAGAAAAAACTGGTGATATCAATGCAAGGCTGCAAAATAGTATTTCAGGAATAAGGGTATCAAAAGCTTTTGTTATTAACGAAAATGAAAGAGCAAGATTTGAAGAAGATAATCAGAGATTTGTAGATGCCAGAAGCAAATCATATAAGATAATGGCAGAATATGGTGCAGGAGTAGGTTTTTTAACTGACTTATTGGATTATGCAGTTCTGATATTTGGAGGAATATTTGCATATATGGGAAAAATCAATATAGGAGATTTCCTTGCTTATCTTTTATATATAAAAATATTTACTCAACCAATAAAAAGACTTATAGCATTTGTAGAACAGTATCAAAATGGAATGAGTGGCTTTAAAAGATTCTTGGATATCATTTCTGAAGAAGAAGAAACTGATAAAGCTGATGCAGATGAAATAGGAAAAGTAGAAGGAGAAATAGATTTTCAAAATGTATCATTTAAACATGAAAACAAAGAGGTTTTAAAAAATATTTCTTTAAAAATACCAAAAGGAAAGATGCTTGCACTAGTAGGGCCTTCAGGTGGAGGAAAAACTACTTTATGTAATCTTATTCCAAGATTTTATACTATTGATAATGGAGATATAAAAATAGATGGAAAAAGTATATATGATGTAAAATTGGAGTCTTTAAGAAAAAATATAGGAATAGTGCAGCAAGATGTATTTTTGTTTACTGGAACTATAAAAGAAAATATTTTAGTAGGAAATGGTGAAGCAACAGATGATGAAGTCATGATTGCAGCTAAAAAAGCAAATATTCATGATTTAATAATGGAAATGCCTGACGGATATAATACTTTTGTTGGAGAAAGAGGAGTAAAGCTTTCAGGTGGACAGAAACAGAGAATTGCTATTGCCAGAATATTTTTAAAAAATCCTCCAATATTGATACTTGATGAAGCAACTTCTGCTCTTGATAATATTACAGAAAGACTTATTCAAAAATCACTTGAAGAGTTATGCAAAGGAAGAACAACGATAGTAGTTGCTCACAGACTTTCTACTATTCAAAATGCTGATGAAATAATAGTTCTTACTGATAATGGAATAGAAGAAAGAGGAACACATAAAGAACTTTTAGAAAATAAAGGTTTTTATCACAAACTTCATAATATGAGTAATTTATAAAAAAGAGAGTCTTAGACTCTCTTTTTGCTTTCTTAGGAATTTTTAATACTTCTATAAAGATGAATTGCAAAAACAGTTTTAAAATCTGTTGTAATCTCTTCAATCTCATTTAAGGGGAACCAAGTATCAATTAGGTCTTCTCCAATGTCTAGTTTTAAGTTTTGTGGAGTAATAGAGTCATTTTTTAGTTGTATAACATAAATATATAAAGACTCACTTGTATAACCTGGAGACAGTATCAAAGGTTTTTTAGGATTATAAATGATGTTATAATCATTTTTTAAATAACCAGTTTCCTCTTCTATTTCTCTTTCTAAAGTGTACACAGGATTTTCTCCATTCTCCATTATTCCAGCAGGTATTTCATACAGATAGCCCTGGAATCCAGGCCTATACTGTTTTACAAGAAGAGCTTTATTTCCAGCTGCATTTAATACTAGAGCAGCAATTGCGTTAGGTTTATCCAGATATTCCAGTTGAATTCCCGTAGTTGGATGTTTTTCAACAGCAATTTTAAGAAATTTTAAATCTTCTAATTTTTCTAATTTCATTTTATCCCCTTCTTTTATTTGTTTAACAAGTTTATTTTAGTGTTCTTCATCAAGCTCTTCATATTTCTTTCTTTCTAAATTTATTGCATCATAAAGTTGTTTTTTTCTCTTTAAATATTTCAATCTTTCTTTATCTTTATGGTTTTTTATCATATCCATTACAGGAAGAAGGAATCCAGCAACTATACCAGCAGAGAATCCATTATTATAGAGGTTAAGACCTCCGTGAACAGTTCCAATACTCTGTACTACTGCAAGATGAAGCCATCCAGCAACAATTCCCCAGAAAGTTCCATACACTCCAGATATAGGAGCAAGGGAAGTACCAAAAAGTCCAGAAAGTGCAACAGTAAATGTATCAGTATTGCTTCCAAATTTTGCAAGATATACACCAAGTAAAACAGGAATAGTATTAAGAAAGTGTTTTCCATAAGCAGAGAACCCTACTATAGTAAGAATTCCTGCTAAAAGAGGACCATTAAAAGTTTCACCAAGTAAAACCACAAATCCCATTGCAACAAATCCCATTATCCCCATATTTATATATGTAAGACCAAAACCATAACGTTGAACATAATCTGCTTTTAATCCTGTATCTTCTAAAAGTTTTTTATAACCTGTAAATGAACTGCCATTGATAAAGTAACCAATGATTATAAGGCTCAGAAAGACTCCAGAACAGATTAATTTAAGAGCAAGGTCATATTCTACTGAAATTATCCGCTGGGGGGTTATTTGGAACTTATACAGCTTTAAAATGGAAGTAATTACAGCTCCCAGTATTCCGCCAGTGAATCCTAAGTTATATAAGTTAAATCCTTCATGAAAAGAAGACATTTTTTTAGCAAGAGGAGTAACAATAAATCCTATTAATATTCCTAAAGCTATAGCATTAAGATATGATGTGTCAGTAGTGTCTACTCTAAAGGCAACTTCACTTACAAAAGGAGCAAGAGCACTGGCAAAAGATATAGTAATAAATATTTCTTTAAAATCTATGTGTTCATAAAGACTGTAGAGAATCCCTCCAAGATAGAAAGGCAGAATGTTTAAGATATTTTTACCAAAAAATGAAAATCCAAAGACAGTGAAAAAAGAAGCTATTATCAATCCATTTATTTCAATTTTCAGCATTTTGATGATGGTGAAATTAAATAAAAATATCAGGAAAGCATTCACAAATGAAGCTCCAATACCTCCTATTACAAGGAAATCTGTAATAAGAACAGCTGGAGATGTGATGATTTTTAAAATTCCAGTAAAAACATTTTCTCTTTCATGAATAACATAGCCAATAAAGGATATAGCAATAAAACCTATCAGAATTCCTGATAAGATTTTTATTTTTTTCATTCTTTTTCTATTAAAATTATCCACACTTCCCTCCTTTATAAAAAAATATCTAATTAGATATTATTATTTTTTAAGATAAAAGTCAATTATACATTATATTTAAATTATATATAGGGTTATATTTTTGGATTTAATACATTATTGAATAAAAAAGATTATATTAAAATAAAAAGTACTCAAAATTTTTTTTATTTTAGAATATAATGAAGATAATATATATTTTAGAAGGTGAAAATAAATGGAATATTATGTATATATAATAAGGTGCAGAGATAGTTCCCTATATACAGGAATAACTACTGATTTGAAAAGAAGATATGAGGAACATGAACAAGGAATAGGAGCCAAATATACAAAATCAAAAGGAGTTTTAAAAATGGAAATATTCTTTAAATGTAAAGGAAGAAGTGAAGCATCAAAAATCGAATATTATATAAAAAAAATGAAAAAGAGTCAAAAAGAGAAAGAACTCAATAAAATCAATGGTTTTAAAACATTGATATTAAGAGATTTAGGAATAATTATAAAATAAAAAAAATTTTTTTAAAAAAATAAAAAAAGTTATTGACATAATTTGTTAGTTATGATAATATAATAAATGTCCTCGACGGAAAGAGATAAATCGTGAGAGTTATCAAAAGAAGTTGAAGATTGCCTGGATGGCGGAACAGGTAGACGCACGGGACTTAAAATCCCGTGGTACTTAGTACCGTGCCGGTTCGATTCCGGCTCTAGGCACCATTATGTTGCGGGGTAGAGCAGTCTGGTAGCTCGTCGGGCTCATAACCCGAAGGTCGTAAGTTCAAATCTTGCCCCCGCCACCAAAACAATTTAATAATATATGCGGGAATAGCTCAGTTGGTAGAGCGTCAGCCTTCCAAGCTGAATGTCGCGAGTTCGACCCTCGTTTCCCGCTCCAAAGATGCGTCATTAGCTCAGCTGGTAGAGCACACGACTTTTAATCGTGTTGCCACAGGTTCAAATCCTGTATGACGCACCATTTATGTGTCTGTAGCTCAGCTGGATAGAGCAACGCCCTTCTAAGGCGTGGGTCAGGGGTTCGAATCCCTTCAGACACGCCATGTTTTAACTAATTGTGGATCCATAGCTCAGTTGGTTAGAGCACTCGGCTCATAACCGAGTGGTCGCTGGTTCAACTCCAGCTGGATCCACCATTTTTTTGCCCCGTTCGTTCAGTGGTAAGGACATCAGATTTTCACTCTGGCAACAGGGGTTCGATTCCCCTACGGGGTACCACTATGGAAGGTTACCCTAACTGGTAAGGAACCGGTCTTGAAAACCGGCGTCGCAAGACTTCAGAGTTCGAATCTCTGACCTTCCGCCAGTATTTCAAATGTTTGCCCAGATAGCTCAGTCGGTAGAGCAGGGGACTGAAAATCCCCGTGTCGGTGGTTCGATTCCGCCTCTGGGCACCATTTTAAAACTTTAGTATGGTCGCATAGCTCAGTTGGGAGAGCACCTGCCTTACAAGCAGGGGGTCATAGGTTCAAGTCCTATTGTGACCACCATATACACCTTTGGGGGTGTAGCTCAGTTGGTTAGAGCGTCTGCCTGTCACGCAGGAGGTCGCGAGTTCGACCCTCGTCACTCCCGCCATAAATTAAAAAATACAAGACATACAAAGGTATGTCTTTTTTATTTCTTAGGAAATTATAATTTGATAAATTTGTTGAAAAAATATTAATTATTTTGTATTCATATTAGATATATTAATTGAATAAGATTAAAATTGACAGCACAAAAAAGCTGATTGTTAATTACCTATTTATAGTTAAGGAAAGTATAAATAGATAAAATAAAAATTAAGATAAATATATGCAAAAAAATAAAAATTTGATATATTAAGGATAGAGATAAAAGATTTCAAAAAGTGACAAAAAACCATATGGGTAAGATATGGTTTGAGAAAGAATGAAGTCTTTAATTTATGGGGATGAATTTTTGGGAAATATGAAACCATAAGCGCAATGAAAAATTTCAACAAGGGTAAGAGTTGAATTACATTTATTGCATACCAAAGGATTAACTCTATAAGTCTTAAAAATTTTTTGAGCCCATGTAATTTTAGGAATGAAAATTCATGGGTTTTTTAATATTAGAATTTCTAGAGTAAATACCAAATCTTCTAACCATTTTAAAATTAGAAGGAGGAATATGAGCAAGCAGTCTTCCAATGAATGTATTGATATCAAGAGTAAGAAAAATTTTGTTGTTAGAGTCAGGGTTTTTAAACCAAAATTTAACAATGGAAGAATTAAAAAAAGTAATTCTATATTCAGCAATAGCAGGTCTGGCAAGATAGCGCCCAATATATTTAGCTATTTGTTTAGGGTTGTTGATTAAATTATCGCTATTAACATAGAATCTGTTAGGATACTTGTGATAAGTTAAAGAAACAGTATTTTTTATGGGAATAGAATTATTTTTTTAGCAAAATCACTAAGGATATCTAAAGTACATTTTTGCCAAGAAGCTCTCAAAACTTTCCAAGGTAAGGATTTAAAAGAAATCCAATTATTATTAGAATCAAAGCCACCCATAGTAAGGATACAATGAATATGAGGATTCCAAGAAACATCTCTAGCGAAAGTATGAATAATACAAATATTGCCATAATGTTTAACAGCGAATTTATTAAAAGAATATTTGATAGATTGATTAGCAGCTTCAGCTAAATCTTTTATATGTCTATTATATTTCATTTTTTATAATTTTGATAGCAAAAATAAAATATTGTTATATAAAAAATATAAAAGCACCTATCAGTTGCCATAATGAGAAGCTTACTTGGTTGCATGTAAAATGGGCTTTGTGTTAAAATTAAATAACATAAAAAACAAATACATATCTTAAGGAGGATTTTAAATGAAAAAAATTGTAATAGGAGCTTTAATGATAGGATTGCTTGCAGCTTGTGGAGGTGCAAAAGACAGTTATTCTTATACTGATAAAGTTGCTCTATCAAAAAAAGTTATGAACAGTGATTCAAAAGCTATAAAAGAATATGAAGAAATTATGAAAAAACTTTCTGAAAAAGCAACAAAAGGGGATCAAGATGCTATAAAAGAAGCTCAGGAATGGGCAAAAGCTATAGCTGAAGTTTCAGGAGTAGAAATACCATCTGTACCAGCAAATTAATTTTAATTATCTTAAACTCAAATATATAAATGTTAAAATCGGGATCTGAAAATTTTCAGGTCCCGATTTGTATATAAGAAATTATTTTTTTTCTTCAATAGGTTCTTCTATTTTTACATATTCTTTTAATATATCATTTATTTTATATTTTTCTACTAATCCATTTATTACTTTTACCTTTTCTTCACCAAGTTTTTGATTAAATAAAGCCTGTTGAAGCTGTGGATATACTTCCACTGTGTTTTTATCTTTTAATAGTTCTGTATTATTTTTATATACTTCTAACAGTTCATAATCATATATCTGAACTGTTTTCTGAGCTATTGAATTAAGATAGAATTCTATTTCCATGCTAAGTTTCATTTCCTCAAGATACTTCTTTTCTTCTTCTGTATATTCTTTATTTTCCATCTCTGCAAGAATAGCTTTTCTCACTAAAAGCTGTGCAACTGCATCCTTATTCTCTCCTAAAGTTTCTAATTCCTTTTTTGTTAGTTTTATCATTATAATTTTCCTCCAAGTTGTTATATTTTTATTTTCTTTTTATTGTTTTTTCATCTAAAGATCTTCCATATTTTTTAAAAAGATTTAAGATTATTTTATTATTTGATCCATATTCCTCTTTTAATTTTTTTAAGCTTTCCTGGATTAATAAGTATTCTTTTTCAGTAAATCGACACCCAAGAGCACAGTAATTCTTTACTCCACTTCCTAAAGGGCGGCCTCTCTTCCTTCTTTCTATCATATTTTGACCTCCTTTAGTAGAATATTGAGATTGACTTATATATTTTCTCATGAGTCAATCTCAATACTTTGATTATTGATTAGAACTTATAATTGAATCTTACACCATATTTAATTGATGAGTCTTTTTTATGGTTTTCATCTGCTGCTTCCACTTCAAATGTTACTCCCATGTGGTTGGCTTTTTCTATTGTAAGTCCAACTTTTCCACTTAATTTACCTTCTCTTTCTTCTGGAGTGATTAAGCTGTAATATCCCTCTCCTCCATTTTTAAGTCTAGCTTTATTTCCATCATAGTTATCTCCAAATTCATATGCATATTTTACATCTGCTGTTACTTTTACAGATATATCATTTCCTGCATAGATTCTTTGTGATGCTTTCACTCCTGCTCCTGCCTGTGCGCTGAAGTAGTCATTATCTTTAATTTGTACTTCCAGTCCGCCTTTGCTTCCAGCATTTTCTTTAAAGTCATCTATTTTTCCATATTCTAAATCTAAATCTGCATATACATCCAATTGTCTGGAAAGGTCTGTATATATAACTTTAGTAAGTCTGTTGTCAAATGCTACAGAGTAAGTATTATACTCCCCTTTATTTTCAAATGTTTCTTGAAGGTTAAGTTTTCTCTTAGCAATATGTCTGTTGTATCCTAGTTCTATTCTTGATAACCATGATACTTTATGTTCATCACTTAGATTTTTAACTCTGTGTGCTCCTACTCTTAATGAATATACATCCTCTTTTGAACCACCATCATCAAAGTCAAACTTAGACCCGGCAAATCCTAATGTGTATCCATATTTACTTCCATACTCTGTTCCTTCTTTTTCTTTCATATACAGAAGTCCCATTACTTTGTAATCATAGTCATCTATTCCTAAAGTAGAATCCTTGTAGTTTCCATCAGTATATATAACACTGTATTTACTGCTGTTCTTAGTCAGATTGTACGATGATTCCAGTTCATAGAAAGAGTTGTCAAAAGCTCTGTTGATATCCTGCATTCTTCCTTGAATAGTTGCATAGATATCTCCTCTTGTTTCAGCCAGCTTTAATGATGTTTCTCTCTCAAACTGATCTGATGGAAGTCCTTCCAAATATTCATTTAATCCTTTTAGAATATCAGCATCTCTTCCAATTCCTCCACTATTTTTAAGTATGTTGTCCAATCCTTTATGCAGAGCATCAAACTGTTCTCCTATTACTAAATCAGCATATGGTCTTTTAGCAATAACAAGGCTTCCCTTGTCTGTTACTTTTGCAATAAATAGAGGTGATGTTACAGGAGTAAGCTTAGTTCCTGTTATTGTTCCCATTGCTGTATTTACAAAACCTTCTATTTCATAAGAAATTCCATTTCCTGTTGTTGCAAAGTTTGGAAGCAACCTTACTTCTCCGCTTACACTGTTTGCATTAAATAAAGGTGTTCCAGTTGTCACATCCACATATGCTCCATCTACTATTATATTTCCTGCTGTTGAAAGTGTTCCTCCTATAGAAGTATAGTTTCCATTAATTTTAATAGTCCCATCTGGTGTAATTGTAACAGCTCCAACATTAGCTGTAGCCAATCCTCCTGCTCCTTCACCTACTGCTCCTGGAGCTACATTCATTGTTCCTCTATTTTCTATTGTTCCACTTCCTGTTATTCCTACTCCATTATTAACATTTATTGTTCCTGTATTTCTTAGAATTGCCTGATTTTCAATAGTCATTCCAACTCCAGAATTTATTGTTATTGTTCCTCTGTTTTCTATTGTACTTCCAGAACCAGATGCAGACATTCCTACATTAACAGCTCCACATATAGGTGATGCATTTGCTCCTAATGTAATAACTCCACCAGTTTCATTTATAGCTATTGCTCCATTTCTTACAATAACTCCAACTCCACCATTGTCTATATCAATTATTCCATGGTTCTCAAATCTAGTGTTAGTTCCATCAACATACACCCCAACAGAATGGTCTTCATGAACTTTTATTGTAGCTCCTGCTGCATTGTAAATCTTAGTTCCACCTGCTCCATAGATTCCAACTGAGTTCAGATGATCTTCTACCTTATTATGATCACCTTTTACATCTGTAGCTCCTACTGTTATATTTCCAGAATTATTAACTGTATTAGCTCCATTAGAGAATATCCCTACTGATGACATTCCTAATGTCATATCTGCACTATTATTAATTACAGCAAAGTTAGAAGTCATAGTTGATATTTCATTTCCTGATGCATCTTTAGTTACTTTTGCCTGTTGTACATAGATTCCATAACCTCCTGCTCCAACTGTCCAGTTTCCTGCTGAAGTATCTATAATCCCTGTTCCTTCCTTTTTATAGATACCAACTGATGCTGCTTTGTCTGCTTTATCATTAATAGTTATAGATCCTGTATAGTCTATATTTCCATTTCCTATACTTGCTATTCCTACACTTGATCCTTTTCCTATAGTCATATTTCCTGTTACATCAGTATTCATATCTTTAACATAGACTCCTACTGCATTCATTGTTCCTATAATTATTCCTGTAGTATTTACTGTTAAGTTATTAGTTCCTGTTCCTTCACCATAGAATCCAAGTGATGAGTTTCCAACATGAAGAGTTCCTCCATTATGTATTATATTATTTCCACCTTGAATACCAGTTGCATATAGTCCAATTCCATTATTTCCAACAGAAACATTTCCAATTCCATTATAGCTTCCACCACTTAATACTACTCCTACAGACATATCTTTTGCAGCAGTAAGAGTTGAATCCTGTACAGTTATTCCACTCACAGTTAAATTACTACCTTTTCCATATGTTCCTATGTTTCCTTTTCCTCCTGCAGTTACTGTTCCTAATGTTGTAGTGGAATTTGAAGCAAATATTCCTATTTTATTTTGCCCGCCACTTGCTGTTACTGCTCCAGTTACTGTATTTGTTCCACCATTTATAGCGGCCTTAATTGAATAATCAGCATCTGTTATTGTTGAAAGATTTATAATTCCTGAAGTATTTAAATAATATCCTCCAATAGAGTAATTATTTTCATCTCCTGCATGAAGAGTTACTGTTCCAGTTGCTCCTCCCAATGTTGCTCCATTAACTACATATCCAACACCCTTTGTAACATTTAATGTTCCAAAATTTAAAATGCTTCCTGAACCTACCAGATACATTCCTATTCCATTATTAGTTACATTTATAGTTCCCAGTGCATTATTAATATTTCCAACATCAGCATACATACCTACTGCATCTTTTCCTGTTACATTTATGATATTATCATTTTGCACAGTTACTGCAGCTCCTGATCCTGTAGCTACCAGCCCAAGTCCTCCAGTCTGTACATTTATAACCCCTGTTGAAGTATTTGATACAGTATATGGTCCTCCAGCACTATATACTCCAAGAAGTCCAGCTGAACCATTTCCTATTGTGATAGTTCCTGAGTTAGAAAGGTTTCCATCTTTTGTAGCAGCTAATGTTCCTGTTCCACTTCCAATAGTTATATTAGCTCCAAGATTTACTGTACCTCCATTATTAAATGAAAGTATTCCACCACCACCATTAAAGTTTACTGTAAGAGTTCCAGTTGTTCCTAGATTTGCTGTTGCTCCTGTATCTACCAATACTCCTATTCCAGTTCCTGTTATGTTTATAGTTCCTGCATTAGCATTAAGTATAGTTCCTGCTCCTTTTAAATACATTCCTATTGCACCATTTCCTACATTTGTAGTTGATGAATAGTTTATTGTATTTCCATTGTCTGTAAGGATTCCTATAGTTCCTGATGTAGGAGCATTTATTGCAGAATTTCCTACTGTATGAGTAAGTGCTGTTCCACCAAGATATAGTCCAATAGATGATGTACTTGTAACTCCTCCAGCTGTGATTTCTGCTCCATTCACGCTAGCTGTGTTATCTGCCAGATAGACTGCAACTGTATCTTTTGAATTTCCAGCATTTATAGTTCCAGATACTACTGAACCATTTTCTGCATATATACCAGTTCCTGATGTTCCATTAACAGTAACAGGGAAATCTATTTTAGCATTATCTCCGTATACCCCTACTGAACTGGGAGCAAGAGTTATAGTTCCTGCATTTGTTACTTTTCCGGCTCCTGTATTATCAAGAACAATACCAGTTCCTGCACCTGTTAGATTTATTGTTCCTCCAGCTCCATTAAATTCTGCATTTGTTCCTTCTACATATACTCCAGTTCCTGTTGTTACATTTATAGTTCCTGTATTTATTCCTATACTTGTTCCTGTTCCAGTCAATGCAACCATACCAACTGCATCATCAGCTGTTATTGTTGAACTGTTTTTTACAGTAGCTATTGCTGAGACTGATCCTTCTGCTACCATTCCTGCTGCCGCTGCTCCAGCTCCAGTCAGATTTATTGTTCCTCTATTATCTGCTGTTCCATTATCTACATAATATCCAACTGCTGCTCCAGCTGTTGTTCTATTGAAGTTTCCAGTTGCAGTATATGTTGATCCACCACTTACTAAAGCTCCTACTGAACCAGTAGTTGTATTATCAGTTATATTTTTATTGTTAGTTACATTTATTCCGCCATTAGCATAAATACCAACCTCTTGATTAGCTCCAGCTAGAATAATGTCTGCTCCATGAACTGCTGTTTTTGTATTTGTTCCTGTGTAGTATATTCCTATATTTGCATTTGATGAATTGTTTGTTAATGTAATAGTTCCACCACTTACTCCAGCTCCATCAGCAAGATAAATTCCTGTTCCAAAAGTACCCCCAAGAGCACCTATATTTAAATTCAATCCTCCTGATATATTAATATTTCCAGCTGCTCCATAAATTCCAACTGAATTTCCAGTTGATGAACCAGAGTTTACAGTTGCATTAGCCAATGTTCCACCATTGGCAAAATATATACCTACTGTTTTATCCCCTTCGGATGTATATGTTCCATTACTTAAAGTATTAACCCCATTAACATAAATACCTATAGCTGAATTTTCGGCTTTAATAATAGCACTATTTGTAAGTATATTAGTTCCGTCTAAATAAATTCCTACAGATTTTTTAGCTCCAGCATCTGCTACTCCATCTATATTCAAATTACCAGTTACATTTACACTTGAACCATTTTTAGCATAAACATAAATATTTTCTCCTGAGTTAGCTAATGTCATTGAACCAGTTCCTAAATTAACTGTAGCATTATCTGTTGCTATTCCAAATGCTTTTGTTGTATTAAATAGTATAGTTCCTGTATTACTATCTGTAATTACAGCTCCATCTTTTCCTATAATTCCAGCTGCTCCCTGGCTTTTTAAATCTATTATTCCATGATTTATAGCAATTCCTGCACTTGTAGCTGCAACCATTCCTAATTGAGTAGAATCTCCTACTTCAATAGTTCCTGTATTAGTAACTGTACCCTTTTTAGTATACATTCCAACAGCATTTGTTTTTCCTGATGTCATTTCTATTTTTCCATCATTAGATGCAGTTCCTGCATTTACATACACTCCTACTCCATTTGCTCCTATTTTCAATATAGTAGCAGTATCAGTGGAAGCTCCATTTGCTCCTTGAACATACAATGAAGTCATATTGCTTATTGAACTAGTGTCTAATGTTCCTCCAGGCATTACTATTGAAGTTGCTGATGGAGAACTTGTATCTCCATGAATTGCCAGTATAACTCTGTCACTAGCTCCTCCTGTTGTTGTTATTGTTCCAAAAGTTGCTGATGAATCCAACTTTGATTCTGGACTTAAAGCAATACCAGTAGCCCCTTTTCCTAATTCAAGATTTCCAATATTTGTTATTGTAACAGCATTTTCTCCATACATTCCTGTAGAATTTTCTCCTACTTTTATTGTTCCTGTATTTCCTATTTTTGTTTCAGATTCATTTCCTATTCCAGTGCCACTAGCATACATACCTATAGAATCTTTTCCAACAGTTATAGTTCCAGCATTTGCAGCTGATATGTCTCTGTTCATTCCTACAGCCAAGCTTGTATCTCTACTGTTATTTTCCAGATATATTCCTACTGAATTATCTCCATTAGTTGTTATATTTCCATTATTTATTACTGAAGTTTTTCCTTGATTTAAAGCTGCAGCTCCAAATTCCTCTCCAGCTAAAGTTCCTAAAGAAGTTTTTCTCCATGCTGTCGCATAGATACCCAATGCTTCCTCTCCATAAACATCAATTTTTCCTGTTGCTTTATTATCTACACTTGAACCATTTGTTGCATAAATACCAGTTCCACCTTTTACAGAAGTATATCCCTTTTGTATTTCAATAGTTCCATCATTATTTATTTGTCCATAGTTAATAAAAACTCCTACAGATCCTGCACCAGCATCTGTTCTGGCTGCTTTTACTGTTGCTGATGAAGCTATATTAATCTGTGATGTAGTATTAGATGTAGCACTTTTACTTGCATTCATTTCAAGAGCTATTACCTGTCCTTTAAAGTTAGTAGTTTGAGATGTAGCAAGTTCAGATATTACATTTTGATTTACATTTAAAATACTATTTTGTGCAATAAATCTATTATAGAAATAGAATGAAGTTCCAAGTGTATCTGCTTTATTCAGTACAGTATCTACATTTATTGTAGCCTTATCCACTGCTGCTTCTATGTATTGAGTATGAATTCCATCATTTGTTACTGTTACTCCTGGATTTATTGAGGCCTCAAGTGTACTTACGTTTAGTGGTGTTGTAATATTTTTAACATTAAAAACTATTACATCATTAGAAACTACTTTAACTGCTGTTCCATTTACTGTTAAAGGATTTGTTCCTGACTTATAGATATCAAATGCTGTTGCATTTCCACCAAGTATTATTGTGGAATTTTGCATATTTATTTTTCCAGTTCCATCACTATATACAGCATATCCATTGTCTACTTCTATTGTTGATCCTGCTGCTATATTTATGTTTCCATTGGTATTTATTGAGGCTATTCCAGCAGCACCATTTGTAACTTTTATATAAACAGGAGATAAAACATTGATAGTTCCACCATCAGCCATTAAACCTATTCCTCTATACATACTAGAAGCATCAGTCAATGCCATTCCTGTAACTTCAATATCTGGTGATGCTGATGTTCCCAAAGTAGAATTGTTTATATTTATTATTCCATTACTTTCTGCAAAAGCAGCCATTGTATTATTTTTGTTCCCTGTATTTGCCCCTGTAACAGTTAATCCTTTCATATCAATATCTGTCGTTACATTTGCAACACTTCCACTTCCACTTGCAAAAAGTCCTATGGCATTATTTATAGTTCCTGTTGAAGTCAAGTTTCCTACACTGGCTGTTCTTCCATTTTCAGATATAACCCCAACATTTGAAGTTCCTCCAGTAATATTTACAGTTCCTGTTGAGATTAGGTTTCCACTTCCAGCAACTAAACCAACATTTCCAGTTCCACCACTTAAAGTAATGAGCCCATTTCCAATATTTAAAGCTGCTGCTGATAAAACTCCTGCATTTCCAGTTCCACCACTTAATTCAAAAATATGGCTATAATTATTGGTATTATTCACTCCTGTACTTAATAAAGTCTGAGCATGTGTAGAATAATATCCAACATTCCCATTTCCACCTGTTATTGAAACATTTAATAAAGATTCTGGATTCATGTTATTTGTTCCATTAGCAACATGAAAAATTCCAGCATTTTTTGTTCCACCTGTTATAGTTATTGGTGTTTGTAAATCTATAGTTCCATCATTAATATTTTGTACTATATAAACTCCTGCATTTCCATCACCATTTATAGAAATATTACCATTATTTCTAAAGTTATGTACATGGTTAGCAGAAGTTTTACTCATAGCTATAACAGCATTTTTATCTCCTGTTACTGTTATATTCCCACCAGATAGGTTATCAACATAATAATATCTTTTAGCAGTGTCATTTGCATTTGTATAACCAAAAACAGCATTACTGTTTCCATTAATTTTTATATCTCCACTATTCATTACATAAACATTTGAGGCTCTTCCAGAATGACCTTGAGTTCCAACCAACATCATATATCCACCATTTACTATTATTTCTCCCTGTAATGATAACATTTGATAATATCCCCCCAAATCATGTGAAGGATGTTTATACTTTGTTTCCATTAATTGAGCTTCTGAAAGTTCATCAGAAGTAGCATCTGTTATTGCAGCCAATGAACTTGCAGAGTAATATGAATGAGGGTCATGATGAATAAATTGTCTCATGCTACCTGTTCTAGTAGAATTAATTGTAACTTTTGTACCAGTTCCAAAACCTCCATAAGTAGTATCAACAATTCTGTATATTCCCATACCACCACTACCAACAGTAGCCGAATAGTCAGTAGGAGAAAGAGTTCCTCCAGAGACCCATCCATAACTTGAAGCAGCAGTTCCATCAGCAGATGATAATACTGGCATCTTTGCTGTATAATTTTTAGCTTCTATTGTATATCCATTATTTGTAGAACTACCAGCTATTCCAATAGTAAATTCTCCTCCAGTAACAATAATATCTCCAATAATTCCATTATAGCTGCTACTAGTAGCTTTTGATGTATCCCAATAATAAAAAGCATAACTATTTCCACCAGAAGGATTTGGCAATGTAATACTTGGTGGAACTATAACAGGAGTATCTGGTGCATCTGGTGCAGTTGGTGCTACAACCATTGTAGGATCTACTGCATTTGGAATTGTTACAGTTGGCTTAACAATAGTCTTATCCCCTGGCACTGTTGGAGTAGGTACACTTGGTGCTGTTACATTTATTGACGCAACTGCTCCAGGTGTTGTTACACTAATCGTTGGAGGGATAATTGCTGCTGGTGCAGTTGGTGCTGTTACTGTTGGTGATGTCAAACTTGGAATTCCACCAATTGTAGGAACTCCCACAGTTACATTTATTGTTTTGTTTATTTCAGGAAGTATTGGCTCAATTGGAACAATATTTGCTCCTACTTCTATCTCTTCTCTAAATACTTCAGTATCAACAGCTACTCCATTTCCAGCCATTATTTTATCTTTTCCAATATTTCCCGTAGATCTAAGCAGACTTCTTCCGCTCTTTGTTCCATAATGCTTATTTATCGCATCTATTGTTTCTGCAAACTCTTTATCTGTTCTGTCTTTCATTTTCCCATTATCTAAATACTGGTAAGTGAAAAATATCTGTGTACTGTTGAATAAAGGTTTAGAATAAAAATCTCCCTTCCTTACAAGTTCCACAAAATCTGAGTTGTATTCTTTTATCAAGCTTTCATTTTCTTCTATTTTTCTTCTTATTTCTTCGCGCTCTGTCTGAATTCTAGTTAAAAGATCGCTTTTAGTTTCCTGTATTTCCTCTGCTGTTATTCCTGCACCTAAAGATATTCCTCCTGTTATCATGAAGGCTATCAAAAGCGAAAGAGAATAACTGACTTTTCTCTTCAGAAATCTCTTTAGAGATTTTTCAATGTCATTTTTTCTCATAAAATCTTCCCCCTATTTAATTTCCTGCTCTTACTTTCTGTTCCATTCTATCTAATCTGCTCAAGTATTCATTAAGCTTTTCATTTTCAAGTAATAAAAGTTCAATTTCATTGTTATTAGTTTTGAACTTATCATATACTTCATCAAATTTCTGACTTAAAAATACTCTGTTTTCATCTGTTTCCATCCCCAAAACTTCTTCAAGTTTCATAATTTCTTCCTCTTCCATCTTCAGGAAAGCCATTCTTTCCCTTCCTATTTCAAAAGCTGCTCCTGCTGCTGCAATTCTTGTTTCAGGAGTATTTTCACTTCTGAATACTTTTTCTTCAAGAGATTCATTCATATCCCTTCTGATGTCTTCAATTATTTTCTTTCCTTTTTTCTCCTCTGCCTTTTCAGCAGCAATTCTTACTTTTTCTTCAGCTTCTTTAGCTTTTTCAGCATCTTCGATAGCTTTCTGTTTAGCTTTTTCTTCAGCCTGTATCTCTCTTCTTATCTGTTCAAGAACTTTTCTTCCCTCTTTTTCACTTACTTCCTGTGAATAAAGTGTTGTTGTCAAACAAGATAAAAAAAGAAACAGAGTAATTGTTTTTTTCATTTCTCTTTCCTCCTAAGATTAAATTACTTTCAAGATATTATAGTTTTATTTAAGATTAATAAAAAAATCCCCCCTTAAATATATTTTTGACATACAAAAAATCGAAAAAATTGTATAATTCGTTTTTACTATATTACATTATTTTTGATAAAATATAGCAAAAAGAAAACAATTTTTATTTATATAATTAAATTATAGCACTAAAAATTTTGTTTTAAAACAAAAAAATATTTTATAACATTCAAAATATATTTTTAATAAAAAAGGTATAAAAAAATTTTAGAATTGAAGAAAGTAAATAAAAAAAATCTTTGAGTAACTTTTATAAAAAAATACAAAAAATAAAAAAACAACCATAAATATTATTATGGTTGTTTAAATGTGATATAAAAATGAAGAATTATTAATTTAAAGCATTTTCAATTTCTTCAGCATTTTCAATAGCTTTAGCTACAACAGGATGAAATTTAAAAGTTCCAAATAAAACTTTTTTTAGAGATAATGTTTCTAAATCATATTCCTCTCCATTTTCTAAAGTTAAAAACACTTCTACTCCAGTTGCCATTCCCGGAATAAGAGAATTGATAATTACTTTTTTATCAGCAATATTATTAATATTTATTTCTAGTGCTTTGAAATCTAAAAATGCAGGCTGTAGAAGTGCTACAACTTTCTTTTCTTCATCAATAGCTATAGTTGAATAATTACAGTCCCATCTTTTAGTGAAATTATAACCTTTTTCTTTTGAAAGATTTTCTAGGCATTTACTTCTTTTCCCTTTCATTACTATACGAGTATTAAGAAAAACAACAAAAAAGTTTCCTAAAATCATGAATAATATGACTAGGATAATTACAAAAAAATTCATATTTCCCCCTTAATATTTAATAAATTTTATTAGAATAAATAATTTTCAATTCAATCAGTATAGCATAAATTTGAAAAAAAAGTCAACTTTACTTTGAATATAAATGCTTATATCTCACCATAAGCGATAAGAGGGTCATCAATGGCTATAGCTAAAGATATAGTTTCATAAAGAATAATTCCATTAAACTCAGCTTTATAAGTTTCAAGTATATTTCCAAAACAATCTTTTATTTCTCCAAGAAAGGCTCCTTTTTTAAAAGTATCTCCTGCTTGAAAAGCTGGGTACCAAAATCCATTATGTTTAGATTCAAGATATTTAGAATTAGTTATTTCCTTTTGAGATAAAACTGAGAAATCAGAATCATTTTCTAAGACATTAAAATGTTTTAAAAGATTTTTTATATCTTGTTTATAGGCAACAACTTCTTCCTTACTCCAAAGTCCCCTTCCACCTCTTTCTACTAAAAGAGAAGGAACACCTTGCATAGCTGCAGAACTATATACTCCAGTAACAGAAGAAGATTTTACTCTGTAAGGGACTGTGAGAGATTTTGCAGCCTCTATTGAGACTTTTTTTACCTTTTCATCAGCAGAACCAGTAAAATAAACAAAAGGCATCACATTTTCTTGAACATCTCCACCATGAAGATCAAAGAAAAAATCTATATTTGGATAAAGATATTCAGAAAAATTATATGCTATCTTTTCAGAAAGAGTTCCATTTTTATCTCCAGGAAAAACTCTATTAAGATTTTTATTATCTTCAGGCATTACAGCAGGGAGTCTTTTGAAGAAACCTGTATAATTAACTGGATGTAGGATAATAATTGTTCCAGAAATGTCAGCTGGGGATAGTTCTTGAGCCGTTTCAATAGCAGCTTGTATTCCAACATATTCACAGCTGTGAACTCCAGAAGAAATAACTATTGTTTTTCCTTCTTTCTTTCCACATATAACAGTAATAGGGATATGGTACTTAGTTTTCTCAATATTCCAGTATCCTTTTTCTTTTTTTCCATTTTCACATTTTATATTTCCTAAAATAAAACCCATAATTCTCTCCTTTTAATTCAAAGTTTTTTTAAGAAATGGTATCAACACTATACTTCTTAAAAAATAGAATAGAAGTAATGATATCCAGATACCATCATTATTTAAAACAGGAATCACATATTTCCAAGATAATAAAAATCCTCCCAATGCTCCAGCAGTTGAGTAGAGAATTGGAGAAGTAACAGATGAACCTGTAAAAATTCCATAAAAAGTTAGTCCAATAAAAGCTAAGATAGGATAGAGAGCTATCCAGTAAGCATATCTTTCAGCTGTATAAACTACAGTAGTTATATCTGTAAATATTCCTATTATTCTTGGATATAAGATTAAATATATAATTGTAAGTATTCCTGCCATTATCAATCCCCATTGAAATGTTTTCTTCCATGTATTTTTCATAAGGATATTATTCTTTTCTCCTGCTGCTCTTCCAGCAAAGACACTGGAAGTATTAGCTATTCCATCTAGTAAGTATGAAATAACTGAAAGTACCTGAAAAAGAACAGCATTAGCAGATAGAACTGTTACTCCAAGAGAAGAGCTTGCAGCTGTAAAAAGATTATTATGTACGACAAGGCAGACTGTTCTCAGCATAAGGTCTTTATTTACACACATGATAGAGATTAATTCTTTCTTTCTGAAAATATTTTTTAAACATAAATTTTTAATATAACCATAAGGAAGCAGATAATATAATCCAATTAAAGCAGAAACTATCTGAGATATAAGCGTAGCATACGCTACTCCAGCTATTTTCTGTTTAAAAATTACAACTAAAGTCACATCTAAAATTATATTTAGAAGATTGCTGCTTATCTGCATAGTAAGAGAGCCTTTTATATTTCCTTGCCCCATCAACCATCCAAGAATAACATAATTAACAAGAACAAAAGGAGCTCCCCATATAAGTATGAAAAAGTATTCACTTGCAGCTTTTTTTATTTCTATATCAGGAGCAATAAGTTCTATAGAAAAATTAAAAATTGTGTTTTGAAATATTATGAAAATTATACTTATAAAAACTGCTATAAAAAGAGGTCTGAAAAAAGTATCAGAAGTTTTTTGTATATTGCTATTTTTTATACTTTGAGCACTGAAACCAGTGGTACTTACTCTCAAAAAACCAAATATCCAGTAAATTGTATTAAAAATAAGAGCTCCAATGGATATTCCAGCTATATATTTTTCATCTCCAAGTCTGCCTACTACTGCTATATCTGCTGCTCCCAATAGTGGTTGAGTAACAGTTGAAAGCATAAATGGAATCATTATACTGAGATAAGTTTTGTGAGTAAGACTGTTATTTTGCATAAATTTTCTGCTCCTCATTTTGTATATCAATTTCTAAGATAGAATGTAAAAGCTTTGCAGCATAAGAGCTTTTTACTTCTGAAAGCATATAGATGTTATCAACTTGTTCTATTATTTTTCCATCATAAAAAAATATAACTCTGTCACACATATATGTCACTGAAGGAAGATCATGAGTTATAAAAATATATGAAAAACCAAACTCTTTCTGCAGATTTTTCAAAAGATCCATAACTTGTGTTTGAGTAGAGGCATCCAGAGAACTAATAGCTTCATCAAGAAGAATAACTTCTGGGTTTGTAGCAACAGCTCTGGCTATACATACTCTTTGTAATTGACCTCCACTTAGTTCATGAGGATATCTGCCCATGAAATTTTTATTGAGTCCAACTAATTCTAATAATTCTTCTGTTCTTTTTTCTTTATTTATTTTTATATTTTCTCTTTTTTCTATAATTCTCAAAGATTCTCCAATGATATCTTTTACATGAAATCTAGGATTTGCAGATGAGGTATAATCTTGAAATACAACACTTACAGATTGTTTTACTCTTCTTTTTTCCTCTCTGGAAGATTTACCATAAAGGGTTACTCCATTAATAGAAACATCCCCTTTATCAGGAGTTAAAAGACCTATTAATACTTTACCAAAAGTACTTTTACCACTTCCACTTTCTCCTATTATCCCTAAACATTCTCCTTTTTTTAAGGAAATAGAAACATCTTTTACTACTTCCTGTCTTTCTTTTCCAAAAAAAGAAGTCTGGTTTTCTTTTTTAAAACTAACAAATATATTTTTAGCTTCCAGCAGCATATACTTTCCTCCTTCCATTATGGAGTATTTCTTTATATCTGTTCATAACTGCCATTTTCTTTTCTATGAGCATTTTTGTATATTCTTCTTTTTCAGAAGAAAAGATATAATTTTTATCTCCTTGAGCCACAGCTTTTCCATTACTCATAACAATAACGTTATCAGCAATTTTTGATATGACACTCAAATCATGTGAAATAAAGATTATTGCTACTTTATATTTTTCTTTTATTTTTATAAATTCCTTTATTATTTCATATTGAGTAACAGCATCTATAGCAGTTGTAGGTTCATCTGCTATGAGAAGTTTTGGTTCCATAGCCATAGCTAAGCCTATCATAATTCTCTGAAGCATACCTCCACTTAACTGATGTGGATATTTATGAAGAATATCTTCTGTATTTTTTAACTGCATAAGTTCCAGTATCTCAATAGATTTCTTTTTTATCTCTTCTTGATTGAGATTAAGATGTTCAGTAAATGTTTCAGCCATCTGGTAACCAATAGGATATAATGGGTCAAAACAAGTCATAGGATTTTGCAGAACCATTGCTATTTCTTTTCCTCTTAATTTTCTCATATCTTCACTATTCTTTTTAAGAAGATCATTATTTTCATAAATAGCTGACCCTTCAATTTGAAAATTTTTATCAAGCAGTCCCATTATAGCTTTACAAGTCATACTTTTACCACTTCCAGATTCTCCAAGAATTCCAAGGCATTCTCCTTCTTTTAAAGAAAAGGAAATATTATCTACAAGTTTTACAGATAATTTTTTAGATTTGGCTTCAACAGAAAGATTTTTAACTTCAAGCAATGTTTTCATATTTGCGCCTCCTTAGGGTCAAAGGAATCTCTAAGGCAATCTCCAAGAAGATTGAAAGAAGCTACAAGAATAACTACAGCAATACCAGGAGCTATCATTTGTATTGGATTAGTTGTCATTACATTTTTAGCTTCATTGAGCATAGCACCCCATTCAGGAACAGGAGCTTGTACACCAAGTCCTAGAAATGATAATGTAGAAATATTAAGAACAGCCCATCCAATATCAAGAGTAGCTAATACAGCCATTTCTGAAGCTATGCATGGAATCATGTGTCTTATCAGAATAAATCTTTCTCCAGAACCAATACATCTTGAAAATAAAACAAAATTTTTATCTGTATATTTTACAACATTTGTTCTTATCATACGTGCATACCATGCCCATTTTATGAATATATTTGCAATAATGACATTTCTTATATCTACTCCAAGTAGGGCAACAACAGCAAGTATCATAATCTGACTTGGAAAAGAAAGCATCATATCTACTATTCTCATTATAATTTCATCAGTAGTTCCTTTGAAATATCCAGCTAAAAGTCCCATAAGAGTCCCAAGTCCAATAGTTCCCAACATAGTTACAAGAGATAGAAAAAGAGTAGGTCTTATTCCATAAATCATTCTTGAAAAGACACATCTTCCAAGCTGGTCTGTTCCTAATGGATATTGTAAAGAATAAGATGCAAATTTATTCATAATATCATTTTCATAGGGGTCATTAGGAGCAAACAATGGTGCAAAAATTCCCATAATAGAAAGAAGTAATATAAGTGCCATACAGAATACAGCAGTTTTATTTTTTAAAAGTTTTTTAAACATTTAACACACTTCCTTTCTAAGTCTAGGATCAGATATATATTGAATTATATCAAATATGAGGTTGAAAACTACAAAGAGTGTTCCTACCATAAGTACATAAGCCTGTATTACAGGGTAATCTCTATTAAAAATAGAAGCTATACATAATTTTCCAATACCAGGCCATGCAAATACATTTTCTACAACAATAGTTCCAGCTATAAGTTGAGGAATACTCATACCAATGGCTACTATACATGTGTGAAGAGAATTTTTTAATATATGTTTTCTGAGAATATCTTTTTGTTTTAAACCTCTTACATTTGCATAAAGAACATAATCTTCTTTCATATTTTCAAGCATATTGTTTCTGATAAGTCTTATATAAGTAGAAATATATGTAAGAGAAACAGTAAAGGAAGGCAGGATAAGATATTTTAATCCCCCTCCTCCGCTTGTAGGAAGTAGATCAAGTTTGATACTGATCAGCCATATTAAAAGCAGTCCAATCCAATAAGCAGGCATGGCAGTAGTCATAAAAATTATTCCTCTAGTTATACGGTCAAAAAGTGAATCTTTGTACACTGCACAAAAGAATCCTATTGGCAGACTGAGAGTTACTACAAAAAGCAGAGACATTCCAGCAAGTTTTAGAGTAGCTGGAAGACATCTTCCTATTTCACCAAGAACAGTACGAGCTGGGTTTGTATAACTTACTCCAAAATCAAGCTTTAAACATTGAATAAGCCATTTAATATATCTTAAAAGAAAAGGGTCATTGAGTCCTAACTCTTCTCTTACCTGCATTATAGCTTCTTCTGTAATTATAGGAGTCTGTCTTACCCTTAGAGCTACCTCAGCGGGGTCTGAGGGGATAAGATTTATGAAAATAAAACAGACAAAAGATATACACAAAAGAAGAGGGATACTCATAAGAATACGTTTTAATATATAGTTCTTCAAGTTGCTTCCTCCTAAAAAAAGACTAAACACTGAAAAGAGGACAAGTATTTTCCTCTTTTCAGTGTTAAAATTTATTTTTCAAAATACATATTTGCAAATGGCACTTCATATTGAGTTTGTGTAAATTTGACACCTTTTAGACTAGAATTGTATATAGCTTTATTACATTCATAAGTAAGCGGAATATACACTGCATCTTCATGAAGTCTTGTAAGAACAAAAGTATATAAATCCTGTCTTTCTTTTTCATCAGTAGATACAAGAATTTTTGTTATAGCTTCATCAATTTCTTTTTTATCTTCCAGTCCTAACTGAGCTGCATAGTCACCATAAACAGGCTGACGCATAGCAGCAAGAGAAGATTGAGGATCATATGGAGTACCCCAGCAGATATTAAATACCATATCAAAATTACCAGTTTTCATTTTATCACGATAAGATTGTTCCTCTTCTCCAGCAATAGATATTTCTACACCTAGTTTTTTGTATTCTGACTGTAAATATTCAGAGATTATTTTTTCAGTTACACTATCACTGTTATAAAGAAGGGAAAGCTGTAATTTTTGACCATTTTTTTCACGGATACCTTTGTCATTTTTAAGCCATCCAGCTTGATCTAAAGTTTCAGCAGCCTTTTCCATACTAAATTCATAGGGCTTTAAATCTATATTGCTGTATGGAATAGTTTTAGAGAAAAGTGTATCAGCAGGTTTTTCTAGTCCATAGAAAACACCATCAGATATAGCTTGTTTATTAGTGGCATATTGAAGTGCATGTCTGACACTTTTATCCTTTAAAATTCCATTTGAAGTATTTAACACAATCTGTCTTGTAGAAGTTGGTTCTGAAAGTGCTATATTAAATTTTTCACTGTTTTTATATTTATTTATAGCATCAGCATCTATCATATTTTTACCAAATATAAGATCAATTTCACCTTTTTCTAAAGCGAGAATACGAGTCTGATTATCAGGGATAACTTTAACAATAATTTTTTTGATTTCTGGAACTTTTCCCCAGTAATTTTCATTTGCTTCAAATACTGCATATTCATCAGTAACAAAATCTTTTAAAATATATGCCCCAGTTCCAATATATGCGTTTACACCATTTTTTGTAGAACCATCTTTCATAGCCTTTGGAGATATCATGGCAAAAGGTCTTGTAACTCCAAGTTCTGTAAGCATAGGATAGTAAGGCTTACTCATCTTTATTTGTATAGTATAATCATCTATAAGGTCTACACTTTCTAAAAGCTGCATCATTTCAAGCCATGTATGTCTGCTTTTATTTTCAATAATTGCATCAAAATTAGCTTTTATAGCTTTTGCATCACATACAGTTCCATCAGAAAATGTAACTCCTTTTCTAATATTAAATGTATAAGTTTTTCCATCTTCACTAATAGTCCAACTTTCAGCAAGACATGGTTCGTATCCTTTTTCTGTAATATTTACAAGAGTTTCATAAAGCATCTCTTGAGCATACATCTCACCAGCATAAAGATGAGGGTTTAAATCACGTATATCACGATAGTTTACAAATGTCAGCTCCTCTTTTTTTGCAGGTTCTGTAGTTGTATTTTTAGTAGTTACAGAGGTATCTTTATCAGAACCACATCCACTTAATAAGCTAGAAATTACAGTTATTCCAAGAATAAGTTTAAAAATTCCTTTTTTCATAAAATCTAATTCCTCCTTTGATGACATTAATATTGTCTATGATATCATCAAATTAGATTATTTTCAATAAAAAATAATTTGAATATAGAAATATTTTTTTACAACATATATTATTTAAGTTATTTTTTCAGAAATAAAGATTTTTATAAAATATTTATATAGGATTTTTTTAGTATTGATATAAAGTTTAAAAAATTAATTAATTAAGAATTAAGCAGGATAGAAGAAAATAAAAAAAGAAAAAAGATATTAAGGAATTATGAAATATAATTCATTCTTTAGGTTAATATCTTTTTTCTTTTATTTGATATCAAATATTTTTATATTTAAAATAATTTTTTTAAATTAAAGATCTATTCCTAAGAATTTTTTTACTAATATACCTATTACAAAAGATATAGCAGCTACAGAAAGGCTGATTCCAGCCATTTCTAAAAATCTTTTCATAAATGGCAGATCTTTGGCTACTGAAATGTAATAGTTGAAGAAAAGAATAATAAAAATAACAGTAGCAAGCATTGTAATTAGAGCACCAAGCCACATATCTTCTGGAAATATAAGATATGGAAGAACAAGAAGGGCAACAGTGATAAGATAAGCTACTCCTGTATAAACACTTGATTTCATTGCATTTGGATTGTTTTCAGCTCTTTCAGCAAGATAGTTTGAGGCAGCCATAGAAAGAGTTGCAGATATTCCAGTAATGATGCCAGAAAGAGCAACAATTCTGGTGTTCATAAGAGCAAATGAAAGTCCTGCAATGGTTCCTGTAAGCTCTACAAGAGCATCATTCAGCCCAAGAACCATAGCTCCTACATATTGAAGTCTTTCTTCATCAAGCATCTCAATAAGTTCATGCTCGTGCCTTAATTCATCTTCTGATGCTTTTTTAGCTTCTGGCACTTCATTTATAATATCAGTATATTTAGAACTGGCACTAGTTTCTCCTGATTGAATAAGTTTTAATACAAATGTGAATCCCATAATTACTGTGAGAAATTTGTACCAGTAAATAAGTTTAAAATTGGGTTTTACATTTTTTTTAGTAAAACTTTTCCACATTTTAGCATGATCTCTTTCATCATTAGCCATTTTTTCTAAAATTTTTTTATTTTTTGGATCTTTTTCTTTTCTTGACATAAAATCATAAATTAAACTGTCAGTTTCTTCATCTGCCTGACTTTTGAGCAATATATCCAGTGCTTTTTGGCTCAATACTCTTTCTTTCATTTTATATCCCCCTCTATTTGTAAAATCATAATTATTCTTATATTTAGATTATATACACATTTATATCAAAATACAATTTTTATAAAAAAAGAATTATTTTTTTAAGGAATTGTTTTGATATTATGCGGTTATTGAAACTTTTATTATTTAGTTATATGCTTTGTTTTTTAGAAAAATAGAGGAAAATAGATAATTACATAGTATATAATTAAGCATAAATTTTATTTATATAAAATATTTTATTATTAATAATATAAATAAGGATGAAAAAAATGAATAAAAATAAAGGATACACATATTTAAATATAGTTGTTTCAACACTTGTAATATTAAGTTTTATGTATGTAGGAATAATATATTATAGGAATTTAAAAGAAAAAAGAGAGGTAGATGAAGCAAAGCAAAAGATAGTTAATATTTTTACTGATTATTCTGCAGAAGCTTTTGATAATGAAAAATCATATAATATAAAAATTAATTATATTTTGAAAAAAATAACAGTATATGAAAATTTAGTAAGAGAAAAGGAAAATATAAAATTACCTTCTTCTATAAAATACGCAACTGTATATAATAAAAAAAATGTAGAAAAGTTTGAAATAAAAATGACAAAAAATGGAAATATAACGCCTTCTTTTAGTGTATATATTTTTGGTTATGATGATATAGCTAGATATCGAATATCTTTTTATGGATTTGATATAGTGAAATTTATGAAAATAAACATATATAGGAATATTAAAAATAAAAAAGCCAAATATGAAAATATAGTATCTTATCATGAGAAATTTGCCTATGAAGAAGATGGCTGGAAAAAGGAGTAGAGATGAAATTAATATTTATATTGATATTTTTTTTAGAAATTATTTCAATACATGGAAAAGAGAAAGAAACAGAATTGATAAAAGTAAAGGTAAGAATAGGAAGCAATGAATATATCAGTTATGTGCAAATGTCAAATAAAAAAGAATCTAAAAATTTTAAAGTATTGAGAGAGATGTGATGAAGTGAAGAATATAGTTAAAAATATGAAATTTGATGACAATCAAATCTTTTTAGAAATTTTAAAAGAAAAAGATTTGAGGAAAGAAAGCTATATTTTAGATGAAAAATTTTTTAAAAACAAGGCAGTTCAGTATTTTTTAGAAAAAAATTTAATAGAAGACAGTTTTTTCCCTTGCTATGCAGATAAGGAAAAAATAGTATTAATAGTTTTTGAGAGTTTGAAAAAAGATATTCTGGATATTTTATATATTAGATTTAAGTTAAAAGTTATATCATTGTTTTGTGATAAAAAAAGTTTTCTAATTGGAATAGAAAAATTTAAAAATATACAAAGGTATGGAAATATTGAAGAAATAGAAAATATATTTAAAGAACTTCAAAAAAAAGGAAATGGAGGTGAAAAGAATGAAAGTGAGGATATATATAAATCTCTTTCAATAGAAAGCCCAATAGTGGTAAAAGGACTTAGCGCAATAATAATTCATGGAGTAGAAAGAGGAGCAAGTGACATACACATAGAGCCAAATAGAGATTATATAAGAATAAGATATAGAATAGATGGAATACTGACTGAAACAGAAAAAATATCTCTGGAATTATTAGCTCCTATGATTTCAAGATTAAAAATAATATCAAATTTGAATATTACTGAAAGAAGAATGCCTCAAGATGGAAGATTTGATTTAGAGATAAAAGGTAAAAAGATAGATTTCAGGGTATCTATAATGCCTGTAATAAATGGAGAAAAAGCTGTAATAAGAATACTGGATAAAGATATAATAGAATTTGAAATAGAAAAAATAGGCATGTTAAAGTTTGATTATGATAGATTACTATTTCAATTAAATAGAAAAAATGGGATATTTTTAGTTAGTGGTCCTACTGGTTCTGGGAAAAGCAGTACTCTTTATGCTTTATTGAAAAAACTTAATACAGGAGAAGTTAATATATCTACAGTTGAAGATCCTGTAGAATATGAGATAGATGGAATAAATCAGGTACAGTGTAAAAATGATATTGGAAGAAATTTTGCTTCTGTATTAAGAGCATATCTCAGACAGGATCCAGATATTTTAATGGTAGGAGAAATAAGAGATTATGAAACTGCTGAAATAGCAGTAAAAGCGGCTATTACAGGCCATCTTGTACTTTCAACTATTCATACAAATGATTCTGTAGGAGGAATAAACAGACTTTTAAATATTGGAGTACAGTCATATATGGTATCAGCTTCTCTTATAGCTATATTATCTCAAAGATTGGTAAGGAAACTATGTCCATGTTGTCAGGAAAAAGATGAAAAATGGAAAGCTAAAATACAGCTTTTAGGCTATGAATATGAAAAATATCAAAAGAATGTATTCTATTCAAATAAAGGTTGTGAAAAATGCAACTATACAGGTTATAAAGGAAGAACAGCAGTTTTTGAAATATTTGAACTTAATGAAAAAATAAAAGAGATGATAGAAAAAGGCAGTTCATATCAGGAAATAGAAAGAGAAGCATTAAAGAATGGAATGAAAAAATTAGTAGAAGATGGAATAGAGAAAGCAGGAATGGGAATAACGTCTTTAGATGAAATATTAAGACAATGTTGAAAGAGGGAAAAAATGCCACACTATAAATATACAGCTTATGATATTAAAGGGAGAAAATGCAGAGGAAAAAAAGAATTTTCAAATGAAAAAGAATTTAGAAAATTTTTAAAAAGCAAAAAAATGCTATTGATTCAATTTGAAATTTTGAAGAAAAATAAAAAGATATCTAGGGGAGAGATACTATCTTTTACCAGAGAATTGAAAATAATGTTGGAAAGCAGAATAAGTATAATAGAAGCCTTGAAAATTTTGGAAGAACAATATGAGAGCAGCACATTTGGAGGGATTATATTTGATATAAGAAAAGATATATTAAATGGAAGTTCCATAGGAGAAGCTTTTAAAGTACATAGGAATATCTTTGGAAATTTTTATGTAGATTTATTATACCTGGGAGAAATATCAGGAAAAATCACTGAAAATTTAGAGAGAATATCAATGAATCAGGAACTAGAAAATAAAATAAGAAAAAAGATGATAGAAGCTCTTTTTTATCCATGTATAGTGATAGTTTTTTCTATAATAGTAGTGATATTTTTAATGCTTTATGTACTTCCTAATTTTGTAGATATGTTCAATGAAAGTGGAACAGAGCTTCCTTTTATTACTCAAATTTTAATGAGCATAAGTAAAAATATTCATTATACAGCTTTTTTATTTATATGTATATGTGTAGTAATAATTTATATAAGAAAGAAAATAAAAAATAATATGACAAACAAGTATGATAAATTTATGATGAAAATACCATTATACAGCAGTATTATGATAAAAAATATAATAATAAGATTTTCTAAGAATATGGCATTGATGATGGAATCTGGAATGTTAATAACAGAGATACTTGAGCTTATGAAGGAAAGTTTTGACAATACTATTGTAAAAAAAGATATAGAAGATATGAAATATAATATTATTTCTGGTAAAGGAATAGCAGAGTCACTTAAGCAGCTGGAAATATATTCAGATAAATATCAAAAAATGGTGGTAATAGGAGAAGAAAGCGGAGAATTAGTAAATATGTTTCATAAAATATCTCAACTATGCCAAGAAG
Source organism: Fusobacterium varium (assembly GCA_002356455.1). NCBI lineage: Bacteria > Fusobacteriati > Fusobacteriota > Fusobacteriia > Fusobacteriales > Fusobacteriaceae > Fusobacterium > Fusobacterium varium. The sequence continues at coordinate 330,276 of AP017968.1, forward strand.
AATTAGAAAACTATATAGGAAGAATATTAATTTTAGTAGAACCAGCAATGATAACCATATTGGGATTGATATTAGGAACTGTGATTATAGCTATTTATCTTCCTATATTTAATTTGTCAGATGTAATTAAATAAAATATAAAAACTTGGAGGAGAGCAAATGAAAAATGGAGGATTTACATTAATTGAACTGATAATAGCTGTGGCATTAGTTGGAATATTATCAAGTCTGGTGACACCTAAAGTGAGAATTCAATTAGCAAAAGGAAGGGATACAAAGGCTATATCATATCTGGGAGCTATGAGGACAGCAGCAGAATTGTACTATATAGAAAAAGGAGAAGCTCCAACTACAGTGGGAGACCCTAGTGAAGCTGATGATAAAAAAGCAATAGAAAATATATTGCCTTATTTAGATCCAAAAGCTGAAGCTGTAATAAAAGAGGGAAAGATACAAATTGGTGGCAGCAGAAAAGATGAAAATGGAAAGATAACTTTTGGTGGAGAAATAAAGTTTACTTTTAAAAGTCCACAGCATGATGAAATTGCTAAAAGGGGAGATGGAGTATATATCTGGTTTGCTCCTACAGAAGAGCAGATATATGATGTACAGGGAAACAAATGGATAGAATATTAAAAGGAGAAAAATATGGAAAATTTGCTTTTAATTCTTCTTCTTATTGTTTCTTTTATAATATTTGTAATAGATATAAAAAAATTATATATTCCTAATACTATTAATATAATATTTTTTATAACTGCTGTCTGTTATAAAGGGATTGATATATATGAAATAGAAAAGGGAATACTAGGAGCAGGAGTTTACACTCTTCCACTGCTCTTTTTTTATGGATATGGGTCAGATATTTTAAAAAAAGAAGTTATGGGGTTTGGAGATATAAAACTTATGGCAGGAATTGGATATGTTCTTGGATATAGTGATTTTTATGCAGTTTATATTTATTATCTTGAAACTTTCATTATAGCTGCTATTTTTGGAATGTTATATATTATAAAGAAAAAAACAGCAAGTGGAGAAATTGCTTTTTCTCCTTTTTTGCTTTTCTCTTTTTACTGTATATTATTTATGGAGAAAATATGAGAGGTAGAGCTTTTTCTTTTGTAGAGGTAATTATATCCATGGGCTTGTTTTTAATAACTATATTTCCTATTATGGAGCTTAATAGAGAAATATTAAAAATAAACAGAAAATATATGGAGATAGAACAAAGCGAGAAAAATTTTCATTTATTTGAAAAAACTATAATATCAAAGGGTTATAAATTTTTATTGCTAAATTTAGGAAATTATGAATACATAGTTGCAGAAAATCAAAATGTAAATCATATTTTAGGTGATATAAAATTTTTATATGAAAATAATAAAGATGAAAAAATATTACTTTCTATAAATAAAATAATATTTAGTGATGAAATTGAGCAGAATAATTTTGTGATTTTAAAAATGGAATTTCATAGTAAAAATAAGGTATTTAAAAAAGAGAAACTAATATCAGAATATGATGAATATTATTAGGAGAAAAATGTATAAGAAAAAAATAAAAGGAATAACTCTTTTAGAAACAATGATTTCTTTAGGAATAATGGGAATATTTTTACTTCTTTCTTTTCCTGTCATGAAAATTATTTATAAAACAGAAAATTTTTTTGTAAGTGAAAGAAATTCAGCAAGAAATAGTTCAAGAATAATAGAAATTATTGAAAAAGATATAAAAGAAAGCTGTTTTGGAAATAAAGAATATATTGGAAAAGAGTATTTGAGCAATGGAAAAGAAATATTTGAAAATTTAGGTTATATTAGAAACCCATTGAGAGAAGAATTTTTTAAAGCAAAAATAGAAAAAGGAAATATGCTGTTTTTAGAGATACCATTTGTCAAGGATAACACAGTTTTATCTAAATATATTATTTATAGATTTTATACTGGAAGTTTACAGATTATGGAGTGCAGTTTATTCAATGGAAATATTTTTGTAGAAAATACAGAAAATATACTAGAAGAAGTAGATGGATATTTTGAAAGAGATAAAAATGGAATAATAGTAAATTTGCAAATAAGAAATAGTAAAGAAAAAATAAAAAAAACATTGAAAGGCTATGAACTTATAGGAAAGAAATATGAATAGAAAAGCTTTTTTACTTTTGATAACAATCTTTTTAATAACTTTTATAATGGGAAGTTTTCTTGTGGGATATAGAATGACTCACACTAGAGGAAAAAAATTAATAAGCAGACTTAATGCTTTAAAAATTAAGGAAAAAAAAGAAATTTTACATACTTTAGCTTATCATGAACTATATAAAATAGATAAATGTATAAAAGAAGGGAAGTATGAGGACAGTATAGATTTTTTTGCCAAAAGTAATGATAAAAAAAGGGTATGGATGAAAAAGAAAGATGAGGCACTTCACTCAAGTTATGGAGGATATACTCTGCAAAAATTTTTATATAATAATTCTGAAGAGATTTATCCCAGCAGTACAGGGGAAATATATGAAAGAATATTAGATAAATTACAAAGCCATTTTGTAGAAAAAAGAAAGTTCACAGCAAAGATGGAGAAAAGGGTTAAATCTAGTGAACTTGATACGGAAGTAATATTTATTGCTGTAATAAATATAGAATATGAATTTGAAAATGGTGATATAAATAGAGCAGATGCAGAATATGTAAAGGAGTTTGTGGTATCGGAAAATGTTCAATAACTTTTTAAAAAGAGAAAAAAATATCCTTTTTTCATTGGAGGATATGAAAAATATAAAAAAGGGAATTCTAGTGCTTGAAAGTGAATACTTTGAAATAATAAAAATAATATTAGAAGAAGATTTAGATGAACGAGAAAGAGAATATGAAATAGAAGAGCAGTTGGAGAATAGAATAATAAATTATGAGGCACTAGATTATGTAGAGAAAGAAATTCTTTTGGAGAAGAAAGATGGAACAGAAGAAATTCTTATAATACTTATTAAAAGAGAAAAGATATATGAGATAGCAGACAGAGTAAGAGGACAAAATATAGAGCTTAAAGGAATAATTCCAGTTTTTCTTTTAAAATATATTTCAGGCAGAAATAAAAAAAATGAGATTTTTCTGGATATGGGAATAGGCAGAACTTCAGCTGTAGTTTTTAAAGATAATAAATTAAAGGATATAGTGACTATAGATATAGAAAAAAATGAGGTGCTTTATTCTCAAGAAGAATTTAATGAATTATTAGAAAGAATAGCTTTTTCCATTGAAGAAGAAAATTTTGATAATATAGAAAAAATAACTGTTTATGAAAAAGATAGGGAATTAGAAAGTTTTATAGAGAAAAGTAAATTTTATAGAAAAGAAACAGTGGTAGAAAACTGGAAAAATTATGAAATGACCTTTAATAAAAGTTTTGATTTTATTCCGTTAGAATATAGAAAAGGAATGGAACAGAGAAAATATATAAAGTATGGAACCGTTATTTTGACAATAATTTTGATTATAGAATTTTTCTTATTTTTCTTTTTTACAAATGTAAGAAATAATAAAATGAAAAGTATAGAAAATATGGAAAGGGATTTAGGAAGTCTCAGAGGACAAATAGAAAAAAATAGACAGGAAATAAAAAAAATTGAAAATTTTAAAGATAAAAAAAGCAAGTTAATAAAAAAAATGAATTTTGGAAAATTTAAAATGTATGAAATTCTAGAAGAATTAAAAAAATGTAAATCATCACAAATCTATTTTGTTGGACTAGAATATGATGGGAAAAATACATTGAAGGTAATTGGAAGGGCAGCAGAAGAAAAAGAAATTTATGAATTTGAAAAAAATATTCTGAAAAATAATGATTTCTTTTATTTAAATCATGATTATATAAAAAAGCAGGAGTATGATTATGAGTTTCAAATGGATATAGGAGTAAAAAATGAAAGGAATAAGTAATCTTCAGTTGACAGAATGGAAGGAAAAAGTAATAGCTTTTATTTTTATTGGACTTTGGATGATATTGACCTACAAATTTATAATAGAGCCATATAATGAAATTCAAAGTAAAAAAAAACAAAAACTATCATTAGAAGTTAAAGTAAAAAAAGCTGAAAAAGAATTGGAAGAAGTCAAAAAAATATATCAAAAAAAGTCTGGAGAAAATAAAAAAGAAAAAACTGAGTACGAAATATATGAAAAAACTCTTTTAGAAAGAGGTTTTCAAAATTCTGGAAAAATGGAGGAATACATATATCAAAAATCAAAAGAAAATAAGATAATTATAGAAGTTATAGGAGGTATAGAGAAAAATGGAACTACAGAGAAGGAAAGAAAAGGAAAAGTATATATTCCCTATTCCATAGGTGGAGAAGAAAAAAATATTTTAAAATGGATTAAAGAAATTGAAAGTTCAGAAAAATTGATATCATTTACAGATACTCCTTTTCAATTTTGTAAAAATGAGAATAATATAAAAATTAATTTAAAGATATCTGGCTACATTCTTAATGATACACCTAAAGAAAAAAATACAAAAATTACTGAAAAAGAGAAAATTTTTTATACATATAATGAGAAAGAAATAATGACAGAGAAAAATATAATTGAAATAAATGGGAAAATATATATGATAATAAGATTTAAGAATGGAAAAAGAAAAATATTTACTCATGGAGAGGAAATAAAAAAAGATAGTGAGCAGTATATACTGAGGATAGAAGATAATGAATTATATTTAGAAAAAAAGATTTAAAAAATAAACAGGGAGAAAGTATGAAAAAAAATCTTGTACTTTTATTAATTTTTTTTATTTGTTATAATATTTATGGACAAATGGAAAATACTTCTTTAAAAGAAATAAAGCTTGAACAAGAACTTGAATTAAAAAATGTAGTTCTTTCAGATGCATTGGCAGTTATATCTAAAGAAAGTAAAATGACTGTAATAGCAGATGATAAAGCTAAAGATATAATTTTGGATCTTTTCTTTGCTAAAGGAGAAAATTTTGAAAATATATTAGATGGAATTGCTATAACTAACAATTTGAAAATAAGCAATATAGATGAAATGCTGGTTTTGTCTAAAAGAAATTCAAATATATCTGGGGAAATGGCCTTAGGAGGAAGAGTCCTTATAGATGGTTATGATAAAGGTATAGAAGGGGTAAAAATAACTGTTCAAAAAAGTTCTTCAGTTCCAACTTATACTACATATGGAGGAAATTTTGTTATAAATGATTTAAATCCTGGAATATATGTGGTAAAATTTGAGAAGAAAGGATTTCTTACATCAGGGCAGATAATAAATATTGATAAAAACATAAATACTGTTACTGTTTCAATGGAAAGAAATAAAAACAGTTCTGAAAAGATAAGAGAAGAAAAACAGATTAATGGTGTTATGGAGAAAACTTTTATTAATGGAGAAGAATTTTACGCTGAAAGAATAAAACTGGTAAATATATCAGCAGATGAAGTAAGCAGTATATTGAAAAATTCTTTTGGTGATGGGATAAGAGTATCTTCTATACCAAAAATGAATATGATAATAATAGTAGGAAAAAAAGATAGTACAGTATCCGCTGTAAGATTTGTAAAAGAACTGGATAGAGAAATACAGCAGGTAAGAATAACTTCACAAATACTGGATGTGACGGACAATTTATTTGAAAATTTAGGGTTTGACTGGCTGTACAATAACACTGGAAGTATAGAAAAAAGTAATGGACTGGATATTTCATTAATAGGAAAAGCAGCAGTAGAGGGAGCAGGAATAAGTTTTGGTTCTGGAATAAATTTAGTAAGACAATTTAATGATGGAAATGATATACTTGGTCTTGGAATAAATCTTTTGCAAGCTACTCAGGATTTAGTAATAAGTGCTATGCCATCTATACTTGTAGCTGATGGAGAAGAGGGAGAATTTAAAATAACAGAAGAAGTAATAGTTGGTGAAGAAAAAAAAGAAAATGACAATACAGAGAAGACAACTTATACACCGCTATTCAGAGAAGCTGGAATAATACTTAAAGTAAAACCTTTAATTAAGGAAAATGGAACAATATTTTTAAAAGTAATGATAGAAGTGAGTAACTTCAGATTAAAGAAAAGTGAACAGGAAAATATGACTTCTGAAGGAGGAACATATAATTCAGAGGGAGGCTCTAAAATAGGGAGAAGTATAGAAACTACTGTAAAAATGAAAGATGGTGAAACAATTTTTATAGGTGGACTTAAAAGAGCAATAGTTCAAAACCTAGACAGCAGAGTACCTTTTCTTGGAACGATCCCTGTAATAAATATTTTTTTTAAAAACCAATCTGTCAAAAGGGAAATAACTGATATATACATAAAATTAAAAGTTGATATAGAAAAAGATAGTTGGGAAAAAGATAGTTTTGATAAAATAGAATTGCATCAAAAAATTAAAGATATAAAAGATAGAAAAATATACCCTGTATTCTAGCAGGAAGCAAGGAGAATTTTATGGAGAAAAAGAATAATTTTGACTTGAAAAAAATACTGGATAATTTTAAGAACATAAAAATAGGAGTAGTTGGAGATTTGATGTTGGATGACTATATCTATGGAAGTGTAGATAGAATATCTCCAGAAGCACCTGTGCCAGTAGTCAATGTATTAGAAGAAAAATTTGTGTTAGGAGGGGCAGCAAACGTTGTGAATAATTTAGCTTTTCTAGGTGCACAGACTATCTGTTTTGGTGTTATTGGAAATGATTCTAATGGGGATAGACTTATGGGAGCATTTGCAGATAAACATATAGATGTATCTGGACTCATAAGAAGTAAGGACAGAACCACTATTGTAAAAAGAAGAGTAATTGGAGGAAATCAGCAGTTATTAAGAATAGACTGGGAAGATATAACCCCAATATCTACATTTTTAGAATATGCTCTCCTTAAAAATATAGAATCAAAAATAGATGAATTAGATGCAGTAATACTTTCAGACTATGATAAAGGAGTGCTTACTCCAATGGTAGCAAAAGAGATAGTAAGAATGTGCAGAGAAAGAGGAAAAATAGTAACAGTAGATCCTAAACCTAAAAATGCAGTAAACTATACAGGAGCAACATCTATAACTCCTAATAGAAAAGAAGCTTTGGAATGTCTTGGCCTGAAAAGATCAGATGATATGGAAGCTGTTGGAAAAGAACTTAAAGCAAAACTTCAGCTTGATAATCTTCTTCTTACTAGAAGTGAAGAGGGAATGAGTCTTTTCTTAGACAATGATGAAGTTATAACTATACCAACTTTTGCAAAAGAGGTATATGATGTAACAGGAGCAGGGGATACAGTAATATCTGTATTCACATTGGCTGGAGCTTCTGGAGTTTCATGGCATGAGGCTGCAAAAATAGCCAATACAGCAGCTGGAGTAGTAGTTGGAAAGATGGGAACTTCTACTGTAACTAAAGATGAAGTACTTGAATTTTATAACAGAATTTATGAGAGATGGGAATAGTGATATAATGATAAGAATTGGAAATGGATATGATGTACATATACTTACAGAAGGAAGAAAACTAGTACTTGGAGGAATAGAAATTCCTCATACTAAAGGGGTATTGGGACATTCTGATGGAGATGTATTGGTCCATGCAGTAATGGATGCAATGCTTGGAGCATTGGCTCTGGGAGATATAGGACAACATTTTCCTGATACAGATATGAAATATGAGAACATAGACAGTACTATACTTTTAAAAAGGGTAAAGGAATTGGTTGCTGAAAGAGGATATAAAATAATTAATCTTGATTCTATAATAGTTTTACAAAAGCCAAAAGTAAAACCATATATAGAAGCTATGAGAAAAAGAATTGCAGAAGTACTGGAAATAGATGTAGAACAGGTAAGTATAAAAGCTACTACTGAGGAAAAATTAGGCTTCACAGGAGATGAAAGTGGAGTAAAATCTTACTGTGTTGTACTTTTAGAAAAATAGATTATTAAGTTGAGGATGATTAAAAAGTTAGAATAAAATTCTGCTTATGAGTCATCCTCATATTTTTTACAGGAGGAAAATTTGTGAATTATAGTGAAGATAAAATGTGTATATATGTAAAAATAAAATTTTTTGAAGCAAAAAGAACGACTAAAATATCATTTTCTGCTGGAAGTTATAGACCGCATTTTGTAATAAAAAATGATTCTGAATATTTAGGAGTTCAATTTATAGATGGAGAAGAATTTGTTTTTGAAAAAGAAATACTTGGAATTGTTCAACCTATTTATACAGAGACTGTAGATTATAGTAAATTAATACAAGGGGCAGAATTTTTTATTTTAGAAGGAAAAAATCTGGTAGGAGAAGGAGTGGTTATAGAAAAATTTGAAGCTGAGCTTTGTTAAAATTTTTTATATATTTATTATGAAGGAGAGAAAATAGTTTTTTATTAATTTTAGTTTATATATAAAAAACTGCACTCTTAATCTTAAGTGTCTAAGATGGAGAGTGCAGCACATAATATTTTATAGTTTTTTATATAATTCTATTCTTCTATTGGAGCAAGAGAAGCTTGGAAATGACGAAGAATAGGTGGTTCCCAAGTAATTTTATATCCACGTTTAATTTCATGAGCTCTTTTGCTTACTTCTATGATAGCATCAGCCATTACATCAAAATGAGATTGAGTATAAACTCTTCTGGGAATAGCTAGACGAGTAAATTCAAAGTCTGCCTTTAACTGTTCCCCAGTATCAGGGTCATTTCCTAACATATAAGAACCAATATCACAAGTTCTTATTCCAGCTTCTATATACAATTCAATTGCAAGGACTTGTCCTGGATATTCATTATAAGGAATTTGAGGGAACATAGCTTTAGCATCTATAAATGCTCCATGTCCCCCTATTGGAGCTTGGTAAGCTATTCCAGCATCATCTAGTCTAGAAGCTAAATACTCCATTTGTCCATTTCTATATTTTAAATAATCTTCATCAATTCCTTCATAAAGACCTATAGCAAGGGCTTCTAAATCACGTCCTCCCAGTCCGCCATAAGTAAAGAAACCTTCATAAGATATACAATTAGCTTTTATTTTTAAAATAAGAGGGCTTTCAGGATCTTTAACCCCTATAAGTCCACCCATATTTACAATAGTATCTTTTTTAGCGGACATAGTAAACATATCAGCATAACTGAAAGTTTCTCTAATGATATCTTTTATTGATTTATTTTGATAACCTTCCTCATCTCTTTTAATAAAATAAGCATTCTCAGCATAACGAGCAGCATCAATATTAAATGGAATACCATATTTTTTACATATCTCTGAAGTTTCTCTAATATTTTTCATAGAAACAGGTTGACCACCAGCAGAGTTATTTGTAATTGTCATAACAATTAACCCTATATTTTCAGGTCCTTTTTCAAGAATTATTTTTTCCATTTTTTCAACATCCATATTACCTTTAAACTTACAACGATGAGAAGGATCTTTAGCTTCTTCAATTACACAATCTATTGGACGGGCTCCAGCTAAAATTACATGAGCACGAGTTGTATCAAAAAACATATTTGAAATAGCAAATTTTCCTGGACTTAAAAATGTAGGAAACAGAACTTTTTCAGCAGCACGCCCTTGGTGAACTGGTTGAATAAAGCCATAATTGAATATATCTTTACCAGCATCTACTAATTTAAAATAACTTGAAGCACCTGCATAAGCTTCATCGCCACGCATAACTCCTGACCATTGATCATGGCTCATTGCATTTGTTCCAGAATCTGTTAGAAGGTCAATATAAACATCTGCACCTTTAAGATTAAATAAATTATAGTTTGCTTCCTTGATTTTTTGAATTCTTTCCTCTCTAGTAAGCATTTTGATTGGTTCTACCATTTTAATTCTAAATGGTTCTGGAATATACTTTACTGCCATAAATAAACACCTCCAAAATTTGTATGAAAATTTTTTCTGTGCCCTGGTCATTGAAATATCAACTGGCAGGCGGCATCTTTTTAAATAGAACTTACTCAGTTCACAGTAAAAAATAAATGAATTAAATTATTTTATTTTCTTGAGAATATTTTAACTTTTTTTAAATAAAATGTCAATAATTTCTTAAAAATATTTTTCAATTATTTTATAATATAGGTTTTTAAATAATAAAAAATTGATTTATAGAAATTAAAAGCTGAAAAAATATTTATTGAACTAAAAAATTAGATTAAAATTTATTAAGTTATGTTAATATATATTTGTATTAACTTTAAAAATTATTGAGAGAAATAAAAGGATAGAACTTAAAATTAAATATCTGGCATCTAGAGATATTTTTGTAAAATAAGGAGATTCTATTTAATAATTTAAAATGATTTCTAAAAAATTTATTTTTTATAATTTTATAATATATTTTTTATATTTTACTTGTTTGAAAAATGTATTATACTTATGAATATAAAACCTTAGAAATTTTTCTCAATAAAAAATTATATAAGAAAAAAATCTTATGAATAATTTGGGAGGTTTTATGATTTTTGAAGATGGATTTTCATATTACAGTATTATTATTAATTTTTTAGAAAGAACATTTGGGGAGTTAACAGAGATAACACTTTATAGTTTTGAAGATAAAAAAGAAGGAAAACTTATAGCTAAATCATCTAATTGTAATTTTGAATTAGGAAGCCCTATACCAAAAACTTTAGGAAAATTACTTGATAAATATAATAATGAAAAGGAATCAAGTGATAATATTGATTTTATAACAAATTTTCCTGGAAAAGATAATGATGGGAAATTATTTAGAGTATCGACTTTTTTTATAAAAGGGGAAAAAAATTCTCTTAAAGGAGCATTTAATATAAAAGTTGATATATCTGAGATGGTATATGCAGCTAATTTTTTAAACAAAGCATTAAAAGAGCTGACTGGAGGACTAGAAAGAAATCTTGAAAAAGAATCAGAAGAAGTAGATGAATTAGGAACAATAGAAGAATATTCAAAATATCTAATAAATCAATATTTTGATAGTTTAAAAAAACCAATAGATGCAATGACTACTTCAGAAAAGATAGAAATTGTAAAATCTTTAGATAAAAAGGGAATATTTAATCTTAAAGGAAGTGTTGGAGAACTTGCAAAAAGATTTAATACTTCTGAAAAAACAATTTATAGATATTTAAGCTCAGAGCAATAATTTTTTACTTCAGCCAATATTTAAAATGATAATACCTAAAAATAGTTTTTATAGAGAAAAATAAATACAATAATCTTTATAAAGTTTTTAATAAAAATAAGTTTTTAAAAATAACTTAAGGAGGTTTATCATGGCTGAAACTAGAGAAGTATGGAAGAGTAGAAAAGGATTTATTTTTGCAGCTGTTGGGGCAGCAATAGGCTTGGGAAATTTGTGGAGATTTCCATTTCAAGCTTATAAAAACGGTGGAGGAGCGTTCTTTTTTCCCTATATAATAGCATTATTTACATGTGCGGTTCCATTAATGATATTAGAATACCAATATGGAAGAAAAATAAGAGGGGGCTCAACAAAAGCATTTAGACTTTTAGGAAAAAAGTATGAATGGGTTGGCTGGGTTCAAGTAATGGTACCAATAATAGTTATGATGTTTTACAGTACAATAATATCAATATCAATAATATTTATGTTTTGGTCTCTTGGACATGCATTTGGACTGATAAACTGGATGGCAGACCCTGGAAAATTGATGGGAATGATAGTAGGTGGTGGAAATGGGCCATTTGATTTTGCAGCAGGAATAAGTAAATATTTATTAGGGTTTGTTATATTAGTGTGGCTTGGAAATTGGATTATTGTTAAAAAAGGGATATCAGGTGGAATTGAAAAATGTTCTAATATATTTACACCACTTTTGATGATAATGATGGTAGCTTTTATGTTTAATTCAATTAGACTTGCAGGAGCGAAAGTAGGTTTGAATGCATTATTTACACCTGATTTCACTAAAATTTTAAACCCAAGTATATGGGTTGCAGCATATGCTCAAGTATTCTTCTCAACAACTTTAGCAGTTGGAGTCATGATAGCCTATGGCTCATATATACATGATGATTGGGATATAGTAAATAGTTCATTTATTACTGTATTTTCAAATGCTTCATTTGATATAATATCTGGAATAACTGTATTTTCAACTCTTGGATATTTGGTACAAAATATGGGAGTAGATTATAATTCTTTTGGCGATGGTGCAGGGATAGCATTTATAGCTTTTCCAATAGCAATTTCAACAATAACAACAAGTCAATTCTTACAGGGAATTATAGGTTTTTTCTTTTTCTTATGTTTATTTATAGCAGGACTTTCTTCAAGCATTTCAATGTTGGAGAGTTTTTCAACAGCAGCATTGGATAAATTTAAAATAAGTCGGGAAAAGTTAGTAGGAATTGTTTCAATTGTCGGTTTTATAGGAAGTGCATGTTTTGCAACATATGCAGGGTTTAATTATATATTAGACATAGTAGATTCATATGTTGGAAGTTATATAATAGCTACTTCTGGACTAGTAGAAACTTTGCTTATTTGTTATATTTATGGAGTAGAAAAGATAAGACAAGATGCAAATGAATTTTCTGATTTTAAAGTAGGAAAATGGTTTAATTTTTTATTGAAATATGTAACACCAGTAATTTTAGGAACTACAGTAATAACAAATCTTATAAAAGGATTGTCAAAGCTTAATATGCCAGAACTAGTATTTGGCTGGGGAACAATTTTATTGATGATAATATCAGCAACTATTTTCTATAAGAAAAAATGGGAAAATAGTGTAGATATAGAAGAGTAATTATTACAAAGGAGGGCTTATTATGAATACAGGTGCATTGATAATGATGACAATGGGATGTATAATTATTTGGGGTGGACTATTTATAACTTTGGGAATTGCATTTAAAAAAGGGAATATTTAATTAAAAATCAATATTTTTATAAAAGAGGTTGACCTATAAGTAAGAAGTAATTTTAGAGTATTTTAAAATTTACTTCAACTTTTAGGTCAACCTTGTTTTTATTTTAACTAAATTATAGACTATATAATTTTAATTTTCTATAGAGGGTAGCAAGACTTATATCAAGAGTTTCGGCTACTTTAACTTTATCCTTAGAAGAACGACCATATTTTAAAAGAAGAGTTTCAATAGCTTCTTTTTCTATTTCAGCTAAAGTTTTTATTTCCTTTATATTAAGAGAGTTTGTAAGCTTTGGTGGTAAATGTTTTACTGTTATCATCAAATCTCTTTCTTCTAGCACATTTATTATATATTCAGTTATATTTTTCAGTTCTCTTATATTTCCAGGCCAGCTGTAAGAAAGAAAAATAGACATAACTTCATTAGAAAGCCTTCTTATAGGAATATTGAAAAGCTGAGAATATTTAGCAATGAAGAAATTTGTTAAATCCTCTATATCTTTGGGTCTTTCTCTCAATGGAGGAATATCTATTGGAAAAACATTTAATCTATAATAGAGATCTTCTCTGAATTTACCTTCAGCAACAAGAGCTTCTAAATTTTTATTGGTAGCAGCGATAATTCTTATATCTATTTCTTTTACCTTATCAGACCCAACAGGAGAGATAGTTTTTTCTTGAAGCACTCTTAAAAGTTTTACTTGAAGAGATAAAGGCATATCTCCAATTTCGTCTAAAAATATAGTCCCTTTATCAGCCTGTTCAAAAAATCCAACTTTCCCTTTCGGATTTGCTCCTGTAAAAGCTCCCTTTACATATCCAAAAAATTCACTTTCCATAAGAGTATCTGGAATGGCTCCGCAATTGACTGCAACGAGGGGCATATCAGCTCTGTTGCTGTTCATATGAATAGCTTTTGCAGCCACTTCTTTTCCAGTTCCGCTTTCTCCTGTAATGAGAACAGTTGATATTGTTTTGGCAACTTTTCTTATTTTTGAATATACAGCTTCCATTTCCTGAGAATTAAAAATAAACTCTTTAGAAAAATTATAGTTTAATTGATGGAGATATGTTTTAAATTTTTCAGATTCCTGAAATATATACAAGGTTCTAAATCTTCCCATATTTTTTGGAAAGTAGATTATATCGCCTACAACATCATGTGAAATGTCAGCATAGGAAAGAGAAAATTCTTTTTTATCAAGAAAGTTTTTTATAGGTGAAACTATAAGTTTATGCTCATAGTCTGTAAGTTTAAAAAGAGCTATTCCCTTTTCATTGATAAGCTCGATTTTATCATGTTCATTAGTTATAATAATAGAATCAGGAATTCTATCAACTATATTCATAAGAACTTTATTATTATTTTCTATCATTATTTTTTCATTGGCTTCATATACTCTGGAACTTATGAATAAAGCTATCTGCTGTAAAAATTTTATATATGAATCTTTTTTTGAAATAAACTCTTCTTTTTGTTTTTCATCAAAACATATCAAACCTATAACACCAATAGGTTCAGAATTAAACATGATAGGAGTAGAAATTTCCAATACTTCTGTACAGGTATATTTTGAAGGACAGGTTTGGCATATTTCCTCTTCTCTTGGAGAGAGAATGATTTCTGTATTTCCAGTTTTTAAAACCTGTTCATAGACATGAGATTCTCCAGCCATATCAAGTCCTACTTTTTCTTTCAATCTTCCAGTACCTGCTATTCTCATGAGGTCTTTGCTCATAATTTCCACATCTATATTTATTACTTGAGAAATAGTTTCAGCATACTTTGATATTCCATCTTTTATTTTATTTAATAAATCCATATTCCCACTTCCTTTTATTTCATATATGCATTATACAATTTTTTCTCAAAATGAGAAAGAAAAAAATAATAAAAAGAATAAATCAGAAAATACAGGACTTCAGTGAAAATTATCAAAATGATAGAAATTTCTCAAAGTGAGAAATGTAAGATTGGAATATTTTCTGAAAATGAATAAAAATGATCCTAAAAGTTCTAAAATAAAACGAAATTTTTTTTTTGAAAATTGGTATGATTTTTGCTTATATATACTGCGAAAATAAAATAACGGGAGGATAAAAAATTGGAATTATTAAAATGGGTACATAATAAAAAAAGCAGAAATGCTGAATATAAAAAATCTGAACTTTCAGGTTTCAGCTCTGAGGAAATGAAAGAGGTTTATGAATTTCATAAAAGCCTTCCTGACTATCAGGCTACTCCTTTAGTTGATTTAAAAACTCTTGCTTCATACTATGGTGTTAAAAAAGTATGGCTGAAAGATGAATCTAAAAGATTTGGACTCAATGCTTTCAAAGTGCTTGGAGGTTCATATGCAATAGGGAAATATCTTAGTAAAAAACTTAATAGAGATATGAAAGATCTTCCTTTCAATGTGCTTATCTCTGATGAAGTAAAAAAACAGCTTGGTGATGTTACTTTTGTTACTGCTACTGATGGTAACCACGGTAGAGGCGTAGCATGGATGGCTGCAAGACTTAGACAAAAATCTGTTGTATATATGCCTAAAGGTTCTGCTCAAATGAGGTTTGATGCAATAGCTAAAGAAGGAGCAGATGTAAGTATAACTGATCTTAACTATGATGATGCTGTAAGACTTGCTAATAAAGGTGCCCAGGATCATGGATGGATAATGGTACAGGATACTGCATGGGACGGATATGAAGAAATTCCTCTATGGATCATGCAGGGATATTCAACAATAATAAATGAAGTAGTAGAGCAGCTGGAAGCAGCTAAAGAAGAAAAACCTACTCATGTATTTCTTCAGGCTGGGGTAGGGTCATTCGCAGGGGCAGTACAGGGATATTTAGCTCATCTTTATGGAGATGACAGACCAGTTACTGTTATTTGTGAGCCTCATGGAGCTAACTGCATATATAAATCTATGGAAGCTAATGATGGAAATCCTCATAATGTAACTGGAGATCTTACTACTATAATGGCTGGACTTGCTTGTGGAGAACCAAATACTATCAGCTGGAAAATATTAAGAGACAATGCAGACTTCTCTGTATCATGTGATGATCAGGTTGCAGCCAGAGGAATGAGAGTACTTTCTAGTCCTCTTGGAACAGATACAAGAGTTATCTCAGGAGAATCAGGAGCTGTAGGGCTGGGATTATTCACTATTCTTTCAGAAAAGAAAGATGAATACAAAGAACTTATGAAGGAACTTAAAATAGATGAAAATTCAAGAATTCTCTGCATCAGTACAGAGGGAGATACAGATGTAGAAGGATTCAAAAATGTAGTATGGAATGGAGCTTATCCAAATAAATAAATCATATTTTAAATAAAAAATTCAGGAGGAATTTAAATGTTGACTAATGAAAGAAAAGAACAGATAGTAGAAGTACTTCAAAACCTTATTCAAAGAAGAAGTTATTCAGGAGAAGAAAAAGAGGTAGCAGAATATATTAAAAAATTATGTCTTGAAGTAGGATATGACACTGTACATATAGATAAATATGGAAATGTTATTGGTTCTGTAAAGGGAAAATATGAAGGAGCAAAAGTACTTATGGATGGTCATATAGATACTGTTCCAGTAGATGAGGAAAAATGGACTAAGAAACCTTTTGCTGGAAATATAGAAGATGGAAAACTTTATGGAAGAGGAACTACTGATATGAAGGGAGCTGTGTGCGCAATGCTTTTAGCAGGAGCATACTTAGCTCAAGACCTTAAAAAAGAATTCGCTGGAGAAATATTCATTGCTGGTGTAGTTCATGAAGAATGTTTTGAAGGAGTTGCAGCAAGAGAAATAAGTAAATATGTAAAACCTGATTATGTAATAATAGGAGAAGCTTCTCAGCTTAATCTTAAAATAGGACAAAGAGGAAGAGGAGAAATAGTAGTAGAAACTTTTGGTAAACCAGCTCACTCAGCTAACCCAGAAAAAGGAATAAATGCAGTATATAAAATGATGAAGATAATTGAAAATATTCAAAAACTTCCAATGACTCACCATGATACACTAGGATATGGAATACTTGAATTAACAGATGTAAAATCATCTCCATATCCAGGAGCATCAGTAGTACCTGACTACTGCAGAGCTACTTATGACAGAAGACTTTTAGTAGGAGAAACTCCTGAAAGTGTACTTGCACCTATTCAAAAACTGCTGGATGAAATGATGAAAGAAGATGACACTCTGAAAGCAAAAGTATCATATGCAAAAGGAGTAGAAAAATGCTGGACAGGAGCAACAATAGAAGGGGAAAGATTCTTCCCGGGATGGCTGTTTGAAGAAAAAGATGAATATGTACAAAAAGCATTGAAAGCTTTAAAAGAAATAGGACAGACACCAACAATAACCCATTACAACTTCTGTACAAATGGGTCACACTATGCAGGAGAAGCAGGAATAAAAACAATAGGATATGGACCATCAAGAGAAAATCTGGCACATACAATAGATGAATATATAGAACTGGATAGTTTGTATAATGTAACTGAAGGATATTATGCAATTTTAAAAGCTTATTTGGCAAAGTAGTAAATTAAATTAATTTAGGGGGAATTAAATATGAATAAGGCACAGATCACAGCTTTAGTAATTATTTTACTTTACATGGCAGCAACTGTTGCTATTGGACTTATTGCTTCAAGAAAAAAAGCAGAAGAGAAAGAAAAACAAAGTAATGATGACTTTTTAATGGCAAGTAAATCTTTAGGTCCAGTAGTTCTTGCAGGAACATTATTTGCAGCTAATACAGGGGGAGCAAGTACAACTGGTATAGCAACTAACGTTTTTCAATATGGACTATCATCAGCATGGTATGTTATTGCAGGAGGGATAGGGTTCGTTCTTGTATCGTTTATAGCTCCTTATTTTAGAAGAGCACAGGCAAATACAGTACCTGAGATAATCAGTAAGAGATATGGAAAAGCATCTCATATTTTTACAGCGATTACATCTATCTCAGCGTTGTTTATGGCAACAGGAGCTCAAATTATAGCAACAGCTTCTATCATCAATGTTGTTACTGGATTTGACTTCAGAACAGCAGCAATTGTAAGTACAGTAGTAGTTATTGTATATACTATGTTTGGTGGATTCAAATCTGTAACTGCAGCAAATCTTATGCATGTTTTGTTTATTACAATTGGAATGACTATTGCAATGTTTGTAATGGTAAATAGTAAAGAAGTTGGCGGTTTTAGTGCATTATTTCAAAAAGCAGAAGCTATGAGAAGTGTAAGCGGAGCCAATATGGATATGCTTAGCATGACAAAAATTGGAGCTACAACTATTATAGGATATATAGCTATGTATTTTATGACTTTCCCTACAGGACAGGAGATAGTTCAAACTTACTGTTCAGCAAAAGATGGTAAATCAGCAAAATTAGGATCTATACTTGCTGGGCTTGTATCTGCAGCATATGCAATAGTTCCTGCTATAATTGGACTTTTAGCTTATGTGTGTATTGATGGTTATGCATTAGGCGGATCTCAAAAGAATGCCTTAGCACAAGCAACAATTACATTTGCACCATCTGTAATTGCAGGAATAGTTCTTGCAGCAATTGTTGCAGCTACAATGAGTAGTGCTTCAGGAAATATGATAGGTACAGCTACAATGTTTACAAATGATATTTTTGTTCCTTACATTAATAAAGGTGTTAAAGATAATAAAAAAGAAATATGGATTTCAAAAGTTGCTATGCTGATAGTTGGAACTGTTGGGCTTTTCATAGCATTAGAAGCAAGTAATGTAATCAGTGTTATGATGGGAGCTTTCGCACTTAGAAGTGCAGGACCTTTCGCAGCATTCATCTGTGGTATTTTTTATAAGAATGTAACAAGAAATGCAGGGTTTGCTTCAATCGTTGCAGGTACAGTTGTAGCAGCTATATGGATTTATATTTTAAATACTCCTTGGGGACTAAATGCAATGGTTCCTGGTGGAATTGTAGCATTTATAGTGATCTTTGCTGTTTCAGCAATAGAAAGAAGTATGGGTGTAAAACCAGCTCCAGAAATTGAATTTGAAAATATTTAGTGATATAAGTACAACTATTAAGGAGGAGATTATATTATGAAGAAGTTGATAAAAAATGGTTTTGTTGTTGATGGTAGTGGAGAGAAAAGATATAAGGCAGATGTTCTTATAAATGGAGATAAAATAGAAAAAATAGGAACAATAGATAATATAGAGGGAGCAGAAGTAATAGATGCTACTGGAAAAATTATAGCTCCTGGATTTATAGATACTCACAGTCACTCAGATTTAAAAGTATTGATAGAACCATTTATTGAGCCTAAACTTCGTCAAGGAATAACTACAGAAATACTTGGGCAGGACGGAATCTCAATGGCTCCTCTTCCAAAAGAATTTGTAAGTTCTTGGAGAAAAAATCTGGCTGGACTGGATGGAGACAGTGATCTTCTTGCTTGGGACTGGGAAACAACAGATAAATATCTTGATCTTATAGCAAAGACTGGTTCTGGACCTAATGAACTGTATTTAGTTCCTCATGGAAACATCAGAATGGAAGCTATGGGACTTGAAGCAAGAGTGGCAACTGATGAAGAATTAGCTAAAATGAGAGATATCACTAGAAGAGAGATGGAAGCTGGTGCAGCCGGACTTTCAACTGGGCTTATTTATATACCTTGTGCTTACTCAGATACTAGAGAATTGGTAGAAATCTGTAAAGTAGCAGCAGAATATGACAGACCTCTAGTTATACATCAAAGAAGTGAAGCAGATACAATGATAGAATCTATGAATGAAGTTATAACTATCGCTAGAGAAAGCGGAGTAAAAATTCATTTCTCACATTTCAAAATCTGTGGTAAAAAGAACTGGCATCTAATAAAAGATATCATTGCTCTTCTTGATAAATGTAAAGAGGAAGGAATTAAAATATCTTATGACCAGTATCCGTATGTTGCAGGAAGTACAATGCTTGGAGTTATTATTCCGCCTTGGGCACATGCAGGAGGAACTGATAAACTTGTAGAAAGATTAGGAAACAAAGCTGACAGAGAAAAAATGAAGCATGATATAATCAATGGAATTCCAGGTTGGGATAACTTTATAGATTTTGCTGGGTTTGAAGGTATATATGTAACTTCAGTAAAAACAAAAGCTAATGAAGACTGTATAGGAAAAAATCTTATAGAAATAGCTGAGCTAAGAGGAAAAGATAAATTTGATGCAGTATTTGATTTGTTAAAAGAAGAAGAAAATGCTGTTGGAATGTATGACTACTATGGAAAAGATGAACATGTAGTTACTTTCATGACAAGAGAAGAAAGCAATATATGTACAGATGGACTTTTAGGAGGAAAACCACATCCTAGAGTATATGGAGCTTTCCCAAGAGTTATAGGGAAATTTGTAAGAGAAATGAAGGCTATGACATTGGAAGAAGCAGTTTATAAAATGACTAATAAACCTGCTAAAACATTTAAAATAGATAATAGAGGACTATTAAAAGAAGGATACTTTGCAGATGTAGTTATATTTGATGAAAATACAACTATTGATAAAGGAACTTTTGTTGATCCTATTCAATTCCCAGAAGGGATAAGTCATGTAATGGTAAATGGAGAACTTGTAATTAACAATTATAAGAAAAATGAAGTATTGCCAGGAAGAGTTATCAGAATTAAAAAATAGCTACCACTTACAAAATCATTCATGAATTTTGTACTCTAAATAATCCTTAAAGAAAGAGCATGAGAAATCATGTTCTTTTTTTTGTGAAAAAATGTTGTAAAATGTGAGAAGCTAAATAGAACATGATATTAAGAAAAGGCCTTTTAAATATGGAAAAAATATAGAATTATGAAGTGTGTAAAGAAATTTTTTATATCTTTTTGTATTGAATAATATCTTTAGTTTCAAAAATAGTTCAAATTTTTTTGAAAAAAAATGTTGATTATTTTTGTTAAGTGTGGTATCTTGTTGTTAATAGAAAATAAACGTTGTAAAATGTGAGAATGTATTGGAAAAATAAATAGATACAAATTTTGATATAGTATATAATTGTAGATGATGACACATATTTTGAGAAAATGTAATATTATGTGAACTGTATCAAAGGAGGTATTTAAAAAATGCTGGCAATTCAAAGATTAAAAGAGATTGAGAAAATCTTAAATGAAAAGGGGAGTGTGATAATAAGCACACTAAGCAAACAATTCAATGTATCTGAAGAAACTATAAGACGTGATTTAGATAAACTTGAGAAAACCAAAGTTTTGAAGAGAGTAAGAGGAGGTGCATACCTTCAGTCAGAAACTGACAAACAGGTTCCTTTAGAAATAAGAGAGAAGATATACCTTGAAGAAAAACATGAGATAGCTAATAAAGCTATTGAATTTATTCAAGATGGAGATACACTGATGATAGACAGCAGTACTACAGCAGTGTGTGTGGCTCAGAACATAAATAAATATGAGAAAAAGGTTACTGTAATAACTAACTCAATAAGAGTAGTGGAAGTATTTCAGGATTCTAAATGGGTAAAAATAGTATGCGTTGGTGGAAGTTTTAGAAAGAGAACAAAATCTTTTATAGGAACTCAGGCTGTAAATCAGCTGGAAACTCTTTATGCAAATAAAGCATTTGTAAGCTGTACAGCAGTTAACAGAAAATTTGGAGTGACAGATGACAGTGAAAGAGAAGCAGAAATCAGAAGAAAAATGATAGCTAATTCAGAAGAAACATTCTTGATAGTAGATAGAACTAAGTTTGATAATCTAGAATCTCATTTGATTTGCGGATTGGAAAAAATAGAGCATATTATAACAGATCAAAAGTTATCAAATGAATGGGAAGAATCTCTTAAAAAGCTGAAGATAGATATTGTATATATATAATTCTAAGGAGGCGTATAAAAATTGGAAAATTTTAATTTTAAAAACAGCACAAGGCTTATATTTGGAAAAGGTACTCATGAGGAAGCAGGAAAGTATATTAAAAATTACAGTAAAAAAATTCTGCTGCATTATGAGGGGGATGGCAGCCTGATTAAAAAACTTGGTATATATGACAAAGTAGTTAAATCTCTTGAAGATAATGGAATAGAGTATGTAGTATTTGGAGGAGTAGTTCCTAATCCAAGACTGTCTCTAGTATATGAAGGAATAGAAATATGCAAAAAAAATAATATAGATTTTATTCTGGCAGTAGGTGGAGGAAGTGTTATAGATTCAGCTAAAGCTATATCTCTTGGAGTTGCTTATGAAGGAGATGTATGGGAGTTTTTTACAGGAAAAAATCAGCCTGAAGCTTCTTTAAATGTGGGAGTAATTCTTACAATACCTGGTTCAGGATCAGAGATGTCAGAGAGTTCCATAATAAGTGATGAAAAAACATCAATGAAATGTGTCTGTGATACAGAAAAGAATTTTCCAGTATTTTCAATACTTGACCCACAAGTATGTTTTACAATACCGCCTTATCTGATGGGATGTGGAATAACTGATATAATGTCACATCTTATGGAGAGATATTTCAGTCAGACATCAGATACACAACTAAGTGATGCACTTTTAGAAGCAGCAATGAAAATAGTTGTGGAATTTGGACCAAAAGTAATTAAGGAGCCAAGAAATTATAATAATTGTGCACAAATAATGTGGGCAGCCACTATTGCACATAATGGAATGATAGCAGCAGGAAGAGCAGCTGACTGGGCTTCTCATAGAATTGAGCATGAAATAAGTGCTATATATGATATAACTCATGGAGCTGGTATGGCAATAGTATTTCCAGCATGGATGGAATATGTAAAAGATGAAAATATTGAAAGGTTTTCAGAGTTTGCAATAAAAGTCTTTGGAGTGAAAGCAGATGAAGATAAAGAAAAAACTGCTTTAAGAGGAATAATAGAGCTTAAAAAGTTTTTTAAGCACCTTAAAATGAAAACATCTCTTGGAGAAGCAGGGATAGGAGAAGAGAACTTTGAAGTGATGGCTGAAAAAGCCTTAGCTGGAAATAGAACTCTTGGAAGATTTAAAAAATTAACAAAAGAAGATATTGTGAATATTTTAAAAATGTCGAAATAGGAAGGTAAAAACTAAATGTTATTAGAAAAAGAAAGAAAAGAAGTAATGGAATACGGCAGACGAATGATAAAAGAAGGTCTTACCAAAGGGACTGGAGGAAATATAAGTGCAGTTAACAGAGAAAAAAATCTTATGGCAATTACTCCAAGTGGAATTGATTATCTTGAAATAATTCCAGAAGATATTGTAGTCATAGATGTACAGACTGGAAAAATAGTAGATGGAAATAAAGTTCCTTCAAGTGAAGCAGATATGCACAGAATATTCTATAAATATAGAAATGATATAAAGGCAATGGTACATACCCATTCAAAATATGCAGCAGGTTATTCATGCATCAATCAAAAACTTCCAGCAATACATTACCTGTTGGCAGTAGCAGGAACTGATGTGCCTTGTGCAGAATACGCAACTTATGGAACTGTGAGATTAGCTAAAAATGCTTTTAAAGCAATGGAGGGGACAAAAGCAGTACTTCTCAGCAATCATGGGATGCTGGCAGGAGGGGCCAACCTGTCAGAAGCCTATAATATAGCTGAAAATGTAGAATTTTGCTGTGAATTGTATTTTATAGCAAAAACTGTGGGAGAACCAAAAATTCTTTCAGAAAAAGAGATGCAGAATATGATAGAAAGATTTAAAGATTATGGAAAAAAATCAGAAGAACATGAAGAAATCTAGGGTGGATTAAAATTTATATAAAAAATATTTAGGAGGGGACATATGGAGAAAAAAGGAAATATCAAAGGCTTGATTCCACTGTTTGTATTTTTAGGGTTATATGCAGGAGCTGGAATCTTTACAGGAAGTTTTGGAAACATGCCATTACTGACAGCATTTATGATTACCATGGGAGTATCTTTCTGTTTAAACAAGGAGGGAAAAAAAGAAACATTAGATGAAAAAGTAGATATTTTCTGCAAGGGGGCAGGAGAATCTACATTGATTTTAATGGTGGTAATTTTTCTTTTGGCAGGAGCTTTTTATTCTGTAGCAGATGCTATGGGAGCTGTTAGTTCTACAGTAAATTTGGGACTATCTGTACTTCCAGCAAAGATGCTTCTTCCAGGGCTGTTTCTGGTAGGTTGTGCACTTAGTTTTTCAATGGGAACATCTATGGGAACTGTAAGTGCTTTGACGCCAGTAGCTGTAGGAATAGCAAGAGAAACTGGGATAGCACTGCCTTTGGTATGTGGGGTGGTTATAGGCGGAGCAATGTTTGGAGATAATATGTCATTCATTTCTGACACAACTATTGCAGCAACAAGAACTCAGGAAGTAGGAATGAAAGATAAATTCAAAGTCAACTTTGCTATAGTTCTTCCAGCAGTTATCATTAATATGATATTGATATCTTTTATGGGAGGAAGCGGAGTAGAAGGGAAAGTATATGAGTATAATCTTGTGAATATAATTCCATATATTTCTATCATTGTTCTGGCTCTTACAGGACTTAATGTAATTAATGTGTTGGGAATAGGAATAGCTTTAGGGCTGGGAATAGGACTTTTCCATAGAAGTTTTACTTTTGTAGAAATATTTGGAATACTTCAAAGAGGACTTGGCTGGATGGAGGATATGTCTATAATTGCTATTGTAGTTGGAGGAGTAGTTGCTCTTATGGATCATTTTGGCGGTATCAGTTATCTGCTGGAAAATCTTACAGCCAGAATAAAGAGTAAAAAAGGAGCTGAAACAGGAATTGCAGTTCTTGTAAGTCTTCTTGATTTAGCAACTACAAATAATACTGTATCAATTATTACAGCAGGACCTTTGGCAAAAGATATAGCAGATAAATTCGGTGTAGACCGTAAGAGAGTGGCAGGACTTCTTGATTTGTTCTCATCAGCATTTCAAGGGTTGATGCCTTATGCAGGACAGATATTGATGGCAGCAGGAATGGCTCAGATATCACCAGCTTCTATTGTACCTTATTCATGGTATTCTATGCTGATGATAGTGATGGGAGCTTTGTCAATAGCTACAGGACTGCCTAATTTTAAGGATAGCAAAGCATAATATTTTTAATAGAAAGAGAGATAAATATGAATAGAATGGACCAAGGATTAGCTTTTATGCTTCAATATGAAAATATTGCATGGTATGAAAATGGAAAAGTGAGAATTTTAGATAGAAGAATTTATCCAAGAGAAGTAAAATTTGTGGAGTGCAGTGATTATCATGAGGTAAGACAGGCTATTACAGATATGGTGACACAAAGTGCAGGACCTTATACAGCAGCAGGAATGGGAATGGTTTTAGCTGCTCATCAGGCAGAAGGTTTGCCTAAAGAAGAGCAGATTGCTTTCTTAAAGGAGGCTTCTGATATTATATCTCATGCAAGGCCTACTACTGTAAATCGTATGAAACTCATAACTGAATCATGCTATGAAGTAGGAAAAGAAGCTATTGAACAAGGAAAGTCAGCTGTAGAAGCAATATTTCAAAGAACAGTTGATTCTCTTGAGAGAAGATATGGAAGAATGTCAGAAGTAGCTAAGAATCTTGTGAAGCTTTTTCCGCAAAAAGGAAAAGTGATGACACAATGTTTTGGAGAAACAATTGTAGGGTGTATGGGAAGAGAAATAAGAAATCAAAATAAAGATATAGAATTTTTCTGCCCAGAAACAAGACCATACCTTCAGGGAGCACGTCTTACAGCAAGTGTTTTGAAAGATCAAGGCTTTAAAGTTACAGTAATTACAGATAATATGCCTGCATGGACAATAAAATCTAAAGGAATAGATGTATTTACTTCAGCAGCAGATTCTATCTGCATGGATGGACATATAGTAAATAAAGTGGGAACTCTGCAAATTGCTATAGTTGCAAAATATTTTGGAATTCCTTATTTTGTTACTGGTATTCCTGATGAAGATAAAAGACTTGAAAATATAGTAATAGAGGAAAGAAATCCAGAAGAAGTGCTGACATGCAATGGCATAAAAAATACTTTAGAAGGAGTAGAGGCATATTATCCATCTTTTGATATTACTCCACCTCATTTAGTCAGTGGTGTTGTTACAGATCAGGGAATATATTCTCCATATAATCTGGCAGAATATTATGAGAAAGAAGTAGAACAATATTATTAAGAAAGAGGGAAGACTATGAATAAATACTTAGAACATTTTCGTATGTCAGCAGCAGATGCTGTTGAATATACAAAATATTTTGGAATTTTTTCAAATGAAGCTGAATTAAGAGGGGAAGAAATTGGAGATGGAAATATAAACTATATTTTCAGAGTAGTAGAAGAGAAAACTGGAAAGTCTGTTGTATTAAAACAGGCAGATAAATTTTTACGTTCATCTGGGCGCCCTCTCGATTTAGATAGAAGCAGAATTGAAGCAGAAATACTGAAACTGGAAGGGGAATATGCTCCTGAATTTGTACCAGAGATATATCGTTATGATGATATTATGTGTGTAATAGTGATGGAAGATATTTCTGAATATAAAAATTTAAGAAAAGAGCTTATGGATGGAAAAATATTTAAAAATTTTGCTGATGAAATAAGCAGTTTTTTAGCTGATACACTTCTTCCAACAACAGATTTAGTTTTGGATAGAGGAGAGAAAAAAGACAGGGTAAAAACTTTTATAAATAAGGAATTATGTGATATATCAGAATGTCTTGTATTTACAGAGCCTTATGTTAATGACAGAAACAGAAATATTGTTATTCCAGAAAATATGGAATTTGTAAAAAAATACTTATATGATGATAAAGAACTTCATGTTGAAGCAGCAAAACTAAAAAATAACTTCATGAATAATGCACAAGCTCTTATTCATGGTGATCTTCATTCAGGATCTATATTCATTAATGAAAAAGGAATGAAAGTCATTGACCCAGAATTTTCTTTCTATGGTCCTATGGGCTATGACATTGGAAATGTTATTGGAAATCTATTCTTTCCTTTGATAAATAGGAAATATCTCATGGAATCAGGAGAAATGAAAGAAAAGTTTATAGAATGGCTTTCTAAAACTATTATAGATATTTTTGATATGTTTGTTATAAAATTTCATAAAAAGTATAAAGATATGGTGAAAGATCCTCTTTATATAAATGAAGAATTTGAAAACTGGTATTTAAATCAGATAATGGCAGAATCAGTAGGTGCAGCAGGTATGGAAATCATCAGAAGGGTAGTAGGAGATTCTAAGGTGATGGAGATAACAAGTATCACTGATGTAGAAAAAAAGATGGAGATAGAAAGAGAGCTTATTAAGATTGGAATAAAATTTATAAAAGAAAGATATAATATAAGATCAGGAAGAGAATTGATTAAAAAAATATATTAATATATAAAAGAGGTTGACTCATAAGAAAAATGTAATTTTAGAATTTTTTCAGTAGAAGGGTTTGGTGTTAAATAAATAAACCTTTCTAATTTCTAGAATTCCAATATTTATCTTAAATTTTGATCAACCTCTTTTGTTATAATTAAAAGTTGTTTTATTTGATTTTTTCAGTTATAAATTTTTTAAATTCTTCAAAAGTTCCAATTGAAAAACTATCTTTTTTTAATATTAACCCCTGTTTTTTCCCAATCATTAAGACATAGGCTAACTTATATTCTTTTATTTTCTTGATTTGATTATATTCAAACTCCATGGATATTTTACCTTCTTTTAAAGCAATATTACTATCAGTAAATTGTAAAATGGATTCTGGTGTTTGTCCATTATGCAGATTAAGAGAAGATTTCTTCATATTTTTCAGATAAACTAAATGATAGAAAATTAATCGCAGTGAAACAATAAATATTAATATAGTCAGTGCAGCCATAACAAAACGTAAGCTTCTCATTTTAAATAAAATAAAATAAGTATAAAGCATTGCAATAAGCATGAAAAAAAATCCAATTATTCTAAGATATTTGCAATGAACATCTTTTACATATTCAAGTAGAACTTTTTTATCAGAGTAATATCTATTTTCAAATAATATATTCATTTTTTCCTCCATCCCCTATTATTATATATATTTTCAAAAATTTTTAAGTACTTAAAATATTATATAGTAATTCATATTTTTAGTCTACTTGTATTTGGAATAAAATAGAAAATGATTGCAGATTTAGGAGCATACAAAGAAAATTACTATTTATTTTAGAAAATCTAATTTTGAAATTTTATTATTTTACAGAGTAACTTCCTAATATTTTAAGGTCTTTACAATTTTTTCTCATAGCATCTATCAAATCTTTTGCTCTCTGTTCTTTTAATTCTCCTACTATTTCTACATAGAAGAAGTACTGCCAAGGAAGGTTATGAAGAGAACGAGATTTAATACTTTCCATATTGAATCCATGCTCAGCTACTATTTGAATAATATGTGCAAGCTGCCCTGCATTGTGGTCAACAGTAAATAAAAGATTAAATCTATCTCCCTTTTCTTCAAGTTTTTTAGTTAATATAATAAATCTTGTAGTATTTTCTATACTTGTGTTTATATTTTCTACTAGAATTTTTAAACCATAAAGTTCTGCAGTTTCTCTGCTAGCAATAGCAGCTTTGTGTATATCTCCAGCTTCACTTACGAATTTTGCTGCTAATGCAGTATTAGGATATGGAATAGCTTCAAAATTAGTTCCTTTTAAGAAAGTCTGACATTGAGATAATGCCTGATGGTGTGAATAAACTTTTTCTATATCTTTTATTTCAGCTTCTTTTAATCCCAATAAATTTTGATCTATTTTAAGGTCATAAATTCCAGAGATGTGGCAATCATATTTTAAAAGAAGATCAAGAACTTCTCCCACTTCTCCTGTAAATGAATTTTCAAAAGGAATAACACCATATGCAGCACCACCATCAGCAACTGCTTTAAATACATCTTCAAAAGTTGCAAATGATTTTAATTTTGAATCTGGAAAAACTTTTTTTGAGGCTATGTGAGAAAAAGCACCCATAGTCCCTTGATATGCAACTACCCCTTTATTGATGATGGTAGCTTGATATCTTTTAGAAGTATCCATAAGATTCTGAATAAATTCCTTATATGATTCAATATATTTTTCTTCTGTGATATAGGCACAGTTTTTTTCTATAACTTGTTTTTCTCTGCCACTGTCAAAAATAGGCATATTATTTTCCAGCTTATAGAGAATGACATCTTCTACAGCCTGCATTCTTTTTTGGAAAAGGGCTGCTACTTCTTTATCTATTTCATTTATGGCTTTTCTTGCTTCTTCCAGTTTATTCATAATTTACTCCCCCTTTAAATTTTGAAATTATTATAGCACTATTTTATGTGACATTCTACATAAAATTTTTTTGCTTTTCTTAAAAGCTTGAAAAATTAGTAAAAATAAGGAGTCTTGTGGAATATAAAAATTAAAGTTTCAAAAAATTAAAAAAAAGTGTTGCAAATTTTTTAATATAGGTTTACTATAAATAAAATTCGTTTTTTCGGAGTGGTAACTTATGAGAGATAAAAAAACAGACAATATAGTATTCAGATTTTATTTTAGATAGCCTTGATACAACCATAAAGCCCTTATGGTCTTTTGTTGTATCAAGGCGAAGCATTCAAGGAATTGAATGCTTTTTTTTATATCTGGGAAAAATATAAGGAGGATTTTTATGAAACTGAGAGTGGAACTTAAAGAAAAAAGCTATGATATTCATGTTGAAAAAGGAATACTTTATAAAATAAAAGAATATATAAACTTAGATAGAAAAGTTATGATAGTGACAGATAAGGGAGTTCCTCAAAGATATATAGATATAATAAAAGCTCAGTGTCCAAATGGGGACTCTATAGCTGTAGAGCAGGGAGAAGGAGCGAAAAGTTTTAAAGTATTTGAAGAAGTATGCAGAAAACTTCTTGATCTGGGATTTCATAGAAATGATTTGATAATAGCTCTTGGTGGAGGAGTAATTGGAGATTTAGGAGGCTTTGTAGCAGCTTCTTATATGAGGGGTATAGATTTTATAAATATTCCAACTACTACACTGTCGCAGATAGATAGCTCTATTGGAGGAAAGACAGCAATAAATCTTGGAGATACTAAAAATATAATAGGAGCTTTTTATCAACCTAAAGGAGTATTTATAGATTTAGAAGTTTTGGAAACTCTTCCTGAGAGGCACTATTACAATGGACTGGTAGAAGCATTGAAAGCAGGGTTGATATATGACAAAGAACTTTTTGAGATATTTGAAAATAAAAACATAAATAATAATCTTCAGGAGATAATATACAGAGCTCTCTTGGTAAAAAAAGATGTGGTGGAAAAAGATGAAAAAGAAGAAAATCTTAGAAAAATATTAAACTTTGGGCATACTGTAGGACATGGAATAGAGGGGTTCTTTCATTTGAAAGATGTTCTTCATGGAGAAGGAGTAGCTATGGGAATGCTTCCTATGATAGAGGATGAGGATTTAAGAGAGAGAACTAAAAAGATATTGAAGAAAATGAATATAGATACAGATATAGAATATGACAGAGAAAAAGTATTTGAACTTATGTTTAAAGATAAAAAAGCTGATCAAGATAAAATAACTTTAGTAAAGGTAAAAGAGCTGGGAAAAGCTGAATTAGTAAAAGTTCCAATAGAGGAATGTAAAAATTATCTTAAATAAGAGGAGGAAAAATGCAGAGTACAATAGGAAATAGTATAAAGCTCAGTCTTTTTGGAGAATCACATGGAACAGCTATTGGAATAGTGATAGACGGCTTGGCTCCTGGAATAAAATTAGATATTGATTTTATACAGCAGCAGCTGGAGAAAAGAAAACCGAAAGGTAAAATATCAACTCAAAGACATGAAGCAGATGATTTCAAAATAGTCAGCGGATATTTTAATGGATATACAACTGGAACACCATTATGCCTCATAATTGAAAATAAGTCACAGCTGAGCAGAGATTATGAAAAAACTAAAAGCATAATGAGACCTTCTCATGCTGATTATACAGCAGATGTAAAATATATGGGATATCAGGACTACAGAGGAGGAGGACATTTTTCTGGAAGAACAACAGCACCTCTGGTAGCAGCAGGGGCAATATTCATTCAGATACTTAAATCTAAAGGAATAGAAATAGGAACTCATATATTAAAATGTAAAAATGAAAGAGATAAAGATTTTTCATCAGATGAAATAACACTTTTAAAGGAAATCAGAGAAGTAAATGAAAAATATTTTCCTGTACTGGGAAAAGATGCAGAAGAAAAAATGAAAAACATAATAGAAAAAGCTGGAGAGGAGCTGGATTCAGTAGGAGGAATACTGGAAACTGCTGTAACAGGACTGCCAGCTGGAATAGGAGAGCCATATTTTAATTCTGTAGAAAGTGTTCTTTCTCATCTTATATATTCTATACCAGCAGTAAAAGGAATAGAATTTGGAGCTGGTTTTGGAGTGACGGATATGTATGGAAGTGAAGCTAATGACAGTTTCTGTTATGAAAATGGAAAAGTAAAAACAAAAACAAATAATAATGGAGGTATCAACGGAGGGATAACAAATTCTATGCCGCTCATAATGCGAACTGCTGTAAAACCTACACCATCAATATATAAGGAGCAGGAAAGCATAGATATATCTAGAGGAGAAAATGTAAAACTTAATATTGAAGGAAGGCATGATCCAGCTATAATACACAGAGCAAGAGTAGTTATAGATTCTATGACAGCATTTGGGCTGCTTGATCTCATATGTATGAGATATGGGTATATGTGGATGACGGATAAAAAATAAAAATTAAAACATAAAAGCTGAGGGGGAACAAAAATGATAATAACTTTAAAAAAGAATGCACCACAAGAAGAGATTCAAAAGATGATTGAGGCTTTAGAAAGTAAAAATGATGTAGCTGTGACTCTTATATCAGGAGAAAACTACAATGTATTTGGTATTGTAGGGGATACAACAAAAATAGATGAAAAAGCATTGAAGGCAAATCCATATGTTGAAGATGTAACTAGAATAGCAGCACCATATAAGAAAGCCAACAGACTTTTTCACCCAGAAGATAGCATCATAGATGTAGCAGGAATCAAGATAGGAGCAGGACAGAAAATAGCTGTAATAGGAGGTCCTTGTTCTGTAGAGGGAGAATGCTCTGTTATGGAGATAGCTAAAGAAGTAAAAGAGGCAGGAGCTTCTATGCTTAGAGGTGGAGCTTACAAACCTCGTACATCACCATATGCTTTTCAGGGAATGGCAAGTGAAGGAATACAATGTCTGGTGAAAGCAAGGGAAACTTATGGACTTCCAATAGTAAGCGAACTTATGAGTGCAGATAAAATAGATGAATTTGTTGAAAATGTAGACCTTATTCAAATAGGGGCAAGAAATATGCAGAACTTTGATTTACTGAAAGCTGTAGGGAAAATAAATAAACCTATTCTTCTAAAAAGAGGGCTTTCAAATACTATTGAGGAATGGATAATGTCAGCAGAATATATAATGGCTGGAGGAAATGAAAATGTAATACTGTGTGAAAGAGGTATTCGTACATTTGAAAAGTATACTAGAAATACACTTGATCTTAGTGTAATACCTATTATCAAACAGAAAACTCATCTTCCTATAATAATTGATCCTTCTCATGCTACTGGAAACTGGGAATATGTAGAATCAATGGCACTGGCAGCTATTGCTGCAGGAGCAGATGGGCTTATTATAGAGGTACATAATGACCCTGAACATGCTTGGAGTGATGGAGCTCAATCATTAAAACCTAAAAAATTCAAACATTTGATAGAACAGGGAAGAAAAATAGCAAAAGTCATTGGAAGAGATATGTAGAACTTGCTGTAAGGAGGAAATAAAGAGATGAAAGTAAAAATATATCCATCAAAATGCAGTGGGCAGACAATTATACCACCTTCTAAAAGCATGGGACACAGAGCAATAATATGTGCTTCACTAGCAGTAGGAAGAAGTGTCATAAAAAATGTAGCTTATTCTGATGATATAAAAACAACTATTGAGGGAATGAGGAAATTAGGAGCTGAAATAGAAGAAAATGGAGATATTCTCATTATAGATGGAATAAAAGATATTACAAAAATTTCAGATGAAATAATAAATTGTAATGAATCTGGTTCAACTTTGAGATTTTTTATACCTATATTTTCTCTCACTGGAAAAAAAATAACTTTTCTTGGAAAGAACAGACTTCTTAAAAGACCTCAAAAAATATATGAAGATATATTTAAAGAACAGAAACTGCATTATTTTCATGATGAAGCTAAAATGGAAATAAAAGGTAAATTGAAAGCTGGAACATATGTGATAGATGGAAATATAAGTTCACAATTTATAAGTGGACTTCTTTTTACTCTTCCTCTGCTGGATGGAGATTCTGAAATAAAGATAAAACCTCCTTTTGAATCAGCTTCATATATAGAGCTTACCATTGAAATGCTGAAAAGATATGGAATAGAAATATCTCAGACAGATGAACTTACTTTTAAAATTAAAGGAAATCAGAAATATAAACCTTGTGATTATACAATAGAGGGAGATTTTTCACAACTTGGTTTTTTTGCAGTACTGGGAGCAATAAATAATGATATTGAATGTCTTGGGCTGAATCATGAATCTAGCCAAGGAGATAAGGTTATAATAGAAATATTAAGAAATGCTGGAATAGAAATAGAAAATATTGATGGAGGATATCTTATTCATAAGAGTATTCCTAAAAGTTGTGAAATAGATCTTGCTGACTGTCCAGATTTAGGGCCGATACTTAATGTATTGGGAATGTATGGAGATGGAGATTTCAGAATATATAATGCTGGAAGATTGAGATACAAGGAAAGCGACAGAATAGCAGCTATGGAAGAGGAGCTTTTAAAGCTGGGAGTATCTATTAAAACTACAGAAGATGAGATTTTTATATCTGGAAAAGAGATATATGATGGAGGAATAGAGGTATCAGGGCATAAAGATCATAGAATAGTTATGAGCATGGCTGTAGCAGCTACCCTTATGAATAAACCTGTCATTATAGATGGAGCAGAGGCAGTGGAAAAGTCTTATCCTGATTTTTTTGAAGATATAGAAAAAATAGGGGTAAAGGTTGAGTGCTATGATAAATAAAGATATGAAATTTTTCATTGTGGGATTAGGGCTTCTGGGAGGAGCTTATGCAAAAGCTCTCAAGAAAAACGGATATACTGTATATGCTGCT
Organism: Fusobacterium varium; assembly: GCA_002356455.1. Classification (NCBI taxonomy): domain Bacteria; kingdom Fusobacteriati; phylum Fusobacteriota; class Fusobacteriia; order Fusobacteriales; family Fusobacteriaceae; genus Fusobacterium; species Fusobacterium varium. The sequence continues at coordinate 364,415 of AP017968.1, forward strand.
GATATAAATGAAGACAGTATAGAATATGCTCTTGAAAATAATATAATAGATGAAGGAGCAGTTTCTGATTATGAATCATTGATAGAAAAAGCAGATGTAATAATATCAGGTATGTATCCTACTACTATGGTAGAATGGCTAGAAAGAAATCAAAAATATTATAAAAAAGGCTGTATAATCACTGATGTAAGTGGTGTAAAAAGAGGTATAGTTAACAAAGTGCAAGAAAGTTTACCTAGAGATGTTGAGTTTATCAGTTCTCATCCAATGGCAGGAAAAGAAGTGAGTGGAGTAAGAAACAGTGACGAAACTATTTTTGAAATAGCTAACTTCATTATAACTCCTACAGAAAAAAATACAATTCAGGGAATAGAATTTGCAAAGGAACTTGGGAAAATACTCGGCTTTAGAAATATTACTCAACTTTCTTTGGAAGAACATGATAAAATGATTGGGTTTGTATCTCAGCTAACTCATGTGATAGCTGTATCTCTTATGAATACAAATGATAATACACATCTTGTAGAATATACAGGGGATTCATTTAGAGACCTTACAAGGATAGCTAAAATTAATGAAGTTTTGTGGAGTGAACTTTTTCTTTTAAATAAGGAAATATTAGTAAAGGAGATAGATGATTTTGCAGCAGAGCTGAATAATTTTAGAGAAAAACTCGTAAATGAAGATGTGAAAGGAATGAAGAAACTCTTTATTCAGTCTACAGAGAGAAGAAAGCTTTTTGATAAGAAAGATGTAAAGAATAGAAAATAAATTTTTTTAATAATTAATGATGTAGTGAAGTTTTTTAGATAATTTATTTTAATAGTCAAGTGATTAAAGAATGAATTTTATATTTGCTAGGATAATAATTATTAGATATCATCAATATATTTTTAAATTTAGTGTTTAAGTAAAATAACTATTAAAAAATGTGAATAAAAAATAAGGGTACTCAAAATCAGAGTACCCTTTACTTTTATTTAAAACAAAGAGCCAAAGCTCCCAAAATTCCAGCATCTTCTCCAAGAGCTGGAGGAACGATATATTCATCAATATTTTTTAAAATATTTTCAGTTTGAATATATCCATTTAAAAGCTGAACTACTTTTTTTCTGATTATAGGGAAAAGATGTTTCTCTCTCATTACTCCCCCACCTAACATTATTTTTTCAGGTGACAGAACAAGTATATAATTTACAAGGGCATGGGCTATATAGTATCCTTCCATTTCCCAAGCAGGGTGATCATCTGGGATATCTACACCTTTCATTCCCCATCTTCTCTCAAGAGCTGGACCTGAAGCCATACCTTCCAGACAGTTTCCACCATGAAATGGACAGTTTCCAACAAATTTATCTCTAGGATGTCTGTTGACAAAAATATGTCCCATCTCTGGGTGAAGCATTCCATGGACAAGTTTTCCTTCAACTACTGCTCCTCCTCCAATTCCAGTTCCTACAGTGAGATAGATTGAGCTTTTTAAGTCTTTTCCAGCTCCCCATACATATTCACCAAAAGCAGCAGCATTTACATCTGTATCAAAATATACTGGAATATCAAAGTTCTTTTTAATTTCTCCAACAAGATTGAAATTTTTCCATGCAGTTTTAGGAGTGGAAGTTATATAACCATAAGTTTCGGAATTTTTATTTAAGTCAATAGGACCAAAACATCCTATTCCAATTGCTTCAATGTCTTTACCCTTAAAAAAAGATATAACATTTTTCATTGTTTCATGTGGCAGTTCTGTAGGGAAAGAAACTCTTTCTATTAATTCACCAGATTTAGTTCCTATTCCACATACAAATTTTGTTCCACCAGCTTCTATTGCACCAAAGAACATAGTATTTCCTCCCATTCCCATATATTTTAAAATCATTTTATCTTCTATGATATATTTTACCATTTCTTTGAGAAAGTTTGTAGATAATAAATAAAAAAATTTAGAAAAATTAATTCTCTAAACCACTGTAAGAAATGGGTTTTGAATTTGAAGAGAAAAGGAGTATAATAAAGATTAAATATAGGAGAAAACTATATAATTTGATATAATGTATTAGATAATATAGATTTAGGAGGAAAAAATGATACTAGCAGGAAATAAGAAAGCATTTTTCGATTATTTCATAGAAGATAAATTTGAAGCCGGTATTGAGTTAGTGGGAAGTGAAGTGAAATCTGCAAAAGCTGGGAAAATAAGCATAAAAGAATCTTTTATAAGAATAATAAATGGAGAAATTTTTATTATGGGAATGTCAATAGTTCCATGGGGATTTGGAAGTGTGTATAATCCAGATGAAAGAAGGGTGAGAAAACTTCTTCTTCATAAAAAAGAAATAAGAAAACTTTACGAAAAAGTATCTCAAAAAGGATATACTATTGTTCCTTTGAATGTTCATCTGTCTAAGGGATATGTAAAACTTGAAATAGCTCTGGCAAGAGGTAAGAAAAACTATGATAAGAGAGAAAGTCTAGCTAAAAAAGATGTAGAAAGAGATCTTCAAAGGATAGCAAAAGAAAGATAAAATTGAAAAAAATTTAAAAATGTGCTATACTCTGATGTAGTATAAAAATTGAATAATGGGGATGCAAAGGTTTCGACGGGGTTCTCAGGTTATAAGTAGCAGGCCAGGATGACCGCTGTGAGAGGTCAACTCATCGTTTAGATGGAAATAGAAATTACGCTTTAGCTGCTTAATGTCAGCTCACCTTTGAACATATTCTTCTGTAAATGTGTTCAGCCAAGGTGTCACTAAAATACAGATTACCCTAAATGATTTCTCTAAGTTATAGGGGACATTCCAGAGGATAGCTTTAGTTAGCCCTGTCTGTGGGATTAACTACTGCGAAATCTAATAGCAGACTAAGCTTGTAGAAGCCTATGGCGCTGGTAATTTCGGACACGGGTTCGATTCCCGTCATCTCCACCATTTCTAGCCATGTCCATCATTGAAAAATTTTTCATGTTGATAACAACACGGTTATTGTAGACAATGACCTTTTCAATGAATGTTTCTAATATATTTTTCACAATATTATCATCTTTAGAATCAAGGGTTTTACTTAATTCTATGAGGTGATTTTTTATTTTATTTTTATCAATAAATTCTGGGTTAAAATCATATTACTTTATTTTTCTTTTCAATTCAAACATCTTCAATTCTATTTCATTATTTTTTTTATTGAAAACCTCATCAGATATTTTTTTATTTAAATTACAATCTAATAATTTTTCTGCTTTTAATTTATTCTTACTTTTGAAATATATATTATAAAATTCATATTTCAATAATCTTAAATTTATTAAATATTCTGTCAATAGGCTAGTATTTCTGAAATATATCATAGAATGGCTGCCTTATTTTTTGATTTTATCCTTTCTGTCAATTTCTAAAATAATGATATTTTACTGTTTAAAAACTCAGGATATTGTAGAAATACTAATATTTATATGTTATACTAATATCAAATTATACAAGCAAAAATATGAAAATTGTTTTATTTTTAGCTGATTAGCAGCAGATGAGGTGTACTAGATATGATTCAATGCAAAATACGAACAGAATGTGGTAAGGAAAAAACTGTTGCTTGGGAAGAAATTAGGGAGGAGCTTTTCTCACTTGATAATTCTGAGCGTGGAGTTTCAAACAGAGAAGGAGCTTTTGTTACAATGTGGTTTGAACAAAATGGGACTGATGATGAATTTATGCAGTGCATGCCTGACTACCCTAAATCAGAAGGTTTTTTCAAAAGACTGTTTGGTTTATCAAAAAGGGTATCTGTAAGTATTTCTTCTTATACTGTAGAAGTGGGCACTGGTGAAAAAATATACATATCTCAAGTTGATACAAAAGAGCAAGTTATTCAAATTTTTTATAATTATTATTTGAGCCGAAAATTACCAGATATTACTGACTGGAAAGACAGTGGAATCATTTAAGATAAATTTATTGAGGTTATATTTTTTAGTAGCCAAATTTATCTCTAGATTAAATTTTTAAGGGATTATGTAGATGTATAAATGTTTATTAAGGAAATAATTTTTATATTAATAACAGCATAATTAATATATACTGTTATTTTTTAAAGTAATGCTTTTAATATATTCTTATGAAAAACTCATCTTTAAAATGAAAGAAATTATATAATTTAAAAAATTAATTTTTTAATATCAGAAAAAGAAAATTATATATTTTAAAATTAATGAAAAAAATTAAAAAATAAAAAAGGAAAATATATAGTGCTGGCAGTATAAGTATAATAGATATGGAAATAAATTACGATAATACAGGTGATTTATTTATTTAAAATAAAAATAACTAGGAGGAAATGGTATGAAAAAATATGAATGTAAAGTATGTGGATATATTTATGATCCAGTAGAAGGAGATCCAGATAGTGGAATAGCTCCAGGAACAGCATTTGAAGATATTCCTGATGATTGGGTATGTCCTTTATGCGGTGTAGGAAAAGACGATTTTGAAGCAATCTAATAAAAAAATTAAAAGATAGAAGGCAGGATGTTGCATCCTGTCTTTTGGTTTTAAAGGAATAAGAAGGGAAGAATAGCAACTTTAACTAAACATTTTTTTAAGTAAAAGCAACTACTGATATATAGAAGAAAGAAAAAAATTATGTTAAAATGATAAAAAAACAGCATAAGGGGGAAGAATGAAGTACAGAAGCAGTTTTTTTATAATGATATATAATTTTATATGGACTATACTTGGATGTACAGGAATAATGTTATTTTTAACATATATACTTTCAAGATTTATAGTTATAAGATTTTCTCATTTATATTTAATAGGAACAGCAGTATTGTTAATTTGTGCTATTTATTCAATAACAGCAGGGTATTTTGTTGTAGATATAGGAGAAAGGGAAGTTACTATAAAAAATCTAATATCACAAAAAGAAAAATTAGAATTTGATAAATATGTCTTTTCATCAAGAATATGTACTCATTCTATAAATTTTATACCGACACAGGTAGAAAGATTTTTAATTATATTTGATGGAAATTTAGAAAAGGAAATAAAATTATCAAATTTTTCAAAAAAATCATTTGATGAAATACTAGCAGTTTTAAATAAAAAAACAATTAATAAAGAAGAAATTAAAAATTCTTTAAAAAAAGAGATATTTAATATTCCAAAAGAAGATATATTGGAAGAACATATGAAATTACTGAAAAGATATATAATAATAGCTGTAGGAGCTTCCATAGCATTGAGTGGAGGATTGTATTATCTAATTAAAAAAAACTCTGGGAGGAATGAAATAATTCCATTTTTTGGAATGATGATTTTATTTAATATTTTAATGTTTGGAATACCGGGAATAGCCATATTCTATGAATACTTAAAAAAAGGAAATGAAACTCCTGAAAGAATACATGTTGATATGGATAGTATTAATATTGATAATAAAATTTATAGTATGAAAGAAATAAAAAAAATAGTTGCTACTCCAGCTTCATATGAAGAGGGACTGATTGGAAAAAATTTTAGAAAAATAATTATATATACTAACAGGAATAGGAGAATTCTGTATCTGGGAGCAAGAGCTGCTGCTGGAATAAATAAAGTGGTCTATGAAGAATATGAAGAACTTTGTAATATTATAGAAAAGTCAGCTATTATAAATGATATAGACTTTTTCTATGATTTATAAAATATTTATAAAGAAAAAGGATATGTCTAAATACAACAGAATAATTTTATGAAGTAGAATTTTATAAAATGTATTTAGGAGGAGTATTTATGGCAGAGAATAAAAATAAAAAAGGGATGGTGGTTTTCACCAAATTCAGTCCTTATACAGTTGTGGATACTAAAATAGAAAATTATAAAGGGGAAGAGTATGAAACACCAAGAACAGTTTCATTATGCAGATGTGGTCATTCTAAGAACAAGCCTTTTTGTGATGGAACCCATGCAAGGGGAGTAGAATTCAATAATGAAAGGGAAGAGGAGAAAACTAGAGGAATAAAAGGATATAATGGAGATAAGATAGTAGTTTATTTTGATAAATATATATGTAAACATGCTGCAAAATGTGTAAAGGGATATCCAGAAGTATTTGATCCTGATAAAATTCCTTGGATAGAAATGAAAAATGCAACAGATATAGAAAAATTAATAAAAGTAATAAGAAGTTGTCCATCAGGAGCACTTTCATATCAACTAGAAGGTGGAGAAAGGGAAACTATTTATCATGATGTGGAAAAAATAATTATTGAAAAAAATGGGTCTATCAATATTACAGGTGGAGTCAAGGTAATAGATGATAATAATTCTGAAGAAATATTAGACAGTAAAGAACACTATTCATTATGCAGATGTGGTCATTCAAAACATAAACCTTTCTGTGATGGAACACATAAACATATAAAATTTAATGATGAAGAATAAAAAGAAGGGGCTGTTGCAAATTAGTTTATCAATCACTAATTTGCAACAGCCCCTTTGTTAAATGAAGGAGGGAAATAGAAGATGGGAAAAAGAGCAGTAGCTTATTGTAGATTCAGTTCAGATAATCAAAGAGCAGAAAGTATATTAGCTCATATGAGAGCAATAGAAGAGTTCTGTGAGCGAGAAGGGTACTCATTAATACGAGCATATAAAGATGAAGCTATATCTGGGACATCTATAGATGACAGAGAACAATTTTTAAAAATGATAAAAGATGCAGAGGAAAAAGAGTTTCAATATGTAATAGTACATAAGTTTGATAGGTTTGCAAGAAATAGATATGATCATGCCATTTATGAAAAAAGATTAAATGATAACGGAGTTAAATTAATATCAGTGTTAGAACAGTTAAATGATTCTCCAGAAGCAGTAATATTAAAATCAGTGTTGACAGGAATGAATGAGTATTACTCTCTTAACTTGGCTAGAGAAGTAAGAAAAGGACAAAAAGAGAATGCACTTAAATGTTTTCATAACGGAGGTTTGCCACCTCTTGATTATGACCTGACTAAAGATAAAACCTATATCATCAATGAACAGGAGGCTAAAATAGTTAGATTGATTTTTAAATTATATTTAGAAGATAAAGGAGACGCTAATATAGCTGACGAATTAAATTCATTAGGATATAGAAATAAACTAGGAAGCCCATTTAAGAAAATAAGTATTCGAGATACCTTACTTAATGAAAAATACACAGGGACTTTCATTTATGGAAAGAAAGACAAAAAGGGAAAACTTACAGGACAGGAGTTGAGAATAGAAAATGGAATTCCTATTATTATATCAAAGGAGATATTTGAAAAAGTACAGATAAAATTTGCTTCAAAAGTTAGAAGTACTACAGGAAGATCTACAGCAAAGAAAACTTACCTTTTAACTGGGCTATGTGAATGTGGGGAATCAGGAGGATATAGAACTGTTAATAGAGATGGATCTTCTTATTATGGGTATCAATGTAGAAATAGAAAAGATAAAGTCAATAATTGTCAAAATACATCTATCAGAAGAGAAATTTTAGAAGAAACTGTAATTTCTGCACTAAAAGAAAATATTTTCTCAAGTTCACAGATAGATATTATCACAGATAAAGTCTATAATTACATAAATGAAAATTTTAAACATTCAGCTAAAGAGATAAATAGAATTGAGAAATCTCTCAGTAAACTTCAAGATAAGGCGAATAAATTATTAGACCTATTCCTTGAAGGAACAATATCAGAGGATAATTATAAGAATAAGAAAGGAGAAATAGATATGGAGAGTATAAGGTTAAAGGAAGAAAAAATAAGATACAATGATGCTCCAGAATTTACAGACAAATATAAAATAAAAAATCATCTCATAGAATTAGGAATAAATCTAAATTCTAAAGATGATTATCTACTTAAAACTTTAATACAAACTTTTGTCAGAAAAATTGTTGTTCATCGTACTTCGATAGTGCTAGAACTTAGAATTTTCCCCATGTTGACACCAGCTAAGGTTGGTGGAGATGAGGCACAACACCCTTTAGCCATATCTATCACTCTGCCAAAATTATTCAAGAAAGGGAGTTTAAAACAATAGCTCCCTTTAATTATTCCTTTATTCTATATTTATTTTTTACTAAATCAAATTGTGACTTTTTTATAATATATAAATTTCCTTTTGTTCTAGTTAATGCAACATATAATTTATTAACTGTTATAGAAGTTAATGGTTTTTTAAATTCTCTGGAATCTAAATTTTCAAACCCACTAGATAAAATTACACATATATTTTCATATGTATCTCCCTTTGAATATCCCCAGTTAACTGCATTAAAATTATATTTTTCTGCTTCCTTAAATACTAATTTTTTTATCTCTATATTTTCTAAGATATCTTCTATTTCTTCATTCTTTAAAAAAGTTACTTTTCCAACATTTTTATTATCAGCTGAAATATTTATATCTAATTTTTCTTTTACAAAACCACAAATTTCTTCTGGACATCTTCTAGAACTTAATAAGGATTCAGTATCTATTTTGATTTTTAGTTTTGTCATTTTTTTTAAATATTCTTCATAACTAACACTTTTCTTACTTGTTCCTAAAGGTTTTCCTGTATTATTTTTTCCGCTTACTGAATGCTGATAATAATCTCCTACAGCTAATACTCTATTGAATTTTTTTAACAAGTTCTCTAAAAATTCGTAGTCATTACCTCTAAAATCTTGAAATTCATCTATATAAATTTTATCAAAAAAGATATTAAGATTAGTAATACCTTTTTCAATTAAATTTATATCTTTATTTTTTACTACACAAATCAGTTTTGTCATCAAACAACAGAACCATTTATTATTTTCAATATAATGTCCTATTTTATCTTGTGTAATATAATTTTTATTATAAATACCAATACCATTATTAAATGGTGGTGGTGGATCTTTGAAAGAAATTCCATTAACTTTTAAATTTTCTATTCCAAAAAATTTAAAAATAGTGGGTTTATAAGGAAGAATAAAAAATTGATATACAAAACTATGAAAAGTCATAATTTTAGTTTTTATAGGAATTTTTCCATATTGTTTTTTTATTTCTTCTTTTATATTAAAAATATTTTGATTAGTAAAAGCTAATATAAGATTTTTTTCTTCTAAATTTAATTTTGAAACTAAAGTATATGTTTTCCCTGCTCCTGCGACAGCTAATATTAATTTCTTATCCATGCTATAGCTTCCTTTACATACTTAGGTATTTCAAATTCAAAATTGTAAGACAACATATCATAGGCAGTTTCTACTTTAGTATTAAGCATCTTTCCTAAATGTTTTTCATAACTTTTACCATTAAATTTATAATCAAATTTTTCATCAATCTTAATGATTTCTTTTAATTTTTCTTCATTAAGATTATAGATGCATACTTCCCATGTCCAATTTTCAATGTCTTTATCCATAAAAATATGTTGTAAATCATTTTTTTTGTTAAAGTCGTTCATTTTATCGATTCTCTTTTGACTACAATCATTATCTGTAATTACAGCTATTTTTTTCTTAGTTTCTGAACCTATCTCTAAATAATTTTGATATGAAATTCCATTACAAGAAATAACTGTAATCTCTTCACTCTCTATTTCAGCTCCTGTTATCTTTTTATAAATACTTGGAATTAATAAGTACTCCGTTGCTCCTTCTACTAGAATAATTTTTTTCGCTAATAATAATTGTAAAAAATTATTATTATCTACTTTTTCAAAAAATTTTGAAATCTTAGAGTCTATATCACTCAGGCTTTTAGATTTTTCCTTATCTATCCATATAACATTATTCAAATTCAATCTACTTGTTATTAAATTATTATGTGTTGTAATAATTATTTGGTTATTTTCGATTTGTTTTTTTATTTGATCTAACATTTTCATCAGATTTGAATGACAAAGATGATTTTCTGGTTCCTCAATCATTACTAAATCTAACTTTGTTTTTGATTTATTCAAAGCAATTTCTGTCTTTATTAAATTTTCTATTCCTTTACCTTTATTTTCAAGAGGAACATCATTTTCAAAAACTGAAATTATAGATTCAAAGATAATTTTTTTGTTATTTATTCCAAAATATCTATTTGTGTCAAATTCAGTACCATTATCTTTTATTATTTGATTTAACCCAGTTCTAACATCATTTTTAATTTTTAATTTTTCTATGTCACTATATATTGAATTAAATAACATCTTATTATAGTAATTAAAAGAATTAGAACTATCGATTGTAGAAGTATCAATCATTATTGATTTTAAAGGTTTTTTCATTATTTTGTATGCACTTCCTTGAAAAGTTGTCCAAGTCATTACATAATATTCATAAGGAATTTCTCCTTGATTTATTTTATCTTCTAACATATCTTCATATGAATCTTTATCAAAATAACATTCAAATAAAATACCATATTCTTGATTTTTTTCTATATTATTTTCTCCAAAATACTCATATTTATTATTAATTTCATCTAATTCTAATTTCATTTGTATTTGTATTTTGGGTAATGTTTCAATTGTGGGATTGTTTTTAAACTCATTAACATTATCTATATTTACTAAATCTTTTATTATACTTTTATCAACATTTTTGTAAAATTGATTTAAAACAACATTTATAGCTTCTAAAATAGTACTTTTTCCAGCTTCATTTTCACCTACTAAGATATTCATATTTTTGTTAAATTTTATATAAAATTTTTTAAATTTTTTAAATCCTATTATTTTCAAATCTTTTATATATCCCATAGAACTCTCCTTGATAATTAGATTTTATTATATATAGTATAACATAAAATTAAGAAATAGGATTATTTATATATACCTTTTTTATTCAATTATTTAGGTATTTTCTAGTACCTTCAATAGTTATAAACAGTTTCACTGTTCAATTTCTTTCTTTGACTTTTTAAGAAGCCTGAAATATTTTTAGCAAAAAAAGTATTTCTTATTGCCCACCTTTTTTACTACTCTTTTTAAAAAAGAGCTTCAGTAACTTCCTTTTGAGAATTGATCCTATAAATTCTTTTTAATTCATATATTATTTGTTATTCTAAAATAGTAATAAATATACTAGAGGCAGAATATGGCATATAATGGAATACTCTTTATATTATTTTCAAATCCAAAATTTTTATAGCATATTCAGGTTGATATTTTTTCATATATATATCAAGACTTTTAGCTCTTGTATTATCTGCTGCTTTTACTTCTACTGGAATTATTTTTCCCTCTCTCATTATTATAAAATCAACTTCTGCTGTTCCTTTAGGTGCTTTCCAATAGTAATGGGTATAACCATTGATATTCAGATGAATATTAATATAGTTCTCTGTCATTCCACCTTTAAAATCATTTAGTTCTTTAGAAAGGTATAGGATATCCTCTGGAACTATCTCTTTTTTAGCACACAGCAATCCTATGTCTGAAATATAGATCTTAAAAGAGTCTATATCTTTGTAGTTTTCCAATGGTTTCTTTATATCTTCAAGCCCATATATTTTTGAAGTAATACCAGAAAGTTCCAGCCATTCTATTGCATTTTCAAATTCAGAGGCTCTTCCACCACTCTTTACTAATTTATATTGGAATCTGGTATTTTCCTTAGATAGCTGTACTGTTATGTTGTCATAAACAAGCCTTGTCTTTTTTATTTCATTTGTTATATTATACTTACTCATATCATTCAGATAACTTAATAAAATCATATTCTGTGTATGACGGATCAGAGTATAATCCTGTGTTTCTCTAAATTTACTTACACATTCAGGCATTCCACCTATTACCAGATATTTCCTGTAATATTCCATAGCTACATTGTGTAAAACTGATGGCATTGGAGTATTATCATTAAAAGACTGCCTTATAGTTTTTACCAATTCCTCTTCTCCCAATGCCATTAAAAACTCTTCTATATCCATAGGATAAAGAGTCTTCATATCTACTTTCCCAACAGGAAAAGAAAACTGCTGTCTGTTGACTGCTATCCCCAATAAGCTTCCAGCAACTATAATATGGTATTCTGAAGCCTGCTCATAAAAATATTTTAGTGATGTCAATGCTTTTTCACACAGCTGTATCTCGTCAAAGAAGATAAGAGTTTTTTCTTTAATTATAGTCTGGCTTGAAATTCTTGATAGAATAGGTATCAGATATTCAGGAGTTATATTTTCTTCAAAGGTTTCTTTCAGCCTTATATCAGTTTCAAAGTTAAAATATGCTACATTTTCATATTCTTTCTTTCCAAAGGTAAGAACAGAGTGAGTCTTTCCTACCTGTCTTGCTCCTTGTAAGATAAGAGGTTTTCTATATTGACTGTTTTTCCATTTTTTTAAGTACTCATATATTTTTCTGTACATTTGACTACCTCCTAGACTTTTTTCTTTAATTATAGCATTTCTTAGAAATAGTGTAAATATTTATATAAAAACAACAATTTTTCAATGATAGTTTTTGTAAAAATATCATTAAATTCTAATTGATATAAAAAAACTGATAAATGAAATATCTATCAGCTTAGATTATTATTTTGATGGAGATGAAAGATATTAGTCATATTCGTTGACACTCCTAAGCTTTAGAAGGTTAGAGCTCTTTAAATAGTTATAACCTTTTTATCTAATATACATAATTTATTTTTAATATTTGTCTAAATTATTTAGAATTTATAACAAAATTATATTTTTCTTTAGCCCAAGCTTCTAAAAGATCAGTGTCATAATTATAATTTTCTATTGCAAATTTTTTGATGTATAGATTATCAAAAAAGTTATATGGATAAACTTCAAAATAATCAAAAATATTATTAAAGATTATTTCTTGGTTATTTATCTTAAAATAGAGCCCTTTAAGGTTAGATATATTAGAAGAGAGTCTAACTACATACTTATTATATTCAAGGTCTGTTCGTTGATTATATTCTTTTTTTCCAGTTTTATATTTTAAAGTTAAATAATGATATTTATAAAAACCAGGATCAGAAAAAAAATTAAACTTGAGTTTTATTGTTTCTCCAAGCATGCTATTAAGTTCTTCTTCCTCTAAAATACTTTCAAAAGGAGCAGAATTTATTTTTTCAAAAAAAGTTCTTAAATATAATAAGGCGATGGGAGGTTTAGGATGTTCTTGTTTATTTTTATCACTAATTTTGGAAGTTAATAAAAATTCTTCCCTAATAAAATATAAAATTAACATTATCATTAGAGGATAACAGCCTTTTTCTTCTAATGATAGAGAAGAAAGTAAGAGATTAAATTTTTTAAAAGATTTAATAAAACTTCTAGGAGAAGCATTATTACCATCACAATTAGATTTAAAAGCTTCTAAAAAACAGCTTCATAAAGTCTATCAGTGTCATTAGAAATATATTTTCTATCTACTGCTTCAACTTTATAGGTTTCTAATTGATTGTATTTATTGTATTCTATTTCTAAAAAATTTTCATAGTCTAATTCCGGTAAAGAAAATTGAATATCAAAAAATTTTTCAAAATATTTGGAACATTTATCTTCAGTTAGATATGAAGTAGAAACAATACTACTTAGTTGTTCTTTATTTACTAAAAAGATAAAAATAATATTTTTTACACCAAAAAAATGTTTTACTGTTTCTAATAATTCAATAGCATAAGTAGGTCTACATCTATCCAATTCATCAATAAGAATAATTTTTAAATTTTCTTCTTTTGTCATTAAAGTTGCTTTGGAATCATTTATTAATTTTTTATAATTTTTATATTCTTCTAATTCTGATGAATTGAACTCTGTTATGTTTTTAAAGAGATTTTCTAGTTCATTTCTTTTTGACTCATCAAGTCCTATTTTTTCTAATCCTTTATTTAAAATGGCCTTACTAAAAATTTTAGTTCCATTCTTTAAAATTTCTTCTGCTTTATGGATTGTTTCTACATCAAGTGAAATAAAAGAATTGATTTCTCCAATAATAGATTTCATAGGATCAGAAAAATAATCTGTTTCCCATGCATTAATAGTTATAAAATTAATTTTTTTTCTTCATTCTTAGTAGAATTTTCATTTATAATTTTTTCTTTAAAGGCTTTAGCAAAGTAAGTCTTTCCCATTCCCCAAGGGGCATTTATAAATATTCTTTGAATATAATCTGAATTATTTTCTAATTCCTCTATTATTTCTCCTACTGTTTTTTCTTTTAATTCTATTCTTTGTTTTTTGAATTGATTATCTATAAGATTATAAAGTTGTTCTAAAAAAATTTTTCTTTGTTTAGTAAGCATATTTACTCTTTCCATTTTATTAATTCTCCTATAAAACTTATGATATGATAATATTTTTTAATAAATATTATATCAATTATTTTTATATTTATGAAGTAATAATATAAAAAAAGCTGAGTAACATTTAAAAAAAATGTTTTACTCAGCTCTCTTTTTTGTATAATATAGTTACCACCCTAATTATGCAAAGGAGACATTCATGCAAATCAAACATATTATCTCTAAAATCAATATAACAAATCTTTTAGGTAAAATCAAGAAATATTTTAAAAATGAGCATTTTGAGGATGTTAAACAGACTATTCAAAAATTCTTAGCTTGTTCTATTGATAAATCTTTTCTCTCTCTTCAATGCCCTAATTGTCATGAGGCGCATAAAATTAAAGTTACTTGTAAATCTAGATTTTGTCCTTCCTGCGGTAAATGTTATTCTGCTGTTTGAACTGAAAAAACTTCCACTTCTCTTATTGATGTTAAACATAGAAGTGTCCTTTTTACTATTCCTGAAGAACTTAGAATGTTTTTCTTCTATGATAGAGACCTTTTAACTAAGCTTGCTTATGCTGTTAATGATGTTTTTAAATATCAATTTCATAACATTAAAGCAAAAAATCAAAGAATTCATAAAATTTCAAAATATTCCTCTAAATACTTTACTAACTCAGATATCATTCATTATGGATTGATTACTGTTATTCATACCTTTGGACGCGATCTTAAATGGAACCCTCATATTCATGCTATTGTTACTTTAGGTGGATTCAATAAAAACTTCCAATTTCTTGAAAAAAAATATTTTCATGTCAATTCCATTGCTGGACAATGGAAAAAAATGGTTATTGATATTGTTAAATCTGGAAATTATGACAAGCCTGAAATTAAAGCTAAAGCTTACGCTGCTGCTAACTCCCTTTATCGCAAAAATACAAGATTCTTTTTCAATGTTGCAAAAAATGATTTAAATAATAATATTTATGCAATTAAATATATTGGCAGATATCTGTCAAGAGCTCCTATCGCAGAATATAAAATTATTGATTTCTATGATAATAAGGTTACTTTCTATTATGAAAGTCTTGCTGATGATAAACAAAGAATTGAGCTTACTTTAGATGCAGAAACATTTCTTTCTAAATTAATTATTCACATTCCCCCTAAACATTTCAAAATGATTAGGCGCTTTGGAATCTATTCTAGAAATATTAAATCAGAACTTAAAAACATCATGAAATTCATGAGAAAATATGTCTCTAAATATTCCAATTTTATTTTTTATCAACTTGAAATATGGAAAGCTTTTGGAGTAAATCCTTTTTATTGTTTTAAATGTAACACCAGAATGAAAGTTAAAAAAATATCATATTTTAATATACATACAGGCTCCATTTGTTGGAAAGAATATCGCTAAACGGGGCTGTTGCAAATTAGTGATTGATAAACTAATTTGTGCAGCCTCTCTTATTTTTCATAAAAAAATAGGAATCTATTTTATAGATTTCTGCTAATTTATATTTTTATATTTATTTTTAAGTATCAAAAAAAGAAGTAGATGATTTTTTATTTATCTAAGCTACTTTTAATGAGTGAAGTGTTGTTCCTAAGCGATTATTTATATTTCTGCTTAGATATCTGTTGAAGTTGTAAGCGATACAAAACAAACATATTTCTCTTAAAACACTTTTTTTACTTCGAACTTTTAATTTTCGCAATTTCATATCTTCTTTCAAAACTGCAAAAGCACCTTCTACTTGAATACTTCTGTTCATTCTTAATTGTTTTCCATAATTGCTTGATACATTCTCTTTTGATTTATTTGATAAAATTCTAAATCTCGCATTGTACTTAATTTTTTTGTTAGTTTCAAGATTCCAAAAATATTGAACTGTATTATTTTTGTTAGAGTATAGAAATTCTAATTCTAATCCATCTTTTCTAAATAGCTTATTTTCAGAATGATTATATATTAAATTTTCTACTCTGTTTAAATCATTTTTAAACTTTCTGATTTTAGATTTTTCAAAATATATTGGTTTTATATATGAAGTATAGTCCATTTTTTCCAAATATTCATAATTTGAAATGCTTTCATATCCTGCATCAGCTACAATATTTTTAATTTCTAAATTTTGAGATGAAATTTTCTCTAAAAATGGAATCAAAGTTTTAGAATCAGAAGGATTAGAAAAAATTTCATATGAAGAAATATATTCACTAATCACTCCTATTTGCAGATTATATCCAGGTTTTAATTGACCATTTCTCATATGGTCATCTTTCATTCTCATAAAAGTAGCATCTATATCAGTTTTTGAATAGCTATTTCTGCCATTAAGATTTTTAAAATGATTAGAATATTTTTGATACTTTTCTAAGTATTCTGCGCATAATTCTAAATATTTTTGTTCTTTAGATTTTCGCTTTCCTCTACCTTTGACTATTTGAAAATTCAAATTAGAAAGATACGAATATATTTCAAGGAAGTTATCATATTGTAAGTTGAAATCATCATTAAAATTTGAAATTAGTTCAAGAATTTTTTCATCTAATCTATCTCTGTATTTCTCAATAGATTTTTTCCAAACAAATGAATATTTATTAGCATATGCTTCAATTTTAGTACCATCAATATATATTGTTTCAGTAGAAATATCTTCCATTTCAAAAATTTTTTCAACGAATTGTTCAAATAGATCTGGAAGAATATCTTCAGTTTTTGCTAAAAATCTAGAAATAGTAGAGTGAACAGGAATTTTAGAATTTTGTAAAAGAAACCTGAATTTAATATTTTCACGGCAAGCCATTTCTATATCTCTAGTAGAAGTTAAATTGCGCGAATAGGCATAAACAATGATAGAAAACATTCTGATAGGATGTACCTTTGTTTTGTAAGAAAATACTTGCATTAAACTACTAAAATCTAATCCCTCCAATATTGAGCTAAGTTTTCTTACAGGATCATTATCAGAAATTTCATATTGTAAAAAGTTAAAAAGTTTAGGTTGATTTAATTGAAAAAAAATGTTATTATTAGTTGGTTTTTGCATAGGTATATTATATTAGAAATTTGAAAAAATTTTTAGTATTTTATACCTTTTTTTATTTTAAAAGAAAAAGCTGACAAGAAGAAAACTTCAAGTCAGCTTTTTGGGTAATTGGGCTATTTTGAATTTGCAACAGCCTCTTTATTATATTATTAAATTAAAGGTTTAATTTAAAATATAGAACATTGTCCAAGGGATTTTCATAATAAGCTTCAACCTCTTGAAAACCAGATTTTTTATAAAGAGCAACAGCTCCTTGCAGATTAGAAAGAGTATCCAGTACCATATATTTATATTTCAGCTCATGAGCATCATCTATAATTTTATTTACTAATTTTTTTCCTATTTTTAAATGTCTATATTCAGGTCTGACAAATAGCCTTTTCATTTCACAGCCATCATTTCCAAATTTTCTCAGAGCTATACAGCCAGCAGCTTTATTGTCATAATATGCAATATACAGTCTTCCATAAGGCATAGCATATTTTCCTGGAAGATTCTTTATTTCATCATCATATCCTTGAAAAGCAAGATTAACTCCAAGCATAGTGGTATATTCATTAAAAAGGAGTTTTATATTTTCTAAATCATCATAAGCAGCTTTGATATCTATTTTCATTTTTCCTCCTGAAGTTTTTATGATATTTTAACGCAAAATAAATTTAAAGTCTATAAGTTTTATGAAAAAATAGTTTTTTAAATTTTTTTATGATATAGTTTAATTACCATAGAAATAGGAGGGAGAAATGAAAAGATTTGTTATTGAAAATGAAGTATTTGAAATGTTTCCTCATTTAGAAATAGGAGTATTATCTTTTAAAAATGTTAATAATAGTGGAACTGGAAAAACACATATGCTAGAAACTGCTTGTAAATCCCTTTGTGAAAGATTAGCTTCTGAAGATAGTAAAACAGCTGAATATATAAAAGAGTACAGCCTTGCTATGAAAAAATTTAAAACAAAAAAAGGAGCTAAAGCTTCAATAGATGCAATGGCCTCAAGAATTGCAAAGGGGCATATATTAGGCTCGATAAATCCTCTTGTGGATATATATAATGTAATATGCTTAAAAAATCTTGTTACATGTGGTGGGGAGGATATGGACAAGATAGAAGGGGATATGGTATTATGTTTTGCCAAAGGAAATGAGGAATTTATTCCTTTAGGGGAAGAGGAAAATAAACCTCCAAAAGAAGACGAACTCATATATAGAGATGACAAAGGAGCAGTAGTAAGAGGCTGGCTTTGGAGAGAAGCAGACAGAACCAAAATAACAGAAAATACTAAGAATGCACTTCTTTATATGGAATTAATAGATGAAAATAGAAAAGATGAATTTAAAAAAATAGTTAAGGAATTAGAAGAACTTGTACTCCTAGAATTAGGAGGTCAATGTAAATCTGCTATAATAGATAAAAATATTTCTGCATGTGAAATAGGATGAGTATAAAAAAAACTTGACTTTATTTATGTTTCTGATATAATAATAAAGGAACTAAATAAAAGTTGGATAAAGAAGAAACGCCTGTTTCTCACCTTTTGGGCCTCTAAGGCTTACATTAGGTATAAAAAAAGATTTAATAGAGTACGAGATTTTAATCCTCTATATTTCAATTTTAGGAGTAATAACAGGGCGTAGTATTGTCCTGTTTTTTTTATTGTGTAACTAAATGGAGGTGTTGAATTATTTCTGAAAAAATTAGAATCAACGAAAAAATTAAAGGAAGAGAATTTAGAATTATCTCTTCAACAGGTGAACAATTAGGAGTTATGTCAGCTAATGAAGCTTTAGAGTTAGCAAGACAGGAAGATTTAGATCTAGTGGAGATTTCACCTACTGCGAAGCCGCCAGTATGTAAAATAATGGACTTCGGAAAATACAGATATGAACAAACAAGAAAAGCTAAGGAAGCTAAAAAGAATCAAAAACAAGTAGTAATAAAAGAAGTAAAAGTTACTGCTAGAATAGATACTCATGATTTAGAAACAAAAATGGGTCAAATTGAAAAATTCTTATCTAAAGAAAATAAAGTAAAAGTTACTTTAGTTTTATTTGGAAGGGAAAGAATGCATGCTACACTTGGA
This sequence comes from Fusobacterium varium, assembly GCA_002356455.1. Classification (NCBI taxonomy): domain Bacteria; kingdom Fusobacteriati; phylum Fusobacteriota; class Fusobacteriia; order Fusobacteriales; family Fusobacteriaceae; genus Fusobacterium; species Fusobacterium varium. The sequence goes on from AP017968.1 coordinate 383,771, forward strand.
ATAGATACTCTAAATGAAATAGCAGAGAAATTTGCTGAAACTGCAGATGTAGATAAAAAGTATAACGAAAAGCAAAAACACATTATATTAACACCTAAAAAGAGTTAATAATTATATTAATATTTATATATTCGAGAGGAGGGTATTATTATGCCAAAAATGAAGACTCACAGAGGAGCAAAAAAGAGAATTAAAGTAACAGGGACTGGGAAATTTATTGTTAAACATTCTGGAAAAAGCCATATCTTAACTAAAAAAGATAGAAAAAGAAAAAATAGCCTAAAGAAAGATTTAGTAGTTACTGACACTTTAAAGAAACATATGCAAGGGTTACTACCATATGGAGTAGGAAGATAATAAATAATTCAAATTTTTGAGATTTATATTTAGGAGGAAAAAACAATGAGAGTTAAGACTGGAATAGTTAGAAGAAGAAAGCATAAAAAAATATTACAAGCAGCAAAAGGATTTAGAGGAGCATCTGGTGACGTTATAAAACAAGCTAAACAAGCTACAATGAAAGCAGCAGCTTACTCAACAAGAGATAGAAAAGTTAATAAAAGAAGAATGAGATCACTTTGGATCATCAGAATAAACTCAGCAGCTAGAATCAATGGATTAACTTACTCAACTTTAATCAATGGATTAAAAAGAGCTGGAATCGTATTAGACAGAAAAGTTTTAGCAGATATTGCTTTAAACAATGCAGCTGAATTCACTAAATTAGCTGAAACTGCAAAAGCTGCTCTATAATTAATAAAATTATGAGAGTATAAGGGAGTATTTTTGATACTCTCTTTTTTTTATTTCTTAGGAAATTATAATTTGATAAATTTGTTGAAAAAATAAAAAATGTTAATTATTTTGTATTCATATTAGATATATTAATTGAATAAGATTAAAATTGACAGCACAAAACAGCTGATTGTTAATCAGCTGTTTAGCGATATTCTTTCCAGCAAATGGAGCCTGTATGTATATTAAAATATGATATTTTTTTAACTTTCATTCTGGCATTACATTTAAAACAATAAAAAGGATTTACTCCAAAAGCGTTCCATATTTCAAGTTGATAAAAAGTAGAATTGGAATATTTAGAGACATATTTTCTCATGAATTTCATGATGTTTTTAAGTTCTGATTTAATATTTCTAGAATAGATTCCAAAGCGCCTAATCATTTTGAAATGTTTAGGGGGAATGTGAATAATTAATTTGGAAAGAAATGTTTCCACATCTAAAGTAAGCTCAATTCTTTGTTTATCATCAGCAAGACTTTCATAATAGAAAGTAACCTTATTATCATAGAAATCAACAATTTTATATTCTGCGATAGGAGCTCTTGACAGATATCTGCCAATATATTTAATTGCATAAATATTATTATTTAAATCATTTTTTGCAACATTGAAAAAGAATCTTGTATTTTTGCGATAAAGGTAGTTAGCAGCAGCATAAGCTTTAGCTTTAATTTCAGGCTTGTCATAATTTCCAGATTTAACAATATCAATAACCATTTTTTTCCATTGTCCAGCAATGGAATTGACATGAAAATATTTTTTTTCAAGAAATTGGAAGTTTTTATTGAATCCACCTAAAGTAACAATAGCATGAATATGAGGGTTCCATTTAAGATCGCGCCCAAAGGTATGAATAACAGTAATCAATCCATAATGAATGATATCTGAGTTAGTAAAGTATTTAGAGGAATATTTTGAAATTTTATGAATTCTTTGATTTTTTGCTTTAATGTTATGAAATTGATATTTAAAAACATCATTAACAGCATAAGCAAGCTTAGTTAAAAGGTCTCTATCATAGAAGAAAAACATTCTAAGTTCTTCAGGAATAGTAAAAAGGACACTTCTATGTTTAACATCAATAAGAGAAGTGGAAGTTTTTTCAGTTCAAACAGCAGAATAACGTTTACCACAGGAAGGACAAAATCTAGATTTACAAGTAACTTTAATTTTATGCGCCTCATGACACTTAGGGCATTGAAGAGAGAGAAAAGATTTATCAATAGAACAAGCTAAGAATTTTTGAATAGTCTGTTTAACATCCTCAAAATGCTCATTTTTAAAATATTTCTTGATTTTACCTAAAAGATTTGTTATATTGATTTTAGAGATAATATGTTTGATTTGCATGAATGTCTCCTTTGTATAATTAGGGTGGTAACTATATTATACAAAAAAGAGAGCTGAGTAAAACATTTTTTTTAAATGTTACTCAGCTTTTTTTATTTTTTGAAAAAAATTTTTCTGCCTATTTTTAGAAAATATTTGACAACTTGTATTTTTTTATGTTAATATTAAAACGTGAATACGTATATAAGAATTATGTACGAATATACGAATAAAATATAAGAAGGGGGATAAAATGATTTACTACATACCACCAATCAATTTACTAGGAAGAGGATGTCTTGCTGAACTTAAACAGCCATTATCTACAATGGGATGTAAAAAGGCTTTAGTTGTAAGTGATAAATTTCTTATGGGAAATGGAACAATAAAAAAAGTTACTGATATATTAAAAGAGGCTGGAGTAGATTTTGTTGTCTATGATGAACCAAAACCAAATCCTACAGTAAAAAATGTTGAAGATGGATATAAGATATTAAAAGATGAAAAATGTGACCTTGTTGTAAGTATTGGAGGAGGATCGCCTCAAGACTGTGGAAAAGCTATTGCTGTACTTGCAACTAATGGTGGAAATATAAAAGATTATGAGGGAGTGAACAAAACTAAAAATAAATCACTTCCTATAATAGCTATAACTACTACAGCTGGAACATCTGCTGAAGTAACTATTAACTATGTAATAACAGATGAAGAGAGACATGTAAAAATGATTATGGTAGATACAAACTCTCTTGCAGCAATAACAGTAAATGATCCTGAGCTTATGATGAGCAAGCCAGCTCCTCTTACAGCAGCAACAGGAATGGATGCTTTAACTCATGCAATAGAAGCAGTAGTAGCTAAAGGAGCAATGGATGTTACTGATTGTACAGCTCTATATGCTATAAAAGAAATTTTTGACTATCTTCCAAGAGCAGTAAAAGATGGAAGTGATATAGAAGCTAGAGAGCAAATGTGTTACTCTTGTTTCTTAAATGGAATAGCATTCAGTAATGCTGGACTTGGAAATGTACATGCAATGGCACACCAACTTGGAGGATTGTATGACCTTCCTCATGGTGTATGTAATGCTATGCTTCTTCCAATAGTAGAAGAAGAAAATGCTAAAAATGCTCCTGAAAAATTCAGAGTAATAGCTCAGACTATTGGTTATGATGCAGCTGGTAAAACTGATAAAGAATGTGTAGACTATGTAATTGGTAGAATAAAAGCACTTTCTGAAGAAGTTGGAATACCTAAATCACTAAAAGAAGTAGGAGTAGACAACCCAGACTTTGAACTATTAGCTGAAAATGCTATGAAGGATGCTTGTGCTGGAGCAAACCCAGTATTCTTTGATAAAGAAAAACTTGTAGAGTTATTCAAAAAAATATCTTAATAAAAATCTTTCCACCAAATAAATAGATAAACTAAAGATGCTGAAGGAATTTTATCCTTTGGCATTTTTAGTATTGAAATTTATATTTTCTATCTTATAAAATGAAGGAGGATAAGAAAATATTGAAAGAGTAACTAAGGAAAATAAAAAAGCTGCCAATAGGCAGCTAATCATTGTTTAAAACTTTATTATACATTTACACCATAGTTTTGACAAAGAGCTTTAAGTCCATTTTGATATCCTGCACCCACTGCATTAAATTTCCAGTCATTTCCATGTCTATAAATTTCGCAAACCACTATGGCTGTTTCAATAGAAAAATCTTCCATAAGATTAAATCTCAGCACTTCCTGTCCATCAGTATCAGTTTCATTTACCATTCTGGCTACTCTCACATAAGCATTTGATACTTGACCAAAATTTTGTCTTCTGAATACTGCATCATGAATAGTTACTGTTATAGCTATTTTATGTATTTCCTGAGGAATTTTTCTGAAATCAATGATAATTACTTCATCATCTCCATCGCCATCTCCAGTTAAATTATCTCCAGTATGAGTAACAGCACCATTATAAGCAGTAAGATTATTATAAAAAATAAAATCTTCATCTTTTAAAACTTTTTCATTTTTACCAAGTAAAAATGCTGAAGCATCTAAATCAAAATCATAACCGCCAGAATATTTATTAGTGTCCCAACCTAGTCCAATTAATGCCATAGTTATATTTTTATCAAGATTTACACGTTGTCCTTTTGATAAATTTACACTCATTACATTTTCCCCTTTTTTTCTATTTTTTTATTACAATTTTTTTTCTTATTATATCAACTGGTATAATTGTAAATGCCATAATAATTACTGCTGCCCATTCTTTTAAAGTTAAACCATAGCAGTTTAAGACAGCTCCTCCTAAGTATGTCATAATAACCTGTACAATTACAATAAGAATAATTATGTTAAGGAATCCTTTATTTTCAAAAATATTATCAAATAAATTAGTTTGCTCTGTTCTTGCATTGAAAGCATTAAAGACAGATATAAATATAAAGAAAGCAAAATATCCAGTCAGAAGATATTCATTATTTATTCCTGGTCTAAATAAAGCCTTTATTTGTGGTGTAAGAAGGAAGAACATACTTAGTATAAATGTCCAAATACTTCCTGTAAATATAGCACTCCACATATAGCTGCTGACAATATTTTCTTCTCTGCGTTTAGGTTTTTCCTGCATAAATCTTTTCAAAGCTGGTTCTCCTCCAAATGCCAGAGCTGCTAAAGTATCCATAACTAAATTTACCCATAAAATTTGAGTAATTGAAAGTGGATTTTCCATTCCAAGTAAAGGAGAAACAAATGATACCATTACTGCAGCTACATTGATTGTAAGCTGAAATATTATAAATTTTCTAATGGAATTAAAAATTGTTCTTCCATAAAGAATAGCTTTTTCAATAGACATAAAGTTATCATCTAGGATAACAATATCTGAAGCTTCTTTAGCTACTTCTGTACCACCACCCATAGCAAATCCAACATCAGCTTTTTTCAAAGCAGGAGAATCATTAACTCCATCTCCTGTCATTCCTACTACAAGATTCAGCTCTTGAGCTATTTTTACAAGTCTAGATTTATCACTAGGCAGAGCTCTTGACACTACTTTAATATTTTTCATTTGAGCAGCAATCTCATTATCTGTCATTTGAGCTAGTTCATCAGAAGTATAAACTAAATCTGTATCTTCAGTAAGAAGTCCAGCTTCTTCAGCAATAGCTACAGCAGTATCCTTTCTATCTCCAGTTATCATTACTACTTGTATTCCTGCTCCTTGTACCTCTTTTATAGCAGAAATAGATTCAGGTCTTACTTCATCTCTAATACCTATAATACCAATTAAAGTACAATCTTCAATTTCTTTATCATCTTCATGTATTTTTTTTTCACAGCTTGCAAATGCTAATACTCTTATAGCTCTTCTAGCAAGCTCATTTATTATATTTTCTATTTTATCGTGGTCATTAAACTCTTTTTTCTCCCCTTCTTCAGTATAATAATATTTACATTTTGAAAGGAGTTTTTCAGGAGCTCCCTTTACTAATGTTATATCACAATCTCCAGTTACAGAACAGGCAGAATATTTATTTGTACTATTAAATGGCAATGAACAGCAGACTTCAACATCCAAATCACAGCAGTTTTTTCCAACAAAGCCAAGAATAGCTCTTTCAGTAGCATTTCCTCCAACTATTTTAATATTATCTCCATCTCCTGTAATAAGGGCACTTGTATTTTTAAATATATTAAGAGAAAATATTTTTTTTAGTTCCTCAGAGATATGATCATATTTTTTAGTTTCCTTACCAGTTCCATCTACAAATAATATTGTTTCTAATTTTCCTTTTGTAATAGTTCCTGTTTTATCTGAAAAAAGGATATTTAAGCTTCCAGCAGTTTCAATACCTACTATTTTTCTTACTAGTACATTGTCTTTCAGCATTTTAGACATATTCAATGCTGATACAATAGCTATCATTAATGGAAGACCTTCTGGAACTGCCATAACTATAATGATAACTGCAAGCATAACAGCATGAATCAAGTCATTCACTAAAACCATCCAGTTAGAACAATAAGCAATAATTCTTGCCATTTCAAAGCCATTATGTATTACAATTCTTTGAAATAAAAGTGCTATTGCTATTGCTATACCACCAATATACCCAAATTTACTTATATCATCTGCAAGTTTTCCAAGTTTTAATTTTAATGGAGATTCCCTATCATCATCTATTTGCAGCTCACTTGCTATTTGACCATAAACACTCTTATCTCCAACTACAGTAACTTCCATCACAGCATTTCCAGAGCAGACAACTGCACCTCTGAATACTTTATATGGATTTAAAAAGTCCATTGAAGCTTCTTCATCTTTATAATTTTCTGGAAATGGTTTTTTAGTGGCTTCCTTAGTTTCGCCATTTAAAACAGATTGATCTACTTTAATAGTTCCATCTGTAATTATTCCATCTGCTGGAATTTTATCTCCAGATTGGAGTAAGACCCAATCTCCTACCACTATATCATTGATAGATATTTCAGTTACTTCATTGTTTCTATATACTTTGCACATTATTCTTGAAGCTTCTTCTTGAAGCTTCTGGAAAGCATTTTCATTTCTATATTCGGAAAATGTAGAAACAAATGTAGCAAGTATGACAGCTACAGCTATACCAAAAGGCTCATACCATTCTGTTTGCCCCATGAATGTAAAAATAACATTGATAATTAGAGCTACACACAATATTTTTATCATTGGGTCGCCAAAGTTATCCTTTAGTTTATCAAAAAAACTTTCTGTTTCCTGTTCTGTAATTATGTTGCTACCAAATTTTTCTTTTGATGCTAGAACTTCTAAATCCGTTAATCCCATCTTTTTCAAAATATTTTATCCTCCTTAGATGTTTTTTCTTCTTATTCTTGAAAAACTTTTTTTACTATTTGCAGCATTTTGTCTGAAAAAAGCTCTTTTTCAGATATAGCATATTGTTCCTTTTGTCTAGATAAAAATTTTTTTAATTGTTTTGGAAAAATAGATATATCTGCTTTTTCCAACATTGGAATATCCATTTCACTATCTCCTGCACAGATTACTGTATCAGCTTTTAAAAATTTTTTTAATCTTTCTAAAGAAGTTCCCTTATTCAATTCTTTGGGAAATATATATAATTTTTCTCCATGATTGTGTATATCTACAAGTTCTTGATTTAGATTATTTTTTAATTTTTTTATGACTGTTTCTATATTAAAACTTTTAGTAAATATAAAAAGTTTATCTACTTTTCTAACTTCAAAATATATATTTTCATCTTCTGTCAGCAGTTTTATTCCTTTTTCCAGTTCTTTTATAGATTTTACTGATATTTCTAATGATTTTTGGTACCATTCCTTAACAATTTTTCCGCTATAAAGAAGAATTCCCCCATTGGCTGCCAGAGCATACTCTGGCTGATAATCTTCAAAAAATTTTATCCTTTGATATTGTTCAAGAGAACGTGTTGTTATAGGGATAAAATTCAGTTCTTTTAGTATTTCATGAGAAATTTTAGTCATATAGGAAAGTTTTTTTCCATTTTTTGTTTCAACAAGTATTTTGTCTCTTCCTATATCTTTTTTATATGAATATATTAAAGTATTGTCTAAATCTGTTGTAAAAATTTTCATTTTTATTCCTTTCAAATAAGTATAGGCGTTTCTATATAAGATACTTTTGTTTCTTTTTTATTAATTTTCCAAATTTTGTCTATACCTAAAAGTTGATTTACAGATATATTAGGAATATTGATATTCGCTGCAAGACATGTATAATGTATTCCTCCAGACATTCTGGTATTTATTTCTAATAAATAAGGAATACCATTGTCGTATTTAAATTGAATATTGCAGGGATGTTCTACTCCATATTTCTTAAAAAAGTCTTTGCATATATCTAGAATTTCTTTGTCATATCTTATTATTTCTGTTCTTGTCAGTGTTTTTACTCTTGGAATAGAAATTAAACCATTTTTTGTTTTTAAACAGTCTACACTTACTTCTTCACCTTCAAGATATGGCATCAGCATTATTTCAGCAGTATTTTTTCTTTTTTTTAAAGAATTATATACTTCTTCTGATGTAACTTTAAGCCCTTTTCTTATTAAAAAAATATCAGCATCCTTCATAGAATCATCAATTATTCTAAAACTTACAGCGCCTTCATCCTCAACAAATTTAAAACAGATTTTTTTATGATTTGCTTTTAGTTTTTGATAAGCCTCAATAAATTTTTCAGCTGTATTCACTATATAGTATTCAGGAATATTTCCAATTTTTAATGTTTTAAATAATTCATATGTATTTTTTTTATTGTTAAGCTGTTTCATTTTTTCAAAATTTTTTTCTGCAAGAACTTTAACAGATATATTCTCAAATCTTTTTATATTTTTAACTATGGAGAGCTGTTTTTTTCTTGGGATAAATATATTTACAGAATGTCTTTGACAAAATTCTAAACAATACTGCACATACTCTTCATCACTTAGAAAATCAGGTTCTTTTTCCCAGTAATCACATACTGTTTTCATAACATTTTCTTCATTTCCATTAGTACCTATTATATAAAATTCAGTATTATTATCATCTTTTATCATATTAACCATATGATAAGCAGTACTGAACCAGTGATTGAACCAAATAATGACTTTTTTCATTATTCCTCCAATTTAGAAGGGAGCAGCATATGCTCCCTTCATTTATTATTTATATCTAGCAGCAAGTTCACCAATACCATCATCAGTTGTTCCTTGACCTATTGCATTGAATTTCCATTCTTCATTATGGCGATATACCTCTCCAAATATCAGAGCAGTACACCCGCTATAGTCATCTGTCAGATTATATCTGCACATTTCTTTATTTGTTTTAGTATCAATTAGTCTTATAAAAGCATTTTTTATCATTCCGAAATGCTGATTTCTATCTTTAGCTTTAAATATATTAACAACTATTACTATTTTGTCATAATTTTGAGGGATTTTTTTTAATTCAACAATAATTTGTTCATCATCTCCCTCGCCCTCACCTGTAAGATTATCTCCTGTATGCCTTACAGAATCAGTATAGTGTTTCAAATTTCCAAAATAAACAATATCTTTTTTATCTATCATTTTACTATTTTGAAGAAGCATTGCTGTAGCATCACAATCTATATTGGCTTTTTTGCCAAACATTGAAAAAAAACCACCATTATCTTTTGAAGCTTGATCCCATCCAAGTCCTAATATAATTTTGTCTAAAGTGCTATTATCTTTTGTAAGGCTTATCTTTTGTCCCTTTTGTAAACTTATTGACATAATATTATTCTCCTTTTCTAATCAATGTCTATTCCATAGTTGATGCAAAGAGCAGCCAGACCTCCTTGATATCCGCTTCCTATTGCATTAAATTTCCATTCACCATTATTTTTATAGAGTTCTCCAAAGACTGCTGCTGTTTCAATTGAAAAATCTTCTCCTAAATCATATTTCAGTATCTCATTATTTACATCCTCATCAACTATTCTTATATATGCATTTGATATCTGTCCGAAATTCTGCCTTCTTTCTTCCGCTTCATATATAGTAGCTGTAAATATTATTCTTGTAATATTTTCAGGTACCTTAGAAAGATCAATGGATATTTGCTCATCATCGCCATCACCGTCACCAGTCCTATTATCACCCATATGAATAACAGAACCACTGTTATGCTTCAAATTGCCATAAAAAATAAAATCACTTTGTGAAGTTACCTTACCATTTTCTCCTAGAAGAAATGCAGCAGAATCTAAATCAAAATCTCCACCTGTATCAAATTTATTAGTATCCCATCCAAGTCCTACTATTAATTTTTTTAACCCAGGATTATCTTTTGTAAGGCTTACTTTTTGTCCTTTTTTTAAACTAATTCCCATTTGTTTACCTCCAAAATTGAAAATTATGCTACTTCTATTCCAAAGTTAGCACAAAGAGCTGCCAACCCTCCTTGGAATCCGCTTCCTACTGCATTAAATTTCCATTCTCCAGCATGTCTGTAAATTTCTCCAACTACAACTGCTGTTTCAATTGAGAAGTCTTCTCCAAGATCGTATCTGATAAGTTCTTGATTATTGCTTTCATTCACTACTCTTATATATGCGTTTGATATTTGTCCAAAATTTTGTCTTCTCGTTTCTGAATCATAAATAGTAACAGTAAATACAACTTTTTCTACATTAGCAGGGATTTTAGATAAATCTACCTTTATTTGTTCATCATCGCCATCTCCTTCACCTGTTAAGTTATCCCCCATATGTTCTACTGAACTGCTTTTATGAATAAGATTACCATAAAAAACAAATTCTTCTTGTGAAGGAACTTTTCCATTTGCACCTACTAAAAATGCTGCTGCATCTAAATCAAAATCAGCTCCACCATCATATTTGTTAGTATCCCACCCAAGACCAATTACAAGATTTTTTAAACCAGCATTTCCTTTTGTTAAGTCTACTTTTTGCCCTTTTGTTAAATTTATTGGCATATTAATCATCTCCTTGATTTTTATAGTAAAAAAATATTACTTATTACCAAACATTTTATTAAAATCATCTTTTATAGCTTTTAAACGTGCTTGATCTTCAATACGTTTTCTAGAAGCATTTTCTTGTATTTGCTTTGTTTCTTCTATTCCTTTTACAATAGTTTTCCAAGTTGTTTCTAAAGTTTCTATTTTTATAGAACTTCCAGAAGCCAATTGTGCTGCAAGTTTAGCTTGTTCAGAAGTGTTTTGAGCATTTTTAATCAACATCTCATTTGTTTTTTCATCAAGAGCAGCCATTGCTTCAGCTTGTATACGCTGTCTCTTCAGTAGTATAGCTTGTGAAAGAGCTTGTTTAAATATAGGGAGTGTAATTATAAAAGCTGAGTTTATTTTTCTTATAAGGTTTACATTGCTAAATTGCATAGTTTTTAGCATAGGGATAGACTGCATAGCCACATTTTCTGCTATTCTTAGGTCTTGTGTTCTTTGCTCCAGCATTTGCTTTGCTTGTACTAAACTTGTTAATTCAAATTGAATACTTTTATCATTTGACTTTTCCATTTCTTCAGTCCTTTGAGTGATAAAAGTATCTATTTCCTTTATTCCCTGTTCTCCTGCCAGAATATATTTTAAAAGTTCATGATAATAATTTACATTTGTTTGGAACATTGTTTCAAGTTTTTTATTTGACTGTTTGATTTCAACTTCATATTGTTTTAGTTTTACATATATTTTATCTATTTCATCTCCCATTGTATGGTATTTATCTAATATTTTTTCAAGTTGTTTTTTCAAATTTCCAAATATTCTTTCTAAAAATCCTGGTTTTTCTCTAATTTCATCAATATCAAACTTACTCATTATTTTTCCAAGAAGTGTAAGCATTTCTCCAGTATCATTAATTTGAGCCATATTCATACTATTTAATACAGCATCAGAGCATCTAGATATTTCTTCAGCAACTTCTCCACCGAAAGAGATGATAGTTTCAGTATCATAAACAGATATTGAACTTACAAGATTATCTACTTCACGTGAATCTACAAGTTTTTGAGCCATTTCATTTCTATCAGCCTGTATATTAAATTGTTTTACTTCAGCTTCAACTATAGTCATGTTATTTTCATCAACAACTATAGGTTCTGTTGAATTCATTTTTATTCCCATTATAATCATACCCCTCTTTTTTATTTTTATAGTTTTTTAATTCATAAGGTTAAGAAGCGATCTTAACCCAAATCTTTCTTTTTTTATATCAAATTTTTTCTTTTCCTTGTCATAAACAGGTATTTTCATATCATAAAGATATTCCCCAATTTGATGTTTTACAAAGATATTTTTTTCAAAATGTCCATCAACACTTTGATACCCTGTTGGAACAAAAAGAAGAATATCAAATCCTAAGAATTTTAAGAAAGCTGTAATTATTCCATCTTCCTTACTTCCTATTTGTTCAGTGGTATCAATTATTACTAATTTTGGTATTTTTTTAGTAAAATCATATTTTTGTATAAGTCTTAATATTTCTATATCAAGATTAAGTATTGTATCCAATATTGTAAATTCTATACCATTGCTGAAAGTTCCAGGAATAATACCACTATCTAATAATTGCTGAGCTTTTTCAAAAATATAATTCTGCATTTCATCTCTGATAAATTTATAATTATATGAAGGATGTTTTTTTATTGTTTCCACTTTTATTTTTTTATTTTTTATAAATGAAACTACAGATTGCCCCAAAGTTTTTTTATTTTTTTCATTTATATATGGAAGATTTTTTATAAATATTCCTTCAGGCTGTAAAAATTGTTCTATTATTTTCCAATAATTATTTTTATCTTTATTTGGAACACCACATATTTTAGAACATATTACTGGAACCATTACTCTGTCAGTAAGTATTTCAAAATTTTGTCTGTATTTAGCTTCCTGATTCCATAATATTCCAATTTCTTCATAGGTAGTTTTTAAAGTAACTGGAATAGCATTTTTAAATTGATTTTGTCTGAATAAGCCAGAATCTTGATATAAAAGCGAATCTAAATCTCGTTCAGCATTATAAGCTGTTGTCCCAAAATTTATATTTTCTAGTTTTTTAGGAAATTTTCCTAATGGAATAGAAAATTCATTTATTTCTTCAAATAAAAGTTTATCGTTTATACTGCATTCTAAAGTTTTGTCAGGACAAAATATTATAACATCAACTGGAATTCTTGCTAGAAGTCTTATAAACAGCTTTTCATTTTCATTTTTACAGCTGCCATAATAAATAAATACAGGATATTTTTTTAAATCTATTTTTTTGAATAGTACAGAAATATATCTATTTATCCAACATAAAAGGATTACTCCGCTATTGCTTAATTTTTGTAGCCTTTCATCTTTATTTTCTGTCATTAATTCAATAAAAGCTTTCTTTAAAAGAAGTTCAAGCTCAGAATTTTGTTTAAAAGAAATATTATTAGAAAGCTCATTTATCAGTTCTATAGAATTTTGATGTAGTTTTTTCTTTATTTGCTGTACCTCTAACCCATCAGGATTATGTATTCCATCTTCTATGATTAATACTTCTCTTTCACTGCTGCTCAGTTTTAATTTCCATTTAAATAATTCATTCATAAAATTATTTTTATCTTCAACACCTGTCATTTTAACAAACATATTATAGTAATAATTATCTTTACTTCCCCTCATATTTGAAGATTTTAAAGAATCTTCAAATATATATCCAGCAGTAATCCAAGTGTTTGTACTCATTATTCCTTGAGGCTGAGCTATTTTTATCTGCTTTTTCTCATTAGGGTGACTATATTTTTTTATTTCTAGTGCTGTTACAGAAAAATCTTTTGGAAATGGCTGAGGATTATCATTTGGTATTATATAAGATAAAGCTGAGCTTCTATCTAAATTTATATCTTCTGCAGTTTGAAGCAAAATGATATCACATCCTGCTTTGGCAAGTATATTCAGCATTTTTAATTCGTGATTGCTTGCATTTCCGTCAAAAAGAATTTTAGGAACATTATCCTTTCCCAATGCTTTTAACACAGATTGAAATCTATAATAGAACCAACACATATATTTTACATAAGTATTTTTTAAGATATTAATATTTTTCCCCTCTTTTTCCAATACTTTTAATTCTTCAAAAAGAGATTCTATTATTATTGTAATTTGAATTTCTGAAAGTTGAGGTATCCATTTTTTCATAGTTTTTTCCATGAATGCTTTATCCATTATGAAGTTTTTTCCAGTCATTTCAATAAAATAATTTATTCTTTCCTGAGTTGGGTTTTGAATATTATTTTTTATGTAGACTCCACATATTTTTACTTGTTCTAAGTACTTAAAGAGAAAATCTTCTATTTTTATACTGTATGAAGTTACTCTGTAAAAATATATGCCTTTGGGACTTCTTTCACTATATTTTTTAAAATAATCATCTGTATTGTTAAATTTTATCTTTTCTGCCATTTTTCCTCACATTCCACACAGTCATTCTCTTTTATTTTTATAAATCTGATAGATTTTTTATTATTCCACAGGCTTTATAATTATTCAAAGGATAATATTCTATAGGGACATTTTTCTCTTGAGCTAATCTATATAAATGTTGTAAAACAGGATCATTTTTATACTTTTCACTTATTAGAAGCTTCCAAGGAACTCTTCTGAGCAATACTCTAGTAGCCTCTCCTATTCCCGGCTTTATAAAATTAATCTCTTTTATTCCAAATTTTTTTCCAATATTTAATACTTCTTCAATACCATTTTTATCTGTTGCATTATTTATATTTTTTATGTTAAAATCAAAATACTTTTCTACCTCTTTTATAAATTCATAAGAAACATCTTCTTTTATTAAATCTGAATAATAAACTGCCCCATGAAAATCATTTTCAGTAATTATATCCTTTCTTAAAAAAGTTCTGCTGATAAGACCTGAAACTGTACTGTTAAGACATGAACTTGGAATCAATATATCTTCATGTGTTCCACATAATTCTGTAATATTGGCAGGATCTGATAACACAGCAAGTTCTGTGGAAACATCCTTATAATTTTCAAGAGATTTTTTTAATTCTGTAAGAATTGCTCCCTTTCCTATCCAGCCATCTACAAATTGAATATCTTCTGCTTTGTGTCTTTCAAGAATATATTTCATAGCATTGTGGTCTATTTCTTTTCCTCTAATTATTGATATAGAATAATGTTTAAGATTTTTCATTCCATATTTTCTATTGAGATAATGCTTTATCAGTATTCCAACAGGAATTCCAGCCCTTGCCAGAGAAACTAACACTACATTTTCTTCTTTTATTTTGTATATTTTTTCTGCTGTAAGACATACTGCTTCTGCTGTTTGCTTTGAATAATTTTTTAAGGCTATGTCATACATTTCCATATATTTTTTAGTAGGTTTATATTCTACAGGAAGCATTTCAGAGTAATGTGTTCCTTCTTGTATTTTTTTTTCTCTTTCCTCAGTTGATATGGGCATTACCATATTGGTAATATCTTTCAATAGTAGAATTACATCTTCAGTATTATAAGAAGTTTTCAATCTAAATCACTCCATTGAAATATAGAGATGTCGTTACATTCATGTTCTTTCAAGGCAGCTATCAAACTTTTTATTCCTTCGCCTTTTGTTGATTTTGAGTCATGAATAATAACAACTTTATCATATTTCTTTAAATTATATAAATAGACTACTCTATTTTTATCATAAAGACTTCTCAACTCATGCCTTAAATAAAGAGGGTAGTCTTTTTCTCCGCTTGGAAGAATAGGACTTCTGGTAACAGCATGAAATTTTACTTCATTACATTTGTATTCTTTTTCAAGCTTTTCTCCTGTTATCATAGCTGGGTACATAAATTCTTCTGTTCCCAGTACAAGAACATCTTTATTTTCAAATTCTTCTTTTTTTAATTTTTTTATTATTAATTCAGCTAGTTTATTGCAGTTTTTTTCATATACTCTGCTGTCTGCACCTAATTTAGCATCTATATATTCGTTGAAGGAATATTCTTTAATTAAAAAATTTTCTGTAAATTTTAGATTATATCTTCTTTCGTTTTCATAACTGTACTTGTTTAATTGGTCATCATAATTTTCTGCTGATAGTTTTATTTCATATATACATTCTATTTGAAATTCGTTGAATTTCTCCATATTTTTTTTATTCATACCATTGAGAATAGAAATTACTCCAAAATTTAATTTCTTTTTTGAATATTGCTCTTCTAAAATATTTTTTATATTCCAAATAGTATTTCCTGTGGTTATTTCATCTTCAGCAAATATTATTCTATCAGTCTTTTCAATCATTTCTTTTAGATTATTTTTTACAAGCTTTTGTTCTACAGCATGACTGTGAGCTTCTGAAAAAAATAGATATTCACTATTTTTTATAGTTTCTCTAGTAGTATGTATATATTTTGTTCCTTCTGGACATTGGGCTGCTATAGTTGCACCAATAGCAGTAGCCGTTTCTGCAAAACCTATTACTAAGAATTTTTCATTTGGATATTTATTTATTAATTTATTAGCTAATTTTTTAAATAATTCTAATGCTGCTGTTGGACTTACAGGTATATGTTTTCCTTGCAGAGGATTTACCAAAAGAAAGGTTCTCTTGTTATTGTTGTCCCTTTTAGCTACTTTTACAAGATCCTCTTTATTATATATTTTCTGCATTTTTTATTTCACTCCATATGTTTCTGCTAGTATCATTATTTTTTCAGCCCAATTTAAATGAACTTTTACTTCATTCATTCTTTCACCAGAACTGCTTTTTCCTACTGCAAGTACACTATTTTTCCAGTTTGTTATTTCAAGTGCATCTTCATAATCTGATTGATCTACTATTAAGTTATCATTCACTATAGTTATCTGATTAGGATGGATGACAGTTTTTCCTATAAACCCGTTGAGTTTATCCAGTTGAACTTCTTTTGCTAAACCTGTTTTCCATTCATCATTTTTACTGGCAAAATATTCCCATACAGGACCAGAAACTACATATTCTCTTGAGAAGACAGTAAGAATATCACTTAATATATTTCTTACAGGAGTTATATCGTAAATACTTTGAGTATAATTGCGACGTACTTTGAATTCTTTACAGAAATCATTACCTCCCACTCTTATGTTAAGCACCATATCTTTTACTTCATTAATTTTCTTTTTGAGTTTATATAAATATTCACTTCTGGTATCTAATTCAATAATTTCTGAACTTTCCAGTATAGGCATCATATATATTGTTTTTTCAATTTCTTTGTTGATTTCTTTCATATATGAATTGTATTCATCTGCACATTCCAAAGAATATTTTGGAAAGATAAAACCTGTGAATAGAGTGCTATATTCTTTTATTCTTCTAAAAATAGTCAGTATCTGTTCAGGTTTTCTTACTCTGATAAATATTTTTGGGTAGCTATTCCATTGAGGATTATTTTTTTTATATGTTTCTAATTCTTTGAAAGTTTTTATTACTTGTTCCTCAGCTGTTTCAACAATATCATCACTTATGGAATCTTCTAAACAAAGAGAAAGAGAATACCTGCCTTTAACTTTTTTTTCTATTATCATTTCAGATATTTTATCATTAATAGCAGGAGAATACATTAATGCTCCAACTGTATAGGCCATTTTTTCTCTATTGTCTAACATTATTTCCTCCAAATAATTTTTTAATCTTTGCTGCCTTCTTGCCATTTGAATCCCCATCCATATTGTTTATCACAATCTTGATGTCCTTTATGAAATGTAACCAGCTTTTTAACTGTTATCGAATCTTGACCATCAAATAACAACTCAGCTATTGCACAGAAATTTCTATGATCACTTTGTTTTCCCATTTCTACAACTATACTTTCATTTCCAGGAACCTGAACAGTAACTACAGCATTTGTTGCAGTCCAATTAGGAGCACCTTCATAGATAAAAGTATATATAATAATTTTACGAATATTATTTATTCCTTTAGGGTTTACATAAATATTTTCTCCAGATTCCCCACCTGCATTTCCTCTGTCATCTCCCTTGTGCCAGATGAATGGAGCATTGCTGTAGCAACCTTGATTTGTTCTTTGCTCTCTGTTTCCTCCTCTTCCTTGAGAAAACTGCAGTCCATCAATTATCATTTTTTCCCCATTATTGAGCTCATAATAACATCCTAAATCTAAGTCTATTTCTTGATTTCCACCTAAAAGCGAGGCTAAAAAACCTTTCTTTTTAGGTTCTTGAGACCAATTTAGATTAATTACGATCTCTTGTTTTCCAGCCATATGCTCTTTGCTCAAACTGATTTTGTGCTGATCTCCAAATTTTTCTAATTTTACTGCCATTTTCTTCCCCCTTCACTATTTTTTATCTATATAAAACCTTTGATGAAACCCAATATTGTTTTATGATTTACAGCTAAATTTATATTTTGTCCTTTATCAAATCCTGCTGTAATTACTCCTATTAATTTGCCATTTAAATCTAGAAGAGCTCCCCCTGAACTTCCATGAGAAATAGGAGCTGTAAATTGGATCATATATAAATCATCAATCATACGAAATCCTGATATTATTCCATCAGACACAGAATTAAAAAGACCTAATGGACTTCCAATTGCTATTACTTTTTGGCCTCTTACCAGTTCTTTAGTATCTTGATAAAGCTTAATGTATTTATGAGATTTTTCTATTTTTATTATTGCTAAATCATTTAAATCATGATATTTAACAATTTCATTAGTGAAATATATCTTATCATCATTTTCCAGTTGTACTCCAAAATAATATCCATTTGAAATAACATGAAAATTTGTAAGTATACTCCCTTTATCATTAATAATGACTCCTGAACCAGTTTTAATACATTCTTTTTTTCTATTGAATACACTTATCATCACAACTGATGAAGCTAACCTTGCAAGTTTTTCATATGATACTTCTTTTGTTTTATTTTCTTCAGCAGTATTTATTTCTTTTTTTTGTTCTGTTTTTTCCATTGATTCATTTCTTTTTAGGTTTACTTTAACTGTATTATTTGTATTGATTGTGCTGTTTTCTTTAGTGTGATTAACTTCAGCTTTATTTTTTCTATTTTTTGCTAATAAATCTTCAATGAAAATATCTAATTTTTTACTATTTTCTTCTTCATATAAAGATGATAGTTTTAATAAATTTTCTGGTATATTTATTTTTTTCTTTTCTGAGTCTAAATAAATGACATCACAGCCTAAAAGCACCAACATATACAAGAAAAGATATTCTTGAATCTTTAATTCCCCTAGATATATAGCTTTAGGAAAGCCTTTCATTTCTTCAGTATTTTTAAATATTTTTGGAAAATATTTTCCTATCCAATAGAGGAGCTTAATTCCAAAATTTTTTGTTATTGATTCATTTTGATTTTTTATTTTAAAATATATTTCAATTATTTTTCTATAAGTTTCTTTTAATGTATATTCCCAACACTTATCTTGAAATTTAAATGGGAACTTTAAAGCATCTAATTTTTCAACATCATGATATAATTTTTTCCATTCCTCATAAATAATAGAATATTTTTCAATTAAATTGTTTTCTATAAAGTTGTCTAAATTTTTTTCAATAAAAGCTTCAGGTAAAAGCCCAGAAATTTCTTCTATATAGTTTTTCTCATATTTTATTCCAAGATATCTAAAAAAATAGACATCTTTTTTATAATTAAAAAAACGTCCTGAAATATTTTTAAATGATAAAATAGAAGTCAAGGCTATTGGATTTATTCTAACTTCTAATTTTTGTATTTGATTCATAATTTTTGCTGAATAAATAACTGCCTATCAGCTTCCCCCTTTTTTAATAAAACTTGTAAAGTAATATTTTTTCTAAAAAATAAAATTAATTATGTTATTATTAATTTCGAATTTAAGATATATTTTGTAATTTTTTAAATGATGAAAAATAAAAAAAATATTTTACAAACATTTAATATTTTTTTATAATATAAATTTTTAATCATACTAAAATTACTAACTATTTATGATAGAAAACACTTTTAATTCTAGTATTTGTTTTGCCTTATATTAATTATTATCATGTATAAATAATAGCATAAAAAGTATTTATTTCAAAATAATAAATTCATAAAAAATTGAGTTTACAAAAAATGTTAGATAAAGATTTAAAGGTAAACTATAGTTAACGTAATAAAAGTTGAATTTAAAGAATTCTTTGAAGAAATATTGTATCAGTAGAAATTAATTGTATGTTTTAAAATAAAAATACAATTAATATATTAAATAACAAATTGGAAATAAAAATATGAAATATTAATTGTTAAAAAATTTAATGAATAAATATGCAAGACATAAATTAACTTTTTTATTTGCAGGATTTTAGAATAAAATTAAAAAATAAAATTAAGTATAAATTTTAAAAGTTAAAAATTATTAAATATAAAAATGATGGAAGAAGGAGTTACTGAAGTTTTAGTTTTATAAGGAAATTTACTTTTAGAAAGATAAGGATAAAGAAGTGTTGGAATAAGAATAAAAATTAAATTATATTTATCATAAATCTAGAAGATTAATTATGCAAATTAAAAAAATTAAACCCATGAAATTTTAAGAAAAATATTCTAAATTTCATGGGTTTTTTAATTTTATATAAATGTATCTTCTAAATTATTTTAATACTGGAAGAGAGAATTTGGAAAAGTAACTCAACAGCAATAAAAATTTTTTAGAGAAAACTTAAATTATTATTTGATGAAATTAGTCATTATTTTTTCTTCATATTCTGGTTTTTGAATATTCATTTTTTTTCCAGCTTCTATACATTTTAACAACCATGCCATATTTTCTCCAAGAGTACGCATTATTTGCAGTCCTTCTTTATCCTGCATTACATCTTCTGGAGTAAAACCATGTACTTGATTCCAGTAATTAGATGAAACAATAGGCATATTGCTGATTGTAAAGTATTTATTCAACTGATCAAATGCAGCTGTAGAACCAGCACGACGACATGAAACTATAGAAGCTCCTAACTTTCCAGCCATTTTTTCTCCTGCTGAAAAGAATAATCTGTCTAAAAATGCAATAAGACTTCCATTGGCACTGGCGTAATATACTGGAGAACCAATAATAAGCCCATCTATTTCATCCAATCTTTTCGCTGTTTCATTTACCTTGTCGTTCCATATACATTTTCCTGTTTCAAAGCATTTAGAACATGCTATACATCCAGCAATAGGTTTTTTACCAAGATATACAATCTCTGTTTCTATTTCATGTTTATTTAGTACTTTTTCTATTTCTCTCAATGCAGTATAAGTACACCCTTTTTCATTTGGACTTCCATTTAATAACATTACTTTCATTTTAATTTCTCCTTTGACCTATTAATTTTAGTGATTTTAATGTTTTTTCAACAGTTTTTTAGGTAAAATATTCTTTTCTTTTTTCATATTTACTAGATATATTTTAAATTTCCTTTATCTTTAATTAAAATAATTTTGGTATAAATTTAACTGAGAGCAAATTCTCCAAATCACTAATTTAAATAATATAGGATGTAATTATAGAGAATAATCCATAATTTATTGAAAAATAATTAAAAAATTTAGTATAACAATATTTAAGAAATAAAATAATTGTATTTAGAAAAATAGTGGGGAAAATATGAAAATATATGACTTAACACATAAAATAGAAAATAATATGCCAGCATACTGTAATGCAGAGAAGCCTGATATTAAACCTCTTTTTTCGTATGAAAAAGATAATTTCAATGTAACTTATTTAGGTCTGACTTCACATCTTGGAACTCATTTAGACACTCCTCTTCATATAGTAGAAAATGGAAAAAATATTTATGATTTTCCAATTGATACCTTTTTGGGGAAGGGATTGTGCATTTCTTTTGAAAATTTAGAGCATCTTGATTTTAATTCTATTAAAAGCATTGATTATTTGTTGATTTATACTGGCTGGGATAAATATTGGAGTGAGGAAAAATATTTTGAAAATTATCCAGTTATTTCAGAAGAAATAGCTGAAAAAATAGCAGATTCTCATTTAAAAGGGATTGGAATAGACTGCATTTCTCCAGATAGTTATGATTCAGAAGAATTAAAAAATCATAAAATACTTTTAAAAAGAAACAAGATAATAGTAGAAAATTTATGTGAGTTAGAAAAGCTTTTGAAAAAAGAGTTCCATTTTTCATGTATGCCTTTAAAAATAGCAATAGATGGCTGTCCTGTCAGAGCTGTTGCAATAGAAATCTAAAAAATACAATTATAATTATGCATGGGAAAAGAAAAACATCAGCTTTATTTTTAGATATTTATAAATAGGCAGTATATTATTGTATGTGAAAAAGAGTCAAAAGAAATTATTATTTTAAAAGAGAGAACTTAAATTCTTAAAGTTCCTGTGTAAATTATTATAAAATTGATAAATAATGAGCCTGATTTTACTCTTTTAAACATCAAATATTTTTGAAAAAATAAAAAAAATAGTTTTAATTTTTGAGACCTCAAATAAGATGTTTGAGGTTTTTTATTATACTCTTTTTTAATCTTATTTTTTCTTTTATTAAATAAATTTTTAGTTTACCATATTTTTTCAAAGAACATTTTCTAATAATTTTCTATTTTTAATTTGTTATATTTTTCTATAATAGTTATTTATCATTCAAAATCCTATTTTTTTAATAAAATCTACAATTTAAATTATATATTTATATAATTAAAGTGATTTAGAATTTGTATAATTTGAAAAAATGTGGTTACAAGAAGTTTAATAACTTAAAAAAGTATACGATATAATATTTTTATACATAAAATAACTAAAAAATGATAATATTTAAAATATACGTTTAGAATCTGGATTATAGAAAAATATTATGTTAAAAATATGAATTGATGATAAAAAATATAGAAATACAGAAACAAATAAAATAATATACTTCGAATAATATTAAAAAAGATAATAAAGATAGAGAACAAGCATTAAAAGTTTTGCTGGGAGAGATCTTATGAAAATCAAGGGGATATGGTTTTGGCTTTTTCTAATGTTTAGTTATTGCAGTTATGCTAATCAACAGGAATTAATTAGAGAAGAAAGAAGAAGGCAGGCTGAAGAAATAAGGAAATTAGAAAAAAATGAACTGAAAGATGAAGTCAAACTAAATGATATTGAAGAAGATGCTCAAGCCATGGGAAGTGAAATAAGGAATATTACTATTGAAGGGAATACTATATTAAAAAAATCCGAAATTGAACTTTTAAAAAAAAGATATATAAGCAGAAAAGGTGGAAAAAATATATTAAATTTGATGAAAGAGCTTGAAAATATGTATCTTGAAGAAGGATATATTTCAGTAAGAGTAAAAATAGATATGGAAAAATCAAATATTCAAGAAGGGAAAATATTTTTAAAAGTAATAGAAGGACATGTGGAAAAGATTATATTTAAAAATGGAAAGAGTCAGGAAAAACTAAAGATTTTCACATCTTTCCCTATCTATAAAGGAAAGATATTAAATATAAATGACCTTGATCAGGGAATAGATAATCTTAATTCAGTTTCCTCTAATAGTGCAAGAGTAGATATTACAGCGGGAAATGAGCTGGGAGGAAGCATAGTAGAAATAGATAATCATAAAAGGAAAAAAGTATCTGGTGCTGTAAATTATAATGACTTAGGACAAAGTTCTACTGGTAAGGATAGAATAAAATTTTCTCTCATTTTTGAAGATGTTGCAGGGATAAATGATACTTTTGCAAGTACTTATCAGCGAAAACTTGGAAATAGCAGAAAATATAAGGATAATGAAAATTTTTCATTTTACTACAGAGTACCAGTAAAATATTGGGAATTTTCAATATCAAAAGACCAATCTGAATATCTTTCTACAATAAAGTCTTTTGCTCATACTTATGAAATAACAGGAGTTTCAAAAAATATGAATTATTCTGCAAGAAGGATAATAAGCAGGAACAGCAATGGAAAAACTTCTGTAGGAGTGACTCTAACAAATAAGGAAACTAAGAATTATTTTGATGGAATAAAATTGATAACAAGTTCAAGGAAACTTTCTGTATTAAAAATAGAGGCAAATCATAATAGAAGATTTTTTAATGGAGTGCTATATGGAAATTTTACCTATCATGAAGGAATAAAAAAATTTGGTGCAGAAAAAGATGAAAATAAAGGGGATTATTCTCCAAGGGCGCAATTTCAAAAATATACTGCTGATTTGAGCTGGTACAAACCATTTATGATAAGAGAGCAGAGGTTTTCATATAGAGTTTCTTTCAGTGGACAGTATTCAGATGATATACTTTATTCTTCTGAAAAATTAGGAATAGGAGATGATACTACTGTAAGAGGATTTAAGGAGAACTCAATAATGGGAGATAAAGGTTTTTATATAAGAAATGAAATTGGATATAATTATAAATCTTTAGAACCATTTATAGCATATGACTATGGAAGAGTGAAAGATGTATATAAAGATGAATATTATGAGAAAAATGGAAGTGAAATGAGTGGAGCAACAATAGGATTGAGAATGTATTTGAATAATTTTGATATGAGTTTTTCATATTCAAAACCACTAACAGCTCCAGCTTATATAAAGAAAAATACACATGAGATATATTTTAGTATGAGTACAAGATTTTAAACATTTTAAGGGGGAAGATTAAAATGGAGATATTAAAAAACAAGCTGCTGAAAAGATTGCTTATATATACCTACATCTTTTTTAGTATCTTTACACAATCAGCAATGGCAGCTGCAAAAGTAGTTGACCAAAACAGAAATCAACAGGTAAATGTAGAAAAGGCACCAAATGGAGTTCCAATAATAAATATAAATGCACCTAATAAGAATGGAGTTTCACATAACTATTTTGAAGAATATAATGTTGGAAAAGAAGGAGTGCTCTTAAATAACAGCAGTAAAGAAAATAATAAAACTCAACTGGGAGGAATTATTCAAGGAAACTCTAATTTAAAAGGCAGAGAAGCTGATGTTATTCTGACAGAAGTTACAGGTGTAAACAGAAGTAATATAGAAGGATATACTGAAATAGTTGGAAAATCTGCTGAGTATATTTTAGCAAACCCAAATGGAATATATCTAAATGGAGCTGGGTTTATAAATACGCCTAGAGTAATACTTACAACTGGAAAATCTATAACTGATGAACTTGGAGATTTGAAAGGGTTTGATATAGATGATGGAACGGTGGTAGTGGGAAGTCAAGGGATAGATGGAAAAAATGTAAGAATGGTAGATATTGTTTCAAGAACAGCAGAGCTGAATGGTGCAGTATATGGTGGAGAAGAAGTAAATGTTGTTTTAGGAAGAAATGAATATAATCATAAAACAAGAGAAGTGAAAGCCAAGGCTGAAAAAGATGGAGATAAACCTAAAGTGGCTTTAGATGCTAAAGCATTAGGTTCTCTTTATGCTGGTAAAATATATCTTCAAAGTACAGAAAAAGGTGTTGGAGTAAATAGTCAGGGAGAGATGCTGGCAGGGTCAGGGGATCTTGAAATAGATGTTAATGGAGATTTGATATTAAAAGATGCTCAAGCTAAGAATGATATAAAAATCAAAGCAGATAATGTAAATATACAGGAAAAAGCTATTGCAGAAAATAATATTAATATAAACACTAAGGATATAGTGAATACTGGAAGTATATCTTCAAATAAAAATATAGAAATAAATAGTTCAAATATTGAGAATAAAGGAAATATATCTTCAAAAAATATAAATATATCTAATAAAGATAAGATTGTTAATACAGGAAAGATTTCAGCTGATAATGTAACAATAGCTTCAAAAGATATGGAAAATAAAGAGCTTACTGCAGTAAATGCAGATATTACTTTAAGTGGAAATTTAAAAAGTGAATCATTGAAAGCAGTAGAAAATTTAAATATTAAAGCAAAAAATATAGAAAATACAGGAACAATAGCTGCTAATAAAAAAGTAAAAATTGAAAGTACAAATTTATCAAATAAAGGTAATATCAGTGCAGATAGTATAGAAATAAAAAATGAAAATAATATTTTAAATGAAAAAAATATAATATCTTCTTCAATTAATATGACATCAAAATTTCTGTATAATAATGGGCTTATCCAAGCTGATATTTTAACTTTAAAAATTACAGACTACTTAGAAAATAATGGAAATATATTGGGTAAAACAACTACATTAAATGTTGGACAACTGTTGAATAAAGGAACTCTTTATGGAGAAAATTATCTGACTATCACATCTTCTAAATATATTAATGAAGATTTGGGAATTATAACTGGAGGACAGCTCTTCATAGATGGTATTGGGGATAATGCTGGAGATATGTCAGGAGAAAAACTGATTCTCACTGGAAAAGAAATTAAAAACAGTGGAAATATAACAGGAAGAGATACAGTTAATATTACTGCTGATTTAAATAATAGTGGAACTATTCAAGGAAAAAATCTGGTAAATATAACTGGCAGTATAGACAATAAAAAAGATATAAAGAGTGAAAATGAATTAAAGATATCTGGAAATATAATAAATACTGGGTATATTTATAGTGAGAATGCAGAGATAACAGGAAACCTCAATAATAGTGGAGAAATTCTTTCTCTTTTAAATATGAAGATATCAGGGAATATAACCAATAATAAAGTCATAAGCAGTGGAAATAAGCTTGTTTTATTGAGTGATGATATTTTAAATAATGGCAGAATATCTGCTTTGGAAATTTTAATCACTGGAAAAAAATTTGTAAACAGCGGGATAATGACTTCAGATACTGGAATTTTTAATATTTATGATTTTGAAAATTCAGGAATTATACATGGTAATAAAAATATTACTATTTCAGGAAATCAAATTGTGAATACTAAACTTATCCAAAGTTCAAATGACTTGTATCTAATTTCACAGAATATAATAAATAAAGGAGACATATTCTCAAGAAATAATATGAATATTACTTCACAATTTTTCAATAACAGTGGAAGAATAATAGGAGATGGAGATTTAAAATTTGATGCTGCTAATTATATTGAAAATTCTAATTTGATTCAAGGGAAAAATATAACACTTAAAAAAATTGATAATAGCGGAAAACTTGTTGCAAAAGAAAATATAAAAGCCTCTAAAGTAAAAAATACAGGTACTATATCTGCTATGAAGAATTTTGAAGGGGAAGGGCTGTTGAATTTTCTTTTTGGAAAATTAATTCTTGGAGAGAATATGAGCCTTGAAAAAGAGCTGCTCAATGAAGGAATTATTTCAGTAAAAGGGGACATAACAGCAGAAAATGTTTCTAATACTGGAAGTATAATTTCAGATAAAGATATAAGATTAAAAGAATTAGATAATAATGGGGGAATTATTGAAGGAAAAAACATAGAGATAAAAAATACTACAGTTCTTAATAATCAATCAGGAAATATAAGAGTATTTGACAATGATTCTGTGCTGTCTATTCAGGCAGAAAATATTCTAAATACAGAGGGAAAGATACAATCTCAAGGGCAGCTTGAACTTAATATTTTTAATTCTTTTGCTCTTGAAGGAAGTTATACAGGAAATGGACTTTTAAAAATAACAGCAGTATCTCTTACTACAAAAACAGATATAGAAAATAGTGGAGATATAGTACTTAATTTAACTGGAGATTTTTTAAACAATAATAAATTTATTGGTGGAAAGAGTATAACTATAAATGCTGTGAATCTAGTAAATAGTAATATACTGGGAAGTACAGAAAGTTTTACAGCAAATCTTTCAGGAAGATTAGATAACTATAATAAATTGGTTTTAGGACATGGAAATAATATGATAATAGCTAGTGAAAGCGTCATTAACAATGGATTTTTAACTTCACAGAATAATTTGGATATAAATTCAAAAGATTTAATAAATAATAGTCAGATAATTTCTGGAAATAGTTTGATTTTAAATACAGAGAGTATATTAAATGGGAACTATTCATTGATATATTCAAAGAATGATATAACTATGTCTGTAAAAAAAGATTTTATTAATAATAAGGGAGAAATATTCTCTGAAAATAATATAAAAATAAAAGCTTTAGGTAAAGTTCAAAATAATGCAGGGATTATTGAAGCAATAGGAGATATTTATATAGAGGGAGAACAAATTGAAAATCTTGGAGAAGTTATAGAGAATCCTTCTGTTGCTGAAAATATATCAGTTTCTACAATGTCGGAAAGTTTAGATCTGGTGGATAGAGCAGAAAATAATTATGCAAGTACAATGGCATATATTTCATCTGGAAAAAATATTACTCTGAAAACTACAGGAGATGTTATAAATAGAGAAGGAAATATTTCAGCAGATAATGATGTAAATATAACAGCCTACAGGTTGATAAATGAAAATTTTTCAGGAAATACTGCTGTCTATTCTCTGACTGGAAGTGAAGCCACAGGAATTGATAAGGGAACAAAAATATCAGCAGGGAATAATATAAATATATCTGCTATAAGAACAGGAGATGGAATTTTCTCCAAAGAGATAAATATAGTAAATGCCAAAGATATAAATATAAAGCAAGTAATTTTAAACAGCAGTAATGTAGAAAGAATTGGGACGATTGATATAGAAAGTTATATTACAATTCCTGAAGAGGATAAAGGGTTGTTTGTTGTGAATAAGGATTTAGTAAATTCAAAAGATATTTTAATAGATTCTAAAGAAAAAACAGAGGTTGGCAAAGATGAAATATCAATTATAAATAATTCTATTTCAAATGAAAAAGAACCTGAATTTAAATATCTTATAGAAACAAATATAAAATTTACAGATATGGGTTATTATCTTGGTTCAGATTATTTATTTGGAAAAATAGGTTATAACCCTGAAAAAGATATCAAACTTCTAGGTGATTCATTTTATGAGTCAAGAATAGTAAACAGAGCTATTTTTGAAAGTACAGGAAAGAGATATTTAAATGGAGCTGTGAATGAAAAAGAACAGATGCAGATATTGCTGGACAATTCTATAAAAGCTATGGAAGACTTTAATCTGTCCATTGGAATAGCTCTTACAAAAGAACAGATAAATAATCTTAAAGATGATATTATATGGTATGTGGAAGAAGAGGTAGAGGGAGTAAAAGTTTTAGTTCCAAAGGTATATCTTTCTAAAGAAACTCTTGCTTCATTAGGAAAAATCAATCTGGAATAATAGCTAGTTAGAGATGATATAATTATATTTATAGGTTAGAGTTTTAAGTATGAAGGAAGTAAGTTTAATCAGAGAAAAATTGGGATGAATTTGTATTAGGGAATTTTAAAATCATAATTTTATGAATAAATTAAGTATAGAGAAAATAAAATCGTATTTAATACAAAGGTGAGAAATTAAGGGGCTGTTGCAAATTAGTGATTGATAAACTAATTTGTGCAGCTTCTCTTATTTTTTATAAAAAAATAGAAATCTATTTTATAGATTTCTGCTAATTTATATTTTTATATTTATTTTTAAGTATCAAAAAAAGAAGTAGATGATTTTTTATTTATCTAAGCTACTTTTAATGAGTGAAGTGTTGTTCCTAAGCGATTATTTATATTTCTGCTTAGATATCTGTTGAAGTTGTAAGCGATACAAAACAAACATATTTCTCTTAAAACACTTTTTTTACTTCGAACTTTTAATTTTCGCAATTTCATATCTTCTTTCAAAACTGCAAAAGCACCTTCTACTTGAATACTTCTGTTCATTCTTAATTGTTTTCCATAATTGCTTGATACATTCTCTTTTGATTTATTTGATAAAATTCTAAATCTCGCATTGTACTTAATTTTTTTGTTAGTTTCAGGATTCCAAAAATATTGAACTGTATTATTTTTGTTAGAGTATAGAAATTCTAATTCTAATCCATCTTTTCTAAATAGCTTATTTTCAGAATGATTATATATTAAATTTTCTACTCTGTTTAAATCATTTTTAAACTTTCTGATTTTAGATTTTTCAAAATATATTGGTTTTATGTATGAAGTATAGTCCATTTTTTCCAAATATTCATAATTTGAAATACTTTCATATCCTGCATCAGCTACAATATTTTTAATTTCTAAATTTTGAGATGAAATTTTCTCTAAAAATGGAATCAAAGTTTTAGAATCAGAAGGGTTAGAAAAAATTTCATATGAAGAAATATATTCACTAATCACTCCTATTTGTAGATTATATCCAGGTTTTAATTGACCATTTCTCATATGGTCATCTTTCATTCTCATAAAAGTAGCATCTATATCAGTTTTTGAATAGCTATTTCTACCATTAAGATTTTTAAAATGATTAGAATATTTTTGATACTTTTCTAAGTATTCTGCGCATAATTCTAAATACTTTTGCTCTTTAGATTTTCTCTTTCCTCTACCTTTGACTATTTGAAAATTCAAATTAGAAAGATATGAATATATTTCAAGGAAGTTGTCATATTGTAAGTTGAAATCATCATTAAAATTTGAAATTAATTCAAGAATTTTTTCATCTAATCTAGTTCTATATTTCTCAATAGATTTTTTCCAAACAAATGTATATTTATTAGCATATGCTTCAATTTTAGTGCCATCAATATATATTGTTTCAGTGGAAATATTTTCCATTTCAAAAATTTTTTCAACGAATTGTTCAAATAGATCTGGAAGAATATCTTCAGTTTTTACTAAGAATCTAGAAATAGTAGAGTGATCAGGAATTTTAGAATCTTGTAAAAGAAACCTAAATTTAATATTTTCATGGCAAGCCATTTCTATATCTCTAGTAGAAGTTAAATTGCGCGAATAGGCATAAACAATGATAGAAAACATTCTGATAGGATGTACCTTTGTTTTGTAAGAAAATACTTGCATTAAACTACTAAAATCTAATCCCTCCAATATTGAGCTAAGTTTTCTTACAGGATCATTATCAGAAATTTCATATTGTAAAAAGTTAAAAAGTTTAGGTTGATTTAATTGAAAAAAAATGTTATTATTAGTTGGTTTTTGCATAGGTATATTATATTAGAAATTTGAAAAAATTTTTAGTATTTTATACCTTTTTTTATTTAAAAAGAAAAAGCTGACAAGAAGAAAACTTCAAGTCAGCTTTTTTGATAATTGGGCTGTTTTAAATTTGCAACAGCCCCTTTTGCTATTCTATAGAAAAATATTAATAGTAGAAAATCTAAAAAATATATTTATGAATTAAAAAGATATTAATAAATCTATATATAATAAATTTTTTTATTTGATAAAAAAGAAAATATAAACTTGAGGAGAATGTTTATATAAGCATTTTTAATTAATGAGATTGTAACAATTTTAAGACAAAAACATTAAAATATGATTGTAGCTTTTTTGATGTTGTCATAATTTTTAATAGTAACAGGTAAAATGTGGTTTTCTGGAATTATTATTTTTTTATTTAAATTTACAATAGCAGCATATAAAATTTTTCCTTCAGCAACATTGGCAGGAAGTTCAGTTACACATTTGACAGCACCAAGAGGGCCACTGCTTTTTCCATAGTTGTACCAAAATTTTAAATTGAAATTTTCTCATTCAGCAGTTCTTAATTTTGCTGCCAGATTATCTATATTATTTCTAACTTTTGTTAAAAATTCATAATCATTTTTTATATCTTCATCAAGAGAGTAAAAAATAAAATTGAATTTTGCTGTTTCATTTACATTCTCTGATATAACATAAATATTTGTTTCACATTTTTTAGAAGAAAACCATCCCATAATTTATACCTCCAGTTTTTATATTATAGTAACAAGGAGTTTAAATTATGTCTATATAGCAATGGTTGCTTTTTGTATATTATACATTACTTTTTGTGTTAAATAAAAAATATTAATATAAAATTATTTATTAAAAGAGGCGAAAGATTATGAAAAAATTTTTATTTTTAATTTTATTTCTTGGAGTTTATATTTTTACTTTCCCTAAAGAAGAATTTTTTAAAAAAATAGAACTTGAGAAAGTAAAAAATATTCTTATAGAAAATGGATTCAGTTTTAAAGATGAAGGTACATATTATTTTTTTGAAAGAAAAGCTGGGAAGCTTAATGAAAAGATAGATATTTTATTAAAAAATAAAGAAATACCGTATGGGATAGGTATTATTGTATCCTGTCATAAGCTGGATTCAAATCAGACAAAATTAAAAAATACCTTAATAGATTTAGTAGAAAAAATGGGTGAAGGAATTTTAGACAGGGAATTAAAAGAAAGAATGCTCAATTCTTTAAAAAAAATGCCAGAAAAAGCAATTAAAAACACTGATGGGATAGTATCTTATATAAAAAAAACAAGTAATATGACTGAAAATAAGGATTATTCTATAATAATTGCTAATAGAGAAAATGGTAAAAGTATAAAAGTTATTTTTGAAAAATATTCTATGGATGAAAAAAATTGATTATATTTAAATTTTTTGGAGAAAGGAATTTTTCTTTATTTTTTATATGGATATATTGACGCAGGAAAGAGTTTTATCGGTTCTTAAAAATAGAATTAAAGGCATATTTAAAAGAAAAAAATCTTTACTTATAGATTTATTAATGATAATATAAAGCTGATTAAAAATCATTTAGGAGATTTAATATCAAAATAATTTATAAGGGGAATTTTAAAATGATAAGGTTGAGAAGAAGTAAGGGGAGTTTAGGTTTTGGATTAATATTTGTAGCAATATGTTTAATTGTTTTAGGAGTAACGACAATAAAGGAAAGATATTTTGAAAAATCTGTACTTGTGATAAATAATAAGACAATAAAATCAATTAATAATGTAAAAATAATCTATGTTGAAGAAAATAAAGTTATAGATGCTGGAGATATAAAAAGAGAGTCTAAATATAAACATAAGATAGATATAAATAAAACAGGAGCTATTTTATTAGAATATACTGAACATAAGAAGAAGACTCACAAATATCAGATAATACCTGAGATAACACCAAAAATGGAGAGAGTGGAAGTTATTTTAGATGATTTTATGTATCCAGAAAAAATTGAAATAAAGATAGGAAATAAATAAAAATTTATTAAAAACATAGAGAGGGTATCAAAGAATATGCAAAATAATATAGAAAATTTAATGAAAAAATGGGGGGAAGACTTAATTCAAGTACTTCCTGGAACAATATTGAGAATAATATGGATAATATTTTTAATACTTATAATGAAGCATGTTGTTAATATAATTATACAAACACTTAAACTTTTAATGGAAAAGAGTCATATAGATGAACTTTTATCATCATTTGTTTTATCTTTAACAAAAACTATAATATATATAGGTTTTTTCTTTCTTGTTATAGGTGGGTTGGGAGTAAAAGCAACTTCATTGATAACATTGCTGGGAACAGCAGGGTTGGCAGTTGGACTGGCATTACAAGGAAGCTTATCCAATCTTGCAGGAGGAGTTTTAATTTTATTTTTTAAGCCTTTTTTAAAAGGAGAGTATATAAAAAGCACTTCAGGAGATGGAACTGTAGAATGCATCCATATTTTATATACAGTGCTTACTACTCCTGATAATTCAAGAATAATAATACCTAACAGTCAGTTGGCAAATACAGCAATAACAAATATATCACGAAACGCTGAAAGAAGGGTTGACCTTGCGGTATCAGTGGCATATGGAACTTCTGAGGAAAAGGTAAAGAAAGTACTGACTGAAATAGCAGACAGAGACCCGAATATTCTCCATGATATGGGATATACAATAAGAATGAATAAACATAATTCCAGTTCTTTAGATTATGTTTATAGGGTATGGGTAAAAAAAGAAAATTATTGGGAAGTATATTTTTCTTTAACTGAAAAAATTGCAAAATATTTTGAAAGAGAAGGAATAGAAATACCTTATCAGAAAATAGATATTTACAGTAAATAGGATATTGCTTAATATCAAAATTTAAGGAGATGATGAATGTTAAAAAACGTAAACATAACTGTATTTGTATTGGGGATAGGAACAACATTATCAGCTTGTGTTTTAATATCAATAGCAATTTATTTTAACAGTGAGAAATTATTTGCTGTAGCCGACTACATACCATATTTTTCAGGGATAATTATTTTTATTTATTATATTTTTTTAATAAATTTGGAATTAAAAATTATATTGCTTTTGTTCTTGCTTCTAAAGGGATAGGATATATTCTAGAAAAGATATTTTTAAATAGTATTTATGAGATTATTTTAAAAAATAATTATATAGAGTATTCTACAAAAATAATATTTGTTCTTATTCTCTCAGGAATAATTTTTTCCATAATTAATAGTGTTTTATATCAAATTGCTAAGAATAGTTCTAGAAAAATGTTGATTGCAAAAAAGTATGAATAGAAATTTCTATAAAAATTAAGACAATATAAATGAAAAGGGATTTCGATTACAATTGAAATCCTTTTTTTGTTTAAAAAATAAATTATTGTGTATAAAGGACAATGTTTTGTGTGTATAAAAAAACATTTTGTGTTTAAAATAAAAAAATAAAAGAAATTATGATATTCTTTAGTTAAAGAATATCATAAAAATAGACAAAGAAAGCTTAATTAATTTTTATACTATAATTATTAAATACACAAGGAGGAGATTGTGATAAGAAGATTTTTTTATTTAACTATTTTATATTTACTTTCTTTTTTTAATCTTTCAGCAATTGAAGATCAGCTTATTTTAGATAAGAATGGAAAAGAGTTATTTAATTTAAGATTTTTTGATGAAGGAGAAAAAATAAAACTTGAAGATTTGGAAGAAATATCAACTTATTCATTAAATTCAGAAGAAAAAAAAGCAATTTTAGGTGCTGGTAAATATTGGAAAGATATTTTAAATACTAATAACAACTCTCTTTCAAAAATATTTATATATACAAGTAATGTTGAAAATGCCTCAGCATATAGTCCTAATATAGAAGATGGAATAGCTAAGGGAATGACACAGCTACAAGCAAAAATACTAGGAAAACCATTTGATTATACTTCTGGCGAGCCAGTTGCTCTTATAGAAATCGGAAAAATGAATTTTAAAACTGGAGTACCTTCAGTCTTACCTAATGTGGTAGGAGCTGATTTGTATGGAACAATGGTACATGAACTGGGACATGCATTGGGAATCTCTGGAACTGCTATTTTTGATAAAGATACAAATCAAGCAAAATTTGAAGATATTCCCTCAATTTTTGACAAAGGTTTAATTGATAACAGAGGAAGAAAAATATCTGAGACTACAGGAATTATTTCATATATTGATAATGATAGAAATACAATAGGAAATCCAAATACAGATTTTGATGCTTCTGGAAATGTATACTTTACTGGAAAAAATGTAGCTGAAGTTTTAAAAGATAGTTCATTAAAAGGAGTTCCTATAAATGTAAGATTAGAAGGAGATACTCCAATTCCTGAACTTTCTCATTTAGAAATGGATAGAGGCTTAATGAGTCATCAACCGTATTCAAATTATTCAACATTTATGGAAGCAGAATTAGCTGTACTTCAAGATATTGGTTACAGCATAGACAGAAGAAATTTCTTTGGTTATTCTGTATATGGAGATAATTTAAATATTAATAATTATAATGGTTATTTCCTTAGAGATGAAAAAGGAGAAAAATATATTATAGGAAGGGCTAATACAGCTTCTTATGGAGTAGGGCTTCATGTTTATGGAAGCAATAATGAAATAGTCCAAAAGGCAGATATATTAACTTCTGGTATGGCAGGAACAGGGATACGTGTTGATGGAGTAAAAAATAAAATAACTGTAGATAAAAATATTAAAATTAATGTTGATGGTGATTATGGAACTGGAATACTTATCGCATATGGAAAAGAACATAATATTACTAATAATGGGGAAATTAGAGCCAGAGGAAATCAAGGAATAGGTGTAAGATTTGATTTTGGTACTGGAAGTAATGGAAAGCATACAGCTTATTTAGGATCATATATTTTATCAGCTGAGGGAAAAGATTTTTCTAACTCTTTAGCTCTTATAGATAATGAGAGTTTAAAGGTTAATGAAGTAGACGGAGCTCTGGTTGAAAACTTTAATACTTCAGGTTATATAGAAGGTAAGAATGCTTCTTTGTATATGTCTGATAATGTTTATGTAAAAAATATAAATATTTTTGATGGAGCTGTATTGAAAGGGAATATAGTTTCTATGTACAACCCTAAAACATTATTTAATAATAACAATATTGCAACTGAAACGAATTTAAATTTAGGTGTTGATAAAAATAATCTTAATAAAGGTGACAGTAATTTTTCTTTTAGATTTGATGATAATATCATAGGAAAAAATATTGTTTTGAATATAAAAGGAGGAAAATCTTCTCTTAATGGTAATAACGAAATTTTAAGGGCTGTAATAAATGATGGTGCTATATTATCTGGAAATGCTCAATATACTTTAGATGAAAATGAAAATTTTATTAATAAGGGGACTATTTCTCCTGGAAATATGATAGGGAAAATTGTGATTAAAGGAAACTATAAGCAGGAAAATGATGGAAAAATAAATATTGATTTTGATGGTAATGGAAATCATGATATTCTTGAAATAATAGGAAATGCATATTTTTCAACAAATTCATCAATGAAATTAACTCCCCAAAAATCTTATTACAGTAAATCATTAAAAATTGATAAAAATGAATTTTTAAAAGTAGTAGGAATAAAAAATGGAGAGATAAATAATTTAATATTTGATGATAACATTTTTACTTCATCACCTACTATAAAAAGTGCAGCTTTTGATTCATCTTCTTCACAAATGACAGTTTTAAGAAATGAAAATCCCTATAGCAGATTTTCTCAAAATAGAAATACAAAAGATTTTGCTAAAGCAATAGACAGAATATCAGATCAAGCTTCTGGACCAATAAAAGATTTAATAGGAGCATTGGATTTTTCTTCATCTGCAGCGATTTCTTCTGCCCTTTCTCAAGCAACACCTAATATATATGGGAATAATATTATTGCTACATTTGAAGCAGAAAAAGAGTATTCAGCTTATATGAGAAATCAATTAATGACAGAAAATAATTATGAAAA
Source organism: Fusobacterium varium (assembly GCA_002356455.1). Classification (NCBI taxonomy): domain Bacteria; kingdom Fusobacteriati; phylum Fusobacteriota; class Fusobacteriia; order Fusobacteriales; family Fusobacteriaceae; genus Fusobacterium; species Fusobacterium varium. The sequence goes on from AP017968.1 coordinate 420,505, forward strand.
AAATAAATCTTATGCTTTTGGAAAACTTTTTTATAAAGACAGCTGGCAGAAAGGAACAGGATATCTCATGGGATATGATTACAGAGATCAGGGTGTTATTACAGGAATAGAAAAAGCCTATGATGATAATTTAATTTTAGGAACTCATTTATTATTTAGCCAAAGTATTTTAAAAGGGCATACTGTAAATACTCCTAAAATAAAAAGTAAAAATATTCTTTTAGGGGTACATGGAAAATATTACCCTGATTATGGAAAAACTGGTTATTTATATGGAATAATTCGTGGAGGAATTCAAGAAAATAAATTGAGTAACAATATTAAATTTGATGAATATAAAAATAATACAAATAGTGATTGGAAGGTAATTAATGGTTCAAGTGTATTAGGATTTGGAAAAGATATTGAATATAAAAGATTTACTGTTACTCCATTAATAGAATTAGGATATGGTATTTTAAAAACAGAAAATACAAAAGACAGTAACTTAGGAATTAATATAGATTCCAAAACATATCATTCAGTTTATTCTAAAGTAGGAGGAAAACTTTCAAGCAGTAAAATACTTATTGGAGAAAATACAAAAGTAAGTGGAAATATTCTTATGACATATAATCATGACTATATAAATGATTATTATGTTACTGGAAATATTGATAAAAATAAAAATTCTAATTTTAAAATACAAACTAAAAGACCAGATAAAGATTATATAACTATTCAGGGAGGAACAACATTTTCTGTAAAAGACAATTTTGATATTACACTTGAAATAGGAACAGATTTATTCAAGCATAAATCTACTTCTGTCAATACTTCATTGACATTTGAATTGGGATTGTAACTTTAATAAAAAATTGAAATAATAAAAATAAAAGGAAGACTCAATTAAATTTGATTCTTCTTTTTTATTGGTTATTTACATTAAAGTTATCCATTAATAATCTTACAAAAAAATTAACTTAAGATTTAGAAATTAAGTTGAAAATTATGATATAAATGATATAATAACAAATAGAATTACAAAATTAAGGGGGAACTTAAATGCAAAAAAAATTAATAAAAATGCTTTTGGGAGCTGCAGTATTTGGATTGTCTTTTGGAACTTTGACTGCAGAAGAATTTAAAGCACAAATAATGTTTAATGGATCTTCTTCACTAGCTCCTGTTATTTCAAAAATATCTACTGATTTTATAGAGGAAAATGTAACTTGGGATAAAGTAGACCCTAGTTTTTCTAATAAAAATATAGCTATTTATGTATCTTCAGGTGGGTCAGGAGCTGGAGTTAAGAGTGTAATTGAAAAAGTAAGTGATTTTGGAATGGTAGCTAGACAAGTAAAAGATAGTGAAAAAGCTAAATTTCCTGAATACAGAGAGTTTGTGGTAGCATCAGATGCTTTAACAGTATCAGTTAATAATGAAAACCCAATATTAAAATATACAAAAGAAATAGATGGAGAAACTTTAAGAAAAATATTTTCTGGAGAATACAAATACTGGAATGATGTAGATAAAAGACTTGAAAAGAAAGAAATCATAGTTGTGACTAGAGATCTTGGTGGAGGGGCTCACGAAGTATTCCAAAATGTAATCATGGGAAAAACTGATGTAAAAGATGATGCTATTCAAGCACCTTCTATGGGAGCTTTAGCAGCAAAATTAGTAGAAAACAAATATGCTATTGGATATGCTTCATTTGGTATGTACAATCAAAATAAAGATAAAATAACTGCATTAGTTGTAGATGGTGCAGCACCAACTGTTGAAAATATTGTATCTGGTAAATATAAAATTCAAAGACCTCTATTATTTATTAAAAATGGAGAACCTACTCCTCAGGAAAAAGCATTTATTGATTATATATTTTCAGAAAAAGGAATGGATGCTGTAAGTAAAAGTGGTTATATTCCTGTAAAATAGTAAATGATGTAAGGATGGCTCATTTTTATAGATATTGAGCCATTTTTTATATTTATCAAGGAGGAAAGAAATGCTGTTTTGGAAAAAATATGATAAAATATTTGCTGGCGTATTAAAAATTGCAGCATTAGTATCTTTTTTTATCATTTCCTTTATAATAATTTTTATATTAAAAGAGAGTCTTCCTTTATTTAAAGAAATTGGATTAAAAGAATTTATTTTAGGAAGAAGATGGAAACCTATGTCTGTAAGTGGGCAGTATTTAGGAATACTTCCTATTATATCTGCTACTCTCTATGTTTCTTTTACAGCTGTTTTTATTGCACTTCCTGTTGGTATAGGATGCAGTATTTTTCTTTCATGTGTATTTCCTTCAAAAATTAGGAATGTATTAAAACCTTATGTAGATATATTAGCTGGAGTTCCTTCAGTTATCTATGGCTTTATGGGACTTGTAATACTTGTAAAATTTTTTGAGAGTATGGGAATGGCTACAGGGGAAACAGTTCTTGCTGGTGGAATACTTCTTTCTATTATGATACTTCCTTTTATGATATCTATATGTGAAGAAAATATGGGAGAAACAAGAAAAAAATATGAAAAAATATCTGAGGCAATGGGAGTATCTAAATGGTATATGGTGAGTGAAATAATACTTCCTCTTTCTTTAAAAAGTATAATCATCAGTATAATATTATCGCTGGGAAGAGCCATGGGAGAAACTATGGCGGTAATGATGGTAATAGGGAATGCTCCTATTTTTCCCAAATTAATGGGAAAAGCTCAAACTATATCTTCATTGATAGCTCTAGAAATGGGAATGGCAGAGGTAGGCAGTTTACATTATAGTGCTTTGTTTGCTTCAGGATTTATTTTAATGATGATGATATTCTGTATTAATATATTTATAAATTATCTAAAGAAGAAATTTCTCTAGGAGGCTGTTGTGAGACTAAAAGAGAATATAATAAGAATATGGGCATATGGAAGTGGACTTTTAGTAATATTTCTTGTGTTCTATATATTTGGATATATATTTTGGAAGGGATATAATTCTATAAATTGGGAATTTATCACAGATGTTCCTAAAGGAATGATACTGGGAACTGAAGGAGGAATAGCTCCAGCTATTATAGGAAGTTTTCTTTCTACAAGTATTGCTTGTGCTATAGCAGGTATCTTTGGAATCTGTACAGGAATATATTTAGAGTTTTATACTGAGAATAAAAAAATGAAAGCAATGATACAAACAATAATACAATGTATGGGAGGAGTCCCTTCAATAGTATTAGGGCTGTTTGGGTATACAATGTTTGTACTGCATTTAGGGCTGGGAAGGTCAGTAATTTCAGGTGGGCTGACATTGGGGATAATGATATTTCCAGTAGTAGAAACGAGAATAGAGAAAGCATTCAAAGAAGTAGATGAAAATTTAATAAAAGCATCATATTCCATGGGGATATCGAAAGTATATACTATAGTGAAAATTGTTATTCCACTATGCAGAGACAGAATAATATCAGCTCTTATTTTAGCATTTGGATATGCAGTTGGAGCCACAGCTCCAATAATGTTTTGTATGGCTGTAATAAATTCTCCTGTGTCTTTTAATATAACAAAACCATCAATGTCTCTTTCATATCATCTGTATATACTTCTGACTCAGGGAATATCCACTGAGAAAGCATATGGAACAGCTTTTGTACTGATGCTGGTATTACTTAGTGTGATTATACTTAGCCAGATACTTTTAAGGAAAAGGAAGTGAAATAGTGGAAAATATACTAGAAATAAAAAATCTCTTTGTATACTATGGAGAAAAGAAAATATTAAAAAATATTAATATGTCTATAAAGAAAAATAAAATAATTTCCATAATAGGTCCTTCTGGCTGTGGAAAATCAACTTTTCTTAAAACTATTAATTGTATGATAAATGATGAAGAGGATTCTAAAGTAGAAGGAGCAATTTTTTTTAATGGAAATAATAGTGCTGATATTGATAAGGAAAAATTAAGAAAAGAAATAGGAATAGTTTTTCAAACTCCATCTCCATTTCCCTTTTCAATATATAAGAATATGACTTATGCACCTATTTATTATGGCATAAAAAATAAAGAAGAACTTGATAAATTGGTAAAAAAGAAATTGGAAGAAGTAGGGCTATATGATGAAGTAAAAAATGATATAAAAAAATCCGCCTTGAAATTGAGTGGAGGACAACAGCAGAGATTATGTATTGCTAGAAGTCTCAGTGTGAACCCAGAAGTATTACTTTTAGATGAGCCTTGTTCTGCATTGGATATACAAAATACGATGAAAATAGAGGAGCTCCTTCTTAAGCTTGCCGAGAGATATACTATTGTTATAGTTACACACAATCTTTTTCAGGCTAAGAGAATATCTGATTATACAGGTTTTTTCTTGGATGGTCAGTTGATAGAATTTGATACAACAGAAAAGATATTCAATAATCCAGAAGATGAGAGAACTAAAAAATATATTTCAGGTATATTTGGATAATAGTTTGTGGAAAAAGTATATGTATTTTAATTTTAAACTAAAATACATATACTTTTATTTTATTTACTATATCGAATATTATTCAAGTGAAAACGATAATGTTCTGAATTTATAAACTGTTTTCCAATATGAACAAGCCTCTTTTTGTCATCATACATTTGAGTATAAAGAAAGAAAAGAGGCTCTCCATTTGATAACTGCATCAAAGGAGCAATGTCACTTCCAGCACAAACTATGTCTATATACGAATTATTTGAAGAATCAACCTTTATACCATATTTATTCTTTAAAAGGGAATAAAGAGAAGTAGTTAAAGGCTCAGAAATCAGAAAGTCAAACTTAGGGTATGGAAAATAGTTATTTTCACACATTATAGGAAAACCATCTGCAAATCTGATCCGTTGTATAAATAAGATCTTTTCACTTTTTTTTAATCCCATTTCTTTTATTTGTTCTTCTGTAGGTACAAGAATTTCCTTTTTGGTAACAATACTTGAAGGAATCATCCCATTTATTTCACAAGATTCAGTAAAACTTAATAGATTATCAATCTTTCTTTGTATTTTATTCTGCTGCACAAATGTACCCTTACCTTGTTTTTTTAATAATAGTCCTTCTTTAACTAATTCTTCAACAGCTTTTCTTATTGTGATTCTACTGACTTTATAAATTTCACTCAATTCAATCTCAGTAGGTATTTTTTCTCCATGAATAAGAGTTCCTTTTTTTATGGAGTTTTTTAATTCTTCTTTGAGTTGTTTATATAAAGGTATTTTTGTATTTGAAGTTAATATCATACTAAATCTCCTTAAATTACTGAATATATCATACTTATATTATTATACTATGTAATTTAATAAACAACAAGAAAATTCATCATAAGATGTTATATAATAAATAAAAAAATATTATTGTTTATAACGTTATATTATGATATAGTTATATTATAAAATTTTAGTTGGAAAAGGAGTAAAAATGAAGTCAAAAGAAATCATAAAAAAAATCTTAGATGAAAAAAAAAGTATTAAAAATATATATTTTATAGCATGTGGAGGATCTTTAGTTGACCTTTATCCGGGATTTTATTTTATACAGACTGAATCATCTTCTATAAATTCATCATGGTACACTGCTAAAGAATTTGCTGTAAATCCTCCAAAAACCTTGGGAGAAAATAGTCTGATTATAGCAGTATCACATGGAGGAAATACAAAGGAAACTGTTGAAGCAGCAAGAGTTGGAAAAAATGCTGGAGCATCAGTTGTTGCTTTAACTCATAATAAAGATTCTATATGTGGAGGCGATGAGTTTATATCATGGATATATGACTGGTCTTTTGATATAGATGAGAAAGATAAACCTCAAGGAATAGTTCTTTCATTATTAAATGAGCTTTTGTATAAGCAAGAAGAAGATTATAAGTTATATGAGGTTATTTCAGATGGGTTGGAAAAAATAGATTCAATAGTTAAAGATGCAGTTAAAAAAATTAAAAATTCATCATGGCTTTTTGCAGAAAAGTATTGGAATGAACCATTTCTTTATATTATGGCCTCAGGAGCTTCGTATTCACAGGGATATGGTTTTGCTATATGCTCATTGCAAGAAATGCAGTGGATAGATTGCTGCTATCTTCATTCAGGAGAATATTTTCATGGACCATTTGAAGTAACAGATGAAGAACATCTTTATATTCTTTTAATGAGTAAAGGAAAGAATAGAATAATGGATGAAAGAGCATTTAAATTTTTAGAAAAATATGGGAAAAAATATGAGGTTATAGATGCAGAGCAGTTAGGAATTGGAAAAATAGATGATACATGTGTTGAATATTTCAATCCAATATTATTTTATGCAATGTCAGTAGTATATCGTACTGCTCTTCAAAATAAACGTAATCATCCTTTAGATATGAGGCGTTATATGGGAATTGTAGAATATTAAAATTATGAGGTGGATTATGGAAAAATATTCAATAAATGTATTGGGGTTCGGAGATAATGTAGTTGATAAATATGAACATATTAAAGTAATGTATCCTGGGGGAAATTGTGTAAATTTTGCTGTATATTCAAAAAAGTTTGGAGTAAGAAAATCAGCATATATGGGATATTTTGGAAGTGATAAGGAAGCTGAACATGTAATAGATAGTTTAGAAAAAATAGGAATAGAAACAATAAAATGTAGACAGTTAGAAGGAGAAAATGGATGTGCAAAGGTAACTTTGCTCAATGGAGACCGTGTATTTTTAGAATCAAATGAGGGAGGAATAAGGGGAAGAGTTCCATTTGTTTTAGATAGGTTTGATTTAGAATATATAAAACAATTTGATGTAGTTCACAGTGGAAATTATTCTTTTATGGAAAATGAACTTTATAAAATAAAGGAAACAGGGGTATATGTTTCTTTTGATTTTTCAGACGATTCTACGGAAGCGTATTTGAAAAAAATAGCTAAAAATGTAGATTTTGCTTTCTGCTCCTTTAATGGAACAGAAAAAGAAACTAAAGAGTATTTAAAAAAAATAGTAGATTATGGGGCTGAAACTGCATGTGCTTCAAGAGGAGCAGATGGGTGTATTTTATATGATGGGGGAGATTATTTTATACAGAAAGCAGTGCCTTTAGAAAAGGTTGTAGATACAATGGGAGCGGGGGATTCTCTCATTGCCTCTTATTTAGTAAGTTATTTGGCTTTAATAAAAAAAGGAATAGAGAAAAAAGAAGCTATAAAAATGAGCCTAGTAAAAGCAGCAGAGTTTGCTGCTGAGATTTGTGCCATAGATGGTGCATTTGGTTATGGAAAAAAATATGAGTAAGTTTAATTTAAATAAAGGGGGATTTATTATGAAAAAATTAGTATTAGTTTTAACTTTATTGTTTTCTGCTTTATCTTTTTCAGCTGAAAAATTATATGTGGGAACCAACGCAGAATTTAAACCTTATGAATATTTGGAAGATGGAAAAATGATAGGGTTTGATATTGAGCTTATGAAAAAAATAGGAGAAGAATTAGGCTATGAAATCAGTTGGATTAATATGTCTTTTGATGGACTACTTCCAGCACTTCAGTTGGGAAAAGTAGATGCTGTAATTGCTGGACTTACTCAGACTCCAGAAAGGCAAAAAGCAGTAGATTTTTCTATTCCTTATATGTTTATTTTTTCTTCTAAGCACATTATAATAGTAAATGAAAAAAGTGATATAAAAATTAAGGAAGAATTAAAAAATAAAAATATTGGAATACAATTAGGAGCTATACAGGAACAATTTGTTAATGAATTAGAAGGAAAAGCAAAAGTATATGATTCATGGACAGGAGCATTGATGGATCTTAAAGCTGGGAAGATAGATTCAGTTATAATAGATGAATTATCATCAAAAGCTTATTTAGAAAATCTGACAGGAATCAAACAAATAGATACCTTAGTTGATGAACAGCCTGCTGCTTCTATCGCATTTAGAAAAAATGAAAAAGAGTTAGTAGAAAAAGTAAATAAGAAAATAATTGAACTAAGAGATAATGGAGAATATTTAAAAATATTGGAAAAGTATTTTCCTGCAAATGTTGAAGAATTTAAAGCTGCTTATGAGAAAAAATAAATAAAAATAAAAAGCCCATATTGAGTAATTAACTCAGTATGGACTTTTTTGTTATTTAGCTGATTTTACAGCATTTTTTATAGCTGTTCCTATACCTCTTGCAGAACTAGTGGCACCTGCTACTGAATCTATTTTATCAGTATTTTGAGTACAGACTACATCATCAGATATTTTTTCAATAGCAGAATTGAAAATTATTTCAGTATCTTTATATTCAACAGCTTTTATTTGAACAATTTTATTGTGTTCAACAGTAACTTCTACTTTTATATCTCCTTTATATCCTTTTCCTTCACCTACATATTTTCCATCTTTATACTTAGTATCTTTTACAACTCTATTATCTTTGAAACCAGTAATATTATTGATAATAGTTTTATCCATAGGATTAGTTATTGATTTAGCAGCAGATATACCAGCCCTTCTACCAAAAACGAATGCTTGTAAAAGTCCATTACCAGACATATAGTTAGGTCCACCAGCACCAGAAAAACCTTCAGTTACACCTCCAGCAGCATAAAGATTGGCAATTTTTTCACCATTTTCTTTTTTTACTTTTCCATCTAAAGTTATAACAAGACCACCTTGGGTATGTCTTAAATCTCCAATTATTTCAATAGCATAGTAAGGACCAGCAAAGTTTTTAGGAAGTTTAGTTCTATTAAAAATATCTTCTCCTTTTTCTATTCCTTCCTTGTATATTTTAATTGTTTTTTCAAGTTCTTTTTCATTTACATTCATAGCTTTGGCAATTTCTGCAATATTTTTTCCTTCAAGGACTATTCCAGCAATAGTATAATTTTTAAAATTTCCAGTTTTTTCAGCATTTTCTTTATTAAATAATATATACGCTTTCGCCTCTTTCTGATTTACAACATGAGGAGTAAGTTCAGAATATCCCATTATTTCATTAGTAAATCTTTTTCCATCTTTATTGATAAGAATACCACCTCTAGAAAGGATAGAGAGATCCATACTGCTTTTAGTTTGAAGATTAAAAACTGCATGACCTTGATAAGCGTGCATATTTTTTATTTCAGCACCTAGCTTTTGTCCCCATGCTATTCCTTCTCCAGTTGCACCTGGAGCTGTTAAAGGATATGCATTAATTATTTCGGGAATATATTTTTTCAACATTTCTTCATTTGAAGCAAACCCACTAGTTGCTAATATCACTTTAGAAGCATATATTTCAATTTCCTCTCCATTAGATTTTTTAGCTCTGACACCATTGACATTTTCTTTATCTGTTATTAGTCCAGTTCCAGCAGTGAAATTAAGAATAGTAATCTTTGGATTTTTTTTCACTGCTTCTATGATTTTAGCAGTCATACCGATTCCAGAACCTTCAGCTATATGCATTCTGTAATTTGATTGTCCATAATACAGAGTATTTGTGATAAGATTAAATTTTACTCCTAAACTCTCTAGCCATTCAATAGTTAATTTAGCTTCAGATGCAACGGTATCAACCATATCTTTATCTTGGCTGTAATTTGCAGCTCTGAATATATCCAATTTAAAGTTTTCTATTGAATCATCAATTTTGGCATCTTTTTGTTGTTTAGTTCCTGCAGCAGGAATAATACCTGCTGACATGAGAGTAGCACCACCCAAGTATCCTGTTTTTTCCAATAGAATGACATTAGCCCCATTTTCTGCTGCAAAAAGAGCAGCAGTCATACCAGCTCCACCACTTCCTACAACAACTACATCAGTCTTATATTCTGTATTTATAGCATATAAATTGATTGAAAAAATAGAAGCCATAATAATAGAAAATATTTTTTTCATGTATACCCCCTTTGTTATATATATTGACATCCTTATTAAAATTATACCTTAGATCATTCTATCTTGCACTTATTTTTTTATAAAAAGAAAAATAGGGTTTATTTTTAATTTTGAAATAAATCTATTATAAAGTATATAGAAAAAATTTAATATAAAATTAATAAAGTGTTATTATGTAAAAGATTAAAAAATTCTATCAAGGCTTATTTTTTAAAAGAAGATATAAAAAAGATTATAGAAATATAAATGAATAAGATGGTACAATATAATTGTAAAAAATAAGAATGGGGGAAGATACATGAGTGAAAAAGGGAAAAATTTTTTTATAGCATTTATTGTAATATTTATTATATCAGTAATATTAGCTGGTGGAGTATATTTTGCTCAAAAGAAAATAGAAGGTTTGGATGTGAAGTCAAAGATTGAAGCTAATATCCAAAAAAGTAAAAAAAATATGGAAATAGCAGCAATTTTATCCAAAACATCTAAAAAACCAGTAGTTAAGACAACTAAAACTACTGCAGCAGTACCTATTCCAAAGGTAAAAACGCTTCCAACAACTGTAAAAAGAGAGCAGAAGAATGGAGTGTATAAGGAGTATTACACCAGTGGGTCTATAAAGTCAGAAACTTCATATATTGATGGTAAAAAAGATGGAGAAGAGATAATTTATGATACGAATGGAAGAATAAAAGAAAAAAGAGAATATAAATATGGGGTCAGAGATGGTAAATGGAGTAAATTTTATGCTAATGGACTTTTAAAGGAAGAAGTTTCATACAGAGAAAATAAACCTGTTGGAGAACATATATTAAAATATGAAAATGGAAATACAAAGGCAGTAGGAATATATGTCAATGGAGTACTTAATGGGAATTATACGACGTTTGCAGTTAATGGAGATAAAAAAAGTGAAATAAATTTTGTAAATGGAAGAAAAGAAGGGGTAGAAAAAATATACTTTGGAAAAAATCTTCAATATGAAATTACTTATGAAAATGGAAGGAAAAATGGTGTATATGTTAAGTACTATCAAGATGGAAATATAGAAGTTAAAGGGAATTATATAGAAGATAAAAAAGATGGTTTATGGCAAGGAATAAGCAGACAAAGAACTCTTGTTTGGGAAGAAAATTTCCAGGGAGGAGTCCTTAATGGAGTATATACAAAATATAATAAAAATGGAAATAAAATGGAACAGGGAAATTATATAAATGGAGGAATAGATGGTACTGTTGAAATATATTATCCTAGTGGAAAAATATATAGAAAACTGAATTATGTTTCTGGTAAAAAAGAAGGAATGTTTATAACTTATTATGAAGATGGAAAAATATCTGTTGAAGAAACATATACTAATGATAGATTAGAAGGCGATTATAAAAAATATAATAGAAAAGGAAAACTAGAAACAGCAGGAACATATAAAGAATCCATGAGAGTGGGTATATGGAATACTTTTGATGAAAAAGGAAAGAATGTTTCTATCTATAATTATAATGAAAATGGAAAAATGGATGGAAAACAGGTACATTATACACCTACAGATTTTGATAGAAAAGATTATTTTAAAAGAGAATCAGAATTTAAAAATGGACTTCGCCATGGTACTGTAACAGAGTATTATCCAAATGGGAAATTATATAAACAAGGAAGTTATCAGATGGATGAAAAAGAAGGAAGATGGATACAATATTCAGGAGATGTTGTTATATCAGAAGAAAATTATAAATCTGGAAGAAGAGATGGGGTACAGAGATTTTTTTATACAAATGGAAAAATATCAGAAGAATATATATATGAAAATGGTAAAGAAAAGGAATACAAACGTTATAGTCAAGATGGAAAATTAATAAGTCAAGGGAAAAAGTTCTAATATAAGTACTTACAAAAAGCTGGATGGAATACCACTCAAAAATTTTAAATATAGTTTATATCATTAAGTATTGATTTAATTAAAAACATAAAGTATAATAATAGTATTAAAAATTTGTGGAGGTAAAAATGAAAAAAAAGTTTAACATGCCAGATACGTATGTAATTATATTTTTTGTAGTCATTTTGGCTGCAATATTAACACATACGGTTCCAGTAGGAAAATTCCAAATGGAAAAGGTTACTTATATAACTGAAACTGGGGCAGAAAAAACTAGAACAGTTCCTGTGGCAGGAAGTTTTGCTTATGAATTAAATGAACAAGGAGAACCTTTAGTAAAGGGAATAAAATTCTTTGAACCAGGTGGAGAAGTAGGAGTGGCAAACTATGTATTCGAAGGTATTGTAAGTGGAGATAAATGGGGAACAGCAGTAGGAGTAATTGCATTTATTCTTATCACTGGAGGGTCTTTCGGAATCATATTAAAAACTAAGGCAGTTGAATCAGGACTTTATGCCTTAATAAAAAAGACAAAAGGATCAGAATGGCTCCTTCTTCCAATAGTTTTCTTTGTATTCTCTCTAGGGGGAGCAGTATTTGGAATGGGAGAAGAGGCAATACCATTTGCCATGGTTCTTATTCCGATAGTAATAGGAATGGGATATGATGGAATAACAGGTATACTTATTACTTATGTTTCTACACAAATAGGATTTGGAACATCTTGGATGAACCCTTTCAGTGTTGCAATAGCGCAAGGAGTAGCAGGAATTCCTGTACTTTCAGCAGCAGGGTTCAGAATGGTTATGTGGACATTTTTTACAGCATTTGGAATTTTATATACTATAAGATATGCAAATAAAGTAAAAGCTAATCCTCAAAGTTCTATTTCTTATGAAGCAGATAGATATTATAGAGAAGAATTTAAATTGGAGGAACAAGGCGAAGTTGATTTTAAATTTGGACATAAATTAGTTTTATTAGTTGTTCTTTTAGGAATGGCTTGGATAATATATGGGGTTGTAGTATTTGGTTACTATCTTCCTGAAATTGCTACTCAATTTGTAATAATGGGTGTTGTAGCAGGAATAATTGGAGTAGTTTTCAAACTTAATGATATGACTATAAATGATATAGCAACTTCATTTAGAAAAGGGGCAGAAGATTTAATTGGAGCAGCTATAGTAGTAGGGATGGCAAAAGGTATAGTTCTTGTATTAGGTGGAACAGAAGCAGGAACACCAAGTGTTCTTAATACAGTTCTTAACTGGGTTGCAAATGGACTTGGAGGATTGCCAGCAGCAGCTTCCGCTTGGGTAATGTACATATTCCAATCTGTATTTAATTTCTTTGTTGTATCAGGTTCTGGTCAAGCAGCATTGACAATGCCTATAATGGCTCCATTGTCAGATTTGGTTGGAGTTCCTAGACAGGTTGCAGTTCTTGCATTTCAATTAGGGGATGGATTTACTAATCTTATTGTACCTACATCAGGAATTTTAATGGCTATACTAGGTATTGCTAAACTTGAATGGGGAATTTGGGCAAAATTCCAAATTAAGTTCCAAGGTTGGCTTTTCTTGTTTGGATCATTATTTGTTATTGGTGGAGTATTAATGAAACTTCAATAAAAAATATTGAAGATATAGTGATAAAAATAAAAAACAGCAGGAAAGTCTAATTTAGTCTTAATTGCTGTTTTTTTCTTTTATTGTTTATGAAAAATATGTTTTAAAAATTAAAAAATAAAATTTTTTTTTCAGAAAAAACTTGATTTTTTATAGATTTAGGTTTATACTCAAATCTATAAAAAAGATTTAAAAACGAGGAGGAAGTAAGGATGGTTGTAATACTAAGCATAATATTTGTCATATATACACTGCTCATATATAAAAAAAATTATATACAAATATTTATGTTAGGAAAAGTTGCAGCATTATTTCATGAACTTCTTGTTGTAAAAAATATATTTAATTCATTTGAGTAAATTCTTATAATGAACAATAATATTTTTAATAATATTGGAGATATTTTGATAATAGTGATATAAACAGCCTGACTGGCTGTTTTTTTTATACATAATTTTAAAGTTAAAGAAAATAATATATATTTTTAAGGGGGAAAATATGAAAGTAAAAGTAGAAAAAACAGAAAATTTAAAAGTAAAACCAGATCAAAATAATCTTGGGTTTGGAAAATATTTTACTGATTATATGTTCGTTATGGATTATGATAAAGGCCAGGGATGGCATGATGCGAGAATAGTTCCATTTGGGCCAATTGCTATGAGTCCAGCGTCTATGGTTCTTCACTATGCACAGGAAACTTTTGAAGGATTGAAAGCATACTATACCCCAGATGAACGTATACTTCTATTTCGTCCAGAAATGAACGCAAAGAGAATGAAAAATTCTAATAAAAGACTTTGTATGGCAGAAATCCCAGAAGATGTGTTTATTGAAGCAGTAGAAGCAATTGTATCTCATGAAAAAGAATGGATTCCACATTTAGAAGGAACATCTTTGTATATCAGACCATTTATGTTTGCTACTGAAGTTGCTGTAGGAGTACATCCAGCAATTTCATATAAGTTTATTATTATTCTTTCACCAGTAGGAAATTATTATCCAGAAGGAGTAAATCCTGTAAAAATTTATGTAGAAGATGAATATGTTCGTGCAACTAAAGGAGGAACAGGATTTACAAAATGCGGAGGAAATTATGCTTCTAGTATTGCTGCTCAAGAAAAAGCAAGAAAGCTTGGATATACTCAAGTACTATGGCTGGATGGAGTAGAAAGAAAATATGTAGAAGAAGTTGGTACTATGAATGTAATGTTTAAAATAGATAACGAAATATACACAGCTCCTATTGATGGAACAGTTCTTCCAGGAGTAACTCGTGATTCTTGTATAATTCTTTTAAAAGAATGGGGATATAAAGTCCATGAAGATCATTTTACTATTGATTTTTTGATGACAGCAGCAAGAGAAGGAAAATTAGAGGAGGCTTTTGGAACTGGAACAGCAGCTGTTATTTCACCAGTAGGGGAATTAAATTATAAGGGAGAAATAGCAATAATTAATGATTTTAAAACAGGAGAACTTACTCAAAGACTTTATGATACTTTGACAAATATACAATGGGGAAAAATAGAAGACAAATTTAATTGGACCCATGAAATAAAAAGAGATAAATAAATTATGCTTATGGTAATAAGAGAATACTTTAATAAAGTATCTTTAAGAAGTAAAAAAATTTTTATTTCAATATAATTGTTATAATATTTGGAAAAAATAGAAATATAATAAAATAAGAAAAAAATACTCTGATTATATTCTTTTTATTTTTCTTATTAAAATTAGTATCTGAAAATATATATTTTATAAATTTTTCTTGAAATTTATAAAAAACTAAGATAAACTTATTTGAATATAAAAAAGTAAGAGGGAATGGCATGGAAATAGGAAAAATACTTGAAAGTATAATGAGAAATAATAATATAGTGGGAACAATATCTTCTGTCATAGTTATAATAGGAGCAGGATTTTTTTTCACTAAGAAAAAAGTAATTCCATCTAATTGTGCTGGAAGTTTGAGCAGGGTTATTTTAAATCTGGCAATTCCTACTTTATCATATAATGCATTTATGCAAGACATAGACAGTAAAAAATTAGAGCAAAGTTTAAGTATACTTGTATGGGGAATTATTATTCATTTAGTACTTATAGCCTTTACTAAAATATTTTATAAAGGTTATTATGGAGATAGAAATGATGTATTGAGAATGATGACGATTTTTGGTTCCACTACTGTTTTTGGTATTCCCGTTATACAAGCTGTATATGGTGATACTGGGGCAATGTATGCTTCAGTCTTTAATATTCCTTACAGAGCTCTTCTATATACTTATGGATATATGACAATTGCAGGAGTAAAATTAAGAAAAGAAAATATGGGTAAAATAATAAGTAATCCTATAATAGTAGCAACATTTTTAGGAATGTTTGTATGGATGTTTCAAAATTATTTTCCTCAGGTATCAGTTGCTGATGGAGATACAATAAAAAAATATGCTTTTTTAAGAATAGATAAAACTGCATATTGGCTTTTTAAACCAATGCAGTATTTGGCTTCATTAAATGCACCATTATCATGGCTCTCTATTGGAATTACTTTAGCAGGAGTATCTTTTAACGATATATTAAAATCAAAAATATCATGGGGATATAGTGTGATAAAGGTAATTATAATTCCAATATTTCTAGTGATTTTATATACTGTAATGAATATGACAGGAATACTTATGACTTCATATATAGCATTAGCAACTATTGTATTAATGATGGCAACACCAGCAGCTACAGTAATTGCAACCTATACCATACATTTTAATAAAGAACCAGTTCTTACATCAAGCTGTTCATTAATGTCATCAATATTTAGTGTAGTGATGATACCATTGCTTATAATAACTATTGAGATATTAAAAAGTATAGGAATTTTTTCATAAATTAGGAGGATGATATGAAAAACTTGATTTTTATAAATGGAACTATGGGTTCTGGAAAAACAACAGTAAGTCAGAAACTTAAAATTCTTTTAAGTAAAAGTATTTTTCTTGATGGAGATTGGTGTTGGGACATGGTTCCTTTTATTGTAAATATTGAAACTAAAGAAATGGTACTAGAAAATATAGCTTTTCTTTTAAATAATTTTTTAAAATGCAGTGAGTATGAAAATGTAATTTTCTGTTGGGTAATGCATGAAGAGGGTATCATAAAGGATATATTGAAAAGATTGGAATCAAATAATTATAAATTATATAAATTTTCTTTAATATGCTCAAAAGAAGAATTGAAAAAAAGAATAATGAAAGATATAGAAAATGGAATAAGAGATGAAAGTGTTTTAGAAAGAAGTTATATAAAGATGGATAATTATAAAATGATGGATACTATAAAAATGAATACAGACAAAATATCAGCTAGAGAAATTGCTACTCAAATAGAAAAAATAATAAAAAAAACTGACTAAAAAATCATGATTTTAGTCAGCTTTTTAATTTTATTCTTTTGTAGCATCTACATATTCAATAATGAGATTAGAATCTATCATTTTTCCAAGTTCATCAATAGTATCAACGCCCTTGTAGTAGACTGATGTTGAAATATTAGGAACAAATTTTAAGGAATTACCTTTAAGAGTAAGACCATTAAATTTTTGTTCAATAGGATTTTTAGAAATAGGTTTTCCCATTTTTTGCACAAGATCATCATAAATTTGTTTGATTTCATTTCTTCCAACAGTTTCTTTGTTAAAAAGAACTTCTATTTTAAAAAGCCTACCATTAGTAAAATAGAAAGTATATTTACTGACATTATCATTTGGTTTTTCAAAAGTATATATTTTCATATCAGGGTAAAGAGAAGGTTCTTCCTTTAATTTTGGAAAAATAAGATCAAGATTACTTTTACTATCTCCCCAATTAACCTCATTAAAATCAACAATTCCAAAAGCCAGACTGTATAAACATAGAAATAAAAATATTATTTTTTTCATAAAATAGCCTCCTAGTAATGTACTTATAAATTATTTTACTTTAAATTTTCTAATATAACAAATAAAATTTTGAAAAAATTGAAAAATTCAAAGCAGGTGTGATATATTGGTATATATAATAAAAAATATTTTCAAAGGAGAAATTATGAAGAGAGAAGATTATATAGAATGGGATGAATATTTTATGGGAGTAGCTCTTCTTTCAGCAAAAAGGAGCAAAGATCCAAATACTCAAGTTGGAGCTTGTATTGTGAATGAAGAAAGAAGGATAATTGGAGTTGGATATAATGGACTGCCTAAAGGATGTAGTGATGACGAATTTCCTTGGGAGCGAGAAGGAGAATTTCTTGATACAAAATATCCATTTGTTTGTCATGCAGAATTAAATGCAATATTGAACAGTACAAAGACATTGAAAAATTGTACATTATATGTGGCACTTTTTCCATGTCATGAATGTAGTAAGGCAATTATACAAAGTGGAATAAGAGAACTTGTTTATCTTTCCGATAAATATTGCGGAACAAAATCTGATATGGCATCTAAAAGAATGTTAGATGCCGCAGGAGTAAAATATAGAAAACTTGAGTCAAAATTGGAAAAACTAGAATTATCATTCAAGGCTTCAGATTATTAAAAATAATATAAATAATTAAATGGGGGAGAGCAAATGGAACAAATTAAAAAAAATGATCTGGGGAAAGATAGTATTGGAAAATTAATAGTCAATCTGACTATTCCAGCGATTACAGCTCAATTAATAAATGCTTTATACAATATAGTTGATAGAATATACATTGGAAGAATACCAGAAGTAGGAGGAGCAGCTCTTACAGGAGTGGGAGTAACATTTCCAATTGTAATGCTTATATCTGCTTTTGGAGCCCTCTTAGGAATGGGAGGAGCACCAAAAGCCGCTATCAAAATGGGAGAAAAAAATAATGATGCAGCAGAGGAAATATTAGGAAATTGCTTTACTGGAATGATAATAATGGCAATAGTTCTTACAATTTTCTTTTTAGTGTTTCAGGAACCTCTTTTGATGATGTTTGGTGCCAGTGAAAGAACAATTAGTTATGGATTAAAGTATCTTAATATATATGTATGCGGAACAATATTTGTTCAAGCTACATTAGTTCTTAATAGTTTTATAACTGCTCAGGGGTTTGCAAGAACAGGAATGCTGACAGTGCTTATAGGGGCAGTATTAAACATAGTTCTTGATCCTATTTTGATTTTTTATTTTAAAATGGGAGTGCAGGGGGCAGCAATTGCAACTGTTATATCACAAGCTGTATCAGCAATATGGGTAATAAAATTTTTAATAGGAAAGAATACAAAAATAAAGATCAAAAAAGAATATTTTAAAATAAAAAAATCAGTTATTATTCCAATAATAGGACTTGGACTTTCACCTTTTGTAATGCAGAGTACAAACAGTGTGGTAAATGTAGTGCTTAATTCGTCACTTCAAAAATTTGGAGGAGATTTAGGTGTAGGAGCTATGACTATATGCGGAAGTGTTATTCAGGTACTTCAAATGCCGGTTTTTGGACTTGCTCAAGGAGTTCAGCCAATAGTAAGTTATAATTATGGAGCAAGAAATATAGATAGGGTAAAAAAAGCATATAAAATACTTTTGTTTATGAGTATGGGGTATTGTGGAGTAGCATGGCTTATAGAAATTCTGTTTCCAGCCATGTTTGTGACTATGTTTACAGAAGATAAAGAACTTATAAGATTTACAGTATGGGCATTGAATATATATGGAGCAGGGCTTTTTATGATGGGAGTTCAAGTTCCATGTCAGCAGACATTTGTTGCTTTAGGAGAAGCCAAAGTTTCTCTTATACTTTCATTACTGAAAAAAATAATACTTTTAGTACCATTTGCTTTGATATTTCCATTTTTCTTTGAAAATAAAGTATTTGCAGTGTTCTTGGCAGAACCAGTAGCAGGGATACTGGCAGCATCAATAACAGCTACAGTATTTAGTATTAGATTTCCTAAATTATTAAAAAGAAGGGCAATAGGATAAAGAGAGTGGAAAATAAGTGGGAAAGGTTTGCAAAGTTAAATAAAGTAAGCATAGGAGAAGTAGCAGATATTATGAAAGGAGTGGATAACAATATAAGAATAACTGATTGTAAGTTAGTAACAAAGGGATTAAGAAATACTAACTATGTTATTAATACTTCAATAGAAAAATTTTTTCTCAGAATATGTACTGATGAAAAAATGAGTAAAAATGAAGAAATTGCTTTTAGAATACTAAAAGAAAAAATTATAATGCCAAGACTTATTTTAGCTTTTTCTCATATGGTGAAGAATGAAAAAAAGAGAATAATGATATATGAGTATATAGAGTCTGTAACTTTAGATGAATATTTGGAAAAAAATAGTAAATTTTCAGAAAAGATATTGAAAAATATAGCTTTTATTCTATCAGAGCTGCATAATATAAGAGATTTAAATTTAAAAGAATTGAGTATTCTTCCGAATTTAAAAGAATGTTTTAAAATGATAATAGAAAATCCTGTTTTTATAAAAAGAATAGGGATGGATTTAATGAACAAAGTAAATCTGATAATTGAAAAATATAAAGAAGAAATAAATAAAAAAACAGATGATTTTCTTATCCATTGTGATTTTAAAAGTTCTAATCTTTTGGTAACGCAAGATGAAAAAGTATATATTACAGATTGGGAATATTTAGGATACGGAAATAGATACTTTGATATAGGATTGTTTTTTAGATATAAAAAATTTTTTACTCAAAAAGATATCAAAATATTCTTTGATGAATATAATAAAAATACAAAAATTCAACTTGATAAAAACTGGATTGAAATAGGAACTTTATGTAATATTATAAGTTTAATGGAGATGTTAGGCAGAGAAGAAGAAGCTCTTGAAAAGAATAATGAAATAAAAATCTTGATAGAAAAAGAAATAAATTTTTTAATTGAAAAATAAAAGACTGATCAAAAGAATTAAGAATAAAATTATTTTAACTTTTTTGATCAGCCTGTTTTTATCATTTTTTTCTTTTAAAAAAATCTTTAAATGATTTTTTTGGAGTGACATCTTTCATTTCTTCCTGTTGTTTTCTGTAATTTGACCAGTTAGGATCATTTTTCATATTTTTTTTTAATTGGCTCATATATTTATAGGTAGCTTTTGTATCATTATATTTTTTTGTTATATTATATTTGATATCTTTTATTGTAGAAACAAAACCAATACCTACATCTTTTATACTATAGATAAGTTTTTTATCAAGAGTATATTTATATATATTTCCACAATGTGGACATTTATATTTAGCTGTTTTATCTGATATCTTCATTTTTTTCTGACAAGAAGGACAGACAATAACTATTTTTTTCATATTATATCTCCCTAAAATTAATTTATTTGATGTAGTAATTTTAACAGAGAAATATAATGTTTTCAAGCTTAAAAATTATGATAAAATAAAAAATAGCAAAAATATATGGTTACTTAGGAGGCATAATGGATTTAGATATAATAAAAAAACTAAAAAAAACTGAGTTATTTTTTGATATAGAAGAAAAAGATATAATAAAATATTTTACAGAAATAAAATATGAAATAAAAAAATATTCTCAAGGTGAAAATATAGCTTTCAGAGGTGATGAAGTAAAAGGATTGCATATAAATTTGGAAGGAAAAGCTGCAACAGAAATGCTGAAAGAAAGTGGAGAAGTAAAAAGAATAGAAGAAATAAATAGTTTTTCTCTTTTGGCTACAGCGTTTATTTTTGGAAATAAAAATAGATTTCCTGTTGACTTGAATGCTATAACTTCTACTTCCATATTTTATATAGAAAAAGATGAACTTATACAGTTATTAAAAAAAGATGATAGATTATTGAAAAGATTTTTAGATGAAATAAGTTGTAAGGCTCAATTCCTATCAAATCATCTTTGGAATAATTTTACTAATAAAACTATAGGTGAAAAATTTAGTCAGTATATTTTGGAAAATCAAAGAGACGGTTTTTTTCAAATGAAAATATCTGTAAAAGATTTAGCAGAATATTTTGATGTGAGCCGACCATCACTTTCAAGAGTGATAAAAATTTTTTTAGAAGAGAATATTTTAGAAAAAATTGAGAAGGGAAGATATAAAATAATTGATATGGATAGATTGAGAGCTCAGTAAAATAAAGGGCTCTTTAATATATAAAAAATATTTTTAAAATATTTTAAAAAAATTGTTGACGGAAAGTATTATTTATGATATTATAATCAATGTGCCGCAGGAAAGCGGTGTGAAACACAAAACAAATCAAGCAATGAAAATAAGGACATTAACAACAGAATAGAGAGAGATGAAAAATTAACAAACAATAAATAGGTGTAAACAATCAGTTAAAAAAACTGAGTAAATAGATTGAACGAAGAGTTTGATCCTGGCTCAGGATGAACGCTGACAGAATGCTTAACACATGCAAGTCTACTTGATCCTTCGGGTGAAGGTGGCGGACGGGTGAGTAACGCGTAAAGAACTTGCCTTACAGACTGGGACAACATTTGGAAACGAATGCTAATACCGGATATTATGACTGGGTCGCATGAACTGGTTATGAAAGCTATATGCGCTGTGAGAGAGCTTTGCGTCCCATTAGTTAGTTGGTGAGGTAACGGCTCACCAAGACGATGATGGGTAGCCGGCCTGAGAGGGTGAACGGCCACAAGGGGACTGAGACACGGCCCTTACTCCTACGGGAGGCAGCAGTGGGGAATATTGGACAATGGACCAAAAGTCTGATCCAGCAATTCTGTGTGCACGAAGAAGTTTTTCGGAATGTAAAGTGCTTTCAGTTGGGAAGAAGTCAGTGACGGTACCAACAGAAGAAGCGACGGCTAAATACGTGCCAGCAGCCGCGGTAATACGTATGTCGCAAGCGTTATCCGGATTTATTGGGCGTAAAGCGCGTCTAGGCGGTTTAGTAAGTCTGATGTGAAAATGCGGGGCTCAACCCCGTATTGCGTTGGAAACTGCTAAACTAGAGTACTGGAGAGGTAGGCGGAACTACAAGTGTAGAGGTGAAATTCGTAGATATTTGTAGGAATGCCGATGGGGAAGCCAGCCTACTGGACAGATACTGACGCTAAAGCGCGAAAGCGTGGGTAGCAAACAGGATTAGATACCCTGGTAGTCCACGCCGTAAACGATGATTACTAGGTGTTGGGGGTCGAACCTCAGCGCCCAAGCTAACGCGATAAGTAATCCGCCTGGGGAGTACGTACGCAAGTATGAAACTCAAAGGAATTGACGGGGACCCGCACAAGCGGTGGAGCATGTGGTTTAATTCGACGCAACGCGAGGAACCTTACCAGCGTTTGACATCCCAAGAAGTTAACAGAGATGTTTTCGTGCCTCTTCGGAGGAACTTGGTGACAGGTGGTGCATGGCTGTCGTCAGCTCGTGTCGTGAGATGTTGGGTTAAGTCCCGCAACGAGCGCAACCCCTTTCGTATGTTACCATCATTAAGTTGGGGACTCATGCGAGACTGCCTGCGATGAGCAGGAGGAAGGTGGGGATGACGTCAAGTCATCATGCCCCTTATACGCTGGGCTACACACGTGCTACAATGGGTAGTACAGAGAGCTGCAAACCTGCGAGGGTAAGCTAATCTCATAAAACTATTCTTAGTTCGGATTGTACTCTGCAACTCGAGTACATGAAGTTGGAATCGCTAGTAATCGCAAATCAGCTATGTTGCGGTGAATACGTTCTCGGGTCTTGTACACACCGCCCGTCACACCACGAGAGTTGGTTGCACCTGAAGTAACAGGCCTAACCGTAAGGAGGGATGTTCCGAGGGTGTGATTAGCGATTGGGGTGAAGTCGTAACAAGGTATCCGTACGGGAACGTGCGGATGGATCACCTCCTTTCTAAGGAGATCATTTCTCTTTCTCTATTCTATTGATAATGTTCTTACAGCGTATAAGCGCTGGATAACTTATCAAATGGACATTGGAAACTATATAGTAGATAAATACAATTTTAACTCTTGTTTATATAAACAGAGTTAGCTGTCAATCAAATTAAACAAAAACAAAATAGGTTAAAATAATTAAGGGCACACAGGGAATGCCTAGGTAGTAAGAGCCGATGAAGGACGTGGTAAGCTGCGATAAGCTTGGGTTAGCTGCAAACGAGCACCAACCCCAAGATTTCCGAATGGAGCAATCTGCTAAGATGGAGTCTTAGCACGAAAGAGGGTACCGAGTGAACTGAAACATCTAAGTAACTCGAGGAAAAGAAAGTAAAAACGATTCCCCAAGTAGCGGCGAGCGAACGGGGATGAGCCTAAACCATATAAGTGTCAAGGATACAGCCGTTGCTTATATGGGGTTGTGGGAAGAACGTTTGAAGAACTGTAAGATATTCAACATATCTAATGACCGAACTGGAACTAGTTGGAAAGCTGGATCGTAGAAGGTGATAATCCTGTACAGGTAAACTCATTAGAATGTATGTTCTCTCCCAAGTAACATGGAACACGAGGAATTCTGTGTGAATCTGCGAGGACCATATCTCGTAAGGCTAAATACTCTTACTAACCGATAGCGTATAGTACCGTGAGGGAAAGGTGAAAAGAACCCCGGGAGGGGAGTGAAATAGAACCTGAAACTGTGTGCTTACAAGCGGTCAGAGCTCTTCGGAGTGATGGCGTGCCTTTTGGAGAATGATCCTGCGAGTTACGTTCAGTGGCGAGGTTAAGTATAACGGAGCCGAAGGGAAACCGAGTCTGAACAGGGCGACATAGTCGCTGGGCGTAGACGCGAAACCTGGTGATCTAAGCCTGTCCAGGGTGAAGCTGTGGTAAGACACAGTGGAGGCCCGAACTCACCGCCGTTGAAAAGTTGGGAGATGAGGTAGGTTTAGGGGTGAAAAGCCAATCGAACTAGGAGATAGCTCGTTCTCTCCGAAATGCATTTAGGTGCAGCCTTGAGTGTTTAATTATGGGGGTAGAGCACTGAATGAACTAGGGGGCATATTGCTTACTGAATTCAATCAAACTCCGAATACCATAATTCAAAGCTCAGGAGTGAGACTATGGGAATTAACTTCCATTGTCAAAAGGGAAACAACCCAGACCACCAGCTAAGGTCCCTAATTATAACTAAGTGGGAAAGGAGGTGGAGATTCACAAACAACCAGGAGGTTGGCTTAGAAGCAGCCATACCTTTAAAGAGTGCGTAATAGCTCACTGGTCGAGAGTCTCTGCGCCGACAATGTAACGGGGCTAAGTTATAAACCGAAGCTGTGGAATTGCGCAAGCAATTGGTAGGAGAGCGTTCTGTAGGCCGTTGAAGGAGGAGCGTAAGCGACTCTGGAGGTATCAGAAGTGAGAATGCAGGAATAAGTAGCGAGAAAGGGGGCGAGAATCCCCCTCGCCGGAAGACCAAGGTTTTCAGGGTAAAGCTTGTCTTCCCTGAGTAAGCCGGGACCTAAGCCGAGGCTAAAATGCGTAGGCGAATGGAAAACAGATTAATATTTCTGTGCCAGTTATATTTTGTGAAGGAGGGACGCAGAAGGGTATGTGCGCGGGAGAACGGAAGTTCCCGTAGAAGCATGTAGAGTGGTCTAGTAGGAAAATCCGCTAGACTAGACTTGAGGTGTGATATATAGTCGTAAGATGAATGCACAAATCCCACGCTGCCGAGAAAAGCTTCTAACGTTAAGGTATAACTGCCCGTACCCGAAACCGACACAGGTGGTCAGGATGAGAAATCTAAGGCGGACAGGCTAACTCTCGTTAAGGAACTCTGCAAAATTGCCCCGTAACTTTGGGAGAAGGGGTGCCCCTGAATGTTAATATTCAAGCAATATGAAGCATTTGGGGGTCGCAGTGAAGAGGCTCAAGCAACTGTTTAACAAAAACACAGGTCTATGCTAAGCTGTAAGGCGATGTATATGGGCTGACACCTGCCCAGTGCCGGAAGGTTAAGAGGAGGAGTGAGAGCTCCGAATTGAAGCCCCGGTGAACGGCGGCCGTAACTATAACGGTCCTAAGGTAGCGAAATTCCTTGTCGGGTAAGTTCCGACCTGCACGAATGGTGTAATGATTTGAGCGCTGTCTTGACGGGAGGCCTGGTGAAATTGTACTACCGGTGAAGATACCGGTTACCTACAGTAGGACGGAAAGACCCCATGGAGCTTTACTGTAGCTTGGTATTGGGTTTTGGCATTGCATGTATAGGATAGTTGGGAAACTATGAAGGTATGGCGCTAGCTGTATCGGAGTTGTCGGTGGAATACCAACCATTCAATGTTGAAATTCTAATCTGTGGTTTGCAGCCACGGAAACAGTGCTAGGTGGGCAGTTTGACTGGGGCGGTCGCCTCCGAAAGAGTAACGGAGGCGTTCAAAGGTTCTCTCAGGTTGGATGGAAATCAACCGCAGAGTGCAATGGCATAAGAGAGCTTAACTGCGAGACTGACGGGTCGAGCAGGTGCGAAAGCAGGACATAGTGATCCGGCGATTCCGAATGGAAGGGTCGTCGCTCAACGGATAAAAGCTACCCTGGGGATAACAGGCTGATTTTGCCCGAGAGTCCATATCGACGGCAAAGTTTGGCACCTCGATGTCGGCTCATCGCATCCTGGGGCTGGAGAAGGTCCCAAGGGTTGGGCTGTTCGCCCATTAAAGCGGTACGTGAGCTGGGTTCAGAACGTCGTGAGACAGTTCGGTCCCTATCCACTGTAGGCGTTAGAATATTGAGAAGATCTGTCCTTAGTACGAGAGGACCGGGATGGACAAACCTCTGATGTACCAGTTGTCACGCCAGTGGCACAGCTGGGTAGTCACGTTTGGAACGGATAACCGCTGAAAGCATCTAAGCGGGAAACCAGCTTCAAGATAAGTATTCTTTAAGACTCCTTCGAGACTAGAAGGTTGATAGGTTGGGGGTGTAAGAGCTGCGAGGCTTTTAGCTGACCAATACTAATAAGTCAAAGTTTTAACCTAAAGATTGAAAAGCGCGAAAGCGTATGCTACTATATAGTTTCAAGTGTCTATTAGAAATGATAAACACACAGCTTGGTAAGAATAGCTGCGGGGGTACACCTAGTCCCATTCCGAACCCAGAAGTTAAGCCCGTAAACGCTGAAAGTACTTGGAGGGAAGCCTCCTGGGAGGATAGGAACTTGCCAAGCTTTTTAACTGAAAGTAAATAATTTACATATGCTTAGTGAAGATAGCTATGGAGGTACACCTGGTCCCATTCCGAACCCAGAAGTTAAGCCCATAAACGCTGAAAGTACTTGGAGGGAAGCCTCCCGGGAGGATAGGAATTCGCTAAGCTTTTTTAATTTATTAT
Organism: Fusobacterium varium; assembly: GCA_002356455.1. Taxonomy (NCBI): domain Bacteria; kingdom Fusobacteriati; phylum Fusobacteriota; class Fusobacteriia; order Fusobacteriales; family Fusobacteriaceae; genus Fusobacterium; species Fusobacterium varium. The sequence continues at coordinate 447,146 of AP017968.1, forward strand.
ATATATATAATATAGTGATTATTATGAAATGATATGATTTTTAATGAAATATGTAAAAAGTTAGTAAAATTAATCAATAAATGAAAAAAAGAATTCCATTTTACTGGAATTTTTTTATTTTTTGAAAACTGTTTTTCATTCTTTAAATATGATGAGAAGAATAATATTAATGAAACTATTTTAATTCTTTAAACATTAAAAATATGTATCATTCATTAATAAAAAAAGTATTTAGTTTTAATAGTTTCTATGTTATTATAATATAAATAGAATTAAAATCTTACATAATTAAATGAGGAGGGGTCAAAAAATGATATGTAAAGATAATATTGGGTTTAAAGAACTAAAGAGTTATATATCAACATTTGAAGATAAAAAAAGTGCTCTTATTATAGTTTTACACAAAGCCCAAGAAGTTTTTGGATATATTCCAGCAGAAGTTCAGGAGTTTATAGCTGAAGAGTTGGAAATTCCAGTGGCAAAAGTATATGGGGTAGTAAGTTTCTATAACTTCTTCTCTATGGAACCAAAAGGAAAATATCAAATATCAGTATGTACAGGAACAGCATGCTATGTTAGAGGAGCAGGTAAAGTTCTGGAAAACCTTGAAAAAGAGCTTAACATAGAAGTAGGAGGAGTTACTAAAGATGGGCTTTTCTCTCTTGATTGTTTAAGATGTGTAGGAGCATGTGGATTAGCTCCAGTAGTTATTGTTGGTAAAGAAGTTCATGGAAAGGTAAAACCAACTGATATAAAAAAATTAATTGAAACTTATATGGAAAAGGAAAGACAAGAGAACGCTTAAATTTGGGGAAATACAAGTAATTATTCAGGAGGGACTAATGAACTGCAATAAGAAAATTTTGATATGTGGCGGAACAGGTTGCTTATCATCTAAAAGTGATGAGATAAAGATAAACTTAGAAAAATATATAGCTGAATATAATGTGAAAGATGTAGAAGTAGTTCTTACAGGATGTTTTGGTTTTTGTGAAAAAGGGCCAATAGTAAAAATAATACCTGAAAATACATTCTATATAGAAGTGAAACCAGAAGATGCAGAAGAAATAATTAAGGTTGATATAGTAGATGGGGAAAAAATAGAAAGATTGCTTTATATAGACCCTAAAACTGAAGAGCGTATCCATGACTCTAAAGATATGGAATTTTATCAAAAACAAGAAAGAAGAGCTCTAAAAAATTGTGGAGTTATTGACCCTGAAAATATAGATGATTTCTTGAAAAATGATGGATATAAAGGAATAGAAAAAGTTTTAAAAACTATGAGTAATAGAGATGTAATAAAAGAGATATTTGCTTCTGGACTTAGAGGAAGAGGAGGAGGAGGATTCCTTACTGGTATTAAATGGGAGATTGCCTCTAACATAGAAGATGAGCAAAAATATATTGTATGTAATGCTGATGAGGGAGACCCAGGAGCATTTATGGATAGATCTATACTGGAAGGAGACCCTCATTCAGTAATAGAAGGAATGATGATAGCTGGATATGCTATTGGTGCAACACAAGGGTTAGTATATATTAGAGCTGAGTATCCTTTAGCTATTCACAGATTATCAGTTGCTATAGAATCAGCAAGAAAAAAAGGATTTTTAGGAAAAAATATATTAGGAAGCGATTTTGAATTTGATATTGAATTAAAATTTGGAGCAGGAGCATTTGTATGTGGAGAAGAAACTGCCCTTATTCACTCAATGGAAGGAAGAAGAGGAGAACCTACTTCTAAACCTCCATATCCAGCAGAAAAAGGATTTTGGAATAGACCTACAGTAGTAAATAATGTTGAAACTTTGGTAAATGTGCCAGGAATACTTTTACATGGAAAGGAATGGTTCAGAGAAGTTGGAACTGAAAAATCTCCAGGAACAAAAGTATTTGCTTTAGCAGGAAAAATTAATAATGTAGGACTTGTTGAAGTTCCTATGGGAATAACTCTAAGAGAAATAATATTTGAAATTGGTGGAGGAATTAAGGATAACAAAAAATTCAAGGCAGTACAAACAGGAGGACCATCTGGAGGATGTCTGACTGAAAAAGACCTTGATACTCCAATAGATTTTGATACTTTAAGTAAAAAGGGTTCTATCATGGGATCTGGAGGAATGGTAGTAATGGATGAAGATGATTGTATGGTTGCCATTGCAAAATTTTTCCTAGAATTTACTCTTGATGAATCTTGTGGAAAATGTACACCTTGCAGAGTCGGAAATACAAGACTTTATGAAATGCTTGATAAAATAACTCAAGGAAGAGGAACATTGGAAGATCTTCATCTTTTACAAGAGTTATCTGAAGGTATAAAAGCAACTTCTCTATGTGGATTAGGGCAAACATCTGCTAATCCAGTTCTTTCTACATTAGCTCAATTTTATGATGAATATGTTGAGCATGTGGTGGATAAGAGATGTGCTGCTGGAGCATGTCAAAAACTTATTACATATTCTATCACAGATAAATGTATTGGATGTACAGCTTGTGCAAGAGTATGTCCAATAGATGCTATTACAGGTACTGTAAAACACAGACATGAAATAAATAATGAAATCTGTATAAAATGTGGAGCTTGCTATGAGACTTGTAAATTCGGTGCAATTGTAAAACTATAATATTTCTGATGAGGTGAACGGATAAAATGAGAATGATAAGACTTAAGATAGATGGTAAAATAGTACTGGCACCAGAAGGGACAACTATACTTAATGCAGCATTAAAAGCAGGTATACATATTCCTCACTTGTGCTATATGCAAATGGATGATATTGGATATAAAAATAACTGTGCATCATGCAGAGTCTGTGTAGTAGAGGTAAAAGGGATGAACAGACTTCTTCCTTCTTGTACAACTCCAATAGTTGAAGGAATGGAAGTTGTAACTAACTCTCTTCAAGTAATGCAAAAAAGAAGAATGGTAGTAGAACTTATGCTTTCAGATCATCCAAAAGATTGTTTAATATGTGGAAAAAATGGAGAATGTGAGCTTCAAAAACTTGCTATTTCTTTTGGATTAAGAGAGATGAGATTTGAAGGAAAAGAAGCAGTTCATGATAAACAACATTCTATTTCTATAACTAGAGATATTACAAAATGTATTATGTGCAGAAGATGTGAAACTATGTGTGGAGATATCCAAACTTGTGGAATTCTTACGGGAATAGACAGAGGATTTAATGTTGTAGTTAATACAGCTTTTAATAGAAATCTTATTGAAACTGACTGTACTTTCTGTGGACAATGTGTAGCTGTATGTCCAGTTGGAGCATTATATGAAACTGATAACAGCTTTAAATTATCTCGTGATCTTATAAATCCTAATAAGAAAGTTATAGTACAAGTTGCTCCAGCTGTGAGAGTAGCCATTGGAGAACTTTTTGGAATACCTGCTGGAACTGACTCAACTGGAAAAATGGTTACAGCTCTTAAAAAATTAGGATTTGACGGTGTATTTGATACAAATTTTGCAGCAGATATAACTATAATGGAAGAAGCTACAGAATTAAAACATAGATTAGATGATTATTTAGCTGGAAATAAAGATGTAAAACTTCCATTATTTACTTCTTGCTGTCCATCATGGGTAAGATTTGCAGAACTTAATTTTCCAGAAATATTAGATAATCTTTCAACTACGAGATCACCACAACAGATATTTGGTTCTTTAGCTAAACATGTGTGGGCTGAAAAAATGGGAATAGATAAAAAAGATCTTGTATGTGTATCTATAATGCCTTGTATTTCTAAAAAATATGAAGCATCTAGAGAAGAATTTACAGTTGAGCAAAACCCAGATGTAGATTATTCATTAACTACAAGAGAGCTTGGAAGAATTTTAAAACAATATAATATAGACTTCAATTCACTTCAAGAAAGCGAATTTGATTCACCTATGGGTAAATCTACAGGAGCTGCAGATATTTTCGGTAGAACTGGAGGAGTTATGGAAGCTGCTTCAAGAACATTATATGAATGGGCTACTGGAACTAAATTGGAAGATGTAGATTTTGTTCCTATGAGAGGTTTTGAAGAATTGAGAATAGCAGAGGTAAAAGTTGGAGATGAAGTTCTTAGACTTGCTGTAGTTCATGGATTAGGAGCTGCCAGAAAAGTTGTAGAAAAAATAAAATCTGGAGAAGAAAATTTTCATGCTGTAGAAGTAATGGCATGTAAAGGTGGATGTGTAGGTGGAGGAGGACAACCTTACCATCATGGAAACTTTGATATTGTTAAAACAAGAGCAGCAGCTATTCAAAATATAGATTATCATAAGGAGATAAGAACTTCTCATAATAATAGATATGTTATAGATCTTTATAGAGAATCATTAGGAAAACCTTATGGAGTTATGACACATAAACTTTTTCATACACACTATATAGATAGAAAAAATAAATAATAAATAAAGGGGCTGTTGCAAATTAGTGATTGATAAACTAATTTGTGCAGCCTCTCTTATTTTTCATAAAAAAATAGAAATCTATTTTATAGATTTCTGCTAATTTATATTTTTATATTTATTTTTAAGTATCAAAAAAAGAAGTAGATGATTTTTTATTTATCTAAGCTACTTTTAATGAGTGAAGTGTTGTTCCTAAGCGATTATTTATATTTCTGCTTAGATATCTGTTGAAGTTGTAAGCGATACAAAACAAACATATTTCTCTTAAAACACTTTTTTTACTTCGAACTTTTAATTTTCGCAATTTCATATCTTCTTTCAAAACTGCAAAAGCACCTTCTACTTGAATACTTCTGTTCATTCTTAATTGTTTTCCATAATTGCTTGATACATTCTCTTTTGATTTATATGATAAAATTCTAAATCTTGCATTGTACTTAATTTTTTTGTTAGTTTCAGGATTCCAAAAATATTGAACTGTATTATTTTTATTAGAGTATAGAAATACTAATTCTAATCCGTCTTTTCTAAATAGCTTATTTTCAGAATTATTATATATTAAATTTTCTACTCTGTTTAAATCATTTTTAAACTTTCTGGTTTTAGCTTTTTCAAAATATATTGGTTTTATATATGAAGTATAGCTCATTTTTTCCAAATATTCATAATTTAAAATACTTTCATATCCTGCATCAGCTACAATATTTTTAACTTCTAAATTTTGAGATGAAATTTTCTCTAAAAATGGAATCAAAGTTTTAGAATCAGAAGGGTTAGAAAAAATTTCATATGAAGAAATATATTCACTAATCACTCCTATTTGTAGATTATATCCAGGTTTTAATTGACCATTTCTCATATGGTCATCTTTCATTCTCATAAAAGTAGCATCTATATCAGTTTTTGAATAGCTATTTCTACCATTAAGATTTTTAAAATGATTAGAATATTTTTGATACTTTTCTAAGTATTCTGCGCATAATTCTAAATACTTTTGCTCTTTAGATTTTCTCTTTCCTCTACCTTTGACTATTTGAAAATTCAAATTAGAAAGATATGAATATATTTCAAGGAAGTTGTCATATTGTAAGTTGAAATCATCATTAAAATTTGAAATTAATTCAAGAATTTTTTCATCTAATCTAGTTCTATATTTCTCAATAGATTTTTTCCAAACAAATGTATATTTATTAGCATATGCTTCAATTTTAGTGCCATCAATATATATTGTTTCAGTGGAAATATTTTCCATTTCAAAAATTTTTTCAACGAATTGTTCAAATAGATCTGGAAGAATATCTTCAGTTTTTACTAAGAATCTAGAAATAGTAGAGTGATCAGGAATTTTAGAATCTTGTAAAAGAAACCTAAATTTAATATTTTCATGGCAAGCCATTTCTATATCTCTAGTAGAAGTTAAATTGCGCGAATAGGCATAAACAATGATAGAAAACATCTGATAGGATGTACCTTTGTTTTGTAAGAAAATACTTGCATTAAACTACTAAAATCTAATCCCTCCAATATTGAGCTAAGTTTTCTTACAGGATCATTATCAGAAATTTCATATTGTAAAAAGTTAAAAAGTTTAGGTTGATTTAATTGAAAAAAAATGTTATTATTAGTTGGTTTTTGCATAGGTATATTATATTAGAAATTTGAAAAAATTTTTAGTATTTTATACCTTTTTTTATTTTAAAAGAAAAAGCTGACAGGAAGAAAACTTCAAGTCAGCTTTTTGGGTAATTGGGCTATTTTGAATTTGCAACAGCCTCATTTATTATTTTTTATTATTAATTATATACATATAATCTTCAATAGTATCTATGTCTTTAAATTCTTTTTCAGAAGAAAATTTAACAAGATTAATGATTGGTGTTTTTTTAATAACACTTTTTCCACCAATATCTCCTTCTAATTTTAGTAATTCTTCTTTTTTATCTTCTGGAAAAAATACAGGAGAAAATCTTTTTTCTTCAACTGCTGGAACAGTGATAAGATTAGTTTTCTGAAATTCATAATATAGATTTAAAATTGTATTTTCAGATAATAATGGCTGATCTCCAGGGAAAAAAGCTATTCCTTCACCTACAGAATTCTTTATTCCAAGTTTTATACTTTCACTTTGCCCCAAATCAGCAAAAGAATTATAATAATAATTAAAATTATATTTATAAGCAAGTTCTTCAATCCATTTTTCTCTTCCACAAATGATAACCTTATTGAAAGGAATATGAAAAACTTTTTCTAAAGTTGATTCTAAAAGAGATTTTCCATTGTACAATAGTGAGAGTTTATTTTTTCCCATTCTTTTAGAAAATCCAGAAGCCATAATTACTGCATCTAATTTTTTTAAAGAATATAAATTTTTTTCTTTAAGACTTCCCAGAAATACTTTTGGAAGAAAATTATTTTTATATAATTCATAGGCTATTTTTAGAGCTACATGAAATTTATCAAGATACTTTTCTCCATCAATTCCATTAAAGAATAGATACTTTTTTGAATTTATATTGGAATTTTTAAAATAGTCAGCAGATAAAATATATTTGGATAGAAAGTCAGAAGTTATTTTTTTGTTTATATCATCAGGAAATTTTTCTTTTAAAAGTTCAAGTCTATGAATATTTTTTTCAGTGATAAAAAAATCAATTATATCCATATTGATTACCCCAATTATTTTTGTAGAAAAGTCAGGAATACAAGGTTCATAATCTTTCCATTCTTTTAATAATTTATTTTTTGCTCCATCTCCTTCAATTAAAATAAAATCATAATTTTTTTTAATACTTTTTATTTCCTCATAAGGTAAGGAATGAAGTTTTTTAGCTTCAATTTTACTTCCAACTATAGTTATATTTTTATTTTTTCCAGAAAAAATGTTGTTTCCTATAATAAGAGTTTCATATTTTTCTTCAGGGGGGCAGTAAATTTTTGTAGTGGTAGTTACAAGGACTTTTCCAAATTTTGAAAGCTCTTCTGCAAGAAAATATAAAAGAGAAGTTTTTCCTCCAGCCCCAGTTATAGTTATTACATCATTTTTTATAATATTAAAATACTTAAAGATCATAATTTCCTCCAGATTACTTAGCTTTATATAGTATTGTATATGAAATTTTTTTTTCAGTCTATAAAAATTTAAAAAAATGTATTGACATAAATTGAAAAAAGTTATAATATACTCCTAACAAATGAATCAACCATCAAGAGAGACTGAGGGACTGGCCCTGTGATGTTTCAGCAACCTGCCATTATGGTGTGGTGCTAATTCCAGACAGATGGATAGACTAAGAAAATTAGTGTAATTTATCTCTATTGCTTGATGGTAGTAGAGATTTTTTTTTACTTAAATATAGATATGGAGGAGCACAGGAATGATCAAAATAGAAAAAATCAATAAAATATATTCTAATGGCTTTCATGCAGTAAAAGATGTCAGCCTTGAAGTGAAGAAAGGGGATATATTTGGAATAATAGGTTTGAGTGGAGCAGGAAAGTCATCACTTATCAGACTTCTAAACAGATTAGAAGAACCTACAAGTGGAAGCATAGTAATTGATGGGGTAGATATAACAAAGCTTTCAAAAAGAGAACTTCTAGAAAGAAGAAAGAAAATAGGAATGATATTTCAGCATTTTAATCTTTTAGCATCAAGAACAGTAGGAGAAAATGTAGCATTTGCATTAGAAATAGCTGGATGGAATAAAGATAAAATAAAGGATAGAGTAAAGGAACTGCTAGAGGTAGTAGAGCTTTCAGATAAAATGAATTCATATCCAAGTCAATTAAGTGGAGGACAAAAACAGAGGGTAGCAATAGCTAGAGCATTGGCAAATAATCCAGATATACTTTTATCAGATGAAGCCACTTCAGCTCTTGATCCCAAAACTACAAATTCAATACTGGAACTTATAAAAAATATTCAGCAGAAATTTGGTCTTACAGTGGTTATGATAACTCACCAGATGGAAGTTATCAGAGATATATGTAATAGAGTAGCAGTCATGTCAGATGGAGAGATAGTTGAAACAGGAGGGGTACATCATATTTTTTCCAATCCAAAAGCAGAGATAACAAAAGAACTTATTTCATATCTTCCAAGTACAGAGGAAAGAGGAGTGGAGATAATGAAAACTAAGGGGAAATACATAGTGAAGCTTAAATTTTTAGGAACTATAGCAGAAGAACCAATAATTTCACAGGCATTAAGGAAATTTGATATAGATTTTAGTATAATTGGAGGATCAATAGATCATTTATCTACAATGAAAGTAGGACATCTATTTATTGAATTGTCAGGAGACATAAAGCAGCAGCAGGAAGCAATAGAATGGTTTAATGAATCAGGAGTTATGGTAGAGGTGATTTATAATGGTATTTAGTATGATTTTAGATTCAACGTTGGAGACATTATACATGGTATTTTTTTCAACTTTATTTTCGTTGATAATAGGATTTCCAATAGGGATATTATTAGTGATAACTAAAGAGGGAAATATTTTAGAAAAACCAAAGTTAAATAAAGTTCTTGAAATGATAATTAATACTTTAAGATCATTTCCTTTCATTATTTTAATGATTTGTCTGTTTCCGCTTTCAAGAATAATAGTAGGAACAACAATAGGAAGTACAGCAGCGATAGTTCCTTTATCAATATCAGCAGCACCATTTGTTGCCAGAATGATAGAGGGTGCATTGAATGAAGTTGACAGAGGACTTATAGAAGCTAGTTCAAGCATGGGAGCAAGCAATTCCACAATAATATTAAAAGTAATGATCCCTGAAACTATGCCACATATAATACATGGAATAACAGTAACTGTAATAAGCCTGATAGGGTTTTCAGCAATGGCAGGAACTATTGGTGCAGGAGGACTTGGAGACCTTGCAATAAGATTTGGATATCAGAGGTTTAAAACAGATATAATGATATACTCTGTAATTGTTATAATTCTTCTAGTACAAATATTACAGTCATTTGGTAATTATCTTGTATATAGAGCTAAGAGAAATCGATAAACAAAATTAAACTATAAAAGGAGTGAACACTTATGAAAAAATCATTGAAAACATTATTAGCAGCAGCATTTGTATTAGCAGGAACAACAATATTTGCAGGGGAATTAAAAGTTGGAGCTACACCTGTACCTCATGCAGAACTTTTAAATCTAGTAAAAGATGATCTGAAAGCTGAAGGAGTAGAACTTAAAATCATTGAATTTACAGATTATGTAACTCCTAACTTAGCACTGGCAGAAGGAGAAATAGATGCTAACTTCTTTCAACATTATCCTTATCTTGAAAAGTTTATAACTGAAAGAGGATTAAAACTTGCTTCAGCAGCAAAAATTCATGTTGAACCTCTTGGAGTTTTCTCAAAAAAATATAAAGAAATAGGACAGTTGCCTGATAAAGCAACAATAGCTATTCCAAGTGATCCATCAAATGGAGGAAGAGCTCTTATTCTTTTACACAATAATGGAATAATTACTTTAAATGATCCTTCAAATCTGTATGTTACAGAATTTGATATAGTTAAAAATCCTAAAAAATTAAAATTTAAACCAATTGAAGCAGCACAACTTCCTAGAGTTCTTCCTGATGTAGATGCAGCTGTAATTAATGGAAATTATGCTTTAGAAGCTGGATTTTCTCCAGTTGATGATTCACTTTTGTTAGAAGGAAAAGAATCTCCTTATGCAAATATTATAGCTGTAAAAGCAGGAGATGAAAATAAAGAGGATATAGTAAAACTTATAAAAGCACTTCAAAGTAAAAAAGTAAGTGACTATATTTTAAGTAACTATAAAGGTGGAGTAGTACCTACATTCTAATGAAAATACATAAATAATAAGGGGAGCTGAAAGATGAAAAAAATATTTATACTTTTTATATTATTAACAACATTGTGTTTTGGAAAAACTTTAAAAATAGGAACTACTTCTTATCCAGGGGCAGAAATTATGGAGCTCATAAAAGATGATTTAAAAGCTGAAGGAATAGAATTGCAGATAGTAGAGATGAATGATTATGTAACACCAAATATAGCACTGGCAGAAGGAGATATTGACTTAAATTCTTTTCAGCATCTTCCATATTTAGAGCAATTTAAAAAAGATAGAAAGCTTAATCTTGTTTCAGCAGGAGCAACATATATAGCACCTCTAGGACTATATTCTAAAAAATTTAAATCAATAGAGGAACTTCCTGATAAAGCTACAATAGCCATACCAAATGACCCTACAAACAGTGGAAGAGCACTTCTTCTTTTTCATAGAATAGGACTAATAAAGCTTAAAGACCCTACAGACCTTCATGCTACAGCATTTGATATTGTAGAAAATCCAAAGAAAATAAAATTTAAACAATTAGAAGCAGCTCAGCTTCCTAGAGTAATAGATGATGTAGATGCAGCTATTATCAATGGAGGATATGCTCTTAATGCAGGATTTTATCCTACTAGAGACAGCATACTTCTTGAGGATAAAGATTCTCCATACATCAATATTATAGCTGTAAGAGCAGGAGATGAAAACAGAGAAGATATAAAAACTTTTGTAAAACATTTTCAGAGTGAAAAAGTAAGAAACTATATCAATGAAACTTTTAAGGGTGGATTTGTACCAGTATTCTAATAATAAATATAAATACCTTTCTAATATAAGAAATACCTTATGTTAGGGAGGTATTTTTTTATTTCTTAAAAATGTGTAAAAAACTAAATTTTGAATGAAAAAACAAATAAAATTTTCAAAAAATGAAAATTTTTATTTTGAAAATTTTAATATGCTATACTTTGCTTGTAATAAAGATATTTTATTTTAAAAAGGAGAAAAAAGATGAAAAAGAATACAGTTGTAATAGCAGGAGCTGGAAGTACTCATACTCCAGGAATAATTCAAAGTTTAATTCAAAAGAAAGATACACTTCCTTTGAAAAAATTAATTTTATTTGAGATAGATGAAGAAAGATTAAATAGAGTAAAAGCTGTAATGACTCAATTCATAAAAGATAATTATGATAAAGAATTAGAAGTTATAGCTACATTAGATTATGCTGAGGCTTTTACAGGAGTAGATTTTGTTTTTGCTCAAATAAGACAAGGGGGACTTGAAATGAGAAGGTATGATGAAAAAATACCTTTAAAATATGGCGTTATAGGTCAGGAAACTTGTGGACCTGGAGGTTCAATTTCATATGGAATAAGATCAATTCCTGGAGTTATAAAAATAATAGAGGAGGCTAAAAAGTATTCACCTGACTGCTGGATACTTAATTATTCAAACCCAGCTGCTGTAGTAGCAGAAGCAACAAGAAGAAAATTTAATAATGAAAGAATATTAAATATATGTGATATGCCAGTAGCAATACTTCTTTCTTACAGTAAAATGCTGGGATTGAGTGATTGGACAGAATTAGATCCAGAATATTTTGGACTAAATCATTTCGGATGGTTTACAGCATTATATGACCAAACAGGAAAAGATAGATTGCCAGAATTGAGAGAAAAAATAATATCAACAGGAATGGAAGCTTGCAGTGATAGACATCATAAAGATAAAGATTGGCAAAAAACTTGGAAACAATATGCTGAAATTGTAAAAGATTATCCAGAATATCTTCCTAACAGTTACTTACAATATTATCTATATTCATCAGATGTAGTAAAAAAAATGGACTTAACTCATACTAGAGCAGATATGATAATAGAAGGAAGAGAAAAAGAACTAAAAGAAGAATACAATAAATTTTTAGCAGACCCTGATAATTATAAAAGCCCTGTACAAGAATTTACTGTATTTGGAGACTTTATAGTAGATGCAGCAGCTTCAATAGCATATAATAAAGGATACAGATATTTAGTTATTGTAGAAAATAATGGAGCTATTCCTAATCTTCCAGCAGATGCAATGGTAGAAGTTCCAGCATATTTAAGAAGCTGGGGTCCTGAGCCAGTAGCTAGAAAACCTATTTCATCATTTTATAAAGGGTTGATAGAAAATCAATTATCATCAGAAAAGTTAGCTGTAGATGCTTATTTTGAAAATTCATATGATAAAGCTCTTCAAGCTATAGCAGTGAATAAGACAGTTTCATCAACTTCAATAGCGAAAGCTATCTTAGATGATTTAATAGAAGCAAATGGAGAATATTGGCCAAAATTAGAAAAGAAATCTTATTAGAAATATTTGGGGAGGAATAATGGATAAAAACAGAGTATTTAGTGAGTTTCAAAAGTTGGGAAAAGTATTGATGGCTCCAGTTCTTATATTGCCCATTGCAGGAATATTAGTTGGAGTTGGGAGTGGATTTACTAACCCAAGAATAACAGAGATATTTCCATTTTTAAAGCATCTTGGATTACTGTTTAATATTTTAAAAGATGCAGGAAATGTTGTGAATAATAATATTCCAGTAATATTCGCAATCTGTATAGCATATGGATTTGTAAAAAGTGAGAAGGCAACAGCAGCATTAAGTGGGTTTTTAGGTTATATGACTATGAATACTATTTTAGGAAGTTTTTTAATATACACTCATAAACTTAACCCTGCAAGTCTTTTAATAGGGCAGAAACAAGTGTTAGGGGTATTAACTTTAGATACAGGAGTTTTTGGAGGTATATTAGTAGGATTTTTAGTAGCAGCTATACATAATAAATTTTATAAGATACAGCTTCCACCAATTTTATCAATTTTTAATGGAACAAGATCTATACCAGCACTAACAATAATTTTTTCAAGTCTTCTCGGAATAGTATTAGCCTTTATTTTTCCACCTGTTCAGGGGTTGTTGATAAAATCATCAGAGATTATTAATTCAACAGGGGCATCTGGAGCTTTTCTTTATGGACTTTCAGAGAGGTTATTACTTCCATTTGGACTTCATCACTTTATTTATCTTCCTTTCTTTTTTACTCAGCTAGGTGGACTTGTAGAGATTGATGGAAAAATGGTAGAAGGTGCAGTAAATATATATAATACTATGTTAAGTTCACCAACAGCAGTTTTTGATGTGAATATAACAAGATTTGTAATGAATGGAAAGGTACTTTTTGCAATGTTTGGGCTGCCAGGAGCAGCATTGGCTATATATAAAACAGCATTGCCTAAAAATAAAAAGAAAGTAGCAGCTTTAATGATGGCAGCTGTTCTTCCTTGTGCGTTGATGGGTATTACTGAACCACTGGAATTTTCATTTTTATTTATTTCACCAATATTATTTTGTTTACATGCACTTTTAGCAGGGATAGCTTATGTTATAACATATATATTACAGATAAATATTCCAGGACCATCAAGTTTTGGAGGACCATTTCTTTCTTTTATTTTTAATGGAATTTTAAACTCAAATAAAGGTTCTCACTGGTATAATTTACTTTTTGTAGGACCTGTATATTTTGTAATTTACTATTATATGTTTAAATTGTATATTGAAAGAAGAAATCTTAAAACTCCTGGAAGAGAAGAAGATGAATATGAAGATACAGAAATAGTATCGACTAAAACTATTTCTAATGATATACTTGAAAAGATAGTAGAAAATGTTGGGGGAAGTTCTAACATTTTAAAAGTTGATGCTTGTTTTACAAGATTAAGACTTACATTAAAGGATAATTCTAAAATAATAGATCAAAAAATATTTGAAAAACAACTGGGGGCAAGTGGAGCTATAATTGTTGACAATGGAATTCAGATAATATATGGTAATAAGGCTAATTTATTTAAAATAGAACTTAGAGAATTTTTAAAACATGAATAAATAAACTACAGAGGTGTGTTGAGATGTATTCATTTTTTTCAAATCTAAAAAAATGTAGAGATAACAGTGATTTGTATCCAAGTGTAGAAGTTGTAATTGCTAATTACATATTAGAAAATCATGACTTTATCCCAGAGATATCTATAAAAGAGTTTGCTAAAAAATGTAATACCTCAATATCTACTGTATCAAGATTTTGTCGAAGAATAAATGACAGTGATTTTAAAACATTAAAGGAAGAATGTAGAATATACAATAGTTTTCTTAAAGAAAAAGAAGTTCATAGAAAAAATGAAAAAAAGAATTATTTTATAGATCTTAATGATTCATTATTAGAAACTGAAAAATTAAATAATGAAGAAATATATAACCAGGCAATAAAATTGATTAAAGAATCTAAAAAAATATATTTCTTTGGCACTTCATTTTCGAATATATTGGCTCAAAATGCTAGTGAAAAGTTTATGAGATTAGGGAAAAATACTATATGCCCTCTTGCAGCTTCTTCACAAAATATTGAGGTCAAAAAAATAAAAGAAGATGATTTGGCATTTATAATAAGTTTTTCAAATAATAACTTTCAAATGAATAGAATAAAAAAATATTTAAGAGAGAAAAGAATAAACACTATATTTATAACCTCTAAAAAAGATTCTAAAAATATAAATGAGATATTTTTAATGGTATCTTCAAAAGTGTATAAAGAATTTGAATCTCCTTTGATACAAGAGATAGCAACAAATTATATAATAAATAATCTTTATCTGAAATATGTGGAAGATTCAGATAAAAAATAGATGAATTCTAAAAAATTATGATATACTATATGGAAATAATTTGGCCTTTTGTAAAGTATTTTTAATTTTTTAGGAGGAAAAATGAAAAAAACAGTATTACTAATAGTGGATGTTCAGACGGCTTTGATTTTATATGGGATGCATGATGCTGAAAGAGTAACAGATAATATCAATTCTCTTATTAAAAGATGTAGAACAAAAGAGATAGAAGTCATATTTGTGAGACATGATAGTGGAAAAGGCAGTGAACTTGAATATGGGACTTCTGGATGGGAAATCTACAGTAAACTCCAACCTGCTGAAAATGAAAAAATATTTGATAAAATTTACAACAGTGCTTTAAGAAAAACAGGATTGAAAGAGTATCTTGAAAGTAAGAATATTGAAAGAATTATATTGACTGGAATGCAGACAGAATATTGTATAGATACTACTTGTAAGGCAGCTTTTGAATATGGCTATGAATTGATTATCCCTAGAGATACAGTAACTACTTGTGATAATGGAAAATTTAGTGCTATGGATTTGAATGATTTTTATATGAATAATATTTGGAAAAATCGTTTTGCACAAGTAATAGATATAGAAGATATAGAATTTTAATTAAAAATAGGTGGCTAAAAACTAACAAAAGTTTTAGTCACCCATTTAATTTTCTAGTCTTTTTTCCAACGCTTTAGATGAGGAAAAAATTTCTTCATCATCTGTCTTGCTTTTTCTTCAGTCATTTCAGGATGAACTTCAACCATATGAGGAACACAAAGTTCAACCATTTCGTCCATTGTCATTTCACTTGTAAACTTTCCACTATCAAAACAATAACTGCAGTAATCATTATTCTTTTTACCATCAGCATTAGTTCCATAAAGTTCATCAGTATTTCCCATAGGCATTCCACAGCTTTGACAATATTTTTCTTCCATTATTTATCCCTCCTATATACTTTAGATATTTCATTATAACATTTGAAACCTGACAACTGCATGTCATGTTACTCTTTATAAACTTTTTCTATTTTTTCTATTTCGTTTAAAAGATTTTTTCTTATTTCTTCTGGTTCTAAAACTTTCACATCTGAACCAAAAGAGAGAAGAAAGCTATATACCCATTTATCATGTGGAAAAGATGTATTTACTATATAATTTCCATCTTTTGTTTTTTCTATTTCTTCTGGAGAAAAGTTGTCATAAACTCTGTAACCTAAATGAGAAGGAAATTCTAATTTTAAGTTCATAAGCGAGGGGCAAGCTTCTTTTTTTACTTCTAATGATGGAGGCAAAGGAAGTTCAGTAGTATCAAATATTTCAGGATTTGTCTTTAAAGAAGACATTCTGGTGATTTTAAATGTTCTGTATTCTTTTTTATCAAGACAAAATCCCTGTAGATACCAAGAAGAAGATTTGAAGAAAAGTTTTACAGGACAAATTTTTCTTAAAGTAACTTCTCCATATGAACTGATATATGCAAAGGAAATTATAGTATGTCCAATGATGGAATTCTTGATGAGGATATAATTCTGATTATCGTAATCACTGTCACCCCATCTGGAAAAATCTATTTCTATCCAGTTGAGATAATTTTTTTTAAAGAGCCCAGATAATTTAGATATGAGCTTTGAATTATCAATGTCATTTAATGAAGGAATACTTTGAAGAGATGTTATTATTTTTTCTTGTTCCTCATCAGTGAGAGCAGAATTATTTAAAATATAGCTTTTTTCTATGAATATTCCACCACCACTTCCTTGAGAAGTATATACAGGAATACCAGCAGAACATAGGATATCAATATCTCGGTAGATAGTTCGTACAGATACTTCAAAATGTAAAGACAATTCTTTGGCAGTTATATGTTTTTTATTAATTAATATGTAGAGTATTTCAAATAATCTGTTAATCTGCATATTATACCTCTTTTTTTCTATATTCATTGAAGAAAGCAAAATATTCTCTAAGCATATAGTTAGGAAAGACAATTGCTGGAGTTTCTGCATAAACAGTTTTTAAAGGAAAATTTAATTTTTTAGATATTAGTTTGACTCTATACATATGAAAGTTGTTAGACATAACACCAATATCTCCAGTTATACCTTTTTCTTTAATTATTTTATCAGAAAATTTTAGATTTTCATATGTTGAAGTAGATTTATCTTCTTTGATGATATTTTTTAAAGGAACTCCTTTTTTAAAGAGATATATATTCATAGCTTCTGCTTCAGATATCCACTCATCTTTTCCTTGACCTCCAGAAACAATAAAAATTGTATCTGGATTTTTTTTATAGTATTCTACAGCTTTATTCAATCTATATTTTAATACTTCTGATGGAATATCCCCTTTTAGTCCAGCTCCCAGAACAATAAGATATTTTACTTTAGGACTATTATTTCTGTTGACTAAGATATCTTTTAAGATTATTCCCTCTACAATAATAAAAGAAAAGAAAAATAAGCAGTATCCAAGTTTGCAGATTTTTTTTAAAAATTTAAAGAATTTATTTTTATCAGTTTTGAGTGCTATATTTTTATAAATTATTAAAGAGGCGTAAAATAAAAAGAGGAATCTAAATCCGAAAGACGATTTAACCAACAGGCTGCATATAAAAAGAAAAATAAGTATAATAAAATCCAGTTTTTTCATTGTTTACCCCTTTGTATTTTTGCTATATTCTATCATAGAAATGTAAAATAAAACAAGAGGAATCCCTTGAAAGTTTAGGACTTTCAGAGATTCCTCAGAATTATAGAAGTATATTTTTATAGTCTGAATAATAAATCATAATAAGTAGGTATTGGCCAGACAGATTTTTCTATCAATAATTCAAGTGCGTCCACAATAGTCCTCATACGAGTAAGTACAGGTATAAGTTCATTGTTATAGTAACATGCTCTCTCATATTCGTCAGGAATAGCAACAGCTGTTTTTAATCCTTCATTTAATTCAGTGATAGTATCTTTAAGTTGATTTTTATATCCTATTACTTTAATTAAGTGTTCTTTGTCATATTGAATGAACTGTTCTTCACCAAGAGCTTCTCTTACACTATTTATCATTTGAGAAATATTAGTTATATATCTTGAAATACATGGATATATCTCATTTCTTGCCATTCTTATAGCAGTAGAAATTTCTATATTTGTTTGTTTATTATATCTTTCACTATAAACTTTAAATCTTGAATAAAGTTCATTTCTAGATAAAACTTCATTTCTTTCAAAAAGTTCAATAGTTTCTTCTCTTATAAATACTGGAATTCCTTCTATAGTATTTTTTAAGTTTGAAAGCCCAAGCTCTTTTGCTTTTTCAATCCAAGTATTTTCATATCCATTTCCATTAAATATGATTCTTTTATGTTTAGGATATCTGTCTTTAATAAGTTTTATTATATATTTATTTATATGTTTTGTAGGGTCAGTTTTTTCAAGATAATCTGCATATTCTTTTAAGATATCTGCAACAATAGTATTAATCATAAATACTGGAGTAGAAGCAGAAGCACTTGATCCAGGCATTCTAAATTCAAATTTGTTTCCTGTGAATGCAAATGGAGAAGTTCTGTTTCTGTCTGAAAGATCTTTTGCAATTTTAGGTATATGAACTCCTATATCAAGAGTACCTCCGTCAGCAGACTCATTAAATTCAGTATTACCAATATTTTCTAAAAGCTCCTGCAGTTGCTCTCCAAGGAATATTGAAATTACAGCTGGTGGGGCTTCATGTCCTCCAAGTCTATGATCATTTCCAGGAGTGGCAGTACATGCTCTAAGAATATCAGCATATCTATCTATACCTTCAACTACAGCCATTATATAAAGAAGGAATTGTAAATTATCTTTTGATAAATTATCAGGATTGAAAAGATTTATTCCTGTATCAGTTGCAAGTGACCAGTTACAATGTTTTCCAGAACCATTTACTCCTTGAAAAGGTTTTTCATGAAGAAGAGCAGCAAGATGATGTCTGTTTGCTACTTTTTTGATAATATCCATAGTAAGATGATTTTGGTCTACAGCTACATTAGCAGAAGTAAACATAAGGGCAAGCTCAAACTGATTGGGAGCAACTTCGTTATGCTTAGTTTTTGCCATAACTCCAACTTTCCAAAGTTCAGCATCAAGTTCAGCCATGAAACAACCTACTCTTTCTTTAATTGTTCCATAGTAGTGATCATTCATTTCCTGACCTTTTGGAGGGAGGTTACCAAAAAGAGTTCTTCCAGCAAGAGCAAGGTCTAGACGTTTATCCCAGAATTCTTTTTCAACTAGAAAGTATTCTTGTTCAGCACCTAGTGTAACATCAATATGTCTAGTTTTATCATCTCCAAGAAGTCTTTGAATTCTTAGAGCCTGAGCTTCAACAGATTTTATAGATTTTAAAAGAGGCACTTTTTTATCAAGAGCTTCTCCATTGTATCCAACAAAGGCAGTAGGAATATATAATGATTTAGATAAACCTTCACCTTTTAAAAACATTGGAGAACTTGTATCCCAAGCAGTATATCCACGTGCTTCAAAAGTAGATCTGAGTCCACCATTTGGGAATGAAGAAGTATCAGCTTCCCCCTTTATAAGATCTTTTCCAGAAAATTGAGACATAATAGACCCATCAGAAGTGATAGAGATGAATGATTCGTGCTTTTCAGCAGTCAGTTCAGTAAGTGGTTGGAACCAGTGTGTGAAGTGAGTGGCACCTTTTTCAGTGGCCCAGCTTTTTACGGCGCTGGCAATAATATCTGCTACTTCTAAAGACATTTCTGCCTCACCAAGTTGAACAGATTTAAACTTCTTGAAAATAGAACTAGGAACTCTGCTCTTTAATTCAAGTTCGGAAAAATAGTGGATACCAAATACTTCTAGCATAGTGTTCATTTTTATAACGCCTCCCCTTTAAAAAAAGATAAAAATATTTTCTATAAATATGTGTTTGCTACACAATTATATATGTTGTATATATAGAATCAAATTTATATGGAGTATAAAATTTATTATATTAATTTTTATTTTATGATTGTAGCACAAGTGAACATGATAATCAATAAAATTTTTAAAAAATTTTTTTTAAAAAAGTAAATAAATTGAAAAATGAATTAAAATGAGATATAATTTAATATAGTCCACTAAAGAATAACAAGGGGTGGTATAAAGTGGAAATTTTAAAGGGAACTTTTGCTTTTGAAGGAATTGTAATAGGAAGAGTGTTTTTAGATAGGAAAGAATTGTCTAACAATGGAATAACTACACTTTTAGATGAAAGAGAAATAGATACTGAAATTGAAAGATTCAGAGATGGCTTAGAAATGTCAAAAGAATCTTTAGAACGTTTAAAAACAAGTCTTGCTGGAAAAATAGGAGAGAAAGACTTAGAAATAATAACAGCTCACCTTATGATTCTTGACGATCCAGTATATATTTCTGATATTGAAAAATATATACAGAAAAATAGAACAAAGGCTGAAGATTCTGTTAAAATAGTTACAGATAAATATGTTTCTTTATTCAGTAAGCTAGAAAATCCTATATACAGACAAAAAGTACTAGATATAAAAGACGTGGAAAAGAGAATAATCAGTAATTTAAACTCAAGAAAAAATGAATGGGTTGATTTAAATGGAAAAATACTTATAACAGAGGAAATATTTCCAACTGAATTATTAAATATGTATCATGAAAATATAAAGTTAAAAGGAATAATCATGGAATATGGAGGAGAAACTTCTCATCTTGCAATTTTAGCAAAAGCCTTGGAGATTCCTACTTTAATGGGAATAAAAAATATTTTCAGTTACAATTGGAAAAAAGATGTAATTTTAGATACTACTGAACAGAATTCTTATGTTATAATAGAACCAGATGAAAAAATTTTAGAAGAATATAAGAATAAAATAGAAAAGTTTAATCATAAAAAAGAAGAAATGGAAAAGGCTGCTTTTCTTCCAGCAGTGACATTAGATGGAATGGAGGTTTCACTGAATCTTAATATCAGTGGAAAAACTACAAAAGGAGAAATAGAAGCTGTTGCACCAGATGGAATAGGATTATTGAGAACAGAGCTTCTTTATATGAAAAGCAGTAGTTTTCCTGATGAAGAAGAACAGCTTGCTTCATATAATGATATAATTAAAAATTTTGATGAAAAAAGTTCTATTGTTATAAGAACATTAGATATAGGAGCAGATAAACAGCTTCCATATTTTCAAATGAAAACTGAAATGAATTCATTTCTAGGCTTAAGAGGTATAAGGTTTTCGTTAAGTGAAAAAAAAATATTTAAAATACAATTGAGGGCAATCCTAAGAGCAGCATATAATAGAAATGTAAAACTTATGTATCCAATGATAACTAATGTAAATGAAATAAGAGAAGCAAACATACTCTTAGAAGAAGTAAAAGCAGAATTAAGACAAGAAGGTAAAAATTTTAAAGAAAATATAGAAGTAGGGATAATGATTGAGGTACCTTCAGCAGTAATGATGGCAGATATTTTTGCTCAAGAAGTAGATTTTTTCAGTATAGGAACCAATGACTTAACACAATATATATTAGCTGCTGATCGTCTATCTGAAACTGTTTCGGAGATGTATGACAGTTATAATCCAGCTGTATTACGTGCTGTATCTCAAATAAAAGAAGCTGCTGATAAATATGGAAAATCAGTATCAATTTGTGGAGAAATGGCAGGACAACAGAAAGCTATAGTAGCATTTTTAAGCATGGGAATTACAAATTTGAGTATGGTAGGTGGTTCAATGCTTCCAGCCAGAGCTTTGATCAGAAATCTTGATTATAATTCGTTAAAACCTTTAAGAACACAAATTCTCCAGTGTCATGATTCAAATGAAGTGAAAGAAATTTTAAAAAAATATATATAGAACAAGATAAGGAAAGTGATATTTTTATGAAAAGCAGGAAAGTTCAAATAAAAAATAAAGCGGGACTCCATGCAAGACCATCATCATTATTTGTACAGTTAGTAACAGGATATGATTCAGATATAATAGTTAAATGTGATGATGAAGAGATAAATGGGAAAAGTATAATGGGACTTATGCTTTTGGCAGCTGAACAAGGAAGAACATTGGAATTAATTGCTGATGGTCCAGATGAAGATGAAATGTTGGATGCATTGGTAAATCTAATAGAAGTTAAAAAATTTAATGAGGAATAAATATGGAAATAATAAGAGCTAAACATATGGGGTTCTGTTTTGGAGTATCAGGAGCTATTGAAACATGCTATAATGTACTAAAAGAACCTGAGAACTTAGGAAAAAAAATATATATACTTGGAATGCTTGTTCATAATGAATATGTAGTAAAAAAACTTGAAAAAGAAGGCTTTGAAACAATAGAGGAAAATGATATTTTAGAGAAAAGAGATAAATTAAAAAATGGGGATATAGTCATAATAAGAGCCCATGGAACATCTGAGAAAGTATACAATATATTGAAAGAAAAAAATATAAAAATATATGATGCAACTTGTATTTTTGTAACTCAAATAAGAAAAACTCTTATAGAAATGGAAGCTAAGGGATATGAGATTTTATTTGTAGGAGATAAAGAACATCCAGAAGTAAAAGGAATAATTTCTTTTGGAAAAAATATTAGAGTTTTTAAAAATCTTGAAGAAATTATAAATGCAGAAATAGAGAGGGATAAAAAATATTGCCTTTTGACACAAACAACTTTAAATAAAAAAATTTTAGAAAAAATAAAAAGTTTCTTGGAAAATAACTATTCAAATGTTAAGATATCAGATAAGGTGTGTGGAGCGACACAAGTAAGACAACAAGCAGTAGAAGAATTATCAAAGGATGTAGATATATTATTAGTTATTGGAGGTAAAAACAGCTCTAATACTAAAAAACTTTATGATATATCAAAAGCTATAAATGAATCCACTTATTTAATACAGGATGAGAGTGAAATAAAAAAAGAGTGGTTCAGAGGCTGTAAAAAGATAGGTATTACAGCCGGAGCATCAACACCAGAAGAAATAGTAATTAATATAGAAAATAAAATAAGGGGGATCTTTAATGTCTAATAACGAATATTATGAAGAATTTGAAGCTCTGTTGAACGAGTATTTACCAACAGAGGAAAAATCAAAAGTAAGGGTAACAGGAGTATTATCTCAAGTGGATAGAAACTTTGCTTACTTAGATGTACCAGGACAACCAACAAGTGTAAGAGTGAGAAGTGAAGAACTAGCAAACTATAATATAGGAGATGAAGTAGAAGTACTTCTTATTGGAGAAACTGATGAGGGAGAATTCATAATCGGTTCTAGAAAAAGAATAGATATGGAAGATAACTGGAAAAAACTAGAGGAAGCTTTCGAAAATAAAGAAACTGTAACTGGAAAAATAGTAAAAAGAGTAAAAGGTGGATATATGGTTGAAGCTATGTTCCATCAAGGGTTTCTTCCTAATTCTTTATCTGAAATTTCTATGAAAGATGGAGATAAAGTAGTCGGAGAAGATATTACAGTAATGATAAAAGATATCAAACCTGACAAAGACAAAAAAGGTAAAAAAATAACTTTCTCTAAAAAAGATATTACTCTTCAAAAAGAAGAAAAGGAATTTGCTGAATTAAAAGTAGGAGATGTAGTAGAAGCTGAAGTTGCAGATGTATTGGATTTTGGACTTTCTTTAAGATTAAAACATTTAAGAGGATTTGTTCATATTTCAGAAGTATCTTGGAAAAAGTTAGATAAACTTATTGATAAATATAAAAAAGGAGATAAGGTAGAGGCTAAAATAATATCTTTAGAACCTGAAAAGAAAAATGTTAAGTTATCTATAAAAGTTCTTACAAGAAATCCTTGGGAAGTAGCAGCTGAACAATATGCAGTAGATTCAGTAGTAGAAGGAAAAGTGACTAAGATACTTCCATATGGAGTGTTTGTAGAAATAGCTGATGGAGTAGAAGGACTTGTACATATGTCAGATTTTACTTGGAATAAAAAAAGAGTGAGCTTAAATGAATTTGTTCAATTAGGAGATATTGTAAAAATTAAAATAATTGAATTCCAACCAGCTGAAAGAAAGTTAAAACTTGGAATAAAACAATTAAGTGCAAATCCTTGGGATAGTGCAGCTGAAAGATATGCAGTTGGAACTGAGCTAAAAGGAAAAGTTCTTGAAGTAAAACCTTTTGGAATTTTTGCTGAAGTAGAACCAGGAGTTGATGTATTTATTCATCAATCTGATTTTAACTGGCAAGGAGAAGAAAATAAAAAATTTGCTATTGGAGATATAGTAGAATTTAAAGTTATTGAGCTTAATACTGAAGAAAATAAAATTAAAGGAAGTATTAAAGCATTAAGAAAAAGTCCTTGGGAAATAGCTCTTGAAACTTATAAAATAGGTGAGACTGTAGAAAAAGAAATAAAAAATATTATGGATTTTGGATTATTTATTAATCTAAGCAAAGGAATAGATGGATTTGTACCTGCTCAAATGGCTTCTAAAGATTTTGTAAAAAATCTTAAAGATAAATTTACAGTAGGACAAATAGTAAAAGCTCAAATTGTTGAGATAGATAAAGAAAAACAAAGAATTAAACTATCTATTAAAAAAATAGAAATTGAAGAAGAAAGAAGAGAAAATCAGGAACTTCTTTCTAAATATGGAACTTCAGGAGAAGAAAACTAAAACATTAAAAAACAGTTTGAGAAATCAAACTGTTTTTTAATATTAATAATTATAGTTTATTGAAAAAAGATAATGAATTTTTTATTTTTTAAAGAAAAACTTAAGCATATTTAATTTTTTATTTTGGATGAAGATAATAAAAGAGAATGCTTGTATTGACAATTTTCTATATTCATCATAAAATGATATTAGTGTATTACAAAAAACAGTAAAAAAATAAAAATATACTTAGGGGATGGCACAAAAGTAAAAATTTTGTTTTTAAATTTTTTGAGGCATCTTCTTTTTATTTCTGAACATAAAACATAAAAAAGTGATGATGATTGTAATGTTTATGGTTATAATAATTGAAAAAATACAATATTTATGATAAAATAGTTTACTAGAGAAGTAATGAAATTTTAATAAAATTTGAAGGTGAAATACAATGACAGAATTAAATACTATGTTAATAAAATTAGCTCTTATAGTAGGTATAGGAGCAATGATTGGATGGATAACTAACTATGTAGCTATCAAAATGCTTTTTAGACCATACAAAGAAATAAATTTTGGATTGTTTAAGATACAGGGACTCATTCCCAAAAGAAAACATGAAATAGCTATAAGCATAGCAGACACAGTACAAAAAGAACTTATATCTTTAAAAGATGTGACAAGTACTTTGGACGGAGAAGAATTAGAAGCAAGAATGGGTGATATGATTGATAAAATTCTTGATGAAAAATTAGAGGGAGAACTAACTAAAAAGTTTCCTATGCTTGCAATGTTCATGAGTGAAGATATGCTTAAAAAAATTAAAAATATGATAAAAACTTCTATTCTTGAAAATAAGGATACTATCATAGAAATGTTTTCTAATTATTTAGAAGAAAAGGTAAATTTCAGAGAAATAATTATAACTAATGTAGATGGATTTTCTCTTGAGAAATTAGAAGATATAACATATTCACTTGCTAAAAAAGAATTAAAACATATAGAAGTGGTAGGAGCCGTATTAGGAGGAATAATAGGTTTTTTTCAGTTTGGAGTAAGTTTGTTTATATAAGGAGAAGAAAGTGGATAGAGTAGTTACAACTTCAGAAATGGAGAATGATATAGAAATTCAAAAAACTCTCAGACCGAGATGTTTTAAAGATTATATAGGACAGGTTTCTTTGAAGGAAAAGATGTCAATATCTATAGAAGCTGCTAAAAAAAGAGGAAGCTCTATTGACCATATTCTTTTATACGGTCCTCCAGGTTTAGGTAAAACCACTCTTGCAGGAGTTATAGCTACTGAAATGGGAGCTAATTTAAAAATAACTTCAGGACCTGTATTGGAAAGAGCTGGAGATCTTGCAGCTATACTGACTTCACTGGAAGAAAATGATATACTCTTTATAGATGAAATTCACAGGTTAAACAATACAGTTGAAGAGATATTGTATCCTGCTATGGAAGATAAAGAACTGGATATAATTATAGGGAAAGGCCCTTCTGCGCGATCTATAAGAATAGAACTTCCAAATTTTACTTTAATAGGAGCAACAACAAGAGCAGGACTTTTAAGTTCTCCATTAAGAGATAGATTTGGAGTCACTCATAGAATGGAGTATTACAGTGAAGAAGAGATAACAGATATTATCCTCAGAGGAGGGAATATACTGGGAGTAAAAATAGAAATGGATGGTGCAAAAGAACTTGCAAGCCGAAGCAGAGGAACTCCGAGAATAGCCAATCGTCTTTTAAAAAGAGTAAGAGATTTTTGTGAAATAAGAGGTAATGGAACAATAGACAGAGAAATTTCTTTAAAAGCATTGGATATATTAGGGATAGATTCAGCAGGATTGGATGATTTAGATAGAGATATTGTAAATGCCATCATAGATAATTATGGTGGTGGTCCTGTAGGAATAGATACTCTTTCTCTTATGCTAGGAGAGGACAAAAGGACTTTAGAAGAGGTTTATGAACCTTATCTGGTAAAAATTGGTTACTTAAAAAGAACTAACAGAGGGAGAATGGTAACTGAAAGAGCATATGAACATTTTAAAGGTGTTAAGGAGCTGGGAGAAAATGAAGATAAGCACAAAAGTTAGATATGGACTAAGAGCTTTAGCATATATAGCTGAAAAAAGTGGTGAAGAAAAATTAGTAAGAATAAAAGAAATTGCAGATGATCAAAATATTTCTGTACAATATTTGGAACAGATTCTATTTAAATTAAAAAACGAAAATATAATAGAAGGTAAAAGAGGACCTAATGGTGGATACAGATTGGCAAAGGAACCAACTGAAATAACACTGCATCAGTTATATAAAATACTTGACGAAGAGGACAAAGTCATTGATTGTAATGAAAGTGAAGAGCATAAGGCTACATGCAGCGAACAAACTTGTGGTACTACTTGCATATGGAGTAAACTTGACAGTGCTATGACAAAAATATTAAAAGAAACTACTTTAAATGAATTTATAAAAAATAAAGATATGATATAGGAGTTTAGAGTGATAAGTGTTATAATAACAAGTGAGAATATTGGCGGAAACAGGATTACAATTAATGAAAAAGGCGATATAAATCATTTGAAAAATGTTTTTAGAATAAAACTAAATGAAGAAATAAGAGCTGTAGATGGTGAAAAAGAATACTTCTGTAAAGTTGTTTCTATAGATAAAAAAGAGATAATTCTAGAAATAGAACAAATATTTGAAGACAGATATTCTCATAAAGTAAAAATAGATGCTGCACTAGGGATATTAAAAAATGATAAAATGGATCTTGCTATTCAAAAACTCACAGAAATTGGAGTTAATAAGATAATACCTTTAGCTATTAAAAGAGGTGTTGTTAAGATAACAGAAAAAAAAGATAAATGGGATCTTATAGTAAGAGAAACTTTAAAACAATGTCAAGCAGTTAAAGCTACTGAAATAGATGAAGTAAAAAAGCTTGAAGAGATAGAGTTTGAAAAATATGATCTTGTAATTGTTCCTTATGAGTGTGAGGAAGAATATACATTAAAAAATTTATTGAGAAACAAAGAAAAACTTCCAACAAAAATTCTATATATAATAGGTTCAGAAGGTGGATTTGATTCAGAAGAAATAGAATTTTTAAAAGAGAAAAAAGCAGAGATAGTTACTCTGGGAAGAAGGATACTAAGAGCGGAAACAGCCTCTATTGTAGTGGGAGGAATATTAATAAATGAGTTTCAATAAAAGAGTTGCCTTTTATACTTTAGGATGTAAAGTAAATCAATATGAAACTGAAAGTATAAAAAATCAATTACTGAAAAAAGGGTATACAGAAACAGCTTTTGAAGAAGAAGCTGAAGTTTATATAGTAAATTCATGTACTGTTACCAGTGTAGCAGACAGAAAAACAAGAAATATGCTGAGAAGAGCAAAAAAAATAAATCCAAGAGGTATAGTAATAGTTACTGGGTGTTATGCCCAAACTAACAGCAAAGAACTTCTAGAAATGAAAGAGATAGATTATGTAATAGGAAATACTGATAAAAATGCTATAGTTAACTTTATAGAAGATATAGAAAACAGAACTATGGAAAAAGTAAAAAATCACAATATATTTTTAGATAATGAATATACTGAATATGAGTTTGCAACATTAAGAGAAATGTCTAGAGCCTATGTTAAGATTCAAGATGGATGTAATAATTTCTGTTCCTACTGTAAAATTCCTTTTGCAAGAGGAAAAAGCAGGTCAAGAAAGAAAGATAATATAATTAAAGAAACAGAAAAATTGGTGAAAGAAGGATTTAAAGAGATTATCCTTATAGGAATAAATTTAGGAGCCTATGGTGAAGATCTTGATGAAGGAGAAAATTTTGAATCACTTTTAAAAGCTATATTAAAGGTGAATGGATTACAAAGAGTAAGAATAGGATCAGTTTATCCAGATAAAATTTCTGATGAATTTATGGATATGTTCAAAGATGAAAAACTTATGCCTCATCTTCATATTTCACTGCAATCTTGTGATGATGAAGTATTGGAAAGAATGAAAAGAAAATATGGGGGTTCTCTTATTGAAGAAAGACTCTTAAAGTTAAAAGAAAAAGTAAAAAATATGGAATATACAGCTGATGTGATAGTGGGATTTCCAGGTGAAACTGAAAAAATGTTCCAAAATTCCTATAATCTTATAAAAAAAATAGGTTTTTCAGGAATTCATATATTTCAGTATTCTGATAGAGAAAATACTCTTGCAAGCAGTTTTACAGATAAAATAGATGCAAAGATAAAGAAAGAAAGAGCTGATAGATTAGAAGTTCTTAAAACAGAGATGGCATTAAAAGAAAGAAAAAAATACATAGGGAAACATTTGAGTGTTCTTTTGGAAGAAAAAATAGATGGATATCTATATGGTTATAGTGAAAATTATCTTAGAGTGAAAATTAAGGATAATGGAATAGAGCTCAACAGTGTTATTGATATAAAAATAAATTCTTTAGAAAAGGAGATGTTGATAGCTGATGAATAAAGGACTAGGAAAACTAAAACTAATAATATTTGTAATAGGAATAATAGTAGCTTTAACAGTTTTTTTGTTTATAAATATGAATGATGGAAATAGAGATCTGGATAAAAACAGCAGGTACCTTATAATTGGCAAAAGCAACCTTATAGCTGTTTATGAAGATAAACTTGCTGTGAAAATACCTTATGAAATAAGCATCAGCAAAGATGAAACAGTTGAGGAGCTTGTAAAAAATAAAAATAAAGAAGAAATAATGGCAGCAATAAATAAAATTCTTCCCGAAAAAGTTGATAACTATAAAGTTATAAAATTCGGAGATATAAAATTAAATGTAAAAAATGCTAAAAATATACCAGAAACAAATATAGCAGACAAAAGATATATACTTACTTCAAGTTTATATTCTATGTTTGATTCTTTATATACAGATTCTAACAGAGCTAATGAAGTGAATGAAAATATAATAGTGGATATATTAAATGCGAATGGAAGAGCTGGATATGCAAGAAAAACAGGAGAAACTTTAAAGAAAAATCTTTCTATGAAATATAATGCTGCTAACTATGAAACATTTCTTGAAGAAAGTTATGTAATAATGAATGATATTTCTAAAGAAAAAACACAGGAAATTTTAATGCAGTTAGATGAAAAATATTTTAAAATTAAGGATGTTCCTTCTATTCCTACACTAGCCAATGTGGTTGTTATTTTAGGGAAAGAACAAAATATGGACTTTAATCTAGAAGTGATTGGAACTACTGATACAGCAGATGAAATGGGAAAAGAACTTAAAAAGTTAGGATATAAAAATATTAAAAATATTAAAAATGATTCAAAGGTTGAAAATTCAGTAATAGAATATAACTCTGAAGATTACTTTATTGCATACAAGATAGCTCAAAAGCTTGATATAAAAGATATGATAGAAAAGGATAGTCTGAAGAATAAAATAATGATATTTGCTAAATAGAGGATGGACTGATGATTTATATATTGTCTTTTTTAGGAATAATAATAGAAGCAAGCTTACCATTTAATAGCCCAGTATTAATAATAGCAATTCCGTTTTTTACATACCTTGTAACTTTAAAAAGGATTCGTTCAGTGAGTTGTATATTTTTGATGACTGTAATTCTTTCATTGCAGACACATGATTTTGTAAGGTTATTTTTAATAATGGCAGTATTTTATTATCTGTTCAATTTTATATTTTTAAATTTTGTATATAGCAGAGAAAATATTTTAAGTATTTCTATAGTGCAGCTTGGAATGTATTTTATAATGGTATATAAAAATTATAATCTTCATTATTTGATATTTAATTTTATTGGGTTTGTAATATTTAATTACTTGTATGTGGCAGTTATGCGGAAAAAGAAGAATACTAGAGGATAATAACTATGAAAAATGGAAAAATTCAAATAAAATTAGGTTCAGATAATAGTAAAAGAGATGTTGTATTTAAAGTTTTTATTTTACTTGTATTTTTAGGACTTGGAACAAGAATGATGTATCTTCAGCTTGTAAGAGGAGAAAGATATGCATATCTTTCTGAAAAAAACAGATTTAAGTTAAAGAAGATAGAATCTCCAAGAGGAAAAATATATGATCGAGAAGGAAGATTGGTAGTAACAAATGGTGCAGGGTATAGACTTGTATACTTAAAAGAGAGAGACAGTGATCCTGAAATAGTTAGAGAAATCAGTGAAGTAACAGGTTATGATGAAGAATACATAAAAAGAAGAATAAGAAATGGAGAAATATTTCCTTATACCAGAGAAAATGTTTTGGTAGAAAGCTTAGATGAAGAAACTGCTCATAGATTAATGGAGAAGATAGTGGATTATCCATATTTGCAAGTACAGACTTATTCTAAAAGACGATACCTTTATGATTCAGTAGCTTCTCATAGTATAGGTTATGTAAAAAAAATATCAGAAAAAGAATATGAAAAATTGAAAGATGAAGGATATTCACCAAGAGATATAATAGGTAAAGATGGAATAGAAAGAGCTTATGACAAAAAACTTCAAGGTGAAGATGGATATGAGTATATAGAAGTAAATGCTTTTAATAAAGTTCAAAGAAGGGTAGCAGAAGAAAAAGATCCAATACCTGGAAAAGATCTTTATATGACATTGAATATGGAACTTCAAGAATATATGGAGGAACAATTCAAAGAAGATGAAAGAGTTGGTGCATTTATTGCTATGGACCCTAAAACTGGAGAAATAATTACTATGGTAAGTTATCCTACATATTCTTTAAATATGTTTAGTTCTCAAATTTTGAATGAAGATTGGCAAAAGATAATAACTGATCCAGGAAGACCACTGACTAATAAGACAATAGCAGGAGAGTATCCACCAGGATCAGTATTTAAAGTAGTGTCAGCAATGGCATTTCTTGATAGCGGAATTGATCCTAAAGAAAAATATCTAGATAGAAATGGGTATTATGAAATAGGAAAATGGAGATGGAGAGCTTGGAAAGTTGGAGGACATGGATATGTAGATATGAAAAAATCTATTGTTGAATCAGCCAATCCATACTACTATAGATTATCTGACCAAATAGGTCATAAAGCAATAGTAGATACAGCTCGTTTGTTTGGATTTAATGAAAGAACAGGAATAGACATTCCTGGAGAAAAAAGAGGACTGCTTCCAGATGCTGAATGGAAAAAAAAGGCAATGGGAAGCGGATGGTACAAGGGAGACACAATACTTTTATCAATTGGGCAGGGGTATCTTACAGTAACTCCTCTACAGATAGCTGTTCTTTATGCTACAATTGCAAATAAAGGATATGTGTATTCTCCTCATTTAGTAAAAGAATTAGTAGATTTTAGTGGGAAGGATGTAACTCCAATAATAGGAGAAAAACATCAGATAACAAAATTTCCTAAAAAATATTATGATGAATTAAATGAAGCTTTGATAGCAACAGTTGCACAGGATAATGGAACAACAAAAGTTCTTAGAACCCCTGGAATGAAAGTTGCAGCAAAAAGTGGTTCTGCTCAGAATCCTCATTCTAAAACTACACATGCATGGGTGGCAGGATATTTCCCTGCAGATAATCCTGAGATAGTCTTTTCAGTTATATTGGAAGGAGCTGGAGGAGGAGGAGCCATGGGTGGAGGAATGGCTAGAAAATTTATAGATAAATATTTAGAGATAAAAAACAGGGAAAAAGGAATCAATGAAAATTCAGCTAATAATGAGGAGAAAGTTAATTAGGTATATTTTAGTGTTATAGTAATTTCGAAGTAGTGGAGGTACAGAAAAAATACTATTAGAATAAGGAGAACAGATGATAAAAAGAAACAAGGATACAGAGAGAGAATATTCGAAAAAGAAAAAAATAGAAACTAGTGGAATAAAAGAGGTAAAAGATATAAAAGAAAAAATAAAAGCGATAAAAGCTGGTATAAAAGAATTAAAAGGAGATAGAGAAGAAAATAAAATAGAAGTTAAAGCAGAAAGAACTGCTGAAACAAAAGAAACAAAAAGTATAAAAGAAGAAAAAATGTATGTCATTCCTTTAGGTGGACTTGAAGAAGTTGGAAAAAATATGACAGTCATTCAATATAGAGATGAAATAATAATAATAGATTCAGGAGTGACTTTTCCAGATGATAATCTGTTAGGAATAGATTTAGTGATCCCCGATTTTTCATTTATAGAAAATAATAAAGATAAAGTGAAAGGACTCTTTGTAACTCATGGTCATGAAGATCATATAGGTTCAATTCCATATCTTTATCAAAAAATAGATAAAAATATCCCAATGTTTGGAGGAAAACTTACATTAGCTTTAGCTAAATCAAAATTTGATAATCCTGGATTTTCGAAAGAGCTTCCTAAGATGAAAGAAGTAAAAGGAAGAAGTAAAGTAAAAGTTGGGAAATATTTTACAGTTGAATTTATAAAAGTAACTCATTCTATAACTGATGCTTATTCATTAGCAATAACATCACCAGCAGGAGTTGTATTTCATACAGGAGATTTTAAAATAGATCTTACTCCAGTAGACAGCGAAGGAGTAGACTTTGCAAGACTTTCTCAGATAGGAGAGCAGGGAGTAGATTTAATGCTTTCTGATTCAACAAATTCAGAAGTGGAAGGATTTACACCATCAGAAAGAAGTGTAGGAGAAGCATTTAAACAAGAATTTTCAAAAGCTAAGGGAAGAATAATTGTAGCAGCTTTTGCTTCACATGTACATAGATTACAGCAGATAATAAATACAGCAGAAGAATATGGAAGAAGAATAGCTATTGATGGAAGAAGTTTAGTAAAAGTATTTGAAATAGCATCTAATTTGGGATATCTTAGAATTCCAGAAGGAATGATGGTAGCTTTATCTGAAGTAGATGGACTTAAAGATAATAAAGTAGTTATCTTATGCACAGGAACTCAAGGAGAGCCAATGGCTGCTTTATCCAGAATAGCTAAGAATATGCATAAACATATAAAAATAAAAGAAGGAGATACAGTAATAATTTCTGCAACTCCAATACCAGGAAATGAGAAAGCTGTTTCTAATAATATAAATAATCTTCTTAAATATGATGCTGAGGTTGTATTCAAAAAAATAGCAGGAATACATGTTTCAGGACATGGAAGTAAAGATGAACAAAAACTTATGCTTAATCTTATAAAACCTAGATATTTTATGCCAGTACATGGAGAACATAAAATGCTTAAAGCTCATAAAGATACTGCGATTGAAACAGGAGTGCCAAAAAATAATGTTATAATTGCTCAAAATGGAAGCAAAGTTGAAGTAACAAAATCAGCAGTAAAAATTAAAGGAAAAGTAAATGCTGGTTCTACACTTGTAGACGGATTGGGTGTAGGAGATATAGGAAATATAGTTTTAAAAGATAGACAGCAGCTGTCACAAGATGGAGTAGTAGTAATTGTTTTTACAATTAGTAAAGAAACTGGTAAAATAATAGCAGGACCTGATATTGTAACAAGAGGATTTGTATATTCTAAAGAATCTGATGATATAATAAAAGAGGCAATTGAAGCGATAAAAGCTAAATTAAGTAATATAGAGGGACACTCAACAAAAGACTGGAATACATTTAAAAACACTACTAGAGATATAGCATCAAAATATTTTTATAATAAAACTAAAAGAAATCCGGTAATATTACCGATAATCATGGAGATATAAAAGGAGAAAAAATATGGCATTAACAAGTAAACAAAGAGCATTTCTAAAGAAAAAGGCTCATGAATTAAATCCTCTAGTAAGAATTGGAAAAGATGGAGTAACTGACAGCCTTATTCAAAGTATATTAGAAGCTATAGATTCTAGAGAGTTATTAAAGGTAAAAATACTTCAAAATTGTGAAAAAGAAAAAGAGGAAGTTTTAGAAGAATTTTCTAAATGCAGTGAATTTGAAGTTGTAGGAATAATTGGAAGAACTATTATATTATTTAGAGAAAATAAAGATAAACCAGCTATTTCATTGGAACTGAAAAGTATTAGGTAGAAAATGTATTTAGGAGGGAAGTTATGAGTCCCGGAATAATTTTTAATAATCGAGTGTTGGATGTAGTATTTATAGCATGGTTTATAGCACAATTCTATAAAGTACTAACACCTATATTTAAAAGAAGAAAATTTGATATAACAAGATTGTGGGATACTGGTGGAATGCCAAGTTCTCACAGTTCTACAGTATCATGTCTGACTACATGTATAGCAATACGATATGGAATAAACAGTGATATTTTTGCAATAACTATTATTTTTGCTGGAATAGTTATGTATGATTCTGCTGGGATAAGAAGAGCAGCAGGAAAACAAGCAGGAGTAATCAACTCTCTTATAGAAAAGATACCACTATTTATTGGAAGAGCTCAGTATAATAAACATTTTAGCAAGGAAAAAGAAGCAAAACTAAAAGAACTCCTAGGACATACACCTGTTGAGGTAGTAGTAGGATGTGCCCTTGGAATAATAATTGGATTGATATTTAAAGTATATCTACAAGGGTAAGGAAGGAATATGGAAAATTTAAAAGATGCAAGTGTAGATGAAATTAAAGAAAGAGCTGAAAAGATAAGAAAAATATTAATAGAAACTGTGAGTAAAAATGGAGGACATCTTGGCCCAAATCTTGGAGTAGTAGAACTTACTTTATGTCTGCATAAAGTTTTTGATTTTTCTAAAGATAAATTACTTTTTGATGTAGGACATCAGTCATATATACATAAAATATTGACAGGAAGAGAGGAAAGGTTTTCTACCTTAAGACAAAGAAATGGAATTGGGCCATTTATGGATCCTAAAGAAAGTCCCTGTGACCCATTTATATCTGGTCATGCAGGAACAGCTCTTTCAGCAGCAGCAGGAATTGCATTAGCTGATCCTGATAAAAAAGTAATAGTAGTTATTGGAGATGCTTCTATCTCTAATGGACACTCTCTAGAGGCTTTGAACAACATTGGTGCTAAATTGAAAAACCTCATCATTATATTAAATGATAATGAGATGTCTATTGGAAAAAATGTAGGATCTCTTTCTAGGTTTTTTGGAAAGCTGATGGTAAGTGAAAAATATATGAATTTCAGAGATGATGTAAAAGCTATTATAAATAAAATAAGAATAGTAAACAGAGTATCTAATACACTTGAAAGAATGGAATTTTCTATAAAGAATTTTTTTCTTCCATTGAGTATTCTTGAAAGTCTTGGATTAAAATTTCTGGGAGTTATAGATGGACACAATATAGAAGAATTAACTAACACTTTTAATAAAGTAAAGGATATGGAAGGACCAATTTTTATACATATAAAAACTCAAAAAGGCAAGGGATATTCATTTGCTGAGAAGGATCAGGAAAAATTTCATGGTATATCACCATTTGATATGAAGACGGGTTCTACTCCATGTAAAACTAAAACTTATTCTAGCATTCTGGGAGAAGAAATGGTAAAACTTGGAGAGAAAGATGAAAATGTTTATGCTATTTCAGCTGGAATGGTAAAAGGAACAGGATTAGGAGAATTTTTTGAAAAGTTTCCTAAGAGAGCTGTAGATGTAGGAATAGCAGAAGGACATGCTGTAACTTTTGCAGGTGGACTTGCTTCTATGGGAAAAAAACCATATGTAGCAATTTATTCAACTTTTATGCAAAGAGGTTTCAGTCAACTTATTCATGATATTTCTATTCAAAAATTACCAGTTCGTTTTATAATAGATAGAGCAGGTATTGTAGGAGAGGATGGAAAAACTCATAATGGACTTTATGATATTTCTATGTTCACTACTATACCAAACTATATGGTCATTGCTCCTACTACTTGTGATGAGCTTATAGAGGCTCTAGAGATATCAAAGGATTTTGATGATGGACCTATGGTAATAAGAATACCAAGAGAAATTTCTTTTTCATTGGAAAATGATGAAAAATTTCAAATAGGTAAATGGAAAGAAATAAAAAAAGGGGAAAAAATTCTCTTTATAGCAACAGGAAGTATGCTAAAAGAGATTTTAAGTATAGATGAACAGTTAAAATCAAAAAAAATTAATGGAACAATAGTAAGTGCAGCTTCAATAAAACCTCTTGATGAAAAATACATATTGGACAATCTGGATAAATATGATAATATTTTTGTTATGGAAGAAGCTTATGAAAAAAATTCATTTGGAAGCAGTATCTTAGATTTTATTAATGGAATGGGGAAGAGAAAAATTATAAATAAAATAGCAATAGAGAATGGAATCGTGCCACATGGAAAGCGGGGAGAACTTTTGGAAGAATTTGGTTTAAAAGGAGAAAATTTAATTAAAAGAATTGAGGAAAAAATAGATGCAGGAAAAAAATAAAAAAGCATTGGAATTCATAGAAAATCTTTTAGAATTAGAAATGGTAAAAGATTTGGAACTTTTTGATGACCAAGGTGTGAAAGTATCAACTCATACCTATGATGTCTTGAAGATATCTATCGATGAACTCAAAAGAGATTATAAAAATTTTTCTGAAGCTAGGCAGAGAGTAGATTTTTTTGCTATGACAGTAGGAATAATAATCCATGATCTCAGCAAAGGAAGCATTAGAAAAACAGAGGAAAAATTTTCACATTCACAAATGATGCTTAAGAAGCCTGAATATATAACCAGAGAAGCAGATAAAGTATTGAAAGATGTAGAAGAAGCTATTGGAGCAGAACTTAATGATGCCATAAGAAAAAATATAATTCATATAGTGTTATCCCATCATGGCAAATGGGGAAAGATACAGCCTAATACAAAAGAAGCTCACATAGTTCATAGAGCAGATATGTATTCAGCAAAGTATCACAGAATAAATCCAATAGGTGCCGATAAAATACTTGAACTTATGGCTCAAGGTGCTCAACTTGAAGAAATAGCAGAAAAATTGAATTGTACTCAAGGAGTAGTAAAAGACAGATTAAAAAGAGCTAAGCAGGAACTTAATCTAAAAAATACAAAACAGCTTATAAATTACTATAAGAAAAATAAAAAAATTCCAATTGGAGATAATTTTTTTATTCAAAG
This sequence comes from Fusobacterium varium, assembly GCA_002356455.1. NCBI lineage: Bacteria > Fusobacteriati > Fusobacteriota > Fusobacteriia > Fusobacteriales > Fusobacteriaceae > Fusobacterium > Fusobacterium varium. The sequence goes on from AP017968.1 coordinate 484,808, forward strand.
AGTGAGAGAAACAGAAAAATTAAAAAGAATGGTAGATAGAAAAGGATTTAAAAATATAATGCTTGAAAGTCCACTACTTCCATATTTTAATGATGATGTTATTTTTAAAAAAGATGAAGATAAATAGATGATAATTTTAGAGGTGGAAAATGAAAGAGAGATTAGACATTCTCTTAGTAAAAAATGGTTTTTTTGAAAGTAAGGAGAAAGCTCAAAGAGCTATAATGGCTGGTTTAGTAATAGTAGATGATAAAAAAATAGACAAGAGCGGAACTCTCATAAAGCTAGATAAAGATCCGGTTATAAGAATAAAAGGAGAAATGTCTAAATATGTGAGCAGGGGTGGATTGAAACTTGAAAAAGCCTTAAAAATATTTGGAATGGAACTTACTGGAAAAGTAGTTCTTGATGTAGGGGCTTCAACAGGGGGCTTTACGGATTGCTCACTTCAAAATGGAGCTGAATTTGTGTATGCAATAGATGTAGGAACTAATCAACTTGATTGGAAACTTCGCAATCATAATAGAGTAAAATCTATAGAGAACACTCATATAAAAGATTTAACGGAAAATGATTTAGATAATAAAAAAATGGATTATATAGTAATGGATGTTTCTTTTATATCTATAACAAAGGTATTGGAACATTTGATAAAATTCTGTCAGCCAGAGACTAGACTTATGGCTCTAATCAAGCCTCAATTTGAGACAGACAGAGAATATATAGAAAAAGGTGGAATAGTAAAAGATAGTATGCAGCATATGGAAGCTGTAAAAAGAGTTATTGCAGAAGGAGAAAAGAATGGATTCTATATTGAAGGATTAGATTTTTCTCCAATAACAGGTACCAAAGGAAATGTAGAGTATATATCAATATTTGGACTTAAAGTTGAAAATAAAAAAAATATAGATATAGATGGGATTGTCAAAAATGGTAGGAATTTAGGAGGAGCTGTATGAAAAAGTTGTTTAAGAACAAAGTAATAGTGCTGTTATTTTCAATGATTGTTTTTTCTAATTGTTTTTCAGCAAATGAAGATAAAAGTGGATTTCTTTCAAATATAAGAGAGTTAAAAGAACTTTCTGATATTATGGATATACTTAATGAAAATTATGTAGGTGAAAAGAAAATAGATAAAAAAATCCTCCTTCAAGGTGCAGTGAAAGGAATGTTAGAATCTTTAGATGATCCTCATTCAAATTATTTTACTAAAGCTGAATTAGAAAGTTTTAAAGAAGACTTAAAAGGAACTTATGTAGGGGTTGGAATGGTAGTGCAAAAAAGAGTTAATGAACCTCTTACAGTGGTATCTCCTATAGAAGATGGACCAGCTTTTAAAGTTGGAGTAAAACCAAAAGATAAAATAATAGCTATTGATGGTGAGGCTACATATAAACTTACAAGTGAAGAAAGTGTGAAAAAGCTTAAAGGTGAACCTAATACAAAAGTAAAAGTGACAGTATACAGAGAATCTACAAAAGAAACAAAAGATATAGAAATAGAAAGAGCTATTGTTGAACTTAAATATGTAAAACATAGAATGCTTGATGATAAAATTGGATATTTAAGACTTACTCAATTTGGAGAAAATGTATATCCAGATGTAAAAAAAGCTATGGAAGATCTGCAAAAAAATAATATGAAGGCTCTTGTATTTGACTTGAGAAGTAACCCAGGAGGGGCATTAGATCAAGCCATAAAAATATCTTCTATGTTTTTAAAAGAAGGAAGAGTAGTAAGTGTAAAATCTAAAGAAGGAACAGAACAGGTATCTAATAGAGAAGGTAAATATTATGGAGATTTCCCACTTGTTATTCTTATAAATGGAGGAAGTGCTTCTGCATCTGAGATTGTATCTGGAGCAATAAAAGATAATAAAAGAGGTATTCTTGTAGGAGAAAAATCTTTTGGAAAGGGAAGTGTTCAAACTCTTATTCCATTGCCAGATGGAGATGGAATGAAACTTACTATTGCTAAATATTATACTCCAAGCGGAATATCTATTCATGGAAAAGGAATAGAGCCAGATGTAGTAGTAGAAGAAAAAGAGGGTTATATGCTTTTTGACAGTATGGTAACTAATATAGATGAAACTGAAACAAAAGAAAATAAAAAAGAGATAATAAAAGAAATTAAAGGTGAAGAAGCAGCAGAAAAATATGCTCAACATAAAGATGTGCAATTGGATACAGCTGTAGGAATACTTAAAGGACTTCTTCTAAATAAAGAAAATAGTAAGTAGAAAGGTGAAAAAATATGCTTTATATAGTAGCAACTCCAATAGGCAATCTTGAGGATATGACTTTCAGGGCAATTCGTACTTTAAAAGAGGTAAATTATATCTTTGCTGAAGATACAAGAGTTACAAGAAAGCTTTTAAATCATTATGAAATAGAAAATACAGTGTATAGATATGATGAACATACAAAAATGCATCAAATTGCAAATATAATAAATCTTTTAAAAGAGGGAAAAGAGATTGCACTGGTAACAGATGCAGGAACACCATGTATATCAGATCCTGGCTATGAGTTAGTAGATGCAGCTCATAATGAAGGAATAAAAGTTGTACCAATTCCTGGAGCAAGTGCTCTGACAGCAGCAGCTTCAGCAGCTGGAATAACTATGAGAAGATTTTGTTTCGAAGGATTTCTTCCCAAGAAAAAAGGAAGACAGACACTTTTAAAAGCTTTGTCAGAAGAAGAGAGAACAATAGTAATATATGAATCACCTTTTAGAATAGAAAAAACTTTAAGAGATATAGAACAGTTTATGGGTGTGAAAGAAGTAGTAATTATAAGAGAGATCACAAAAATATATGAAGAAATATTGAGAGGAACAACTACAGAGCTTATAGAGAAACTTGCCAAAAATCCAATAAAAGGTGAGATAGTTCTTCTTATCAAGGGGCGAGAAGATTAATTTAAGGGAGTAGTGTAAATCATGTCAATGACAAAAATAAATTGGTATCCAGGTCATATGAAAAAAACAAAAGACCTGATAAAAGAAAATATGCAGCTGATAGATATAGTTCTAGAGGTAGTAGATGCAAGAATACCTTTATCCAGTAAGAACCCAGATATTTCTATTTTTGCTAAGAATAAAAAAAGAGTTATAGTTTTAAATAAATCGGATCTTGTAGAGAAATCAGAAATACTGTATTGGAAAAAATATTTTAAAGAAAATAATATGGCTGATGAAGTTCTCGAAATCAGTGCAGAAACTGGTTTTAATATAAAGGCACTTTATTCTATTATAGATAAAGTATCAGCTGAAAAAAAAGAAAAAATGAAAGCTAAAGGATTAAGAAAAGTAAACACAAGATTGATGGTAGTAGGTATACCAAATGTAGGAAAATCTAGGCTTATTAATAGGATTGTGGGAAAAAGCAGTGCTGGAGTAGGAAATAAACCTGGATTTACTCGAGGAAAACAATGGGTAAGAATAAAAGAAGGATTAGAATTATTGGACACTCCAGGTATTTTATGGCCTAAATTTGAAAGTGATGAAGTTGGACAAAATCTAGCAATAACTGGAGCAATAAGAGATGAAATATTGCCTATAGAAGATATTTCTTGTATTTTAATTTCAAAAATGATTAAATATGGATTATGGGATGTCCTCAAAGAAAGATATAAACTTTTAGATGAGGATAAAAGTGAAATTATGGGAGAAATTCTTGAAAAAATAGCTCTTAGAAATAAAATGTTCAATAAAGGAGAAAGCCTTAATATCCAGCAAGCGGCATATACAGTCCTTAGAGACTACAGAAATTGCAGATTAAGCAAATTTGGTTTGGACAAGTAATGGAGGAGCAATGGAAAAACTAAATATAGACTTAAATGTTTTAGAAGAAACACTAGTAAATTTTTTAAAAGAAGAAGTAGGAAAAGTAGGATTTAATAAAGTAGTACTAGGATTATCAGGAGGAATAGATTCAGCTCTTGTAGCATTTCTTGCAGCCAAAGCGTTTGGTTCTGAAAATGTTTTAGGAATAATGATGCCATATAGAACTTCAAGCAAGGAAAGTGTTGAACATGCAGAACTTGTAATAAAAGCTTCAGGGATAAAAAGTAAAAAAATAGAGATAACACCAATGGTAGAAGCGTATTTTAACTTAGAGCCAGATATGAATAGCCTTAGAAAAGGTAATAAAATGGCAAGAGAAAGGATGTCAATACTTTTTGACCATTCAGCTAAAGAAAAGGCTTTAGTACTTGGAACATCTAACAAAACTGAAATAATGTTAGGATACAGTACTCAATTTGGAGATTCAGCTTCAGCGATTAATCCAATAGGTGATTTATATAAAACACATGTATGGAATTTATCAAGGCATATGGGTGTGCCAAAAGAACTTATTGAAAAAAAACCAAGTGCTGATTTATGGGAAGGACAAACTGATGAACAGGAACTTGGATTTTCATATAAGATGGCAGATGAAATATTATACAGACTTATAGATGAAAGAATGACTTCTGAAGAAATAATCAGAGAAGGATTTTCTAAAGATACTGTAGAAAAAATAATCAAAAAAATAAAACTTTCACAATATAAAAGAAAACTACCAACAATAGCTAAGATATTAAAAAGAACTATGGGAATGGAATTTAGGTATCCTAGAGATTGGGGAGTATAGCAAATTATCTTATATACAGAGGGAGTGATTTTATTGCCAAAAAGAGAAGCACAATTAAAAGAAGAATTAGATGAATTTCAGAAGGAAAAAGAAAGAATCAGAAGTATTGTTGGACAGATTGGGGGAACAAATAATTCACAGCATAAGATAATAAATCTTTTGTTTGTTGTATTAATAATAGCTCTTCTTATCTTAGGAGTAGTACTTCAAAAGATAACATTATTTTTAACTTTAGAAGTAGCTGTACTTTTGGGAATATTCAAACTTATATGGATGTTTTATGAAGCACAAAGAGCAAGTCATTTTCAATTTTGGATATTGAATTCATTGGAATACAGAATCAATGAAGTAGACAGAAGAGTAAAAAAAATAGAAAAGCTTTTGACTAAAGATAAAGAGCATAAAAAGGATGTTGAAGAAAGAGATACTGAAAATACAGATGTAGAACAACAAAAAGCTGAATAGGGGGGATATGTATGGCGGTATACTGGCTGGCAGGAGCAGTATTTTTTGCAGTGGTGGAACTTATAGTTCCTGGACTTATTTCTATTTGGTTTGCTTTGGCAGCAGCTATTACTATTTTCTTTTCTATGGCAGTAGATAGTGGATTATATCAAGGATATTTTTTTGTGATATTATCAGCTATACTTCTTGCATCAACTAGAAAATTTTCTAAGAAAATGCTTGAAAAAAAAGATGGCAGTGTAGATCGTATAACTGGAAGTATTGTTGAAATAAAAGGCATTGCTTCAAATGGTAATTATGAAATTTATTTTGATGGAAAACATTGGATAGGAAAATCTGATGAAGAATTAGCAATTGGTGATAAAGTAAAAATTTTAAGAATAGAAGGGATAAAACTCGTTCTTGAAAAAGTTGAATGGAAAACTGATATTGATTAAAAAATGAGAGAGGCAATAGTAGGATTTATACCTATGAAAGCACTCTCCTTTTTATTTATAAATAACTTTTAAAATCCTAATAAGATACTTACAATAAGTTCATATCATATATAAAAAAATATTTTTTAATACGAAAAAAGATTTTTATGAATAAAAATAGTTCAGATAAATATTTTTAAAAACACTATTTACAAAAAAATAAAAAGGTAGTATAATACAATCAATATAACATCCTACGTTATACAAAGGATGAAAAAAATAGGGGGTTAATATGAAAGTAGCTTTAGTTTATACAAGTACTACACCAGAATTAATAGAATTAGTTGAAGAAGAAGTGGGGAAAGTTCTGCCGGAAGGAACAGAAATTTTATCATATCAAGATCCAAGTATACTAGCAGATGTAAGAACAGCTGGATATGTAACTCCAGCACCTGCAGCTCGTTTGATAGCAATGTATATGAAGGCTGTAAGTGCAGGTGCTGATGCAATCTTAAATATTTGTTCTTCAGTGGGAGAAGTAGCTGATTCTGCACAAAATATTGCTAAGTATACAGGAATTCCAATTGTAAGAATAGATGAAGAAATGTGTAGAGATGCAGTTAGAAATGGAAACAAGATTGTAGTTATGGCAACACTTCCAACAACACTTGAGCCAACAAAAAATACTATAAAACGTGTAGCTAGAGAAATAAATAAGCATGTTGAGTTAATAGATTGTCTTATAGATGGAGCATTTGGGTTAGACCAAGAGCAATTTAAAGCATTAATGATAGAATATGCAGGAAAAGTGGCTAATGAAGCAGATGTTATATTATTTGCTCAAGGGTCTATGGCATATTGTGAAGAGATAATTAGAGAAAAATATGGGAAAATGGTTGCTTCAAGTCCCAGATATGGAGCATTGGCTTTAAAAGAGGCATTAACAGCAAAAGGAATGATATAATAGAGGAATAAATAAAACTAGGAGGAAATAAAAATGTTTAAAGAAAAATTAACAAAGATTTTCTCAATAGCAACAGCAATGATAATATTTTTTTCCTTAATGGGATGTGAGGACAACTCTAAGGATGGAAAAATAATTATTCGTATGACTCATACACAACAACCAGAGTCTATTAGTGATTTAACAGCAAAGGAATTTAAAAAATATGTGGATGAAAAATCAGATGGAAGAATTCGTATTGAAATTTATCAGAACTGTGGGCTTTCTGGTGGAGATTTGACAAAAGCAATTGAACTAGTACAGGCAGGAAATATAGATATCCATGTATGTGCTCCAGCAAATATTGCAAACTATAACCCAAAATTTTATGCTTTCTGGCTTCCATTTTTATTTGATTCAACTGAAGATTTAGTTAGATTTGTAAACAGTGAAAGAGCTAAAACTGAAATTAACAAATGGTGTAATGATTTGGAAATGACTATGCTTGGAATAAATAATGCTGGTTCTAGACAAATTTCAAGTAATAAAGAAATACATTCACCTGAAGATTTAAGAGGAATGAATATACGTGTTCCAGGAGCAAATGTATTTATAGATTTATATAGAGATTATTTTAAAGCAAATCCAACAGCTATGGATTTTTCAGAAGTGTATACTTCACTTCAGCAAAAAACTATTGATGGGCAGGAAAATCCAATAGCAGTTTTTAATTCATCAAAATTCGCAGAAGTTCAATCAAATGTTTTACTATGGGATGGAGTTCGTGATACAAATATATGGGTAATAAGCAATAAAACATTAGAAAAATTGTCACCAGAAGATGCAAAAATTATTCAGGAAAGTGCAGCAGAAGCCCTTCAATGGGGAAATGATTATCTTGCAGCAAATGAATCTTCAATTATAGAAAAACTTGAAAAGAATGGAACAAAATTTGCAAGATTAACAGATGAAGAGAGAGAGAAATTTAAAGAGGCTTGTGCAGGAATTTTTGTTAAATATGTGAATGTAGTGGGACAAGATGTTATTGATTTGTTCCAGGGCAAATAATAAAAGGAGGATATTGTTATGGATAAATCACAAGGCTTCTTTAAAGAATTTTGGGATAATTTCGAAGAATATTTATGTTCCATAGCTCTGGTAATTATGGCAGTGGTAACATTTATGAATGTATTTTCACGTAAAATTACTTGGTTTAATATGTCATTCAGTCAAGAATTAGTAACAACAATGTTTGTATGGGTATGTTGTTTGGCAGCAGCAAGTGCATTCAAAACAGATTCTCATATGGGATTTGCTTATGTAACTGATAAATTTAGAGGAAATACAAGAGTAATACATGCATGGTTCCGTTTGCTTATATGTTGTGCAAACTATGGAATTTGGGTCATTTGGGGAACGGTTATGGTGTACAGACAATATAAATATGGATTGCTTACAGGGGTTTTGGAGATGCCAAGCTGGCTTATAGGACTGGCAATTCCATTATCAGCAGTATTTTCTATAATTAGAATGATTCAATATGAATCAGCTATAAATAAAGATCCTGAAGAACAGGCTAAAAGAAAGGGGGAATAATTAAATGGCAGCAGCAATATTATTTATATCATTGGCAGTTTTTATACTTTTAAACATTCCTATTTCTATTTCTTTAGGACTATCAAGTGCTTTGACTTTGATGGCTACAGGATCACCATTGGGAGTAATTCCTTCAATGATGCAGGCAACTGTACAGAAGTTTTCACTATTAACTATTCCACTATTTGTATTAGCAGGAGTATTAATGGATAAAGGGGGGATTTCAAAAAGACTTATAAATCTTGCAGACAGTATGATGGGACCAATTCATGGAGGTTTGGGGTATGTAGCAGTTATAAGTGCTTTATTTTTTGCAGCAATATCTGGATCGGGGACAGCTACAGTAGCAGCAATGGGATCAATTTTAATACCAGCGATGATAAAGCAAGGATATGATAAAGGGTTTTCAAGTGCACTATCTGCAATATCAGGTTCACTAGGAACAGTAATACCTCCAAGCATAACATTTATTATTTATGGAATGATAACAGGAGAATCTATTAGCGATTTGTTTCTTTCAGGAATTGTTCCAGGAATAATATTTGCAGCTATGCTTTGCTTAACTGTATTTATTTATTCGAAAAAAAATGGCTGGAAAGGAGATAAACCAAAAGCAAGCAGAAAAGAAATTATGAAAATTTTCTGGGGAACACTTCCAGGGTTCTTGAGTCCAGTTATTGTACTGGGAGGAATTTATTCAGGATTCTTTACACCAACAGAAGCAGCAGCAGTGGCTGTAATATATAGTTTTATTGTAGGAAAATTTGTTTATAAAGAACTAAATTTTGAAGCATTAAGAGAAACATTGTTTAGTACAGCAAAAACTACAGGAATTATTTTATTAATTATTATGAATGCAGGTATATTTTCATGGATTTTAACACAACAGGGAATTGCAACTCAATTAACAGAACTTGCAATTGGATTTACTACAAATAAATATATAATGCTGTTAATAATTAATATTGTATTCTTAATGGCAGGTTGTGTTATGGATAATACAAGTGCACTTTATATAATTGTACCAATAATTCTTCCAATAGCAAAAGCATTAGATATTAACTTAGTACATTTAGGAGTAATTTTAGTATTAAATTTATCAATTGGGCAAGTTACACCACCAGTAGGACCAAATCTTTATGTCGCGGCTGATATAGGTAAGGTTAAATTTGAAGTAATTTGTCGTAAAATGGTTCCATTATTGCTAATGTCTTTAGTAGCACTTCTGATTATTACATTTGTTCCTTGGTTAACAACATGTTTAATATAATAATTGCACAAAATTTCAGTTTGTTATATACTTAACTATAGGTATGTTATATAGAAGGGGTAATAATTAATGAAAGAGAATAAATTTATGTCAGTTTCATTAGCTAATAAATCAGTAGTGGAACGAATAACAGATCAAATTACAAATGCAATTATTAATGGAGAATTAAAACCAGGAGATAAAATTCCAACTGAAGTAGAATTATGTGAATCATTTGGTGTAGGAAGAAATTCAGTACGTGAAGCAATAAAAATTTTAGAAGCTTATGGAGTACTGGAAATCAGACGTGCAGATGGGACATATATACGTCAAGAATATGATGACAAAATGCTGTATCCAATCTTATATGGAATTATTTTGCAAAAAGATTCTAAAGAACAGATAGTAGAATTGAGAAAAGTAATTGATGTAGGAATTTTTCAGGAAGCAATGAAAAGGATGACAAAAGAAGACTTTAAGAAATTAGAAGAAGAATTGTCTAAAATGGTGGAAAAAATTAATAAGGAAACTCCATCACCACAAGAAATGTTTGAAGCAGATGTAAAATTTCATACTGTCATTGTAGAAATTTTAGATAATCGTCTTTTAGAAAGTATTGGATATTATGTAGATAAAATTACAAAATCTAGTCGTATAATTGCAAATGAGTATATTTTAAAGCATGGGCATCAGGAAGATTTTATAACACTTCATAGAGAAATAATTGAAATGTTTAGAGAAAAACAATCAGGAAGAATTCATGAAATAGTAGAAAAACATTACAAATATTGGGAAAAATAGAAATAGCCGCGAAAATAATGCGGCCTGGAAAACGGGCTTTAATTTAAAGTCCGTTTTTATTTTTAAATTAAAGGAGGATAATAATGATTTATAAAAAAGCAAAAGAGATAGAATCTATTCCAATAGAACATTGTATGGGGGGAGAAGGATTCGTAATGATGGAAAAACTTTTAAATGCTCCAGAAGAAATGTTAGGGAAAGGTCGTGCCTATGTTCGTCATACACTTAAACAAGGGGTAAGTATTGGAATGCATACCCATAAAAAAGAAATGGAAACAATGGTAGTAATAGCAGGAAAAGCAGTACATACTATCAATGGAGAAATGCAATATTTAGAAGTTGGGGATATTATTGGAGCAATGCCAGGGGATACTCATAGTATAGCTTGTGAGGGAGAAGAACCATTAGTAGTAATAGCTCAAGTATTATATGAATAAAAATTGATCAGGAGGAAAAAATGACAAATAAAGTATTAATTTCTGTGGCACCAGTTTCTGCTGCAGATAAACATATAGATCCAAAAAAAATAGCAAAAGATGTAATTGAATGTGCAAAGGCAGGAGCAGCAATGGTTCACCTTCATGTACGTGAGAAAGATGGAAGTTTGACACCTGATCTTACTGTATTGAAAGAGACAGTAGAATTAATAAGAGCTGAATCAGATATTATTATTCAAGCATCAACTGGTGGAATATCTAATCTCACTATAGAGGAACGTTGCGCCCCTTTATATTATGATAAAGTTGAAGCTTGTTCTTTAAATGTAGGATCTACAAATCTTGGAAATGCAGTTTACTGTAACCCTATTCCAGAGGTAAAATATTGTATAGAAGAAATTATAAAAACAGGTAAAACACCAGAGATAGAAGTATTTGAGATAGGACATACACATCAAACAACAGAGCTTTGCAAAGAATATAATATGAAAATGCCGCTTTTATTCAGTGTTGTACTTGGTCATCCTGGGGAAGCTCCAGGAACACCAGAAGCTTTAATGGCAATGGTAAATTTTATTCCTAAGGATGCAATATGGGGAATTACACATGCTCATAGAAAAGATTTTGGAATTATAGCAGGGGCTCTTGGACTGGGAGCTAAGACAGTACGTATTGGTTTTGAAGACAGCGACTATTTAGATCCAGAAGCTAGAGTAGATACTAATGTTCCATTGGTAGAAAAAGTAGTGAAACTTCTTCATGCAATGGATAAGGAAGCAATGACACCAGATGAAGCAAGAAAAATGCTGAATATGTAGGGGGAAAAAGAATGAAAGAGATTGCACTGGAGATTGAAATATTAGACTCATACAAATCAATGAATGAAGAAGAACTAAATAAACAGCTTTTAGAATGCGTAGAAAAAAATGAGAAAAAAATCATTGTTTTAGATGATGACCCTACTGGAGTACAGACAGTGCATGATGTGTCTGTATATACAGACTGGTCAGAAGAGAGTATTCGTGAAGGATTTAATGAGACTGGAAAACTGTTCTATATATTAACTAATTCCAGAGGATTTACTGTGGAGCAGACTACAAAATGTCATACAGAGATAATTCAGAATGTAAATAAGATTTCTAAAGAAACTAAGAAAGAATATATGATTATAAGTAGAGGAGACTCCACTTTAAGAGGACATTATCCTTTAGAAACAGAACTGCTTCGTAAAGGGTTTGAAGCCGATGGGGCAAAACATGTAGATGGTGAGATTATGTGTCCGTTTTTTAAAGAGGGAGGAAGATTTACCATAGGAAATATTCACTATGTTAAAAATGAAAATCTTTTAGTACCAGCAGGGCAGACAGAATTTGCTAAGGATAAAACATTTGGATATACATCTTCAAATTTATGTGAATATATTGAGGAAAAAACAGAAGGAAAGTATCAGGCTGATGGAGTAACTTGTATTTCTTTGGAAGAACTTCGTGGAATTAAAATTGATGAAATAACAGAAAAGCTATTAAAAGTGGAAAATTTTGGAAAAGTGGTAGTTAATGCAGTGGACTACTGTGACTTGAAAGTCTTTGTAATAGCTTTGTATAAAGCAATGGAACAAGGTAAGAATTTCATGTTCCGTGTAGCAGCAGCGATTGTTAAAGTTATTGGTGGAATTTCTGATCAACCTCTTCTTACAAGAAAAGATATGGTAGTTAAAGAAACAAAAAATGGCGGAATAATTGTAGTTGGTTCACATACTCAAAAAACAACAAATCAGGTAGAGGAATTGAAAAAATTGAAGGATCTTATTTTTATGGAATTTGATTCTGATCTGGTACTTGATGAAGCAGATTTTCAAAAAGAGATAGAGAATACACTAAAAACTGAGGAAGAGCTGATATCTTCTGGAAAAACAGTTGTAGTATATACAAAAAGAAAATTGCTTGTTGTGGAAAATGACACTAAGGAAGATGCTCTTATACGTTCTGTAAAAATTTCTGATGCAGTGCAGTCTTTAGTTGGAAAACTTAAAGTAACTCCAGCTTTTGTAATAGCAAAAGGGGGAATAACTTCCAGTGATGTTGGAACAAAAGCATTAAAAGTAAAAAAAGCAAATGTACTGGGACAAATTCGTCCAGGAATACCAGTATGGCAGACAGGAGCAGAGAGTAAATTTCCAATGATACCATATATTATTTTTCCTGGAAATGTAGGAGAAGTGGAAACATTAAGAGAGGCTGCAGAGATTTTATTAGATAATGAATAGGAGGAAAAATGTCTTATAATTATAGGGAACTAGGGCTGGTAAACACTAGAGAGATGTTTAAGAAAGCTAATGAAAATGGATATGCAGTTCCAGCTTTCAATTTTAATAATTTGGAACAGGCTTTGGCAATAATAGAAGCTTGTGCAGAAACAGGGTCGCCAGTGATACTTCAATGTTCAAAAGAGGTTATAGAATATATAGGAGCAACAATGATACCCTTGATAGCAAAAGGGGCAGTGGACTATGTAAAAGCATCAGGGTCAGAGATTCCAGTAGCATTGCATTTAGATCATGGTTCAAACTTTGAAATGACTAAAAAATGTATAGATATTGGTTTTTCATCTGTAATGTTTGACGGATCTCATTATCCCTTTGATGAAAATATAGCTAAAACAAAGGAAATTGTAGAGTATGCTCATTTAAAAAATGTCACAGTAGAAGCTGAACTTGGGGTATTAGCAGGAGTAGAAGAGGGAAAGAAAGTAGAAAAATATGAATTTACAAGACCTGAGGAAGTAGAAAATTTTGTTAAACAAACAGGAGTTGATTCTCTTGCCATCGCCATAGGAACTTCTCATGGAGCTCATAAGTTTAAACCAGGAGATGATCCCAAATTAAAGTTAGAGGTATTGGCAGAAATTGAAAGAAAGATACCAGGATTTCCAATAGTTCTTCATGGTTCTTCAGCAGTACCAAAGCAATATATTGAAATGATAAAACAGCATGGTGGAATGATAAAAGATGCTATTGGAATACCAAATATAGAATTAAGAAAGGCTACAAAATCTGCTGTTGCTAAAATTAATGTAAGCACAGACGGTTCTTTAGCTTTTACGGGAGCATTAAGAAAATTTTTAATGGAAAAACCAGAAGAATTTGATTTAAAAAAATATTTAGGTGCAGCTAGAGAAGAAATGAAAAAGTATTATAAAATAAAAATTATTGATGTATTTGGTTCTGATGGGGCATATAAAAAAGCAACAATAATATAAAAATAATTCTATATAGAAAAAACTAGAGCTGTAATGAAAATATAGAGATTTTAAAACTGTTTTAAATATTACTGGAAATACTTTTATAATTCCTAAGAGTGAAGAAGAAGTTTCTTAAGAAAAGGGAACTTGAAAATATAAGAAAGCAGAAATATAAAATGGATATTTTTTAAGGAAGACAAATTAAAAAAAATTGTCTTTCTTTTTTATTTCTTAGGAAATTATAATTTGATAAATTTGTTAAAAAAATAAAAAATGTTAATTATTTTGTATTCATATTAGATATATTAATTGAATAAGATTAAAATTGACAGCACAAAAAAGCTGATTGTTAATCAGCTTTTTAGCGATATTCTTTCCAGCAAATGGAGCCTGTATGTATATTAAAATATGATATTTTTTTAACTTTCATTCTGGTATTACATTTAAAACAATAAAAAGGATTTACTCCAAAAGTTTTCCATATTTCAAGTTGATAAAAAGTAAAATTGGAATATTTAGAGACATATTTTCTCATGAATTTCATGATGTTTTTAAGTTCTGATTTAATATTTCTAGAATAGATTCCAAAGCGCCTAATCATTTTGAAATGTTTAGGGGGAATGTGAATAATTAATTTGGAAAGAAATGTTTCCGCATCTAAAGTAAGTTCAATTCTTTGTTTATCATCAGCAAGACTTTCATAATAGAAAGTAACCTTATTATCATAGAAATCAATAATTTTATATTCTGCGATAGGAGCTCTTGATAGATATCTGCCAATATATTTAATTGCATGAATATTATTATTTAAATCATTTTTTGCAACATTGAAAAAGAATCTTGTATTTTTGCGATAAAGGTAGTTAGCAGCAGCATAAGCTTTAGCTTTAATTTCAGGCTTGTCATAATTTCCAGATTTAACAATATCAATAACCATTTTTTTCCATTGTCCAGCAATGGAATTGACATGAAAATATTTTTTTTCAAGAAATTGGTAGTTTTTATTGAATCCACCTAAAGTAACAATAGCATGAATATGAGGATTCCATTTAAGATCGCGTCCAAAGGTATGAATAACAGTAATCAATCCATAATGAATGATATCTGAGTTAGTAAAGTATTTAGAGGAATATTTTGAAATTTTATGAATTCTTTGATTTTTTGCTTTAATGTTATGAAATTGATATTTAAAAACATCATTAACAGCATAAGCAAGCTTAGTTAAAAGGTCTCTATCATAGAAGAAAAACATTCTAAGTTCTTCAGGAATAGTAAAAAGGACACTTCTATGTTTAACATCAATAAGAGAAGTGGAAGTTTTTTCAGTTCAAACAGCAGAATAACGTTTACCGCAGGAAGGACAAAATCTAGATTTACAAGTAACTTTAATTTTATGCGCCTCATGACAATTAGGGCATTGAAGAGAGAGAAAAGATTTATCAATAGAACAAGCTAAGAATTTTTGAATAGTCTGTTTAACATCCTCAAAATGTTCATTTTTAAAATATTTCTTGATTTTACCTAAAAGATTTGTTATATTGATTTTAGAGATAATATGTTTGATTTGCATGAATGTCTCCTTTGTATAATTAGGGTGGTAACTATATTATACAAAAAAGAGAGCTGAGTAAAACATTTTTTTAAATGTTACTCAGCTTTTTTTATCTTTAAGAAAAATGAATAATGTAATATTTAATTTAACAATAAAAAATAATAAGAGTAGATTTTAAATTTTCTGATGTCAGACTGGTATAGATAAAAAAATAAGAAAAATGAAAGGTAAATTACCTAAATTTGTGAAAAAATTATAATATTTTACTTTGCTTTTATATAAATTATAGTTTATAATTAAAATAAAATCATTTAAATAAGAGGGGAAAACTATGAAGAAAAAAATACTAAATTATTTGGATGGAAATTATGAAAGCTTCAGTAAAAGTTTTAAGAAAATAGCTGATTATATAAAATATAATCAAAGTATAATATCTTTCATTTCAATAAATCAATTAGCCATAGAAACAGAAACAAGTCCAGCTACAATCACAAGATTTTCAAAAAATCTTGGTTTTAAAGGATATCCAGATTTTCAAAAAATATTCCAAAAAGAAGTAGAAAAAGAAACATCCTATATGAAAGGGCTTAAAAATAGTATAGGAGAGGCTGCTACTGGAAGTAATATAATTAAAGATATTATAGATACCAATATAGAACTTCTTCAAGAAATGGATATAGTAGAATTAGAAAAATCTTTAGATCAGGCTGTTGATTGGATAAAAAACAGCAGAAAATTATATGTATTAGGAGCTAGGGGATCATATGCTCTTGCATATTATCTTTATTTTATGCTGAAAGAGTTTAGAGAAGGAGTAGAACTGATGATATCAGGAGCATCAGATTTTACTGATAAATTACTTTATTCACAAAAAGAAGATTTATTATTTACAATATCTTTTCATCCATATACAAACTTTACATGTCAAGTAACAGATTTTTTTAAGGAACATGGAAATAAAGTAATTACAGTGACAGACAAGAAAGACTCTACATTAGGAAATATATCTGATCTTGTGTTGACAACTAAAAATGGTGAAAAAGCATATACTTTTGTTCCAGGGATAGTTTTGATTAATGCACTTTTAGTAAAGTTAGGAATGGAAGATAAAGAAAATGTTATGGATAGATTTGATAAATTAAAGGAAATAACTGATAGATTTAATATATATATAGATAAATAGTATATGTGCAGGAGATGAGATATGGAGAAAATTAAGTATTCAGATTTTGCTAAACTTGAAATGAGAGTTGGAAAAATAATCCAAGTAGAGAAAGTACCTACTGCTGATAAGTTATACAAAGTGCAAATAGATATAGGAAGAGAAAATACTGTACAAACTGTAACGAGTCTTGTGGACTATTATACTCAAAAAGAACTTTTAGGAAAAATAGTTATTGTTTTAGTAAATCTTGAACCTGCAAAAATGAGGGGAGAACTTTCTCAATGTATGCTTTTATGTGCTGAAGCGGAAGATGCATCAAAGAGTATCCTTTTGACACCAGAGAAAGAAATTGAACTTGGAACTAGAATAGTTTAATTTTATACAGATATAGGAGAGATGAAAAATGAAAAGAGTAGGATTTATTGGCTGCGGAAATATGGGAGAAGCTTTTCTAAAGGGAATAATAAATTCTCTTATAGTAGAAATAAGTGATATAAGTGTCTATGATTCAGCAAGAGGAAAAGAAATAGAAAATAAATATGGAGTTAAAGCTCTTAAAAATGAGCTTGATCTAGTTCATAATAGTGATATAATTTTTCTTGCAGTAAAACCTAACATTTATTTTGATGTAATTGATGAGATTAAAGACAGTATCAACAGCAGCAAAGTGTTAGTAGCAATGGCACCTGGTATAACTATGGAAGATATTCTTGAAGAAACAGAAAATAGAAACAGCAAAATAGTTAGAACCATGCCCAATCTTCCATTAATGGTACAAGATGGATGTATAGCTTATTCCTTTAACGAAAATGTTGAAGATGAAGAAAAAGTATTTTTTAAAGATCTTTTTGAAAAAATTGGAATGGCAATAGAAATTAAAGAAGAACTTTTTGATGCTGTAATAGGAGCTTCAGGATCATCACCAGCATTTATGTTTATGTTTATAGAGGCACTGGCAGATGCGGCAGTCTTAGAAGGACTTCCAAGAGCAGCAGCTTATAAATTAGTAGGACAGACTCTTATAGGATGTGGAAAGCTTTTCCTTGAAAGTGGAAAACATCCAGGAGAATTAAAAGATAATGTTTGTTCTCCTGGTGGAACAACAATAGTTGGAGTGAAATCGCTAGAGGAAAATGGATTCAGAGGTGCTATAATAAAAGCAGTTGTTGAAACTATAAACAAATCTAAAGAAATGACTAAAAAAGATAAATAAATTTATATAAAAGGGTGGAAAAAGAAAACATAAATATTTCTTTTTCCATTTTTTTTAGAGAAAATAACTGGATGAAAAGATATTAAAAAGTTGAATAAAATAACTATATTGGGTAATATAACTGATGGTTTTAATTCAGATAGCTGTTATGAGTATTTTATTCAATAGATGCAGTTCATAGGAACCTCTATAATGATAATAGGGATAATTATAGTTAAAAAAATAGAAATATTAATTTGACAATTCTTGAGAATACACGATATACTAGAATATAAAACTAAAAAAGGAGAGAGAAAAGTGAAAAACAGAAACATAGCTTTGTGCATAATTTTAACACTTGTAACTTGTGGAATTTATAGTTTATTTTGGAATGTTAATTTAAACAATGATTTTGCAGAGCATAATGGGAAAGAAAAAAATGGATGGATGATTATACTCTTAAGTATAATTACATGTGGAATATATTACTTTGTATGGATATATAGAATGGGAGAAGAAATAGAGAAAGCTGGAGGAAAGAATGAGGGAATAGTCTATTTATTGCTGAGCCTTTTTGGTTTTGGAATAATAGCTATGGCTCTTATTCAGCATCAGGAAAATGAATTATGTCCAAAAATAGAGAACTTATAATAGTTATATTTATTGGGGCTTTTATAAGTTTTATAGTAGGAATTATTTTCAATAAAAGTATATGTCTTTTTATAAATATATTTGGGATACCATGTCCAGCCTGTGGAATGACAAGAGCATATATTTCTCTTGCCCATTTAGAAGTAAAGAAAGCATTCTATTATCATCCACTTTTTTGGAGTGTACCATTTATCCTGTTAGGGTATAAAAATAAAAAAATTGTATATATATTGGGAGTTCTTTTTATAGGTGTCTGGTTGGTAAGGATGTATCTTTATTTTCTATATATAGAGCCTATGAAATTTAATAATAAAGCTGTATATATAAAAATATTTAATAAATTAAGAAATATAATAAAATAAGAATAATGAAGGGGCTGTTGCAAATTAGTGATTGATAAACTAATTTGTGCAGCCTCTCTTATTTTTCATAAAAAAATAGAAATCTATTTTATAGATTTCTGCTAATTTATATTTTTATATTTATTTTTAAGTATCAAAAAAAGAAGTAGATGATTTTTTATTTATCTAAGCTACTTTTAATGAGTGAAGTGTTGTTCCTAAGCGATTATTTATATTTCTGCTTAGATATCTGTTGAAGTTGTAAGCGATACAAAACAAACATATTTCTCTTAAAACACTTTTTTTACTTCGAACTTTTAATTTTCGCAATTTCATATCTTCTTTCAAAACTGCAAAAGCACCTTCTACTTGAATACTTCTGTTCATTCTTAATTGTTTTCCATAATTGCTTGATACATTCTCTTTTGATTTATTTGATAAAATTCTAAATCTCGCATTGTACTTAATTTTTTTGTTAGTTTCAGGATTCCAAAAATATTGAACTGTATTATTTTTGTTAGAGTATAGAAATTCTAATTCTAATCCATCTTTTCTAAATAGCTTATTTTCAGAATTATTATATATTAAATTTTCTACTCTGTTTAAATCATTTTTAAACTTTCTGATTTTAGATTTTTCAAAATATATTGGTTTTATGTATGAAGTATAGTCCATTTTTTCCAAATATTCATAATTTGAAATACTTTCATATCCTGCATCAGCTACAATATTTTTAATTTCTAAATTTTGAGATGAAATTTTCTCTAAAAATGGAATCAAAGTTTTAGAATCAGAAGGGTTAGAAAAAATTTCATATGAAGAAATATATTCACTAATCACTCCTATTTGTAGATTATATCCAGGTTTTAATTGACCATTTCTCATATGGTCATCTTTCATTCTCATAAAAGTAGCATCTATATCAGTTTTTGAATAGCTATTTCTACCATTAAGATTTTTAAAATGATTAGAATATTTTTGATACTTTTCTAAGTATTCTGCGCATAATTCTAAATACTTTTGCTCTTTAGATTTTCTCTTTCCTCTACCTTTGACTATTTGAAAATTCAAATTAGAAAGATATGAATATATTTCAAGGAAGTTGTCATATTGTAAGTTGAAATCATCATTAAAATTTGAAATTAATTCAAGAATTTTTTCATCTAATCTAGTTCTATATTTCTCAATAGATTTTTTCCAAACAAATGTATATTTATTAGCATATGCTTCAATTTTAGTGCCATCAATATATATTGTTTCAGTGGAAATATTTTCCATTTCAAAAATTTTTTCAACGAATTGTTCAAATAGATCTGGAAGAATATCTTCAGTTTTTACTAAGAATCTAGAAATAGTAGAGTGATCAGGAATTTTAGAATCTTGTAAAAGAAACCTAAATTTAATATTTTCATGGCAAGCCATTTCTATATCTCTAGTAGAAGTTAAATTGCGCGAATAGGCATAAACAATGATAGAAAACATTCTGATAGGATGTACCTTTGTTTTGTAAGAAAATACTTGCATTAAACTACTAAAATCTAATCCCTCCAATATTGAGCTAAGTTTTCTTACAGGATCATTATCAGAAATTTCATATTGTAAAAAGTTAAAAAGTTTAGGTTGATTTAATTGAAAAAAAATGTTATTATTAGTTGGTTTTTGCATAGGTATATTATATTAGAAATTTGAAAAAATTTTTAGTATTTTATACCTTTTTTTATTTAAAAAGAAAAAGCTGACAGGAAGAAAACTTCAAGTCAGCTTTTTGGGTAATTGGGCTATTTTGAATTTGCAACAGCCTCTTCATTTTATTTATTATTTCATTAACAGCATCATTTTTTTTGTAAGAGCTTTAGTTGCCTTAATATCTTCTAAGGAATCATGAGCTTTTAATTCTATTCCAAAATGATTACACCATGTTTCAAGTTTATTATCTTTAAGTACAGGAACTTTTTTTAGAAGCTGTAATGCTGCAATCCATTGTAAAGGATCTAATGTTGTTGACTGAATATAGCTGAAAAGATATTTTTCTCCATGTCTTCGTAAAAATCTATTCAAAACATCTATATCAAATCTTACATTATAGCCACCTACAAGAAATTTATCTTCTTTATTATATTTATCAATATATTTGTTTAAAATATGCATGAATTTTTTAAAGATTTCTTCTTCAGAATTATATTGTTCAACTTCTTCTCTAGTTCTGCCTTGAATTCTGAGAGCTTCATCTGTAACTTCTGATCCTGGAAATGGTTTTATATAAAAATCAAATTCCTCAGCGACTTCTTTTCCAATTTGAACAATTCCTGAAAGCTGAATAAGTGCAGATTTTTCAGTTATTCCCCCAGTTTCAGTATCTATAAAAAGTATCTTCATAAAAATTCTCCCTTAAAATATTTATTAATATTATTTTCTATTATCATTATAGCATAAATATTTTATATAAAAAATCCTCTTTATAAATATAGAAAATTATAATAAAAAAATTACATTCAATGACAGGCTGGAGAATAGTATATACCATTTTCCCATTGGAATATAGAAGATATTTTTTGAATACTACCTTATATACATTTGGAACAGAAAATATTTTATAATATCACTTACAGCAGATATATCTAAAGTGAAAGAAGCTGTATAAAGAATAGAGAAATATGTGAAAGAAAAATAAAATTGTATAACCAAAAATATTAAAAATAAATTAAAAAATCCCTTTGTATATTATAACAGAGGGATTTCTTATTTGGAAATACTATTTTTTTATTAACCTATTGTCTGTTGTTAGATTAGTTATACCATTTTTCTTAATATTTTCTATAACTATTTCTGTAAGAGCAGGATAATTAGCTATTTCTTCAGCATTAATAAACATATTATATTCATCTCCACCCACAGCAATATAATCATCACTGGCTACTTTATATATTTTGTTTAAATCAAGTGATTTTCCATTTTTTAGAGTTATTTTTTCTACTCTTTTACCAGCTGGTTTTTTAGAATTAAAAGTAACTGTAACACCAGAGAACTGAGGAAATCTTCCATCAGTTTCAGGATATTTAGTAAATCCATTTTCAAACATATCCCATATTTGTTTTCCAGTGAGTTTTTTTACTATAACATAGTTTCCGAAGGGAAGTATATTTATAATATCTTCAATTGTTATATTTCCAATTCCAATAGAACTTCTTATGCTTCCACCACTTGTAATAGCTATATCAGCTTCACTTTTTTCAAGCATAGCATCTGTAATAAGGTTTCCCAGATTAGTTTCACTAGTTCTTACTATTTCTCTGCTTGCTTCTAACAATACAGGAGTTTTGCCAATTATTTCTGATATTATTTTCTCCTGTCTCTCTTTTATATCATATATTAGTGAAGCTATTTTTGCATCATCTTTAGCTACAAATTTTTCGTTTAACTCCATTTTTACAGATAAATCTTTTCCGTTCTCTACTTCAGCTTTAGATAAAAGAACAGGATAAATAGCCTTTTCTCCATACGCAAGTTCATCAAAATCTATTTTTACAATGCCAAGATTTTTATCATATTCACCAGTCTGTACTATAGTTACACCATTGACTATAGTTTTATCTTTTAAAGCTGTATGACTGTGACCATCAATAATAAGATTAATTTCTGGGACAGATTCAGCCAATCCTACACTCTGCCATTCATATTTTGTAGCAGGATCATCACCAAGGTGTGTGACAACAATGATGAACTGTACATTTTCCTTTTTAAGATCTTTAATTACTTTTTTAGCCGTGTCTATTGGATCAGCAAAAATTAAATTTTTAACTATTTGTGGATTAGCTTTATAAACAGTTTCAGGAGTAGTCAAACCAAATATTCCTACTTTAATACCTCTTATTTTTTTTACAATATATTTACTGCCAAAAGATTTTCCATCTTTAGTTAATATATTAGTAGTAAGAAATTTAAAATCTGCCATGTCTTCTAATTTAAATAATTGTTCCATCCCATAATTAAAATCATGATTTCCTAAGGTTATAGCATCAAGTTTCATCTCATTTGAGAGATTTATCATAGATTCTCCTTTTTCAAGTGTTGCAAAAGTAGTTCCATGAGTATTATCACCTGCATCTAGATAAAGGACATTTTCTTTTCCAAAGATTTGCCGATATTCATTAAGTATAGAAGCTACTTTAGGATATCCCATTCCATCATATTTTCCTTCTTCAGCTCTTCCATGTACATCATTTAAATGAACAACAATAAGTTCATATTTATTGTTTGGATTAGATTGAACATTACTGCATCCAGATAATAAAAAAATAATGCTGATAAAAGAAAATACTAACATTTTAAGGTTCATAACCTTCCTCCCAAGAAGTTCATATTTTTATTTATTAAAAAACTCCTTCCATTGATCAGCTTTGAAACCAATTAAAACATCATTATCAGTTACAACTAAGGGCCTTTTTACGAGCATACCATTTGTAGCAAGTATTTTAATCATTTCATCATCAGTGGCTGCAGCAGTTTTTTCTTTTAAATTCATTTCTCTATAGAGCATACCACTTGTATTAAAGAATTTTTTTACAGGAAGTCCACTTAATTTTATATATTTTTTTAATTCATCTTCTTTTGGATTATCTTCAACAATGTGTCTGCTTATAAATTTTATGTTATTTTCTTCAAGCCACTTTCTAGCATTGATACAAGTACTGCATTTAGGATAGTTAATAAATAATACTGACATAATTTTTCCTCCTTAAAAATATATTTTATTTACTATTATACAATAAATTTTAATATTATTATATAGGAATTATTTAAAGAAACAGTATGGAAATAATAAAAATTATATATGAAGTTTATACTAAAAAAATAGTCTGTTGATATTACTATATTGACATGCATTGAAAATATTGATATAATTTTTGTTAGTACAGTTATTAATCATTAAGTCTAAATTATAAACTTGAAGAGAATAATTTAGAGATTTAATATAGAGATAATGGATAAATATTTTTTAGGAGGAAAAAATGTATAAAAAGAAAGATGTTATATTAACAGGGTTTGCTTTATTTGCAATGCTGTTTGGAGCAGGGAATTTAATATTTCCACCAGTAGTAGGATTTACTAATGGAGATAACTGGATAGCTTCAGCTGTAGGATTTATATTAACAGGAGCTGGGTTTCCACTTTTAGCAATAATAGCAGCAGCAGTAGCAGGAAAAGATCTTGATAGTTTTGCTACAAGAGTTTCTCCTTTGTTTAGTAAAATATTTAATATAGCACTTATTTTATCTATTGGCCCTCTTTTAGCCTTGCCTAGAACAGGAGCTACAGCTTTTGAAATGATGGTTCCACAAAATATAGAAAATTTCCAAATGTATAAATTTGCATTTTTAACAGTATTCTTTGCAATAACAATTTTATTTTCATTAAAATCAAGTAAAGTTGTAGATAGAGTAGGAGCAATTCTTACTCCAATACTTCTTGTAGTATTGGCAATAATAATATTTAAAGGAGTATTTTCTCCACTGGGAGATCCAAAAGTAATGGGAACAGCAACACCGTTTAAATATGGTTTTCTTAATGGATATCAGACAATGGATACTCTTGCAGCAATAGTATTTTCGGAAATTATATTAAAATCAATAAGAAAAGGAAGGAATCTTGGAGCTGAAGCTGAGTTTTCATTTCTAATAAAAGCAAGTTTTATAGCCATTGGAGGACTTACAATAGTATATGGCGGACTTGTATATATTGGTGGAACAGCAACAGGAGTACTAACACAGGGAATTGGCAGTACAGAACTTCTTTCTACTATAGTAACTCTTCTTTTGGGAAAAATAGGAAAAGTTGTACTTGGAATATGTGTAGCAGGAGCTTGTCTGACTACAGCTATTGGGCTTACTGCAACAGTGGCAGATTATTTTAGTGGACTTTTAAAAATAGCATATGAAAAGTTAGCAATAATAACAGTTATAATCAGCTTTATTTTTGCAAGCTTTGGAGTAGATGTTATAGTTAAATTAGCAGTTCCTGTTTTAGTATTTATTTATCCAATATCTATTGCTCTAATCTTTTTGAATTTTATGAAAAATATGATAAAGAATGACAATGTGTATGTAGGAACTGTTATAGGAACTGGAATAGTAAGTGCTTATGAAGCAATGCAGACAATGGGAATTAATATTGAAATATTCAATACAGTTTATTCAAAACTTCCTTTAGAAAGTTTTGGGCTATCTTGGGTACTTCCTGGAATATTAGGAGGAGTAATATTTAGTTTTTTTAAAAAACATTGATATTTTTTTAGAAAAAATGTTACAATTTAATAACTAAAAAATAAATAGTATGCCTTAAAATAATAAGGAAAGAAAAAAATTCCTTTTAAGGCATACTATTTTTACGAATAAAATAATTTTTAAGATTGGAGTGGTTCATATTTATAAGAAAAAAGATGTTGTATTAACAGGGTTTGCTTTATTTGCAATGTTATTTGGAGCAGGAAATCTGATATTTCCTCCTATGGTAGGATATGTAGTAGGAGATAAATGGATATCAGCTGCAGCAGGATTTTTCATAACTGGAATAGGATTTCCTCTTTTAGCTATATTGTCATCAGCATTAGCTGGAAAAGAATTGGATGATTTTGCTGATAAAGTATCACCTCTATTTAGTAAAATATTTAATATTGTTTTAATTTTGGCTATTGGACCTTTTCTTGCAATTCCTCGAACTGGAGCTACAGCTTTTGAATTGATGCTTCTTCCTCATATAAATATTGGAAATGAAAATTTATATAAGTATGGTTTTTTGGCTTGTTATTTTATAATTGTATTTTTATTCTCTATAAAAGCTAATGCAGTTATAGAAAGAATTGGAAAAATTCTTACACCAGTATTATTAATAATATTGGCAGTTATAATTATAAAAGGAGTATTTTTTCCAATAGGAGAACCAGCAGCAAAAGAGATTAATAATACATTTAGATATGGATTTTATAATGGATATCAAACAATGGATACTCTTGCAGCTATAATATTCTCAAGTATAATATTAAAAGCCATCAGAAGCGGAAGAAACCTTACTGCAAAGCAGGAAATGAATTTTTTGAGTAATTCTAGTATGATAGCTGTTTGTGGACTTTCAATTGTGTATGGAGGACTTTTGTATATAGGAGCGACTTCTTATGGAGTATTGCATAGCACAGGAACTACTCAGCTTCTTACAGATATAGTAAATAAATTATTAGGAAAAGAAGGAAATATGGCTTTAGGAATATGTGTAGCAGGAGCTTGTTTAACGACAGCAATAGGTCTTACAGCCACAGTAGGAGATTATTTCAGCAGTTTTTTAAAAATGTCATATGAGAAAATAGTTACTGGAACAGTTATATTGAGTTTTATTTTTGCTGGGTTTGGAGTAGATGCAATAGTGAAAGTATCAGCTCCAATACTTACATTCCTTTATCCAATAGCAATAGTTTTGATATTGCTTAATTGTTTTAAAAAGTTTATTTCATCAAATAAAACTTATCTTGGAGCTGTAATAGGGGCAGGAATAGTAGGCTTTTTTGAAATGACTCAAACTCTTGGAATAAATCTTCAATTCTTGAATAAAATATATGTAAAGCTTCCATTACAAGCTTTTGGACTTGCATGGATAGTGCCAAGTTTAATATTTGCTGTCATTTTTAGTATTATCTTTAGAAAGAAGTAATAAAGTTCGTTTTTCGTACTGTTTTCAAGTAATTTTGTTTATAAAGGAAATTAAGTTGTATGTTTTTTAAATATATTATAAAATATAGTATAAACCTTTTAAGCGAAAGGAGTTGAAGTATGGATTATAAAATTTTAGTATGTGGGATTTTGTTATTAATAAGTTTGCTCTCAATAAGAGTGACGAAAAAAGTACAGGTACCTTTGCTTATAATGTTCCTTTTTATAGGAATGGCAGCAGGGTCAGAAGGAATTGGAAAAATAGAATTTAATGATGCAAGATTGACTCAAAATATAGGGAACTTTGCATTGTTGTTTATTCTTTTTGCAGGAGCTTTGGAAACAAAAAAATCAGATGCCATGATGGCACTTTACCCCAGTGGGATATTAGCAACAGTAGGAGTTTTTCTTACAGCAGTATTAGCAGCTTTTGCAGCATATATGATAACAGATTTTACTTTAAAAGAAGCTTTTCTTTTTGGAGCAATAGTATCATCAACTGATGCAGCAGCGGTTATATCTATGTTGGGAGGTTCTAATCTGAAAAAAAGAATAAGGACAGTTATAGAAATAGAGTCAGGAAGTAATGACCCTATGGCTTATGCTCTTATTCTCTTTGTTTTATCAATGTTTCAGGCTGGAGATTCAAATATCTTTATGAGTATTTTATTTCTTATTCAGCAGATAATAGTTGGAGCATTAATGGGAGTATTATTTGGGAAAATAACTCTTCCTATGGGAAGAATACTTAGAATTGAAAGAGAAGAATTTCTTACTATACATATGATAGCTGTATTATTCATATGCTTTTCTGCAACTAATCTTATTGGAGGAAATGGGTTTCTTGCAATATATCTTATGGGAATAATAGTGGGAAATGAAAGATTTGATTTTAGAATGAATACTATCAGAAATATGAGAGTAGCTTCATGGTTAATGCAGATAACAATGTTTATTATTCTTGGACTTCTTGTTTTCCCAAGTCAATTAAAGATGGTTATGATAACAGGAAGTATTCTTGCAATAATGATAACAATTGTAGCAAGAACAGCAGTTGTATTTTCTTTAATGGCACCATTTAATTACAGTAAAAAAGAAAAATTCTTTATGTCATGGGCTGGATTGAAAGGTGCTGTACCAATCATATTTTCTACAACAGCTATTACAGCAGGAATAGATAATTCACAAGGGATATTCAATATGGTATTTTACTTAGTGGTATTTTCAGTATTGATACAAGGAATGACATTGAAACCTCTTGCAAAATATTTAGGTCTTGTAGAAGAAGCTGTAGATGATAAAGCTAATGAAATAGATTTAGAGGAATTAGAAGAACTTTCTATTAAAAAACTTTACCTTGATAAGCGTTCAGAATATGTAGATAAAAAAATAAAAGATCTTCAGTTGCCAAAAAGTATGCATATTATTTCCATAAGACGTGGAGATGAGGATATAATTCCAAAAGGAGATGTAATATTAAAAGTTGGAGATAAGATATTATTTTCAACTAAATAATAAATAAAAAACTGACTGACAATTAAAATTATATGTTAAGTCAGTTTTTTTATATAAAATTATAAAAAAAGAAGAAATTTTAAACTATTCCAGAATAATTATATAAATAAACATTTTATTATAGTGAAAGCAAAAGGAGGGGTAAAAATGGAATTTAAAAATAAATATATTTATACCCAGCAGATGTTTAGAGAATTTGTAAAATATTATAAATACAGATATCTTCATACAGGAATAATATTTCTTATTGCAAGTACTGTATTCTGCTTATTTATAGCTAATAAACTTGATTTAGTAAATACAAAATTTGTTCTTTGTATGATTGGAATGATTATTCTTCTTTTCCTAATAAATTTTCTTTATACTTTAGAGAGTGAAATTTTGTATAAAAACTCATTGGACGAAGAAGGAATCTTAGAAACAGAAGTAGAATTTACTGATAGAATAATAGTAAAAATTGGCGAAAATAAAAAATATTTTGACTATGAAGATATAAATTCAATATATAATCTAAAGGGTATTTGCATTTTGATGATTGGAAAAACTGATGGAATTATTTTGAAAAAGAATGGGTTTTATTCAGGAGATTATACAGATTTTTTGCATTTTATAAAATCAAAGTGTAATGAGATAAAAAAATTAGAAGCAGTTTTATAATTGTATAAAAAGAAGCGGATAAAACCGCTTCTTTTAAATTTAAACTGTTACTTTCAGTAATTCATTTCTACGTTTGAAAGCTTTGTCAATAGCAGCATATGGAAGCTTAAATTTTCCATCATGTGGTTTTAAACATTGTATATCAAGTACCCATGTATTATTTTTTAATAATTCTATTTCAAAGTCATCTAGATTTTCAAAACTGGTGTGTGAAGAAGTATCACTGCTGATATTTTTTTCACTGCTGGTTATAGTTTCAATAAGGCTTCCTTTATCATTATAAAAATGATAGCCATAACCATACACTTTTCCCCAGCTGTTCATTATTATAAAAGAGGTAATTAAAGCTATTTCAGAAAAGTAATAAACTTTTTCCTTATCTTTTTTTAAAATAACAATGGCATTTTCATATAGTTGTACTATGGAATTGTTTTTTCCATTATAAGATTTTTTTAGAACTCCTTTATCTAAATTTTTTTCATTAGAAGATTTCAATAATATTTCTATTAAATTATCTTTGGGATAATTTTTATTTTCAAAAATTTTAGACATAAATTTTGAAATTAAAAAAATAATCATTAATGTTACAATTCCTAAGACTATTACTAAAAAATATGCTTTTTCCTTACTTATCATTCATCTTTCCCCCTTAATACTTGTAATTCACTGATGTATGTAATATTAAATATAGCATATACTTAATTTGATTACAAGTAATCTTTCTTTGCATTTTGTCATAGGACAGTTGCAATATCTTAAAAAAATAGAAAAGGTATAATCCATATAGATTATACCTTTAAATTTATTTAAATGTTATAATAAAGATTTTCTGTTGGAAATACTTGATCACAAGTAAGATCAATACCTAATTTTCTCAAAGTTTGTTCATCATTTCTGCCAAGTATATTAGTACTATGAGCTTGAGCACCTTTTAACATATGTATTTTATCCATAGCAACTTGAGCCATTGGATTAGTTGCTGCAGAAATACTTAGAGCTATTAGTATTTCTTCACAATCAAGAGCTATATTTTTACTTTTAAAAGTTTTAGATTTTAAATTGATTATTGGTTCAAGTATAACAGGAGATATAAGAAGTATCTCATCATTTATATTTGCAAAATGTTTAATCGCATTAAGAATAGCAGCAGAAGCAGCATCCATTAATGCTGATTTTTTTCCGGTAACAATAGTACCATCAGAGAGTTCTAAAGCAATAGCAGAACAAATACCATTTTTATCATTATGTTCAGTTTTTAATTTAGTTAATCTTTCTCTAGCTACAGATACTACCTTTCTATCTTCTTCTTTTAAATTTAAAGATTCCATTATCATTTGTGTTCTCTGAAAAGTTTCCTTATCTACATAACCTTTTTTATATTCACAGCCAGTTTTAAAATATCTTCTTATTATTTCTTGTTTAGAAGCTTCTTTTACAACATCATCATCAACTATTCCATAACCTACTCTGTTTACTCCCATATCTGTAGGAGATTTATACATAGATTCTTTTCCTGTTATTTTTTCTATTATTCTTTTTAATAGAGGAAAAGCTTCAATATCACGATTGTAGTTTATAGCTGTTTCTCCATAAGCTTCCAAATGGAAAGGGTCAATCATATTTACATCTTTAAGATCTACAGTAGCTGCTTCATATGCGATGTTTAAAGGGTGTTTAAGAGGTACATTCCACACAGGAAAAGTTTCAAATTTTGAATACCCTGCAAAAGTTCCTCTTCTGTATTCATGATACAACTGGCTCAGACAAGTAGCAAGTTTTCCACTTCCAGGTCCAGGAGCAGTAACAACAACTATAGGTTTAGTTGTTTCTATGTAAGGATTTTTTCCATATCCTTCATCACTGACTATTGTATCTATATCTGTAGGATACCCTTTAGTTGATCTGTGTTTGTACACTTTAATACCTCTACGCTCTAATTTATTTATAAATAGAGTTGTAGCAGGCTGATCATCATATCTAGTGATAACTACGCTATTTACTGCTAATTGATATTCTCTAAGATCATCTATCAATCTGAAGACATCCATATCATAAGTAATTCCAAAGTCTCCTCTGATTTTATTTCTTTCTATATCCCCAGAGTATACACAGATAACAATTTCTACTTTTTCTTTTAATCTGTGCAGTAGTTTTATTTTGGCATTTTCATCAAAACCAGGAAGAACTCTCTTGGCATGAAGGTCAAACAAAAGTTTTCCTCCAAATTCAAGGTATAATTTATCAAAATTATTTACTCTTTCAAGAATATATTTTGATTGTTCTTCAAGATATTTATTATGATCAAATCCTATCTTCATTCATCTCTCCTTTAAAATTATAAAAAATAAAAAACTAATTATTTTAATTTAAACGACTTTATATTTTAACATATTTATTAAAGAATTACTAGAGATTATTTGAGTATAAAATCAATATATTTATTTAATGATTCTCTTGTATTCCCATCTCTGCCAGTAGTTGAAGTGCTATGGAGGAGAGAGCTGATAATAGATTCCTCTACAGTTTCTATCACAGCACGGAATATTGTGTCTATTCTATTTTCGTTGATTATTTTCATAGTTATAATATCTTTTTCTTCATAATGATTAATCTTATTTGCAGTAGTAAAAGCAATAACAATATCACCACTTCCGTTACCAATATGTGAGCCAGTTCTGGCAAGTGAAACAGGAACTCTTTTAGAAATTCTTTTTAATTGTCTTTCATTCATTGGAATATCAGTAGCAAGAATAATTATAATGGAACCTTTTTCTAATTGTTCTTCATTTTCCAAAGAAATAATTTTATCTCCTAATTTTTTTCCATTTATTGTAAGATCTTTTTTCAAACCAAAATTTGAAAGAACTATAGCTCCAATTGTATATTCTTTCTCATCTAAATTAACTATTCTGGAAGCTGAACCAATTCCGCCTTTTAGTTGGTAACAGCTCATTCCTGTACCAGCTCCTATATTACCTTCTTGAAATTGTATATCTGCATTTTCTATAGCTTGAAAAATATGTTCTTCTTTTACATGAAGCCCTCTTATGTCATTAAGATAGCCATCATTACATTCGCAAACTACAGGATTTATTGTTCCAGTAGTTATTCCAATGTCTTTATTATTTTTAAGCATATATTTAATAAGAGCAGTAGAAGCGGTTCCTACACTTAGAGTATTTGTAAAAATGATGGGGGTTTCTAGTGTTCCCAATTCATTGATTTGTATTAGGCCACAACTTTTTCCAAAGCCGTTTATTATGTAAGAGGAACATATAAGTTTTTCTTTAAATATATTTCCATCATGAGGAAGTAAAGCAGTAACCCCTGTTTTTATCTTTCCATTGTTTAAAGTAGTATGACCAACTTTTATTCCTTTAACATCACTAATAAGATTGTTTTTTCCAGAAGGAAATTCTCCTATTTTTATATTTAAATTTTCTACTCCCATAACTACCTCCATTTTACAATTATTATAATTATAACTTAAATATTAAAGTATTTGAAGTAGAAATTAAAAAAGGAAAACCAATGAAAATTATATAAGACTTATATAGAAACTATTTTATTAAAAGGAGGAAAAATGAATACTTATGAAATATTTACTGAAACATTGATGCTTGTAGCAGTGCTCAATCCATTTGGAAATGTTCCTCTTTTTGTAGGAATGACAGAAAAAATGGAAAAGGAAACAAGAAAAAAACTTTTTAAAACTATAGCTGTAACTGGTTTTTTTATAATGTGGTTATTCAGCTTAGTGGGAGAATTTCTGATGACAAATTTTTATAGAATAGATATGAAAGAACTAAAAATGGCGGGTGGAATGATTCTTGTTGTGATGGCTTTTAGAAATTTGATTTTTTCAATAGGAAAACAGGATACACAACAAGATAAAATATCACCAGAGGATCAAATAAAAAGGGCTGTAATACCAATGGCATTTCCAATGATGGTAGGACCTGGAAGTTTAACTACTGTGTTAATACTAAAAGCAGAAAAAGGAACTATGATGACAAGCTTTTCTATTCTGATAGCTTTTATACTCATATATTTAACTTTTATTATTGGAAATTATTTGGAAAAAATAGTAGGAACGCTAGTATTATATATTTTATCCAGAGTAATGCAGATATTTATTATGTCTATAGGTATAAGAATATTTTTTAGTGGGCTTATGGGAATATTGCAGGCTCATATGGTTCTTTAATGAGAATAGTTGACAAAAATAAATAAAAGTGATAATATAAATTGAAAATTTAATATTTTGGGAATGAGGTTCTCCCTTTGTGACAACACAAAAACCGCTTATAAGCTGATGACTTCTGCATTTTTTTGTTATGCAGATTCATCAGCTTTTTTTATTAAAGGAGGTAACATGTTAACAAGTCTGGCATTTATATTTTTATTAGGATTGATATTAGGTTCTTTATTTACTAAATTGAAGCTTCCAGCTCTTTTGGGCATGATAATAACTGGAATAATATTAGGACCATATGTTTTAAATCTTTTGGATAGTTCAATACTTTCAATATCTTCAAGTCTTAGACAGCTGGCTTTAGTTATAATTCTTACAAGAGCAGGATTGGCAATGGATATAGAGGATTTAAAAAAAGCAGGAAGACCAGCTTTTCTTATGTGTTTTTTACCAGCATTATTTGAAATAACAGGAACTGTTCTTATAGCTCCAAAACTTTTAGGAATAACAGTTTTGGAAGCTGCTATAATAGGAAGTGTAATAGCGGCAGTATCTCCAGCAGTTGTAGTTCCTAGAATGCTGAAATTAATAGAGGAAAAAAGGGGAACAGGAAAAAGTATCCCTCAGCTTATAATGGCAGGAGCTTCTGTAGATGATGTATTTGTTATTGTACTATTCACTTCATTTTTGGGATTTGAAAAAGGAGGGGAATTATCAGCAATAAAACTTGTATATGTTCCTGTTTCGATAATAGTTGGAATAATAGTTGGTTTGATTGCAGGATATATTTTAGTGAGATTATTTAAAAAGTTTCATATGAGAGATTCTGTAAAGGTAGTTATTTTATTGAGTGTGTCATTTTTACTCCTCGAACTTGAAAAAAAAATAGGAGAAAAGGTTCCTTTCTCTGCCTTGATAGCAGTTATGAGTATAGGAGTAGGGATTTTAAAAAATTATGATATTCTTGCAAAAAGACTTTCGGCAAAGTTTTCAAAATTATGGGTAGCTGCTGAAATTCTTCTTTTTGTACTGGTAGGAGCAACAGTAGATATAAAATATGCTGTTGCAGCAGGAGTATTAGCATTGATATTGATACTGGGAGCATTAATTTTCAGAATGGCAGGAGTTTTTTGCTGTCTGTTAGGAAGCAGACTTGATACAAAGGAAAGAGTTTTTACAATGATGGCCTATACACCTAAAGCAACTGTGCAGGCAGCTATTGGAGGGATACCTTTAGCTATGGGACTTGCATGTGGAGAACTTACTTTAACAATAGCAGTTCTTTCTATATTGGTAACTGCTCCATTGGGTGCAGCAGCAGTGGATTATAGTTATAAAAAACTTCTCAAACAAGAATAATAAAAAAGAGAGTTGTTCCAATATGAACAGCTCTCTTTTTTATCTATATATAAAACATCTTGGGGAAAGATTTATTTATGTTTAAAATATACCATTGTTTTATGGCAATTCTGTTACAGATAAAAGAAATAATAATATTTATAAAACATATTTTTTTATAGCTTTTATTACACCATTATTATTGTTGCTTTCAGCTGTAAAGTTAGAATGTGCTTTCAAAAGAGGATGAGCATTTTCCATAGCAAAACTGTACTTTCCTGTAGACATCATTTCAAGATCATTTAAATAATCTCCAAATATCATTGTTTCATCATATGATATATCAAGTTTTTTCTGAATCATCTCAACAGCTTTTCCTTTATTAGCATCAGACATCATAATGTCCAACCATATTTTTCCTGAAACAACTACTTTGTATTTATTTTCAAATTTTTTAAAATGAGTATAGCAGTTTTTTTCAGAACCCATAAAATCACACACAGCTAATTTTAAAATATCATCTTCCACTTTTGTAATATCATCAACTATTTGCAGTTCAGTATAATATTTTTTAAATTCTTCCATAAATTTTTCATTGCAAGGTTCTATATATGCAGACTTTTTTCCACAAAGTACCACATGAGTTCTCTCTATTCCTCTAGAAGCTTCTATAAGTTTCCCAGCTTCTTCTTTTGGAATTGTATTAACATACAATTCTTTATTTTTATACATAACATAAGTACCATTTTCAGCTATAAAAAGCATATCATCTTTGATAGGAGCAAATCTTTGGAGAAGATTATAATATTGTCTTCCACTTGCAGCAGCAAAGATGATATCTTTTTTATTAAGTTTTTTTTCAAGTTCCCAAAATTCTTCATTTATATTGTTGTTATCATCAAGAAGAGTTCCATCCATATCTGTAATAATCAATTTTATCATTTATATCTACCTTTCCATACGATTTTTCTTTATTTTATCATATTAAAGATAAAAATTGGAAAAATTTTGATATATAAGAAAAATTTATTTTTTCATGAATGTTTTGAGAACTAAAGGTTTATATTTTGAGTGGAATGTGTATAGAAAATAATTAAACTCTAACAGCTTCATATTTATGCATATATTTTCTGATGAAATAAAAAGATGAAACAAGAGTAACTAATTCAGCAGCAGGAACAGACCACCATATACCAACTGTACCAAATACTTTGGGAAGAACTATAAGAAATAACCCTATAAGAATAACACCTCTTAAAATAGTTATTGTAGTGGAGATTTTAACTTTTTTTACAGCAGTAAAATATCCAGCTGTAACTATATTCAGTCCATTAATTATATAAGCAAAGCTATAAACAGTAAGGGCGTATTTTGTCATTTTAAATGTTTCTATATCATTTAAGAAAGTTGATATTATTTTTTCTGAAAGAATATTTATGCTTCCATAAAAAATTATTCCTGTAGCTATTATCATTAATAAACTTATTTTTAAAGTTTTTATTACATTTGCATATTTTTTTGCTCCAAGATTAAAACTGACAATAGGCTGTATTCCTTGACTGAATCCAATCATAGTCATAACAACAAAAGAAGAAATATACCCAATTATACCAAAAGCAGAAACTCCTTTTTCTCCCAGTTCTTTTATTATGACAATATTAAAAATAAATATGGCAATACCAGTAGAAACTTCTGCTAGAAATTCAGCAAAACCTATTTTAGAAATTTTTAATAAATCTTTAAAAGAATATTTTAATTTTATAAATTTTATTTTCTTGGTTTTGAACAATATATAAAAAAGAAGCATAGAAGTAGATGTAAGTTGTGACATTCCAGTAGCAAAAGCAGCTCCTTTTATTCCATAAGGATATACAACAACAAAAAGATAGTCTAAAAATATGTTTATAATTCCTCCAGTCATAACACAGACAGCAGGATAAACTGGATTACCATCTACTTTTATATAAATTTCAAGAGCATAACCGACCATATAGCAGGTGCAGAATAAAATAACAACACTCATGTAATCTTTTACATATGGGAATAATACACCACCACCACCTAAAAAATGAATAATGGGGTCTATAAATATTGTTATAAGTATAGAAAGAATTATTCCAAAAGCAGCCAAAGATAAAGTTGCTGTAGTAAATATTTTATTCCCAGCTGTTCAGTCACCTTCACCAAAATGTATTGCTATCATTGTTGAACTTCCAACAGCTATCATTATTCCAACAGCGAATGTGAAGTTGATAAGAGGCATAGTAATATTTACTCCTGCAAGACCTAGAGGACCTACATATTTTCCAATGAAGATACCATCTACCATAGTATAAATAGTGAACATCCACATAGAGATTACAGAAGGTATACTATACCTCAGTATGGTCCTTATTAATGAATTTTTTTCTTTCATATAAATCACTCCTTTTAATATTTGATTATATTTTAAACCTTAGAACGATTCTAAGGTCAAGGGAAATATGATATAATTAAAAGAAAAAATTTAATTTACAGAGTTTAATGAGAGGATATTATGAAAAAATTGTATAAAATTGGAGAGATAAGCAAACTTTATAATATAAGCAGTGATATATTAAGGCATTATGAAAAAATAGGATTGATTATTCCTGATGCGAGAGATGAAAATGGATACAGATACTATTCTCAAAAGCAAATATGGAAATTAAATAATATAAGAAATTTAAGAAATTTAGGAGTTGGATTAAAAGAAATAACAGAATTTATGGAGGATAGAAATTTAATAAAAACAAAAGAGGTAATAGATTTTCAGCTGATAAAAATAGAGGAAAAATTAAAAAAATTTTCTGAATTAAAAAAAGAGCTTGAGGATAAGAAAAAAAATATAGAATACTTTGAAGAATTTAAAGAATATGAAAAGCCTGTGTTAAGAGAAATCGATAAAAGATATATTCTATATAAAAAGGGAAATTTTCATGAAGAATGGGAAATAGATTTTGAACTAAAAAAATTAAAAAAGAAACTTCCAGATGATAATGACTTTATTTTTACTGAGAGTGAAGTTGGAACTACTATTTTAAAAGAAAATTGGAAAAATGATAAATATCTTGATTACAGCAGTACATTTGTAATAACGACAGATAAAACAGAAAATATAATTGAAAAAGGATTGTATTTAACTTTTGTATTTAAAGGAAGTTATGAAAAAGTAAAAGAACATTATACTTTTTTAAAAGAATATATAAAAATGAATAATCTTACTGTAACAGGAGATATAATTGAAATATACCATATAGAGATACATATTACAGACAATGTAAATGAATATGTCACTGAAATTCAAATACCTATAAAAAAATAGTATTATCCTTTTGAAAATAATAAAAAATAAGTTATAATTGTATTAAGGGAAAAGGGGTTATATTTATTATTTATGGAGGATGATGTGTAATGTGCTTAGAAGAAAATACTAAAATATTCATGGCTGATGGATCACAGAAACCTATTAAGGAAATAAGAATAGGAGATATGATAATGTGTGATTCAGGAGAACCTAA
Organism: Fusobacterium varium; assembly: GCA_002356455.1. Lineage (NCBI taxonomy): Bacteria > Fusobacteriati > Fusobacteriota > Fusobacteriia > Fusobacteriales > Fusobacteriaceae > Fusobacterium > Fusobacterium varium. The sequence continues at coordinate 522,436 of AP017968.1, forward strand.
AATAGTGAGAAATGTATGGCAGGGAAGGGAAGAACATATGATGTGTATAGAACTGAAAAATGGTTCAAAAATTATACTTACAGAAAACCACCCTGTAAAAACTATATTTGGAATGAAAAAAGCAAGTGAAATAAATGAAGATGATGAGATATTAACAACTTATGGGGATAAATCTAAAATTGCTTCAATAAGTTGTATTGAATACAATGGAAGGGTTTATAATTTAGATATTTCTGGAAATTTTATGATGGCTGAAGGTATAGCTGTTGGAGATTTTGAAGTACAAAATAGAAGATAGTAATAAAAAAGACTGTAGAAAGTAAATCAACTACAGTCTTTTTTATTTATATAATTATTTTAATTTTTCAACCCATGCAGCTATTCTTTCATCAGTAAGGTTACTTTGGTTATTTTCATCAATAACAAGACCTAAGAACTCACCATCATCTGCACCTTTTGAATCTGAGAACGAGTATCCATCAGTCGAAGTTTTTCCTATAAGAGTGATTCCTTTACCTTTTATTTCATCATAGATTATTCCTATTCCATCAACAAAAGTGTCTCCAAATCCTTCTTGATCTCCTACACCTATTAAGGCTATTTTCTTTCCAGCAAGGTCCATTGTTTTTAATTTATCAAGAGGATCAAACCAGTCATCTTGAAGATCTCCCATACCCCATGTAGATGTAGCCAGGATAGCTAGATCATAATCTTTTATTTTATCAATATCAGATGCTGGCATAACATCTGCATTTAATAGTTTTCCTACTCTTTCAGAAATATCTTGAGTGACTCCAGTTGTACTTCCATAAAAAATTCCAGTTTTCATAATTATAACTCTCCTTTTTTCATTTTATTTTTTCTGCTAATAGAATTATAAAACATTTTATTTTGAAAATCAAGATATTTTTAAATAAAATAATTTTAAAAAAGAAATAAAAATTAATTCAAGGAATGACTAGAACTAAAAGCTAATAAATAAAATTATGAATGATAAATTGTAGAAAAATTTTTAAAAGGATTGTAGAGTATATTATATGTAAAAAAAAATAAAAAGATGTAAAGAAAGGGAAAAGTCTTAAAATTTAAAATACTTTTTAGTAAAAAATGTTATAATAAAAAAAGAAAATAAGATTTATAAGGATTGGTGGAAAATGAAAATAATAGAAATAGTAAAAAAGAATCATGTATCTGAGATAATACTGATAATATTTTTTCTTTTTTTATCATTTATATGTTTAAATTTTATAGGAGATATACCTTTAAAAGAAAAATTTACAGATTATTCAAGAATATCAGATTTGATACAGCTTTTAAAAATAGAAGTGGTAACTGAAAATATAAATATGTCTCTTGTTTATGCGTATAAGAGATATATTATATTATTTTTAGGAAGCGGATATTTAACATATTTGATACTTCTTACTATACTTTTTCATAAAACTTGTAAAGAGAGCATACTATATATTGGTTCTCTTTATTTTTCTTTTGCAATAGGAACAGAAATTCTAAGTTATGTACTTCCATTTGATAATTGTAAAGTATTTCTTACTATTTTGAGCTGGATATTTGTATTTTGTGGATATATAAGATTTATAAAATATTTTTGGGAATTACTTTTTAATAAACAATCAAAAATAATAGATATAATTAATCTTGTTCTTATTGTTGCAACAGTTTTCCCTCTTTCGCTTGCCATTAAAGAATTTCATACTATATATTTTACAGAAGACTTTATGAGTCCGACTTTAGGATTACAAATATTTTTTGATTATTTTAAAAATGGGTTTATTGTTATAATAATGATATTCAGCTTTATTTCAATTTTTTATAATAAAAATAAAAACAAAAAAAAAGAATCTCTTTATTATTTTATACTTTTTTCAATTCAGCTTTTATGCAGTATATATATTTACAATGAACTGAATTTATATGGAAATTTTGAATTTATGGCTCATTTTATGCTTAACATACTTTTTGTTCATGTGCAGCTTGAAGATATCAAACTTACAACAGATAATCAGTTTTTTAGAACTATAAATTTTAATGTAACAAGGATATTAATAACCTTTATAACTATAAGTTACTTTATAAAGAAAAATATACTTACAGGATATGTTACTGGAATGCTTGCAATAATCATATCTGTAGAAATTATTTCTTTTGTTTTTTTATTTTTTTCAGAACAGGAAGAAGTGAACTTTGATAATTTTTTAAATAAATTGAAAGGAATTGAATCCTTAAATGAATTTTATATTTTTCTCGAGGATGGATATACAAAAATATTTAGGCTTATAGAATTTAAAATGGCAGTATTTGATCTTGACTTTGATTCTAGTAAATATGAAGATGAGCCACTAATAACTTTTTCTCCAATTTTTGAAGGGAAAAAATATGATGTGAGGATAAAAATACAAAATAGAAATAAACTTTTAGGTTTTATTTATATAAAAGACCCTCGTATGCTGTTATATAGGAGAAAACTTAAAAATTTAAAAAAACTTACTTTAGAAACAGCTCCTGTAATTGAAAATCTTTTGCTTAAAAATCTTCAGATACATCATTATAAAAAAATAGAAAAAGAACTTAATAAAAAAATAGAAGTTTTGGAAAAAGATTTATTTTATATAAAAGAATTAGCTGGTCTTATAGAAAAAGTTGATGATAGGAAAAAAATTGAAATACTAGGGATAATAAGAGCAAAACTGACTGGAGACAGCGGAGGTGAAAAATAATGAAATTTCTATTTTATGGAGATGATTTGTTTTTTTACCTTTTAAAAGAAACCTTTACTTTTGATATTGAAAGAGTAGAAAATTTTGAGATATGTTTTATAGAAGAGAGTATTCTTATAACTGATAATAATATTTTTAATATTGAAAATATGTCTTTTGATAATCTAAAGAAAATATATATTTATTCTGACAGAGTAGAAACAAAATTCTTGAAGAGATATAGTGATTTTATAAATAAAATGTCTTTTCATGGAAGAGATGAATATATATTCTTTGAGAAATTTTTTACAGAAAAATTAGACAAAGTAAAATTAAATAAGCGTAATAAGGTTATATTGTCTGATAGTTTTAAAGATGTAATAATTCCTATGGAAGATATTGAATATTTTTCATATGACAGGAATCAGAAAAAATCTTTTGCTATTGTTGATGGAAATTCATATTTTCTAAAAAAATCTTTAACAGAAATTGAAAAATTTATGGAAGATTCAGATTTTATAAGAATTGAGAGGGGAATAATTCTCAATATAAAGAAGATAAAGGAGATAGATTACAAGGAAGAATATGTAATGACAAATAGTGGACAGAAAATATATTTAGGAAGAAGCATATTGAAAAAAATAAGTGAAAATTATTTTGAAGATTTTTATAGATTGTAATAAAAAATAAATTTCGAGGAAAAAAATAAAGTTTTGGGGAAATAAATAGTTGTTTTTGTTCTTTTTTAATATTATTGGACTTAAATTGATATATAATTATTTCAAAGGTAAATAAAAGTATCATGGGAGATGGTTATATGTCTATAAAAGAAATGGAATTAGAAACAAAACTAGCTCATGGATGTCATACTCCAGACAGTGAAACAAGATCACTCACTTCACCTATATATCAGACAGCAACATATGGAGCTGTCACTCAGGAACATTTTGAAGATCTGTGTTATAACTGGGGACATGTATATGCCAGAGAATCAAATCCTACAACTGATGAACTTGCAAGAACTCTTGCTTTAATAGAAGGATGTGAAACTGGAGTTGTAACTTCTTCAGGAATGGGAGCAGTAACTTCTATGTTTTTCAGTCAGGTAAAAAGTGGAGATCATATAATTTGTGCAAATGGAATGTTTTCTCATACAACACTTTTTGTAAAAGAATGTCTTATGAATTTTGGAGTAGAAGCAGATTTTGTAGATGCTACAGATTATAAGAATGTAGAAAGATGTTTGAAGCCCAATACAAAAATAGTATATGTAGAATCACCTTTAAACCCTTCATTGAGATTAGTAGATATAGAAAAAATTGCCAATTTAAAAGAAAAACAAGATTTTATATTTGTAGTTGATTCTACATTTGCACCAAATCCTATACAATATCCAACAAAGCTAGGAGCAGATCTTGTAATTCATAGTCTTACGAAATTTCTTAATGGACATGGAGATGCAATAGGAGGAGCAGTTCTTGGAAAAAGAGAACTTATCCATAAAATAAAATGGCCTTCAATGCCTTGCTTTACAGGAGCATGCCTTGCACCTATGACAGCATGGCTTATTCTTAGGGGAGTAAGAACACTTGATATGAGAGTGGAAAGACATTGTAAAAATGCTTTGGCGATAGCTGAATTTTTAGAAAGTCATCCTCTTATTGAAAATGTAAATTATCCAGGATTAAAATCTAGTCCAGATTATGAATTATGTCAGAAACAAATGAATGGAATGGGCGGTGGAATGCTTTCATTCACTTTGAAAAAAACAGGAACTGAAGAAGAAAGAGTTGCTATGACAAAAAGATTTATAAATAAAGTAAAATTAATTACAATAGCTACTAGCCTTGGGGAAGGACACACTCTTATATCTTTATATGATGGTGGACTTGTAAGAATAGCAGTAGGACTGGAAAAAGATACTGATCTTATAGCGGACTTAAGGAATGCATTGAATGAAATAAATGAAGGGGAGAGATAATTATGAATGATAGATTTAAAAAATTTATGATAGTATTTATGATTGGATTTGCAACTACAGCTATGTATAGTCTACCTTATATGAAATCAGTATTTTATGATCCAATGAGAGAGGCTTTAAGCTTAAATCATAAACAATTGGGAAATTTATTAAGTATATATGGGATAGTAGCAACAGTTTCTTACTTTCCAGGAGGATGGCTTGCAGATAAGTATTCAGCTAAAAAACTTGTTTCTTTTTCATTGATATCAACTGGAATTTTAGGTATGTGGATGGCAATGGCACCAAGTTATCCTATTCTTTGTATGATTTTTCTTTTATTTGGAATAACTACTATTCTTACATATTTTGCTGCAATAATTAAAGTAATAAGAATGTTGGGGGATAGTTCAGAACAGGGAAGATTATTTGGACTTTATGAAGGATTTGGAGGAGTAGCTGGAACTGTACTTTCATTTGGAGGATTATATTTTTTCTCAAAATTTGAGAATATAGTGGAAGGATTTAAAGCTGCAACTATAATGTATTCAGTTTGTTCAATGGTATGTGGAGTAATTCTATTTATGGTGATAAAAGAAAAAGAAGTAGAGAAAAAAGAGCAGGTGAAATTTACAAGTTTAATACAAGCTGTAAAAATGCCAAAAGCATGGTTGATAAGTGCAATTATTTTCTCTGCATATATGGTATTCTCGAGTCTTACTTATCTTAATCCATACATGACAGAAATATTTAAGATGTCTATGGCATTGGTTTCATTTGTTGCTATCTGCAGAACATACGTTATTAAATTTATAGCTTCTCCATTAGCAGGAGTAATAGCAGATAAAATAGGTTCATCAACAAAATGTCTTTTTGGAGGATTTATTTTAGTAACAATAACACAAGCAGTATTCCTAATCACACCAGGAAATCCATCATTAGTTTATGTAGCTCTTGTAAATATGCTTGTTCTTACAATACTGATGTTTGCTTTTAGAGGTATTTATTTTGCAACAGTAGATGAATCTAATATTCCTATCAATGTAACAGGAATAGTAGTAGGATTTGTATCAGTTATCGGATTCCTTCCAGATGCTTTCTATTATACATTAGTTGGAAGCTGGTTAGATAAATATGGAAATACAGCTTATAAATATGTTTTTTCACTTTCTTTAGCTTGCAGCATTTTAGGGATAATTGCATCTTATGCACTATTAAGAATAGTAAGTAGAGAGAAAAAGGAAGAAATTATAAACCAATAGTGGTATTATATAAGTAAAGGGAAAAAGGAGGGGAAAATTATGGAGTTTTTAGAGTATATTTTAAAAATACATAGAGAAATCTTCTTCTTTTCCTGTGAACACATATTCTTGTCTTTTATGTCTATTATAATGGCAGTAATTATAGGAATACCAACAGGAATAATAATAACTTATTATGGAAAAGCGAGAAAAACAATACTTGGAGCAATAAATATCATACAAGCAGTACCAAGTATGGCTCTTTTTGGGTTTTTAATTCCAATCATTGGGATAGGAAAACTTCCAGCAATAATAATTGTTGTTCTTTATTCACTTCTTCCAATAGTTAAAAATACATATATAGGATTAGATGGAATAAATCCTCTTACTATTGAGGCTGCAGAAGGAATAGGAATGACAAAATATCAAATACTGCAGAAAGTTCAACTTCCACTGGCTTTGCCAGTAATAATGGGAGGAGTAAGAATAGCAGTAGTAACATCTGTAGGGCTTATGACAATAGCTGCTTTTGTAGGAGCTGGAGGATTGGGCTATCTCGTATTTTCTGGAATAAGGACAATAAATAATTATCAGATATTAGCAGGAGCTATACCAGCCTGTATATTGGCTCTATTGATAGATTATCTTACTGGAGTTTTAGAAAAGGCTGTTATTCCCACTGGGATACAGCTAAATAAGAAAAGATCTATTTTTAATAATAGAAAAAAGAAAAGAATACTGGCCTTAACAATGTTTGCTGGAATCTTTTTTACAGTAATTTTTTCTGGAATGGTAACTATGTATAAACCTAGAAGTGAAAAAGTTATTGTTATGGGAAGTAAGGAATTTACAGAGGGAGAAATACTGGCAAATATAATGGCTATAATGATAGAGAAAAAAACAGATATATCTATAGACAGAAGATTTGCTCTTGGAGGAACACAAATATGTTTCAATGCTCTAAAGAGCAATGAAATAGATATGTATGTTGATTATACAGGAACTGTATATGGAGATACCTTAAAATATCCACCTATTCAAGATATGGAAAAAGTATATGACACAGTGAAAAAAGATATGAAGGAAAAATATAATATAGAGGTTTTACAGCAGCTTGGGTTTAATAATACTTATGCTCTGGCTGTGAGAAGGGATACTGCTGAAAAGTATAATTTGAAAACAATAAGTGATTTAGAAAAAATAGCAAAAAATCTTACTTTATCAGCAAGTCTTGAATTTCTTAATCGAGAAGATTGTTATATAGGATTAAGTAAAAAATATAAATTAGATTTTAGAAAAGTAATAGGTATAGATGGAAGTTCCAAATATCTTGCTTTAACAAATAAAGAGAGTGATGTTATAGATGTATATACTACAGATGCTCTTCTTCAAAAACTTGATTTAGTTGTATTGGAAGATGATAGACATTTCTTTCCACCATACTATGCTGTCCCTCTTGTAAGAGATAAAACAATAGAAAAATATCCAGAAATAGTTCCAATAATAGAGGAATTGCAAAATGTATTAAATGATAAAGTCATATCTTCTCTTAATTATAAAGTAGAAAATCTTGGAAAGAAACCAAATGAAGCAGCACTGGAATTTATAGAGGAATATAAACTTTTGAAATAGGAAGGGATATAAAATGATAGAATTTGTTGATGTAAACAAAAATTTTGGAGAATATCATATAATAAAAAACCTTTCTTTAAAGATAGAAAAAGGTAAAATTACAGTGATAATAGGTTCTAGTGGTTGTGGAAAGACTACAACTTTGAAAATGATAAATAAGCTTATTCTTCCTACTTCAGGAAAAATATATATAGATGGAGAAGATATTTCTCAAAAAGATACTATTAAACTAAGAAGAAATATAGGATATGTTATACAGCAAACTGGACTTTTTCCACATATGACTGTAAAAGAAAATATAGAACTTATTGCTAAAATAGAAAATATAGATAAAAATAAAATAAATCTGAGAACGAAAGAGCTTATGAAAATGATAAATCTTGATTATGCAACATTTTCCGAGAGATATCCTTTAGAACTTAGTGGAGGGCAACAACAGAGAGTGGGAGTAGCTAGAGCTTTTGCTCTTGATCCGGGAATAATACTCATGGATGAGCCTTTTAGTGCTGTTGACCCAATAAGCAGGAAGCAACTGCAGGATGAATTGATAGATATTCAAAAAAAACTTGAGAAGACAATTGTTTTTGTAACCCATGATATTCAAGAAGCAATAAAAATAGCTGATAAAATATGCCTTATGAATAATGGAGAGATAATGCAGTATGATACTCCTGAAAATATTATTAAAAATCCTAAAAATGATTTTATTAGAGAATTTATAAATATTTAAATGTTAAGGTATCAAGAGTGGTAATACACTCTTAATAAATAAATATGCAAAGGAAGGGGATTTATGAAAGAAATTTTTGAAATAAGATGGCATGGAAGAGGCGGTCAAGGAGCCAAAACAGCTTCTTTACTTTTGGCAGATGCAGCATTCAGTGGCGGAATGTTCGTTCAAGGTTTCCCAGAATATGGACCTGAAAGAATGGGTGCTCCTATCACTGCTTATAATCGTATCTCTAAAGAGAGAGTTACAGTTCATTCTAATATTTATGAACCTGATTTCGTTGTTGTTGTTGATGAAACTCTTATTGAAAGTGTTGATGTTACTAAAGGTCTTAAAGAGGATGGAGCTATCATTATCAATAGTTCTAAGCCTGCTTCTGAATTTAAAGCTCTTTTAAAAGGGTATAAAGGAAGAGTTTGTACTTGTGATGCAAGAACTATTTCTGAAGAAACTCTTGGTAAAAACTTCCCTAACACTCCTATGCTTGGAGCAGTTGTAAAAGTCAGTGGTGTAATGGAAGAAAAAGCTTTCCTTGAAGCAATGGAAAACTCTTTTGCGCATAAATTTGCAAGTAAACCAGAAGTACTAAAAGGAAATATGGCGGCATTAGTACGTTCTATGAATGAGGTGAAAGAATAATGAAAAATAAAGCTGGTGTACCAATAACTGAAGATATTAGCTGGAAAGATATAACTCCTGGTGGAGTAGTTTATGAGGCTGGAAGTGCTCAGCACTTTAGAACTGGTGACTGGAGATCTATGAAACCAGTACTTTTGAGAGATAAATGTATTGACTGTCTTTTATGTGTTCCTTGCTGCCCAGATTCAGCAATACCTGTAAAAGATGGAAAAAGATTAGAGTTTGATATGGATCATTGCAAAGGATGTGGAATTTGTGTAAAAGCATGCCCATTTAAAGCAATAGAATTGATAAAAGAGTAGTTCGGAGGTAGAATTAATGAGTATAAGAGAAAGAATGTCAGGAAATGAAGCTATTGCAATAGCAATGAGACAAATAAATCCAGATGTAGTACCTGCTTTTCCAATCACTCCATCGACAGAAATACCACAATATTTCTCTCAATATGTTGCTGATGGTTCAGTAGACAGTGAATTTATTCCAGTGGAATCAGAGCACAGCGCTATGTCAGCTGCAATGGGATCACAGGCTGCAGGAGCTAGAACTATGACAGCTACTTCATCATGCGGACTTGCATTGATGTGGGAAATGCTTTATGTTGTATCTTCTGCAAGACTTCCTATAACTTTAGCATGTGTTAACAGAGCTCTTACAGGACCTATCAATATCAATGCAGATCACAGTGATTCTATGGGTGCAAGAGATGCTGGATGGATTCAGTTATATAGTGAAACAAACCAGGAAGCTTATGATAATATGCTTCAGGCTAACAGAATAGGAGAACATCCAGATGTTCAGCTTCCTGTAATGGTATGTCAGGATGGATTTATAACAAGCCATGCTGTTGAAAATATAGAATTATTAGAAGATGACAAAGCTAAAGCATTTGTTGGAGAATATAAACCTGAAGATTATCTTTTAAATGCAAAAAGACCTACAGCAGTAGGACCATATGATATAGTTTCTTACTATATGGAGCATAAAGTAAATCAGGCTCATGCTATGATGAATGCTAAAAAAGTTATTCTTGAAGTAGCAGCGGAATATGAAAAACTTACTGGAAGAAAATATGGCTTATTTGAAGAATATAAGCTGGATGATGCAGAAGTTGCAATAGTAGTTATCAACTCAACTGCTGGAACAGCTAAAGCTGCAATAGAAGAAATGAGAAAAGAAGGTAAAAAAGTAGGACTTCTAAAAATCAGAGTATTCAGACCATTCCCTATGGAAGAAATAGCACAGGCGCTTAAAAATATAAAAATGGTAGCAGTAATGGATAAATGTGAGGGATTCTCAGCAGCTGGAGGACCAGTATTTGCAGAGGTAAGATCAGCGCTTTATGACTGCAGCCCAAGACCAAAAATGATCAACTATGTTTATGGACTTGGAGGAAGAGATATAACTGTTAATCATATAAAAGAGATCTTTAATACTCTACTGGCTGAAAAAGATCAGGAAGTTAAAGACACATATAGACATTTTGGTGTAAGAGGGTAGGAGGAAAGGAATATGGCATATAATTTCAAAAAAGAAATGGAAAAACCTGAAAGACTTACTGGAGGACACAGAATGTGTGCAGGGTGTGGAGCACCAGTAGCAGTAAGAGGAGTATTAAGAGCACTAAAAGAGGAAGATGAAGCTGTAATATGCAGTGCAACAAGCTGTCTTGAAGTATCAACTTTCCTATATCCATATACAGCATGGAAAGATTCATTCATTCACTCAGCATTTGAAAATGCAGCAGCAACAATAAGCGGAGCGCAGACTGCATATAAAGTATTAAAGAAAAAAGGAAAAATAGATGAGTCATATAAATTCATAGCTTTTGGAGGAGATGGAGGAACTTATGATATAGGATTCCAGTCACTGTCTGGAGCAATGGAAAGAGGACATGACATGGTTTATGTATGTTATGACAATGAAGCATATATGAATACAGGTATTCAAAGATCATCAGCAACACCTATAGGAGCAGATACAACAACAACACCTATAGGAAAAGAAAGCGCAGGAAAACCACAGGGAAGAAAGGATCTTACAGATGTAATATCAGCTCACAATGTGGCATATGTAGCACAGACAACATTTATAGGAAACTTCAAAGACCTTCATGAGAAAGCGGAAAAAGCAATCTACACAGAAGGAGCAGCATTCCTTAATATATTAGCACCATGCCCAAGAGGATGGAGATATGAGGGAGAAGATTTAATGGAAATGTGTAAACTGGCAGTAGAAACTTGTTACTGGCCATTATTTGAAGTAATAGATGGAGAATGGAAATTAAGCTACAGACCAAAAGTAAAATTACCAGTAGAAGAATTCCTAAAAAAACAAGGAAGATTTAAACACTTATTCAAACCACAAAACAGACATATCATAGACAGAATACAAAAAGATGTGGATTTGAAATGGGAAAGACTTCTTAAGAGATGTGGAGAAGAATTAGATAAATAGTCTGCACAACCAAAATAATATAAAGGGGTGGTCTAAGACCACCCTCTCCTAATTTTATTTAAAGACAAGATTGAACGAATTTTTCAGAGAAAAGAGTTTTTTTAGCTACCTCTTCTATTGACATTCCTTGTTCTAAAAATCTTTTACAAACTAATTTCATATTTTCTCCAACTTCAATAATATGAAAATCAGGGTCATAAAATCTAATAGCTCTCTGTCCCCAAAAATGTTCTATTACATCATGAACATATTCTATTTCAGAAAAAGATTTTAATTTTTTTATAAAGTTGTCAAAATCATCTTCTTCAAAGTACATTTCTGTATCATTACCTTTATATTTTATATCTTTAGACTGTTTGCCAATAAATTCAATCCATGATTCTTTAGTTTGAAGAGCTAATCCTCCAGTAAAAGTTATATTTGCTCCAAAATCTGAAATGACTCTTAATCCCAAAACTTTCTTATAAAATTCTCTTGATTTTTTTATATTATTTACTACAAGCATTGGACATTTAAACTTCATTTTTTCAGCTCCTTTTTTCCCCTCACACAAAACGTTTGCTTTCCCATTTTCTGCTTTTCCATCTAAGCAGCATGGCAATAGCTCTGCACCATTCATCAGCAGCATTAGCTATCCAGATTCCAACAAGTCCCCATCCTAATTTTATCCCTAAGATATATGAAAAGAGAACAGCAACAATAAAAATAAATATTATTCCCATAAACATTGGAAATTTTATATCTCCAGCAGCATGCAGAGAGTTAATAATAACAATATTAAATACTCTGCCTACCTCTAATAATATCATTAATGGAAATACTTTTAAAGATATTTCTAATATCACAGGATCAGTAGTAAAAATTCCCATTATATTTCTTTTAAATAGAACAACTATAGAAGTGACAAAAAAAGCTAAAATTATTGATAACTTTAAGCTCTTGAAGCATTTTTTATAGGCTTCATCAGGTTCATGAGCTCCTACCAATTGACCTACTTGTATAGCAGTTCCTTGTCCTAATGAGATGGAAAATGTCATTACAAAAGTTGCAACAAGCATAAGATAAGTACGAGATGCTATATAACTTGTACCAAGAGCATTTACCATTGATAAAATCATAAGCTGTCCAATATTCCATGCAAGATTTTCTCCAGCTGTAGGGATTCCTATGGAAAGTAGATTCTTTATTACATTAAATGGAAATGGAGAAAGATACTTTTTCTTAAACTTAAATTTGCAGTATCTCATCATAACTATCAAACCAACAATACATCCTATTCCTCTTGAAACAACAGTAGATATACCAACTCCTGTAGCCCCCAGTATAGGCATTCCAAACCATCCAAATATAAACATACCATTACCAAGGATATTTAATAAATTAACTCCAATATTTACAAATAGCATAGGTTTAGGATTCCCATGACTTTTCATAATTGCTCCACAAGTAAGAGTAATAGCTTGAAATACACACAATCCTCCAACCAGTTTAAAATAAGTCTTGCCTATACCTATAAGCTCTGTTGGAAGCTTTATTTTTATAAGAATATTATTCCAAAATATGAAATAAATAAGTCCCATAAGAACACCTAATACAATATTAAATAAAACAGATACACTGATAACTTCTTTAATTTTTTTCTTATTTCTGGCACCAATATATTGAGCTATGAGAATACTTGTAGCCAGAGATATAAATCCAAATATTACATTTTGAATATTTAATACCTGGCTGATACCACCAACAGCTCCAACAGCTTTATCACTATATTTTCCCAACATAATAGTATCAATATTTCCCACAATATTAACTAATAAAAGTTCTAAAAAAATTGGTACAGTTAAGGACATAAGTGATTTAATTTTAATTTTATCCATTTAAAAATCTCCCCATTGTTTTTTAATAATATATTACATCATTGTATTTTATAGCATTTCTTTGAATTAATCTATAAAATTTTTAATTTCCATGTAAATAAAAGAAAAGATTATAAAATTTTGACTTTTTGTATTTGAAAAGGATAAAATTGGGGTTATTGATGGAAAAAAAGAGATTAAAGATACTTAATAGTATATTTTTATGAAGCTATATAAAATAGGAAGAAGTATTAAAAAATTTATTATAATATTAACCGAAAATATTCTTTGCCATATAAATATAATAAAGGAGCTTTTTTATTTCTATTTTTTATCAGATATGTTATAATATTCAGTAATATAAAAGTAAAGTGAGGAACAGAAGATGGAGATAATAAGCAAGGATAAACCAAAAGGATTAGCCTACTCAAAACATAAAAAACTAAAAAAAGCCAAAAGGTTAGAGGAAGAAAAAAAATTTAAAAGACTGACTGAAAATAAAAGAAAAAATGCTGAAAGCAGAAAAGAAAGAGTAATAGAAAAAGAAAATATAGATAAGATATCTGAAGTGACTATATTAGACTATAACAAAGGAATGCTTCTAATTCAAATAGAAGGGAAGACAGAAAAAAGAGCTCTTTTATTTGATAAAAAAATAGTCACCAAAGGAAATATTGAAAGAGAAATAAGAAATTTTGAAGTGAAGCTTTATGGTGAAAATTGGAAAATATCATTATTGAAAGGTTTTCAGGAAAAGAAAGATGAACTTGTCTGGAAATTATCTGAAGAAATGTAAAATAAGTCCATGCTGTTTGAGTATGGATTTTTTAATACTATATATTTGGAGGAATAAATTATGAAAGAATATATATTGAAGAATGGAAAAAAACTTATAATAAGACTTGCTGAAGAAAAAGATGCAGAAGGACTTTTACTACATATAAATGAAGCTGGGAGAGAAACTGATTTTCTTGGATTTGGAAAAGAGGGGTATGATAAAGATATTGAGCATGAAAAGAAATATATAAAGTCATTTACTCCAAAAAACTTTATGCTTATAGCCATATTAGATGAAGAAATAGTAGCAAGCTGCAGTATAGGAGCAAGAGAAGAAAGAATAAGATTAAAACATATGGGGAATCTAGGAATATGTGTTCAAAAAAAAGCATGGGGAATTGGTGTGGGAAATTATTTAATGGAATATGTTTTAGAAAAATCTAAAGAAGGTGGACTTACTAAAGTAAATCTTGATGTAAGAGTAGACAACGAAAAAGCTATTCATTTATATGAAAAATTTGGATTTGAAAAAGAAGGAACTATTAAGAAATGTCTGCTTATAGATGGAGTGTATTATGATAATTATATAATGGGCAGAGAGATATAGAATGGTTTTTAAAGCAGACAAAAAGAATTATAAAGAATTAGAAGAAATATGGGAAAGGTCTGTAAGAGCTACCCATGATTTTCTTACTGAAAAAAATATAGTAGATATAAGGAAAGAAATTCCTTTATATTTTGAGGCAGTAGAAATATACTATACTAAAAATTATGATGGGAAAATAACTGGATTTATAGGAACAGCAGAGAAAAAAATAGAAATGCTTTTTGTAGATCCGGAATATTTTGGAAAGTCTTTAGGAAAAACTCTTATTAGGTATGCCTTAGAAAATAAAGAAATAGATGAAGTAGATGTAAATGAACAAAATGAAAAAGCTTTAAAATTCTATCAGTACATAGGATTTGAAGTGATAGCAAGAGATGAATTTGATAGTATGGGAAATCACTTTCCAATATTACATATGAGAATAAAAAAGATGGCATAAAACCATCTTTTCTTATTTTAATTATTTTGATGATGGAATAATAACTTCTATACGATTTTCATAAGCATTTTTAATAGCTCCAAGAATATCTCCATGAGAATCTTTTATACTCATAGTAGCTCCAGCTACAACATCAACAAGTTCTTTTTTTTCAGAATCAGATAATTTATTAAATTTTTCTATATCTTTTTCATTTTTACTTTTTTCTTTTAAAGGTCTTCCATTTACATCAGAAGTTGATTTAGTAAACCAAGTTTCTATTTCAGTAACAGTTTTACCTTTAAAAAACTCTTGATAAAAATTCATTTGCTTATCCCATTCATTTCTTGGATTCATTCCATAGTCTTTTCCACGTTCACGTTTAGTTTTCCAACTATTTACTTCAGCAGTAATATTTTTTACTGTATTTTCTGATACTCCAGTAACCTTTCCAGATTCATGATCAGTCACATTATATCCAGCTGTTCCAGGCCATCCAGAGAAATGTGGCATAGATGGGCCATCATAATTTGGAGTACTTAATTCAAGTGCATCTACAACAATATTAATTATTCTACCATTTTCATCAAATAATCCAGAAGCAGTTACATAGTTAAGACTGTATACATCCACTCCTTTGCTGTCTTTACCAGGACCTACACGGAAATTGGCAGATTTTCCAAGTCCTTGATATACTTTAGTTTCAGCAGAAAGATTAATACTCATTCCCAGAAATAGACTTCCAGCTAAAAGGGTATAAATTGATTTTTTTAGCATATATCCTCCTTGATTAAAATTAGAATAAATTATACTTAAATTATATAGAAAAAACTATAATAAATCAATTAAAGTTATTTAAGATACAAAATTTATATAATTATTAAAAGTATTTTAAAGGTGATGAAACACATAAAAGATTAAAAAAGCTAGAAATATAAAGGTTTTTATAAACTTAAAAAATGGTAATTAGTATAAATAAAATATATTTATTATTAAAAAAGAGAATATTTTTATCAATAAATTTTTGATATAATTAAGAAAAAGATAATAGGAGAAAGATATGATATTAGATAGAGAATTTTATACAAGAGATGCAGTAACAGTAGCAAAAGAACTTTTAGGAAAAGTATTGGTTAAAAAAAGAGGAAAACATCTTTTTAAAGGGAGAATAACAGAAGTAGAAGCATATATGGGAGCAGAAGATAAAGCAAGTCATTCATATAATAACAGAAGAACGGACAGAACAGAAGTTATGTACAAGGAAGGAGGATATTCCTATGTATTTTTGATATATGGTATGTATAATTGTTTTAATGTAACAGTCTCTGTAAAAAATAATCCTCAAGCAGTTCTCATCAGAGGTTTAGAACCACTTGATAATAAAGAATTAATGATGGCAGAAAGAAAGGTAAAAAAGGAAAAAGATATATCAAATGGACCAGGTAAATTAACAAAAGCATTAGGAATAACCAAAGAAGATAATGGAGATGATTTAACAAAAAAGAAAAATCTCTGGATAGAAGATGATGGATATATTCCTGAAAGAATAACTGAAACTACAAGAATAGGTATAGATTATGCAGAAGAAGATGCTTTAAAACCATGGAGATTTTATATAACAAATAGTATATATGTATCTAAAAAAATTGAGGTAAATAAAAAAGAAGCTAAAGAATAACAGCTTCTTTTTTATAGTAGAGGGGAACTCTGCTTTATTTAGGTTGGAAGAAAATAAATTTGGGATTTTCCTCTCTTTTTTGCTTCATATAAAGCTATATCACTTTGTTTAATAAGAGCATCAAAATCAATAACTATATCATAAGCTGTTGTAATACCAATACTAGAGCTTAGAGAAATTCCTAAAGGAGCTTTTTTTAAGTCTTCTATTAAAAGAGAAGCTTTTTTTTTGATATCTTCTATGCTCCATGGCTTTAATGAAACCATTAAAAATTCATCTCCACCAATACGTGCATTCAATTCATTAGGAAAATTTTTCTTAATAATAGAGGAAGTAAGTACTAATATCTCATCTCCTACTTGATGTCCATATATATCATTGATAGATTTAAAATTATCAAGATCCATATATAAAATAGTAATTTGTTTTACTTTATCAAATTGTTTCATATATTCATATAAATAACGCCGATTATATAATCCTGTTAGATAATCAGTATTAGAACTATGAAGAAGTTGATTTTCTAATTCTCTTTCTTTTGTTATATCTCGAAAAATACATAATTTTCCCATATTTTTTTGAAATGTATCTAAAATAATTTCTTCATGGCACTCTAATACTTGAAGTTTTGATTGGATATAATTATGACATTCGAAATATCCATTTTTATTCATTGATGTTATTTGAGATAAATTTGATTTTAACCATTCATAATAAATTTGTTTTACAATAATATTTTTTTCGATTTTGAAATATTCAACAAATTTATTATTGACATTAATTATTTTTCCTTCTGCATTGCAAATTAATATTGCAAATTGCATAGTATTAATAATAAGTTGTAGTTCTATATCAATATTTTCAAGATCAGTAATATCGTGAGCTATTCCTACAGTTCCCATCATTTTACCATCTTCATCATATAAAGGAGATTTATATGTATTTAAACGACGAAATCCTTTTCTATTTTTAACTTTTTCATATAGCAGTATGGTTTTTCCAGCTTTACGGACATCTTCTTCACTCTCCATACAGATATAGCCACCTTTTTCATATTCAGGTTTTGGGATGTCCCAAATAGCAAAATGATCTTTTCCTTCAATATTTTCTTTTGTTTTACCTATAATATTGCAAAAGGCATCATTTACTTTCAAATGGATTCCATTATTATCTTTAAACCAAACCATATCAGGAATACTATTTATTAATGTATTCAAATAGTTTTCTGCTAATAATTTTTCTTTTCGCAGTTTTATGCTATCAATTATTTTTTCCATTCTAAATAGTACTTCTTGTTCAGATATAGGAGAAAACCATATATCATTTGCAAAATTAAAAAGAGCATGATTATCAGCAAGACTGCTATGCTCTAAAATAAAAATCAGTATTATATTGGAATTTATTGATTCTTTTAATTTTTTAATATCGAATTCAGTAGAATAAAAAAGTATAAGTATATTGCTTTCCTTAATATCATCAATTACTAGATTGTCATATTTTACTAAACTGTAATTAAAGTGTTCTCTCCCTTTTAAGCTCTTCATTGCTGCATCAATTAGAGAGTTATTTGGGTACAAAATTTTTAAAATTGCATTGTACATAACTACTCCTTATATTTTAAATTTCTGTTTTCACATCAAGCTTTTAATACATATACTTAATTGTTCATATATTAATATAAGTATAGCTCCAAAATATGCGAATGTCAAACTTAAAAATACGATTTGAAGGTTTTATTTTAACAGAAAAGACTATTCATTATGAATAGCCTTTTTATATTATAAAGTATGAACTTTGTCATAATATACTTTTCCATTTTGATCAGTAATTATCAACTTTGCTTTTTTTCCTTTTAATTTTTCAGGAGCTTCCATGGTTAAATTAATATCTCTTTCGCCATTTCTTGCAGAAACTCCGAATAAACCAGTAGAATTTATGTCTGAACCAGCTATATTTAAAGAATATAAGAATTTAAGTGAAGTGTTTCCTTCAGAAAATGAAGAAGCAGAAATTGTAATAGCATTCCCTGTATAATTTAATTTTAAATTAGAAAGATTTCCTTTGACATTAGGAGTACCTTTGTCTCCATAGATACTAATACTAATCTCTGTTTGAATAGCAATATTTGTTTCACCATTGATTTTAGTGGAATCAGTTGTTTTTATTTTACCTTGTATTTCTTTAAATGTAAGATAACTCTTATACTCACCATCTTGCATATTAGGTGAAGGTTTTACTTTAAATCGTACTATTTGGCTACTTGCAGGTTTTAATGAGATTATTTTTGGAAATACAGTAATATTAGAATTAAGATTATATTTTTCTCCAAAATCTTTATCAGATTCAGAAAAAGATTCTAACCTCAAAGGTTGATTTGTATTATTGATAATAGTTATCTCATTAGTAATAGTTTTATTTAAATCTATTTTGAAGCCAGTTGGAGCAATAGAGAAATTTAAACAATAAACAACAGATGATGAAATTATAAAAAGTGTTATAGAAATAAGTTTTTTCATAAGTATCCTCCAAATATAAATATAAAAGAACTGCAACAACATGTTACAGTTCTATAAAATTATAAATTAATTCATGTCACCAGAATCCATTAATGGATTGTCATATTTGGCTTTAACTAATAAACTTCCACTGTAATTTCCAAAATCTTGTGATTTAATAGTTTTTACTCTACCATCAATTTTGATAACTGCTTCTCCAGCTTTTTTTCCAGTTTCCTTATCATAACTAGCATAACCAAGTTTTATAGAACCATTGTTAATTGGAGCATTTTTTAAAGTTAGAGTAAGATTAGATGTCATTTTAGCATTATTTCCTACTCCGTTAGGATTTGTCATAACTACTTGAATTGGTGTTCCTGTAACAGCTTTAAAATCATCAGAAGAATTTCCATCTTTAGCTTCAAGTATGACTTTGCACTTACTACCACCAACAATAGTAAATCCTCCCTCAGAAGAATATTCTTTTTCTGTACCAGCAGCAAGGTAACCAAAATCAACATTTTTTACATCTTTTATAATTAAAGAGGCAACAACAGTAGCGGTTACTTTAACTTCAGCTTGATCTTCATTTAAAGCTTTATCAGCAGCAAAAATAACTCCAGATGCTGCTAATATACCAGCTAATAATAATAATTTTTTCATATCTATCCCTCCTGGAATATTAAAATATTTAATGATAATATATACAATAATAATTGTAATTTGCTACTGTTATAAGTTTTGTATTATTACAAATATTAATATATACCTCTTTAATGTATTATACTTCAAAAATTAATATATGTCAATATCGAAAATGCTAAAAAAAACAGATTTAAAGATATTAAATAAAAATGAAAATATTAATTATAGATTTATAACTTTATCATAATATATTTTTCCATCTTGATCTGTTACTGTAAATTTTATTTTTTTTCCTTTTAAATTTATTTCAGGATCAATTGATATATTTATATCTTTTTTTCCTTCTCTAGCAGACATTCCAAGCATTCCTTCTAATTCAATATCAGAATTTAAAACTTTTAAATTATAATAAAATTTTATAGAAGCATTTCCTTCAGATGAAGTTACAGCAGTAGCAGTTATTGAGTTTCCAACATAATTTAATTTTAAATTATTTAAAGTTCCTTTTGAAATTTGTTTTCCTCTTTGTCCAAATACACTAATACTAATTTCAGTAATCATTTGTAAATTAGTTGACATTGTAGTTTTGTTATTACTGTCTTCACCAGGAATAGTTTTTATTTCTTGAGGAATTTCTTTGAAAGTAAGATAACTCTTATATTCACCATCTTTCATATTAGCATCAGGTTTTGTTCTAAATCTTATGGTTTGTTTAGCACCAGGTTTCATAGCAATTATTTTAGGAAATATCACAGAATTAGAATTAAGATTGAAATTTTCCCCAAAATTAGGATCACCTTGAAAATATGCTTCTAATCTAAGTGGGGCAGAAGTATTATTAGTAATATAAACTTCTTGAGTAGAAACTTTATCTAAATCTACTACAAAACCAGTAGGCATAACAGAAAAATTAAGAGAATAAGAAACCATAGAGAGCATCACTAAAAGGGTAAAAAAAGAAAATTTTTTCATAGCTGTTCCTCCAAAGAATTTAGTTAAAAAACAGCAGCAAATAAATGCTGCTGTTCCAGTAAAAAGTTATTATTGATTTATAGAACTAGTTATTTAGTAGGAGTGGCAGCAGGCCAAGAGTCATATTTAGCAGTTACTTTTATAGCACCTTTATAATTACCTGTATTTTGACTAGATTTAGTTTCAATATCTCCTCCAACTTTAAATTCTTTTGATTGTGCTAAATGTAATTGGCTTTTAGAAGCAATATTAAAAGTTGTATTAGTTATTTTTTCCCCATTATCATATACATATATTTTTGGAGTTAATATATCATTACCAGTAGTACTACCTCCACCATCTCTTACTAATTTAGCTACTACCTCTCCATTATTAAATGTACTTTTTGTATCTCCTGTATCTGCTATTGTTAAAGTAATATTTGTATTTGTTGCTCCTGTAATAGTAAATTTACCGACACCTTGATCTGTTGATTCTACAGATTTTTTATCATTTATTCCAAGAACACCAAAATTTAAAGGTTCAGAATCAATTTGTAAATCAGTAAGAACTTGAGCATAAATATCAACATTTCCACTTGCTTCTGTTTTAATGTCAGCTGCAAAAGCTGAACCAGCTATAACCAATAATCCAGTTAATAATAATAATTTTTTCATATCTATCCCTCCTAAAATATCTCGTATTTTATTTATCCCCTGTATACTAAAAATGCAATTATTATATAAAAACACGATTATAAAATCATATCTTTTTATAATAATTGCAACTGGCTGCCATTTAACAGGCCCTATAGCTTTGCGTCGTAATGTTTCCATTACTTTGCCAAGAGATTAAAATATACTTCTTTTATGTAATATAATTATACATCATTAATTTATGTGTGTCAACAAAAATTTTTTTTGAAAATGTATATAAAATACTGAATAAGAGATGCTTTAGAAAAGAATGTTGGAAAAGTATATTAAAAAAGTCAAAGATATAAAACAGAACATAAAAATAAAAAGAAGGAGATTATCTCTCCTTCTTCATTTATAAGACTTTATAAAGAATTTGTTCTTGTATAAACAATTTTATTATCTTGGTTTTTCAATATGAGCTTTACTTTTTTTCCTCTTAATTCAGGTATTTCTATATTGGCAGAAAGTTTTTTTTCACCAGATCTTGCACTTGTTCCAAGCCTTCCTTCAGAAATAATATTACCATTTTCATTTTCTAATGTATAATTTATTCTCATAGCAGTATTACCCTTTGAAATAGTTTTACATTGAAGAGAAAGAAATTTTCCAGCATAAGTTACTTTTACATCTTGTATTGTACTATCAATTATAGGCTTTCCTTTAATGCCTGACACACCTATTGCAACTTCTGTAATAAAAGTAAGTTCTGTAGATAATCCTTTATTATTTTGATTATCAGTGATTACAGTTTTTATTTCTTTGGGAACTTCTTTGAATATTAATAAACTTCTGTATTCACCATCTTTCATTTCTGAGTTGGGTTTTATTCTGAATCTTATAGTTTGTTTAGCTCCTGGCTTGATAGATATCACTTTAGGAAAAACAGTGATATCATTATTTAAATTAAAATTTTCAAAAGAATGAGCAGCTTCTAAGTATGTTTCTATTCTTAAAGGAACAGGAGTATTATTGATTATATACACTTCCTGAGTTATAGGTTTTTTAAGGTCAACTTTAAAACTTGTAGGAGCTACAGAAAAATTAAGAGCATATAAATTGATTCCGATAATAAAAGTCATAAAAAATAAAAATATTTTTTTCATGAAGTCACCTCTAAATTAAAGTTCTGATAATAGTTTATCATATTTTTCAAATTTTAAATTTCTATTAAATTTTTTAAATCTTTCTACAATTCCATCTTTAAACGGTTGGCTTTTTTCAATTATATTTCCTTTATCGTCAATTTCATCTCCATTTTTAAACAAAGATACAAGGACTATTCCTCCACCTTTATCATAGATAATGACTTTTCCATCTTTTAATCCATTTTTATATGTGACAGTAGTTTTTATATCACCTGTTTTATAGAAAAATTTCCAAGTATTTTCTCTTTTGTTATTTTTATAAGCCCCCTCTATAAGTGGAACATTATCTGTGGAAAACATTTTTAAAGGACCATTAAGTTTTCCATATGAAAAAATAGCTGTGGTATCTAATACACTTGGACTATGGAAGAAGATAGCCTCTCCATCCAATAGTCCACTTTTATATGTTACTTGTGTTTTTACATTTCCTTTTGGATCATAACTTACTACTTTTCCAGAAAGAATACCATCTTCAAAATTCTCATAGCTCTCTATTTTATTAGTTTCATAAAAATATGCCCATTGACCATGCGGTTTGTCATAGTTATATCTAAGAATAGCTTTGTTGCTTCCTGTAAGATATTTAATAACCCATTGACCATGTTTTATTCCTTCTACATATCTTCCTTCATAGATGAAGTTTTTTCCTTCATCTGAAATAACGCCTTTGAAAAATCCATCTTTTATCCCTGATTTATACTCTTCATTGATACCAGGACCTCTGAATTCACCCGTAAAAGGGACAGATTCATTTTTGAAATAGACGATATTATTTTTTATCTGTTTATTTTCGATTTTCTCTATCCTTTTGTCATCAGAGTATGAGAGTTCGAATATACTAAAACATAAAATCATAATTATTATTAATAGTTTTGATTTTTTCAAAATAACCCTTCTCCTTTGATTTTTTAGTAATTATTTAAGATGTCATCCATTTCATCTTCATTCATATCAGTTGTTGTTTCTTGAGTTGTTTCCTCTTCAACTTTTCTCATCAGTTGAGTGTCATAACCTTCGAAATACTCTCCAGTTTCTGTATCTGTAAGAGTAACATCAACATCTAGTTCAGAAGTAGTAAAACCAAAATTTTCCTGACCTAGATATATGAATTTCATTTTATATTGTCCTGGTGGTATATCTTCAAAGAAGAACATTCCATCAAATTCAGGATCGACTTCATATTGAACTTGCCCATCTTTTTCAAGAACTATAGTGGTCATAGATACAGCTTGTATAAATTGCCTTTCTGTAAATTCAGATGTATTCCAGATATTTCCTGTAACCATTGAAACAACTTCAATAGGGATATCAACTTTAAGCCCAGAAGATTTTCTTGTTTTTATTTTTAAAGCACCCTTAGAGTTTTTCATCATAGGGTCAATAGTTTTTCTGTTGATTGTAAGTTCGATAGCTTCATTAGTAACAACCCCTTCAGCTACATAATTTCCATCTTCATCAGCTATGAAAGTTTTGTTATTTACCATAACTCCAGCTTCTGGAATAGGAATATCGCCTTCATCAAATATACCATTTCCATTTTTATCAAGGAATACTTTACCATGTATCCAAGCTCCAGTAATAGAAACATTACTTTTAATTTTTCTAAGTGGATTACTAATATCAATAATTTTACTTGCATGAAGACTTGTGGTTGTTTCACGATTATTATTTTCATCTATTGTAATATCAGTTGGAACTTCAAGGTAGATAAAATCGTCTAATTCCACAGTGAAAGTAATACCATATCTAAATTTTTCTGTTTCACTGGAATATTTTGCTTCTACACCAAAATCAACAAATAAAGTATCTTTTACTAGTTCCATATTTCTTTTGTTTATTTTTAGTGAATATTCCTGTTTATATTCATCATCACTTTTCTTTTTACTTATTTCTCCATCCAGCATCATATTCAAACTTTGGAATCCAGAATAGGCAAAAGATGGATAAAAGGATATTCCCTCATTATCTTTTGTTAATTCTTTTTCCATTCTTAAAGAAAATGATACAGGATTAAAAAATGAGGAATACCATGTACCATATATATTTTTGCTTTCAACATCGGTATCATAATAAATATATCTATTAAGCCCAAATTCAAGAGAGTTTCTATCAAAACTTTTACCAATAGATATTGAATTATATTTTTTTAAATTTGTATCTTCATAGACATATGGTGAATATTTATTTTCAGTAAATCTTAAATTATATGAAAATAATTTTTGCTCTATAGAAAGATTGTAACTATTTTCTTGCTTTTCTATTTCATAAAAATTTTTGTAATTAATTAAAGTTGGAAAATTATGAAGACCTGTACTCCATAAAAAAGTGTTTTCTAAAAATCTATACTTTCTTCCAGAAGTGCTGATAAGATCACTTCCACTTATTCCGATAGTGAGGTTATCTGCTAACCCATAAAAAGCTTTTATAATACTTTGAGGATCACCATTATCAGCATTTTTACCACTTTGAGCTGAAAATCTGTATCTTCCTTTTTTTAATAATTCAGAATCTGATAGAGAATAGACTGTTCTTTCTTCTACTCCACCATTTTTATAATAAATTTTTAATATATAGTCAGAGCTAAGTATTCCATCATCTATTCTAAACTCAAAATCCTTTGTTTGAGGTGTTATATAACTTAAAAGCATTCCATTTCTATATAACTCAATTACATCAGCATCAAATGCTTCCCCTTTTATAACTGTAATAGCCCCATCTTTTGTTACATATGTTTCTTCATTATTAAAACTTACTCCTAGAATATTGCTGTCTATGCTTAAAAAATTAGGTGTTATAAGAGAAAAATTTCCTAATACAAGGTCATTATCTCCAATAATGTCAGAATAGGTAAGGTTACCATAAGTGAGTTCTGATTTAGGTCTTATACCACCTGAGAGATATAATTCTCCATAAAGAAATTGTGAAGCATATTCATATGAAAGATGATTCTCAGGTTCTTTTATATCAGATTGAGAATAATCTAGTTTTAATAATCCAGGAGTTATAAGTTTTCTGGGAACTTCAATATCAATCTTTTTCTTTTCTTCTTCTTTTCTGCTGTCTAATCTCAATCTTTCTACTTTTCCTTTTTCTCTTTCTTCATATGGAAGAACAAAATTTGGTTCTAAAGTTAATCTTAAAGATGAAAAATCATATTTTATTGAAGTAAAATCCATCTTTTTTTCTAAAGATTTTGAGTTAACAAACAGTTCTCCATCTAAGACATAAGCTTCATTATCTGAAAAAGAAACATTAAAATCTTTTCCATCAAGTTTTCCTGATATGGATTTTTGATTGATATTTACTTCAAGTCCATAAAGTTCCATAAAATAGAATAATGCATTCATTCCTATGTATACTTCTTCATTATCATAATCATATTTTACCATGAAAAAGTCATCTTTGATTTTTTTAGCATTTATTTGTATATATGAATCTTCAAAATTTTCATAATCTTCTATTGAATAAAGAGATTTAGATACAAGCATAAGAAATACTAAAGAAAGCAGAAGCTTTCTTTTTTTAATCATCATACTCCACTCTTACTATAAAACTTCCTTTGTAGATTCCACGACTATTTGGATTTGATTGACATTTACCATGAATTTTGATGTTAGATACTTTTCCAGTATAAGTTTCATTAGTATTTTCATTTAATCTTTTTATAATTGTTTTACTCATATTAGAGTTTTCAAACCATACATCAACTTTTAATGAATCTTGAGAATTTTTAGTACTGATAATCTTTATATTTTCAGAATTTAGAATTTCAAATTTTACATTTTTACCATATTCCCCAGTAGCTTCAACTATTGCAGGAGAACCACTACCCTTAGAAGTATCAAGAATAGAACCAGCTATTCCTTTTCCAAGATTCAAATCTTCTTTAATATTTATTTTCAGTAGAGTTATTGGTTTTACATCACTAAGATTAACAGTTATATAATTACTAGTGTTTTTATCGTGATTTTCTTCTCCTCTATAACCAATAGCTAAGTCAGACTTTTTGTTAGCTTCTTTCCAATTAAAGATAAGAGTACCTTTTAAAGAAAATTTAATAGTATCAATTGAATTATTTTCATTATCTTTAAAATAAACATATTTTTCATTTCCTATACCTTTACTTATATTTGTTATTTTTAAGTTTTGTCCTTTGATAAAATTTTCACTTGTAGTTCCTATATCTGCAACTTCAAAAAAAGTATCTTTAGTATTATTTTTGGCTCTTATTGTAACTTCACTAATTTCAAAATTTACAATTTGAGTTTGATTTTTTATAACATCTTCTTTTGTATATATTCCTCTTGCTGAAACATCAAATGTAGTATTACTTGAATAAGAAAAAGAAAACACTATAAACATAAGTCCTATTATCAATTTTAGTCTCTTATATATTTTAATCCCCTCCCCTTATCTTTTTATATATTTATATTTTTCAGCTCCTACTATGATAGTCTTACCATGTGAAATTGGAATATATGGAAGATCTTTATAAATAAGTTGAACTATTTTGTCAAATACTTGGTCTCTTTTATCTTTTTCTTTTTCTTCTTTTATTATTTTGAGAAATGGTTGCAAGGCATTGTACATTTCCATGTCTCCAATATCATAAAGAAGAATTTTACCTAAATTAAATACAGTATAATTGTCATTAAATGTAACATCAAAAATAGCAAGATCAAAATCTTTGCTCTGAAATTTAATATAGTATGAATCTATTTGATGAGGCAAAAGATTTACTTTCATTCCAGCCTTTTCAAGAGAAATTTTTATTTTTTCAGCTTGTTCCATACTATTATTTGTATTAAGCACCATAATATTGACTTCTTTATTTTTCAATCCTACTTTATTTATATTTTCTTTGGCTTTTGAAGTACTGTAGTCAATATTTATTTTGGAAAGTCTTGGAATAAACATTTCTTTAGGAAAAAAAGAATCAGCTGTTCTTTGGACAGCACTTTCAATTGCTTTTCTACTTTCTAAAGGATAATTTTTTTGATTACCAAACATAAGTACGGTACTTTCTGTTTCATCATTTTTTTCAATGAATAAGTTTTCATCAATTATTCCATATTCTTTTGCATTATTTAAAGATTTCTCTGTTACATCTAAAGCTATATTTGCTTTGTCATTAAATAAAGCTATAAGCCTTTGGCTTTCATTAACTTCTTCTCCAATATTTACTTTTTTTATATTAGAAATTCCATTGAAGTAATTAGAAAATCTTTCCAATTTTAAAGTTTTTCCATTAAAACTTTTAATAAAAAAAGGACCAGTACCAGTTATTTCTTTTCCATTTCTTTTGGCTATAGAACTAATTTCATAAGTTAATGAAGTTAAAAAAAGACTATCTTTTTCAGCAATTTTTATTATTAGTTCTTTTGTACTTAAAACTTTTATATCTGTTATTTCAGAATAAAAAGTTTTCAATGTTCCATTTTTTTTCAGATATTCTAATGAATCTTTCACATCTTTTGCAGTAAGAATACTTTTGTCATGAAATTTTATATCATTTTTTAATTCTATAGACAGCTCTTTTTCGTTCAGCCATTTATAGTTTTTAACTAAATTAGGTTTTACCACTCCATTTTTGTCAGAAATAAAAAGAGTATCATATAATAAAGGAATAGCTCTTTTAGAGTAATTGTCTTTTATCATAGCAGGATCAATAGTTGAAACCCTCATTCCTTGAAGAATATTTAAAGTTTCTGGTATTTCACTAATTTTTTCATTTTGATATCCAAATTCATCAGCAAAAATATTTTCTACATCATTGGTAGTACTGCTAAAGCTAAAGATCAAAGAAAAATTAAATATCAATAATAATAAATATTTTCTCAAAAAATTCACCTCTGCAGTATTTATTTATTTTTTATAGCTGAATAGATTTCATCAGCAAGATATATAGATTTTGTATTTTCTTCATAGATTTTTTTAAATAATTCACTATTTTTTAGGAAAAGATTTACCAATTCAGGGTCAAAGCTAATATTACTTTCCTCAGTTATAATTTGTACAGCCTTTTCATGTGAAAATCCAGGTCTATATGCTTTATCTTGTCTTAAGGTATCATAAGTATCTGCTAAAGCTACAATTCTTCCTTCAATTGGAATTTCAGTTCCTTTTAATCCTAATGGATATCCTAAACCATTCCATTTTTCATGATGAAATTTAACAAGATTTTCAGCAACACTTCCTAATCCTAATTTTTCAGCAAGTCTATGCCCTACAATTGCATGTTCTTTTACTTTATTAAATTCTTCAGCAGTTAATTTTCCAGGTTTATTTAAAATTTCATTAGGAACGATAACTTTACCTAAATCATGTAGAATAGCAAATTTTTTAATTTCTGATACTACTTTTTTATCTAACCCTGATTTTTCAGCAAGCAATTCAGAATACATAGACAATCTTTTTGCATGATCTCCAGCTTCCTCTTGATCTAACTGGTTTATCATTTCTAGTGTTTCTACTAAAGCATTACCTAAAATTTCAGCTTTTTTTCTATTTTTTTCAGATTTTATAAGAACTATTATTAATATAATTATAAAAATTATAGTTGGAATAGCTACTTTCATCATAAGTTTGTAATTTTTTTCTACAAGAATATTTTTATTGGCTTCGGGATCAGATAGAGTTTTATCAACTGCGAAACTTCTCATTATCGTGTTGACAAGTTGGCTTAATTCTTCTTCACTGCTTTTTACTCCAAGACTAATAGCCATATTTTCATTTATAGTTCCAGCTATTTTAACTTTATCATCTAAAAATTCATTAGTTATAGCTCCTCTGATAACGCTTGAAAATCCAACAAAATAATCTCCTTCTCCAGCAGATAATTTTTTTAGTCCTTCTTGAACTGATTTAACAGGAATTATTTTGATATCTTTAGCTACTTGTGGAAGATATTCAGAAAAATAGCTGTTTTGTACAACCAATATTTTTTTATTATCTAAATCTGTTATACTTGCTCCATATGAATCTAGTTTTCTATTTGCTATAGCAATGTCATTTGAGTAATATGGACTGCTGAAAATGTATTTTTCCATTTTTTTCTGATTTTTTATAATATAGGCATTTATGTCTCCATCAGCTTTGGTAAGTTTGAAAGGGATTCCAATGATACTTTCTAAATCTTTCAATATATCAGGAAGAAGCCCTTTATATTTTCCACCCTTCTCATAATAAAGTGGAAGTGCATATTTTGCTTCAGGAAGTCGTACCTTTACTTCTTTGAATTTATTTCTTACAATTTCTTGATTAGGAGTATCTTTTAAAAGATATGTATAATAATTTATTCTGTTTCCTTTTATAATATTAGTAAAATTAGAAGCTGATAATGAAGCTATATAATTTTTAATAGAATTATATAATTCAGTTTTATCTTCTCTTACTGCAATTTGTTCTTTGTATTGAAGAGATTCTATTATCCTAATATGACTTTCTACAGAGTTGCTTTCAGACCAATCGACTATAATGAAAGCATCTGCTTCTCCAATTTCAAGTGCTTCCAATCCTTTATCCTCGTTAGAAACAGTAACTTTTTTAAATCCTATGTTTGAAAATCTTTCTTCAAATTCTTTTAATCCACGTGAATTAGGGATATAAGCTATTTTTAATCCATTAAGATCACTTATTTTTCTAATATTACTGTTATTTTTTACTAAAACTGATACCTTATAAGTAATAGATGTAGGAATATAGTTATAATGTTCATCTTCATAAGAATCCACTACCCTAATCATTATTTCAGGATTTTCACTTTCCAGTTTATAGTTTAAAATATAATTAGAATTGAATTTTTCATTATTAATTTTTTCAAATAATTCGGCATAAACACCTTCATATTTCCCAGTTTCCAAATTTTTGTACAGATACATATCTGTAAGGTTAAGAGGTATCTTTATAGTCAGAGGTTCTTTTGCAAAAATAAAAGAAGTTATGATTACAAAGAAAATTATAATTAGTTTTTTCATTAGCACCACCATTTTTATAATATTTTATTATTTTATTTACTGAAATAATTGTGAAAAAAGTTGTAATAATGAAAAAATCATAACTACAACTTTAAAAGATAAAATATATTAGCTACTACATAAAACTGTCATCATATTCAATTCTAAAAAGAATAGCTCCTTCATATGCTCCTGATGATGTACTTGAAGAAACATCAGTCAAAGTTCCAGAAACTAAGAGTGTTTCAGGAGAATTTTCAGTTAATTTTAAATTTTCGATATTTTTAAATTCTCCTTCTTTAAGAAATAGATTAAATTCAGCAGTAATTTTTTGAGATGGATTATTTTTATTTGTCAATATAACTTTAAGTTTTTCAGCATTTTTTACATCTTTTACAGTACCATCGTTTTTATCTGCCCATTGCATTTTTATATCACCATCGCCTGAAATTTTTATTTTTCCAGAATGAGCTCCACTATTTCCTGAACTTGTTTTAGGTCTATTATTAGAACTGTAATCTTGTGCTATGATGGTTCCAAAACTGGCTTGTTCAATAACTTCAATTTTAATGGGGGCTAAAAATTCTGCACTGACATTTACTGTAGCTTCATTTTCAGGAATTCCAAAAGAAAGAAGGGAAAAAATAAATATTCCTAAGGAAATCAATATTTTTTTCATAAATTTTCCTCCAAAATCTATAAATAATTAAATTAAAATTTAGATAAAAAAAATGCAATTATAAAAAAAGCAGACATTTTTTGTACTTTTTTATAATTGCAACTGGCTGCCATTTAACAGGCCCTATAGCTTTGCGTCATAATGTTTCCATTATTTTGCCATAAAATATGTTTGAATCATTTTTTTGACCATATCGTCTTACCTTAAGAATACTATACTTCATTAAAAAAGTCAATGTTTTTTGAGATAAAAAACCAATTTAAAATATGCTATAAAAGGGATATATGAATAGTATAGAGTATGTATATAAAATAGTTTGAAAAAATTGGAATATATGTTATACTACTTCTATTAATTTATAATTTTTAAGGGGGAAATTTTAAAAATGGATTTTTTAGAGAAGCAATTTAAGCTGAAAGAACATGGAACAGACATGAAAACTGAAATATTAGCAGGGATAACAACTTTTGCTACAATGGCGTATGTACTTGCAACTGTGCCATCTATGATGGGAGCAGCAGGATTCAGCAAGGCAGCAGTTCTTACTATGGTTATAATTTTATGTGCAGTAACATCTACAGCAATGGGACTTGTAACTAATAGACCTTTTGTACTTGGACCTGGACTTGGAAGTGTGGGAGTATATGCCATTACAATGATAGTTGGAGAAGAAATGTCACCTGCAGTTGCTTCAGGAGTTATTTTCTGGGAAGGAATACTTTTTGTTGTTATTTCTTTTGTAGGTCTTAGAGATATTATTGTAAAATTGATTCCATTAAGTATAAAAATATCTATTAGTGCAGGTATAGGATTATTTATATCTTTACTTGGATTTAAAAATGCTGGGATAATAGTTGCAAATGCAAAGAAGAATGTACTTGGATTTGGAGATCTTACAAGTCCAGCAGCAATTCTTGCAGTAATAGGTCTTGTTATACTTTTAGTTCTTGAGATAAGAAAAATAAATGGAGGAGTAATTCTTGCTATTATACTTACTACAATTATAGGTATACCTTTAGGAGTTACTAAAATACCAACTACTATTTTTGCAGCACCAGGAAGTATTTCAGAAATGGCATTTAATATTGATATAATAGGAGCATTAAATATAAAATATATTCCATTTTTATTTGCTCTTTTTATACCTGATTTTTTCTCTACTTTTGGAACTGTTATAGGTGTAGGAGCAAAAGCAGGACTTTTAGATGAAAATGGGAATTTGCCTGGGATAGAAAAATGTTTTTATGTAGATTCAATATCTACTGTACTAGGAAGTTTCTTCTGTATGCCTTGTATGACTACATATTTAGAATCAGCAAGTGGAGTAGAAGCAGGAGGAAAAACTGGACTTACTTCTGTATCTACATCAGCAGTATTCTTACTTATGTTTCTGATTACACCTCTGGCACTTATGATACCAGCAGCAGCTACAGCTCCTACATTAATGCTCATTGGAGTAAAAATGCTTAGTGGAATGAGAAATATAAATTATGATGATGCTACAGAATGCATTCCAGCATTTTTATCAGTTGCTTTAACAATATTTACATTTAATGTTGCAAATGGAATATCAGCAGCAATAATAGTTTATGTAATATTAAAAGTAGCAAGTGGAAGAGGTAGGGAAGTACCAAAAACTATGTATCCATTTGCAGCAGTTCTTTGTTACTACTTCTATACATTGACAATATAGAAACTAAATAGGAGAAAAGAATGAAAATAGATTTATTGATTAAAAATGTAAAAGTCTACAATTCATATTTAAAAAAATTCAGAGAGGCTAATGTAGCTGTTTTAGATAAAAAAATACTTCATGTAGATATAAAAAAAGATGTAGAGTTTGATGCAGAAAAAATTATAGATGGAAAAAATCAATATATGATACCTGGATTGATAGATATACATATGCATATAGAAAGTTCTATGATGACACCAGCACCATTTTGTCATCAGCTTGCAAAAAATGGGGTTACAACTATTGTAGCAGAGCCTCATGAGATAGCCAATGTTTTTGGGGCTAGAGGAATATATTCTATGATAGAAGCAGAAAATAATATTGAAACAAGTATATTTTATGGAATTCCAAGCAGTGTTCCATCAACTTCAGAAGAATTGGAAACAACAGGAGCAGTCATAGATTGTGAAGGAATGAAAAAAATTGCTGAGAATCCAAATGTTATCTGTGTAGGAGAAGTGATGAACTATAGAAAGGTTATAGCTGATAATACTTTAGAAATATGCAGATTTATAGAGTATGTAAAAAAAGAGAAGCCAACATATGCTATTGAAGGACATTGCCCAAAACTTCTTGATCTTGAACTTTCAAAATTTTTATATCTTGGAATAAATGGAGATCATACAGAACATACAATGGAAGAATTTAAACAGAGATTTGAAAATGGCATGTTTGTTGAAATACAAGCAAAATCTATAGAAAGAGAGCTTATAGACTATATTAAAGAAAATAATCTTTATGAACATTTTTCATTTGTAACTGATGATGTAATGGCAGATACTTTTCTCAATGAAGGTCATCTTAATGTTGTTATGAAAAAGGCTGTCAAAGAAGGACTTAAAATAGAAGATGCTATATATTCAGCAACTTATACTCCTGCTAGAAGAATGCACCTTTTAGATAGAGGAGTTCTGGCTCCTGGAAAAAAGGCTGACTTTTTATTTGTAGAAGATTTAGAAAAATTTGAAATAAAAAATACTTTTATTGATGGTAAAGAAGTTTATAATTTTTCAGAAGAAAAAAAATATATTCCTACTTCTTATAAATTTCCAGAAGATTTTTATAAGAGTGTCCATGTGAAAAACATAAAGAAAGAAGATTTAAGGATTTCAGTACAAAGCAAAGAAAAAGAAGTCATGTGCAGAATTATAGAAGTAAGTGATGGAAGTACAAGAACTAAAGAACTTATTAGAGCTGTTCCAGTGAAAGATGGATTTCTTGATTGGGAAAATAGCGAGTATTGTTTAATAGCTGTTTTTGAAAGACATGGTAAAAATGGAAATATAGGTTTTGGACTGGTAACAGGAGATTCTATAAAAGAAGGAGCAATAGCTACTACCTATGCTCATGATCATCATAATTTGATGGTAATAGGAAAAACTGCTGAAGATGTAGTAACAGCAGCTAACAGGATAATTGAAATTCAAGGTGGAATATGTGCTGTGAAAGATGGCAATATTTTAAATGAAGTAAAATTACCAGTAGCTGGAATATTATCAGAAAAAAGTGTAGAAGAATTAGGTAAAGAAGTAGAAGGATTAAGAAATGCTATGAAAATTCTTGGTTATAAACATTATAATCCTATAATGTCTCTTTGTACTTTATCTCTTCCAGTATCACCTGCATTAAAGATAACTGATAAAGGGATTATTGATGTAGCAGAATCAAGAATTGTAAGTATTATAGTATAAAATAAAAATGGAGAATATCATTGTGGTTTTCTCCATTTTTTAATTTAATTAAAAAATACAAGAGTTCACTATTTCATGAAATTAAAAAAATATGAGTATATCTATTGACAAATTACTTCTAAGAGGGTAATAAATTAGGTAGAAAAACATTCAGAATGGAGGAACTCATAATGGACAATATTATTATGACTGTAGGGACTAGTCTTGTAGAAAATTATATAGCAAATAATCCCAAAAAAGAAAATATAACTAAAGAAGATATACTTGGGTATTATGAAAAAGAAAATATAGAGGATTTTAGAGATAGAAGATATGGAGCAGAAATAATAGCTCTTGAAAATCTTATGGAGAAAAAAATATTTTCTGGAAAAAGAATATTTTTAGTAATTCATGACACTATAAATGGAAAATTGGCTGGAGATGTTCTTGAAGAATTTATACTCAAAAAAAATATAGCAAAAGTAGTAGAAAAGAGAATTATTTATAACTTAAATAAAAGAAACCATAAAGAATTTAAAACTATTGGACTTAAAGGACTCACAGAAGAGATAAGTAATATAGTTAATAAGATAGGAAATAGTTTAAATGTATGTGTATGTACAGTAGGAGGATATAAAGCTGAAATATTTCTTGTAGGACTTATGGCACAGCTTTTACATTTAAAGTCATATTTTATGTTTGATGAATTCAATGAAGTGACAGAAATATCACCTTTACCAATGAAAATTGATTATGATTTTTATTTAGAAAATAAAGAGTTTTTTAAATTGTTAGATAGAAAAGAAAAAGTTAAAGAATCTGAAATAAAAGATATTCTTAATAGAAACCCCCACTTAAAAAACTTTATAGAATTTGATGAAGAAGATGGAGAAAAGTATGCTGAATTTTCTGCAATGGGAGAATTTT
Organism: Fusobacterium varium; assembly: GCA_002356455.1. Lineage (NCBI taxonomy): Bacteria > Fusobacteriati > Fusobacteriota > Fusobacteriia > Fusobacteriales > Fusobacteriaceae > Fusobacterium > Fusobacterium varium. The sequence continues at coordinate 558,042 of AP017968.1, forward strand.
ATATGAAAAGAATGACATCAACAAATAATCTTCCTTTAAGCACAAGCAAACATTCACCAGCAGATAAAGAAATGGAAGGAAGTATACAAGTAACAGATGAATTGGAAAATATAGTTAATTCATTAAAATGTTCTCCATATGTAGAAAAATTAAAAGTTGTATACTATAATCCTGATAGAAATATAGCCTTTTCTAAATTTTCGCTAGCACAAAATTACCATGAACAGATGATTGTAAGTTTAGAGTATAAATGCAGAAAAGGAGTAGCAGGAATAGATTTATATACAGTAGGAGGTACAGAAAAAGTAATGAAGTCATTACTTGCTTATTTTAATGAGAACTTTTTAGACTAAATATTATTAATATATTGTTTATATAAAGGCTGACATAGTTCAGCCTTTTTATAATTTATAAAATGTAGTATAATAAACAGAAGGACGTTTTGAAAATAATTAATATTCAATTAAATTCAAAAGAAAAATATGGTATTATTTACATAGAAATTTAAAAGAGGTGGACATGATGATTGTCGGTCTGACAGGTGGGATAGCAAGTGGAAAATCCACAGTAAGTAATTTTTTTAAAAAATTAGGTTTGGAAGTATTAGATGCTGATGGAATAGTAAAAGAGGTAAGTCAAAAGGAAGATACTATAAAAAAAATAGTAAAAGTTTTTGGAAAAAATATTCTTGATGGTAATGGAAAAATAATAAGAGAAAAATTAAGAAAAGAGGCTTTTGAAAATAGGGAATTATTAAATAAATTAAATGAGATAATACATCCACAAGTAATAGAGATATTTGTGAAAAAGAAAAAAGAAACATCAGAAGACTCTATTGTTATTTTTGATATTCCACTTTTATATGAAGCTAAAATGGAAAATTTATGTGATAAGATAATTGTGGTATATATTAAAAGAGAGCAGCAAATAAAAAGAGTAATAGAAAGAGATAAAAATACTAGAGAATTGGCAGAAAAAATAATAGATGCCCAAATGTCTTTAGAGGAAAAATCAAAAAGAGCAGATATTGTAATAAATAATAATAGTACATTGGAAGATTTAAAAAATCAGGTAAATATGATATACTGTAATCTGCAAAAAATAAAAAATGTGAGGTAAGTTATGAAAATAGTAGCTCCAGCAGGAAATATGGAGAGGTTTTATGCTGCTGTAAAAGCAGGAGCCCAAGAAATATATATGGGATTAAAGGGATTTGGAGCAAGAAGAAATGCTGAAAATTTTACATTAGAAGAATACAAGGAAGCTCTCGATTATGCTCATAAAAGAGGAGTAAGAATATTTCTTACACTTAATACAATAATGATGGAAAAGGAAATGGATTTTCTTTATGAGAATTTGAAAGTGTTGTATGAACATGGTCTTGACGCTGTTATTGTTCAGGATTTAGGCTATTTTAGATATATGAAAGAAAATTTTCCAGATATGGAATATCATGGAAGTACTCAGATGACAGTAGGGAATCATGTAGAAGCTGAATATTTGAGAAAAATAGGATTTAAAAGAGTAGTTCTTCCTAGGGAAATGACATTTGAAGAGATAAAAAAAATTAGAGAAAATACAAGCATAGAATTGGAAATATTTGTATCAGGGGCATTGTGTATATGTTATTCTGGAAACTGCTACATGAGTAGTTTTATAGGGAGCAGAAGTGGTAATAGGGGCATGTGTGCACAGCCTTGCAGAAAAGAATACGTTGACAGTAAGGGAAATAAAGGATATTTTTTAAGTCCTAAAGATCAGTTATTAGAATATGATGAAATTCAAAAGTTAAAAGATATAGGAATAGAAAGTATAAAAATAGAAGGAAGAATGAAAGATCCTAATTATGTATTTGAAACTGTTGAATATTATTATCAAATGATAAATGAAAAAAAAGTAAAAGAAAGAGTATCTGAGATATTTAATAGAGGTTATGGTAAAGGATACTTTAATGGAGCTGATTCATCTCTTATTAATAAAAATTATTCATATAATTTAGGTAAAGAAATAGGGTTAATATTTGGAAGAGAATTAAAACTTAAAGATAGAGTTGTGCTAGGAGATGGAATAATATATCTATCTAAGGATTTTGAAAAACTTGGTGGGGGATATTTGAATAAAATAGAGGTAAAAGGTTCAAAAGAAGTTAGAAAAACAGCTGAATCTGGAGAAACTATTCTTTTAAAAGATGTTCCAAGGGGAAGTAAATATATATTCAGAAGTTTTGCTAAAGAAATAAATGATGATGTTGAAACTAAATTGAAAAAATATGACCAAAAACTCAATATAACAGGAGAATTTTTTGGAAATTTAGGAGAACCTCCCATATTAATACTCGAAGCTGTAAATAGTTATGGGAAAAAAATAAAAGTGGAAAAATTTGGAGAAAATAAAATTGAGGCAGCAGCTAAAAGAGCAGCAACAGCAGAGGAAATAATAGAAAAATTAAAAGAAACTGGTGATAGCACATTTAATATAACTAATATTATTTGTCATATATCAGATGGAATATTTCTTCCTGTATCTGTAATAAAATCTTTAAGAAGAGCGGCGTCAATGGAATTAGAAGAACTTATTACAGAGAGTTATAGAAGAAAAGCAGGAATTAAATATCAACTTCCTTATGAAGAAGATATAGAAAGAGAAATTATTTTATCTGCGATAGTATCAAATACTGCACAAGAAAAAGCAGTAAAAGAATATGGAATAGAGAAAATATATAAAAGAGGATATGATATAGCTAGAGAAGAAATACTAAATGAGCAGAATTTGAATAGTAAACTTGCTGCAAACCTTTATCAGCTTATTGAAAATAAAAATAATAATGTAACTGTGAATTGGAATTTGAATATATCTAATAGATATACTATTGAAGAATTAGCTAAATTAGGAAAAGCTGAAACTGTAATACTTTCTCCAGAAATAAGTTTTGAAAAAATAAAGGAAATAGGAAAAACAAGTTTAAGAAAAGCTATATTAGGATATTCAAAATTAAAGGGAATGTATGTTGAAATCGCACTTTTTGATAAAAATAGAGAAATAATAGAAAACAGTGAAGGAGATAGATTTACTGTTGTACAGAATAGTATAGGAAATAGTGAAATATTCTTTGAAAGACCTTTAAATATTTTGAATGATATGAGTAAAATGAAAAAACTGTGTATAGATGAAATAGTTATAGAATTTACTATTGAAACACCAGAAGAAGTTAGAGAAGTTCTTAATAACATAAAAACAAGAACAGGAATATACAGAGCATTTAATTATGAAAGAGGGGTGTATTAATTTTATGAATAAAAATAAAAAATGGGTAAGAGATTTAGGAACATGGTTTGGACTTGGAGATATGCCTAAAGCACCAGGAACATTTGGAACATTAGGTGGAGTACCAGTATTTATGCTTCTTTCTTATATAAGAAAATTTTTTCCAAATAACATGGTGTATAATTCTTTTTATTTTATGTTTTTAATAACTTTTTTTGCAGTAGCGGTTTATGTCAGTGATATATGTGAAAGAGAAATATTTAAAAAGAAAGATCCACAAAATGTAGTCATAGATGAAGTACTTGGATATTTGACTACTCTTTTTCTTATAAATCCAGTAGGAGTATCTCAAAATATAAAAGCTATGGTAATTGCATTTGTTATATTTAGATTTTTTGATATAACAAAATTAGGACCTATTGACAAATCACAAAATTTTGAAAGAGGTATAGGTGTAGTACTTGATGATTTTTTAGCTGGTATAATTGGAAATTTTCTAATGGTATGTATCTGGAGTATATTTTTTTAAAAACAGGGGGCATTATAAATGAAGGCAGGTTTGATTCTTGTAGGTACTGAACTTTTAAATGGGGGAATGCTGGATACTAACAGTCTTTATATAGCAGAAGAGTTAAATAAATACGGGATAGAGATAGAATTTAAAGTGACAATCAGAGATTTTATGGATGAAATAATAAAAACGGTAGATTATGGGAAGAAAAATGTAGATCTTATTATAATGTCAGGTGGTCTCGGACCTACAATAGATGACATAACAAAGGAAGCTATTGCAAAATACCTGAACAGACCGCTTATAGTTGAAGAAAATGAATTAAAAGAATTAAAAGAAAAATTTGAAAGAGCAAAAATAAATTTTGTAGATATAAATGTAAAAGAGGTTGAAAAACCAAAAGGTGCTATAAGTTTTAGAAATGATGCAGGTATGGCTCCAGCAATATATATAGATGGAATAGCAGCATTTCCAGGAGTTCCTAAAGAATTGTATGATATGCTTCCAAAATTTTTAAAGTGGTATAGCAAAGAAAAAAATATTAATACTGATGGTATTTATATAAGAGATATACTTACTTTTGGATTGGCAGAATCTCTGCTGGATCAGGAAATAAGAGACTTTTTTACTGAAGATGGAATATATTATGAATTTCTTGTAAAAAATTATGGAACAATAGTAAGACTTCAAAGTAAAGAGAGTAATAAAAATAAAGTAGAAAAAATAGTAGAAAAGATATATAATAAAATAGGTAAATATGTATTTGGTGAGAATGCAGACAGATTAGAGAAGAAAGCAGTGGAACTTGTAAAAAAACTTGGAATGAATATTTCAACAGCAGAATCATGTACAGGTGGTATGATTGCCAGTCGTTTAATAGATGTACCAGGAGTGTCAGAGGTATTCAAAGAAGGAATAGTTTCATATAGTAATGATGCTAAGATAAAAAGACTTGGAGTAAAAAAAGAAACATTGAAAAAATATGGAGCAGTAAGTGAAGAAACTGCTAGGGAGATGGTCATGGGACTTGATTCTGATATAGCTATTGCTACTACAGGAATAGCAGGTCCAGATGGTGGAACACCTGAAAAACCTGTTGGTCTTGTTTATATAGGAATAAGAGTCAAAGATGATATCTATATAGAAAAAAGATTTTTCAATGGGGACAGAATGAAAATTAGAGAAAGAGCAGTTTCTCAAAGTCTTTTTAGTCTGATAAAAATATTAGATAAAGGAGAGTACAATGAGTAGTATAGGAGAAAGAATAAAGAAAAGTAGAAACGAGAGAGGTCTGTCTTTAAGAGAATTAGCTTCCAAAGTGGACTTATCTGCTAGTTTTTTATCTCAAATAGAGCAGGGAAAAGCTTCTCCTTCTATTGAAAATTTAAAAAAAATAGCTACTTCATTAGATGTAAAAGTAAGCTATCTTATTGAAGATGAAGAAGAAGCTAGAAATATGGAAGTTGTTAAAAAAGATGAGAGAAAATATATAGAAAGTATAGATTCTAATACTAAAATGGCTCTTCTTACAACATCAAATATTGATAAGACAATGGAGCCTATTCTTTATGAAATAGGACCAAATGGAGAAAGTGGAAGAAGTTTCTATACTCATAATGGAGAAGAATTCATCTTTATTATTGAAGGAAAACTGGATGTATATATAGATGAGACGGTATATAGTTTAAATGAGGGAGATAGCCTGTATTTTAAATCTAGTCAAAAGCATAGATTTAAAAATACTACTGACAAACTTACAAAGGCTATATGGGTTGTAAATCCTCCAACATTTTAATGAAAAATAAAAAGAAGATTTCGGAGGTAAATTACATATGAAAATAGAGGTAAAAGTACTTAACTCTATAAGATTAACTAAACTTTTGATAGCTGCCAGCAGATGGCTTTCAAAGTATGCAGATGTTTTAAATGATTTGAATGTTTATCCAGTACCAGATGGTGACACAGGGACAAATATGTCTATGACACTTCAGGCAGTGGAAAATGAATTGATAAAAATGAATCATGAACCAAGTATGAAAGAACTTGCTGATAGAGTTTCTGAAGCAGTATTGCTGGGAGCAAGAGGGAATTCAGGGACTATTCTGTCTCAAATCATACAAGGATTTTTAAATGGAGTAAGAAATAAAGAGGAAATTACAGTAGATGATACAATTAATGCTTTTGTTTTGGCAAAAGAAAAGGCATATCAAGCTGTTTCTGAACCTGTAGAAGGAACAATGCTTACTGTAATCAGAAGAGTGGCAGAAGAAGCAGTAGCTTATAAAGGAGATAAAGATGACTTTATCCTTTTTCTTGTACATTTAAAAAATGTAGCTTATGAAGCAGTGGAAAATACTCCTAACCAACTTCCTAAATTAAAAGAAGCAGGAGTGGTAGATGCTGGAGGAAAGGGAATATTCTATGTTCTTGAAGGATTTGAGAAATCTGTAACTGATCCAGAAATGTTAAAAGATTTAGAAAGAATAGTTCAATCAAGAGCAAAAAGAAAAGAAAGACTTGAAAATACAACTCAAGTATTAGAAGATATAAAATTTAAATATTGTACAGAATTTATAATTGAATCAGGAAATTTTAATTTAGATGAATATAAAGCAAAGATAAGTCCACTGGGAGATTCACTTGTGTGTGCACAAACTGCTAAAAAAACAAAAACACATATACATACAAATCATCCAGGACAAGTTTTGGAAATTGCAGGGGTACTTGGGAATCTTAACAACATAAAGATAGAAAATATGGAGATACAACATCAAAATCTCCTTATTTCTGAAAATGCAAATTATCAAGTAGAATCTACAGAAAAGGTATTTATTAGAAGCGAAAACGCAGAGCCAATTGCATATTATGCTATTGTGGATAATAAAGAACTTGGAAATTTATTTCTTGATGATGGAGCAGCAGCTGTACTTATAGGAGGACAGACACAAAATCCCAGTGTTGCAGATATAGAAGATGGATTAAAAAGAATAACTGCTGAAAGAATAGTAATCCTTCCAAATAACAAAAATATTATATCAGCAGCTAAAATGGCAGCGGAAAGATCTAAAAAAGAAATTATGGTCCTTGAAACAAAGTCGATGTTGGAAGGACATTATATTATAAAGAACAAAGATGAAAAGATCGAAGATATTTTAAAGCAGACATCTAGAAATTCTTCTATTGAGATAACAAAAGCTGTAAGAAATACAAAAGTTGATGATATTCAAATAGAAGAAGGAAATTATATTGCTCTTGTAAATGGGAAAATAAAAATAAAATCAGAAAGTTTAACTTCTCTGATAAAAGAAGTTTATAGTACATATATAAATGAAAATACATTAAATATATTTGCTGTAATTGGAGATGGAGCAACTAAAGAAGCTGATGAAATATTAAAAGAAACTAATGGTATAAGATATAATGAATTTAAGGCAAATCAAGGAAATTATCCATATTATATATATATAGAAAATAGAGATCCTAATATGCCAGAAGTTGCAATAGTTACGGATTCTACATCAGATTTAACTAAAGAATTTATAGGAGATTTATCTATAAATATTATTCCACTTAAAATAAAATTAAATGATAATTATTATAAAGATGGAGTAGATATTTCTAAAAGAGAATTTTGGAAAAGGTTGCTTACAGAAAATGTATCACCAAAAACTTCACAACCTTCACCAGCAGAATTTAAGGAATTATATGAAAAACTTTTTAATAAAGGATATAAAAAAATCATATCTATCCATATTTCAAGCAGGTTAAGTGGTACACAACAGGCTGCCAGAGTGGCAAAAGGTATGCTGAACAGAGCTGAGGATATAACTATTGTAGATTCAAAAGCTGTTACTCTTGTTTTAGGACATCAAGTTTTAGAGGCAGCAAGAATGGTACAAGCTGGAGCTACTTATGATAAAATCCTTGAAAGACTTGATGAAATGCAGGAAAAAATGAAATTGTACTTTATAGTTAATGACCTTTCATTTTTAGAAAAAGGTGGAAGAATAGGCAGAGCATCATCTGTTATAGGAGGACTTTTAAAGGTAAAACCTATATTGAAATTAGAGAATGGTGAAGTAACTATTGAAACAAAGACTTTTGGAGACAGAGGTGCATTTTCATATATAGAAAAATTAATAAAAGCAGAAAGTAAGAAAAATAGCATAATCCTGTATACAGCTTGGGGAGGAACAAATAAAGAACTTTCAAAAGCTGATGCAATAAAAAATATGAGTGATAATTTCAAAAAAGTAGAATATAAGGGAAGATTTGAAATAGGTGCTACTATTGGTTCACATTCAGGTCCTGTATTTGGTTTTGGAATGATGTCAAAAATAAGATAATTGAAAGCAGGGGATTCTTTATTAGGTTGGTATATCTATATAGAGAATCCTTCCTTCTTTTTATAAAATATTTCTATTATTGGAAATGGTAAAATAAACCATGTAAAAAGTTTTTAAAATTTTTTATATATAAGGGGGCATAAGGTGATAAACATCAAACTTGTTGCAGGTTTATTGATTTTTGTGGTATCTTTTTATTTTATTCTTTTTGGAAAACAGCCAAAATCACTTACAGCTATTATTGGAGGAAGTCTAATGGTACTTGTAGGAGTAATGAATCAAGAGGAGGCTTTAGAATCCATAGGAAGAAATTTAGAGATTTTATTACTTTTAATGGGACTTATGATGGTAGTAGAAATAATGTCTGAAACAGGGATTTTTCAGTGGGCAGCAATAAAAGTTGCTCAACAGGCAAAAGGGGATCCTATGAAGATATTGATGATGTTGTCAGCAGTGACAGCTCTATGTTCAGCTTTTTTGGACAATGTAACAACTATTCTTCTAATAGTACCAGTAACTATATTATTAGCTAAAAAACTAAAAATAGATCCATTTCCATTTATAATGGTGCAGATATTTGCTTGTAATATAGGAGGAACAGCTACAATGATAGGAGACCCACCAAATCTTATCATAGCAAGTCTTGGTAATTTAGATTTTAATGATTTTTTACTAAATTTGACACCAATTGTAATAGTAAACATGGTAGTTCTTTTATTTACAGCAAAGTTACTTTTTGGGAAAAGATTTACTGTATCAAGAGAACTAAGAGCAAGTATAATGGATTTAGAGCCAAACAGAAGTATAAAAAATAAGAAACTTCTGATACAATCATGTGTTTTATTCACTATAATTCTCATTGGATTTTTAACAAATATGGTTACAAATATAGGACTTGCAGTTATATCTATAACCGGATCAGTTATTTTACTTACAATAAGTAAAAAAAGTCCAGAAGAGATATATAAAAAAGTAGAATGGGAAACATTGTTTTTCTTTGGAGGCTTATTTGTTTTAGTTGAAGGAGTAGATAAACTTGGAGTAATTGCACAAATTGGAAAGATGATAGTTCAATTTACTGAGGGAAATTTAGAAAAGACTGGAACAGTAATAGTATTAATCTCGTCATTCTTATCTCCAATACTTGGATCGGTACCATATACTTTATCTTTTTCAAAAATTATAGCAAATATTGTACCAAATTTTACAGGACATACAGATGTTTTATGGTGGGCATTATCTCTAGGAGCTTGTCTTGGCGGAAATATGACATTAGTGGGAGCTCCAGCTAATATAGTAGGAGTATCTATTGCAGAGAAAGCAGGAGTAAAGATAAGTTTTATGGATTTCTTCAAATTGGGGATATTGGTTGTTGCTCAATCAATGATTTTAAGTATTATTTATATTAACCTAAGGTATTAAAGTTTTAAAGGAGGAATATATGAAGTTTTCAAGTTATTTAGACCCGCAGTTTATCTTTACTGATTTAAAAGGAAAAACTCCTGAGGAAATTATCACAGAGATGATAGAAAGATTATCTTTGAAAGATAAAAAGATAAATGAGTTAAAAGATGTAATTGTGAAGTCAGTAATAAAAAGGGAGGAAGAGATATCAACTGGAATGGGAAACGGGATAGCAATACCCCATGCCAGAATAGAAAATTTCAATGATTTTATTGTTTCTATTGGTATATTGGAAGAACCTATTGAAGTTGAAATTGCAGCAACACGTAAGACTGATAAAGTAAAACTTGTATTTTTAATTATTTCAGATGTACTGAAAAATAAAAATATACTGAAAGTAATGAGTGCTGTTTCAAAAATGGCTCTAAAAAGAAAAAATCTTTTAGAGAAGATAAAAGAGGAAAAAAATCCAAATAAAATAGTTGAATATATACAAGAATCTAATATTGAGATAGATCATAGAATAATAGCAGAAGATGTGCTAAGTCCAGATATAGAACCTGCTACTCCAGAAAATACTTTGGAAGAGATAGCAAAAAGACTTATACTTGAACAAATAAGTGGTCTTCCAGTTGTGGATAAAGATGGAATGTTTTTAGGAGAAATAACTGAGAGAGAACTTATTGATTTTGGTATGCCTGATTATCTTTCTTTGATGGGGGATCTTAACTTTTTGACAGTGGGAGAGCCTTTTGAAGAATACTTAGTAAATGAAACTACAACAACAATTGAAAAATTATACAGAGTAGATGAAAGAGTCAAAATAGATAGAAAAACTCCTATTATGGAAATATGTTTTATTATGGTTAATAAAGGACTTACAAGATTATATGTACTAGATGAAGGAAAATATTATGGAATGATAAGAAGATCAGATATAATCAAAAAAGTACTTCATATTTAAACTTTCAGTCTTAGGGGAAAGAATTAAAATAAGGAGGAAAAATTATGATATATATGCTGATAGGATTAATTGTATTTTTTACAGTATTCTATTTGATGATAACAGAAAAAGTACCAGGACCATGGGCAACAATGATAGGTGGGCTTATAATGGCTCTTATTGGAATAATAAATGAAGAGGATGCTTTAACTGCTATTTCTGAAAGACTAGAAATATTATTCCTTTTAATAGGGATGATGATAATTGTTTTACTTGTATCTGAAACAGGTGTATTTCAGTGGTTTGCTATAAAGGTAGCTCAGTTAGTAAGAGGAGAGCCTTTTAGACTGATAGTTTTACTGGCAATAGTAACAGCTCTATGTTCAGCATTTTTAGATAATGTTACTACAATTCTTTTGATGGCACCAGTATCAATACTGTTGGCAAAACAATTAAAATTAGATCCTTTCCCTTTCATAATAACAGAAGTTATGTCTGCCAATATAGGTGGACTTGCTACACTAATTGGTGACCCAACACAATTGATTATAGGAGCTGAAGGAAATCTAGGGTTTAATGAATTTCTTTTCAACACAGCACCAGTAGCAGTACTTTCTATGGCTTTGCTTATAGTAAATGTTTATTTTATGTATGGAAGACACATGGTAGTACCAAATGAATTAAAAGCCAGAATAATGGAATTGGATTCTTCCAGAAGTTTGAAAGATCCTAAACTTTTAAAACAGGCAGCTATAATATTTTCTCTAGTACTGATTGGATTTGTTTTAAATAATTTTATCAATAAAGGACTTGCAATTATCTCATTGTCTGGAGCAATATTTCTTGTAGTTATAGCTAAAAGAAAACCAAAAGAGATATTTGAAAATGTAGAATGGGAAACTTTATTCTTTTTTATAGGATTGTTTATGATGATAAAAGGAATAGAAAACTTAAATATAATTAATATAATTGGAGATAAGCTTATAAAAATAACTTCTGGTAAATTTGATCTTGCTGTAATAGCTGTTACTTGGCTTTCTGCTGGATTTACTTCTATAATAGGAAATGTTGCCAATGCAGCAACTGTTTCTAAAATACTTGGAGTTATGGTTCCAACATTTGATAAGATAGGAGATCCTAAAGCTTTTTGGTGGGCTCTGTCATTTGGATCATGTTTAGGAGGAAATATTACTATGTTGGGATCAGCTACAAATGTTGTTGCTGTAGGAGCTGCTGCTAAAGCTGGATGTAAAATAGATTTTTTAAAGTTTTTTAAATTTGGAGGACTTATAGCATTTCAGACATTGTTATTAGCAACTGTTTATCTTTATGTAAGATATATGTAGAAGAAAAGGGAGGAAATATGCGAATATTCCGATTTGAAAATATAGATTCTACAAGTGACTATCTTAAAAATAAAGATGATATTCAAGAATTTGATACAGTAATAGCCGAAATTCAGACTAAAGGAAGAGGAAGACGGGGAAACAGTTGGTTTTCCAGTAAAGGAATGGCTCTTTTTAGTTTTTCATTAAAAATTGATAAAAATATTTCAATAGAAGAATATTCTAAACTGCCTCTTGTTTTAGGAATTTCTGTACTAAGGGGAATTAAAAGGATAGAAGAACTGGACTTAAAATTTAAATGGACAAATGATGTTTATTTAGATGATAAAAAACTTTCAGGAATACTTGTAGAAAAAGTAAATAACTTTTTTATCATAGGAATAGGAATAAATGTAAATAATAAAGAATTAGGAACAGCTGATGAAGTGGCCATATCTCTAAAAAATAAAACAGGAAAAAATTATATAATAGAAGATGTCATATTTACTGTAATGGATGAATTTAAAAAATATTATAAGAGATTTTATGATGGAGAATGGAAATATATATTGAATGAAATAAATAGTAAAAATTATCTTAAAGAAAAATTTGTAAATATTGTAAGTATAAATGAAACTGTTACTGGAAAAGTTAATGAGATAGCTCAAGATGGAAAGTTAGAAGTAGAAGTATCAGGAAAAAAAAGATTTTTTGATGTAGGAGAAGTACATATAAATAGGATGAAAAATGAAACTGAATAATATAAAAGAGAAATTATTTAGGATGCTTACTGAAGATTTAGATCTTGGATATGTAGTAGATATTGTAAAGAAAAATCTTGATTTCAAATCCAAAATGAAAATGATAATAGACATAGCTCGGAAAAGTGAAAATTATGACTTTATAATTTTTCTTATAAAAATGACAGCAGCTATATCTGTTTTTCTTCCTATAATATCTCAGTTATGCAGTATGAAATCCATAAATATATTTAAATTAAACTTCCAAACTTTCAAACAAATTCCAGTACTTTTTGTGAGTATATTTCCAATAATTGTTATTGGAAGAAAAAATCTTATTTTTAAAGATGGAGCATTAAAAGCAATAATTTTGATACTTTACTACATTGTGTGTATTCCTATTACTATAATTATTTTTGGACTTAATATAGGAAAAATAGGTAATGAATATGAGGATGTATATTTTTTAGTTTTTGCTGTAAATATAATGCTTCTTTTTACCAGCCATATTGTACTTATAAAATATTGTGTAACTGATATAATTCTTAGAAAAAGAAAAGTAAAAAGCAGTGATGTAATAATTACTTTAATGACATATATTACTTTAGGCATAAGTTTTGGAGCACTTTATTCTGTGATAAATATCTATTATGATGGACAAGCTTTTCATGGGATGGAAGGTGTAAATACCACTTTATATTTTTATTTTAAACATATATATTTCAGTTTTGTGACATTGACAACTTTAGGGTATGGAGACATATATCCATTGAAATTTTTAGGACAATTTTTTGTTATTATAGAAGCATTGACAGGAATATTCCTTTTAAATTTTTCTCTGGGAATAACTTTAAGTTCAGGAATATTAAGTTTTCAAATAAATCAAAAGGATGATGAAACTAAAACAAAAGATACAAATGATTCAGGAGAAAAAAGTAATGAATAGGAAAAAAGTAATAATAGGTATGAGCGGAGGAGTAGATTCTTCTGTAGCAGCATATCTTTTGAAAGAAGAAGGATATAGAGTTATAGGTGTAACATTAAATCATAAAAAAGAAGAATCTCTTAAAAGAGAGATAAAATCTGCTCAAAGGGTATGTCATTTTCTTGACATTGAACACAAAATAGTAGATATAGAAGAGTTATTTCAAAAAGAAGTCATTGATGATTTTTTGGAAGGATACTCTCAAGGGATAACTCCTTCTCCATGTGTTATTTGTGATGAAAGGGTAAAAATGAGAATTCTTTTTGAAATAGCAGATAAAGAGAAAGCAAATTTTGTAGCTACTGGGCATTACAGTTCTGTGGAATATTCAGAAGAATTTAAAACCAATCTCTTGAAAGTTTCCTATGACTTAAGAAAAGATCAAAGCTATATGCTCTATAGAATTGATAGTAATAAGATATCAAGACTTTTATTTCCGCTTCATTCCTATGAAAAAAAGCAGATAAGGGATATAGCTAAAAATATTGGTTTGGAAGTTTATGATAAAAAAGATAGCCAAGGAATATGTTTTGCTAAAGAAGGATATATAGAATTTCTTAGAAAAAACTTAGGAGATAGTATAAAAAAAGGAAGGTTTGTAGATAAAACTGGAAAGACTATTGGAGAACATGAAGGATATCAGCTATATACAATTGGACAGAGAAGAGGATTAGGATTAAAACTTCCAAGAGCATATTTCATAACAAAAATTGATAAAGAAAAAAATGAAATAACTATTGGAGAATATGAGGAATTATATAAAAAAAAAGTGGAACTAAAAAAATATAAATTAGCTGTAAAAATAGCTGACGTTTTAAATAAAAATATTATTGGAAGACCTAGATTTTCAAGTTTTGGAACAAGTGGAAAAGTTTTATTTGAAAATGAAAAACTTTTTTTTGAATTTGATGAAGAAACTCCGCAAACTGCTCCTGGACAGCATTTAGTCTTATATTATAAAAATTTAGTACTAGGTGGTGGAATAATATCATAACTTGACAACTTTTATTAAAATCGTTATATTATAGGTGATGATAAATTAATAAGGGAGGGAGTTATGGAGTCGACCAAGTGGTTATATTGGATAATTGGGATAATTATAGTAATTATAGCAGCAATAATTATCAGAAAATATAAACTAATCACTAAAGTAAAAAGAGTAAATTGTGTTGATTTAGATAAACTTGAAGAAAAGAAATTTTCAGGAATGGGGAAACTGTATATCAAAGCTTTAGGTGGAGAAAAAAATATAGTAAGTGTAGATCCATGTATGACAAGAATAAGAGTAATAATGAAAGATGGTTCTCTATTAGATGAAAAAAGAATAACTGTTTTAGGTGCTCATAAAGTTATAAAACTCACTGATAAAAAAATTCATATTATAATTGGATTAAAAGCTGAAAAACTAGCTGAAGAAATAAATGATATAAGAGAAAAAAATAAATAAGGCGGAATATCCGCCTTTTTTATTTCTTAGGAAATTATAATTTGATAAATTTGTTAAAAAAATAAAAAATGTTAATTATTTTGTATTCATATTAGATATATTAATCGAATAAGATTAAAATTGACAGCACAAAAAAGCTGATTGTTAATCAGCTGTTTAGCGATATTCTTTCCAGCAAATGGAGCCTGTATGTATATTAAAATATGATATTTTTTTAACTTTCATTCTGGCATTACATTTAAAACAATAAAAAGGATTTACTCCAAAAGCTTTCCATATTTCAAGTTGATAAAAAGTAGAATTGGAATATTTAGAGACATATTTTCTCATGAATTTCATGATATTTTTAAGTTCTGATTTAATATTTCTAGAATAGATTCCAAAGCGCCTAATCATTTTGAAATGTTTAGGGGGAATGTGAATAATTAATTTAGAAAGAAATGTTTCTGCATCTAAAGTAAGCTCAATTCTTTGTTTATCATCAGCAAGACTTTCATAATAGAAAGTAACCTTATTATCATAGAAATCAATAATTTTATATTCTGCGATAGGAGCTCTTGACAGGTATCTGCCAATATATTTAATTGCATAAATATTATTATTTAAATCATTTTTTGCAACATTGAAAAAGAATCTTGTATTTTTGCGATAAAGGGAGTTAGCAGCAGCATAAGCTTTAGCTTTAATTTCAGGCTTGTCATAATTTCCAGATTTAACAATATCAATAACCATTTTTTTCCATTGTCCAGCAATGGAATTGACATGAAAATATTTTTTTTCAAGAAATTGGTAGTTTTTATTGAATCCACCTAAAGTAACAATAGCATGAATATGAGGATTCCATTTAAGATCGCGTCCAAAGGTATGAATAACAGTAATCAATCCATAATGAATGATATCTGAGTTAGTAAAGTATTTAGAGGAATATTTTGAAATTTTATGAATTCTTTGATTTTTTGCTTTAATGTTATGAAATTGATATTTAAAAACATCATTAACAGCATAAGCAAGCTTAGTTAAAAGGTCTCTATCATAGAAGAAAAACATTCTAAGTTCTTCAGGAATAGTAAAAAGGACACTTCTATGTTTAACATCAATAAGAGAAGTGGAAGTTTTTTCAGTTCAAACAGCAGAATAACGTTTACCGCAGGAAGGACAAAATCTAGATTTACAAGTAACTTTAATTTTATGCGCCTCATGACAATTAGGGCATTGAAGAGAGAGAAAAGATTTATCAATAGAACAGGCTAAGAATTTTTGAATAGTCTGTTTAACATCCTCAAAATGCTCATTTTTAAAATATTTTTTGATTTTACCTAAAAGATTTGTTATATTGATTTTAGAGATAATATGTTTGATTTGCATGAATGTCTCCTTTGCATAATTAGGGTGGTAACTATATTATACAAAAAAGAGAGCTGAGTAAAACATTTTTTTTAAATGTTACTCAGCTTTTTTTATTTGAAAAAATATGGTAAACTATAAAAAAGAAAAGTAAGTTCTAAAATGTATAAAAAGTGAAAGGAGGTATATTTTGAATTATTTTGACCATAGAGTTATAAAAACTGCACTTGGAACATTTTTATCTATATATCTCGCTCAAGTTATGGGAATAAGTTATGGGGTAACTGCTGGTATAGTTACAATAATAAGTATACAGACAACAAAAAAAGAATCAGTAAAAATAGCTATAGAAAGATTTATCGCCTCTCTTATAGGACTTTTTATAGCAGCGATATTTTTTTATTTTTGGGGGTACACACCTTTTGTGTTTGGGCTTTTTATTTTGATATTTATGCCAATATGTTTAAGATTTAATCTATTTCAAGGATTTTTAGTGACAGTGGTACTTGCAACACATATTCTTACAGAAAAAAATCTTTCTTTAAAGATTTTATCAAATGAAATATTAATATTAATCCTTGGAGCATTAATAGCTATAATTTTAAATTTATATATGCCTGATGTAACCAAAAAAATAAAATATACTCAAGAAAATGTAGACAATCTTATGAAAAAAATTCTTAGTTATATGAGCGATGAATTAATAACTGGAGCAATATTTGTTGATGAAGATAAAGTATTTAAAGATTTGAGAAAAGAGCTGGATACAGGAAGAGATTTAGCATATAAAGATTATAATAATGCTCTGTTTTATGGTTCAAGATATGAAATAGAGGTTTTTAATATGAAGAGAGCTCAATATAAAATTTTAGTAAGAATGAGAAGACATTTTTATAACTTTTTTATAAGCAGTGAACATACATTTATAATTTCAGAATTTACGAGAAAAGTAGGAAGTTCAATTGGAGTAGATAAACTTTATATTGAAGCATTAGATGAATTGGAGCTTTTAAGAGAAAAATTTAAAAATATGCCTCTCCCAAAAAGTAGAGTGGAATTTGAAAGCAGAGCTGTACTGTTACAATTTTTCAATGACATAGAAGAATTTCTTGAAATTAAGAAAGATTTTATGAAAAAGTATACACTGGATGGAGAAAAGAAAATATAAGAGCGGTAAATAAACCGCTCTTTTTTGATAAATTAATCCAAACTTTGACTTGCAGCCATGAGGAAAGGAACTATTTGTTTCTTTCTTGAAACTACGCCTTCCAGCCATGCAAGATTGTTTTCCAGATGAACATTGAAAGCTCTTTCTATAAGTTCTGGGAAATTCCCTGCTACCATAGCATATGAACCAGATTTTATTATATCTGTAATAATAAGAATAAACATTGAAAATCCAGAATTTTTATTTATTTCATTCATAACTCTTTCTAAATCTGATTGTTTATTCAGAAGTCCAGCTACATCAACAGTATTTACTTGAGCTATTCCCATATTTATTCCATTCATTGAGAATTCCTTCATATCAGTAGTAAGTATTTCATATGAAGATCTATTGGCAAGAGAAGTTCCTGCTATTAACATATTCATTCCATATTCTTCATAATCAACTTCTTCACAGATAAGAGCAAGTTCTTTAACTGTATCTATGTCTTTTTGAGTACAAGTAGGTGATTTAAACATAAGAGTATCTGAAAGAATAGCACTCATCATAAGGCCAGCAGCTTTTTTAGATGGAGTAATTCTTGCATCTTTAAATAATTCATAGATTATAGTACAAGTACATCCAACTATTTCAGCATTTATTTTTACAGGTTCATCTGTAATAAAATTTCCAAATTTATGATGATCTATAACTTGCAATATCTTCGCATCCTGTAACCCTTCTACTGAATGAGCTCTTTCATTATGGTCAACTAAAATAACCTGTTTTCTTGTGAAATTAATAAGATTTTTCGTTCTGATAGTTCCATATACAGTACCATCTTTTTCAGTAACAGGGAAATTAGTTTGTGTTGCTTCTTTCATTATGTCTTTTATATCATGCAAAAAATCATCTTTTTTAAAGGAATAAAATTTTGTATTATTCATTATAGATGATAATGAAAGTGACTGACTTACAAGACTTATTGTTTTGAAAAGATTAGCATGGACCCTCATAATCGCACAATCAGAAGTTACTCTTGGGCTGATAAAATCATCTTCATCACAAGCAACTATTATGACCTTTGCTCCAGCTTTGATAGACCTGTCAATCCCATCTACCATAGATGTAGTAACAACTATATCCCCATAAGTAACATTTTCAAGTTCAGATACAGCTTTTAAATTTCCTGTGATAACTCCGCTTGGATAAGTACCGCTTACAATTATTCCATCAAGAACATCTTTTAGATTTTCATATGTTGTTTTATATTTGCCAAAAAGATCTGAATGTTCTAGATTAAGATAAGTATTAGCAATATCAGAGATATGGATCATACCTTTAAGTTGTTTTTTATCATCTACTACTGGTAAACTTGAAAAGTTTTCCACAGTCATTATATCTAAAGCTGATCTTAAGGAATCATCAATAGATAAAGTCTTTTTTTCTACTCTGGTTAAATCAGATATTTGAGCACTCACTGTTTTTAAAAGTTTAGGAACTTTTACACCAAAATATTTTAACACATATTCTGTTTCCTTATTTATATCACCAAGTCTGTAGGGAATAGCATTTATTCCCATTTCTTTTTTTAGTTCAGCTAAGGCAATTGAAGAACAGATAGAATCTGTATCTGGATGTCTATGTCCAAAAATTAAAATAGGCTCCATTTGAAAAAACCTCCTTATTTTTCTTAAATTGCTGTTTCAAATATATTAACATTTTTTTATCATATGAACAAATAATATTTTTAGAAAATCCTTGAAAAAATGATATAATGTCAATATAAAAAATATGATAATTAAATTAAAAATTGGAGCAGAAATAATGAAAGAAATGAAATTAAATTTTTTTGAGGAGAATGATATGAAAGCGAATAAGGAGAGGATAGAGAAGCTGAGAGCAGATCTCTTGAAGTACAACCAATACTACTATACAAATAATGAGAGCCTTATTTCTGATGTAGAATATGATACATTAATGAATGAACTTAAAGATTTAGAAGAAAAATATCCAGAATATAAAAGTAAAGTGTCACCTACTGTTATAGTAGGGGCTTCAAATCTTAGAGAGAATAAGTTTCAGAAAATAACCCATAAAAAACCGATGCTGAGCCTTTCCAATACTTATAATGAAGAGGAGATAGGGGATTTTATAGATAGAATAAAAAAACTTCTTCCAGAAGAAAATAATATAAAATATGCTCTTGAATTGAAATTAGATGGTCTTTCTATAAGTGTTCAATATGAAAAGGGGAAACTTGTAAGAGGAGTAACTAGAGGAGATGGAGCAATAGGAGAAGATGTTACAGAAAATATTATGGAAATTGGAACTATTCCTCATACATTAAAAGAACCACTAGATATGGAAATAAGGGGAGAGATTGTTCTTCCAATAAGTAAATTTGAAAGTTTAAATGAAAGGAGAATGGAAGCAGGAGAAGAAGTGTTTGCTAATCCTAGAAATGCTGCAAGCGGAACACTTAGACAAATTGATGCCAGTATAATAAAAGAAAGAGGTTTAGACTGCTATTTTTATTTTATAGTGGATGCTAAAAATTATGGAATACAAACTCATAGTGAAAGTATAAAATATATGGAATCTTTAGGAATAAAGACAACAGGGGTATGTGAAGTATTAGATACAGCCTCTGCTTTGAAAAAAAGAATAGATTATTGGGAACAGGAAAAAGAAAAATTGGATTATGAGACAGATGGAATGGTAATAAAAGTAGATAATCTTGATTTCTGGGATGAGCTTGGAAATACTACTAAAAGTCCAAGATGGGCTATAGCATATAAATTTCCTGCGAAGCAGGTAACAACTACTTTATTAGGAATAACATGGCAAGTAGGCAGAACAGGAAAGGTTACCCCAGTTGCTGAACTGGAAGAGGTATTATTATCTGGAAGCAAGGTAAAAAGAGCCAGTCTTCATAATTTTCATGAAATAGAGAGAAAAGATATAAGAATAGGAGATAAGGTGTTTATAGAAAAAGCTGCTGAGATAATACCACAAGTAGTAAAATCTATAAAAGAATTTAGAAATGGCAGTGAAGAAATGATAACTGAACCTGATAAATGTCCAGTATGTGGAAGTGCAGTTGCACGGGAAGAAGGACAAGTAGATATAAAGTGTACCAATCCAAATTGTCCAGGAAAAATAAAAGGAAGAATAGAATACTTTGTGTCAAGAGATGCTATGAATATAGGTGGATTTGGAAGTAAAATGGTAGAAAAAATGCTGGAGCTTGGATTTATAAAAAATGTTGGAGATATATATGATTTAAAAACTCATAAAGAAGATCTTGAAAATATAGAAAAAATGGGAAAAAGAAGTGTAGAAAATCTTCTGGATTCAATTGAAGCAAGTAAAAACAGAGATTATTCAAAGGTTGTTTATGCACTTGGGATACCTTTTATTGGAAAATATTCTGGAAAACTTTTAGCAGAAGCAAGTAAAAATATAGATAATTTAATGAAAATGGAAATAGAAGAATTAATGGAAATAGATGGTATTGGTGATAAAGGGGCAAAAGCTGTATATGATTTTTTTAGAGATGAAGAAAATATTGAACTTATAAATATATTAAGAGGACATGGACTGCAGTTTGCTGTGGAAGAAAAAGAAGAAGAGGATCAGGCTAATCAAATATTTTCTGGAAAAACTTTTCTTTTTACAGGAACACTTAAAAATTTTAAAAGGGAGGAAATAAAAGAAGAAATAGAAAAACTTGGAGGAAAAAATCTAGCAGCAGTGAGTAAAAATCTTGATTATCTTATAATTGGAGAAAAAGCTGGAAGTAAATTAAAAAAAGCTCAGGAATTAGGAACTGTAAAGATTCTCACAGAGGAAGAATTTATAGAAATATGTAAGAATAACAATAAAAATTAATATAAAAACAGGTACCTTTAATTGACTATCGAGAAGATTTATGGTAGCATATATCTTGATAAAGTGTCAGAATAATAATTTAAAGAGAGGAAAATTGTAGATGATAGGAGAATTGTTAAAAAAGATATTTGGTACTAAAAATGATAGAGAAGTAAAGAGGATAAGGAAGATAGTAGATGTTATCAATCAGCTTGAACCTGATTTTGAAAAACTTACTGATGAGCAGCTGAGAGAAAAAACTGCTTATTTTAAAGAAAGATTAGCTAAAGGAGAAACTTTAGATGATATTTTACCAGAAGCATTTGCTACTGTAAGAGAAACATCTAAGAGAGTATTAGGACTTAGACACTATGATGTTCAGCTTATTGGGGGAATAGTACTTCATGAGGGGAAAATCACTGAAATGAAGACAGGAGAAGGAAAAACTCTTGTGGCTACATGTCCTGTATATTTAAATGCTCTTACTGGAAAAGGTGTACATATAATAACAGTAAACGATTATCTTGCTTCCAGAGACAGAGATATGATGGGAAGAGTTTACGATTTTCTTGGACTTTCTTCTGGAGTAATATTAAATGGTATATCAACTGATCAAAGAAAACAAGCATATAATAGTGACATTACATATGGTACAAATTCTGAGTTTGGATTTGATTATTTAAGAGATAATATGGTGGGGAGTATAGAAGAAAGAGTTCAGAGAGAACTGAATTATTGTATAGTGGATGAGGTT
Source organism: Fusobacterium varium (assembly GCA_002356455.1). Lineage (NCBI taxonomy): Bacteria > Fusobacteriati > Fusobacteriota > Fusobacteriia > Fusobacteriales > Fusobacteriaceae > Fusobacterium > Fusobacterium varium. The sequence goes on from AP017968.1 coordinate 580,125, forward strand.
GACTCTATTTTAATTGATGAGGCAAGAACACCACTTATTATATCAGGAGCTGCTACTGAGTCTATCAAATGGTATAAAATATTCTATCAGATAGTTTCAATGTTAAGCAGAAGTTATGAAACTGAAGGTATCAAAGATATAAAAGCTAAAAAAGAAATGGATATTCCTGCTGAAAAATGGGGAGATTACGAAGTTGATGAGAAAGCTAAAAATATTGTTCTTACTGAAAAAGGAGTAACAAAAGTTGAAAAACTATTGAAAATAGATAACCTTTATTCACCAGAAAATGTAGAACTTACTCATTATTTGAATCAGGCTTTAAAAGCTAAGGAACTTTTCAAAAGAGACAGAGATTATCTGGTAAGAGAAGGACAGGTAATAATAATAGATGAATTTACTGGAAGAGCTATGGAAGGAAGAAGATATTCAGATGGTCTTCATCAGGCTATTGAAGCAAAAGAAGGAGTAAATATAGCTGGAGAAAATCAAACTCTTGCATCAATAACACTTCAAAACTATTTCAGAATGTATGAAAAATTATCAGGAATGACTGGTACTGCTGAAACAGAAGCAGCAGAATTTGTACATACATATGGATTGGAAGTAGTTGTTATTCCTACAAATAAACCAGTAATGAGAAATGATCATCCAGATTTGGTTTTTAAAACACACAAAGAAAAAATAGATGCAATAATAAACAGAATAGAGGAATTACATAAAAAAGGACAGCCAGTACTTGTAGGAACAATTTCGATAAAAAGTTCTGAGGATCTTTCTGAACTTCTTAAAGCAAGAAAAATACCTCATAATGTACTGAATGCTAAATTCCATGCTCAAGAAGCAGAAATAGTAGCACAGGCTGGAAGATTTGGAACTGTAACTATTGCTACTAATATGGCAGGTAGAGGTACTGACATCATGCTTGGAGGAAATCCAGAATTCCTTGCAGTAGAAGAAGTAGGCAGCAGAGATGCAGAAAATTATAATGAAGTGCTGGAAAAATATAAAACACAATGTGAAGATGAAAGAGAAAAAGTTATGGAACAGGGAGGATTATTTATCCTTGGAACTGAAAGACACGAATCTAGAAGAATTGATAATCAATTGAGAGGAAGATCAGGTAGACAGGGAGACCCTGGAGAATCAGAATTCTATCTGTCTCTTGAAGATGACTTGATGAGACTATTTGGTTCAGATAGAGTGAAAACTGTTATGGAAAAATTAGGACTTCCTGAAGGAGAGCCTATTACTCATTCAATGATTAACAAAGCAATAGCAAATGCACAAAATAAGATTGAATCTAGAAACTTTGGAATCAGAAAAAATCTTCTTGAGTTTGATGATGTTATGAATAAGCAAAGAACAGCTATTTATGCAAGCAGAAATGAAGCTATGGTAAAAGAGGATCTCAAAGAAACAGTTTTACATATGCTTAAAGATACTATTTATTCGCAGGTAATAACAAGATTTGTCGGAGAATTTAAAGATGATTGGGATATTACTGGACTTGCAGAGTTTTTACATGAAAAATATGGATGTGAGATAAAAGATTTAACTGAATATAAATCTATGAGTATAGAAAATTATGCTGAAAAATTGTATAATGATATTGTAAGAGAATATGATGAAAAAGAAAATAGAATAGGTTCTGATCTAATGAGAAGACTTGAAAAATACATATTATTTGAAGTGGTTGACTCAAGATGGAGGGAACATTTAAAATCATTGGATGGATTGAGAGAAGGAATTTATCTAAGAGCATATGGACAAAGAGATCCAATAGTGGAGTATAAACTTCTTTCTGGAGAACTTTATGAAAAAATGTTGGAAACAATAAAAGAACAAACAACTTCATTCCTGTTTAAAGTAATAATAAAAAGTCCAGAAGAGGAAGAATTAAAAGTGAAAGAAGAATCACTTGATGAAGTAAATTATAATACTGAGGAGGAAGAAGAGGACAGTAATCAACCAAGAACTTCTGACAAAGTAGGAAGAAATGATCCTTGTACTTGTGGAAGTGGAAAAAAATATAAAAACTGCTGTGGAAGAGTGTAATCAAAAATTAGGAGGAACTAAATGAAAAAGTTATTTTTAGGTTTATTGATTTCAATGCTTTTTATTTCTTGTAGCTCTATGGAGAAAGGGAGTTCTTTAGAACAGAAGTATAACATAACAAAAGCTTCAGCTAAAGAATGGGATAAGACTATAATCAATGTTATTGAGGGAGAAGCACTTATTGAAGACTGGTATGGAGATGAAAATCCTATTATGTATCTGAGAAAGACTGGAAAAATGAGTGAAAAAGATTTTCAATTTCTATTATCTTTAGAGAAAAAGGATGTAACTGAAATAACAGATGATGAGTATAACCAATTTTTAGGTTTAGTAACAAAATATAATAAAAAAATGCCTAGAAAGTTTTTCTTAGATAATGAAAATATCAAAGATCCTAAAGGACTAGTTGATAAAATGGTAAGAGAGTCATTTGTCAGAATGGAAAATCCATCTAATCATATTAAAAATGTAGTTGCTACTGAAGATGAATGGAATAAAATAGTTGAATATTCAAAACAAACAGATCTTAGTGAAAAAGATACTAAACAGTTGAGAAAACTTCTTAATAAATTTATAAAAAGAGATGAGTTTTTCTCTACAGAAGTATGGTACAATAGAGAAGTTTCTGCAAGAATGATAAAGATAGCTAACATCAATGCAAAAGATAATAAAACAGCTATAGAAAAAAATAATATAAATGCAAAAGCATTATATATTGCTTATCCTGAATATTTTTCAAAACTAGAGAAATGGGATAACTAATAAATAAAAGAATAATATAACAAAAAGGTGGGGCGTCTGTGGGAAATAGACGCCTTTCTTTGCTGAAAGATATAGAGGTGAGAGTTTATGGAAGTGGATATGCACATACATACTATAGCTTCTGATGGAACTTTCACACCAGAAGAAGTAGTAAGAAGAGCAAAATTTCTTGGCATGAAAAGTATAGCTATAACAGATCATGATACAGTTGATGGATTAGAAAAAGGAAAAAAAATAGCTGCTGAAATAGGAATAGAGTTCATACAAGGAATAGAGATATCATGTAACATTGATAATTTAGAAGTACACATATTAGGATATTTTCTTAATCTTAATGATGAAAAATTTCTTGCTGAACTTGAAGAATTAAAAAGGGCAAGAGAAAATAGAAATAAAAAAGTAGTGGAAAAACTAGAAAAATGTGGTATAGTGGTTGATATAGAAAAAGTTAAAGATATGGCTCCTGGAAATATTATCAGTAGAGTTCATATAGCAAATTATCTTGTGGAAGTAGGAGCAGCTACTTCTAAAAATGATGCTTTTGAGAAATATCTTGGAAAAACAGGTGCTGCATATGTACCAAAAGAAAATTTTCCACCAGAAAGAGCAGTAAAAATGCTTCATGCAAATGGAGCTTTTATATCTATAGCTCATCCTAAACTAATTACACAAAATGATGGATTATTAGAAAATATGATATTAGAGTTAAAAAAAATTGGACTTGGAGGATTAGAAGCGATATATAGTACTTTTACTCCTTCAGAAAAAAGAAAATATAAAAAAATGGCAAAAAGACATTCTCTTTTAGTAACTGGAGGTTCAGATTTTCATGGAGCTAATAGAGAAGGAATAGATATAGGAGATACAGGATTAGAATATTCACAATTCAGATTAATAAAAGAGAGAAATAGCAGATAATTTTTAAAATATACAGGAGGAAATTATGATTATAGTAACTGGAGCAGCTGGAATGATAGGAAGTGCATTCGTTTGGAAATTAAACGAAATGGGAATTAATGATATCATAGTAGTTGATAAATTCAGAACAGAAGAAAAATGGCTTAATTTAAGAAAAAGAGACTATGCTGACTGGGTAGACAGAGATGATCTCTTTGAGTGGCTTTCAAATCCAGCAAATGCTGAAAAAATAACAGGAGTTTTACATATGGGAGCTTGTTCTGCAACTACAGAGAAAGACGGAGACTACCTTATGTCAAATAATTATGGATATAGTAAAAAATTATGGGAGTTTTGTGCAGCAAGGCAGATAAATTATGTATATGCTTCATCAGCAGCAACATATGGAGCTGGAGAGCTTGGATATAATGATGATGTAACACCTGAAGAATTAAAAAAACTTATGCCTTTAAATAAATATGGATATTCTAAAAAAATATTTGATGATTGGGCATTTAAGCAGAAAATAGCTCCAAAACAATGGGCAGGAACTAAGTTTTTTAATGTGTATGGACCACAAGAATATCATAAAGGAAGAATGGCTTCAATGGTATTTCATACATTTAATCAATATAAAGAAAACGGAGGAGTAAAACTTTTTAAGTCTCATAAAGAGGGCTATAAAGATGGAGAACAGTTAAGAGACTTTGTTTATTTAAAGGATGTAGTCGATGTTCTATACTTCTTATTGACAGAGAAAGTGGAATCAGGAATATATAATATAGGAACAGGAGAGGCTAGAAGTTTCTTAGATTTATCTATGGCAACAATGAGAGCAGCTTCTAACAATCCTGAACTTGCTCAGCAAGATGTAATTGAATTTGTTCCTATGCCAGAAGATTTGAGAGGAAGATACCAATATTTCACTCAAGCAACTATGGAAAAATTAAAAAGAGCAGGATATACAAAAAAATTCCATTCATTAGAAGATGGAGTTAAAGATTATGTTCAAAACTATATGGCAAAAGAAGATCCATACTTATAGGAGGAAAAAATTAGATGAACCCATTTTTGATTGTCATAATTTTAGGAATAGTAGAAGGTATGACAGAATTTCTTCCTGTGAGCAGTACAGGACATATGATATTAGTTGAGAAATTTATAAACAGCAGTTTTTTTTCTAAAAATTTTATGGATAGCTTTTTAATAATAGTCCAACTTGGGGCAATACTTGCAGTAGTTATATATTTTTGGAAAGATATAAATCCTTTTGTGAGAGAAAAAGAAGTATTTATACAAAGATTCAGACTTTGGGCAAAAGTAGTTGTAGGTGTATTTCCAGCAGCTGTTATAGGACTTCTTTTGGATGATTATATTTCTGAATATTTTATGGGAAATGTAGTTGTTGTAGCCATGACATTAATATTTTATGGAATTGTTCTTATAATTGTAGAAAAATGCTATGATGGTGAAGCACATATAGATTCATTTCAAAAATTAGGTTATAAGACAGCTTTTACAGTTGGGTTATTTCAATGTCTTGCTATGATTCCAGGAACTTCAAGATCAGGTGCCACTATTATAGGAAGTTTACTTTTAGGGCTTTCAAGAGGGTTAGCAACAGAATTTTCTTTTTTTCTTGCAATACCAACTATGTTTGGAGCTACATTACTGAAGCTTATGAAGAATGGACTTAAATTTTCTCCTATTGAATGGCAGCTTTTAGGAGTAGGGTCAGTAGTTTCTTTCGTTGTGGCATATCTTGTTATTAGATGGTTTATGCAATATATAAAGAAAAGAGACTTTGTTTCTTTTGGAATATATAGAATAATATTAGGAATAATAGTCTTATTCTTTGTTTTTGCGTGAGTGTGATTTGATGAAAAAAATAATCTCTGTACTGTCTTTTGCCTTTATAGCAGCAGCTATGGTTAATTTTATAGGAGTATCATATTTTAAACAGACAAATATAGCTTCATTTAAAAATTATTCTATATTTTATGGAAATAATATAAATAAATTTGATGCTCTTTTAAATAATGAAAAAACATCAAAAGAAACTAAAGAAAAAATAATAGAATTAACAGAAATGTATAAAACTTTTGAATCCAATGGTATGAAGAACCCCAAGGAAATGATAGAGTTTCATGTAGGGAGTATAAGAAAAGGAACACCTACCATTGGAACTTATTACCAGCTTTATAAGTTTGGAAAACATCTTGATGAACAGGTAAAGACTGGGGAAAATATACTTAGAGATGATAAATAGTATAAATCAAGGAAATCAAGCATATTATATGTAGATTGGTTTCCTTTTTTCTTTTATTGTATTTGTAATATGTATATAAAAATGATAAAATTTAAATACAGTGCTTGAAAATAATATGGAATAATTTCTATCATATTTTAACTCTTACAGGAGGTAGTATGTATAAAAAAACTTTAATATTAGTGTTTGTTTTTCTTTTAACTGGAACAGTTTATTCTATTCCAGCAGAAAATAATATTTTAGAGAGAGAAAGACTGCAATATGGAAAAGAATATATTGTAACTGGGAAAATAAATGATATTTCTGGAATAGGAGAGATAACAGTAAAACCAGATGTAATAATAACTAATTTTGAACTTATGACAGAAGCAGCTACTTTAGAAAAAGCGTCAGAAGAAAATGCAAAGTCTATGAATGAATTGAAAAAATACCTTCTTTCAACAGGAGTTAAAGAAAATGACATTGAAACTTCAAGGTATTCTAAAGGGGAAAAGGTAGAAGAAAAATTTAAAGATGAAAAATCAAATATATATAAAACAGCTTTTCAAGTGATTATTACTATGGAAAATGATAAGTTTTATTCTGTAACAGATATATTAAATAAAGAAAATATTATAGAATTAAAAAACATAAATAGTGATTACAGAAAGAATTTTTATTTTGCAATAGAATCATTTGATAAAAACAGGGAAACTTCAAGAAAACTAGCAAAAGAAAAATATGACAGAATAGAATCAGCGTTAAAAAAATTAGGTGTTCAGGATGTATCTATTTTTAACTACAATGTACAGGAAACAAAGGAAACTGAAAAGAAGAAAACTTATACAATAACTCATGCTTTTAAAGTAAAAATGAAGTCATCAGTGGATATGGGAAAATTATTAAAAAAATGTGAAACTTTGAGAATAAAAAATCCAGGAAGTATGATCTATGATATTTCAGAAGAATTAAGAACTAAAGCTACAATGGAAGCATATGAAAAAGCGATGAATAATTTATATGAAAAAGCAAGGATTATAATAAAAAACAGAGGATATGAACTTGGGGATGTGACTATCTGGGATAGAACTCAAAGTGGAAGAGATTATATGCCGCTTCCAGCACCAGCAGTTATGATGAACCAAAGAGGAATCAATGCTTCATATTATATTGAAGAAACAGAAGCTGAGTCTGCAGATATACCATTTTCTGCTGCACAGGAAATGAAAATAACAGCGAGAGTATCAGGTAGTTTTGATATAATAAATAAAATTAAATAATTTCTAAAAGGGGCTGTTGCAAATTAGTGATTGATAAACTAATTTGTGCAGCCTCTCTTATTTTATATTTTTATATTTATTTTTAAGTATCAAAAAAAGAAGTAGATGATTTTTTATTTATCTAAGCTACTTTTAATGAGTGAAGTGTTGTTCCTAAGCGATTATTTATATTTCTGCTTAGATATCTGTTGAAGTTGTAAGCGATACAAAACAAACATATTTCTCTTAAAACACTTTTTTTACTTCGAACTTTTAATTTTCGCAATTTCATATCTTCTTTCAAAACTGCAAAAGCACCTTCTACTTGAATACTTCTGTTCATTCTTAATTGTTTTCCATAATTGCTTGATACATTCTCTTTTGATTTATTTGATAAAATTCTAAATCTCGCATTGTACTTAATTTTTTTGTTAGTTTCAGGATTCCAAAAATATTGAACTGTATTATTTTTGTTAGAGTATAGAAATTCTAATTCTAATCCATCTTTTCTAAATAGCTTATTTTCAGAATTATTATATATTAAATTTTCTACTCTGTTTAAATCATTTTTAAACTTTCTGATTTTAGATTTTTCAAAATATATTGGTTTTATGTATGAAGTATAGTCCATTTTTTCCAAATATTCATAATTTGAAATACTTTCATATCCTGCATCAGCTACAATATTTTTAATTTCTAAATTTTGAGATGAAATTTTCTCTAAAAATGGAATCAAAGTTTTAGAATCAGAAGGGTTAGAAAAAATTTCATATGAAGAAATATATTCACTAATCACTCCTATTTGTAGATTATATCCAGGTTTTAATTGACCATTTCTCATATGGTCATCTTTCATTCTCATAAAAGTAGCATCTATATCAGTTTTTGAATAGCTATTTCTACCATTAAGATTTTTAAAATGATTAGAATATTTTTGATACTTTTCTAAGTATTCTGCGCATAATTCTAAATACTTTTGCTCTTTAGATTTTCTCTTTCCTCTACCTTTGACTATTTGAAAATTCAAATTAGAAAGATATGAATATATTTCAAGGAAGTTGTCATATTGTAAGTTGAAATCATCATTAAAATTTGAAATTAATTCAAGAATTTTTTCATCTAATCTAGTTCTATATTTCTCAATAGATTTTTTCCAAACAAATGTATATTTATTAGCATATGCTTCAATTTTAGTGCCATCAATATATATTGTTTCAGTGGAAATATTTTCCATTTCAAAAATTTTTTCAACGAATTGTTCAAATAGATCTGGAAGAATATCTTCAGTTTTTACTAAGAATCTAGAAATAGTAGAGTGATCAGGAATTTTAGAATCTTGTAAAAGAAACCTAAATTTAATATTTTCATGGCAAGCCATTTCTATATCTCTAGTAGAAGTTAAATTGCGCGAATAGGCATAAACAATGATAGAAAACATTCTGATAGGATGTACCTTTGTTTTGTAAGAAAATACTTGCATTAAACTACTAAAATCTAATCCCTCCAATATTGAGCTAAGTTTTCTTACAGGATCATTATCAGAAATTTCATATTGTAAAAAGTTAAAAAGTTTAGGTTGATTTAATTGAAAAAAAATGTTATTATTAGTTGGTTTTTGCATAGGTATATTATATTAGAAATTTGAAAAAATTTTTAGTATTTTATACCTTTTTTTATTTAAAAAGAAAAAGCTGACAAGAAGAAAACTTCAAGTCAGCTTTTTGGGTAATTGGGCTATTTTGAATTTGCAACAGCCTCTTTCTTTTTTTAACTTGATAAGTTCAGAAAAATGCTTTAATATATAAATATATATTATATAATGGAGGGAAAAATATGAGTTTAAATAGAAGAGATATGAAACTTTTAGAAGAGATAAATAATAATGTTTCCCCCATAAGTTCTCTGGCTGAAAAATATAATGTTAGTGAAAGAAATATTAGATATAGCATAGATAATATAAATTTTTATTTAAAAAAAATGGGATTATCAGAGATAATAATAAAAAAGGGTAATCTTGAGTTTTCAATAAGTGATAAAGAACTTGATAGTTTTATTGAAACTTTAAATATGAATATGTATGTTTTTTCTCAGGAGGAAAGAGAAGAGTATATTCTTATAAACTATCTTTTTAGAGAAAATGTAAAAATTTCAGAAATGGAAGATGACTTAAAAGTAAGCAGAACTACTATAAAGAAAGATTTAAAAGATTTAGAGAAATATCTTATGGAATTTGAACTTTTTTTTTATCGTGATGAAAACAGAATGTATATAACTGGAAAAGAAAAAAAATTGAGACATTTAAAGTTATTAAAAATGCTTGATTATATAGAAATAAAGAATAAAAATATAATTTATATAAAGAAAAAGTATTTTAGTGAAAAAGAAGAACAAAAAATAATTGCTGAATACATAAAGGAATATGATATAAAAAAAATAATAGATATAATTGATCAAATTGAAGAAAAACTTAATGCCCATTTTACAGGAGAGTTTAAAAATATAATGGGAATATATTTTATAGCCACATTCGAAAGAATAAAAAATGGTTATATAATCATTCAAAAAAATAATAGTGATTTTTTGAGAAAACTTGAAGAATATAGAAAAATAAAGGATATTTTGAAAAAAGTAATAGATGAAACTCAAGAATATGAGATACTCCATCTTACTGAATATTTTTTAAGTGGATATTATAATGATACTTTTTCTGAAAATATTCTCATATTAGAAAGGTTTATTTCTAAAATATTAGAAAATATGGATATAGAAATGGAAACTCATTTACTAAAAGATAGAGAATTAGTAGAAAAACTTATGAAATATCTACTTCCAGCTATTTATAGGATAAAGAATAATTTCTATTTAAATAAAAATCTTGATTTTACTGAAATAAATTTAGAGTTATTCAATAAAGTAAAAGAAATAATAGATAAAAATAATCATTATCTTAAAGAGCCTTTAAGAGATGAAGAGATATTTTATGTTTCAAAATATATCGAGGAATACATAGAACAGAAAAAAAATAAAAAAATTTCTTTGAAAGAATTACTGAAACTAGTGCAGCAAAATGCAAGGGATGTAGATAGTGAACTTTTAGCAGAAGATATAAAAGAAAAGTTTGGAATGTTTATAGATGATGACAGAGAAAAGGAAACTGATTATGGATTAATAAGATTATTAGGAAAAAATCGTATATTTATTTCAGAGAAAAGAATAAATTTTGGAAATGCTTTAGAAATTGGATTGAATATTCTTTTAAAAGAAAAATGTATAAAAGAAAAAAGTATATATAATTTAAAGGATATGGTAGAAAAATTTGGAAGATATCTTTTTATAGATAAAAGAATATTATTTTGTTATGACAAAGAAAAAGAAAATTGTATAAAACCTGGAATAACTCTTATTGTTTCAAAAGAAGGAATAAAAGTGGATGAGGAAGAAGATGCTGATGTCCTGTTTCTTTTGGCTGCTCGAAATAAGATAGAGCATTTAAAAGTTATATCTGAGCTTATAAGATTGATAGAAAAGAAAAATTTTCTTAATGAAATAATTGAATTAAAAAAATCTGAAGATATAAAAAATAAAATAAAGAACCTTTTAAAAGAATAGAATACTGACTCCTGAAGTTGAATATTATCTTTAAAACAAAATTATTTGTTGGACTTTTATTAGATTGTTTGTTATAATAAATAGTTATAAGAGGCAAATATTTTTAGGGATGATATTAAAAGGGGGAGTAAATATTTTGAAAAACAATAAACTGTTTAAAACTAATATATTGGTCAGTCTTATTTTAGTAGTTGGTTTTGTACTTACAGCAATGTTTAGTTATCAAGCCAATTATAAAGCATCTCTAAATAACATAGAAGAGGTTACTTCCCTTACAGCAGAAGGAATTTATTATCAATTAACAACTATGTTTACAAAGCCAGTAAATATATCCTTGACTATGGCACATGACAGTTTATTAGTTGAGCATCTAAAAAATGAAAAGGAATATTCAAAAAATAAAGAGTATATTCAAGCAACTAAGAAATATTTAGAAACTTATCAAAAAAAATATGGATTTGATTCAGTATTTTTAGCTTCTGCAACTACAAAACATTATTATAACTTTAATGGATTAGATCGTTTATTAAATGAAAATGATTCTGAAAATACATGGTTTTTTAATCTTTTGAATAGTAAGGAGAATTATTCTTTAAACATAGATAATGATGAAGTAAAAGGAGCAAACAACGCAATTACAATATTTGTTAATTGTAAAGTAAAAGATCAAAATGAAAAAATATTAGGAATTGTTGGAGTTGGAGTTCGTATAGAGAATTTAAAAGAACTTCTGATAAGTTATGAAAAGAAGTTTAATTTAGAAACTTGTTTGATTGATGAAAATGGAATTATTGAAATATCTAATAATTATACAGGATATGAAGAGAAAAATTGGTTTGAAATTTATAATCAAAATAATATAAAAGAAAAAATATTATCTCATAAAGAAGATTCAGCAAATTTGGAAATGTGGGCATCTTCAGATTTGAGTGTTAATGAAAAAAAGTATATAGTGACACGATATATTCCAGAGCTATCTTGGTATCTCATTGTTAAACAAGATACAGCACAACTTATATCAGAGATGAAACAAAATCTTTTTCAAATATGTCTTATAATTATAGCTATTGTATTGACAGTACTTTTTGTAATTACTGCTGTAATCAGAAATTTTAATAAGCAGATTACAAAATTGGTGGAAGAAAGAGAAACTATTTTTAGAAAATCAACAGAGCAGCTATATGATAAGATAAATGAATTAAATATTACTAAAAATACATATGTTGGAAAACATACAGTACATTATTTTGAAACTATTGGAGCTAAAGGGCTCCCATTTGATCAAGGTTTACGTGTGATTGCAAATAAACAGATAAAAGAGGAATATAGAGAAGGATATATAAATATTTTTTCACCAGAAAATGTAATTAAAGAATATAAAAAAGGCAATAAATCTTTAAGATATGAATTTATGATAACAGAAGATGGAATAAATTATTCTTGGATGAGAGTTGATGCTTATATTTTTTATTCTCCAGAAGATAGCTCAATCCATATGTTTGCATATAGAAAAAATATTGATGAGGAAAAGAAAAAAGAACAAAAGGCTGAAATAGATGAAATGACTGGCTTTTATAATAAAAAAGCTACAGAAAGAATGATTGAAAAAATGCTGTTAGAATTACCAAGTCAAAAATATGCTTTTTTTATTTTTGATATTGATAATTTTAAACAGGCGAATGATAATTTTGGGCATTTATTTGGAGACTTGTGTATTAAAGAATTTACTCGGATAATTAAAGAAAGTTTTAAAGAAAATAACACTATACTTGGACGAATTGGAGGAGATGAATTTGTTGTATTTACTCCAGTTTTAAATATAGAATGGGTGAATAGAAAAGCTGGAGAGGTTTCTAAAGCTTTAAACATTGTATGTGAAAATAATTTATCCAGTTGGAAAATGACAGGAAGTATTGGAATTGCTGTTACTCCAAAAGATGGAAAAACATTTGAAGACATTTATAAAAATGCAGATATAGCATTATATCAAACAAAAGAAAAAGGAAAAAATGGATATACAATTCATAAATAAATATAATTTTAATTTTGAAGAATAGAATTATTACAAAAGACAGATGAAATAAATTGAAAAGTTTATAGCATCTGTTTTTTTATTTATAGCAGGTTTTTTATACTAAAACTTTTTTTCAAAAAAATATGAAAAAGTATGCATATTAACTTTAATATTTTCTTGATATATAATAACTTTAGAATAAAATAAAAATATTTCGGAGGAAAAGATGAATAAAAAAGTTAGTTTTTGGGAATTTTTTCAAGGATTAGGGAAAACGTTTATGCTGCCAGTGTCACTATTAGCAGCTTGTGGAATTATGCTTGGAATAGGAAGTTCATTTGCAAGTTCAGTAACTGCAGAAATACTTCCATTTTTAAAGAATCCTGTTTTAAAAATATTCTTTGAATTTATGGCAACAATAGGATCATTTGCATTTTCAAATCTACCAGTTATGTTTGCAATGGCTATACCTTTAGGACTTGCAAGACAAGATAAAGGAGTAGCAGCATTTTCTGGATATGTTGGTTTTGCTATGTCAAGTTTATCAGTTAATTTCTTTTTAAAAGCTACAGGAACTCTAGCTACGCCTGAAAATATGAAGGCAGCAGGACAATCTATGGTTCTTGGTATCCAAAGTATTGATATTGGAGTTCTTGGTGGAGTTTTAATTGGTATAATTGTTTATAAGATACATGACAGATACTGCGAAATTAAACTTCCTGATGCACTTGCATTCTTTGGTGGAGCAAGATTTGTACCTATTGCAACAGCTGTAATAGTTGGAGTAGTAAGTTTGTTAATCCCATTTATCTGGCCTTTCTTCAATAATATGATTATGGGTGTTGGGAAGATGATAGGGAAAGCAGGAGCATTTGGACCATTTTTGTTTGGAGCTGGAGAAGGATTATTAAGACCATTCGGACTGCATCATATATTGGTTGCTATGATAAGATTTACACCAGCTGGAGGAGAAGCAATAGTAAATGGGGAAACGGTTTCGGGAGCTCTTACAATATTTTATAAACAATTTGCTGATGGAATTCTTGATCCTAATGTGACAAAATTTCTTTCTCAAGGAAAAATGCCATCATATATGTTTGGACTTCCAGCAATAGCTTTAGCAATATATAATACTGCAAGACCTGAAAATAGAAAAAAAATAAAAGGACTTCTTGCATCTGGACTTGTAGCTTGTGTAATTGGTGGAATAACAGAACCATTAGAATTTATATTTCTTTTCTTATCACCAGTTTTATATATATTCCATTGTATCATGGTTGGACTTGGATTTATGATGATGGGAATATTAAAAGTGACTATTGGAAATACTGATGGAAACCTTATAGATTTTATAGTATTTGGAGTGTTACAAGGAACAAGAACAAAATGGTACTTAGTTCTTTTAGTAGGGGCTGTTTGGTTTGCAGTTTATTACACAGTATTTAAGTATGCAATATTGAAATTTAATTTAAAAACTCCAGGAAGAGAAGTGATTACTGAAGGGGATAATGTAAAATTAGGTGGATATGATGAAGAAAGAATGCTGCAGGCTTTAGGAGGAAAGGATAATATTGTTTCTCTAGATAACTGTATAACTAGACTTAGAATGGTTGTGAAAGATATGTCTATTGTTGACTCAGATGAAATAAAAGCAACTGGAGCAATAGCAGTAGTAAAATTGGATGATACAAATCTTCAAGTTGTAATAGGACCTCAAGTTCATGTTGTAAAAAATAAATTAGAAAAATTAATAAAGAAATAATTAAAATGGTGAGAAGGATGAAATTTGATGAAGTAAAGGATAGAAGAGGTACTTACTGTACTCAATGGGATTATGTAAAAGATAGGTTCGGAAAGGATGATCTTCTTCCTTTCACTATATCAGACATGGATTTAGAATCTCCAAAAGAAATAGTAGAGGCTCTTATAAAAAGAATAAATCATAAAATATTTGGATATAGCAGATGGAATCATGATGACTTTAAAAATTCTATTGAGGGATGGTATAACAGAAGATTCGATTTTCAAATAAATAAAGAATGGATAGTATATAGTCCAAGTGTAATTTATGCAATATCAAAGTTTATTGAAATGAAATCAAAAAAAGGAGATGGTATACTAATCCATACTCCAGGATATGATGGATTTTTTAAAGTAATAGTAGACAATGATAGAAAATTGTTAACTTCACCATTAAAAAAAGTTAAAGAGAGTTATGAAATAGATTTTGATGACTTTGAATTAAAGTGTAAAAAAGCAAAAATATTTCTTTTGTGCAGTCCTCATAATCCTACTGGAAGAGTATGGACTGAAAAAGAATTAGAAAAAATGATAAAAATATGTAAAAAATATAATGTATTTATAATTTCAGACGAAATACATATGGATATAATTTATAGAGGGAAACATCATCCTGTTTTATCACAAAGTGGTGATTATATAGAAAATATAGTTTTATGTACATCAGCTTCAAAGACTTTTAATATTCCAGCACTATGTGGTTCATATCTT
Organism: Fusobacterium varium; assembly: GCA_002356455.1. Lineage (NCBI taxonomy): Bacteria > Fusobacteriati > Fusobacteriota > Fusobacteriia > Fusobacteriales > Fusobacteriaceae > Fusobacterium > Fusobacterium varium. Next base: position 595,480 of record AP017968.1, read on the forward strand.
TTTGTCACAAATCAAAAAGATAGGGATGAATTTTTGAGAATATTAAAGAATAGAGATGCACTTTCATCACCTTCAATACTTGCTGTAATAGCAACAATCACAGCTTATAATAAATGTGAGTATTGGGTAAATGAGTTAGTAAAATATACAGAAAGCAATATAAAATATGTGAAAGAATATTTAGAAAAAAATATTCCAGTTCTAAAATGTGAAGTTCCACAAGGCTCATATTTCGCATGGATAGATTTTTCAAAATTGGGTATTTCCAATGAGGAATTCCAGAGGAATCTTATTGATATTGGGGGAGTAGCAATAATGCCGGGACTGACTTACGGAGAAGAGGGAAGATACTTCTTAAGGCTTAATGTAGGATGCTCTATTAAAAAAGTAGAAGGTGGGTTACAGAGAATAGAAAAGGCAGTAAATCACATACTGAGTATAAAAAAATAATTTTTTTGTATATTGAAAAAAGGGTTTAAGCCCTTTTTTCTTTTACATAAATATAAAATAAAAAATGGATGACTTCTAAATTATGTTTATATTAGAAGACATCCATTTTTATTTTTAATTATTTATCTCCTGGATAAAATTTTGGATTTGAGAAATAATCTTTAGTCTGCTCAACAACTTTAGGGAATAAAACAACCAATGCTATCATGTTAGGAATAACAACTAATCCCATAGCCAAGTCTTGAATAGTCCAAACAAGACTGATTTTAGTTATTGAGCCAATAATGCATAAGAAAGGGAATACATATCTGCATTTTTCAGTTACTTTAGGTCCAAAAGCATAAGTAAAACTTTTTGCTGCATTGAACCATTGTCCCATTAAAGTAGTGAAGCAGAATACTAATAATGAAAGAGTAGCAGCATGCTTCAATGGAGACCATACAGTACCAAATGCTTCAATGGCCATTACTGAACCAGGAGTATTTGTTTTATATAGACCAGTAACTCCAACAATAAGAGCAGTAATTATACAAACTATGATAGTATCTAAAAAAACTTCTGTAACTCCAGCAATTCCTTCTCTGCAGGGATGTTCAACTATTGCAGAACCATGAGCAAAAGGAGCAGTACCTTCTCCAGCTTCATTGGAATACATACCACGAGTGATACCATATTGCAGAGCTCTTGCCATAACATATCCTCCAGTTCCTCCAGCAGCAGCTTTTAAAGAAAATGCTTCTTTGAAGATAGTTGCAAATATGATTGGAATCTGATGAGCATTTAATAAAATAACTAAAACTCCAGCACAGATATAAAAGATTGACATTATAGGAACAAGAGCAGTTGCAATATTAGCAACTCTTTTAAGTCCTCCAAGTGTAATAGCCATAAGAAGGCATATTAAAATTATTCCAGTGACATATGTTGGAATATTATAATTAGAATTTAGTATACCAGCAATAGTATTTGATTGAACAAGATTTGCTCCCATCATTTTTGTACACATAAGTACTGCAATAACAACACCAAGCCAAGGCATTTTTAAACCATCTCTGATATAATACATGGGTCCACTTAATATGTTCCCTTCTGAATCTTTTCCACGATATAATTGAGAAAGAACTATTTCACCATATTTCAATGCCATTCCAAAAAATGCAGCTACCCACATCCAAAATACAGAACCCATACCACCAGCAGTAATAGCTGTAGCTATTCCAACAACATTTCCTCCACCTACATTTCCAGCAAGAGTTACCATCATTGCTTTGAAAGAAGGAATAGATCCTTCACCTTTTTCATCATTTCTAGATTTAAAAGATTCTATAAGTGTTTTTCTCATTATAAATCCAAAATATCTTACTTGAATAAATCCATTTGTGAAAGTATAAAGTATTCCAAGTCCTAGTAAGATAAAAACAAGCCATCTCCCCCATATTATTCCATTGATTCCTTCTAATAGAAATTCAAATTGGTCCATATTAACTCCTCCCAGTATTTTTATATAAAATTTATTTATATTCTTTAATTAATTCTCCAGTTAAATCTGGAAAATTTCCAATAATAATATCTATACCTTTTTCAATTAAATAACGAATATCACTTTCTTTATTTACTGTATATGTATTTATTTCTATTCCATATTTTTTAATTTCATTTATGATTTCAGGTGTTAAATTATAATGTATGGGATGATAACATTGAATACCTAAATCATGTGTGTATTTACCAGCATTAATAAGCCAGCTTTCAGATAAAAGACCATATTTTAAATCTGGAGCCAACTCTTTCATACGAAGTATACTATAATGATTGAAACTTGAAATTATTACCTTTTTTTCTATTTTATATTCCTGTATAAGTTCCCATACTTTTTCTTCAATACCAATGTATTCAAGAATTCCTGTTTTAAGTTCAATGTTAGTTACAATGTTTTTATCTTTTACAAGTTCTAAATATTCTCTTAATGTTGGAATTTTATTGAATCCCATTTGACCATGATAGATAAATGAAGCATCAAATTTACATAATTCTTCATAAGTATAATCAGATACTAATCCTTTTCCATTAGTAGTACGATCTATTGTTTCATCATGAATGATAACTATTTCTTCATCTTTTGTAAGTTGGACATCAAGTTCTATTCCATCAGCACCAAATTCTATGGCTTTTTTAAAGGCAAGCATGGTATTTTCAGGATATTTTCCACTAAATCCTCTATGAGCAAAATTTTTTATCATTTTTTCTTCCTCCAATTCTCAAAAATCATACTTTAGATAATAATATATTTTTCATACTTTTACTAGTTTTTTTACAATATTTTTACAAAAAAATAAACTAAAATAAATCTATGACCTTTCATAGAGATATTTTAGCCTTCACTTTTCTCCGCTAATATATTAAATTAATGCTTAACGATTGAAATTATATCAAAAAGAACTAATTTTGTCAAATGCGAAAATGAATTTTATAGAATTCTTTGAAATAAAAGCAAAATTTTGATTTTAAATAAAAATTTAATGAAAAATAAAAAAATAAGAGGATAATAACAAAAAATTTCAAATAATCAATATAGAATAATTATAATAAAATATTTGATTTTTTTAGAAGTTAATATAGGGGTATATGGTTAAAGTTCATTAAAATATATTGACTTTTATAGAAAAGTGAGTTACTATTATATAGGGGTATACCCTATAATTTAAAATTAGGAGGTATTATTTATGAAAAGAATAATAAAAATAGATGGTATGGGTTGTCAAAAATGTGTGGCACATGTAAAAGAGGCTTTAGAAGGGTTAGATGAAATTAAATTATTAGATGTAAAAATTGGAGAGGCATCTGTTGATATTCCAGAAGGATATGATTTTAAAAAAATAATTGAAGCATTAGATGATGCAGGATACGAGGTTGAGGAATAATGAAAAAGAATTATCAACTTGGCGGCATAAGCTGCCAAGTTTGTGTTAATAAAATAGAAAAAAGATTATCTAAATTGGAGGGAATAAAAGAAGCAATTGTTAACCTTTCCACAGAAAAACTTTCAGTTGATTATGATGAAACAATTTTAAAAGAAGAAATAATAATAAAAACTGTAAAAAAATTAGGATATGAAATAGAGGAAGAATCAGACTTAAAAGATGTAGAATTAGATATTGATGGAATAAGCTGTCAAGTTTGTGTTAATAAAATAGAAAAGAAAGTTTCAAAACTTAATGGAGTAAAATCAGTAATAGTAAATTTAGCTAACAGCAGAGGAAAAATTGTTTATGATTCAGATGTTATTAAACTTTCAGAAATCCTTGAAGTAATGAAAAAAATGGGATATACTGGAACTAAACATGAAGAATCTTCTGAAAACCTAAAAGACAGAGAAAAGGAAGAACACTTAAAGAGAGAGTTTTTAGAATTTAAAATAGCAATTATTTTTTCTGCTATTGTTTTCTACATAGCTATGGGAACAATGGTAGGACTTCCAGTTCCAGCTATTATTTCTCCAGATATTAATCCACTGAATTTTGCAATAGTACAGTTTATCCTTGCACTGCCAGTGGTTTACATAGGAAGAAGATTTTATATTGTGGGAATTAGACAGTTATTCATGAAAAGTCCGAGCATGGATTCATTAATAGCTACTGGGACAGGATCTGCCTTGATTTATAGCATATATGGAACTTTTAAAATAGCAGAAGGAAATTATCACTATGTTCATTCTTTGTATTTTGAATCAGCAGTAGTTATTCTTGCACTTATACTTTTAGGAAAGTATCTTGAAGGCATGAGTAAAGGGAAAACTTCAGAAGCTATAAAAAAACTTATGAGTTTGAAAAGTAAAAAAGCTAATCTTATAAGAAATGGAGAAATAGTACAGGTAGATATAGAAGAAGTAGAGAAAGGTGAAATTCTTTTGGTAAAGCCTGGAGAAAGTATCCCAGTTGATGGAAAAGTAATAGATGGAAATAGTACTGTGGATGAATCTATGCTGACAGGAGAGAGCATTCCAATAGATAAGGCATCAGGAGATATAGTTTATGGGGCTAGTATCAATAAAAATGGAAGTCTTAAAATAGAAGCAACAGCAGTTGGAAAGGATACTGTAATATCTAAAATTATAAAATTGGTAGAAAATGCTCAAGGTTCAAAAGCTCCTATTGCTAAAATAGCAGATAAAGTATCAGCATATTTTGTTCCAATAGTAATGCTCATAGCAACAGCAGCAGGGGTTATTTGGTACTACTTAGGAAGTCAAGGTATTGTAGAAATAAATAATACTCCTTCTATTTTTGCACTTACTATATTTATTTCAGTAATGGTAATTGCATGTCCATGTTCATTGGGACTTGCTACACCTACAGCAATAATGGTAGGAACAGGGAGAGGGGCAGAATTAGGAATATTAATAAAATCTGGTGAAGCATTAGAAAAAGCTCATAAAATAAATACTGTAGTTTTCGATAAAACAGGAACATTGACAGAAGGAAAACCTAAAGTAACAGATATATTAACTATGAAAGAATATAAGGAAAATGATATATTACAAATAGCTGGAGCACTCGAACTTCATTCAGAACATCCATTAGGAGAGGCTATTGTAGAAGAAGCAAAAAATAGAGGACTTGTATTTCCACAAGTAAATGATTTTATTTCTATAACTGGACAGGGAGTTTATGGTAAAATAGAAGAAAGTGAAGTATTGATAGGAAATATTAAACTCATGAAGGCTAAAAACATAGAAATAACTATGAAAAAAGAATTAGATGAGTTAGCATCTCAAGGAAAAACTCCAATGTATATGGCAATAGATGGAAAGTTTTTAGGAATAATAGCAGTTGCTGATGTAATGAAAGAAGAAGCTATTGATACTATTAAAGAACTGAAAACAAGAGGATACAAGATTGGAATGATTACTGGAGATAATAAAATAACAGCTGAAGCTATAGGAAAACAAGTTGGAATAGATATGATATTTGCTGAAGTTACACCTGAGGATAAATATTTGAAAGTAAAAGAATTACAGGAAGAAGGCTATAATGTAGCTATGGTAGGAGATGGAATAAATGATTCGCCAGCCCTTGTACAGGCTGATGTAGGAATAGCCATAGGCGGAGGAACAGATATTGCTATGGAAAGTGCAGATATCGTTTTGATGAAAAGAAATTTAAAAGATGTACTTACTGCAATGGATTTAAGTAATGCCACTATCAGAAATATAAAACAAAATTTATTCTGGGCTTTTATATATAATACTTTAGGAATACCAATAGCTGCTGGAGTACTTTATCCTTTCACAGGACATCTTTTGAATCCTATGATAGCTGGAGGAGCAATGGCTATGAGTTCTGTTTCAGTAGTAACTAATGCATTGAGACTTAAAAAATTTAAAAAGCAGTAACAAGGGGGATCAAAGATGGAAAAGCTAAAGAGAACCTGTATATCTGATGAGTGTATGAGTAAGGAATGTCCAGCATTTAAAAAAAAGCTGGAGGCCAGAATAAATAGAATAGAGGGTCAGATTAGGGGAATAGGAAAAATGCTGGTAAATAAAATTGGCTGTGATGATGTCCTTAATCAGATATCATCTGTAAAATCTGCTTTGAATGGAGTATCAAAATTGATACTTGAATCACATATAAGAAATTGTGTGGTTAATGATATAAAAGCAGGAGCAGAGGATGAAATAATTTCTGAACTTGTGCAAACATTAAATAAAATGATTGACAAAACAAGTAAAAAGGTAAAAGAAGATTTACCAGAAATGATAAAAAAAATAGAAATACAGGTAGGAAAAATAAAAGAACTTGTAGAGGAAGAACACTGTAATGAAGTTCTTAATGAAATATCTCTAGTAAAGGGAGAACTTGATGGAGTATCAAAGCTGGTACTTGAATCACATATCAAAAATTGTATAGTGAGAGATATAAAATCAGGAAATGAAGACAGGGTCATCACAGAACTTTTATATACATTGAATAAAATGATAAAGTAAGGAAAAGATTTTATGATTAGGGGGCTTTATGAAAAAGATACTCGTAGTAGATGATGAATGGAAAATAAGAAAACTCATAAAGGATTATCTTGTGAGAGAAGGATATAGTGTGGATGAAGCTGGAGATGGAGAGGAAGGATTGGAGCTCTTTTTCCAAACTACATATGATATTGTTATTCTGGATATAATGATGCCGAAAATAGATGGTTGGAGTGTGTGCAGAAAAATAAGAGAAGAATCACAGGTTCCTATTATTATGCTTACAGCCAGAGCAGATGAGAGTGATCAACTATTTGGATTCGAACTTGAAACAGATGAATATATGATAAAGCCTTTTAATCCTAAATTGTTAGTGGCAAAAGTAAAAGCTTTACTGAGAAGAGATGGAAAAATAGTAGATAAAACATATCTTGAATTTGGAGATCTTATTATAGATACTTCTAAAAGAGAAGTAAAATTAGGAGATGTAATACTTGAACTTACTCCAAAAGAATATGATCTTTTATATTTTTTTATAGAAAATAAGGGATTGGCCTTATCTAGAGAAAAGATTTTAAATTCAGTATGGGGTTGGGATTATTTTGGTGATTCAAGAACTGTAGACACACATATAAAAAGATTAAGAAAAAAAATAGGAGATAATTTTATCCAAACAGTGAGAGGATTTGGATATAAATTCGAGGGAGACAAATGAAGATAAGATGGAAAATATTTTTCCTGATGTTCAGTGTAGTAGTTATGATAATCTTAGGGTTATTAGTAACAAATAGTATATATCTGGAAAAATTCTATATAAAAAACAAGAAAGAAAAACTTGTGGAACTAGGAAAAATACTTGTCGATCCTAAATATGTTATAGATTTTCAAAATCTTGAAATGCATTCAAATGTCGCCATACTTATAAAGAAAAATCAAGAACTATATAAACTTGAAACTGAGTCAATACTTTCTAAAGGAGAGATAGATAGTATAGCACGAAAACTTAGAGAAAATGAGTATGTTTTTGAAGAAATAACACTACTTGACTATAGAGGAAAAGTTTTAATACTTTTTATGCCTTATAGAAGTGATAGATATATTGAAATAATAACTCCTCTCAGTTTTATTCAAGAGGGATTGGAAATATCTACAAGATATCATCTTCTGATAATAATGCTGGCTCTGGTAATAGGATCTTCTATGTCATTTATATTTTCTAAAAAAATGACTGATCCTATATTGGAAATAAAAGAGATAACTCAAAAAATTTCAGAACTTGATTTTAACAGAAAATTTGAAAAAGACAGCAAAGATGAAATTGGAGAATTAGGTTATGCTATTAATAGAATGGGAGAAACACTGGAAAAAAGCATAGATGAGTTAAATAAAGTCAATAAAAAACTTATGCTGGATATTGAAAATGAAAAAAGATTAGACAAATTGAGAAAAGAGTTTATAGCAAGTGTCAGTCATGAATTAAAAACACCTATATCAATAATACAAGGATATGCACAAGGACTTGTTGAAAATGTTGCAAATGAAGAAGATAAAAACTTCTATTGTGAAGTTATTATGGAAGAAAGTTTAAAAATGGATTCACTAGTTAAAGAACTTTTATTAATATCACAGATGGAATCAGGATATTTTAAAATGGATATAGAAGAGATAAATTTCTATCCTATAATAAAGGATATAAGAGATAAGTATTCTTCTAAATATAAAAGAGTAATTTATAATGGAAGCAAAGAAATTTTTGTTTTGTGTGATGAAAAATATATTGAAAGAGTACTGGATAACTTAGTGGTGAATGCTTTAAAATATTCTTCTGGTGAAAGAGATATAATTATAACTGCAGAAGATATCGGAAATAAGGAAAGAATAATTGTGAGCAATGAAACAGATAGACTAACTGAAGGAGATTTAGATAGTATATGGACGCCATTTTATAGACTGGATAAAGTTAGAGATAGAGACGGACATGGGTTGGGTCTGTCCATTGTAAGAGGAATATTAGAAAATCATAAAAGTAAATTTGGAGTATATTTTTCAGAAGAAAAGGTTGTAAATTTTTGGTTTGAACTAGCTAAAAGGACAGATGATATAAAAGATGTCTATGATGACGAAGAATTAGAAGCAGAAGAAGTATAGTTTAGAAATAAAGATGATTTATATATTGTGGAGCATTCATGTCATGTATGTGATTAAATATATTGACTTTACATAATGATGAGTATATACTTAGAATAGGAAATTTCGTTTTTCAAATTTAAGGATTATGAGGGAGGAAAGAAATGAACAATCAACAAACTAAGCAAGGGGCATTTAAAAGATTCACATCTTTCTGTGTTTCTTTGATGCAAAAGTATTTGCCAGATCCATATATTTTCTGTGCAATGCTGACATTTATAGTATTTGCAGGGGCAGTTATTTTTACTAAGCAGTCACCAATGAGAGTTATAGGTCATTGGACAAATGGTTTCTGGTCATTATTATCATTTTCAATGCAGATGGCATTGGTACTTGTAACAGGGCATACAATGGCTAGTTCAAATGTATTCAAAAAAATATTATCAAGTATGGCATCTAAACTATCTAGTCCTAAACAGGCTATTGTTGTAGTAACATTAGTTTCTACTATAGCATGTATATTAAACTGGGGATTTGGATTGGTTATAGGAGCTATTTTTGCTAAAGAAATAGCTAAAAAAGTAAAAGGTGTAGACTATAGGCTTCTTATAGCTTCAGCTTATACAGGATTTTTAGTGTGGCATGGAGGACTGTCTGGTTCTATTCCTTTACAAGTAGCAAGTGATAGTGTAGCAGCTCTTTCTAAACAAACTGCTGGTGCTGTAACTGAAAATATACCTACAAGTCTGACTTTGTTTTCACCAATGAATTTATTTATTGTTGGAGCACTTATTATAATGCTTCCATTAATAAATAGGGCTATGTATCCAGCTGATAATGAAGTTGTTACTGTTGATCCAAAATTATTGGAAGAACCTGAAGAAAAAGTTTTACTTCATAAAAATATGACTCCAGCTGAAAAAATAGAGAATAGTAAAGTTGTTTCTATTATTTTAGGAGTTATGGGTTGGGCTTATATTCTTCAATATTTTGTTACTAAAGGATTTAATTTAAATCTTAATCTAGTTAACTTTATATTTTTATTTACAGGAATCATTCTTCATGGGACACCTAGAAAATTCATAAATGCTTTTGGTGAAGCAACTAAAGGAGCAGCTGGAATACTTTTACAATTTCCATTCTATGCTGGAATTATGGGGATTATGACAGGAACAAATGCAGATGGATCATCATTAGCTATATTAATGTCTAATTTCTTCGTGAATATTTCTACACCAAAAACATTCCCATTATTCTCATTCTTAAGTGCAGGAATAGTAAACTTCTTTGTACCTTCTGGAGGAGGACAATGGGCAGTTCAAGCTCCAATTGTAATGCCAGCAGGAGTTGAGATAGGTGTATCTACAGCTAAATCAGCTATGGCTATCGCTTGGGGAGATGCTTGGACAAATATGATACAGCCGTTCTGGGCTTTGCCAGCATTAGGTATTGCAGGATTAGGTGCTAAAGATATTATGGGATACTGCTTAATAGTACTTTTATGTTCAGGAGTAGTTATTTCAGCAGGATTCTTGTTATTCTAGGTAAAAAAATGAAAAAAAATGAATATTTTTATGAAATAAAAAAAATATATGAAGAAAAAAAAGATGAGATAGAAAAAAGATTGAAAGATTTTAAAGATATATGGGAGAAAGGAAGCAATGAGGAGATTCATACAGAGCTTTCTTTCTGTATTCTTACTCCTCAATCTAAAGCAGTAAATGCATGGAAAGCTATTACAACTCTTAGGGATAATGGACTTTTATTCAATGGAACTGCTGAAGAAATGGTGGAATATCTCAATATAGTAAGATTTAAGAATAATAAAGCAAAATATTTAGTTGCTCTCAGAGAGCAAATGAAAGATAAAGATGGCAAAATAATAACAAAGGATTTTTTTGAAAGCATATCTGATATTAATGAAAAAAGAGAATGGATAGTAAAAAATATTAAAGGAATGGCCTATAAAGAAGCCAGTCATTTTTTAAGAAACGTCGGATTCGGAAAGAAAATTTCGATTTTAGATAGACATATCCTGAAAAATTTAGTAAAATTAGAAGTAATGGAAGAAGTTCCAAAATCTCTGACTCCTAAATTATATTTAGAGATCGAAGAAAAGATGAAAGCTTATTGTGATTATGTAGATATATCTATGGATAGTTTAGATTTACTTCTATGGTACAAGGAAGCCGGAGAAATATTTAAATAAAAAAAGTGTTAGGAGGGCAAAATGAAAAACAAATTAGTTTCAATGGAAGAAGCTGTATCTCATGTAAAAGATGGAATGACAGTTTTTATTGGGGGATTCCTAGGAGTAGGAACACCTGAAAAAATAATAGATGCTTTAGTAGCTAAAGGTGTAAAAGACCTTACTGTTATAGGTAATGACACAGGATTCCCAGACAAAGGAATTGGAAGACTTGTTGTTAATAATCAAGTTAAAAAAGTAATTGCTTCTCATATCGGAACAAACCCAGAAACTGGAAGAAGAATGCAAACTGGTGAAATGGAAGTTGAATTAGCACCTCAAGGAACATTGGCTGAAAGAGTAAGAGCTGGTGGAAATGGACTTGGAGGAATCTTAACACCAACAGGAATAGGAACTATTGTTGAAGAAGGAAAAGAAATTATTACAGTAGATGGAAAAAAATATATTTTAGAAAAACCTCTAAGAGCTGATGTAGCACTTTTAAACGGTTCTGTGGTTGATGAATTAGGAAATGTTATTTATGCTAAAACAACTAAAAACTTTAACCCAATGATGGCAACAGCAGCAGATACAGTTATAGTTTTTGCAGAAAAATTAGTAAAAGTGGGAGAAATCGACCCAGATCATGTAATGACATCTAGAATATTCGTAGACTACATAGTTAAATAGGAGAGGTGAAACAAGAAATGGAATTAGATAAAAAATTAGTAAGAGAATATATTGCAAAAAGAGTTGCACAAGAATTTAAAGATGGATATGTAGTAAACTTGGGAATAGGACTTCCTACTTTAGTAGCTAACTATGTACCAGAAGGAATAGAGGTTGTATTTCAATCAGAAAATGGAATTATTGGAGTAGGACCAGCTCCAGAACCTGGAAAAGAAGATAAAGATATAGTAAATGCAGGAGCAGGATTTGTAACTGTTCTTCCAGGAGCACAATTCTTTGATTCTTGTACTTCATTTGGAATCATAAGAGGAGGACATGTAGATGCGACTGTTCTTGGAGCTCTTCAAGTAGATAAAGAAGGAAACCTAGCAAACTGGATGGTTCCTGGAAAAATGGTTCCTGGAATGGGTGGAGCTATGGATCTTGTAGTTGGAGCTAAAGAAGTTATAGTTGCTATGGAGCACACAGCTAAAGGAGCAGTAAAAATCCTTGATAAATGTGATCTTCCATTAACAGCTGCTGGTCAAGTAAACTTGATAATCACTGAAAAAGGTGTTATAAAAGTAACTCCAGAAGGATTACTTCTTATTGAAGTAAGTCCTTATTCTTCAATTGAAGATATAAAAGCATCTACAGGAGCAGAATTAAAAGTTGCTGACGATGTAAAAATTTTATCACTATAATTAAATAAAAATTATTATGAATCTTCCTTTTAAAAATATTTTTAAAAGGAAGATTTTTTTTAAAATAAAAATTTTTGACACACTCAAGTCATAATGAAATGTTAAAATTTAAAAGATTGTTTTAATATTCTTTTGTTCGGAAAAAATCTGAGTAATTATTATAAAAAGATAATACTTTTTTTATTTTATTGTTTGTAAAACTGTAAAAAAATTGTTATAATAAAAAAATAGACATAAGCAGCAATAGTTTTAGGAGGAATAGAGTGAAAAAAGCATCGATTATAACATATGGATGTCAGATGAATGTAAATGAAAGCGCTAAAATAAAAAAAATCTTTCAAAATATAGGATATGAAATAACTGAAAATATAGAGGAATCAGACGCAATTTTTCTTAATACATGCACAGTAAGAGAAGGAGCTGCAACACAAATATATGGGAAATTAGGAGAATTGAAGCATATAAAAGAAAGAAGAGGAAGCATTATAGGAATTACTGGCTGTTTTGCTCAAGAGCAAGGAAAAGAACTTTTAAAAAAATTTCCTCAAATAGATATAATAATGGGAAATCAAAATATAGGGAGAATACCGCAAGCAATAGATGATATAGAGCATAAAACAAATAAACATATAATATATACTGATTGTGAAGATGAATTACCTCCAAGATTAGATGCAGATTTTGATTCTAAAAAAACTGCTTCAATTTCAATAACTTATGGATGTAATAATTTTTGTACATATTGCATTGTTCCATATGTAAGAGGCAGGGAGAGATCAGTACCTTTAGATGAAATTATACATGATGTAAAGCAATATGCAGAAAAAGGGTATAAAGAAATAATACTTTTAGGGCAGAATGTAAATTCTTATGGAAAAGATTTTAAAAATGGAGATAACTTTGCAAAACTTTTAGATGAGATATGTAAAGTAGAAGGAGATTTTTTGGTAAGATTTATTTCTCCACATCCAAGAGATTTTTCAGATGAAGTGATAGATGTTATAGCTAAAAATGATAAAATAGCAAAATCATTACATCTTCCATTGCAATCAGGTTCTACAAGAATCTTAAAAATGATGAATAGAGGATACACAAAAGAGCAATATATAGCCCTTGCAGAAAAAATAAAAGAAAAAATACCTGGAGTTGCTCTTACTGCTGATATAATAGTTGGATTTCCAGGAGAAACTGAAGAAGATTTTTTAGATACTTTAGATGTAGTAAAAAGAATACAGTTTGAAAATTCATTTATGTTTATGTATTCAATAAGACAAGGAACAAAAGCAGCAGATATGAAGGAGCAGATAGACCCAGAAATAAAAAAAGAGAGACTTCAAAGATTAATAGAAGTTCAGAATAGCTGCTCATTAGCTGAAAGTGAAACTTATAGAGGAAAAACAGTTAGAATATTAGTAGAGGGAGAAAGTAAAAAGAATAGAGATGTTCTTACTGGAAGAACTTCAACTAATAAAATAGTTCTCTTTAAAGGAGATAAGTCTTTAGAAGGAACTTTTGTAAATGTAAAAATAAATGATTGCAAAACATGGACTTTATATGGTGAAATTGTAGATTAAAATTAACTGAGGTGGATATGGATAAGTTGGATAGATTTCTTTTAAAAGAACTTCAAGAGATAGCGAAGCAATTGGGGATAGAATATAAAAGTGGAATAAAAAAATCTGAACTGAAAGAATTGATAGAAAAAGATATTGAAGAAAAAGAAGGATTAGATATTGCTTGGGGAAGCCTAGAAGTATTACCTGATGGTTATGGATTTTTAAGAAATACAAGTGTAGAAAAAGATGTCTATGTATCAGCCTCACAAGTAAGAAAATTTAAGCTAAGAACTGAAGATATAGTAGTTGGAGAAGTAAGAGAACCTTCAGGAGATGAAAAAAACTATGCTCTTAGAAGAGTTTTATTAGTAAATAGCGGAACACTGGAGGCTGCTGAATCAAGAGTACCTTTTGAAGACCTTGTACCAGCTTATCCAACTGAGAGATTTATTCTGGAGACTGACAGAAAAAATGTTTCAGGAAGGATAATAGATCTTATAGCGCCAATAGGAAAAGGACAAAGAGCTTTAATAATAGCTCCACCAAAAGCTGGAAAAACTATGCTCATAAGCAGCATAGCAAACTCAATGATAGAACAAAATAAAGAAACAGAAGTATGGATACTTTTAATAGATGAAAGACCTGAAGAAGTTACAGATATAAAAGAATCAGTAATAGGAGCTCAAGTATTTGCTTCTACATTTGATGAGGATCCAAGAAATCATATAAAAGTTACAGAAATGATACTGGAAAGAGCAAAAAGAAAAGTTGAAAATGGAGAAAATATAGTTATACTTATGGATTCTCTTACAAGACTTGCAAGAGCATATAATATAGTTATTCCATCAAGTGGGAAACTAATATCTGGAGGAATTGATCCAACAGCTTTATACTATCCCAAAAATTTCTTTGGAACAGCTAGAAATATAAGAGGCGGAGGAAGTTTAACTATTATAGCCACAGTTCTTGTAGATACAGGAAGTAAAATGGATGATATAATATATGAAGAATTTAAATCAACAGGGAACTGTGATATACATTTAGATAGAAACTTAGCTGAATTGAGAATATTTCCAGCTATAGATATACAACGTTCAGGAACTAGAAAAGAGGAACTTTTAATACCTAAAAGTGAATTAGAAAGTATTTGGAGCATAAGAAGATATTTATCTCAATATGATAGAGCTACAGCTTCAAGAAAACTTATAGATACTATACTTAATACAGAAAGCAATAAAAAGCTTTTAGAATTTTATGAAAAAGGGGAGAGGAAGACTAAAAATGAAATCTAAAATAAAAGTTTTTATAATATTAGCAGTTGTTTTTTATTTTGGAATAGAGCTTACCAATCCTTTTAAAGAAGAAGTGGTAGATCTAAAAAAATTTACAGATTATTATGATACAACTGAAGAAACAAATGGTGGAGTTACTTTACTTAATGACAGTTTCTATACTTTTGAAAAAGAATATAATTTTGCTAATGAGTATAAGCCAATAGGATTTGATAAAAAAGATGGTGGGAGTACAGGAGCAGATAGAGAAGGAATCAGAGAGACTGCAATAAATCAAATTATTACACCTGAAAAAAAATTACCTGTAAAGAGTGAATATGTAGTTAAACAGGGAGATACAATTTCTGAAATAGCTGAAGCAAACGGAATGACAATGAATATGCTTCTTGCTAATAATCCAAATGTATCTGTAAAAAATTTAAAAATAGGACAAAAACTAACTATTGTTTCTGAAAATGGAATATTTTATAAAGTTCAAAAAGGAGATTCTTTATCTAAAATAGCTTCAAAGTTTAAAATGAAACTTGATGATATAACTGCATATAATGATATAGATACAAAAAATCTTAAAGTTGGACAAGATATATTTTTAAAAAATCCAGATATAAGAGTTCTTGCTAATTCTGGAAAAGGTGGAATAACAGTAGCGAGTGCAGGATTTAGATTTCCAGTTGAATACAAAGGAGTAAACAGTCCATATGGAAGCAGATTTCATCCAGTTTTGAAAAGATATATATTTCATGCTGGAGTTGATTTAAAAGCTAGATATGTGCCTTTGCGTGCAGCTCAAAATGGAAAAGTAAGTTATGCTGGATATATGAATGGATATGGAAAAATAATAATATTAAAACATTCTAATGGTTATGAAACAAGATATGCTCATCTAGATAAGATTGGTGTAAAAGTTGGACAGAATGTTAATAAGGGTGAATTAATAGGGAAAACAGGAATGTCTGGAAGAGTGACAGGACCTCACCTTCATTTTGAAGTTAGAAAAAATGGAAAAACAGAAAACCCTATGAGTCATTTAACAAGAAAATAAAAATTAAAATAAGTCCTGTTGAGCAACAGGACTTATTTGTTTAGGAGATGAAAAAATGAGAGTAACAAGAGAAGTAAAGGTGGGAAATATAATAATAGGTGGGGATAACAATATTGTTATTCAATCTATGACTAATACTATAACAAGTGATACAGAAGCTACTGTGGCTCAAATAAAAAAATTGGAAAATGCAGGATGTCAGCTTGTAAGAATGACTATAAATAACATGGAGGCAGCAGAAGCTATAAAGGAGATAAAAAAAAGAGTTTCAATTCCTTTAGCTGCGGATATCCATTTTGACTATAAACTTGCCATAGCTGCTATGGAAAATGGAATAGATAAGCTTAGAATAAACCCTGGAAATATAGGTACTGATGAAAATGTAACTAAGGTAGTTAAAAAAGCAAAAGAAAAAAATATACCAATAAGAATAGGAGTAAATTCTGGTTCTTTAGAAAAAGAAATATTAAAAAAATATGGAAGTCCAACTGCAGATGCTATGGTGGAAAGTGCAATGTACCATATTAGTTTATTGGAAAAAAATAACTTTCATGATATAATTGTGTCTCTAAAGTCAAGTAATGTAAAAATGATGATAGAAGCATACAGAAAAATCAGCAAAAAAGTAGATTACCCTCTTCATTTAGGAGTTACAGAAGCAGGGACAGCATTTCAGGGAACAATAAAATCATCTATAGGAATAGGAGCATTACTATTAGATGGAATTGGTAATACAATCAGAGTATCTTTAACAGAGGATCCAGTAGAGGAAATAAAAGTAGCAAAAGAGATTCTCAAAGTATTAGGACTAATGGAAACAGGAATAGAGATTATTTCATGTCCTACTTGTGGAAGAACTGAAATAGATTTAATTGGCCTTGCCAAAAAAGTAGAAAAGGAATTTGAAAAAGAAAATCGTAAAATAAAGATAGCGGTTATGGGATGTGTGGTAAATGGTCCTGGAGAAGCTAGAGAAGCTGATTATGGTGTAGCTGGCGGAAAAGGAGAAGGAGTGCTCTTTAAAAAGGGACAGATTGTAAAAAAAGTAAAAGAATCTGAAATATTAATAGAATTAAAAAAATTGATAATGGAGGATGAAAAAAATGAAGGTAAAGTATCTGATTAGTTTATTATTTGTGATGGTTGTGGCAGGATGTACTTCAATAAAAAGCAGTCATGAAATATCTCTTGATAAAATAGAGGGAAGAAAAACACTCATTGTCAATTATAACAGAAATGAAATACAAAGTGTGGAAGTAAGGAAAATATTTTTAGATTCAGGGGTTCCTTATTATGTAGAGCCTGGAGAATATAGACTTTCATATACTGAAACTCCAATGATAAGGGGAATTATGGATTTTTCTTTTAGAAGAGGAAAGGGAGATAATGATAATGGAAGCGGAAGAAGTCATTTAGATAGAAATATAACTACTACAAAAATAATAAATGTTCAGGATGATACAGTAGTAGATTTAGTAGGAAATAAATTTGAAATAAGTGTAGGCGGAAGAATAAACAGCAAAAAATCTTTTTAAAACTAAACTTTTTTACAACTTATGTCGTCTAATTAAATATAACAGTTTGTGAGGGATAAAAATATAATGGACTTTGATGAGATTTTTGAACAGTATTTTGATAGGATATATTACAAAATATTAGGTGTGGTAAAGAATCCTGAAGATGCCGAGGATATATCTCAGGAGGTCTTTATGAGTGTTTATAAGAACCTGAAAAAATTTAGAGCTGACAGTAATATCTATACATGGATATATAAAATAGCTATTAACAAAATATATGATTTTTTCAGAAAGAGGAAAGTAGAGCTTGATATAAATGAAGAGATACTTGCCCTTGAATGTAATTCTGATATAGACACACCTCTGATATTAGAGGAACGGCTAAAAGAACTTTCTCTTCAGGAACGAGAGATTGTAGTTTTAAAAGACATATATGGTTATAAGCTTAAGGAAATAGCTGATATGAAGGATATGAATATATCTACAGTAAAATCAGTATATTATAAGGCTATTAAAGATATGGGAGGAAATTAGTATGACGCCTAAAGACAGAGTAAGAGCTAATATATATAAGACTCTTTTAGAAGAGGAAAAAAGGAAAAATAAAAGAAGGGGGGTATTCTCGCTATCTTTATTTGTATTGGGAATTTTTACAAGTTCTACTTATCAGATGCTTTTTAAAGAAGTGCCGATGACAGGCATAGATAAGTATGTAATTAATAGGAGTTTTACTGATAACAAAGCTTTAAAGGAAGATATTACTTTAGATCATATTTTTAATAATTCAATCTTTGATGATAAAAAAATAGATTTAAATACAGATGATTTATTTGGATTAGAAGTACAAATTTAGTG
The DNA here is from genome assembly GCA_002356455.1 of Fusobacterium varium. NCBI lineage: Bacteria > Fusobacteriati > Fusobacteriota > Fusobacteriia > Fusobacteriales > Fusobacteriaceae > Fusobacterium > Fusobacterium varium. The sequence continues at coordinate 613,845 of AP017968.1, forward strand.
GAGGACAGGAATGAGAAAATTTTTAAGCAGCATATTTGTAGTTATCTTTTCTTCCCTAGTGTTTGCAAATAATGACGGATTAGGGATTGTATCTGATGAAGATTTTAAAAAAGTTGGAGTCTCTCAGGAAAATATAGAAAAAGCAAAAGGAATGGTAGGAAAAGTAAGTACAAATTATAAAATGTTACTATTAGAAAAAAAACAACTTGAATTAGAAGTAAATAAATTTGTATTGGAAGGACCAGAAAGTAATCTTGAACAAATAGATAAACTTTTTGATAAAATGGGGCAGATAGAAGCTTCTATATTAAAAGATAGAATAAGAAGTCAAATAGAAATGCAGAAATATATAACTCAGGAACAATATATGAGAGCAAGAGATATAGCTATCAGAAGAATAAATGATGAGCAAAGATTAATAAACAACAAATAAGTAGAATGAATGAGGTGTATTTCGGTGAAAAGGATTATGTGTGCGATACTCATTGCAGCTACATTTGTTATGAGCAGCGTTGTTTTTGGGAAAGAAGCTTATAAAGTCTCGTGGGATAAAACTACAGGAGAATATTTTTCATATTATTTAGATGGAAAAATACATGAAAAAGGAATTTATAAGAATAATAAAAAATTAGGGGACTGGTTTATATTTTATAAAAATGGAAATATGAAAGAAAAAATTTCATATAAAGAAGATAAAAAAGATGGAGAATATTTCTATTTTTATGAAAATGGTCAGTTAAAATATCGAGTTACATATAAAAATGATAAAGAAGAGGGAAATTATATAATTTTTGATGAAAATTCCAAACTTCAGGAATTAGGGCATTTTAATGAAGGAAAGAAGACTGGAGTAGCTTTTAAGTTTTATGAAAATGGAAGAATAAAAGAAAGAATATTTTATAAAAATAATGGAGATATAGTAAGGTTTCAATATGATAACGATGAAGAAACAACAAGAGATATTTTTCCAAATAATAATTAAGTAGAGATTAATGGACTGAGAAAAATCAGTCCTTTTTTATGTTACAGCCTAAGGAAAATTGATTTTTTTATATGTTTATGATATAATTATAAAGTTATAGTGTGAAGAAGGAGATGAGAAATAGTGTTCGGAAAATTAGAAGAAGTAGTAAAAAGATTCGATGAATTGAATGAATTGCTTGGTTCCCCAGAGGTACTGGCAGACCCTAAAAAAATGATGGAATGTAACAAATCATTAAGTGATATAACTCCAATAGTTGAAAAATATAAAGAATATAAGAGAGTTATAGAAGATTTTGATTTTATCAAAGAAAATCTTAAAATCGAAAAAGATCAAGAAATGAGAGAGATGATGCATGAAGAGTTGAAAGAGCTTGAAGAATCTATCCCAGAACTTGAAAAAGAATTAAAAGTACTTTTGCTTCCAAAAGATGAAAATGATGATAAGAACGTTATCATAGAAATAAGAGGTGGAGCAGGAGGAGATGAAGCTGCTCTTTTTGCTGGAAACTTATTTAGAATGTACTCAAGATATGCTGAAAGAAGAAAATGGAAAATGGAAATAATTGAAAAGCAGGAAATGGGTATAGGAGGAATTAAAGAGGCAGTATTCAGTATAAATGGGTTTGGAGCTTATTCTAGATTAAAATTTGAATCAGGAGTACACAGAGTACAAAGAGTTCCTGAAACTGAATCTGCTGGAAGAGTACATACTTCCACTGCTACTGTAGCTGTACTTCCAGAAGTTGAAGATGTAAAAGAAGTAAAAATTGATCCAAGAGATCTTAAAATAGATACATACAGATCAGGAGGGGCAGGAGGGCAACACGTAAATATGACTGACTCAGCAGTTAGAATTACTCATCTGCCTACTGGAATTATAGTTCAATGTCAAGATGAAAGATCACAGCTTAAGAATAGAGAAAAAGCAATGAAACATCTGGCTTCTAAACTTTTTGAAATGGAATGTGAGAAGCAAAGGAGTCAGGTAGAAAGTGAAAGAAGACTTCAGGTAGGAACTGGAGATAGATCTGAAAAAATTAGAACTTACAATTTTCCGCAAGGAAGAATAACAGACCACAGAATAAAATTTACAGTATATCAGCTTGAAGCATTCTTAGATGGAGACCTTGATGAAATGATTGATGCATTAATTACATTCAGTCAGGCAGAAATGCTTTCAAGTGTTTCAGAAGAGTAATTATGAATTTACTTGAGATATTGAATTTTTCAAAAGAGTATTTGCAAAAATACTCTTTTTCAAAACCGCGTCTTGAAAGTGAAAAGGTTATATCTAATGTTTTAAAGCTGGATAGGATAACATTATATGCTTATTTTGATATGGAACTTTCTTCTGAGCAGAAAGAAAAGGTAAAAACTTATCTTAAAGAAATGGCTAGAAAGAGAATAGGATTTGATGAACTTTTAAAAAGTGAAGATATCAAAGTTGAAACTGTAAGTTATAGAGATGAGAACTTAGAACTTCTTAATAAGTCAGCAGAATATTTGAAGAAATATGGAGTAGCTAGTCCAAAACTGGATGCTGAGTATATATTTGCCCATATATTAGGCGTGAATAGATTAACACTAACTCTAAATTTTAATAAAAAAATAGAAGAAAAAGATAAAGAAAAAATAAGAGAATATTTGGTACTTAGAGGTAAAAATAGGAAACCTCTTCAGTATCTTCTTGGAGAATGGGAGTTTTATGGATATCCATTTAAAGTAGATGAAAGAGTTTTAATACCTAGAAGTGATACAGAAATATTAGTAGAGCAATGTAAATTTATTTTAAATGAACTTGAATCTCCTACAGTTTTAGATATAGGAACTGGAAGTGGTGCAATAGCAGTAACTTTAGGAAGAGAATGCCCTAACAGCACTATAATTGGAGCTGATATAAGTGAAGATGCTTTAGAAGTAGCTGAATTAAATAGAGGATTGAATAAAGTTGAAAATGTAAAATTTATGAAATCAGATGTATTTTCTTCATTTAAGGATATGAAGTTTGATTTTATAGTTTCAAATCCACCATATATACCATTGGAAGAGTATAATGAGTTGATGCCTGAAGTGTTAAAATATGAACCTTCATCAGCTCTTACAGATAATGGAAATGGTTATTATTTTTATTCAAAAATATCTAAAGAGGTTTCTGAATATTTAAATAAAGGTGGATTTTTAGCTTTTGAAGTTGGATACAATCAAGCTGAAGTTGTTAAAGAATTAATGGAAGAAAATGGATTTGATATTCTTTCTATAGTGAAAGACTATGGAGGAATAGATAGAGTAGTTATAGGAAAGAAGAGTGGTGACAAATAGTGTCTACATTATTGAGTGATTATGATTATAATCTGCCAGAGGAATTAATTGGTCAGCAGCCTAGAGAACCTAGAGATCATGCAAGGCTTATGTTGGTAAATAGAAAAAATGAAAGTATTGAGCATAAAAAGTTTTATGATATAATTGATTATCTAAATGAAGGAGATATCTTAGTAAGAAATTCTACAAAAGTTATACCTGCAAGACTTTTTGGTCATAAAGAAACAGGTGGAGTGCTGGAGATACTTCTCATTAAAAGAATAGATCTTGATACATGGGAATGTCTTTTAAAGCCAGCTAAAAAATTAAAGATAGGACAGAAACTTTTTATCGGTCATGGAAATGAAATTATTGGAGAACTTTTAGAAATAAAAGATGATGGGAATAGAATTATAAAATTTTCATATGAGGGAGCTTTTGAAGAAGTTTTAGATAGGTTAGGAAAAATGCCGCTTCCTCCATACATAGTGGAGGCATTAAAAGAAAAAGACAGATATCAGACTGTTTATGCTATCAAAGGAGAATCTGTTGCAGCACCTACAGCTGGACTTCATTTTACAAAAGAACTTTTAGAAAAAATAGAAAAAAAGGGGATAAAGATAGTAGATATATTTTTAGAAGTAGGGTTAGGAACATTCAGACCTGTACAGACTGAAAATGTATTGGAGCATAAAATGCATGAAGAAATATTTGAAATACCTCAAGAAGCAGCAGATATAATTAATGAGGGAAAAAGAAATGGAAAAAGAATAATTTCAGTGGGAACTACAAGTACAAGAGCTTTAGAATCCGCTGTTGATGAAAATGGAATAGTGAGAGCTCAAAAGGGAAGTACAGAAATATTTATTTATCCTGGATACAAATTTAAAGTAATAGATGCTCTTATTACTAACTTCCATCTTCCTAAATCAACGCTTCTTATGCTTGTTTCAGCACTTTCATCAAGAGAATTTATGTTGAGAGTATATGATATAGCTGTAAAAGAAGAGTACCATTTCTTTAGTTTTGGAGATGCTATGTTTATCTATTAGGAGTTGATATAGATGAAAATAATTGCAGGAGATGCAAAAAATAAAAAAATAAAAAGCAGAAAAGGAACAGATACAAGGCCTACTTTAGGAAGTATGAAAGAATCTCTTTTTTCTATCATAGCACCATATGTTCCTGACAGTGTATTTTTAGATCTTTTCAGTGGAAGTGGGAGCATATCTCTTGAAGCTTTGAGCAGAGGAGCTAAAAGAGCAGTAATGATAGAGAAAGATACTGAAGCTTTAAAATATATAATAGAAAATGTAAATACCCTTGGATATGAGGATAGATGCAGAGCATATAAAAATGATGCTTTGAGAGCTATTGAAATTTTAGGTAGAAAAGGTGAAAAATTTGATATAATATTCATGGATCCTCCTTATAAAGAAGAAGTATGTGCAAAAGTTATAAAAGCAATAGAAAAAAATAAAATACTTGCAGATGGCGGACTTATTATCAGTGAACATCATATTTTTGAAGAACTTGAGAATGAAATAGGAGAGTTTAAAAAAGCTGATGAGAGAAAGTATGGTAAAAAGTGTATAACTTTTTATACAAGATAGTTTTAATTATAAAATTTCTGGGGTGATAAGATGGTAAAGAGAAGCGGAAGTTTTGAAGATAATCTTTTGGAAGTAGATGAGATAATAGAAAAACTGGAAAATGGGGAACTTACACTGACTGAATCTATAAAAGAATATGAAAATGCTATGAAGCTTTTAAAAAAATCCTCAGATTTACTGAATAAAGCAGAAGGAAAAATTTTAAAAGTTACAGAAGAAAGTGACAATATTCTAACTGAGGAGGTTTAAAATGTTTTTTAAAAATTATTTGGATAGTAATAAAAAATTAATAGAATCAAATATGGATATATATTTAAATGAACTTACTTATCCAGAAGTTATAGCTGAAGGAATGAAATATGCAGTTTTAAATGGTGGAAAAAGATTAAGACCTATTTTACTTTTTATGGTATTGGATATACTTGATTGTGAAAAAGAAATGGGAGTTGCCTCAGCTGCTGCTATTGAAATGATACATTCATATTCACTGGTACATGATGATCTTCCAGCTCTTGATAATGATGATTACCGAAGAGGAAAACTTACTACTCATAAAAAGTTTGGTGAAGCAGAAGGAATACTGATAGGAGATGCTCTTTTAACACATGCATTTTATATTCTTACAGAGAAAAATAAACATCTTCCAGCTGAGAAAATAGTTGAGATTGTTAGATTAACATCAAGTTACGCTGGCATAAATGGAATGATTGGCGGACAGATGATGGATATAGCAAGTGAAGGGAAAAAAATTGATTTAGAAATTTTAAAATATATACATTCTAATAAAACAGGAAAATTGATGAAACTTCCAGTAGAGTTAGCATGTATAATAGGAGATGCAGATAGGGAAGAAAGAGAGATTCTTATAAGATTTTCTGACCTCATAGGGCTTGCATTTCAAATAAAAGATGATATTCTTGATATAGAGGGAGATTTTTCCACTTTAGGAAAACCAGTTGGAAGCGATATTGAGCTTGGAAAATCAACATATCCTGCATTGATTGGAATGGCAGAAAGCAAAGCTCTTTTGAAAGAAACAATAGCTGAAGCTAAGACAATAGTTGCAGAAAAGTTTGGTGTAGAAAAAAGCAATATTCTTTTAGAGTTAGCTGATTATATTGGAAATAGAAATAAATAATTAAAATAAAAAGAAGTTGATTTATTAGATTGAAATACAGTCTTTGAAATTTTCCAGTAGAAGTATTTATTATTGATTTTGCTCATAAAACATAGAAAAATAGATAAAAGATTACAACAGTTCTACTGTTGCATTTCAGTAATTATAGCAGTTAAAATTCTAACTGCTTAATTACTGAAACTCGTTTTGCTCAGACAGCACTATTTTTTAAGTTTTACTTGCTTCATCAATTACATAAATTCTTCTAATTTCCAAATTTCAAAAACTTATTTACTTTTAATCAACTTCTTTTTTGTTATCCTATAAAATTATGTAATTGGAGCTGGATTAAAAATACAGAAATCATTGTGAAGTTTATATTTTTCAGCCCAAGGTTGTTTTTTTCCACTTGCAACATCTATTATCATATTAAAAATCTCTGTTCCTATATCTCTGATAGAAGCATCTCCAGCAGCGATAGGTCCTGCACTTACATCTATCAGATCACTCCACATATCTTTCATATCATTTCTTGAACACACTTTGATAACAGGTGCAAGAGCCAGTCCATATGGAGTACCTCTTCCTGTCATAAATACCTGAAGTCCAATTCCAGAAGCCAGCTGACAAGGTCCACATACAATATCACTTGCAGGGGTAGCTGCATAGATCAAACCTTTTTTAGTTGGAATTTCAGCTGGCGACAAAACTTCCACTATTGGAGAACTACCAGATTTTGCAATAGAACCCATAGCTTTTTCCACTATGTTAGAAAGTCCCCCTTTTTTATTTCCTGGAGTAGGGTTGGCACTTCTGTCTACTTGTCCGTTTTCTAAATAATTATCATACCATTTCATTTCAGAAGCCAATTTTTTCATAACATCTTCGTTGATACAACGTTCTGCAATCATGTGTACTCCATCACGAACCTCTGTTACTTCAGAGAACATAACAGTAGCTCCACCTTCAACTAACATATCAGCAGCATATCCAGCACTTGGGTTAGCAGTTACTCCAGAAAAGGCGTCACTTCCACCACACTGCATTCCAACAAGAAGCTCAGACAAAGGAAGAGTTTCTCTTTTTCTTACATTTAAATGAGCCAGCTTTTTGTCTGCCATATTCATAATAGCATCTATCATTGCATTAAAACCTTTAATTTCCTGAAGTGTGATTACATTTTCAGGGGAAATATCAGCTTCATCAATAAGCATTTCTACAGTTAATTTTTCACATCCTAAAGCTACTACCATAAGTTCACCACCAAAATTTGGATGTTTAGCAAGATTACGCAGTGCACGAATAGGAATGACAGCTTCAGGAGCATTAATGGCAACTCCACATCCATATGCATGATTAATAGGAATTACATCATCTACATTAGGATATTTTGGTAAAAGTTCCTCTTTAATTTTTTTTACAGCTACATTTAATACACCAGTTACACATTGTACTGTTGTACTTATGCCTAGAATATTTCTAGTACCAGCATAGCCTCCATTTGGATTACGATATCCTTCAAAAGTTCTAGTAGGTGCTTTAGGAAGAGAAGTTACAATATTAACTCCAAACTTCATTTCATCTAAAGCAGGGGGAGTAGGAAGTTTCAGCATATGTTCATTAATCCATGCTCCTTTTTTTATATCATTGATGGCATATCCCAATTCTACACCATAACGAATAATAGGAGAATCTTTTGGAATATTACATAGAGCTATCTTATGACCTTGCGGAATTTCTTCTGTTGTAAATATTCCATTCATGATTTCTGTACCAGCTGATATTTTATCAACTGCAATTGCTACATTATCTTTTTCATTAATCTTAATGTATAAATTTTTTCCCATGAAAACAACTCCTTTCAAATAATTACTTGTATTCTTATTGATTTTAGTGTATAAAATAATTACAAATAAGTCAAATTCATTATAATTAGATTTCTCTTAATTTTTTTAAGAGTGATGGAGGAAAGATGGAATTAAAACAGTTGGAGTATATAGTGAAAATAGCAGAGGAGAGAAATATAACAAAGGCAGCAGAAAAAATGTATATTACACAATCAGCATTGAACCAGCAGCTTTTAAAACTGGAGAAAGAGCTTGGAAGCCAGTTATTCTATCGTTCGAGAACTAATTGGAAACTTACAGAGATAGGGGAAATATATATAAAAAATGCAGAAAAAATATTGAACATAAAGAAGGAAACCTATGATCAGATAAATGATCTGCTGGAAAAACATAAGGGGAATTTAAGAATAGGACTTACACCAGAAAGAGGAATATCAATGTTTGCTTCTGTATATCCTAAATTTTATGAGATGTTCCCAAATGTATCTGTAGAACCTGTAGAGATGAATGTAAAAATGCAGGAGAAAATGATAGAGAATGGACAGATGGATATTGGATTTATGACTTTGTCAGAAGAACAAAGGACAGGAAATAATACATATATTCCTATCCTTGAAGAAAATATAATAATGGCTGTTCCATCTATTCATCCTTTAGCTAAATCAGTTAAAGAAAAAAATATTCAGAGAACAGATTTAAAATTATTTAAAAATGACACTTTTGTTTTACTGTCAAAAAATACAACAATGAGAGAAATAATAGACCCACTTTTTGAAAAGGCTGGATTTGTTCCAAATATATTATTTGAAACAAAGAGCAGCAGGACTCTGTATCAAATGGCTTCAAGTCATTTAGCATGTACATTTATTTCTGAAACATATGCAGAAATAAATGACAGGATAGTTTATTTCTCTCTTCCAGAATCTCCTTCATGGGAGCTATGTACTGTTTACAGAAAGGGAGCTTATCTAAGTAAGGCAGCAAAAAACTTTATAAAACTAGCAGAAGACTATTGGAAAAATAAAATTAAATAGTTCTTTGAAGTTTAAAGGCCAAACTTAAAACAATAAAATCTCTAAGCTGTCTTGGATCATATCCACTTAACTGTTTTATTTTATTCAGTTTATATTGAAGAGTATTTTTATGCATAAAAAGATCTTCAGAAGTATGAAGTATACTTCCATTATTTTCTTCATAAGAATTCATTAAAAGTGAGAATTCTTCTATTTCTTTTGGAGTGAAATTTTTTAATATTTTATTTGTAAAGTTATCTATATCAGATTTTTTTAGATTTAAAAAGATAAATTCTAAATCCATTTTTTCATATTCAGAAACAGGTTTTTTTAAAGAAAATTTAATCATAAAATTTAAGATTTCTTTTGCAGCTTTATATGAATCTTTTAAAGCATTGTATTCAAGAGCTTTTGTTCCTATTCCAAATCTAAAATCCAGCTTTGTTTTTTCCAAAAGTTTTTCTTGAAGATGGAATATTGTTTTAGATATATCTTCATCTTTATGAAAATGATACAGAATAATGATTTCATTTCTTGATATAGTATATACATTGTTTTTATTATATGAAAGGGAATTTTTTAGAATATCATAAATTTTATCATTTATTAAAAAACTATTATTTTTATTAAGTTTTCCAACTATTACAACATATGGAAATGTAAAATCTGCTGTAGGAAAAAAATCATAGTCATACCCTAAAACAATACGCTCAATAAAAGTTCTGTTAATTTCTTTTGTTCTTATATCTGAGTCTTTTATCCAAGCTTCTTTTATAAGAATTTCTGTCATCATTCTTATAATTTCGCCATATTTTTCAACTTCATTTTTATCTCCGGTTATCCCAATAACTCCTATGATAGCATTGTTAAAATAAATGGGCATATTTATTCCTTTTCTGCTTCCTTGAAATTCATCATCACTGCTGATAATAATAGGAGCTTTTTCTTTTATACATTTTAAGGCAGCAGCATGAAAAGTACCAGTTCTGTCTGGATCAGTACTAGCTATAATAATTCCTCGTTTATCTATATAATTTAAATCCTGATGTATTATTTCTTTCATTTTATTTAAAATATTAGCTGCCAGACTTACTGATATATTCATTTCTCTTCTCCTTTCGTAAATCATATTTTATATTCAATTATATCATTAAAAGAGAATAATTAGAAATTATTTTTATTACAAAGAACAAAAAATAATAAAAAAAATATTAAAATAATGTTTTCTGTAACATAGAATATTAAAAAAAGAAATGGTATCATTATATCAATCAAAAATAAAACAAACTGTAAGGAGGAAGGTTGATGGAAGCAGTAAGCAGTACACAAATGCTTGTTGGACTAGCGATAGGAATAGGTATATTGATAGCACTATCACTAAAAACAAAAGTACATACATTTATAGCATTAATAATAGCAACTATTGTAACAGGATTAATTGGAGGAATGGAAGTTACAGTAGTTATGAAAAGTATAACTACAGGTTTTGGAAATACATTGGGAAGTACAGGAATAATTATTGGACTTGGGGTTATGATGGGAATTATCCTTGAAAAATCAGGAGCAGCAGAACAGATGGCATTTACTGTAATCAAGATGATTGGAAAAAATAAAGAGGAGTGGGCATTAGGTCTTACAGGTTATATAGTATCTATACCAGTATTCTCAGATTCAGCTTTAGTTATTTTAACTCCAATAGCAAAAGCATTATCAAAACTTAGTGGAAAATCAGTGGTTGGATTAGGATTGGCACTTGCAACTGGATTACAACTGACACATGTATTTGTTCCACCTACACCAGGACCTCTAACAGTAGCAGGTATTTTAGGAATAGATGTTGGAGTCATGATAATGGCAGGAATACTTTGTACAATTCCAGTATATGTAGTTTCTATGCTTTACTGTAAATGGTTGGGAACTAAGATATATCAAGTACCATCAGATGACCCAGCTTGTGGGGAAAATGAATTTACAAGAATGGATTTTAAGAAAGAATATTTAAAATCGATAGAAAATATTGAAGAACTTCATAAAGCTAAAAATCTACCATCAGTAGGATTATCTTTTGCACCAGTTGTAGTTCCATTAATACTGATTTTTATAAATACAATAACTAAATTTGCAGGATTAAAAGGAAGCTATATGACAGCAGTTGAATTATTTGGAAGTCCAATAACTGCTTTAATAATAGGAACATTAATTTCTATTTATGGTCTTGGAGCTAAAATGTCTAAAAAAGAAGTTCATGATGCTATGGCAGAAGCTATTCAATCTACAGGAATGATAATGCTTATAACTGGAGCTGGAGGATCTTTAGGATTTGTAGTAAGAGAATCAGGAATAGGAAATGCATTAGGAAATGCAGTAATATACATAGGTATACCTGGGCTACTGATTCCATTTATAATTGCAGCTTTGATGAGAATAGCATTAGGGTCAGCAACAGTAGCACTAACTACAGCAGCAACATTAACAGCTCCATTGTTAGCACAATTGGGAATCAGTCCTGTTCTTGCAGCAATGTCTACATGTGCTGGAGGAGTAGCATTCAGTTATTTTAATGACAGTGGATTCTGGGTATTTAATGGACTGTATGGTTTAGAAGATATTAAAGATCAATTCTGGGCAAAAACAATGATTTCATTTGTTGGATCTGGAGCAGCATTGGCAGTAGTTCTCATAGCAAGTATTTTTATAAAGTAATCCAGAAAAAAATGTTTTGCATAACAATTAATAAGCTAGAAATTTAGCATATATAACATTGTTTAGAAAAGGAAATAATTTTAAAATATATCTATAGAGAATAAACAAAAATAACATTAAAAATATAAAAATTGGAGGTAAAAAATGAAAGTAGGATTTATCGGATTAGGTATCATGGGAAGACCAATGTGTAAGAATGTTTTAAAGGCAGGATATGATGTAGTGGCATTTGATATGAATAAAGCAGCATTAGATGATGTAGTGTCAGCAGGAGCAAAAGCAGCTGGATCAGCAAAAGAAGTTGGAGAAAACTGTGATGTATTGATAACAATGCTTCCAAATTCTCCACATGTGAAAGCAGTACTTTTTAATGAAAATGGAGCAGCTGAAGGGTTAAAAGCAGGAACTACTGTTATAGATATGAGTTCTATCAATCCAGTAGAAAGCCAAAGTATAGCAGCAAAATTAGCTGAAACAGGAGTGGAACTTTTAGATGCACCAGTTTCAGGTGGAGAACCAAAAGCAATAGATGGAACTATATCTGTTATGGTTGGAGGAAAGGAAGAAATATTCAACAAATACTATGATTTAATGAAAACTATGTCTGGATCAGTAGTAAGAGTAGGAGATGTAGGAGCAGGAAATACTACAAAATTAGCAAATCAGATGATAGTTGCTCTTAATATTGCAGCATTAAGTGAAGCTTTTGTTCTTTGTGAAAAAGCAGGAGTAGACCCTCAATTAGTATTTGATGCAATAAAAGGAGGACTTGCAGGAAGTACTGTAATGAATGCAAAAGCTCCTATGATGATATCAAGAAACTTTGAACCAGGATTCAGAATTGAATTACATATAAAAGATCTTCAAAATGCACTGGATACTTCTCATTCAATAAATGCTTCTTTACCTTTGACAGCTCAAGTAATGGAAATGATGCAGGCTTTAAAAATAGATGGAAGAGAGAAAAAAGATCACTCAGCTATTTTAAATTACTATGAAAAAATAAACAATGTAACAGTTGGAGAAAAAAAATAATAAAAGGGAGAGAGAACATATGATACCTAAAATTGTAGAAATGAATGTAATTCCAGTAGCTGGATATGACAGTATGCTGCTTAATCTAAGTGGAGCTCATGGACCTTATTTCACAAGAAATGTAGTTATTTTAAAAGCAGATAATGGAGCTATCGGAGTGGGAGAAGTTCCAGGTGGGGAAAAAATAAGAAAAACTTTGGAAGATGCTAAAGAATTAGTGGTAGGAAAAAGTATTGGAGAATATAAAAATATTATAAAAAATATTTATGATACATTTAAAGACAGAGATGCTTCTGGAAGAGGAAATCAGACATTTGACCTTAGAACAACAGTTCATGTAATGACAGCAGTTGAAGCTTCTCTATTAGATATACTGGGGAAATTTTTAAATGTACCAGTAGCAGCATTATTGGGAGAAGGGCAACAAAGAGAAAAAGTAAAAGTACTAGGGTATCTATTCTACATAGGAGATAAAGATAAAACTGATCTTCCTTATTTAGATAATGATGATAATTCAGATGATTGGGGAAAAGTTAGAAGAAAAGAAGCAATGACACCTGAAGCTGTTGTTGAGTTAGCAAAAGCAGCTCATAAGAGATATGGATTTGAAGACTTTAAATTAAAAGGAGGGGTGCTGAAGGGAGCAGAAGAAATTAAAGCTATAAAAGCTCTTCATGAAGCATTCCCAGAAGCAAGAATAACACTTGATCCAAATGGAGCTTGGTCTCTAAAGGAAGCAATATCTTTATGTAAAGATATGCATGGAATACTTGCTTATGCTGAAGATCCATGTGGTGCAGAAAATGGATTCTCTGGAAGGGAAGTTATGGCTGAATTCAGAAAGGCAACAGGTCTTCCTACAGCAACAAATATGATAGCTACTGACTGGAGACAAATGCAGCATTCAATAGCTCTGAATAGTGTTTCCATTCCTCTTGCAGATCCTCATTTCTGGACTATGGAAGGATCAGTAAGAGTTGCACAAATGTGTAATGAATTCGGATTGACTTGGGGTTCTCACTCAAACAATCACTTTGACATCTCTCTAGCAATGTTCAGCCATGTTGCAGCAGCGGCTCCAGGAAATATTACAGCTATAGATACTCACTGGATATGGCAGGATGGACAGGACTTAACTAAAAATGCACATAAAATAGTTGGTGGAGAAATAACAGTCCCTAAAGATGTTCCAGGTCTTGGAATTGAAATAGATATGGATAAAATAATGGCGGCCCATAAATTATATGTAGAGAAAAATTTAGGAGCAAGAGATGATTCTGTGGCTATGCAGTATTTAATAAAAGACTGGAAATTTGATAATAAAAGACCTTGTTTAGATAGGGATTAGGGGGAAATACAATATGGATTTAAATTTATTAAAAGGGATATATGTTCCAATTCTTACTCCAATGGACGAGAATGAGAATGTAGATATAGAAAAATTAAGGAAGCAGGTAAATTTTGTAATAGATGGAGGAGTCAGCGGAATATTGGCTCATGGAAGTAATAGTGAGTTCTATATGTTTGATGATGAAGACTATGAACTTATAGTAAAAACTATAATTGAAGAAGTAAAAGGAAGAGTTCCTGTAATAATGGGGATAGGAGCTATAAGAACATCTAAATGTATAAAATTGGCTCAACTGGGAAAAAGAATAGGTGTAGATGGAGTTGCTCTTTTACAGCCTATGTTTTTAAAACCTACAGAAGAAGAACTTTATCTTCATTATAAAACAGTTGCAGAATCTATTGAAGAACTTCCACTTTTGATATATAATAATCCTAGAATAGGATATACATTATCTGCTGATTTAGTAGAAAAACTGGCGAGAAATGTAAAAAATATTGTTGGAATTAAAGATTCTAGCGGAGACATTAATCAATTACTTGAGTTTATAAGAAGAACAAGAGATATAGAATTTAAAATATTTGGAGGAAAAGATACTTTATTATTTTCTTCACTTACAGTAGGAGCAGTAGGAGGAGTATGTACTGCAGCTAATATATTCCCAGAGCTTGTTACATCTATATATAATAAATATAAAGAAGGAGATCTTAAAGAATCATTGGAACTTCAGTTTAAACTTAATCCTGTCAGACTATCTATGGATAAAGCAAGTTTCCCTGTAGCTACAAAAGATATGGCAAATATCAATAAAATGAATGTAGGGGAACCTATAAAACCAAGTCTTCCGTCTAATAAAACTGTTGTAGATTTTATGGCAGAAAAGATGGCAGAAGCTGGTCAAATAAAGAGGTAACTTATGAAAGAGATAAAAGTCATTATAGCAGTTGATTCTTTTAAGGGAAGTGCATCTTCAAGAGAAGTTGCAGAAAGTATTGAAAAGGGTATAAAGAAATTAGGCAGAAATAATATTATTATAAAAAAAGTTTCAATTGCTGATGGTGGAGAAGGAACAGTAGAAGCCATCATTGAAGCTGTCAATGGAGAATACAAATTTTTAGAAGTACCTGGACCTTTGGGAGATAAAGTTAAAGCAAGGTTTGGAGTGATACGAGGAAATACTGCTGTTCTTGAAATGGCTGAATCTTCTGGATTGAATCTGGTAAAACATGAAAATCTAAATCCATATAAAGCAAATACATATGGAGTAGGAGAGATGCTTAAAGCTATATTAGATATGGGAATAAGAGATATCTATATAGGATTAGGAGGAAGTGCAACTAATGATGGTGGAGCAGGAATGCTTGCTTCATTAGGAGTAAAATTCTATAATATAAAAGGGGAAAGAATAGGTTATACACCAGAAGAATTAAAAAATATAGCTAAAGTAGATATTTCATGCTTAGATCCAAGAATATCAGAGGCAAATATAACAGTTCTGTCAGATGTCTGCAATAGTCTTTGTGGAATAAATGGAGCATCATATATATATGGACCTCAAAAAGGAGCAACATCTGAAGATGTAAAAATTCTTGATAAAATTCTTGAAAACTATGGAAATATTATTGATAATGCTGTTGGAAAAAATTTTTCTGAAGAGTCAGGAAGCGGTGCTGCTGGTGGTCTTGGATATGCACTGTTAAGTATATGTGGAGCAGAGTTCAAAGAAGGTATTGTTAAAATAATGGAACTTATAGAACTTGAAAATTTAATAAAAGATGCAGATCTTGTAATAACTGGTGAAGGAAGAATCGATAACCAATCTGTCAATGGAAAAGCACCAGTAGGGATTGCTAAGACTGCTAAAAAATATAATATTCCTGTTATAGCAGTAGTTGGAAGTTCTGCTAGAAATCTAGATGATATTTATGCTAATGGAATAGATTTAGTAATGGATATAATCAATGAACCTATGAATCTTGAAAGAGCTATTCGTGATGTAAAAGAGTTATTGGAATTTGCAGGAGAAAAGGCTATGAGAGCATTTTTCTTGAGAGGAGATCATTAAATAAAATAAGAGTGACTAAAGAGTATTTTGCTTATAAGTCACTCTCTTTTTATTATTTTAAAATAATTCAGGAGGAACTATATGAGAAAAAAGATATTGCTGTCAGATGGAACAGTAATAGGAAATATGGGAATAGGAACTTGGTATATGGGAGATTTACTATCTACTCGAAATGAAGAAATAGAATGTATAAGATATGCACTTGATAATGGGATAAATCTGATAGATACAGCAGAAATGTATGGAAATGGAAACAGTGAGTCTTTAATAGGGGAAGCCATAAGAGGATATGAAAGAAAATCTTTGTTTATTGTATCAAAAGTTCTTCCAAGTAATGCAGGGAGAAACAGAATATTTAAGTCATGTGAGAATACTCTTAAAAGACTGGGAACAAACTATTTAGATATGTATCTTCTTCATTGGAGAGGAATTGTATCTTTAGATGAAACCATTGAGTGTATGGAAGAATTGAAAGCTTCTGGAAAGATTAAGCGTTGGGGAGTATCAAATATGGATATAGATGATATGTTTGAAATAACTCATGCAGCAAAAGGAGATCAATGCCAGGTGAATCAGGTATTGTACCACTTAGGTTCTCGAGGAATAGAATATTCTTTAAAACCTTTTACCGATTCAAGGAATATTCCAACAATGGCATATTGTCCTCTGGCGCAGGGAGGAAGACTAAAAGATAAACTTTTAAGATCAAAATCTGTAATAAAAATAAGTGAGAAATATGGAATATCTCCTATTCAGGTACTTCTTTGCTTCACATTGAGTCAGGAAAATATGATATCAATACCTAAAGCATCAAAGTTAAAACATATGAAAGAAAATATTCAATGTTTAGATATAATATTAGATGAAGAAGATATAAAACTTTTAAATAGTGAATTTTCAGCTCCTAATAAAAAGATTCCATTAGATATAGAATAAATAAAAAACCCCTCAGTTAGGGCTGAGGGATTTTTTATATGATAGCAAAAATTAGAATAGGCGTATCAGTAATTATATTATAACCTATTTTGTCAGATTTTGCGCTTTAAAATCTTCAAATCTTTCAGGAAAATATTTTTCAACAAGTTCAGAATACTCTTTAGTTGTCTTTAATTCAATTATAGCGTCGCTAAATTTTTCTGCAAGTTCTTTATCAGATTTTCTAAAAGCAATAGAAGCACCAGGTTTAGGATCAATAATAGAATCTATTTTTTTAATTCTGTCCATAGTGTTAAGATATTCTTTTCCAGAGTTGTCTGCAATAATTACACAATCCACTTTTCCATTTTGAAGATCCATAAGAGCATTTGTAAAAGTATTGTATAATTTAGGGATACTTCCATTATTTATAGCAAATTGCTCCTGCATACTTCCCATTTGAACTCCAGCAGTCTTTCCTTGTAAATCTTCTTTTGTTTTAAAAGTACTGTTTTCATTAACTATAACATAGTGTTCAGAAGTAAAGAAAATATATGGTATAGAGAAAGACACAGCTTTTTGTCTTTCAGGAGTCTGAGACATCCCAGCAATAACAGCATCTATTTTTTTCATTTGAAGAGCAGGAAGCAGTCCGTCAAAAGACATATTTACCCATTCTATTTCATAACCTAATTTTTTTCCAAGTTCATCCATTACCCCAATATCAAATCCAACCATTTTACCATCTTCAAGATATTCATAAGGTTTGAACTCAGCGTTAGTTCCAACATAAAGTTTTTTAGCTGCAAAAGAAAGTGTTGATAAAAGTAGTGTAAATATAAGTACAAGTTTTTTCATTTATTATCCCCCTATTTTTTAAATGCTTCTTTAAATTCTTCAGTTCTTTCAGGAAAGTATTTTTCCAATAATTGAAGATAAGTCCCATCATCTCTTAACTTTAAAATAGCTTCATTTACGGCTTTTACAAGGTCAGTTTCTCCTTTTCTAAATGCTATAGAAGCACCAGGCTGACTGTCTACAACAATGTCAACTTTTTTTAGGCCTTTCATATTTTCAAGATAAGCATTTCCAGATACATCTGCAATGATAACAGCAGAGATTTTATCTTGCTGAAGATCCATCAAAGCTCCAGTCCATGCATTATATATCTGAGGTATTCCACCTAATGCAATAGTAAATTCTTCTTGAATAGTTCCAATCTGAACTCCGACTTTTTTATCTTTTAGCTCCTCTTTTTTGACAATAGAACTATTTTCATTGACTATAACATAATGCTCAGATTTAGTAAACATATAAGGCATTGAAAAATCAACAGCCTTTTGTCTTTCAGGAGTTTGAGACATCCCAGCAATAACAGCATCCACTTTGTTCATCTGCAGAGCAGGAAGCAGTCCATCAAATCCCATATTCACCCAATGAACTTCATATCCTATTTCTTTTCCAATGGCATCCATAAAGTCAATATCGAACCCAGTTATTTTATCTCCTTCAAGATACTCGTAAGGCTTAAATTCAGCATTAGTTCCCACATAAAGTTTTTTAGCTGCAAAAGAAAGTGTTGATAAAATCATCATAAATAATATAATAAGTTTTTTCATAAATTTTCCTCCCAAGATTTTATAGTTTAAATTTTATCCTCTACATTTTTTTAACATTTTTGTTAAATTCATCTTTTATTTTTTTTAATAATTCAGCATCAGTGAAAATATCCATAGCTGTAAGTGCCATTGATATAGCAGATTCTTCCATTCCTTTATAAGCTTCTGGAGCTATAGATGCACTTGCAAATTCTACACTGTGACCAGTCAAGTGTGCTGTTGTAAGTGGGAAATATGGATGTATAGCTGGGCAGCAGTGGCTTACATCTCCCATATCTGTAGATCCTCCTGATTCTTTGCTTCTGATGTCAGTAACACCTAAAGATTTTAGATTTTTTTCATAAGCTGCTGAAAGTTTTTCATTAGTAACAAGATCAGCAAAGCTAGTTTCATAGTTTGTTGTCTCTAAAGTAGTTCCACTGGCAAGAGCAGCGCCTTTAGCACAATTTTTAACTCTTTCTACAAGCCCTTTTAAATAATCTAATGTTTTAGCTCTTACATAAAAGTTAGCTACTGCTAAGTCAGGGATTATATTAGCTGCTTTTCCTCCATTAGAGATGATTCCATGTATTCTGGCAGTTTCTAAAGTCTGCTGTCTCAGAGCATTAATAGAGTTAAATAAAATTAATACTCCATCTAAAGCATTTATACCTTCATGAGGAGCTCCAGCAGCATGGGCAGTTTTACCTTTGAATGTAAACTGGATAGCTTCCATAGCTTGAGAAGTACCGCTTCTGTGATGAGCCTCTCCAGTAGGATGAGCAGCCATAGCTATATCAATATCATCAAAGACACCAAGAGCAGCCATATGTACTTTTGCACCATTAGTTTCTTCAGCAGGAGTACCAATTATCATTATTTCTCCAGCTGTATCTCCCATTATTTCTTTAGTAAGAATACCAGCAGCTACACTTGTAACACCAAATATGTTATGTCCGCAACCATGACCAATCCCAGGAAGAGCATCATATTCAGCAAGAATAGCTACTTTAGGACCAGGTTTTCCAGTACTGTACTTTCCAATAAAAGAAGTAGGAAGCCCTGCAAAGTTTGTTTCAACTGTAAAACCATGTTTTTTTAACATTTCAGTATGTGCTGCACAAGCTTTAAATTCCTGTAATCCCAGTTCAGGATTATTGTATAGATATTCGTTTAATTCTTTGAATTCCTCTGCATATTTTGAAAAAAGTTTTGAAAGTTTTGCTGTCATATTTTCCATTTTTTCCCTCCATTGATATTTTATATTTATATAATTTTTTGTAAAATAAAAAGTCAGTATAACATTCGAGTGCTACACTGACATTGATTTAAAAATATGATCATGGGTTATATAAAAAATATAAGCCCAAATCTTCAAAAATAATTAAGATATGATCTAAAATTTATTCATCAAAAAGCCATAATGTCATTTAGCAGACAAAAAAGATAAGGTATTCAATATTTTTATTGTTTTTTCTGTTCCTTATCCTTAGTTTGTTAAATAACATTCTGAACTTCCCCCTTTTTTTAATTTCTTGTTGTTTTAGGTATATCATATGAAAATATAATTGTCAATAAATTTTTATTTTTTTATTTTCTTTTCTTCAAGAAGTTCAAGTTTTCTAAGGTTTTCTCCTTTTAAAATATATACAAGATCAACAACCAGATGCATTACATGATCTGAAAATCTTTCATATTTTTTATTTAAAAGAACTAGATATGTTCCACCTTCTACATTATCTGGAGAGGCTTTCATCAAATCCATAAGAATTTTCATATTTTTTTCAGCTATTTCATCAATTTCTTCATCTTGTGTAAGAAGTAGATAAAGGGCTTTTTCATCACTATTTATGAAGGCTGAAATATAAGTTTCATAAATAACTTTTATTTTTACTACCATTGGGTAAAGAATTTCTTTTAGATATTTTGATACTTGTGGGGAAGTTTTTTCAATATCTTTAATAATTTTAAAATTAGCTTTAAGAAGATCTCCCATTCTTTCTAAAAGGCGTGCACTATTGATAAGCATGATTAAAAGTCTTAAATTTCCAGCTGCTGGCTGAAATCTTGCTATTGAAATAATAGAGTCCTCTTTTAATTTTACTTCAAAAGCATTTATAACATCTTCTACAACTACACATTCGCCATACAGTGCAGAGTCTAGTTTTTGATTATATAACATTTCTATATTTACATCTAATACTCTATTAAGATTTTTTAAAAGTTCTAAATAATGTTGATTAAGTCCTTCAAGGCTTTCTTGCAGATTTTTCATTTTATTCCTCCTGTTTGGATTTTATGATGGAAAAGTATAAACTTAAAAGAAAATCCTATCCAAATTTTCCTGTAATATAATCCTCTGTTTTTTTATTGTTTGGAGCTGTAAATATTATTTCTGTCTTGTCAAATTCTTCCAACACTCCCTGATAGAAAAATCCAGTATATTCTGATATTCTGGAAGCCTGCTGCATATTATGCGTAACAATAATTATACTGTATTGTTTTTCGAGCTGTCTGATAAGTTCTTCTATTTTAGCTGTTGAAATTGGGTCAAGAGCTGATGTGGGCTCATCCATCAAAAGTATTTCAGGACTTACTGATATAGCTCTGGCTATACACAATCTCTGCTGCTGCCCACCAGAAAGTCCGAGAGATGACTGATGGAGTTTATCTTTTACCTCATTCCATAAGGCAACAGACTTTAAAGAACTTTCAACTATTTCTTCAAGTTTATCTTTATCCTTTTCTCCATGAAGTTTAGGAGCGTATACAAGATTTTCATATATTGTTTTAGGAAAAGGATTTGGTTTTTGAAAAACCATTCCAATTTTTTTTCTAAGTTCAACTATATCATAGTCTTTATCAAAAATATTTTTTTCATCAAATAATATTTCGCCTTCATACTTTGCTCCTGAAATGAGGTCATTCATTCTGTTTATTGATCTTAGGAAAGTTGATTTACCACATCCAGATGGACCTATAAGAGCAGTTACTTTATTTCTTTTGATTTCCATATTTATATTTTTTAATGCTTGAAAACTGCCATAATAAAAATTAAAATCTTTTACCAGTATTCTGATATCTTCATTACTCATATTATATTTTTCCTCCTAGTTTTATGAATTACATAAAATTATTTATTATTAAATCTTTGTCTGATTACAGCTCCGATCAAATTGAAGCTGATAGTTATTACCACAAGAACGAAAAGAGTACCATTCATATAACTTGCTGGCATATTAGGGACTTGTGTAGATATTACATATAAGTGATAAGGCAGAGCCATTACCTGATCCCAAGGAGTTTCTGGAAGGAATGGAAGATAAAATGCTACTGCAGTAAACATTATAGGAGCTGTTTCACCAGCAGCTCTTGATATGCTTAAGATAACTCCAGTAAGAATTCCTGGAAGTGCAGCAGGAAGAACTACTTTAGTGATAGTTTCCCATTTTGTAGCACCAAGGGCCAGAGAGGCTTCTCTTAAATGAGTAGGTATAGCCAGTAATGATTCCCTAGTAGAAGTGATAATTACTGGAAGACACATGATTCCCAATGTAAGAGAACCAGATATAATTGAAACGCCAAATCCTAGAAATATTACGAAAAGAGCCATCCCAAAGAGTCCATATATTATACTAGGTATTCCAGCAAGGTTGATAATAGTAAGATTTATTATTCTTGTAAGAAGATTATCTTTTGCATACTCTACCAGATATATTCCAGTAAATATTCCAAATGGAACAGATACAACAATAGTACCAATAGTTAAATAGATTGTACCTATAATAGCAGGGAATATTCCACCTTCCCTCATTCCATTTTTAGGCATTTCAGTAAGAAATTCCCAAGAAATAGCAGGAAGACCTTTATATACAATGTATCCAATGATTAAGAATACAGGGAGTATAGAAATTATTCCAATAGCTTTTATTATATTTTCAAATATTTTTTCCCCTCTTTTTTTTATTATGAGCATGATTTTCTCCTCTGTTATTAATTCATTTTTCTAGATTTTTGTATAAAATTATCTGCAACACTGTTAGTTATGAAACTTATAAGGAATAAGATGATACCTATTGCAAATAAGGCATAGTAATGTGTACTTCCTTGAACTACTTCTCCCATTTCTGCTGCAATAGTAGCTGTAAGAGTTCTTACTGGAGAAAGTGGAGAAAGTGCAAGTATTGGAGAATTTCCAGTAATCATTAAAACTGTGAGAGTTTCCCCAATTATTCTTCCAAATCCTAACATTATTCCAGCAAATATACCAGGAAAAGCAGCTGGAAGAAGAATATTAAATATAGTTTCAATTTTATTTGCTCCAAGAGCAAGAGATGCTTCTTTATATGATTTATCAAGAGCATTTAATGAATCATCTGCAATACTTACTATAGTGGGAATTGCCATGAATGCCAGCATTATTCCTCCTGTTAGTGCTGTCAGTCCGCTGTTTAGATTAAATAGATTTTTTATAGGACCAGAAAGAACATATAAACCTATAAACCCAAGAACAACTGATGGTATTGCTGACATTGTTTCAATGGTAACTTTCAATATACTTCTTGCTTTAGGAGAGGCATATTCTGATATATAAACTGCTGTAGAGATACCTACTGGAATAGAAATCAGTAATGCTACAAGTGTTACCCAGAAAGATCCTGCCAGTAATGGAAGCAATCCATAAAATTCTGAAAGTGATATCCATCTTGTACCGAAGAGAAACTCTGATAAAGGATAGTGTTTAAAAAACTTTATTCCGTTTAAAAATATGAAAAGAAAAATAAGAAATATGATTACTATATTTGAGACTCCTATTCCAAATAAAGCATGTCTCATACCAGAATCTTTAACTTTTCTTATGGAAAACATAATACCTCCTATATAAATAAAGAATTTACATACATTTATGTATTTAATATTGTTTATTTAAAATAATCTTAAAGCCACTATGTAAAATGGATATTAATCCAATGTAAAAACAATGTAAAAAAAATTTTACGCTAGTTTTACAATAATTTAATAAGTGATTAACAAAAGAGATATATAGTGGTGTTGTAAAGATGAAAAAATTTAATTTAAGATATATTGAGGAGGTAAAAATTATGAAAAAAAATTTTTTAAAAAAAGGATTAATAGCAGCATTAATAGTTGTAGGTGGTATGGGGTTAGGGCAAAAAGCTGAAGCAAGATCAAGTGTTGTACAAGTAAAAGGTTCTGACACAATATTAAATGCTTCTCAGGCTATAGCAGAAAAATTTATGAGTGAGAACAAAGGGGCAAGAATAGCTGTAACTGGTGGAGGATCAGGGGTAGGAATATCAGCATTAATAAATAAAACTACTGATATAGCAATGGCATCAAGAAATATTAAAGATAAAGAAATTGAACAGGCTAAAGCTAAAGGAATAAATGTAGATGAAATTGTAGTTGGATTTGATGGAATTACAATAATAGCTAATAAATCTAATCCAATAAAAGATATTGATGATAAAACTCTAGGTAAAGTATTCAGAGGAGAAATTACTAACTGGAAGGAATTAGGTGGAGATGATGCAGAAATAGTTGTTTTATCAAGAGATTCTTCATCAGGAACACATGAATTCTTTAAAGAACACATAATCAGAGAAGGAAATTCTAAAGGAACTCAAGAATATGGTGCTAAAACTCTATATATGCCATCTAATGAGGCTATAAAACAGGAAGTAAAAGCAAATAAATATGCCATTGGATATATCGGTATGGGATATATGGATTCATCAGTAGAAGCTGTAACAGTGGATGGTATAGCAGCTACTCCTGAGAATGTATTAAATAAATCATATCCAATAGCTAGAGAAGTTTTCTGGTATGCTGATAATGCCAGAGAAGGTGTTGTTAAAGATTTAGTTGATTATGCAGTATCTCCAAAAGGACAAGAAATAATCAAAAATGAAGGATTTGTACCTGTAAAATAGCATTGACTGAAAAATGAGATTATTATCAAAGCTCACTTAAAGGAGATTTTTAAGTGGGCTTTTTTATGATATAATTAAAAAAGAAATAAAAAATAAAACAGGGGGACTCAGATGAGAATTCTGGTTGTAGAAGATGACAAAGAGATACAGGAATTAATAACATATTTTCTGACAAAAGAAGGTTATGAAGTAGATAGGGCCTCTGATGGATTAGAAGGATTGAAACTTCTTAAAGAAAATAGAAATGAATTAGTTGTGCTTGATTTGATGCTGCCTAATTTAGATGGAAAAAATTTTACAAAAATTGTAAGAGATATATCTTCTGAATATGGAGAACCAGTGATAATAATGCTTACTGCTAAAACTGAAATAGAAGATGTATTAGATGGACTTGAAATAGGTGCAGATGACTATATGAAAAAACCATTTGATCCTAGAGAGCTTGTTTTGAGAATAAAAAAATTCCTTAAAACAACAGATAGAGAAATTAAAAATGAAAAATATAGATTTAAAGATATAGAAATTGATGAAAGCAGACATATAGTAATTGCCAATGGCGAGGAAGTGGAACTCTCTAAAAAAGAATATGATCTTTTACTTCTTCTTATTAAAAACAGGGATCTGGTCATTACAAGAGAGAGGATATTAGATAAAGTCTGGAACAGTAATTACTATACTGGGGATAGAACTGTAGATGTTTATATATCAAAATTAAGAGATAAAATACCTGAATTATCTGGCTGTATAAAAACTGTGAAAGGAGTGGGATACAAATTAGAAGAAAAGAAATAATTACCCTAATAATGATATTGATTATAGAAGGAATATTTATCAGTCTTAACTCGACTATTCTTTCAAATCTCTATCAACAGAGAGTAAAACAGAATTTAAAACAGGATAATATTTTAATTAAAAGATTAGCAGAGGATTACAGACATGACAGATATAAAGATGTATTTTCAGAAAGTGATTTAAGATTTACATTAATAGATTATGATGGAAATGTTGTATTTGACTCTAAAAATATAGATCGAGAAGAACATATGGATAATCATCTAAAAAGAGAAGAAGTACAGGAAGCTATCAATGGAGAAGAGGGATTTGCTATAAGAAAAAGTAAAACTATAGGTCATATGTTTGCTTATTATACAACAGGTTTCACAAATGATTTTGATGAAAAATATATAATAAGAACTTCCAGTGATTATTCAAAAGAAATTAGACAGATAAGAGAATTTTTATTTGTTCAGATAATGTTTTTTCTTGCATTAAACTTTGCTATTCATTTTTTCTATAAGAATTATATTAAAAGAGATTTCTATAATAAAATTAAAAAGATGAAAAGATTTCTTGAAATTGGAGAGAAAGAGAAAATAAATTATCTTAAAGAAGAAAAATGGTTTTTTGAATTTTGGGATATTTTGAAAGAGTGGCAGGGAAGAAATCTGAGAAATATCGAACGTTTGGAAAGAGAAAGAAAAACTTTGTCTTTAGTAATATCTTCTGTTGATATTTTTATAGGATTATTAAATAAAGAAGGAAAATTTGTCGTAAAAAATAATGTATTAAGCTATCTTGTGGACTCTACTAGAGAAAAGTATTTAGAATGTATCAAATATATAGAGATAATAGATATAATAAAAAAAGGTGTCAATGAAAAAACAAACATAAAAGAGGAAATATATGTTCAGGGATTGAAAAGATACTTTATTGTAACATTGAAACAGCTGGAATTTAGTAATCAGGTTCTTATTACAATAAAAGATATTACAAGTACAAGAAAAGCAGTGGAAGTACAGAAAAACTTTATTAGCAATGTAAGTCATGAGCTAAAAACTCCGCTTACAAATATAAAGGGATATCTTATTGCTCTTGAAGATGCTCCAGATCCAATGAGAGAAAAATTTTTAAATGTAATTAAAGGGAATGTAGAGAAATTAGAGAATATAGTTTTAGATTTTTTGAATATATCAAAAATAGAAAATTCAAACATATTAAATATAACACAGGTGAGTATTGATAAAATAAAAAATAATATTCAGGCAACTATGGAAATACTTCTTAAAAAGAAAAATGCTTCTATTGAATATCAAGTAGATGTAATTGATGAAAATAATTATATTAGAGCAGATTTTGATAAAATAACAATGATATTAAAAAATCTTATTGAAAATGGAATTATATACAATAAATCTGAGAATCCTAAAATAATAGTAAAAATAACAGAAGGACAGGATAGATATAATTTTTCAGTTTCAGATAATGGAATAGGGATACCTGCAGATGAACAATATAAAGTTTTTGAAAGATTTTATAGAGTAGACAGAGCAAGAACAAGTAATCTTGGAGGAACAGGATTAGGCCTTGCAATTGTAAAAAGCCTTATAGAGAAATATGGAGGAAAAATAACTGTTGTTTCTGAAGAGGGAAAAGGAACAACATTTGAATTCTATATTTCTAAATGATGAAAATGTGAGTAATAATAATCCTTGACCAAATATTTTAAACCTAATATAATATTAGAAGAGTATACTAAAATATCAGGAGGGAATATGGGAAAGATAAGGAGTATTTTATTAGTTACATTTATGATGGTTCTTTCTGCCTTTTCATTTTCTTATGAGCCAGGAAGCTATAAAGGTGAAGCTACTGGTTATGGTGGAAAAATAGAGGTAGAAATAGCTGTATCAAAAGACAGGATAGAAAATATAAAAGTTCTTCCTAATAAAGAAACACCATTTATATCAAGCTTAGCAATTGAAAGAATACCAGCAATGGTACTTGAAAAACAAAGTCTTGGAATAGATACAGTAGCAGGAGCAACAGTGAGCAGCAGAGGAGTTCTCACTGCAATAACTAATGCAGTTAAAGAAGCAGGAGGAGATGTAAGAGAACTTAGAAAAAGAGTTCCAGCTCCAGAGATAAAAAAAGGAAATAAAGAATATATAGCAGATGTTGTAGTTATTGGGGGAGGAGGAGCAGGTCTTGCAGCTGCTACTTCAGCCAAACAAAATGGCGCAAGTGTTATTCTTATAGAAAAAATGCCTAGATTGGGAGGAAATACTGTATTAGCAGGGGGAGCATATAATGCTGTTGACCCCAAAAGACAGGTACCTCAAGGAATAGAAGATTCAATAGAACTTCATTATCAACATACTTATGAGGGTGGAGATAAGAAAGGAAATCCAAAACTGGTAAGAATACTTGTTGAAAATGCTTATTCAGCACTTGAATGGCTAGAAAGTTTAGGGATGACTTTCAAAGATGAAGTATTTACAGTATTGGGAGCTCTTTATCCAAGAAGTCATAAGCCAACTACACCAGTAGGAACTGGAATGATTCTTGCACACAAAGATTTTGCTGAAAAAAATGGAATAATGATTTTCTATGAAACAGAAGCAAAAGATTTTATTGTGAAAGATGGAAAAGTAGCTGGAGTAAAAGCTGAAGATGCAAAAAATAAAATTGTATTCAATGCTAAAAAAGCTGTAATTCTTGCTACTGGTGGATTTGCAGGAGATGTTGAGTATAGACAGAAATTCAATTCTAATTTAACAGAAAATATTCTTACTACTAATCATCCAGGTGGAGATGGAGCAGGGATAAAAATGGCTGAAAAAATAGGAGCTAAATTGATAGGAATGGAAGATATTCAGCTTCTGCCTATGGGGGATCCTGTAACTGGAAGTTTAAGTGGAAATATTGAAACTACTGTTGAAGATAGAATATTTGTTAATAAAGATGGAAGACGTTTTGTGGCAGAAGATGAGAGAAGAGATGTTATGACAAATGCTCTTTTCAAGCAAAAAGATGCCTATATGTGGGTAATAGTAGATTCAAAAGTTTATCCTACATTAGAAACTAAAAATAACTTTAATGAACCTATTGGAGATTTAATAAAAGCTGGAAGAGCTGTAAAAGCAGATACACTAGATGAACTTGCTGAAAAAATAGGAGTTCCTGCTGATACTCTTAAAAAGACTATTGCAGATTATAATAAAAGTGTAGATGCTAAAAAAGATCCATTTGGAAGAAAACTTTTTGGTATAAAATTTGATAAAGCACCTTACTATGCAGGACCACGTATTCCTACTGTACATCATACTATGGGTGGAGTAGAAATTAATGAAAAAGCTCAAGTAATAAATACTAAAGGAAATCCAATTCCCGGATTGTATGCAGCTGGGGAAGTTACTGGAGGAATCCATGGAACTAATAGACTTGGAGGAAATGCTTTAACAGATATAACTGTATTTGGTAGAATAGCTGGAGAAAATGCAGCCAAAGAAAAATAAAAAATAAAATTGAATGAGAGTAATCAAAAAGAAGGACTAAATTTTAATGATATAGTTTAGCTTAAGGATTACTCTCATTTTTTATTTCAGTAATATTTTAAAATATAGTTGTAACTATTTACAAAATAAATAAAAATATGGTATATTAAAGCTAAGTGTAAAATAAAAAGCAAAAAAGGGGTAAGAGTAATGGCAAAATTAAAAAGTATTGTAACAGCATACAAAGCACAGGTAAATCCACAAGTATCAGGAATGGTTGATATATTTGGAGCCTTTGATAATTTAATTCAACCAATGTTTCCATTTCCAATGGCAAACTTATCAATAGTTTTAACTTTCTCTGATTTAGAAAGACCAACAATGTTTGAAGTAAGATTAAATGCACCTGATGATACATTAATTACAAAGGGAGAATTTGGAGTATATTTAGATCCATTTGGAGTAGGTAAAAAAATACTTGATTTAGAAAAATTTTTGATAACTGAAAGAGGAAAATATACAATAGATATATTTGAAAAAATAGCAGAAGATAAGGTAAAATTTATTCAAACAGCAGATTTATTTATAGCTGATTATCCACCTCAAAGAAGATTTTCTGATGAGGAAATAGCTCATATATTAGCAGCTGAAGGAGTAATAAAAACTGTAAAAACAGAATTCAAACCAGTTGAAGATGCAGAACCTGTAAAAATTCAAATAAGCCTTGATAAGAATATTCCATTAGAAGAAGGACATATTGCTATTCCAGAAAATGATAGAATAACTGTTGGAGACAGAATATTTGATCTTACAGGAATAAGAAGACAAATTGAATGGATGTTTGGAAATCCTATTCCTAAACAGCCTGAAGCTGAGCCAGAAAAAAAAGAAGAAGAAAATGTTGAAAAAACTGAGGAAAAATAAAGAAAAAGCTTGACATAATAAGGGAAAATGAATATAATAGTTAGGTATATTAAACCTTT
The DNA here is from genome assembly GCA_002356455.1 of Fusobacterium varium. Classification (NCBI taxonomy): domain Bacteria; kingdom Fusobacteriati; phylum Fusobacteriota; class Fusobacteriia; order Fusobacteriales; family Fusobacteriaceae; genus Fusobacterium; species Fusobacterium varium. Next base: position 643,592 of record AP017968.1, read on the forward strand.
CCCACAAAAGGACCGTTGCGTTATATTATGAAGATATAACATTTGAGGAGGAAAAATTAAAGTGAAAAAGTATACTTTTATGCAAAGAAAAGAAGATGTTGTTAGAGAATGGCATCATTACGACGCAGAAGGACAAATATTAGGTAGATTAGCAGTTGAAGTTGCTAAAAAATTAATGGGTAAAGACAAATTAACTTTCACTCCACATATTGATGGAGGAGATTTTGTAGTAGTTACTAATGTAGCTAAAATAATGGTTACTGGAAAGAAGTTAACTGATAAAACATATTACAATCACTCTGGATTCCCAGGTGGATTAAGAGAAAGAAAACTAGGAGAAATCTTAGATAAAAAACCAGAAGAACTATTAATGCTAGCTGTTAAAAGAATGCTTCCAAAAAATAAATTAGGAAGAGAACAACTAACAAGATTAAGAGTGTTTGCAGGTGCAGAACATGCACATACAGCACAAAAACCAGTAAAGGTAGAATTTTAATAGGGGGTAAATGACAGTGGCTGAAATGATTCAATATAGAGGAACTGGTAGAAGAAAAACTTCTGTAGCAAGAGTAAGACTAATTCCTGGAGGAAAAGGAATTGAAATAAATGGAAAATCAATGGCTGAATACTTTGGAGGAAGACAAATTCTTTCTAGAATAGTAGAGCAACCATTGGTATTAACTGAAACTTTAGATAAATTTGAAGTAAGAGTTAATGTAGTTGGAGGAGGAAACTCTGGACAAGCTGGAGCTATTAGACATGGTGTAGCAAGAGCTTTACTACTTTCTGATGAAACTTTAAAAGCAGCTTTAAGAGAAGCTGGATTCCTAACTAGAGACTCAAGAATGGTAGAAAGAAAGAAATACGGAAAGAAAAAAGCAAGAAGAAGTCCTCAATTCTCAAAAAGATAATTGGTTGGATTTATCAAAAATTGTTTATCAATACCACAGAGAAATCTGTGGTATTTTTTTGTTCATAATTAATATCTTGATTTTTTGAATTCAAAATATAATTGATTTAATGCATATTTATTTACAACAAATAATGTGGATGTTATAATGAAACAAGAGATAAAAAATAAGTGTTTAAATTTTAATATTATATCAGAACAATCTATATATGCAGTATAGGAGGAAGAGAAATGGAAAAGAAAGAATTAAAATTTGAAGTATTAAATGAATTAGGTATTATTTCTGAAGGAAGTAAAGGATGGAAAAAAGAGCTTACTCGTGTAAGTTGGAATGCTGAAGAGCCTAAATATGATATTAGAACTTGGGATCCAGAACATAAAAAAATGGGAAAAGGAATAACATTAACTGAAGAAGAACTGAGAAAACTAAAGGAGTTAATTGATAAAGAAATAGAACTTTTAGATAGATAAAATTTAAATAATTGTACTATTAAAAATACCCTGCATTTTTAAACAGGGTATTTTTAATCCTTTTAGAATTTTTTTATTTTATAAATAGCTTTATTTTATATTTTTATTAAATATATTTTTTATTCATCTAAAACCATATTTTTAGATTGATATACAGCATCTCTAACTGCCTTGATTTTTCTTCTTATAATCTCTTCTTCCTCAGCTATAACAGGATCATCTTCATAAAAAACATAAAAATTTGGATCTACTTTACCAATACCCATGTAACGGGCTTTATAATCTTTAAGAAGCGCAAAGAATTTTTCTCTAAGCATGAATAATCCCAGAAGATTAGTAAATACTGGAGCAACAAGACTGATATTAACTATTGTCCAGAATAAATCAGGTCCATTACCAGTTAAAATTATAGAAGATACAATTATAATATTTGGCAAAGGGAATATAAATTTGAATAATAATTCTAATCTATCCCCCAATATAGGATTATATCTAGTTCCATGTCTCATAACAGCAATATAATATGTATACCAGCCAGCTGTTGTAGTAATACCAAATAAAGCACACATAAGTCCGATGTATACAGAGCCAAAGTGTCCAAATACACTTTCATAAGCTTTAATTGTAAGAGTAGCACCAGTATAACCATCATCCCATGCACCTGAACATAGAACAGCAAGAGCAGTTATAGAACAAACAACAAGAGTATCTATAAATACTTCAAATGATCCCCATATACCTTGACGGAAAGGGTGAATAGTATTTGCAGAACCATGAATCAAAGGTGAAGATCCTTGTCCAGCTTCATTTGAGTTAATTGAACGAGCAACTCCAGTTGAAATTGCTTGAGAAACAGTTGAACCTATGAATCCTCCAACAGCTGCTGTACCAGTAAAAGCATCATGAAAAATCATAGCAAAAGCGTGGGGAACATTTTGATAGTTTGCTATAACAAGAGCAAGACCACCTAAGATAAATATACTACACATAAATGGAACTGCTTTTGCAGCAAATGCAGCAACTCTTGGAGTTCCTTTCCAAATAACATAGAAAAGAATAAGAGAATAAATAACAGTTACTCCTATCATATTAAACCCAAATGATTGATTTAAAACTTCTGCTATAGTATAAGCTTGAGAACCACCTAAAAATTGAGAAAGAAATCCAATTCCAAATGCAATTGCCAAACCTATACCAAATTTAGTAAATCCAAGCTGTTTAGAGATACCTTTTTCCATAAAATAAGTAGAACCACCAAAGAATCTTCCAGTCTCATCTTTTGAACGATAATGACAACCTAGAGTAGTTTCAACACACTTTACAGTCATCCCAAAGAATGCCCATACCCACATCCAGAAAACAGCACCAGGTCCTCCAACAGCAACAGCACTGGCAACTCCACCAATATTACCACATCCTACACAGCCACCAATTGCAACACAAACAGCTTCAAAAGGAGTAACAGAACCTTTTTTCTTCTGATTGGCTTCTTCACTAAACATACTTCCAAAAGTATTTTTCAATATATGCTTGAAATGAAAGATTGAAAAAAATCCAGATCTAATAGTAAAATACAGACCTATAAATAGGACAAAATAAGTAAATGGTTTTCCCCATAAAAAATCATTTATTCCGTTTAAAATACTTGCAAACATACCTACTTTCCTCCTCATAAACTTTAACCAAAAATGATAAAGTATTTTATATTTCAAAGTTTGAGTGGATATCCAGTTAAATTTATATAGCCTGCAGAGCTAGTGAATAATACTATACGCGTATAAAACTTTTAATTATTTATTTCCATAAGCTACCTCAAGAGCATTTGTAAAATCATTAATTAAATCTTGTGTATTCTCTATTCCTACTGATATTCTTAGCAGACCATCAGTAATTCCAATAGCAAGTCTTTCTTCCCTAGTCATGTCACTATGTGAGCTCATAACAGGATAAGCAAGTGATGATCTATATCCTCCAAGTGTCATAGCATAATGAGCAAGTTTTAAAGTTCTCATAAATTTATTCATTTTTTCTAAATCTTCAGGAAGTTCAATACTCAACATACCTCCATAGCAATCTCCGAATTGTTCATGAGCTAAAAGATGTTGAGGATTACTCTCAAGACTTGGATGATTCACTTTAAGAATATAAGGTGATTTTTCAAGAGCAGCTGCAAGAGCAGAAGCATTTTCACATTGTTTTTTTATTCTTAACTCAAGAGTTCTCATTCCACGCATTATAAGCCAGCTTGAGAAAGGATCTGCTTGAGTTCCAAGGAGAACTTGCAATTCATATATTTTTTTTATAAGTTCAGATTTACCAGTAACAGCCCCACATACAGCATCACTATGTCCATTTGCAAATTTAGTAAGAGAATTTACAACAAGATCTGCTCCAAATTTTAAGGGCTTTATTAAAGCTCCTGTCATAAATGTATTGTCTACAACTAATAGAGCATTATTAGAATGGGCAATGTCAGCTAACATTTTTAGATTTGGAACTCCAATTAATGGATTTGAAACAGTTTCAGTGTAGAGTATAACAGTTGTTGGCTTTATATTAGCTTTTACTTCTTCTAAATCTGTAAAATCTACAAATGTAGTTTCAACACCATATTTTTTTAATATTTTTGTAAATATTTCTAAAGTTTCACCATAAAGAGTTTTATCAGATAAGATATGATCTCCTGCTTTAGTGTGAGCTATTACAGTAGAAGAAATAGCAGCCATTCCTGAAGAACATCCAAGAGAATCTTCTCCTCCTTCAACATAGTTCATTAGTTCAATAAGAGCTGTTCTGTTTGGATTTCTATTTCTGTTGTAGCAAAATCCTTTTTCATCATATCTTTTTTGCAGATCAGCTAGATCTTCAACATTATGTGCAGTAGATAGATGTATTGGAAGGGCTTCAGGGTTTGAAGTAGGCAGTCTAAAATATGCACCAGCTTCCAGAATGTTAGTTTCAAAAGATAAAGATTCATCAAATTCCTTAAACATATGTAATCCTCCTAAAAAATTATATTTTGTTTTAAAAAAAATAAAAATGTCTTTGATAAAAACAAAATTTTCATAAAATATCTATAATCAAAGTATAAAACCTATATTTACAATAGAGTCAATAAATAATTTTAAAAAATTTATTTTATTTTATTTGTTGACTCTATTGTTACAGCATATAATACACTGACTATATAAAGAAAATTAAATAAAATTTGAAATAACTTTTAAGGAGGATTATAATTATGGAAAGAAAATGTTCAGAAGCTACAGAATTACTTTACAGAGGAAGGAAAGTAAAAGGGATGGATTTTAATAAGCCAGAGGCATTTCCACTGTTTACAACAACAGCATTTACAATGAATAGTTTAACAGAAGTAAAAGAAGCATATGAAAAAAGATATACATATATAAGAACATGTAATCCTAACAGAGATGCCCTTGCTGATATGGTAACATTTCTTGAAGCAGGAGAAAAATCATTAATATTTTCATCAGGAATGGGAGCAATTACTACTACTTTAATGACATTATTAAAACCTGGAGATCATGTAATATGTAATAGAAATATATATGGAGAAACATTTGATGTATTTACAAAATTAATGCCAAAATTTGGTATTAATGCTGATTTAGTTGATTTTGATGATATAGAAAACTGTAAAAAAGCTCTAAAACCTGAAACAAAACTAATATATTCAGAAGTTTTTGCTAATCCTACATTAAATATAGCAGATATTCCAGCTCTGGCAGAAATAGCTCATAAAAATGGAGCGTTGTTGATGATTGATAATACATTTTCATCTCCAATAGCAATAAAACCTATAAAATTTGGTGCAGATATAGTTATTAATAGTATGACAAAATTTATGAATGGACATAGTGATGCTATTGCTGGTTCAATTACTTCGACAGAAGAGATTATAGATGCAATTCACCCAGTAAGAATGCTTTGTGGAACACCAGGTGATCCTCATGCAGCACATGCAATGATGAAAAGCTTTGCAACAATGGATCTTCGTATAAAAAAACAAATGGCAAGTGCGGCTAAATTAGCAAAAGCATTAGAAGAAAATAAATATGTATCTAAAGTAAATCATCCAAGTCTTAAAAGTTTTAAACATCATGACTTAGCCCTTGAATTATTTGGTTCGAACGAAACAATGAGTGGAATGATAAGTTTTATTGTTCCAGAAGATTCAGAGAAAATAGATAAATTTATGTTGAAACTAAATTTTGCACATTATGCAATGACTTTAGGGGGAATACGTACTACTCTTGTTCATCCAGTAACAAGTTCTCATAGTCATATGCCAGATGAAGCAAGAAGAGCTATGGGAATTACTCCAGGTTTATTCAGACTTTCTGTAGGTATAGAAGATGTAGATGATTTGATTGCAGACTTTACTCAAGCCCTTGAAGTATTTGGAGAATAGTTTAATAGAGAAATCATTAAAAAGCAGAAAGGGTGTTTAAATACACCCTTTTCTTAATAATAATTATGGAGGGAATATGAAGATAATAATAGATGATATGCTAAAAAATAAAGTAGAAAGTATAAGACTGGGATGTCTTATCTATGATGTTAAAGTTAAAGAAAAAAATGAAGAGTTGTGGAAAAAATTTGATAAAGAAATATTTCCAGCATTAATTTCTTTCATGGAAAACAAAGGAATAAATGATATAGAAAATATTTTTTTATCAAAAAAAGCATATAAATCTTTAGGAAAAGATCCTAATCGTTACAGAATATCTTCAGAAGCTCTTTATAGAAGAATTAAGCAGGGAAAAGGACTATATCAGATAAATACAGTTGTAGATACCAATAATTTAATATCATTAGAAACAGGATTTTCTGTAGGTTCTTATGATTTAAAAAATATAAAAGGAGATATTTTACTTAGAAAAGGAAGAAGTGAAGAAATATATAAAGGAATAGGGAAAGATGATATAAATATAGAAAATCTTCCTGTTCTCACTGATAGCGAAGGAGCTTTTGGAAGTCCTACAAGTGATTCAATAAAAGCTATGGTTACATTAGAGTCAGTAAAAATATTGACATTAATATATTGCTTTTCAAAAAATGAAAACTTGGAAGAAATTTTAGAAAAATCTTTTAAATATTTAGAAAAATATGCAGAAGCAGAAAATATAGAGAAACTTATAGTTGAATAAAATATATTTTAGTGAGGGAAAAAATGAAAAAAATATCATATTTATTAGTTATTTTTGCTGCATTTTTATGGGGAGGAATAGGGCTTTTTTCAAAAACAGCAGGAAATATGGGATTTACATCTATTGATATATGCTTTATACGTTCTGTATTTTCAGTAATTATTCTTGGCATTTTCTTTTTTATAAAAGATAGAAGTATTTTTAAGCTCAAAAGTATAAAAGACTTAAAATATTTTATAGGGACAGGAATAATAAGTTTTTCCTTGTATAACTGGAGTTATATTGCAGCAATAAAGGAAACATCAATGGGGGTTGCCGCTATTCTTTTATATACAGCTCCATCTATTATAATGATACTTTCAGTAATACTTTTTAATGAAAAAATTACAAAAGTTAAACTTGCAGCTCTCATAATAACATTTTTAGGGTGCATGATGGTTACAGGAATATTTGAGGGAGGAAATATAATCTCTGTCAGAGGATTTATTTATGGAATACTTTCAGGTATAGGATATGGACTCTACAGTATTTTTGGAAAATATGCTCTTAGAAAATACTCTCCAGTTACAGTAGTGTTTTACACATTTTTAATGTCTGGTCTTTTATTTAGTATTTTAGGATCTCCATTTGTGATAATTGAAAAAATAAATAGTACAAGATCTTGGATTTTTGTTACAGTATTTGCTGCTTTTTCAGCAGCAGTTCCATATATATTATATACTAAAGGTCTTTCAGGAATAGAAGCAAGCAAGGCTTCTATACTTGCCAATATAGAACCCGTTGTAGCAGCATTAATAGGAATAGTTATTTTTTCAGAAGGAGCAGGGATGTTAAAGTTATTTGGAATATTCTTAGTAATCGTGGCTGTATGTATGATAAATTTAAGTGAGAGTTTTGAGAAAAAATAAAATTGATTTTACTTTCTTAATTTAGTAAGTAATAAAATTGCAGAAAAATTAAGGAACAGAGAAAAAATAAAAAATTAATTAAAAAAGCAGAGTAATTTTTATTTGTAAATTATACTTCTGCTTTTTTATATAAAATTTAATTTGTATATTTTCCAAAATTTTAAGCTTTTATATTACATAAATTATTATTTAAAACAGATAAACTTATTATTCCTGTGGGATTAAAATTTGAACTTCATAAACAGATCTAGAATATTCATAAAGGCTATTCTCATATTCATTTGCAAGAACTATTGATGGCTTCTTTTTTCCTTGAAAAAATAGTTTTGTAAAATATGGATTCCATCCATCACTCAAAATTCTTGCCTTAAAACATAAATAGTTCCCTTCTGGAATTTCAATAATATTTTCTGATTTAATATTTGGAGCTTCTTTGATAAACATTCCAAGATAATGTGGTTTTAATTCACCATTTATTAAGGCCTCATAATCAAGAATATATGAAAATTGTCTCATGTATTTAAGATGTTTGCATTCATTACTATTCCTTATTTCATTAAGCCTGATGTGAAAATCTTCTTTTGGCTCATTTTTTATAACTTTTGCAGCAACCATATATCTTTTCTCAAGATGAAGACTATAAGAATGGTCATCTATACTTCCTTCACCTATATAAGTAAAATAGTCTTTATACCATTGAATGTCATCAATGGTGTCTTTTAATTTACTGATTTCTTCCTCAAGAGATTTTTTACATTTGTCTAAATATTGAACAAGAGTATTGATATTGTTTTCAGCTAGAATTTCTCTTATTTCTTCAAGACTTAAATTGAATTTTTGAAGATATTTTATTCTATCAATAAGATGAAACTGATCAACAGAGTAATAACGATATCCTGTAGAAGGATTAATATACTTTGGAGCAAGTAAATTAATATTATTATAATGCCTTAATGTTTGCACAGAGACTCCCATTATTTCAGCTACTTCACCTATTGAATACAGTTCTTTCATCTCTTTCTCCCCTTTTAGATATCTTTGTTAAAAAATAAAAGTATTATATTTTATAGTGTAAAAATAATTTTAATTTATTATACACTTTTATTTTAAAATAGACAAATGATGATAAAGAAAAATTAATGTTATAGAGATGAAATTGTATTTTTTACACTTGACTTACCAAATTATTTATTAATAGAATTTTTATAGAAATTTGATATATAAAAAATAGAGTTAAAATATTAAAAAGTTATATGAATAGTGAATGACCTGATAAAATATAAAATTTTTAATTTATAAATATAAGTGTCAAAAAATAATATTACAGAGTAAAGGGAAATTAAATAAAAAAAGGTTATCATAGACAGCCTTTTTTTATTTAACAAGTAATTTTTTTATAAGTTAATTTTATAGTTTAGAGGGGAAATTTATTATTAAAACTGGAATTTGAATCCTACATAGTAATTTCTTTCATATGCAGGGTCATATAAAAATTCATTACTAGAAGAACTGTATGAAACATAATCATAGTATTTTTTATCAAAGACATTATTTACTCCAGCATATAAATTAAGACTTTCAGTAGCTTTAAAGTTAGCTCTGATATTAGCTACAGCATGTGCATTTTTCTTTCCGCCTTCATTATTGTTTGTAAGATAAGTTGCACTTTTATAAACAACATCTCCACCAATATTAAATCTTTCATTAAATGAATATAATACACCTAAAGACAATTTATGGTTAGGAACGTAAGCTATTCTTTTTCCATCTAATTTTTCTCCATTATCATTAGCTTTTTTTACTTTAGCATGTACATAATTATAACTCTCACTAAAAGTAAATTTACCTATATCTTGTTTAGCTGCAAGTTCAAATCCATATCTTTCTGTTTTATCCAGATTTATATTTTCTATTGAATGTTGTGTATTAGACGCATGACCTGAACTTCTAATTTCATCATTTGTCAAAGTATAAAAAACAGCTCCATTTAATTCTGAAATTCCAAATGTATCCCTAAATCCTAACTCAAAAGTATTATAAGTTTCAGAGTCAAGATCATTGAAATAATATAGACCAGCTTTACTTGGATCTGGATGTGAAGTAGAGTATCTATTAGTAATTAAAGCAGGAGCAGGAGATGTGAATCCTCTTTCATACTTTAAATAAACATTACCAGTATCAGAATAAAGATAATTTACTGCTAATTCAACAGCAAAATTGTCTGCATCTTTTGTATTTCCACCAAGATCTAATTTATTTCCAAAACTTTTTCTTTTCATATCATAGTCAGCTTTTTCATATCTAAATCCTTGAATAAATTCAAAATTTTCATATTTATATGTATTTAATACAAAACCGCTGATAGATTGTTTAGTAGCTTTTAAATCAATGCTAGTCATTGGTATTGTAGTACCCATTCTTTTCATATACATATTTTGTTTTCTGTGCAATTCATTATCTAAATATTCTATACCAAAAATAATATTGCTGTCATTTCCATATTTATATTTTAATTTTGCTGTTGCACCTTTTTTCTCATCATCAAAAGCAGCTTTCATATTCATACCACTTGCAGCAGTAACCATTTTATAGTGCATATCAGTATCTTGGAAATAACCTATTAAATTTAATTCCATATTATCACTTATTTTTCCTGCATATTCCAATGAGAATTCATCTTTATCTCTATCCCATTTATCAATATCGCCAGGATTTTTTCCACTTTGTTTTCTATCGTTGTCAACTTGTGCTTTAGTTAATGAATCAGGAATTTCAGATTCACTGTCATATTTTGAATATCTAAAAGTAATACTATGGTCATCAGATATATCATATCTCAATTTAGTGCTGAAATGATTTGCATCTTCTTCATTATATTTTCTGTATCCATTTACTTCATTTCTTGTATAGGCTAAATCTATATCAAGTTTTCCAATTGTATGTCCAGCAGATACTTCATAGGTATTTCCTCTATAGTTTCCATAACTGTATCCAGCAGTAGCTCTGGGGCCAGTTTGTTTTTTAGTAATAACATTTATTACTCCCCCAGAAGTTCCGCTTCCGTATAGAACTGCTCCTCCTCCAGGAATTATTTCTATTCTTTCTATCTGACTGATAGACACTGTATTTACAGGAGTACCTACATGAGAAGTATCTGAAGCATTAGCACGAATACCATCAACAAGAAGTTGAACATTAGTCATAGCCTTTGCCATTCCTTGTCCTCTCATATCAATGACAGGCATTCCCATTTGATACTGTACATTAACAGCTGGAACATCTTTCAAAGCATCTTCAATTGAAGGATAATGTTTTTCTTCAATTGTTTCACTGACAACAATAGTAGGATTACTTGCTACATCCCTTACAGTAGTTTCAAAACCTGTGCTGGAATAAATGACAGTATTTCCTAGATTTACCCCTTCTGTATTTTCAGAGCTTGAATTAGCAAAAATTGTAGTTGAAATTAATAATGAATGTAAAGCTAATTTTTTAAAATTCATTTGTTTCTCCTTATCTTTCTATATAAATATAGAAAATTTTGTAATATAGTACATTTTTACTTTAAATAAAAGTAAGGCTGAATTCCCCTCAGTCATCATTTTTAACTATAGTTTGGTAAATCAAACTAAATCAATATGTAAACTTATAAAATGAAATCATCTTTTTTATAATAATATTTTTATTTTATTTTGTCAACAAATATTTTGAATATAATAATATTTGAAAAACAAGATAAATAAATTAATTATGAAATATATTCAGAGATGTATTTGGTTTTAAAAATATTATTTAAAAAATTAAAAAAGAAGCATTTTAGAAATCTAGAGAATAGTTTTGAAATTATTATTAAAAAGAGATTTTAACAGTTTAAGAAAATATTTTTATAAAAAAATAGGGTAATCTATTCAGTAGAAATTTTTTAAAATTTAACTACTTTTCAATTACTCTATTTCAAATTAATAAAATATATACTTTTATTTTTAAGAACAATATCAATACAAAATATTTAATTTTACTTTTATATTTTCATTTCCTAAAGCAGCTGTGAGTTCAGCTATATTTTCAATATAGCCAATCTTTGTATAGCTGTAGGAAGTGTGAAAGTTTTTATAAAACAGTACTAAACAATCAGAACCAAATAACATCAAATCTCCTGTTTTAATTTCACTAATATTTTGAGAATCAGTAGGTAATTTTTTAGTGAGATAGGAATATTTTTCATTTCCATTTAATTCTTTCATATCTAATGTCAAGGGAAGCTGGGTAATTAAATTTTGAGCAGCATTATTATTAAATAATTTTATCATAAAATTTTTATTACCTATTTGCATATTTATACTTTTTATAACTTCTTTTTTTAAATTATCATCATTTAAATTACTATAACTTTTATAATTTTTAAAAAATAAAATTATAAAGAATATACAAAAATAAATAAAGAATTTTTTCATTTTATCCTTCTTTTAAAAAATTAAATATTGTGTACTATAATTAAGTTTAAACTTAAAATTTTTATTTCATAAAGCTGTAAAACTTAGTAAGATTACTATGCATATTCATTTTTAAACTCTTTGTTTATTAATTATAGAGTATAGATATTTTAATATCAAATACCTATATTAAATATAAAACTATGCTTGATAAGCATATTAAAAAAAGGTATAATTTTAAAAATGAAATTATTTGGAGGGATGGAACATGGAATTAAGGGTTTTACGTTATTTTGTTGCTGTAGCTAGGGAAGAAAGCATTACAGGTGCAGCAGAGTCTTTACATGTAACACAACCTACTCTTTCTAGACAACTTATGGAATTAGAAGAAGAATTAGGAAAAAAATTATTTATTAGGGGAAGCAGAAAACTTACTTTAACAGATGAAGGAGTCCTTCTAAGAAAAAGAGCAGAGGAAATAATTGAATTAGTGGAAAAGACAGAAACAGAAATTATAACCTCTGATGAGATTATAAATGGGGATATTTATATAGGTGGAGGAGAAACAGATGCTATGAGAATAATTGCTCAAACAGCAAAAAAATTACAAAAGGAATATCCTAATATAAGATATCACATATTCAGTGGAAATGCAGATGATGTTACAGAACGGTTAGATAAGGGATTATTAGATTTTGGGATATTAATTGAGCCAGCAGATATAAAAAAATATGAATATATAAAACTTCCTGCAACAGATATATGGGGATTATTAATGAGAAAAGATAGTCCATTAGCATCATGTGATACAATAAAGCCAGAAAATTTATTGAATATTCCGCTTTTATGTTCCAGGCAATCAATGGTTGGAAAAGAAATTTCAGAATGGATAGGTTTAGATTATGATAAGTTGAATATTGTAACTACATATAATTTAGTTTACAATGCTTCTCTTATGGTAGAGGAAGGTATTGGATATGCACTGAGTCTTGATAAATTAGTAAATACTACAGGAAATAGTGTTTTATGTTTTAAACCATTAGAACCAAAATTAGAAGTCGGTTTAAATATTGTATGGAAAAAATCTCAAATATTTTCTAAAGCAGCTAAAAAATTTTTAGAAAGATTAGAGATGGAAGTATAAAAAAATTAAATAGTATCAAAATTTTATATGTATATTATCAAAAATAAAATAAGAACCCATAGATTTTTAAATAATCATTTTTTTAATATATGGGTTCTTTGATAATATATTTTAATATAATAGAATTATTTTTCAACTTTCTTTACTATGTTTAATTGGTATAATTCTGTATTCATATATAGCTCATTATAGTCAAAAAGTTCTCCATTTGATAAGTATGTAACATTTGATAATTTTAAAATAGGTGTCTTAGAAGAAATTTTTAATTTTTCAGCTATATTTTCAGGAGGAAACACAGGAGTTATATTTTGGTAAGAAATAGAAATTTCCATTCCTTGCTTTTTAGCATATTCATACTTAGAACCTTCTAATATTTTTACAGACATCTCAGGATGCTTAGATATTTCCATATATGTTTTTTCAAAAAGAATAGGATCATTATCAGCAAATCTGATTCTTTCAATATAATAAATCTTTTCATTAGGTTTTAATCCCATTATCCTTCCAATATGTTCTCCAACTTTTGTTATATGAAAAGTTTCTACTATTGACCATGGCTTTTTTCCCATATCAAGAATATCTTCAGTAAAGCTTTTAAGGAGAGGAGAACGCTTCAAAGTATTTTCTTTTGATACAAAAGACCCCTTTCCCTGTATTCTGTATATGATACCTTTATATGCCAGATTACTTAGTGCTTGACGAACAGTAACTCTGGAGCAGTTAAATTTTTCAGACAGTTCTGCTTCTGTTGGAAGAATATCATTAACCTTATAGTGATTACTTTGTATTCCTTCAACTATATAACTTTCCACCAATTGATATTTTGAAACTTTTTTATCTTCCATAATATACTCTCCTTATTTATATTTACAACTTTTAAAAAAATAATACAAGTTTTATATAATGTATAATACAACATATAATTTGTATTGACAAGTTATTTTTTATGAATTATAATCAATTTAATTAAAGTATCTTAATAAAATAAAGTACATAAATAAAATGTGGAGGTTGATTATGGAAGGGAAAGTTAGTTTAAAAGACAATCTTTTTAGCTTAGGACAACAGTTAGGTAAAGCTATTATGATGCCTATTTCTATTTTGCCAGTAGCAGGGCTTTTACTTGGTATTTCTGCTGCATTATCATCAGGAGCAGTAATAAAAGCTTATTCTATCTTGGATAATGCTGTTTTACAAGGATTGCTTAAATTAATGAATGCTGTAGGAAATGGGGTTTTTGCTGCACTGCCATTAATTTTTGCTGTTGGTATAGCTGCTGGGTTAGCAAAAAATGAAAAAGGGTCTGCTGGTCTTTCAGCAGTTGTTGGGTATTTTGTTCTTTTAACAGGAACAGGGGCATTTATAAGTATTTTTGGAAAAGAAGCTCCTGCTGGCGCAGATATACGTCTTTATGGACAGGCTGTACAGTTTGGAATAAAAACTCTTAATATGAATGTCTTTGGAGGAGTTTTAGCTGGTATTGTAACTGGGGTTGTTCATAATAAATACTATAAAACTAAACTTCCAGATGTATTAGCTTTCTTTGGAGGAGCAAGATTTGTTCCAATAGTTAATACTGTCGTCTTTATGTTTGTATCTTTAATCATGGTTTTTGTTTGGCCAGCAATAGCTGCTATGATTGCTTATTTTGGAGTTTTAACTCAAGGGTTAGGAATATTTGGAGCATTTATGTATGGACTTGTTCTTAGAGGATTCTATGTTTTAGGTCTTCACCATGTATTCTATCTTCCGTTCTGGACTACAGCTGCTGGAGGAACATTAGAAGTTGGGGGAAAAGTTATTGAAGGATGGCAAAATATATTCCTTGCACAATTAGCTGATCACAATACAGTACATTATTTTTCAAATATAGCTTTATACAACAGTGGAAGATATTTCCATATGATATTTACAATGCCTGCTATATGTTTAGCTATGTATACAGCTATTCCAAAAGGACCGAAAAGAAAAGCAACATTTGGATTTTTACTTTCAATAGGACTTACAAGTTTCTTAACTGGAGTTACTGAACCAATATCATTTGCTTTACTATTTGCTTCACCTTTACTTTTTGTTGCAGAAGCAGTTTCTTTTGCAATATCTTTTGTTATTGCAGCAATAGCTAAAATTACAATAGGATCTACTTTCTCAGCTGGATTGGTTGAATTTTTACTATTTGGAGTATTCCAAGGAAATTCTAAAACTAATTATATCTGGATACTTATTCTTGGAATTCCAATCTTTATAGTAAATTATCTGTTGTTTAAATTCTTAATAGAAAAATTGAATGCTAAAACACCTGGAAGAGAAGATGACGAGGAACAAGAAAAAGGACTGAAAGGAAAATATACCTCTGGAGAAGCTAAAACAATAATAGAAGCTTTGGGAGGAATGGGAAATATTTCTGACATTGATAACTGTGCAACAAGATTAAGAGTTACTGTAAAAAAATTAGATGTTGTAAATATTGATTTATTAAAACAAACAGGAGCACATAATGTTGTTACTAGAGGAAAAAATCTTCAAATAATTTATGGTCCGACAGTAAATCTTATCAGAACAGAAATTGATGAATATGTTGCTACACTATAGAATATAATAAATATAAGGATAGTGATTTTATGAATGATAAGAACAAGAAAATAATAGAAGATATAAAAAATGGTTTGATATTATCATGCCAAGTAAAAAAAACAGACCCTCTTTATCTTCCTGAAATAATAGAAAAACTGGTGGCATGTGGTGAATGGGGAGATGCTTGTGGATATAGAATAGATACCCCTGAAAACATAGCTAGAATAAGAAAAGTTACTAATAAACCTATTATAGGTTTATGGAAGATAAATATTGATACAGAAGATGTTTTTATCACTCCAAGCATGAAAGAGGTAGATGAAATAGTAAAAGCTGGAACTGATATTGTAGCAATTGACGCTACAAACAGAATAAATAGTTATGGCAGAAAAGCTTATGAACTTATTTCAGAAATAAAAGAAAAATATCCAGATTTATTAATACTTGCTGATATTAGAAATGCTGAAGAGGCAAAAGAAGCTTTAAAAATGGGAGCACATATGGTTGCTCCGACACTATATAGATTTAATGATAATCCAAAATCTACAGACTCTCCTGATTTTGAGGAGTTAGCAAGAATTGTAGAAGCTTGTGAAGGATTGGGACTTGTAATTATGGAAGGAAAAATAGCTTCTCCAGAAGAGGCTGTTCAGAGTCTTTATCTTGGAGCTCATGCTGTTGTAATTGGAAGTGCAATCACAAGACCTCATCTGACAACATTGAGATTTACAAGTGTTATGAATAAGTACAAAAGAAAAATTCCATTAAAATATTAGATAGGCTGGTGAAAAGTTATGAACAAATATAAAATATTATGGAGTGATATGCATAGTAATCTGCATCATGAAAGCATAGATAAACTGCCTTCATGGTTTGAACAGGTAAAAGATATTTTTGATTTTTGGCCGTTTGCATATTATCCATATTATATGAGAAAAGATGAGTGTGGACTGGGAGTAGAGGACATTTACCCTATAGATAAAGTACAGGCTGACTGGGAATATATAAGAAAATTTACTGAAAAAGTAAATGAAGAAGGGTTTCCTATGTTCATGGGGTATGAATGGCAGGGAGCAGGAAAAGATGGAGATCATAATGTTTTCTTTTTGAAGAATGATAAAAACCCATATTTTCCTCTTAGATATTCAGAGCTTGAAAAAAACTTTAGAGAGGCTGATTGTATAGCTATTCCTCATCATTTGGCTTATGAACTTGGTCATAGAGGAAAAAACTGGGAAACACATAATGATAAATTTTCACCATTTGCAGAAATTTATTCATCACATGGTTCTAGTGAAAATGACGAAAGTCAATTTACAATGGACAGACATATTCATATGGGACCTAGAACAGGAGTGACAGCTGTAGAAAAGGGATGGGAGAAAGGACATCAATTTGGAGTTATAGCTTCAGGTGATAATCATTCTGTTCCCGGAGTTTATGGATTTGGGTATATTGCTGTATTGGCTGAGGATAATACAAAAGAAAGCATCTGGGATGCCTTTATAAATAAAAGAGTCTATGGAGTAAGCAAAGATAGAATAAAAGTAGATTTTTTAATAGATGATACTGTTATGGGGGGGAGTGTATCTCCAAAAAAAGACTCTAAACTTGTACTGAATGTAGAAGCTTCAAATGCAATAGATAGAATAGAAATTATAGAAGATAACATAACAACTGAAATGATTCCTCATACTTCAACATGGGAAAAGGAATCTCTTGGAAAAAATGTTCAATTTAAATTTAAAGCGGACTTTGGATGGGGACCAGACAGAAGAATATTTCCTGATATAAAATCAAGAAACTGGAGCGGTTCACTTTCAACAGAAGGGAAAATTTTATCTATTGAGAAATGCTGGAGCAATTTTGGACAACGTCTATATGATGTTACAGACAGTAGTTGTAAGTTTGATTTAACTTCGTATAAAACAACAGCTACAGGAAAATGGATGGGACCTAGTGCTGTAACTACAGAAGGATTTATATTTGAAATATCAGCTCCTATTGATAGTTTTATTGTCCTTACAGTTGATGGAAAAGAATATAAGTTTGAGGTAAAAGAATTGTTTGAATCTTCAAGATTGATACCATTATTAGAAGAAGCAGAAGAACTTTTAAAAGAAAACTTTAACTTTACAGAGTACTACAGAACTGATCCTTGGTGGCATAATGCCTACAAAATAAAACTTTCCAAGGCTGTTCCTGTTTCAGGATACACAAGAAGAATAGAAAAAACTATAGATACTACCAACATTTCAAATGTTAGGGTAAGAATATGGCAGAAAGATGGTGGAGCTGCATGGAGTTCACCTATATTTGTAAAATAAAGGAGGCTATCAGTCAAAGATGAATGTTATATATATAAATACACATGACAGTGGAAGAATGTTGAGTCCTTATGGATATGATATTCCAACTGAAAATCTAAAAAAACTGGCAGAAGACTCTGTGGTCTTTACAAATGCTTTTTGTGCAGGGCCGACTTGTTCTCCAAGCAGAGCTGCTCTTTTAACAGGAACTTTTCCACATCAAAATGGGATGCTTGGGTTAGCTCAAAGAGGATTTTCTCTTTACAACCCTGAAAAACATTTAGCTAATTTTTTAAAGAATAATGGATATAATACTTGTTTATGTGGAATACAGCATGAATATGGATGGTACCTAGATTTAGAAAAAAATGGGCTGCATAATTTAGGATATAAAGAAATAATTACAACTGATTCTAAACCATTTAAAAAAGAAGAACTTCATTTATGGGATAGAAACAATGCCATAGAAGTAGTAAGATGGCTTGATAACTATAATGAAGAAAAACCATTTTTATTGTCTTTTGGGATGCACAGCACACACAGACCTTATCCAGTGGAAGTAGCTGAGTTTATAGATGAAAGATACATAGTTCCTCCTTATCCAATTACAAATAATGAGGAAAACAGGCATGATCATGCTCAGTATATGACAACAGCTCATTATGCAGATGAAAATATAAAAATGATAGTAGACGCTTTAAAGAGAAATAATCTTTATGAAAATTCTATTATAATTTTTACTACAGATCATGGACTGGCACTTCCATTTAATAAATGTAATCTTACAGATACTGGAATAGGAGTTTCATTGATAATGAAAGTTCCTAATGCAGATTCTAATGGAAAAGTTGTGGATAGTCTGGTTTCACAAATAGATGTATTTCCTACATTGTGTGAACTTCTTAAGTTAAATAAACCTGATTATCTGGAAGGAAAGTCTTTTGCTGAGGCTTTTGCTGATAATAAGGCTTTTCTTGATGAATACATATTTGCTGAAGTCAATTTTCATACATCATATGAACCTGTGAGATGTGTAAGAACAAAACGTTACAAATATATAAAATACTATGATGAAACTTGGAATAAAGTTAATCTTTCAAATATGGATGAGTCTGTACCAAAGGATTTTCTTATGAATAATGGACTAAAAGAAAAAGTTAAATATAGAGAAGGGCTTTTTGACCTCTATTATGATCCAACAGAAAGAAATAATCTTGCAGATGATATTAAATATAAAGAAATTCTGAAAAATCTAAGAAAAGTATTACTTGAAAAGCAGATTAAAACTGATGATCCTATTTTAAAAGGTGCACTTGAGATAAAAAAAGGATATAAAGTAAATAAAGTAGAGTGTGAAACAGCTTCAAGTAAAAATAAAGATGACTATATTTCATATAATTAAAAAATAAAAAAATTTGAAAGGCTATAGATAATTTGATTTGTCTGTAGCTTTTTTTATTTATCAGAAAAAAACTTTATCAACCACTTATAAACAAATATTTTATCATAAAAAATTATTATTTAGAAAATATTAGAAAAAATCTATAGAGGTATATAAAAAATGTACCAATTTATGAAATTGGGAGAAGGAAGAACTATTAATCTCCTTTAAAAAATGATACAATTAAAAATAAGGAAGAAAATTAATATCAAAAATATTTAAATATAAGTTCTAAAATATGGAGGGGAAAAGAATGCATACAAATTTTCAATTTTTAAAAAAAGACTGGGATATTTTAGCTAAAATTGGAGAAATGGCAGAGTACACTCTTCATAAAGACCCTAATACTGCAATTATAAAAATAAGACAATTGGGAGAATATATAGCAAAGTCTATGCTGAAAGTTGAAAGATTAGCTGAACCAGAAAGTGGGAGTCAATTAGATAGAATAAAAATTTTAAAAGCTTATGATCTAATTCCAGAGGATATAGAAAATATATTACAGCTTATTAGGAAAAAAGGAAATACAGCTGTACATGATATGTCTGGAAATGAAAGTGAAGCAGAGACTCTTTTGTCATTAGTGGTAAAACTTTGTAGTTGGTTTAATGAAATTTATGGAAGTGATTACTCTTTCAATTCAGAATTAGTTCAATACAAAAAGCCAGAGAGAGTTGATTACAAAGAAGCTTATGAAAAGCTTTTATCAAAAGTACAAGAAGAAGAGGAAAAGAATAAATTTGAAAAATTAGTACCTGAAAAACTTTCTTTTAGAACACCTGAAGAAAGAATTCAATTGATAAAAAATAAAAAAAGTGTTGAATTAACTGAAGCTGAAACAAGAGCTCTAATTGACCAGCAATTAAGAGATGCTGGATGGGAAGCAGATACAATAAAGTTTAATTATAAATCAAATAAAACTATGCCTGAAAAAGGTAGATTTATGGCAATTGCAGAATGGCCATGTATAAAAGAAGATGGGAAAAATGGATATGTAGATTATGCTCTTTTTTATGGAAATACTCTATATGGAACTTTAGAAGCTAAAAGAAAAAAAGTTGATATAGGCAATGCTTTAAGAAGAGAAAGTAGAATGTATTCCAAAGGAGTGATGATATTAGATGGAATTAAACTTTGCGAAGGAGCTCCTTTTTTAGATGAATATAAAGCTCCATTTATGTTTTCAAGTAATGGACGAGCTTATAATAAGGAATTAATTGATAAATCAGGAATATGGTTTTTAGATGGAAGAAGACAGAAAAATTCTCCTAAAGCTTTAAAAGGATTTTATTCTCCAAGAGATATTAAAGAATTATTAGCTAAAGATGAGATGTTAGCAAATAAAATTTTGCAGGAAGAACCTATGGAATATCTAAAATCTAAAAGTGGATTAGGTCTTAGAAATTATCAGATTGAAGCAGTAAAAGCTGTGGAAGAAGCTTTGATAAGAGGACAGAATAAAGTTCTTTTGACTATGGCTACTGGAACTGGAAAAACAAGAACTGCTCTGGCTATCTTGTATAGGTTACTGAAAAGTAAAAAATACAATAGAATATTATTTGTAGTAGATAGAGCAAGTTTAGGTGAACAAGCAAAAGATGCTTTTGATAATGTCAAAGTAGATCAACAATTAAAAATTTCTGAAATTTATGATATTAAAGGATTAAAAGATAAAAAGCCAGAAGATACTACAAAAATACATGTAGCTACTGTTCAAGGACTTATGAAAAGAGTACTATACTCAAATGATGATACAGTTACAGTAGGACAATATGATTGTATTGTAATAGATGAAGCTCATAGAGGATATATTTTAGATAGAATTCCGACTGAAGAAGAAGCGTTTTTTAATGATGAAAAAGAATATCAGAGCAAATATCGTAGTGTGGTAGATTATTTTGAGGCTGATAAAATAGCTCTAACAGCTACTCCAGCAGTTCATACTTATGAAATATTTGGTGAACCTGTATATCAATATTCATATAGACAGGCTGTTTTAGATGGACATCTTGTTGATTTTGAACCACCTTACAGAATTATAACAAAGTTATCTAGTGATGGAATACATTTTGAAAAAGGAGCTGAAGTAAAAGTTTTTGACTCAGAAACACAAGAGATAAAAGTTA
Source organism: Fusobacterium varium (assembly GCA_002356455.1). Classification (NCBI taxonomy): domain Bacteria; kingdom Fusobacteriati; phylum Fusobacteriota; class Fusobacteriia; order Fusobacteriales; family Fusobacteriaceae; genus Fusobacterium; species Fusobacterium varium. The sequence continues at coordinate 665,076 of AP017968.1, forward strand.
TAAAAGATTTAGAAGATGAATTGGATTTTGATGTAGACAAATTTAATACTAAAGTTATAACAGAAGGATTTAATAGAGCTGTTTGTTCTGCATTGGCAAATTATATAAATCCAGAAGGTCCTGAAAAAACTCTTATTTTCGCAGCTACTGATGAACATGCAGATATGTTAGTTAGAATATTGAGGGAAGAATTCGATAAACTTGAGATGTATTCTATGAATAATGATATGATAGAAAAAATTACAGGGTCAGTAAAAGATGTAGATAAGCTTATAAAAAAATTTAAAAATGAGAATTATCCAACAATAGCAATTACAGTAGATCTTTTAACTACAGGAATAGATGTTCCTAAAATTTGTAATCTTGTATTTTTAAGAAAGGTAAAAAGTAGAATTCTTTATGAACAAATGATAGGAAGAGCTACAAGATTATGTGATGAAATAAATAAGGAATATTTTAAAATTTATGACGCAGTTGATATCTATCCAGATTTAAAAGACTATACAGATATGAAACCAGTTGTAGTAAATCCTAAAATAAATTTGAAAAAACTCCTTGGAGATTTGGATAAAATTGATGGAAATGATAAAAATATGGAATATCTTTTAGATGAAGTAGTTGGAAGAATTCAAAGAAAGAAGAATAGAATAAAAAAAGCTGGTTCAGATCATTTAAAAGTTTTTTCTAACTATATAAGAGGAGAAGAAGTTTCTGATATTGATGAATATGTAGATTATCTGAAAAATACTCCAAAAGAAAAAATCTATGAAACATTGATGAAAGAACAAAAATTTCTTTTACATTTAGATGAACTAAAAATAGCAGAAAAAGAAAAAGTAATTTCTGAACATGCAGATGAAATAAAATATATTAGACAAGATTTTGGAAAAGCTGAGAGACCAGAAGACTATTTGGAAGGTTTTAGAGAATATGTTTTAAATTCTTCTGACAAAATAGAAGCAATTAAGATATTGAAAAAATCACCTCAAGATTTTAAAAAAACAGATTTAGAAGAAATTATAAAAGTTCTGGATATAGAAGGATATAATAAAGCAAGTTTAAATGCTGCATATAAACAAGTTAGAAATGAGGATATTTTAGCAGATATGCTGACTTTTATTAAAAATGCAATGTATGGATCTCCTATAGTAGATAGAGAAAAAAAAATAAATGATGTTATGATTAAAATAAAAAGACTAAAAAATTGGTCTCCAAAACAAAAAATTATTCTTGAAAGAATAGAAAGTCTGTTAAGAAGTGATGGATATTTAACTAAGGAAGACTTTGAAGCTGGAATATTAAAAGAAACATATGGAGGATATTCAAAAGTTGATAAGAATTTAGAAGGCATGTTAGATGAAATTTTAAATGTAATTAGCAAGGAAATAATATTAAACTAGCAGGGAGATAAAAATGACAAGTAATGAAGTAGTACAAAAATTATGGAACTTATGTAATGTTTTAAGGGATGATGGAATTACATATCATGAATATGTAACTGAATTAACATATATATTGTTTTTGAAGATGTCTTCAGAACTAGAAAATGAAGAAAAAATAGGGATTCCATTAAAGTATAGATGGAAAGAATTGGCAAAGTTAGAGGGAATAGAATTAAAAAATAATTATCAAAAATGTTTATTAGATTTGGGGCAAATTGATGGGAAGCTTGGAATTATCTACAGAAATGCTCAAACGAAAATTGAGGAACCAGCAAATTTAAAAAAGATTTTTAATGAAATTAATAAAATTGATTGGTATTCTGTAGATAAAGAAGATTTAGGAGATCTATATGAAGGACTTTTAGAGAAAAATGCTTCTGAAAAAAAATCAGGAGCAGGGCAATATTTTACTCCTAGAGTTCTTATTGATTCAATTGTTAGAATTATAAAACCAGAATTAGGGGAAAGAATATGTGACCCAGCAGCAGGAACATTTGGGTTTATAATAGAAACAGATAAATATTTGAGAGGAAAATATGATGACTATTTTGGTACTAAAGAAAGACCAGTAACAGATGAAGAGAGAGAATTTCAAGCAATGGAAGCTTTTTCTGCCTGTGAACTTGTGCCAGATACACATAGATTAGGAATAATGAATGCATTGCTTCATGGAATAAATGGAAACTTTATCCAAGGAGATTCTTTGTCTGAAACAGGTAAACAGCTTAGAAACTTTGATCTTATCCTTTCAAATCCACCATTTGGAACTAAAAAAGGTGGAGAAAGAGTAACAAGAGATGACTTGGTTCATGAAACTTCAAATAAACAGCTAAACTTTTTACAGATTATTTATAGATCTCTGAAAACAACAGGAAAAGCTAGAGCAGCTGTAATTATTCCTGATAATGTATTGTTTGAAGGTGGAGTTGGAAAAGATATAAGAATAGATTTATTAAATAAGTGTAATCTTCATACTGTATTAAGATTACCAACTGGAATATTTTATGCTCAGGGAGTAAAAACAAATGTATTATTTTTTGAAAGAGGAAGAACTGATGTAAATAATACAAAAGAAATCTGGTACTATGATTTAAGAACTAATATGCCAAATTTTGGAAAGAATACTCCTCTTACAAGAAGCCATTTTGAAGAGTTTGAAAAAACATTTGATTCAGTAGAAGAGAAAGAAAAATTAGAGAGATGGAATTTAATAACTCTTGAAGATATTGTAAAAAAAGATTATTCATTGGATTTAGGTCTAATAAGAGATGACTCAATGATTGATTCTGATGATCTGCCTGATCCTATTGAAAGTGCTCAAGAATCTATAGATAAATTAGAAGAAGCAATAGATTTGCTTAAGAGTGTGATAAAGGAGTTAAATCTTTGTGAGGTGGAAAACAATGGCTAAAAACAAAGAATTAACTCTTGAAGAAAAGCTCAGAGAAGCTCTCATTCCAAAAGAAGATCAGCCATATGAGATACCTGAGAGTTGGGAGTGGGTGAAGCTTGGAAAGGTAAATAATGTAATTACAGGGAATACACCTTCTAAAATAAATAAAGAGTATTGGGAAAATAAAGATATTTTTTTTGTTAAGCCAAGTGATTTACATCAAAAAAGAAATTTAAAAAGTTCAGAAGAATGTATTGATAAAAGAGCCAGAAATAATGTTAGGATTTTACCTAAATATTCAACACTTCTTTGCTGCATAGGAAGTATTGGGAAAGTAGCATATTCAGAAGTTGAAGTATGTACTAATCAACAAATAAATAGTTTAGTTCCTAAAAAAGAAATAATTTTTTCACCATATAATTATTATGTTGCTAATTCTAATTTTTTTCAATTACAAATACTAAATTCAGCTGTGGCTACTACAATAGCGATATTAAATAAAACAAATACAGAAAAATTAATATTTCCCTTACCTCCTTTAGAAGAACAAAAAAGAATAGTAGAAAAATTAGATTCTATGTTTGAAAAAATAAATAAAGCAAAAGAGCTTATACAAGAGGTAAAAGAAAATATTGAAAACAGAAAAGAATCTATTTTAAATAAGGCATTTAGGGGAGAATTAACTTCAGAATGGAGAAAAAATAATCAAACTGAAGATGCAATAGAACTTTTAAAAAGTATTAATGAAGAGAAAATAAAAAATTGGGAACAAGCATGTATTGAAGCTGAAAAAAGTAGAAAGAAAAAACCAAGTAAACCTAAAATCGAAGAAATTGAAAATATGATAATTTCTAAAGATGAAGAACCATATGAGATACCTAAGAATTGGAAGTGGACTAAATTAAAAAATATTTGTTTTTCTTTTACATATGGAACTTCTGAAAAATCAAGTATTGAAGGAAAAATTCCTGTTATCAGAATGGGAAATCTTCAAAAAGGAAAAATTATTTATAAAAATTTAGCTTATACTTCTAATTTATTAGAAATAGAAAAATATAAGTTAAAAAAGGGAGATATACTTTTTAATAGAACTAATAGTCCAGAATTAGTTGGGAAAACAGCCCTTTTTGATGGAAAACAAAATTGTATATATGCTGGATATTTAATAAAAATAGAATTTCCTCAAAATAGAGTTATACCTTATTATTTTAATCAGTATATGCAGACAAACTATATAAAGCAGGTATGTTTAAATGTAAAAAGTGATGGAGTTAGTCAATCTAATATTAATGCTCAAAAATTAAGTAATTTTATTTTTCCTCTTCCTCCATTAAAAGAACAAGAAGAGATTGTAAGAATATTAGATGAAATATTAGAAAAAGAAAGTAAAATAAAAGAGCTTATAGAGTTAGAAGAAGCAATAGAATTACTTGAAAAATCTATTTTAGATAAAGCTTTTAGAGGTGAATTAGGAACTCAAAATAAAGAGGATGAACCTGCAATAGAACTTTTGAAAAAAATATTATAATTTAAAATAAAAAATATAAAAAATTTATAAATATTTCAGTTGAAGATATTTCTAAAAAATGAGAATAATTAAAACTAGAAAATTAATATTTTAGAATGATTCAATTTGAAATAATTGGGGTGAGATATGTCAGATATAAATTTATTTGAAATAAAAAATGGAGTGAAAGAACTGAGTCAAAGTGCAGTAGTATTAGAAAAAGAAATTCAAAATTTAATTGAGAATAATATGGAAACATTTTTTGGAATTAGATTTTTACAAAGTGAATATTCTATAACTAATGGAAGAATGGATAGTTTGGGAATAGATGAAAATAATTGTCCAGTTATATTTGAATATAAAAGGAGTAGAGATGAAAATGTTATTAACCAAGGATTGTTTTATTTGGATTGGTTATTAGATCATAAGGCAGATTTTCAAATATTAGTCATGGAAAAATTAGGCATTGAGATTGCAAAAAATATAGATTGGTCTTCCCCTTGCGTTATCTGTATTGCTAAGGAATTTACTAAATATGATGAACATGCAGTTAATCAAATGCAAAGGAATATAAAATTAGTAAAATACAATAAGTTTGAAGATAGTCTTCTTCTTTTTGAACATATAAATACTCCCATGGTAAGACCCATAAAAGAAAAGATAATTACAAATAAAGGAAATATAAAAGAATGTGGTATAGAAGAAAAGATAAAAAAATCTCCTAAAAATACACAAGAATTATATTTTTCAATCAGGGATTACATATTGTCAAAGGGAGATGATATTTCTGAAAATAAATTAAAACTTTATGTAGCTTTTAAAAAAGTTAAAAATATTGTTTGTCTGCAGCTTGATAAAAAAGGGATAGTTTTATACTTGAAATTAAATCCAGATAAAGAAGTATTAATAGAAGGATTTACAAGAGATGTAAGAAATATAGGACATTGGGGAACAGGAGATTTTGAAATAACTATAAAAAATATAGAAGATTATGAAAAAGCTAAAGTCTATCTAGATAAAGTTTATGATATAAATTAAAAAAACTAGTTACCAAAAATCATTTTTATTTTAATAAAATTTATCTATAAAACTGATAAAATTTTTGAATTTCAAATTGTATATACGTAATTTATTAAAAAATGAAAATATATATATTTAAAATATATATAGTGAAATAGGTATAAAAGTTTGATTTTTAAAATTTAGTGTGTTAGAATAAATACAAAATATGGAGTTATTGGAGTATATTAAAATGGATAAAAAATATATTGTAGGAAATGCGAAAACTAATTTAGATAATCCTATAACTAAAAATTATAATAAATTTTTTCTAGCATTTATAGTATCAGACAAAGACGACATTATATTAGAAACAGAAGTATCATCTATCCTGAAAATAACTAATTCTTTTGTGAGAGAGATATTTGTAGGAAAAAATTTTATAAAAGATCAGGATAAAATAATAGCAGAAGTTGAAAGAACTTATTTAGGAAGTTCACAAAAGTCGATAATAGTTGCATATAAAGATGCGATAAAAAAATATATAAAGTCTAAGAATTAAAACACTTGTTTACAGTTAAACATTTAAGTAAGTAAGGTCTAAAATTCTACCATTTCTTTTTGAATGCGTGAATTTTAGACCTTTTTTATTTATAAAACACAGAGGAGGGATTTTATGATATTTGGATTACCAGCATTAATAGGGTTTTTACCACTAGTTATTTATTTGTACCTTGCATTTAAGGGGAAAAATCTGCTTTCAACAGTTATCATCTGCGTTTTAGTAGGAGCAGTTTTGACAGGGCAGACACCAGTGAGTTTATCAAATGAAATAGCAAATGGACTTAAATCATTTTTGGGACTTATTGGATTTATTATAATGATGGGAGCAGGATTGGGAGAAGTGCTGACTGAAACAAAAGTTGCCAGAAATCTAGTAGAAATACTAATAAAAAAAGTGGGAATAAAAAGTCAGAATCAAGCTATAATAGTAACAATGGGAACTTCAACTTTGCTAGTTTCTCTTTTGGGAACATTAGCAGGGGCAAATGCTATGATAGCACCAATTTTGATACCGATAGTTGCAAGTTTCGGATTGACACCTAATGCACTGGCAGTTATTCTTCATGGGGCTGGAGCATGTGGATTATTTTTAGGGCCGTTTGTTCCTCCAGTAATTACATTAATGGGACTTACAGGACTTACATATGGAGCATATCTGGCTAATGTGGGAATACCAGTAGCTGTTCTTGTACTTATAACTACTTATTATACAGGAAAAAAAGTACAGAAGCAGTATGAAGGAATTGAAATGTATTCAACGGAAGATATGGATAAGGATGAAGAATTTGTATCTACACCTGAGATAAATAAAGCAACAATGGTATTTGCTGCAGTAATGATAGGAATGCTTGCATATGGTATATATGCAAAAGCAGGAGCAGCCTATGCAATTGTAGTTATGCTTGCAGTGGCTTTTACAACAGGACTGGCAGCAGGAAGAAGTATGATGGATATCATTGGAAGCCTGACAAAAGGAGCAACAAGAATGTTCTGGCTGTTCTTTATGTTTGTATTGTATGATCCATTCCTGAAATTTGTTACAATGACAGGAGCATTTACTACATTGGGAGATATGCTGAAGCCATTGATAGATATAAGTGGAGATATAGGATTTATAATAATAAGTACACTTGTAGGAATATTTGGAGTATCAGGAGCAGCAGTTGCACAATCAGTTGTATTAAATGATTTATTTAAAAACATAGTAGCTGATATAAATCTTCCTATGACAATATGGGGAACTGTACTTTTAATAGGTTCACAAATAACATCTTTTGCTTATCCAACTGGAGATATGATAGGGCAGATGGGATTGGCACGTTCAAAAGATTTAAAAAGCATGATAAGAAATGGAATGTCAATAACAATAGTAATGATAATATATGTAATAGTAAGAGCAGTTATTTATTCAATTTAAAATAAAATATGGAGGGGTTGAATAATGGAAAAAAGAATAAAAGAAATAATAAATGAAAATAGTGGAGTAGCTGGAGTAGTAATAAGGGATTCCTTTGGAAAGTTACTTATGATAAATGAAGAAGTAGTATTTCCATCAGCAAGTATAATAAAACTTTTTATTCTTATGGCATTAAATAAAGAGGATTATAATAAAAGGATAGAATTAAAAAAAGTTGATAAAGTTGGAGGATGCGGAATATTAAAAGTAATGGAAGATGGACTTCCTCTTACTGTAAAAGACACAGCTTATCTTATGATATGTCTTAGTGATAATACCGCAACAAATATCCTTATAGACTATATTGGAATGGATAAAATAAATGCATGTATAAAAGAGAAAGGATTTACAGGAACTGTTTTAGGAAGAAAGATGATGGATGCAGAAGCTAGAAAAGCTGGAAAAGATAACTTTACTACTCCTAAAGATGTTTTGGGAGTGCTGAAAATGTTATGCAAGAATCCAGATGATTTGGATATGTTAAGAAATCAGGCATATAATAATAAAATACCTCTTTATTTTGCACGAGAAGTAGATTTTGCTCATAAGACAGGGGAACTTATGTATATAGAACACGATGCAGGAAGATTATTCTTTGATGGAGGATGGGTAGATGTTATAGTTCTTACAAAGGATTTAGAGAAAAATGAAGATGGGATTAAGATAAATAGTTTAATTGGAAAAGTAATTTTTGATAACTATTGTAAATAAGGAATGGGAGGAGCAATGGTGTTTGATTTAGTTATAGAAAATGGAAAAGTTGTTTTTGGAGGGAAAAAAGCAGCTGAAAATATCAATATAGGAATAACTGGAGATAGAATAACTGAAATATCATCAGAAAAATTAGAAGGAAAAAAAGTAATAGATGCTTCTGGAAAAATTGTTTCTCCAGGTTTTATAGATCCCCATTGTCATTCTGATTTAGCAGCATTTTTTTCTGAAGAAATGACAAGTAAAATACTTCAGGGAGTGACAACAGAAGTAAGTGGCAATTGTGGAATAGGAATATCTCCAGCAGGTGAAGAATATAATAATGAGTTTAAGCAATATGTGAAAGATCATTTTGTATTGCCAGATGATAGCACTGAATTGGAAGATATAAAAAGTATGAAAGATTTAAAAGAGGCAATAAATAGAAAAGGATTTATTACAAATCAGGCTTACCTTGTAGGAACTGGTTGTATAAGGGTAGATAGTGTAGGATTCAGCACTAAAAAATTAAATGAAGATGAGTTGAAAAATATGCTTGGAGTTTTAGAAAAAGAACTTCAGGAGGGGGCATATGGAGTATCTTTTGGACTTGTATATCAGCCAGGAAATTTTATGGATAAAAATGAAATTACTGAAATATTAAAAACTACAGCTAAATATAATAAAACAGCTTCTTTTCATATAAGGAATGAAGGAGAAAATGTTGTAGAATCTATAAAAGAGGTGCTGGAATGTACTGAAAAAAGTAAATGCAGAGTAAATATATCACATTTGAAAATAATGGATAGAAGACTTTGGGGGAAATCGGATGATATTTTAAAATTAATAATAGAAGCGAGAGAAAAAGGATTGGATATAACATATGATCAATATCCATATACAGCAACTTCTACTACTCTTATGGTACTTATTCCAGAAAAAATATTTGATGGTGATGTAAAGAAATTTATTGAGAGAATAAATATTCTTACTGAGGATGAAAAAAAAGATATTATGGATATTGTATATAAAAGGGGGGGAATATCTAATATATTGGTATCTAATAGTTTTCTCCCAGAGAATAAGTTTTCCGGAAAAACAATTTTAGAAATAAAAGAAGAAACTAAAATGGAGGATATAGAAATAATTCTTTATCTCATAAGAGAAAGTGCAGGCAGAGCAAAAGCAATTTATTTTTCTATTGGAGAAGAGGATATGTACAACTTTATGAATACTGGAATAGGGGTAATAGGAAGTGATGGAAGTTCAGTACCAGTTGAAAAAATTCAAAAATTTGGTATTCCACATCCAAGAAACTTTGCAACTTTTCCTAAATTTATAAGAATAAACAGAGAAAGAAAAATGTTCAGCATTGAGGAAATGGTAAATAAAATAACTTCTAAGACTGCTGATATTTTTTCTATAAAAGAAAGAGGAAGAATAGAAAAAGGATATTTTGCAGATATAACAATATTTGATTATGAAAAAGTTCAGGATAAAGCTGGATTTGAAAATCCTTTTATAAAGTCTGAAGGAATAGAATATGTTATAGTTAATGGAAAAATAGCAGTGAATAATGGAATATTTACTGGAGAAAAAGCAGGAAAATGTATTTAAAAAATATTTTAATCAAAATGGGCTTAAAAACTATTCAGTTTTTAGGCTCATTTATTTTTATGTAAGAAAACAAGATTTTTTATTGACTTTTTGGATAAAAAAGTTTATATTTAAAATATAATATATTCTATAGAATGTATAATGTTTGGAGGGAAAATGGAAATGACTATGACATTATAAAAAGCCCAAAGCAGTTCTATAGATAAATCACTGAGAATAAAGGAGGAAAATTATGGTAATTGATTTAAACTTGTTTCTTACAACTGCATTGGCTGTTATCGTTTTATTAGTGGGAGATTATGTTAAAAAAAGAGTAGAAATACTTAGAAAATTCTGCATACCTATACCAGTAATTGGAGGACTTATTTTTACAATTTTGGTATCAATTGGTTACAGTACACAATTATTTACATTCAAGCTTAATTTTGCCCTCAGTGATGTATTTATGCTTGCATTTTATTCAAGTATAGGATTTACTGCAAGCTATAAATTATTGAAAAAAGGTGGACCTAAAGTTATAAAATTCCTTATAGTTTCTATAATAGTAGTTATTCTACAGAACTTCTTAGGAGTATACCTAGCAAAACTATTAGGATTAAGTCCTTTAGTAGGGCTGGCAACAGCATCTATACCAATGACAGGAGGACATGGAACATCAGCAGCATTTGCTCCAGTATTGGAAGAGGCAGGACTTCAAAATGCTCTGACTATAACTCTTGCAGCAGCTACATTTGGACTGGTAGCAGGAAGTTTAATAGGTGGACCTACAGGTAAGTTTTTGATTGAAAAGTATAAACTTATAACAGGTAAGGAAACAGAAAAAGTAGAAAGAATAGAGAAAGTTGAAAAGGGAAATGAAAAACTTGATGAAAAAAGAATATATTCAGCTGTTTATCAATTATTAGTATCTATGGCTCTTGGAAGTATAATATCAATGCTTTTGAAGAAAACAGGGCTTACATTTCCAGCATCAGTTGGAGCAATGATTGCAGCAGCAATAGTAAGAAATATTGCAGACTACTCAACTTGGCTGAAAATAAAAGAAACTGAAATAAGAATAATAGGAGATATTTCGTTGATACTATTCTTAGCATTCTCTATGATGAGTTTAAAATTATGGCAGCTTACGGATCTTGCAATTCCAATGATAATACTATTGATAGCTCAAACTATATTGATGGGGCTGTGTGCAGTATTTTTAACATATAAAGTGATGGGAAAAAATTATGAAGCTGCAATGATGGCAGTAGGACATTGTGGATTTGGACTTGGAGCAGTACCAACAGCTATGGCAAATATGCAGTCTGTTGAAGAAAAATATGGACCAGCACCTACAGCATTCTTTATACTTCCATTGGTAGGAAGTTTATTTATAAACTTTTTTAACTCAGCAATAATAGTAGCTTTTATAAACATATATAAATAATAAAAAATAACATAAAAGTATATAAAATACTAGGAGGTAAATATGAAAAAAATATTAATGGCTAAAGGTGCAAGATCAATAGTAGAAATAAATTTAGGGGTAAAAGCTGGAGAAAGTATAGTTATAGTTACAGAACCTAAACAAATGAGAATAGCCGAAGCCTTAGCAGCAGCAGTAATAGCAGCAGGAGCAGAACCAACTATACATATAATGACACCAAGAGAGAGAGATGGACAGGAACCGCCTAAAACAATAGCAGCTGCAATGAAAGAATCTGATGCATTTATAGGAGCAGTATTTACATCAATAACTCATACTCATGCAGTAAAAGATGCATGTGCAGCAGGTTCGAGAGGTGTAATGCTTACACAGTTTAATGAGGATCAAATGATAACAGGGGGAGTAAATGCAAATTTCTATGAAGCAGCAGAAAATTGTAAAAAAGTAGCAGCTGCAATGGCAGGAGCAGAAGTAATAACTATAACGACTCCTATGGGAACAAACTTAAAACTTTCAGGAAAAGGAAGAAGGGGAAATGCCATGACAGGATTGGTAGAACCTGGAAAATTTGGTCCTATACCAACTGTAGAAGCTAATGTATCACCAGTAGAAGGGACTGCAAATGGAGTAATAGTTGCAGATGCAAGTATACCATATATTGGAATAGGATTATTAAAAACTCCAGTAAAAGTAGAAGTAAAAGATGGATATATTATTCCTGAAAGTATTTCAGGAGGAGAAGAAGCTAAAAAACTTGCAGCTGACTGGATAGATAAAAAAGATCCGCAAGTATATAATATAGCAGAAGTTGGAGTAGGTTTAAACCCAGAATGTAAATTTACAGGAAGTATGCTTGAAGATGAAGGTGTATTTGGTTCACTTCATATAGGAGTTGGAACAAGTATAACTTTAGGGGGAATAATAAAAGCAGCCTGCCATTATGATCTTATAATGACAAAACCAACTCTTATTGCTGATGGTGTAGTAATATTAAAAAATGGAGAATTGATGATTTAGTCGATACCCTATATAAATTTAAATTAAAATTGACCCAAAAGAAAAATGATATTTCAGAATTTTCTCTAGAAATCATTCTATCTTTTGGGTTGATTTTTTTTATTAAAACTAAATAAATTATTCTGTAGAATATATTCTATTTTAAAATTGAATTTATTAATTTTATATAGTAAAATATTCTTGTAAAATAAAGTTTTTATTGGGAGGAATAATGAAGTTTATAAAATTAGATGACAAGAAAACTTTAAGTGAAAAAGTTTATGACAGATTAAAAGAACTTATAATGGATGGAGAATTAGAAAGAGGAACAAAAATAACAGAAACTTCAATAGCTAAGATGTTTGATGTAAGTCCTACCCCTGTAAGAGAAGCATTTAGAAAACTAGCTTCAGATGGACTTATAGAAGTTGCTTCATGGAAAGGTGTAATAGTAAAAGGGATAGAACAGAAAGATTTATTAGAAATATATGAATGCAGAGAAGCTTTAGAAGGTATGGTTGGAAAATTAGCAGTCAGAAATATTACTGAAGAAGATATAAAAATATTAGAAAAAATATTAGAAAAATGTAATGAGGCAGAAACTCCAGAAACACTTATAGAATTAAATACAGAATTCCATAATGAGTTATTGAGAATAGCAAAAAATGAAAGACTGAGTAAACTTCTTAATGAACTTATGGTAGTAATTCTTTACGACAGAGATATTTCAGGAAGATATTCAGTGAGAAGAAAGGAAATAGTGCAGGAACATTTGGATATTCTTGAGTATTTGAAAAAAAGAGATGAGAAGAAAGTATCTGAACTTATGGAAAAACATATTAGAAATGGATATGAATTTATAAAAAATCATAATAAATAAAATAAAAAAATCTTATAAAAATAGAAATTTTTTTCAGAAAAGTATATAATTGAAATAGTAGGAATTAAATTATCACAAGGAGAATAGCATGGTAAGTATTGACAAAGAAAAATGTGTAGGCTGTGGAGCTTGTGTAAAGGATTGTTTTCCAGAAAATCTTTTTTTAGAAAATGGAAAAGCTGAGATAAAAGGGAGATGTATGCAGTGTGGTCATTGTATAGCAGTATGTCCAGTAGATGCAGTTTCTATTACCAATTATCCACAGGAAGGAATAGAGGAGTATAATAAAGAAGATTTTGATATTTCTCCTAATAAACTTTTGAATTTTATAAAATTCAGAAGAAGTATACGTCATTATAAAAATAAACCAGTAGAGAAAGAAAAACTGGAAAAAATTATTGAAGCTGGACGTTATACAGCTACTGGTTCAAATATGCAAGATGTATCCTATATAGTGGTGCAGGAAACTTTAGAAGAGATAAAACCAATAGTATGGGAAAGTTTATATGAGTTTGCATTGGAAAATATAAATGAAAAAGGTGTAATTGGGGCATATGCACCTAGATGGATAAAGATGTATGAAGATTATAAAAAAGATCCAGAGAAGGATATGCTGTTTTTTAAAGCACCAGTACTTTTGATTGTTACAGCTCTTTCTCCGTTAAATGGAGGATTAGCATCTTCAAATATTGAACTTATGGCAAATGCAGAGAAATTAGGAGTTTTATTTACAGGTTTTATTGAGAGAGCATTAAAAAATAGTGAAAAAGCTAAAAAAATACTGGGAATAAATAAGAAAGAAATTATCTCATGTATGCTTATAGGTTATCCAGATATAAAATTTAAAAGAACTGTTCCTAGAAAGACAGCAGAAATTTCTTGGAAGTAAAATAAAAGATGGTGACAGAAATTATAGAATATTTCTATATGGATGTCACTTTTTTTATTGCATAAAAAAATACAAAAAATCAAATAATCCTGAAAAGTACTTTAAAATAGATTGAAAAATGGAAAAGAGGAGATAAACACAGTGATATTATATATTTGACTTATTATTGAATTATAATATGATATATCTATGGGGATACTTAAATTAAAATAATAAAACATCGAGGGAAAAAATGAATAATAAAATGATAAGATATGTAATAAGTTATATACTTAAATTAGAAGCTGCATTTATGCTTGCTCCACTTACTTTAAGTTTTTTTTATCAAGAGGGATTTAAATTGAATAGGGCTTATTTAATAACTATTATATTTCTTGTAATTTCAAGCTTTCTTTTATCAAAAAAGATACCAGAAAATCAGAAAATATATACACAAGAAGGAATGATAATAGTTGCTGTATCATGGATAGCATTATCTTTTTTTGGATCTCTGCCTTTTGTTTTCAGCGGGCGGATTCCTTCCTTTGTAAATGCTTTTTTTGAAACAGTAGCAGGGTTTACGACAACAGGGGCAAGTATTATAGCCAATATAGAGAGTATAGAGAAATCTCTTCTGTTCTGGATAGGGTTCTCGCATTTTATAGGAGGAATGGGAATACTTGTCCTTGCCCTTGCTATTCTTCCTAAAAGCAGCAATCAATCTCTTTATATAATGAAAGCTGAAGTTCCTGGTCCTTCTGTAGGGAAAATGGTAGCAAAGATTTCTTATAATTCAAAGATATTGTATGTAATGTACATATGTATAACTATTATAATGATTATTTTATTGAGAGCAGGAGGAATGCCTTTCTTTGATTCTATCATTCATGCTTTTGGCACAGTGAGTACAGGTGGAGCGAATATAAAAAATAATAGTATAGGCTTTTATAATAATGCATATATAGACTTTGTTCTTGGAGCTGGAATGCTGCTGTGTGCTGTAAATTTTAATCTTTTTTATGCTCTGTTTTTAAAAAACTACAGGCAGGTTTTTAAAAATGATGAATTAAGAGCCTACTTATTGATTATAGCTTTTTCAATCATAATTATCTGTATAAATATTTATCCTTTTTACAAAAATAATTTTAATATGGTGAGAGATGTATTTTTTACAGTTTCATCAATTATAACAACAACAGGATATTCAACTGTAGATTTTAATGCATGGCCTGTATTTTCAAAGACTGTTCTTATGATGTTAACATTTATTGGCGGCTGTGCTGGTTCTACAACTGGAGGAATAAAAGTTTCAAGAATTGTTATTATATTTAAGAAAATAGTAGGAGAAATAAAAAAAATTGGAACTCCCAATAGAGTTATTGCAGTTAAAATGGATGGGAAGAAAATACCAGATGAAATGTTTTCTAAAATATCTACATATCTTATAACATACATTTTTATTTTTCTGGGAATTATTTTAATTATTTCAATTGAATTTTCTGATTTTACTTTAGCCTTTAGTGTTGTTTCAGCTACATTTAATAATATTGGAACTGGAATAGGAACGCTTGGAACTACATTCGATTATTCTTCCCTCTCAAATTTAAGCAAAATAATATTATCATTTAGCATGCTTTTGGGGAGGTTAGAAATATTTCCTGTTTTAATACTTTTTTCTCCTAAAATATATAAAATAAAAAACAAATTTTAATATTAAATAATATATAAGTAAAATTAAAAGAGTGATAAAGCTATGAATATATCTTAGTTATTTATCACTTTTTTATATTATAATTTTTATTTTCTCAATATTAGAGGCTTCCTAGAAATTTATTGTTAAAATTACGATAAATTCATGATGAAATAATATAGTTGACACTTCAACTAAAATAAGTTAAAATATAATTGAAAATTCAACTATTATAAAAAGGAGGCGAGAAGTATAAAAAGATTAAACAGCGAGATATTAAGAAAAATAGGAACATTATCCAGGGCTATTCATTCTGTAAGCGATATAAAATATAGAGAATTATTTTTACAAAAAGGGCAATTTATATTTCTTACAAGAATATGTGAAAATCAGGGAATTAATTTTAGAGAATTATCCAGAATATTAGCTGTGGATAAAAGTACCACAACCAAGGCTGTAAAAAAACTGATAGAAGCCGGATATTTAAACAAAGAACAGGATGAAAAAGACAAGAGAGAATATAAGCTGTATCCAACTAAAAAAGCATTAGAAGTCTATGAACTTATAATTGAAGAAGAAAACAGAAATATAGAAATATGTATGGAAGGATTATCAAAAAAAGAAAGAGAAATAGCTGAAAATTTATTGGAAAAAATGAGTGTAAATGCAGAAAAAGACTGGTTAAAAGTAAAAGGAGGAAAAGAATGATAAGAAAAGCAGAAGTAAAAGATTTAGATAGAATAATGGAAATAATAAAGGCTACTATTGCAGAGATGAAAACATATGGCAATACACAATGGGATGAAAATTATCCGCAGAAGAATGACTTTATTGGAGATGTAGAAAGTGGTTCTCTTTATGTAAGTGAAGAAAATGGAGAATTATACGGATTTATATGTGCTAATTTTGTAGAACCAGATGAATATAAAGATATCAGATGGGCATCAGATGAAAAATGTTTGATACTTCATAGAATGTCTATAAATCCAAAATACAGAAATCAGGGAACTGCGACAAAACTTATTGAATTTGCAGAAAAAACAGCAAAAGAAAATGGGGTAAACTATATTAAAACAGATACATATTCAGTCAATAAAAAAATGAATACTCTTTTATTAAAACTTGGATATATTCATAGAGGGAATATGAATTTCTTAGGAAAAGAAAAAGAGTTCTACTGTTATGATAAAAAAATTTAAATATTATGATAAAATATTTATAAAATAAGGTGAAAAAGAAGAGGGAAAATATGATATATATAGCAGTAGCTTTGACAGTAGAAGCTAAACCACTGATAACATATTTTAAGCTGAAAAAGGATAATGAAATAAAAAAATACCAAGTATTTAAAAATGAAGAAATAATTTTGATAATAACTGGTTCAGGAATGCTGCAGGGGGCCATAGCAGTTACATACGTATTAGGCAGGTTAGATATAGGAGAAGAAGATATTTTTGTTAATTTAGGTATTTGCGGAGCTGTAAAGGATACTATCTCTATAGGAGATATAATTCTCTGTAATAAAATTATTAATAACAGCAGCAAAAAAAATTTTTATCCAGATATGTTATTTAAGCATAAGTTTAAAGAGGGAGCTTTGGAAACGTTTTTTCATGTTGTAGATAAAAAAATGGAATTAGATAAGATACAGGGTGAAATAGTGGATATGGAAGGGGCTGGAATATGTGAGGCAGCATCTTTATTTTTTTCACAGCACCAGATAAATGTAATAAAAATAGTATCAGATTATTTAAGTACTTTAGAAATAACTCCAGAAAAAGTTATGGGATTAATAGAAAATAATATTGAAAGAACAGCAGAATGGCTGGAAGAAAGAAAAAAATTTTATGCTGGAAATAAGGAGATATTCACTTCTGAAGAAAAAGAGAATATAAAAAAAATAGAGGGAAATTTAAAACTTACAGAGAGCATGCATTATGAATTTATGGAACTTATGAAATATTATAAAATTCAAAATAAAAGTATTGAAAATATAATTTTAAAATATTCTGATATAAAGATAAAGGACAAAAGAGAGGGGAAGATAAATTTTGAAAGAATCAGAAAAGAAATTATTGAACTCTAGTTTTTCACACATATACATAGAAAAAGAAGCTTTTGATTATCCTCTCACAAAAAAAATATTAGAAAAATTTCCAAATTCAAATATTGTAGAATTAGAAATATATAAAGAGATCTTCTCTAAAGGAAATCAGAACTTTATTATACAGAAAAAATCTCCTAAACTTATATTAGCAGTTAAAAAAGAGAACTATCTTTATGAAGGAGCAAAAGTATGTGAAAGTTTTGGAAATGATAATTTTTATTACACATCATCTATAATGAATTGTATATATGACTGTGAATATTGTTATTTACAAGGAGTATATACATCTGCTAATATAGTTATTTTTGTGAATATAGAAGATTGTTTTAAAGAAATAGAAAAAATTCTTCAAAAAAAATCAATGTATATATGTATTTCTTATGACACTGATCTTTTGGCATTAGAAGGAATAACTGAATTGGCAGAACAATGGTATCATTTTGTAAGAAAAAATAAAAATTTAAAAATAGAACTTAGGACAAAGAGCAGTAATATAAAAGTATTAAGAAATTTAGAGCCAGCAGATAATTTTATACTTGCATGGACACTTTCACCAGCGGAATTTGCTGTACAACATGAAAATGGAGCAGCTTCCTTGGAGCAAAGATTAAAGGCTGCAAATGAAATGCTGGAAAAAGGTTGGAAAGTAAGGATTTGTTTTGATCCAGTCATATATATGAAAAATTTTGAAGGAGAGTATGGAGAACTCATAAAAAAAACTTTTAAAGAGCTGTCTCCTGATGAGATTTTAGATGTTAGTATAGGAACATTCAGAATATCTAAAGAATATCTTAAAAGAATGAGAAAATATAGAGTGACTTCAGAGGTGCTTTCATATCCATTTTTTTGTAAAGATGGAGTATATAGCTATTATCCGCAGCATATAAATAAAATGATGGACTTTATGGAGAAAGAAGTAAAAAAATATGTAGAAGATAAAAAAATATTTATCTGATAGGAGAATGAAAATGAAAAGTGCTGTTGTAACAGGAGCTACATCAGGTATAGGGGCGGCAATAACAAATAGGCTTATTGATATGGGATATACAGTATATGGAATAGGAAGAAATTTTGAAAAGATAATGCCCAATGATAGATTAAAAAAAATAGTATGTGATCTTACAAAAATTTTTGATATCGAAAAAATTGTAAAAGAGATAAAAAAAGAAACTGAAATAGAGCTTTTAATAAATTGTGCTGGAATAGGATATTTTGGACCTCACGAAGAAATAAATGTAAATAAGATACATAATATGGTAGCTCTCAATCTTGAAGCTCCTCTTGTTCTTGTACAACTTTTTTTGAGGGATTTGAAAAGGTCTAGAGGAACTATTATAAATATTTCATCCATCACAGCTAAGAAATCAAGCACTTATGGATGTGCCTATTCAGCTACAAAGGCAGGATTATCACATTTTTCAAAAGGGCTTTTTGATGAAGTAAGGAAAAGCGGAGTAAAAGTTGTAGCAATTCATCCTGATATTACAAATACACCATTTTATGATCATTTAGATTTTTGTCAAGGAGATGAGGAGAATAGTTATATTACACCTGAATGTGTAGCAGATGCTGTAGAAATGGTACTAACTCAAAGAGAAGGAACTGTTTTAACTGATATAACTCTTCAGCCGCAAAGACATTTGATAAGTAAAAAAAATAAAAAAAGTTATTGACATAAAATGTAAAGTGTAGTATATTATTAATATAATAAAAATGTAATGATTACAAAAAGGAAATGAGAAGTAATATCAAGGGAGGAAATGTAAAATGGCAAAATACAGATGTAAAGTATGTGGAGAAATTATAACTGATGAGAGCATTGACAAATGTCCAGTATGTAAAGCAGGAAAAGACAAATGGGAAGAAGTAGTAGAAGGAACTGAAAAAGTTTGGGCTACTGAACATGTAATCGGAGAAGGATTAGCTTGTGGAGATGAAGAAATCATAATGGGTCTAAGAGCTAACTTTGAAGGAGAATGTACAGAAGTTGGAATGTACCTAGCAATGTCTAGAGCTGCTGATAGAGAAGGATATCCAGAAATCGCTGAAGCTTATAAGAGAATTGCTTTTGAAGAAGCTGAACATGCAGCTAAATTTGCTGAATTATTAGGAGAATGTGTAAGTCCATCTTCAAAAGAAAACTTAACAAAAAGAGTTGAAGCTGAATATGGAGCTACATCAGGAAAATTTGATTTAGCTAAGAGAGCTAAAATGTTAGGATTCGATGCTATTCACGATACAGTTCATGAAATGGCTAAAGATGAAGCTAGACATGGAAAAGCATTTGTTGGATTATTAAATAGATATTTTGGTAAATAATTTTTAACTTTAGTAGGTTAAAACTTTGAGGATGATGATAAGTCATCCTCTTTTTATTATATTCAGTTATTTTTGATATTTTTATTTTTCTTTCTCTATTTTATTGCTTTTAGTTTTTTATCAGATGAAAATAGTACCTCTTTAGAGATATGAATGTAATATTTATTTTTAATAGAAAATAATATATAATCTAAGAAAGATTATAGATAAAGAGAAATACAAAATGAAGTTTGTTGAAGTATGAAAAAACAGCCATTCTGCTGGCAGGAAAAGAAAATATTGAGGTTATTGAGATATAACTATAATGGAGCAGAACTTCAAAAACTTAGAAATTTGTATTTAACTCTTACAGAGATATACAGTGATTTTAATGGGCAGGATATAAAATACTAAGTGGGTTGAGCAAAACATGGATACCTAAAGGGTTAAAAATATTTGAAAAGTTAAAAGTAATTTTATTGGTTGAGGACAAAGTAGGAGGTAAGTTTAAAGGAAAGAAACTCATATTTACACCTGAAAATCTTGAAGAAATCAATATTAAAACCGTTGCTGAAGAAACCATTAACGGTAAAATCATTACTGGAGAAACCGTCAGTGGTAAAACCATTACTGGCAAAACCGTTACCGAAGAAACCGTCAGCGGTAAAACTGTTAATGGAAAAACCATTCATGGTAAATCCGTTGACGGTTTTTTGAAGACATCAGAAGATATTCTTTTATTAGAAGATAATAAAAGAATAGAAGATATAAAGAATACACACATAGGTGAAGATAAAAAAGTTGATGATAATCTACAACGGAAAGAAGAATTTGAAAAAGATAAATTAAGTGATACTCCTATGGAGATACAGGACATATTAAAAAAATACAGGGATTTAGAACTCCCAGATTTTAAATATCCTCCAGAGAACTATATTATCTTGAGAGTGTAATAGGGAGCTAGGAATTGCAAAGCTGTATGAAGCACTGACATTGATGCCAAAATCTGAATTTGTAAAAAATAATACACCAGAAGCTTAATCAGGGAAAAGGCTGTGGCAGAAGCTGCAGTCTTTTTTTATTTCTTAGGAAATTATAATTTGATAAATTTGTTGAAAAAATAAAAAATATTAATTATTTTGTATTCATATTAGATATATTAATTGAATAAGATTAAAATTGACAGCACAAAACAGCTGATTGTTAATCAGCTGTTTAGCGATATTCTTTCCAGCAAATGGAGCCTGTATGTATATTAAAATATGATATTTTTTTAACTTTCATTCTGGCATTACATTTAAAACAATAAAAAGGATTTACTCCAAAAGCTTTCCATATTTCAAGTTGATAAAAAGTAGAATTGGAATATTTAGAGACATATTTTCTCATGAATTTCATGATATTTTTAAGTTCTGATTTAATATTTCTAGAATAGATTCCAAAGCGCCTAATCATTTTGAAATGTTTAGGGGGAATGTGAATAATTAATTTAGAAAGAAATGTTTCTGCATCTAAAGTAAGCTCAATTCTTTGTTTATCATCAGCAAGACTTTCATAATAGAAAGTAACCTTATTATCATAGAAATCAATAATTTTATATTCTGCGATAGGAGCTCTTGACAGGTATCTGCCAATATATTTAATTGCATAAATATTATTATTTAAATCATTTTTTGCAACATTGAAAAAGAATCTTGTATTTTTGCGATAAAGGGAGTTAGCAGCAGCATAAGCTTTAGCTTTAATTTCAGGCTTGTCATAATTTCCAGATTTAACAATATCAATAACCATTTTTTTCCATTGTCCAGCAATGGAATTGACATGAAAATATTTTTTTTCAAGAAATTGGTAGTTTTTATTGAATCCACCTAAAGTAACAATAGCATGAATATGAGGATTCCATTTAAGATCGCGTCCAAAGGTATGAATAACAGTAATCAATCCATAATGAATGATATCTGAGTTAGTAAAGTATTTAGAGGAATATTTTGAAATTTTATGAATTCTTTGATTTTTTGCTTTAATGTTATGAAATTGATATTTAAAAACATCATTAACAGCATAAGCAAGCTTAGTTAAAAGGTCTCTATCATAGAAGAAAAACATTCTAAGTTCTTCAGGAATAGTAAAAAGGACACTTCTATGTTTAACATCAATAAGAGAAGTGGAAGTTTTTTCAGTTCAAACAGCAGAATAACGTTTACCGCAGGAAGGACAAAATCTAGATTTACAAGTAACTTTAATTTTATGCGCCTCATGACAATTAGGGCATTGAAGAGAGAGAAAAGATTTATCAATAGAACAGGCTAAGAATTTTTGAATAGTCTGTTTAACATCCTCAAAATGCTCATTTTTAAAATATTTTTTGATTTTACCTAAAAGATTTGTTATATTGATTTTAGAGATAATATGTTTGATTTGCATGAATGTCTCCTTTGCATAATTAGGGTGGTAACTATATTATACAAAAAAGAGAGCTGAGTAAAACATTTTTTTTAAATGTTACTCAGCTTTTTTTACTCAAAAATAAAAAAATAGAGGGAGAGAAAAATGAAAAGTAATACAGAACTGTTTTTCAAGATAATAACTACAACAGGGACTTTTTTATTGGCATATCACAAGTATATACTTTCACTGTTTGACAAAAAACTGGACAAGAGAGATTGTGAAAAAGAAAGACTGTATGCAGAGAAATTCAGAATAGAAAATATAAAAACACTGACTGATGGAATAAAAAGAATAGAGGAGAGAATAACAAGAATAGAAAAACAATTGATGAAACAATACAAGAATTAATTTGCTAAGCAAAATACTCTTTAATACTATAAAAATAATAAAAGTTCTCTTTAATGTATAAAGGCGAACTTTTACATGTTTTAACTTTATCAATTATAATCTCTAAAATTGATAAAGTCAAGATAAAAATATTTTTAGAAAAAACATCCTTAAAAAATGACCCCCTGTAAATAAAGTAATTACGACTATTTTATGTTCGCTTTTATACATATAAGAGAACAATTATTAATTTTGCTGAATTTGAGATTGTTATAAATGTAAAAAAATTGAATTTAAAGTAAAAAATATCAAAGGGGGAGAGGAAAATATGATTAAAGAAATGGAGAAAGCTTTAAAAAGATATCTCAAGGGAAAGAATAGAATAACAATGGGAGTGGTAGTAGCTTTTTTACTGGGAAGCAGTTTTGCATTTGGAGATGTTACAATAAAATATGATACTGCAGTTTCAACTCTTATTGTACAAGATGATTCAGGAACTAATATAGGAACAGTAACAAAAAATTCTGCTGATGAATTTACCTGGACATTACCAGAAGGAGCAAATGTAACTGAAACTGTAAAAATAGATAATACAGTAAATGCAAATAATATTAAAGTAAATATAGTGAATAATGGAAATATAAGTGGGAGCAGTACTGGTGGAGATAAATCAGGAAATGGAATTTATTATAATTCTTATTTTAATGGAGCTAGTACAATAGGAAATATAACAAATAGTGGAACTATCAATGGTAGTACTACTGGTAGTGGATTTAATTCAGGAAATGGAATATATTCTTATTCTACGAATGGAGCTAGTACAATAGGAAATATAATAAATAATGGAGATATCAATGGTAGTACTACTGGTAATGGATATAGTTCAGGAAATGGAATATATTCTTATTCTAATGGAGCTAGTACAATAGGAGATATAACAAATAGTGGAACTATAAGTGGCAGTACTACTGGCAGTGGAAATTATTCAGGAAATGGGATTTATTCTACGACTGAAGCTAGTACAATAGGAGATATAACAAATAGTGGAACTATAAGTGGCAGTACTACTGGCAGTGGAAATTATTCAGGAAATGGGCTTTATTCTACGAATGGAGCTGGTACAATTGGAGCTAGTACAATAGGAGATATAACAAATAGTGGAAGTATAAGAGGAAACAGTACTGGCGGAGATAAATCAGGAAATGGAATATATTCTTATTCTGAGGCTGGAGCTAGTACAATAGGAAATATAACAAATAGTGGAACTATCAATGGTAGTACTACTGGTAGTGGATCTAATTCAGGAAATGGAATATTTTCTTATTCTTATTCTAATGGAGCTAGTACAATAGGGGATATAACAAATAGTGGAATTATAACTGGTAGTGGATCTAATTCAGGAAATGGAATTTATTCTCTTTCTTCTAATGGTCCAGCAATAATAGAATCAATTTCAAATTATGGTGTTATAATGGGAAGCGACAATGGAATATATATTAAAGGAGATTCTAGTTCAAAGATTAATGGATATAGCAATTATGGACTTGTAATAGGACAGACACCAGTCAAAATTGAAGGTGGCGGAACAGTAAACACTCTAAAAGAACAGGGAATGGCTATAACTCTTGATGGAAGTGGAGATATCACTTCTATTGTTTCAGGAACTGGAGGAAGTACAGGAATATATTCTATAGTGAATACTCAATTAAGAGATAATTCAGGAAGCGCAGTATCATCTGGTGCAGTAGATTCATATGATGTATATACAAGCGACCAAAGTATTTCAGATACTATCATCAATGGTGCTGGTGTAAATAGTGGAACAGTGACAATAGAAGCAGATAAGAATTTCTCACTTAATGGTGGAGTTGTCAATGCCTATAAAACTGCTGTTACAGTTAAAGATGGAGCTTCATTTACTGGTACAGATGTAACAATCAATGGTGGGGGCTTAGATAGAACTACTCCTGTTATTTCTGGAGATTCAGGAGCTAATACAGTAAATATATCTGGAAATTCTTTTATCAATGGAAAAGTTGATTTAGGAGATGGAGATGATATTTTATTTATTGGAAATTCCACTCAAATCAATGGAGATATAGACGGTGGAACAGGTAATGGGGATATTCTTAATTTTGGTTCAGCCGTTTCCAGAGCAGTGGGAAATGATAATATAAATCTTTTCCATAAAATATCAAATGTGGAAGAGATAAATATAAATCAGAAAGTAACTGCATTTGAAACTTCTGAAATTACAGAAGCAAAAGATATTAATATTGGTAAAAATGGGGAGTTTGTATTAAGAATAGATACAAGCAAAGTGGACAACACAAGTGGGACAGGTAAAATTACAGGTCATGCACTTTATGGGAATATAGGAACAATATCTTCAACAGGAGGAAAATTATTATTTGCTCTTAATGGAGCAGGAAATGAAAGTATAATAAGTTTTGGAAAGACTGAGCTGGATAGTGATAGTTTTGTAGTAGGCAGTGAAGGAACATATCAGGAAGATGTAACTTTAGATACAACATCACTGCTTCACTCAGTAGGAAAAATAGATTTATCAAACAATGAAATAAAAATTACAGCTAAAGTTAATCTGCCTAAAAGACCTTCAAGTGATGTAGCATATGAAAAATTAAATAAAATATATCATGGTATTCTTTCGGTAGATAAATTAGAAAACTTTAATGTAGATACTGATGAAAAATTCTCATCTTTTATGGGATACTTAAATGATATCTATGCAGGAAATCCATACTCATATTCTTCTGAATTATCAAGAAAATCAATGGGAATGTTCAGAGATATAGTTACTGAAAATTCATTTAAAGCAGATACAGGAAAATGGATGATATATGGCGGACTTACTCATATAGATGGAGGAACTAAAGATACATATTATGGAAAGGGATACTATACTTATGATATAGGAAGTTCTGATATAGATTCTGATACAAAAATCACAGGAGCATATATGCTTGGAGAGTATGGAATATCTGATGGCTTTAAAGCTGGAGTAGCAGTTGGAGGAAACAAGCTTAAATCTGACTTGTCTAATGGCTCAAAGGTTGATGGAGATGCGCTGTATATTGGAGGATATGCTAAGAAGTATCTTGGAAATCTAAAAGTAACAGCAGGAATGGGATTTCAATATGGAGATTATGATGCTGATAGATTAGCCATAAATAATGTGGCTTCTGATAAAGCAGAACCAGTAATGAAATATTCAGATAATTATAATGATATATCTTATGACATCTATTTAAATGAAAGATATTCTCATAATATTGGAGATAATCTATACTTAGAGCCTTACGGAACACTGTCATATACATATGTAAAACAGGATGGAGCAGATGAGGGAAATAAAACTTTGGCAATAGAAACAGATTCAAAATCATTTGATTATACATCAGCTAAAGTGGGATTAGACCTTAAAAAAGTGATACCACATAAAAAAGGAAAGAGTACATTATCAGTTGGGGCAAGCTATACAAGACTGCTTAATGGCGCAGATGAAGAATATATCACAGGAAGATTTAAAGGTGGAAGCGACTTTGATATATTAGTTGCCCACAAGAATGAACATAGCTTAGGATTGAATGTTAAATATGCACTTGAATTGGAAAATGGAATCTTGTTTGATGTAAAAGGAACTTACTCTGTAGAAAGAGATTCACATAATCAATCTGGAAAGAATAAGACAAAAGGTGAATGGATAGTAGGAACAGGATTGGGTTATAAGTTCTAAAGATTAAAAAGTGAAGAGGCTGTTGCAAATTCAAAATAGCCCAATTACCCAAAAAGCTGACTTGAAGTTTTCTTCTTGTCAGCTTTTTCTTTTTAAATAAAAAAAGGTATAAAATACTAAAAATTTTTTCAAATTTCTAATATAATATACCTATGCAAAAACCAACTAATAATAACATTTTTTTTCAATTAAATCAACCTAAACTTTTTAACTTTTTACAATATGAAATTTCTGATAATGATCCTGTAAGAAAACTTAGCTCAATATTGGAGGGATTAGATTTTAGTAGTTTAATGCAAGTATTTTCTTACAAAACAAAGGTACATCCTATCAGAATGTTTTCTATCATTGTTTATGCCTATTCGCGCAATTTAACTTCTACTAGAGATATAGAAATGGCTTGCCATGAAAATATTAAATTTAGGTTTCTTTTACAAGATTCTAAAATTCCTGATCACTCTACTATTTCTAGATTCTTAGTAAAAACTGAAGATATTCTTCCAGATCTATTTGAACAATTCGTTGAAAAAATTTTTGAAATGGAAAATATTTCCACTGAAACAATATATATTGATGGCACTAAAATTGAAGCATATGCTAATAAATATACATTTGTTTGGAAAAAATCTATTGAGAAATATAGAACTAGATTAGATGAAAAAATTCTTGAATTAATTTCAAATTTTAATGATGATTTCAACTTACAATATGACAACTTCCTTGAAATATATTCATATCTTTCTAATTTGAATTTTCAAATAGTCAAAGGTAGAGGAAAGAGAAAATCTAAAGAGCAAAAGTATTTAGAATTATGCGCAGAATACTTAGAAAAGTATCAAAAATATTCTAATCATTTTAAAAATCTTAATGGTAGAAATAGCTATTCAAAAACTGATATAGATGCTACTTTTATGAGAATGAAAGATGACCATATGAGAAATGGTCAATTAAAACCTGGATATAATCTACAAATAGGAGTGATTAGTGAATATATTTCTTCATATGAAATTTTTTCTAACCCTTCTGATTCTAAAACTTTGATTCCATTTTTAGAGAAAATTTCATCTCAAAATTTAGAAATTAAAAATATTGTAGCTGATGCAGGATATGAAAGTATTTCAAATTATGAATATTTGGAAAAAATGGACTATACTTCATACATAAAACCAATATATTTTGAAAAATCTAAAATCAGAAAGTTTAAAAATGATTTAAACAGAGTAGAAAATTTAATATATAATCATTCTGAAAATAAGCTATTTAGAAAAGATGGATTAGAATTAGAATTTCTATACTCTAACAAAAATAATACAGTTCAATATTTTTGGAATCCTGAAACTAACAAAAAAATTAAGTACAATGCGAGATTTAGAATTTTATCAAATAAATCAAAAGAGAATGTATCAAGCAATTATGGAAAACAATTAAGAATGAACAGAAGTATTCAAGTAGAAGGTGCTTTTGCAGTTTTGAAAGAAGATATGAAATTGCGAAAATTAAAAGTTCGAAGTAAAAAAAGTGTTTTAAGAGAAATATGTTTGTTTTGTATCGCTTACAACTTCAACAGATATCTAAGCAGAAATATAAATAATCGCTTAGGAACAACACTTCACTCATTAAAAGTAGCTTAGATAAATAAAAAATCATCTACTTCTTTTTTTGATACTTAAAAATAAATATAAAAATATAAATTAGCAGAAATCTATTTTATAGATTTCTATTTTTTTATGAAAAATAAGAGAGGCTGCACAAATTAGTTTATCAATCACTAATTTGCAACAGCCCCTTTAACAAATAATCATGATATTTTAGGGGGGAAGCTATGACAGAAGGGGAATTTATAAGATTCTATAAAAAGAGAAATGGACTAAAGAATCAGCAGGAAGTAAAAGAAAAGATAGACTTATTCTGGAATACACTGCTAAAAGTTCTGAATGAAGGGGAAAAGGTAACCTTTAAAAATTGGGGAACATTTGAAGAAAAAGAGGTAAAACCAAGAAAAATAATGATAACTAAAATAAATAAAACTGGTTATACAAAAGCTAAAAAGAAGATAAGATTCAGAGCAGGAGCGGGCTTGCAGGATATAGTAAATGGAGCTGGTACTGATGAATAAGAGAGAATTAGCAAAAGTATACAGTGAAACAAGTAAAGGGGAAATATCAGCAAGAGAAGCGCTGAAAGAAATAGAAGTATTTCTTGAAACAATGCAGGAGGCTTTGGAGAAAAGTCATTCATTGATATTTAGAAATATAGGAATATTTGAAGTGAAGGAAAGAAAAGTAAGAATAATAGCCAATCCTGTGAATAAAGAGCCAATGAAGATTTATCCAAGAAAAACAGTGAAATTCAGAGAATCTAAAAACATATTTAAAATTGTATAAAGAATATGACAGAAAAGTATTTTATCTTGTATCTAATGAATGGGTAAAGTATAATATAAGAAAATTTATCCATGGAGGAAAAATGAAAGAAAATAAATATGATGATGAAATATTCTTCGATAAATACAGTCAAATGGACAGATCTAAAAAAGGATTGGCTGGAGCAGGAGAATGGCATGAATTGAAAAAAATGCTTCCTGATTTCAAAGGAAAAAGAATACTTGATTTAGGGTGCGGATTTGGCTGGCACTGTATATATGCTATGGAACAGGGGGCAGTTTCAGCTGTTGGAATAGATATATCTTCAAAAATGCTGGAAGAAGCAAAAAAGAAAACTAAATTTTCTAATGTTGAATATATTCAAATGCCAATAGAAGATATTCATTTTGAAAAAAATTCTTTTGATATAGTAATAAGTTCTTTAGCTTTTCACTATATAGAATCTTTTGAAAATATTTGCAGGAAAGTAAATGAGTGTTTGGTGGAAGATGGAGATTTTGTCTTTTCTGTGGAACACCCAGTTTTCACTGCCCAAGGAAAAGAAGATTGGCATTATGACGAAAATGGAAATATACTTCATTGGCCTGTAGACAGTTATTATTTGGAAGGAAAAAGAGAATCAGTTTTTTTAGGAGAAAAAGTAGTAAAATATCATAAAACATTAACAACTTATCTTAATACACTTTTGAAAAATAATTTTAATATAACAGGGATAGTAGAAGCACAGCCATCATCAGAAATGTTGGAAAGCATTCCAGAAATGAAAGATGAGCTGCGTCGTCCTATGATGCTTTTAGTTTCAGCTAAAAAAAGATAGGAAATAATGTATTTGTGTATTATTTCCTGTCTTTTAATTCAATCTGTTCTTTTCCCCAATGATATAATTCATTTAAAGCAGGAAGTAATGATTTTCCACGTTCAGTAAGCCGATATTCTACAGAGGGTGGAATAGTACGATGCTGAAATCTTGAAACAAGCCCATCTGATTCCAGCTCTCTTAAACATTTTGTAAGGATAGTATTTGTGATTCCTGCAACACATCTTTTTAATTCATTATAATGCAACATTTCAAATTTAGATAAATGCCATAAAATAGGCAGTTTCCATTTTTGTCCGATTATTTTTAATGCATAAAGTATTGGGCATTTATTGTTATATATTGTATCGTAACTCTTTTCAGATTCATTAATATATTCAAGTTTGTTCATAGTTTATATGTCCTCCTAGGTATATAATAGATACTAAGAAATAAAATTATGCGTACTTGTATAATTGTTTTTGCTATTATATACTTATATAAATATAAAGTCAACCACTAAAAAATAATTATTGAAGGAGAATGAACTATGAAAATAATTGCAATTAATGGAAGTCCAAGAAAAAAAGAAAATACAGCAACTATGTGTAATAAATTTTTGGAAGGTGCAAAATCTGCCTGTTCAGATGTTGAAACAGAAATAATTAATTTGTTTGATTTGAACTATAAAGGTTGTATAAGTTGTTTTGGATGTAAGAGAAAAGAGGGAAATACTTATGGAAAATGTATTGTAAAGGATGAATTACAGCCTATATTAGAAAAAGTTTCAACTGCTGATGGAGTTGTCTTTGGTTCCCCAATATATTTTGGAGATATAACAGGTCAATTACGCAGCTTTTTTGAAAGACTGCTTTTTCCTTTTTCTACTTATGAGGAAGGCTACAAAAAAATAGCTCCAAAGAAAATGCCTACAGCCATGATTTATACTATGAATGTTACTGAAGATTTAATGAAAAAATTTGGCTATGATGTGCGTCTTTCAAATATGGAATTGATAATAGCTAGTATATTTAGAAAACCAGAGATTATTTATGCATTTAATACTTATCAATTTAGTGATTATAATAAATATAAAATGGAAATATTTTCAGAAAAAGTAAAAGCAGAACACAAACGTACACAATTTCCTATAGATTGTCAAAATGCTTTTGATGCTGGAAAACGTATGGTAATGCAGGTACAGAAATAAAAATAAGGCAGCTGAATACAGCTGCCTTATTAAATTATATTATAGTCTATTATTTTTCAGTTAAAAAATCAAAAGCAAATTGAGCTGCAACAGCTGCCCCTCTTTGTAAAGCTGCTTCATCAACTGTGAAACATTCATGATGGTTACTTTTTTCAGAACCGGGAATTTTAGGACTTCTTGCACCAATAAAGCCATAAACTCCAGGAGCTTTTTCCATAAGATAAGAAAAATCTTCAGAACCAGTCATTTTTTCAAGTTCTGCTAATCCATCCTCTCCATATAATTTTTTTACAGCATTTTGAGCTAAATCAACAAGATGTTGATCTTCATTGATGACAGCTCCTGTTAGATAAGAGTATTCAGTTTCAGAAGTACATCTATACCCAGCAGCAATATCTTCAGATATTTGTCTGATAAGTCCTTCTATTTCCATTCTGAATTTTTTATTAAAAGTACGTACTGTACCTTCCAATACAGCTTTATCAGCAATAATATTAAATCTTTGTCCAGCATCAACTACTCCAATGGTAATAACAGCAGCATTTAAAGGATTGTTAATACGACTCACAATAGTTTGCAATCCCATTATAACGGCACTTGCTGCCACAATAGCATCATGCCCGAGATGAGGAGCAGAACCATGTGATCCGAATCCTTTAATAGTTATTTTAAAATTATCACAAGAAGCCATTCTTTCACCAATTTCCATATTAATTTTTGGAGAATCCACCATAGACCAGATATGAATACCATAACAAGCATCTACATCATCCATGATTCCTTGTTCAACAACAGCTTTAGCTCCTACAGCTAATTCTTCTGCTGGCTGAAATAAAAATTTAACAGTTCCATTGATTTTATCTTTCATATCAAATAGGATTTTAGCAGCTCCCAATAACATAGCTATGTGATTATCATGCCCACATGCATGCATTTTTCCTTCAATTTTTGAAGCAAAAGGAAGCCCAGTTTTTTCAAATACAGGAAGAGCATCAATATCAGCACGCAGAAGAACGGTTTTACCTGGTTTTCCACCTTTTAATATTCCTACACAACCATAAAAATCTTTAAATGTTTTTATATCCTCTATTCCTATTTCTTTTAAATCTTTGATTATAGCTTTAGTAGTTTCAGCTTCTTGTAAAGTAAGTTCAGGATATTGATGATAATATCTTCTACGATCTATTATATAATCATTATATTTTTCAGAAAGTTCTTTGATCAGCATTATTTATTCCCTCCCTCATTTTTAGATTTTTCAGCAAGGAAGTCAACTGCAAATTGAGCATATAGGGCAGAACCTCTGTGCAGTACAGTTTCATCCACTTTAAACTTGTCATTGTGATTAGAATAACAAGCTCCTATCTCTTCATTTGCACATCCTAAGAATCCAAAAAATCCAGGAACTTTATCCATGAAATATGCAAAATCTTCTGAACCAGTAAGTTTAGGCATAGTAGTAAGAGATTCTTCACCATATAGTTTTACAGCAGCATCATGAGCAAGTCTGTTTAAATCTTTATGTTCATTAATAACTGGGTTAGGGAAAGCATCATATTCTAATTCCACTTCGCAACCAAAAATATTGGCTACATTTTCAATAATTGCTTTTATATTTGCTTCCATTTTTTTTCTCAATTCTCTTGAGTAAGTACGTATAGTTCCTTCCATTTCCACATGATTAGGAATTATGTTGAATCTTTGTCCCCCTTTAAAAGTACCAATTGAAAGAACAAGAGTATTCAAAGGATCATTCATACGGCTTACAAAAGTTTGAAGATTCATTATCATTGAAGCAGCAGCAACAATGGCATCATGTCCAAGATGAGGAGCAGAACCATGAGCACTTGTACCTTTTACAGTTATTTTAAAGTTATCACAAGAAGCCATTCTTCCACCTGCTTCTAAATTGAAATATGGAGCATCAAGAGTTCCCCAAATATGCATACCAAATACAGCATCCACATCGTCAAGAATACCTTTTTCTACATAATATTTAGCCCCATAACAAGATTCTTCTGCTGATTGAAACAGTATTTTTACATCTCCATCAAGTTCATCTTTAATTTCATTTAAAATTTTAACAGCTCCAAGCAGCATAGCCATATGGCAGTCATGTCCACATGCATGCATTTTTCCATTTTTTGAAGCAAAAGGAACATCGGCATGTTCTTCTATAGGGAGAGCATCTATGTCTGCTCTTAACATTATAGTTTTTCCTGATTTTTTTCCACCATGGATTATACCTACAAGTCCATAGTAATCATCAAAAGTAGTAACCTCTATTCCCATATCTTCAAGCTGATTTTTCAAGGCTTGAGTAGTTTCTTTTTCTTCAAAAGATAGTTCTGGGTGTTGATGAAAATATCGTCTTTGTTCAATGATATAATCATCATATTTTTCAGCAAGTTTTTTTATATCCATGAAAAAATCTCCTTTTTATTAAAATTGACATGAAGTGTTTAAATCAGATTTACAAATATTCCAGCTATAATAACTGAAGTGATAGTTACTGTTACAAATCCTCCAACAATCATTTGAGGAAGAGTATTATCCATAAGAAATTGCTTTTCTTCTGGTGTTTGAGCTAGAGCTTTTGCAGCTTCTTCAGTAAGTATATAGTTAGGCGGGAATCCATAAAGAGCTGTAAGTGAAGTAGCAAGTGCCATTCTCCAGCTTACTTTAAGAAATTTTCCAACCAGAACAGAAAGTATTCCCATTCCAATAACTCCAACAACTATTATTATAAACATTGGCCCTATACACTCTAAAAGCATTTCAGGAGTAGCATCTTTAAGACCAGAGAAAACAAATATCATAAGAACATACATCAGAAATCCATAAGAACCAGATTTTTGAAGAGAGTTTTTATCTAAGAATCCAAGTTCAGTAAAAACTATACCTAAAATAAGAGTAATAACTGCTGCATTAAGTTTTCCACCTGTCCAACCAGATATAACTGTAGATAAGTAAGATACAAGCATAAGTTTTAATAATATAAATGCAGTAGTTGAATATTTTTCAGGCATAGGAGGAATAAGTGTTTTTTTTGTTTCTTCCTTGATAGCCATATTTCCAGTATCAGCATCAACACCTTCATTTCCAAGAACTCCTCTTTCTCCTTTATGATATCTTTCAAGAAGTATTTTTCCTTCTTTTTTCAATACAATAGCAGTCAATGGATATCCAACAAATCCTTGAATAGCATACATAGCAATAGCAAGAACAGCAGCCACTTGAAGTCCTTTAGCAGCAGCAGCCTGATTCATCATTGTTGCTGCAACTATTCCTCCAGTAAGAGATGGAAGTCCAGCTATAACATAATCACGACCTATTAAAGGGATACAAATGAACCAGCAAAAAGCTACCATTCCAAATAATCCTGCAAGTGTTACACAAATAATCTTCCATTGAGATTTTAACTGTTCTATACTGATGATAGTACCCATGTGAGTAATACAAAGCATAATAGCCAGCAATCCTCCAAGTGGAGCTCCCAGTCCAGCAATATCAACTATATTCTTTGGAAAGAATGTCCAATATCCAAATAAGAATAGACAAGCAGTGACGAAAACTGAAGGTATCCATGCCTTAGTTCTTGTTCCAATAAATTCACCAGCATAGTATACTATAGCCAATACAATAAAAGCCTGTAAACTGTTCATTACCATACAAATTCCCCCTTATAATCCTTAGTGAAAAGATTTTGATAAATTTCCTAATTATTTTTGATGTTTTCAAGAAAAAAACAAAAAAAGAAAACTTATTTATTATAAAGAAAAATACCACATTTTGACTAAAAATTCAAGAATTTTGTTTGAATAATTAGCATTAGTCAAAGTGATAATATAAAAACTTATTTTTTTAACATGGAATTTAAGCATAAGATAGAGTCAACTTAAAATGAATTATTTCGAAAAATATGTCTAAAAATAATTAGAAAAATTTATTAAAATATAATATAACTACAAAAAATTCAAAATAGACAAATAAATATAAATAAAAGAAATCTTTACAAATAGAAATAAACTTATTATAATTTTCTTATATAGGGTATGATTTTTTATGAAAATAAAAGGCTGTATAAGGAGGAAAAGATGATAAGTTTTAAAAATGATTACAGTGAAGGGGCATTGCCATATGTAATGGAAGCTTTATTAAAAACAAATATGGAACAGACAGTTGGATATGGTGAAGATGAGTATACAGCTCAGGCTGTAGAAGCGATAAAAAAGAGTATAAAATGTGAGGATTGCTATGTACGTCTTTTGGTAGGAGGAACTCAAACAAATCTGCTTACAATAGCTCATTCTCTCCGTCCGCATGAAGCAGTAATAGCAGCAGATACAGGACATATAAGTGTACATGAAGGTGGAGCTATAGAAGCTACAGGACATAAGGTAATTGAACTAAAGACTTCAGGAGATGGAAAGCTAAATGTAGAATTAGTAAGAAAGTCTGTAGAACTTCATGAGGATACTCACATGGTACAGCCTAAAATGGTGTATATATCAAATCCTACAGAAATAGGAACTCTTTATAGCAAGCAAGAACTTATTGATCTTTTTGAATATTGCAAATCTAAAGATCTTTATTTATATATTGATGGAGCAAGGCTTGCATCAGCTTTAGCTTCAGAAAAAAATGATTTGAAACTTGAAGATTATCCAAAATATTCAGATGTTTTTTATATAGGTGGAACAAAATGTGGACTTCTGTTTGGAGAGGCTTTAGTAATAGTTAATAAAGAATTAAGAAAGAGCCAATTTATACGTATCACAAAGCAAAAAGGGGCTACTTTGGCAAAAGGAAGACTTTTAGGGGTACAATTTGCTGAATTATTTAAGGGCGACAATTATTATCAAGTAGGAAAACATTCTAATGAAATGGCTATGACATTGAAAAAAGCATTTTTAGATAAGGGATTTGAATTGAAAACAGATTCATATACAAATCAGCAATTTCCAATATTTCCAGTAGAAATGATAGAGGAAATAGGCAAAAAATATAGATATGAATTCTGGGAAAAAGTAAATGATAAATATTCTGCTATACGTTTTGTTACATCTTGGGCAACTAAAAAAGAGCATGTAGATGAATTTTTGAAAGATTTTGAAGAATTGTGTAAAAAATATAAATAAAATAACTAACAATTTTATTATAAATCAGTTGAATTAAAAAAAGTTTTTTGTTAAGAAAGGTATTTAAATGATAAAACCAAAAAGGTTAAAAAAAGGAGATAAAATTGCTATTGTTAGCCTTTCATGGGGTGGACTGGGAGATGAAAATTTCATTCATAAATTTTATATTGCAAAAGAGAGATTGGAAAAAGATTTTGGATTAGAAGTTATTTGTATGCCCAATGCGCTAAAAGGCAGTGAATTTATAGCACAACATCCTGAATTGAGAGCTAAAGATTTAATGGATGCATTTTTGGATAAGACAATTTCAGCTATCTTTTGTGCTATTGGGGGAGAAGATACAATACGTATACTTCCATATATTGACTTAGAAGTAATAAAAAATAATCCCAAAATATTTATGGGGTATTCTGATAGTACGATAAATCATTTTATGATGTATAAGGCAGGACTTGTATCATTTTATGGGCCTTCTATAATGTGTGAGTTTGGTGAATATGTAAAAATGTTTGATTATACTCAAAGTGCAGTTAATGATATATTGTTTGGAGAATGGGAGGAATATCCTCTTCTCCCAAGTTTAGAGTGGACAGATGAATATATTTTATGGGAAAAAAATAATATGAATATATCACATGTAATGAAGAAAGATATACATGGCTATGAAGTTATAAATGGTTTTGGAATTACAAAAGGACATCTTTTAGGAGGATGTATAGATGTATTTATGATGGCTAATTGTACAAAAATTTGGCCAACTTTAAATGAGTGGACAAATTCAATATTATTTATTGAAACAAGTGAAGATAAACCAACTCCGGAATTTATAAAATGGACTTTTAGAAATCTTGCAGCTCAAGGGATATTGAAAGTAATAAATGGTATCATTATAGGAAAACCACAAGGTGAAATATTTTATGAAGAATATAAAACAGCAATTAAAGATGTTGTAGTTAATGAAGAAAAATTAGTGAATCTTCCAATTTTTTATAATATAAACTTTGGACATGCTAAACCAATAGGGATAATTCCATATGGAATCATAGCAGAGTTAAATTGTGAAGAAAAAACAATAACCTTTTTAGAAAATCCAACAGTATAATAATTTTGCATATTAGTAAAAACATATACTTTTAGTATAGTAAATTGTATATATTGATAAAAAAGACAGCCTCTAAATAATTTAGGCTGTTTTTTATTTTTTCTTAGGAAATTATAATTTGATAAATTTGTTGAAAAAATAAAAAATATTAATTATTTTGTATTTATATTAGATATATTAATTGAATAAGATTAAAATTGACAGCACAAAAAAGCTGATTGTTAATCAGCTGTTTAGCGATATTCTTTCCAGCAAATGGAGCCTGTATGTATATTAAAATATGATATTTTTTTAACTTTCATTCTGGCATTACATTTAAAACAATAAAAAGGATTTACTCCAAAAGCTTTCCATATTTCAAGTTGATAAAAAGTAGAATTGGAATATTTAGAGACATATTTTCTCATGAATTTCATAATATTTTTAAGTTCTGATTTAATATTTCTAGAATAGATTCCAAAGCGCCTAATCATTTTGAAATGTTTAGGGGGAATGTGAATAATTAATTTAGAAAGAAATGTTTCTGCATCTAAAGTAAGCTCAATTCTTTGTTTATCATCAGCAAGACTTTCATAATAGAAAGTAACCTTATTATCATAGAAATCAATAATTTTATATTCTGCGATAGGAGCTCTTGACAGGTATCTGCCAATATATTTAATTGCATAAATATTATTATTTAAATCATTTTTTGCAACATTGAAAAAGAATCTTGTATTTTTGCGATAAAGGTAGTTAGCAGCAGCATAAGCTTTAGCTTTAATTTCAGGCTTGTCATAATTTCCAGATTTAACAATATCAATAACCATTTTTTTCCATTGTCCAGCAATGGAATTGACATGAAAATATTTTTTTTCAAGAAATTGGTAGTTTTTATTGAATCCACCTAAAGTAACAATAGCATGAATATGAGGATTCCATTTAAGATCGCGTCCAAAGGTATGAATAACAGTAATCAATCCATAATGAATGATATCTGAGTTAGTAAAGTATTTAGAGGAATATTTTGAAATTTTATGAATTCTTTGATTTTTTGCTTTAATGTTATGAAATTGATATTTAAAAACATCATTAACAGCATAAGCAAGCTTAGTTAAAAGGTCTCTATCATAGAAGAAAAACATTCTAAGTTCTTCAGGAATAGTAAAAAGGACACTTCTATGTTTAACATCAATAAGAGAAGTGGAAGTTTTTTCAGTTCAAACAGCAGAATAACGTTTACCGCAGGAAGGACAAAATCTAGATTTACAAGTAACTTTAATTTTATGCGCCTCATGACAATTAGGGCATTGAAGAGAGAGAAAAGATTTATCAATAGAACAGGCTAAGAATTTTTGAATAGTCTGTTTAACATCCTCAAAATGCTCATTTTTAAAATATTTTTTGATTTTACCTAAAAGATTTGTTATATTGATTTTAGAGATAATATGTTTGATTTGCATGAATGTCTCCTTTGCATAATTAGGGTGGTAACTATAGTATACAAAAAAGAGAGCTGAGTAAAACATTTTTTTTAAATGTTACTCAGCTTTTTTTATTTTAATTTTTTGAAAAAATGTTTTCAAAATACAAATGAAATGAAAATGTATTATTTTCGTAATTAATCTTTAATTTTAGAAAACTTTGTAGTATAATATGCTTATAATTAAATAGGGGGTTAAAAAATATGAAAAAAAAGTTATCAATGATATTTCTTTTATTAGCAATGGTTTTGTTATCAGTAAATATTTATGCTGAAACAAGTGTGACAGTTGCTCAGAATGCAGATGCAAAAACATTAGATCCAACAGCATCTAATGATGTTCCTTCTCACAGAGTAACTCTTCAGATATATGATAATCTGGTAGATAGAGATCATGGAAAACTTGTTCCAGGATTAGCAGAAAGCTGGACACAAGTTGACCCTTTAACATTAGATGTAAAAATCAGAAAAAATATAAAATTTCATAATGGAGATCCATTGACTGTTGGAGATGTTGTATTCAGTCTTCAAAAAGCTAAAGAGGCTCCAAGTATGATGAGTTTCTATTCTGATATAGATAAAATAGAAGCTGTTGATGATGAAACAGTAAGAATAACAACTAAGAAACCTTTTGGGCCGCTTGTTAATTATCTAGCTCATAAAGGAGCAGGAATAATGAGTGAAAAAGTAGTGAAAGCTGCTGGGGATAATTATGGGCAGCATCCAGTTGGAACAGGACCATTTATGTTTGATTCTTGGATATCAGCTGACAGAATAGTTTTAAAAGCAAATCCTAATTATTATAAAGGAAAACCAGCAATAGATACATTAATATTTAGAGTAATTCCAGAAGGAGTAAACAGAACAATAGCTCTGGAAACAAAAGAGGCAGATATTGCCTATGATATAGATCCTATTGATCACGACATGGTAAGAAATCATTCTAATCTTACTCTTCTTCAAAAATCAGCTTTAACAATGAATTATTTAGGATTTAATACAGAAAAAGCTCCTTTTAATAAAAAAGAAGTAAGACAGGCAATAGCCTATGCAATAGATATGGACAGTATGATTGGAGCAGTATATCTAGGAGCAGCTTCTAAAGCAAATTCACCAGTATCTCCAGATGTATTTGGATATAATAAAGATACTAAAGGTTATGAATACAATGTGACTAAAGCTAAAGAACTTTTAACACAAGCAGGATATCCAAATGGATTTAAAGCAAAAATATGGACTAATGATAATGGAATCAGAAAAGATACTGCTGTTATTTTACAAGATCAATTAAAACAAATAGGAATAGATGCTTCAATAGAAATCTTGGAATGGGGTTCTTATTTAGATAGACTAATAAGAAAAGAACATGATATGTTTTTATTGGGATGGACACCAAGTCCAGATGCTGATTCAGCTTTATATGCAGTTTTCCATTCTAAAAATCATGGAAGTGCTGGAAATAGAACTTATTATACAAATGCGAGAGTAGATGAACTTCTTGATAAGGGAAGAGAAACTACTGTAGAAGCAGATAGACTAGAAAGCTATAAAGAAGCTCAGAATATAATTATGGATGAAGTTCCATTAATTCCATTGGTTTATCCAGATAATAATGTGGGAATGCAAAAAAATATAAAAGGATTTGAACTTGATCCTGAAAATCAACATAACCTTTATCCAGTAAGTAAATAATAAAATATAAAAATAGCAGGTCAGTTGTTTAAACTGCCTGCTATTAGAAATATTAGAATGGGGTTCATATCTTGATAGATTGGCAAGAGGAGAACATGATATGTTCTTATTAGGATGGACTTCAAGCCCAGATTCTGATTCGGCTTTGTATGCTTTATTCCACTCTAAAAATCACGGAAGTTCAGGAAATAGAACATATTTCACTAATTCAAGAATGGATCAGCTTCTTGATCTTGGAAGAGAAAGCACAGTTCCAGAAGATAGAATTAAGTATTATAAAGAAGCTCAGGATATAGTTCAGGAAGAAGTTCCAATGTTAGTTCTTGTATATCCATATGACAATGTGGGATTACAAAAAACAATAAAAGGATTTATACTTGATGCTGAAAGTGAGCATCGTTTGATACATGTAAGCAAATAATAGGAAAATAAAAATAGCAGAACAAACGGGGAAGTTTGCTCTGCTATTTTCATCTATATATAAAACATCTTGGGGAAAGATTTTATACTCATAATATATCAATGAATTGTGACAGAAATGTTACAAAGAAAAAAATAAAATTTCAAAAACAAAAATATTTAATTCTAAATTTTCATAAAAAGAATAACAGTTGTATAAAAAAGTAATTTACGATATAATTTATGTGTTAATAATTTTTTATTTTAGAAGGGAATAGTAAATGAAAGTTTCAATTTTAGGAAGTGGAAGTAGTGGAAACTCTATTTTTGTAGAGAATGATGGTATCAAGCTTTTAGTTGATGCAGGTTTCAGCTGCAAAAAAATAGAAGAAAAATTAAAATGTATAGATAGGAATATAGATGAAATAGATGCTCTGCTAATAACACATGAACATACAGATCATATACAGGGAGCAGGAATAATATCAAGGAAATATGACATTCCAATATATATAACACCTGAAAGCTATGCTGCAGGAGAGAGTAAACTTGGAAAAATTTCGGATAAAAATCTAAAACTTATAACAAAGGACTTTTTTTTAAAAGATGGAATAAAGGTACGTCCTTTTGATGTAATGCATGATGCTGAAAGAACTATAGGATACAGATTGGAAACTGAATGTGGAAAAAGAATGGCTATATCAACAGATATAGGCTATGTAAGCAATACTGTAAGAGAATACTTCAAAGAAGTAGATATAATGGTTATTGAATGTAATTATGATTACAATATGCTTATGAAATGCAGCTATCCATGGGATTTAAAGGCGAGAGTAAAGAGCAGAAATGGACATCTTTCTAATAATGATGCAGCCAAATTTATAAAAGACATGTATACTGAAAGATTAAGAAAAGTATATCTTGCTCATATCAGCAAAGACAGCAATAATTATGACATAGTAAGAAATACTGTAAAAGAAGAACTTTCAACTAATAATATAAAACTTGATTTTGAAATAGCTATGCAGGATAAAGTAACAGATGTCTTTGAACTGTAGGGAGGTGTAGATAATGATAAATGAAGAAGTAGGAGAACTTTGGGAAACTATAAAGTTTGAAGTTGGAGGTCTTGGAAGCAATTATGGAGAAGGAGCGGATAGAAAACTCCTCATAGGAAGCGGAAATAAAGAAGCATCTGTTCTTTTTATAGGAGATGACCCAGATCTTTATCAAAATGAAGATTTAAAAGTTGCTTCTGGTTCTAGTGGAGAATTCCTCATAAAATTATGTGATATAGAAGGAATACTGCCAGATGAATATTACATAACTACACTTGCTAAAAAAGACTGCAAATTTAGAGATTATATGGAAGATGATCAGAATGAATTGCTTGAAATGCTGGATATGCAGATAGCTCTTATAAACCCTGAAATAGTTGTAGCTTTAGGACCAGAGGCAGCAAGGGCTCTTCTCAAAAGAGAAGTAAAAATAGGAGAGGAAAGAGGAAAATTTATTCAATGGACTGGAGGAATAAAACTTCTTTTGACATATGATGTTAATTTTGTAAAAAAATCTAGAAATGATAGTGGTAAAAAATCTAAAGTAGCTATAGAATTCTGGAGTGACCTTAAACTTTTGAAAGAGGAGATGTCAAAAGGATATGGAGAAGAAGAGTATTAGAAATCATATAAGAGAAAAGAGAGAACAGCTTTCTTTCTCTGAAGTAAGAGAAACCAGTGAAAAAATAACAGAAGCTTTATTAAAAAGCAGATATTTTCAAGAATCACAAATAATAATGAGTTATATGAGTTTTAAAAATGAAATAGACACTCATAAGATAAACGAAGCTGTATTAAGAGCAGGAAAAAAACTTCTGCTTCCAAGAACAGCAGGAAAAGAAAAAATGGAAGCTGTAGAATATGGAAAAGGATTTCAAAAAGGAGCTATGGGGATAGAAGAACCTATTGGAGATGAATATATTGGAAAAATAGATTTGATAGTGGTTCCGGGAATAGTTTTTGATAAAACTGGAAATAGAATAGGATTTGGAAGAGGATATTATGATAGATTTTTAGAAAATTATCCAGATTCTGTGAAAGTATCCATTGCTTATGATTTTCAATTGGTAGAAAAAATAGAAGTTGAGGAACATGATAAAAAAGTAGATATCATTTTTTTAAAAAATAATATGATTGAAGCTAAGAAATGTTGAAAAATCTGAGCTAATGTGATAAAATTTTATATTATTAAGAAAAATTAGGAGGTTTCTTGTGTCAGGACATAGTAAATGGAATAATATCCAGCATAGAAAAGGTGCTCAAGATAGAAAGAGAGCAAAATTATTCACTAAATTTGGAAGAGAATTAACAATAGCAGCTAAAGAAGGTGGAGGAGATCCGAACTTCAATCCTAGACTTAGACTTGCAATTGAGAAAGCAAAAGCTGGAAATATGCCTAAAGATATATTAGAAAGAGCTATTAAAAAAGGAACTGGAGAACTTGAAGGAGTAGAATTTTCTGAAATCAGATATGAGGGTTATGGACCAGCAGGAACTGCTTTTATAGTTGATGTAGTTACAGACAATAAAAACAGATCAGCTTCAGAAGTAAGAATGACTTTCACTAGAAAAGGTGGAAATCTTGGAACTGATGGGGCTGTTGCATGGATGTTTAAAAAACAGGGAGTTATCACTGTAAAATCTGAAGGAGTAGATTCTGATGAATTTATGATGGCAGCTTTAGAGGCAGGAGCAGAGGATGTATCTGAAGAAGATGGAGTATTTGAAGTTATTACTGATTATACTGAATTTCAAACTGTTCTTGAAAATCTAAAAGCAGCAGGATATGCTTATGAAGAAGCTGAAATTTCAATGAATCCAGAAAATAAAGTTGAGATCACTGATCTTGAAACTGCTAAGAAAGTAATGGTTCTTTATGACGCATTAGACGATCTTGATGATGTTCAAGATGTTTATGCTAACTTTGATATTGCAGAGGAATTACTAGATCAATTAGATTAGAAAAAAGTATAGTGAGGGGGCTCAAAATTATTTTAGTTTTGAGCTGCCTCATAATTTTTATATAGAAGGAGGGAAATTTAGATGAAAAAAGAAGAATACAGAGATATGTATCAGCCTATAGAAGATGCTGAAATAAAGTATTTCGATGAAAAAAATACAAATAAGCTGAAAAGATTGGGAATAAAATCTTTGTATGATTTATTCTATTATTTCCCAAGAGCATATGATGACAGAACTAATATCATGAAGATAGGAGATCTTCGTGGGGATGAATATGTAGTTCTTAAAGCAACTCTTCTTACTGTGAGTGCGCCCCCCACTAGGTCGGGGCTGAAGATGGTCAAGGCAACAGCTACCGACAATACAGGGATAATAGAGCTGGTGTGGTTTCAAATGCCTTATCTTAGAAAAACTCTAAAGATAGGAGAGGAATATATATTCATTGGTCAGATAAAAAGAGGTTATATATATCAGCTGGTAAATCCAGAATTCAAATTAGGAAGCAATCAGCAGAAACTTGAAGCTGGAGAAATACTTCCTATATACAGTACAAGCAAAGAAATGCCGCAGAATACTCTTCGAAAATTGATGAAAGAGGCTGTGAAAAGCAAATTATATATTTTTCAAGAAAATATTCCAGAAGAAATATTGAAAAAATATAAAGTAATGAATAGAGAGCAGGCTATGAAGGAAATACATTTT
Source organism: Fusobacterium varium (assembly GCA_002356455.1). Classification (NCBI taxonomy): domain Bacteria; kingdom Fusobacteriati; phylum Fusobacteriota; class Fusobacteriia; order Fusobacteriales; family Fusobacteriaceae; genus Fusobacterium; species Fusobacterium varium. The sequence continues at coordinate 709,449 of AP017968.1, forward strand.
CCAACTAATAGTAAAAACCTTGAAGAAGCAAAGAGAAGATTTGCTATAGAAGAACTATTAATTTTAGAGATGGGAATACTTCAAAAAAGATTTGAAATGGATAGCCAGAATACAAGTAAATACGAGCTTGAAGATAAAAAAACCTTAGTAAAACAATACCTTGAAAATTTAACTTTTTCTCTGACGAAAGCGCAAAAGAAAGTCATAACAGAAATATACAGAGATCTTTCTAATGGAAGGATAATAAATAGGCTTATACAGGGAGATGTAGGAAGTGGAAAAACAATAGTATCTATGGTCCTTTTACTTTACATGGTAGAAAATTCATACCAGGGAGTATTAATGGCACCAACAGAGATACTTGCAGTACAGCATTATCTTTCTGTAAAAGATAAATTTGAAAAACTTGGAGTAAGAGTGGAACTTCTTACAGGAAGTTTTAAAGGAAAAGCTAAACAGAAACTTCTTGATTCAATAAAAGAGGGAGAAGTTGATATAGTAATAGGAACTCATGCTCTTATAGAAGAAAATGTAGAATTTGAAAGACTTGGTCTAATAATAATAGATGAACAGCATAGATTTGGTGTAGTTCAAAGAAAATTATTGAGAGATAAGGGAGTTCTTGCTAATTTAGTGGTAATGAGTGCAACACCAATTCCAAGATCATTGGCATTAAGTATTTATGGAGATTTGGATGTATCAGTAATAGATGAACTTCCTCCAGGGAGAAAACCTATAAAAACTAAATGGATAGCTACAATAGATGAAACAAAAACTATGTATGAATTTATTGGGAAAAAATTATCTCAAGGAAGACAGGCATATTTTGTAGCACCTCTTATAGAGGAAAGTGAAAAACTAGCAGCTAAATCTACAGAGGAACTTCTTGAAGAAGTGAGTAAATATCTTCCTGATTATAGAATAGGGGTACTTCATGGAAGAATGAAGAATGCTGATAAAGATGAAATAATGAGCAGTTTTAAAAACAAGGAACTGGATATTATGGTATCTACAACTGTTATTGAAGTAGGAGTAGATGTACCGAATGCTACAGTTATGGTAATAAATAATGCTGAAAGATTTGGACTTTCTGCTCTGCATCAGTTAAGAGGAAGAGTAGGCAGAGGAGAATATCAATCTTACTGTTTTCTTGTATCGAGAACAGATAATGCAGTTTCTAAATCCAGACTTCAAGTAATGGAAGAAACACAGGATGGATTTAAGATAGCGGAAGAAGATTTAAAACTTAGAAAATCAGGAGAGATATTTGGAACAAAACAGAGTGGGTTTAGTGATCTTAAATTTACAGACATAGTTCATGATGTAAAAACTATAAAACTTGTAAAAGATATATGCACAGATTATCTTAAAGAAAATAAAGGAATAATAAAAAACAGATATCTAAAATATGATATTGAAGAAAAGTTTAAAGAAAATTAGAAAAAAAAATTAAAATATGATAGAATATAGAGTAAATTATAGAAAATTCGGAGGGTAAAATGAGATTTAGTAAGAGTTATATAAAAACACTTAAGGAAACTCCAAAAGAAGCAGAAACAGCAAGTCATAAACTTCTACTGAGAGCAGGTATGATAAAAAAACTTACAAGTGGAGTTTATACATATTTACCATTAGGATATAAAGCTTTAAGAAAAGTGGAAAATATAGTAAGAGAAGAAATGAATAGAGCAGGGTCACAGGAAATATTAATGCCAGTACTTCAACCAGCTGAATTATGGAAAGAAAGCGGAAGATGGGATATAATGGGACCTTTAATGATGAAGCTTCAGGATAGAAATAAGAGAGATTTCGTATTAGGACCAACTCATGAAGAGGTTATAACAGATTTGATAAGAAATGATATATCTTCATATAAAGCTCTGCCATTGAGCCTTTATCAAATTCAGACTAAGTTTAGAGATGAAATAAGACCAAGATTCGGACTTATGAGGGGAAGAGAATTTGTTATGAAAGATGGATACTCTTTTCATGCAACAGCTGAGTCATTAGATGAAGAATTTTTAAATATGAGAGATACTTATTCAAGAATATTTTCAAGATGTGGACTTAAATTCAGACCAGTAGAAGCAGATTCAGGAGCAATAGGTGGAAGCGGTTCTCAAGAGTTTCATGTATTGGCAGATTCAGGAGAGGATGAAATCATATATTGTGATTCTTGCTCATATGCAGCAAATGTAGAAACTGCTGTAAGCAGAGTAGAAGCAGCTCCAAAAGAAGAAATAAAAAATGCAGAATTAATAGATACTCCAAATGTTTCTAAAATAGATGATATAGTTCAATTTCTTAATATTCCTTACAGTAAAACTGTAAAAGCTATGATGTATAGAGATATGGGAAATGATCAAGTATATATGGTTCTTATAAGAGGAGATTATGAAGTAAATGAAACAAAACTTAAAAATGTAGTTAATGCTGTAGATGTAGCTCTTCTTACAGATGAGGAACTTGAAAAACATGGACTTATAAAAGGATTTATTGGACCATATGGAATAGAATTAGGAGATATAAAAATAGTTGCAGATACTGCTGTAACTGAAATTAATAATCACACAGCTGGTGGAAATAAAATAGATACTCACTACATAAATGTAAATTATGGAAGAGATTATAAAGCTGATATAGTTGCAGATGTAAAAACTGTAAAAGCAGGAGAAACATGTGAAAGATGTGGAGGAAAACTTCACACTGCAAGAGGAATAGAAGTAGGGCATATTTTTAAACTTGGAGATAAATATTCAAAAGCTATGAATGCAACTTTCCTTGATGATAAAGGGGAAAGCAAAGTGATGATTATGGGATGTTATGGAATAGGAGTATCAAGAACTCTTGCTTCTGCAATAGAACAAAATAATGATGAATTTGGAATTATCTGGCCTACTGCTCTGGCACCTTACATTGTTGATGTCATTCCTGCTAATATAAAAAATGAGGAACAAGTAAAGGTAGCTGAAGAAATATACGAAGCTCTTTTAAACGATGGAATAGAATCTATGATAGATGACAGAGATGAAAGACCTGGATTTAAATTTAAAGATGCAGATCTTATTGGATTCCCATTTAAAGTTGTTTCTGGTAAAAGAGCTGGAGAGGGAATTGTAGAACTTAAGATTAGAAGAACAGGAGAAACTATTGAAATATCTAAAGATAATGTAGTTTCAACAGTGAGAGAACTGATGAAAAAATATTAATTGCAGTAAAGTTGAAGAGGCAGATGAATTTTTCGACCTGCCTCTTTTCTAATTATTTTAATGGGGGACACTATGAGTGAAAAAAGAGAAAGTTTTACAGGAAAAATAGGATTTATGCTTTCATGTGTTGGGGCAGCTATTGGACTTGGAAATATATGGTTATTTTCTTGGAAATTAGGTAAATATGGAGGAGCAGCATTTCTTATACCATATTTTATATTTATTGCTTTATTTGCAGTAGTTGGTCTTGTGGGAGAAATATCCTTTGGAAGAATGATGAAAAAAGGAATATTTGGTTTACCTGAGATAATAAAAAATACTAAAATGCCTTTTAAAAAATATCTTCCAATAGTTCCTATAATATCAGTTACAGGAGTATTTATATTTTATGTTATAGTTTTTGGGTGGGTAATAAAATACTTTTTTTCATATCTTACAGGAACTATAAATCATGTTGAATATGGAGAATATTTCGGACAGCTTGCAGGACAGGCAGCTTCCATTCCATGGCATATAGTAGGAATAATTTTTAGTGTGACAGTTATATCCTTTGGAGTTGTAAAGGGTATAGAAAAAATAAATAAAATAATAATGCCTTTAATGTTTGTAATATTTTTAGGGCTTATGATAAGATCTTTAACTTTACCAAATGCTGTATCTGGTGTGAACTTTCTTCTTCAGCCTAACTGGAATATGCTTAAGGAACCAATGACATGGATAATGGCATTAGGACAGGCATTTTTTACAGTTGGATTAAGTGGATCAGCACTTTTGGTATATGGAAGTTATCTTGGAGATGATGTAAATATATTTGAGAGTGTAATTCAAACTTGCTTTCTTGATACAGTAGCAGCTCTTATGGCTGGATTCATAATAATACCAGCAGCTTTTGCTTTTGGGTTAGATGCAGGAGCAGGGCCATCGCTTTTATTTATAACGATACCAGCAATATTTTCCCATATTCCAGGCGGAACATTTCTTGGAGGAGTATTTTTCTTAAGTGTTATATTTGCTGCTCTTTCATCTGCCATTAATCAGTTGGAAGTACCAGTAGAAGCATTTATGGATAAATTTGGGTTTTCAAGAAAAAAATCTGCTGTAATAGTAGGTTTTATAGCTTTAATTATAGGATTGATTTTAGATTTAAATATGGACTATTTTGGAAAATTTGCTGATTTTGTTTCAGTTATTCTAATTCCATTAGGAGCTGTTATATCTTTAGGAATTTATTTTTATTGTATAGATAAGAATAAAGTGGTGGCTGAAATCAACAAAGGAAGCAATTTTAAAACTGGGAACATAATATTATGGTTTGGAAGATATATATTCATTCCAGGAACAATAATAATAATAATTCTGGGTCTTATCTATGGCAGCATAGGATAAAGACTTGACAAAATAGATTAAATTAATTATAATCATAAAGAAGTAATATAGTAGAATAGTAGAAGCTGTAAAAAAGTAAGATTATGTAGAATAGTAGAATTGTAGGATAGGAAAATAATTAATTTAATAATATATTAAAAATCTCCTTTTAAGGAAATATCTTTTTGTATTATTTTGCCTTTTTACAATTTTATGTAAAAGGGCTTTTTTTATGCAGAAAGAGGAGAGATGAAAATGAGAGAAAAAATTAAGAATAGTTTGATTATGGATATTCTTCCAATAATTTTTATTATAGTATTTGGAGAAATATCAATACTTCAATGGAGAACAGGTGTAGTTCCTCCTATATTTGCAGGAGTAATAGTATCAGGAGCAATAGCATTTATGAGAGGAGAAACTCTTAAGAATATTGAAGAGGCAATGGGTAACGGAGTAAAGAGAGTATTTCCTGCACTTCTTACAGTTATTCTGGTAGGACTTATTGTAAGCAGCTGGATAATAGGAGGAATAATTCCATCTATGGTTTACTGGGGATTTAAGGTAATAGATTTTAGATTTTTTGTTCCAATTGTTATGGCTATGACTGGAGCTGTGGCAATTATAACAGGAACATCTTTTACATCAATTGGTACAATTGGAGTATCATTTATAATAATAGCTAAACAGGTAGGAATTCCTCTTGAAATAACAGCAGGAGCGATAGTGTCAGGAGCTTTTTTAGGTGATAAAATGTCACCGCTTTCAGATACAACAAATATAGCTGCTGCACTTGGAAAGACAGATCTTTTTGAGCATATACAATATATGCTCATGGATACAATACCAGCTTTTATCATTGCAATGATAGGATTTACAATAATTGGAAATAATATAACTGTAGAGAATATAAATTTCGAAAATATAAATGGGTTTTTAACAGAAATGGAAACAGTATTTAATATAACTCCAATACTTCTTTTGGTTCCCTTTATTGTCATAATTCTGGGAATAAAAAAAATACCATCAAATATAGTTCTTTTTTCATCAGTAATAATGGGAGTGTTGAGCAGTTTTATATTTCAAAACTTCAAAACTGTAGATATAATGAGAAGTACAATATTGGGAGTAAATCAGAAATTCAATGATCCCTCAGTAACAAGATTGTTTGCTAGAGGTGGTATGAATGAAGTAAGTGGAACTGTAATAATTATAATATTTATAGGGTGTCTTATTGGAATCATAAATGAATGCCATTCTTTTGATAACCTTTTGAATAAAATACAATCAGGAATAAAGAGTTCCAGACAACTTACAGTAACTGTATTTTTAGTTTCTCTTGGAGTAGGTTTTGTAACAGGAGCACAACTACTGGCAATTATTCTCCCAATATCTATATTTCTTCCACTTTTTGAAAAGTTTAATTTAAAAAATAAAAATATAACAAGAATAGTGGAAGCAACTGGAACTGTGGGAATAACTCTCGTTCCATGGAGTGTGCCGGGAATATTTATAGCAGGAACTTTAGGTGTGGATATGATAAAAGTAGTGCCTTATCTGTTTTTTCCAATAGCTTTATTGGGAGTAAATTTATTTTTTAATATAACTGAAATAGGAACAAGTAAACTTGAAAATAAAGTTAAAAAAGAGAAAAACTTTAAGAAGGAAGGGATTATATTTAATCTTTTCAGCAGATAAAAAATAGTTAAGTTTAAGCAGCTTTGTGTCTTGCAAAGCTGTTTTTTTTATTATTATAAAAAAATTATAAATAAAAAATGAAATAGAGGAAATAGCTCGAATAATCTTGTAAAGATATCGTATTAAAGAAAATATTTTCTATGATACAGTTTATAAATATATAAACTTTTTTAAAAGATTTTATTAAAATTTTAATAAAAAAACAATAAAATTCATTATAAAATGTTCTATTTAAAATAAAAATTCTCCAATAAAAAACAAAAATTATAGTTGACATTAAAAGTCCACAATGATATTATGTATATATAGCAAAAAAACATTAAATTTAATTTTGTATCCATTATAAAAAGTTTTAAGAGTCACTTGGAATATTAAAACAAAAGGAGGCAGTATATGTTTTTTAAAACAACTGAAGATCATGAAAATTTGCGTATGAAAATAAGAGAATTCGCTGAAACAGAGGTAAAGCCCATAGCTTTTATGTTAGATAAGGAGAATGAATTTCCAACTGAAGCTGTAAAAAAATTAGGAGAAATGGGAGTATTGGGAACACCATTTCCAAAAGAATATGGTGGAGCAGGTCTAGATATGCTTAGCTATGCAATTGCTGTTGAAGAATTATCAAGAGTAGATGGAGGAACAGGAGTAATTTTATCAGCTCATGTTTCTTTAGGTTCATATCCGATTTTTGCTTATGGAACTGAAGAACAAAAACAAAAATATTTAGTACCATTGGCAAAAGGAGAAAAATTAGGAGCTTTTGGACTTACAGAACCAAATGCAGGAAGTGATGCTGGTGGAACTGAAACAACAGCAGTATTAGAGGGAGATTACTACATTCTTAATGGTGGAAAAATATTTATAACAAACGCTGATAAAGCAGAAACATATATAGTTTTCGCAGTTACAACTCCTGATATAGGAACAAGGGGAATAAGTGCTTTTATAGTTGAAAAAGGATGGGAAGGATTCACATTCGGAGATCACTATGATAAAATGGGTATTCGTTCATCATCAACTGCTGAATTAATATTTAACAATGTAAAAGTACCAAAAGAAAACCTTTTAGGGAAAGAGGGAGAAGGATTTAAAATTGCTATGTCTACTCTAGATGGTGGAAGAATAGGAATAGCCTCTCAAGCTCTTGGAATTGCTCAAGGTGCTTTTGAAAATGCCCTTGCATATGCAAAAGAAAGAGAACAATTTGGAAAACCAATTGCTTTTCAACAGATAATTTCATTTAAATTAGCTGATATGGCAACAAAATTAAGAGCAGCAAGATTTTTAGTATATAGTGCTGCAGAATTAAAAGAAAATCATGAAGACTATGCTATGGAATCTGCTATGGCAAAACAATATGCTTCTGATGTATGTTTGGAAATTGTAAATGAGGCACTGCAAATTTTTGGAGGAACTGGATACCTTAAAGGTATGGAAGTAGAACGTGCTTATCGTGATGCAAAAATCTGTACTATATATGAAGGAACAAATGAAATTCAGAGAGTAGTTATTGCTTCTCATTTAATAGGTAAAATGCCTAAAAGCGATGGTGGATCTAAAAAGGCATCTTCAAAAGGTCAACCAACAGGTATTCGTAAAAATATGATATTAAAAGAGGGAAGTGCAAAAGAAAGAGTAGAAGCTCTGGTAGAAGCTTTAAAGGCTGATGGATATGATTTTACAGTAGGAATAGATATAGATACTCCTATTTCAAAAGCTGATCGTGTAGTAAGTGCTGGAAAAGGAATAGGGCCAAAAGAAAATATGGAGCTTATTAAAAATTTAGCTATACAAGCTGGAGCTGCTATTGGATCATCTAGACCAGTAGCTGAAACTTTAAGATATCTTCCATTGAATCGTTATGTAGGAATGTCAGGGCAAAAATTTAATGGAAACCTGTATATAGCTTGTGGAATCTCTGGAGCAGGACAGCACTTAAAGGGTATAAAAGATGCTACAACAATAGTTGCAATCAATAATAATCCAAATGCTCCTATATTTAAAAATGCTGATTATGGAATAATTGGAACTGTAGAAGAAATACTTCCTTTACTTACAGCAGCACTGGATAATGGAGAACCTAAAAAAGAAGCTCCTCCAATGAAAAAAATGAAGAGAGCTGTTCCTAAAAAAGAAATACCTACTTGGAAGCGTCATGTATGTAATGGATGTGGATATGAATATGATCCAGCTGTAGGAGATGAAGAGAATGATATTAAACCAGGAACACTTTTTGAAGCTCTTCCTGAAGAGTGGATCTGTCCAATATGTGGAGAAAATAAGGATATGTTTATTGAAGTTTAATATATTAGTGAAAAAATTTAAGCTGTTTTAAGCATAAAGGAGGAGTAATTCATGTATAATGTTAGAAAAGTAACTGAAGATTTATATTGGGTAGGAGGAGATGATCATCGTCTTCATTTATTTGAAAATATACACCCAATTCCTAGAGGGGTTTCATATAACTCATATCTTTTATTAGATAAAAAAACTGTTCTGTTTGATACAGTAGACTGGTCAATAGGGCGTCAATTTATAGAAAATATTCAAGCGGTTTTAGATGGAAGACCTTTAGACTATATGGTTATTAATCATATGGAGCCAGACCATGCTGCTATGATTGAAGAAGTAATGCTTCGTTATCCTAAAGTTAAAGTTATTAGTAATGAAAAAGCTTTTTATCTTATGAATCAATTTGGGTTCCATATAGATAGTTCAAAAACTCAGGAAGTAAAAGAGGGAGATAAGATATCTTTTGGAAAACATGAAATTCTGTTTGTTGCAGCACCAATGGTGCATTGGCCAGAAGCTATGGTAAGTTTTGATCTTACTAATGGAGTATTATTCAGTGCAGATGCTTTTGGATCTTTTGGAGCCTTAGATGGAAAATTATTTAATGATGAAGTAAAATTTGATAGGGAATGGCTTGATGATGCAAGACGTTATTATACAAATATAGTTGGAAAATATGGTCCTCATGTACAATCACTTTTGAAGAAGGCTGGAGGAATAGACATAAAAATTATATGTCCTTTACATGGTCCAGTTTGGCGTAATGACTTAGGATATTTCTTAGAAAAATATGATAAGTGGAGCAGATATGAGCCTGAAGAAAAAGGGGTAATGATAGTATATGCTTCAATGTATGGAAATACAGAAAATGCTGTGTCTGTACTGGCATCTAAATTAGTAGAAAAAGGAATGACTAATGTGGTAATGTATGATGTTTCAAAAACACATGTTTCTCAGCTTATATCTGAAACATTTAAATACAGCCATGTGGTATTAGCTTCTGTGACATATAATTTAGGAATTTATCCATTGATGCATAATTATCTAATGGATATGAAAGCATTAAATTTACAGAAAAGAACATTTGGTATATTAGAAAATGGTTCTTGGGCTTGTGAATCAGGTAAGTTAATGCAGGAGTTCCTAGAAGATATGAGAGAAATGACAGTATTGAATGAAAGAGTTACTTTAACTTCTTCTATGAATGAAAATACAATTGAAGAGATGGATATTTTTGTTGATAGTATACTTGAATCAATGAAAGAAAAAAAATAATTTAATAATAAAAAAGCTCACTGATTTAGTCAGTGGGCTTTTTTATTAGTTAAAAATAACTATAAAAAAATTAAAAGTTCCCTTTTATATAATAAAGCGAATACTTAGAAGGCTAGACTCCCTATTTTTATTGAAGGTATTTTTTTAGTTCCCTAAAAACTGAATTGTTTTTTTATCTTGATTTTGTCAATTTTAAAGAGTATAATAGGAAAGAAAAATATTATAAAAAGTTCGCCTTATTATATAAAAGAGAACATATTTTTAAATGTTTAAAAATATGGTTTTGAGAATTGTTTGTAGATAAAGATATTAATATATGGAAATTTATATAAAACATTGGAGGAAAAATGACAGAAGGGGAATTCATAAAATTTTATAAAAAAAGGAATAAAAATAAAAACCATGAAGAAGTAAAAGAAGAAATAGATAGATTTTGGGATACACTTTTAAAGGCATTAAATGAAAATGGGGCAGTAACATTTAAAAATTGGGGAACTTTTGAAAAAAAAGTGGTTAAATCAAGAAAGGTAATAACACCAAAAATAGAAAAAACAATATATACAGAACCTAAAGAGGTAATAAGATTCAAAGCAGGAAAAGGAATGAAAGACTTAATGATTAAAGGCAGTGATAGTTATGAATAGAAAAGAATTAGCAAAAATATATAAAGAAGTAAGCAATGGGGAAGTATCTGCAAGAAAAGCAGTAAAAAAAATTAATATTTTTCTTGAAACATTACAGGAGGCTTTACAAATAGATGGTACAGTAGTATTCATTAATAGAGGAATATTTGAAATAAAGGAAAGAAACTCAAGGATAATATCTAATCCTGTAACAAGAGAACGTATGAATATACACCCTAAAAAAACAGTGAAATTTAGAGTTTCTAAAAATATGAACAATTAATTGAGTGTCTGAGATGCATTAAGCATCTCTTTTTTTATATTAAAATTTAAATGGTAGAGTAAGTGTTAATGTGGTAGAATTTAGTTAAGATTTAGTTTTGTATAGATATAAATTTTTTGAAGGGAATAAAGATATGGAAAAATTACAGAAATATAAGAGAGCTGTTATTTTTTCTGGAGGCGGATCCAGAATTGCTGTTTATGGAGGTATATTTTCTGCACTGAAAAATATGGGATATACACCTGATCTCATCATAGGAAGCTGTGGTGGAGCGATAGCTGCTGCTATCATAAATTCATTTGAAACTGATATTGAGATAAAAGAATATATGAAGTCATTAGAACTATATAACTTTATGAAATCTTTAAAATTAACTAAAGAAAAAATGCTTTATAGAATAGGCATTGATTGTAAGTTGAGGGAATTAAGAAAAAAATTATATATTGAAAATATTTTTGATAAATATTTAGTAGATATACCAGAAAATTTAGAAACTTATCTTTCAACATTAAATAAAGAAAAAGATATTTCTATTGGAACTGTTATAATTGGTTCTAAAATACTATTTAGTAGATTTGAAACAGATAAAATATGTGGAGATAGAAAACTGTATCAAGAGGTTATTTTTACAGATAAAAAAACAGAGAAGTTATTAGAAAAAGAGGAATTGAATATAAAATCAAAAGTCTTATTGAAAAGTGCAATTGCAGAAAAAGAAGAAATAATAACAGATTTTTCTTTATTAAAAGCAGCAAGAATATCAATTTCAGATATGTTTTATACTAAACCAGTACCACATAATGATGAATATTTTGCTGGTGGAGCAATAAATCTTGTTCCAATAGAACTGGCTAAATTATTAGCAGATGAAGTGATACTTGAATTAAAACAAGAATATGATAGAATAGAGGATTCTTCTGTAAAATCAGTTTTTGGTTATAGTGGAAATGAGAGATTGAAAGAAGTACATGATTCTTATGGAGATTATTGGATAGACACATCTGATATACCTTCTAAATTAAAGGGACATTATGTAACAGTTAGATTGAATTTACTTAAATTACAAGTTGAATTATCAATTCCAGATGAATATGAAAAATTTAGAGAGGATGTAGAGATTCAATGGAATTATGGTTATGAACGAGGTAAGGAAGCAATAATAAATGGAAAAGATAATAAAAAAAATATGAGAAATAAAAATATATATAATACCTCTGAAAATTTTAGAAAAATTAATACTGGAGGAATATAATGAAAATATTTATTGCAGGAGGAACATCTGGAATAGGATTGGCAGTTGCTAGAAAATATTTAAAGCAAGGTCATGAAGTAGGTATTTGTGGGAGAAGTCAGGAAAAAATAGATGCAATAGAAAAACATGAAAAGTTAAAAATATATAGACTTGATACATATGATAAACTGTCTTTTGAAATGGCAGTAAAAGATTTTTCAAATGGGGAACTGGATATAATGATAGCTTCAGCTGGAAATTATTCAAATAGCCGTATTAGAAGACTAACTCAGGAAGAAGCTATAAATATGCTGAAAGTAAATATATCAGGAACTATTAATGCTTTTGAAATAGCAAGAGAAATTATGCTGAAAAATAAAAAAGGACATATTGTCGCAATATCTTCAGTAGCAGCATTATTAGAATATCCAGGAGCATCAGTGTACAGCAAATCAAAAAGAGTAGTTATTAATTTATGTGAAGCATACAGAGAGGCTTTAGCAGATTTTGGAATAGGAGTGACAGCTGTTATCCCAGGATATGTTGATACTTTAAAATTGAGAGAATTGAATAATAATGATGTATCTAAAAAACCTTTTATAATGTCAGAAGAATATACGGCAAATATTATTGTCAAAAGTATTGAGGAAAATAAAGAAAAAATAATATTTCCCTTAAAAATGAAAATAATCATTTCTATTCTTTCTGTATTACCTAAAAAAATATTAAGTTTAATACTTTTAAGGAAAAGTAATGGAAAGTAAAGATATAAAATTAAAAATTCAAAGTTTTTTATGGATGATAATAAGTTATCTTATTTTTATATTTTTTTATAAAACAGCAGGAATATATACTTCTAATTTAGAATCAGTGTCATCATTTTATCTTCCTTGGGAGAAAAATATACCTTTTATTCCATGGCTGGTAATTCCATATATGAGTTCTGGTGTATTTTTTGTAATAATATTTCTTTTATGCAAGACAAAAGAAAGTTTATATAGATTAGTAAAACAAATAAATTCTATAACGATAATATCATCAATTGCTTTTTTTATATTTCCTTTGAAATTTGCTTTTGAAAAACCTGAAATAAAAAACTGTTTTTTAAGCATTTTCTTTCAATTTTTTGAAAGGATGGATAATAGTTTTAATCAATGTCCATCTCTGCATATCAGCTATGCAGTATTGTTTGCAGTAGTATTTCAGAAAGAAATAAAAAACAAAGTAAAATATATATTCCATATTTGGTTTTTATTAATGGGATTATCAACACTTTTTATTTATCAGCATCACATTATAGATATAATATCTGCTTTGCTGCTTGTTATATTTATTTTATTTATTTTTTCTGAAAAAGTTAATGAAAGAAATAGAAAAATAGGATTTATCTACTTTTTGCTCAGTGTTATTTTTCTTTCAACAGGAATAATATTTTTTAATTGGAGTATAATATTATTTTTTCCCTCTTTAACTTTTTTTCTTATTGGAAAAGCTTACATAGAAAATAATTCAAGCTTTATAAAAAAGGAAGCTAAAATAACTCTGTATAATAAAATAATATATTTCCCATATTTGTTTTGTTATAATATATTATGGAAATTTTTTAGAAAATATGAAAGGAATCCTTGGAAAGAAATTGTACCAAATGTTTTTATTGGTTCAAAATTAAATGACAGACAAGTTAAAGAATTTATTTTAAATAAAAAAATTATAATAATAGATTTATCAGCTGAAGCAGAAGAAAATATGCTGCTGAAGGAGAAAGGTGAATATTACTCTTTTCCTCTTTTAGATATCTGTAATTTTAATGAAGATGTATTTTTATCTGCTTTAAAACTTGTATTGGAAAAATATAAAAATTTGGGAAAAAATGAAAAAATATATATTCACTGTTTAATGGGATATTCAAGGAGTACAGCATTAGGAGCTGCTTTTTTAAAAAATAATTATCAAATTGAAACGAATGAAGCAGTTTCATTAATAAAAAAAATAGTTAAATATGCTGTAATTCCAGACTATATATTGGATGTTATTAAAAAATATTAAGAATTCAAATAAGGAGAATTTTATGGAAATGAATTATTTTAAAAGTTTTGATGGTACAGATATATTTTATAGAAATTGGAATTTTGATGAAAAGAAAAAAACTTTAATTGTGATTCATAGAGGTCATGAACATTCAGAAAGATTAAATGATTTTGCATATAATGAAAAATTTAAAAAATATAATATTTTTTCTTATGATTTGAGAGGACATGGATGTACAAAAGAAAAAAGTTCTCCAATATTTATGGATTATGTGAGGGATTTAAATTCGTTTGTAAGTTTTATAAAAAAAGAATATGAAATATTAGAAAAAGATATTTTTATAATAGCTAATAGTATAGGCGGAGTTATTCTAACAGCATGGGTACATGATTATGCTCCTGAAATTGCAGGAATGGCACTCCTTGCTCCTGCTTTTGAAATAAAATTATATGTTCCTTTAGCAAAGGAATTTATTATACTTTTAACAAAATTTAATAAAAATGCCAAAGTTCCAAGTTATGTTAAATCTAAAGTATTGACTCATGATGTAAATGAACAGAAAAAATATGATTCAGACAGATTGATAACCAAGGATATTAATGCCAGACTTCTTGTTGATCTTTTAGATGCAGGCAAAAGATTAGCTGATGATTCTGCTGCCATTGATATTCCTACAATTATTTTTTCTGCTGGAAAAGATTATGTGGTAAAAAATAATTCTCAGAAAAAGTTCTATTTAGAACTAGGAACTGAATTAAAAGAATTTGTATATTTAAAGGATTTTTATCATGGAATTATGTTTGAAGAAAAAAGAGAAGAAGTCTATAAAAAAATAGATGATTTTATTATAAGAAGTTATGGTTTAAAAAAGGAAAGTATAAATATTCTTCCAGAAAAATTTTCTCAAAAAGAATATGAAACAATTTTATTGAAGATGATTCCAGTTAAAGAAAAAATATCTTTTGGAATACAAAAATTTCTTCTAAATAAATTAGGATGGTTGAGTAAAGGAATGAGTATAGGATTGCAGCATGGATTTGATTCAGGACCTTCTCTTGATTATATCTATAAAAATCAAGCTGATGGAAAATTTGGTATTGGAAAATTCATGGACAGATGTTATTTGAATGAAATAGGATGGCAGGGAATAAGAGTGAGAAAAAAAAATCTCCTTGAATTAGTCAGAGAAAGGATAATATCATCGGCTAAAAATAATGTGAATATATTAGATATAGCTGGGGGAGTTGGAAATTACCTTTTTGATATTAAAAGAGAGTTTCCAGATGTTGAAATTATAATAAATGAATTTAAAAAAGAAAATATAAAAGCTGGAGAAAAGGTTATTGAAGAAAATAAATGGGAAAATATAAGGTTCACTAATTTAGATTGTTTTGATTTTAAAACTTATAAAAAACTTGAGTTCACACCAGATATAATTATAATTTCAGGAATATTTGAATTATTTAATGAAAATGAACTTATAAATCAGGCAGTAAAGGGAGCTAGTGAAATACTTGAAAAAAATGGATGCATTATATATACAGGTCAGCCATGGCATCCTCAACTTTATAAAATAGCTTTTGTTTTAAATAATCATAGAGAAGGAAGCTGGATAATGAGAAGAAGAAGTCAAAAAGAATTGGATAATATTTTTAGATATAATGGATTAGAAAAAAGAAAAATACTGATAGATAATTTTGGTATTTTTACAGTTTCTTTAGCTGAAAAGAGAGGGGAATAATGGATATTTCAGTATATAATTTAAAGAAAAAATTTCAGGATTTATTGATGCCATTATGCAGAAAATTGAACTCTATGGGGACAACTCCTAACCAGATAACTATTGGAACTATGATTTTAAGCATTGTATTTTCTATGATTTTTTATGTGTTTTCAAAATACAGATGGTTGTTTTTGACAGTTCCAATGTTTTTTTTAATAAGAATGGCCCTTAATGCATTAGATGGGATGATTGCCAGCAGATTTGACAAAAAAACAAATTTAGGTGTTTTTCTCAATGAGATTGGAGATATAATTGCAGATACAGTTTTTTTCCTATGCTTTTTTTCTGCTATAAGTATCAATACTGTATTAACTATATTATTTGTGTTTTTAGGAATATTATCAGAGTATACTGGAGTGACTGCTATACAAATTGATGGAAAAAGACATTATGAAGGACCAATGGGGAAAAGTGACAGAGCCTTTTTTATAAGTATACTGTCAATTTTTATATATTTAGGAATAAGTAATAAATATATAAACTATCTTATATATTTAGGTATATTTTTATTAGTTATTACTATATATAATAGGATAAAGGGAACTTTAAATAATATTGCATAGAGGAGGAAAAAATGATATGAATATTTTTCAGAAAATTCCTATACTTGTTTTTTTCTTTTTTACAGCAGTAGGAGCATATATATTTGTATATTTATTAAAAAATAAATTCAGCAAAGAAAGATATAAAAATCTATGTCAGAGAATAAAAACATGGCTGGTAATAATTGGTTTTTTTTATCTGGGAAGTATAAATAAAGTATCAATGATTGTTTTATTCATTTTAATATCTTATTTGTCATTAATAGAATTTTTAAAATTATTTGATGTAAAAATAACTTTTAAAATAAAAATGATATGTATATTAATAATAGGAAGTAATTATTTTCTAATATATCAGAAAATGATTTATGTTTTTTATTTTTTTATTCCAGCTATAATATTATTAATTAGTATATTTCTCAGAAAAGGGAAAAAAATAATTTTAAGTCTACTTTTCAGTGTTTATCTTATAAGCTTCATTTCATATCTTGTAAACATAGAAACTGGAATTTCATTAATTTTAGCCTGGATTATACTTATCGAACTGAATGATGTTTACCAATATATAACTGGGAATATTTTTGGCAAAAGAAAAATAGCTCCAAAAATCAGTCCAAATAAAACTTTAGAAGGCGTAGTTGGCGGAATAATAATGACAACAGCAACCATATTCTTTTTAAATATGGCTTATGAGTATAAAATTAATATTTGGATGGGACCAATAATAGCTGTACTTGGATTTTTGGGAGATATTTCAATTTCATATTTTAAAAGAAAAACAAATAAAAAAGATTCAGGAACTATACTTGCAGGTCATGGAGGAATACTTGACCGTGTTGATAGTTTGGTTTTTAATTCTCCTGTTATTTTATTGATGACATTATATTTAAACTAAATACTTTAATTTGAAGAAGCTTGTTGAATATTTAAAAATAGAAATTAAACAGCAGATATTTCTATAAAAATTTTTAAAATATGTTCTTTCTTTATAAATGCTTCTTTTTTATTTTGTAAAGTCTGAAGGTGCTGATTTAGTAAAAAATGATGGAAAAAACAAGGTTAATAAATGTTTAATTATAGTTGCGGAAAAATTATCTGTAAATATATATAGGATAATGTTTATTTATTTGAAATTTTGAAGTATAATAGAAACAGGAAAATCAATACTTGTCTATTTGGGTAAATGAGCAAATTACTATAAAACACAGGGGGTAAAAATGGCAAAAAGAGAAGCAGCAGAAATTATTATGAGAAATGTATATTCTTATAAAGAACCTCAATTGAGAGAACAGCTTGAAAGTTACATATTAGGAGAAACAAACACAGCTCCATCAGGTAATGATTTAAGACAAAAAATTTCTATGTATCAAGCATATGGTTTTGACCAGTTAGGGTGTTTTGATGAGAATAAAAATTTTATAGATAATGAAGATGGAGAGGTATTAAAAAGATACACAGAATTGCTGTATAAGGAATGCCCAGATAAACTAAGTACTCAGTTTCAGCTTTTTAGTGGAAAATATAGTCTTTATAAAAACTTGGGATTCAGCAAGGCATTTATAAAAGAAGATTTTCAAAAAACTCTTTTGTATACTACAAGATATTGGTGGCAGACAGAAAAAGAATCAGTAAATAAATTTATTGAAAATTATAAAGAAATTGCTAATGAATATATAGATGAGTATGATAAAGTAAATGGAAATGCAGCTTTTGCAGCAGGAATAATTCTTATAACAAAATTAACAAATGAGAATGAAAGCAGTCCAATGGAAAAAATAGGTAATATTTTCTTTGGAAAAAAAGAAAAAATAGTAGAAAAACTGGAAAGATTTTTTTATAGTATTTTAAAGAAAAGACTGAAAGATAAAACTGTAAAAAGAATTTTAGAAAATGATATAAAAGATTCTCAAATAGATAAATATTATAATGAATTTGCTCAGATAAAATTAGTTTTTACATCTGAAATGCATGAATCTATTTTAATTACCAAAATAATAAAAGAAGTAAAAATGGCTTCAAATATTATTTTTCAAGGTGTAAGAATAGCAGCAATGGCAGAACCTGCAACATTCCTTTATGTACATAATAATGATGAACAGACAATGAAAAATATAGAAGAATTAAAGCTTTCTGATAAATATAAACTAGATTTCTGTTTAGAACGTATTTCAAATGACTATAGATATAATGAAAAATATTTTTATAAAACAATAGAAGAAAGTATGAAATTATCACCAGATTATGTTAAATCTATAATGAAAAGAGAGATAGATGAGGAAGATGTTATGGGAGGAATACTTCTTAGTCTTCTTATAAAAAATAACTATATTGATGGAGCAGAGAAAAAAGAGTATCTAGGTAAAATTGAGAATATACTTATAAAATCATACAGTGAGATGTATACAAATCAAGATGTATATGGATATGAATTCCCTGAAATAGGAATGGAAGACTTTGAGTTCTTAAGAGGTGAAAATGCAGCATTAAATGGGATAAAAATATCTGAAGTTGGAAATGCATATAAATATAGAACAAAAGCTAATAAGATAAACGTTTCAGCTCTTTCTTTAATAGAATATTCTACAGTGGCAAGGAATGCTGTTGGAGTAATTTTCAAGATAAAAGGATATATAAGATATCTTTTCCATTTTATAATAAATTATAAATGCGTATGTCCTGTAAAAAATGAAAATATTTATGCAAGACTTTATGAAAAATTGGGAGTTTCCTTTGAAGATGTATGTCAGGGGTATCTTGATTATAGATTTAGAGAAGATGAAATAGAAAAAAAAGAATTTTTAGAATTTGCTCATAAATATGAAGCTGAGATATATGAATTATTAAAAAACAATTTTTTTGAAATAGAAGATTTGAAAAATTTTATTAATATTCTTTATAGGGAAAATAATGGTTTTAACTATGTAGAACTTACTAATGTATTTGAAAAGAAAATAAAAAGTGTAACAAGTATGGTAGAAGATATGCTTAAATCTAAAGAAAATGAAGTACGTTCTAAAATAGAAGAATTAGCTGGAGCTAAAAGTAAAATAACTGCTGATACTGCTATGCGTCTTATAAGAATATGGGATAATGATAAAATAGAAAAGGACTTGAAAGCAATGCAGGATATTAGTAAAATGATAGAATATATAGAAAGTCTATATACTAAAACTAATGATAAAAATACTCCTTATGCTAAGGAAATAGATTATGCAAATGTGAGAATAAAAGATTCAGAAGAAAAAATTTCTGAAAAAGTAATGAAATATTTTGTATCTGAATATATAGTTTTAAAAGATCTGTATATAATTAAAGGATGTAAAAAGATACAGGAAATTGTAAATATTTATGATTTAAGACTTTTAATGAAGAATATCTTTGACATGTGGATTGCTGAAGGTTCAACTACAAAATATAGAAATTTACTTCTACCTCTGGCTCTTGCAGCTGGTGAAGCTCAAATACCTATGATTAAAAAACAAATAGATTTTTGGGCAGATAACAGCAAACCCGGACTTGCAACCTTTGCTATTCAATCTTTGTGTATGAATGGAAGTAAAATGGCACTGCTTACAGTGGACAGTATGTCAAGAAAACATAAAAATAAAAGAGTAAAAAGAGCTGCTCTTGAAGCTATGGATATAGCAGCAGAAGCTATGGGAATGTCTAGAGATGAACTGGATGATATAATAGTTCCTGATTTAGGGTTTGGAAAAGATAGAACAAGAATATTCAGTTATGGAGAAAGAGAATTTAAAGCTGTATTAGATGATAAGATGGAAATAACACTTTTTGATAATACTGGAAAACAAATAAAATCTCTTCCAAAGGCATCAGCTAAGAATAATGATAATGAGGATATGGCAGCAGAATGTAAAGAAGAATTAAAAAATATAAAGAAACAGATAAAAACTGTTGTTGAATCTCAAAAGTTAAGGATAGCTAAAGCAGTTATAGTAGGAAGAAAATGGAGTATAGATAAATGGAAGGAACTGTTTATAGAAAATCCTATAATGAACAGCTTTGCAACAAAACTTGTATGGGAAGAGATAGATGATAAAGGAAATATTATAAAAACTTTCAGATACATGGAAGATGGAACTTTTAATACAGTGGATGAAGAAGAGTATGAATTAGAAAATGGAACATACATACTTCCATTACACCCTGCTGATATAGATGAGGAAGAGTTGGCAGCATGGACAGAACAACTAGAAGATTATGAAATAATACAGCCAGTAGATCAATTGAATATTCCAGTATATACTTTAAAAGATGAGGAACTTGAAGAAAAAGAGATAACAGAGTTCAAAACAAAGAAAATTTATGCTTCAACTTTTAAAAGTGCAGCTAATAAACTTGGTTTTAATATGGAATTTGCTGAATATGGAGAATGCTGCGGATGTACTTTTATAGATGAATCAAGTAATATAAAGATGTTTATATCTACTAATAATTTCTATTCAGGGGATTATAGTACAATTATCAACATACTTAAAATAAGTTTTATTTCAAGAGAAAGCAACAATGAAATAGTTCTTAGAAAAGTACCTAAAAAACTTATTAGTCTTGCATATCTTGCAGGGAATATGATAACAGAAAAAGCTATTGAAAACAGGGAGGAGTAGTTGTGGAAGTAAAAATTTTAAAACCTACTATGGAGATGAAATATGCTGAAGAATTAGAGGCATTGAGAAATACAGATACTGGAAAAAAACCAGAAAACTGGCTTATGTCTCCAAAAGCAGTAAGAACATTTATCCTTGGAAGCGATAAAGCTATAGAGTATAATGGAAAAAAAGTAAAAATAACTAAAAAATTCTATGGAGATGATTCTCTAGTAGAAAGAAGTATAATTACTCTTGCAGGAAATAGAGGACTCATGCTTGTAGGAGATCCCGGAACGGCAAAAACTATGTTGAGTGAACTTTTATCTGCTGCAATATGTGGAACAAGTACAAACACTATTCAGGGAACAGCAGGAACTACTGAAGATATGATAAAATATTCATGGAACTATGCAATGCTTTTAGCAAAAGGACCTGTAAGAGAAGCACTTGTTCCAGCACCTTTGTATATTGGAATGAAAGATGGAATAATAACTCGTTTTGAAGAAATCACTAGATGTCCATTGGAAATGCAGGATAGTATGATAAGTGTAATGAGTGATAAAATGCTGAATATTCCAGAATTTGCAGAAGAACCAGTACTGTATGCAAGACCCGGATTTAATGTGATAGCTACTGCTAATACTAGAGATAAAGGTATCAATGAGATGAGCAGTGCTTTGAAAAGAAGATTTAATTTTGAAACAGTTCTGCCAGTGAGCAGTGTAACTATAGAGGCTAAAATAATAGAGCAGGAATGTGAAAAAATGTTTAATGAGGCTAATATAGAAATGAAAATAGATCATAATGTTATTGAGGTACTGGCTTTGACTTTCAGAGAGTTAAGAGAAGGTATAACTTATGAAAATATTAAAGTAGATATACCATCATCAGTTATGAGTACAGCAGAAGCAGTATCAGTATATTTTCAGACTGCCATTGATTCATATTATTATAGTGACGGAAAAATAACTGCTGACAAACTTGTTCAAAATATAAAAGGAGCAGTAATCAAGGAAAATAGGGATGATTTATCAAAACTTAAGAATTATTTTGGAACTGTTGTGAAAAAAAGAGCAGAAAAAGAGGGGTCATTATGGATAGATTATTACGAGGCGAGAAACAACTTGAAATAAATGAAGAAATAAAAAAAATAGATGAGCTTTTTAAAAAAAGTTATGATTTATCTTCAAATTTCATACTGTTTCCAGTGAGACATCATAGTCCAGTCTGTTCTTTTCATTTGGAAAAAGTGATAGAAGAGTATCAGCCAGAAGCTATATTGATAGAGGGGCCTAAAAATGCAGGGCATTTAATAGAATATGCAGTATCAGATAAAACAAAGACACCTTTCTGTATATATCTAAGTTATGATGACAAATCAGGAAAAATAAATGAAGAAAAAGGTAAATATAGAGCATTTTATCCTTTCCTTGACTATTCTCCTGAATTAACTGCATTGAGAAAAGGAGCAGAAAAAGGAATACAATGTGAATTTATTGATCTTAGCTATGGGGAAAAACTTTTAAATACTCCCAACCCAGAACAGAAAAATGTAGAGAATTATGAAGATGACAGAGTATTTTTGCAAAGCAGCTATTATAAAATGCTTGTAGAAAAAATGGGTTGTAAAAATTTTAATGAACTCTGGGAGATGCTTTTTGAGATAGAAGGATTTCATACAGAAACTGAAAGTTTTTTAAAAAGTTTGTTTTACTATTGTTATTACAGCAGAGAAAATACTCCTGAGGATGAATTAATTTATCAGGGAGATATAATCAGAGAATATTATATGGCTGAAAATATTCGAAAAGCTATGAAAAAATATAAAAAAGTTTTAGTAGTAACTGGTGGAATACATACAATAGAACTTGTAAATCTTATTACTGCAGAAAAACTTCCTTTATTTAAAATAGAAAAAATAAAGGAAGAAGATTCACCAAGTTACCTTATGCCTTATTCTTTTGAAGAATCTGATAGAAATTCAGGATATGAATCAGGAATGGTATTTCCATTTTTTTATCAAAAGGTATGGGAAAATATAAATAAAAATAGAAAAAAACCTTTTGAAGAATCGGTCTTGCATTTTATTATTAATACTGCAGGGGCTGTAAGAAAAAAACAGCCTCTTTCAATTGCTGATGAAATGCAGTCATACTATATGGCTAGAGGATTAGGAGAACTTAGAGAAAAAAAAGAATGCGGAGTGTTTGAACTGATAGATGGGGTTAAAGCATCTTTTGTAAAGGGAGAAATAAATTCATATCATCAGCCAGCATTAAAAAACCTCTACAGGCTTCTTACTGGAATGGAAATGGGAAGTATAGACCCAGATTGTGGAGTGCCTCCTTTAGTGAATGATTTTTTTGTGAAATGCAAAAAATTTAAAATAGCTACAACAGTGAGTATGAAAAAAGAAACTAAGTTAGATGTATATAATAATGAAAGTCATAGAGAGAAAAGTAGATTTTTTCATCAAATGAATTTTTTAGAAACAGATTTTTGCCACTATCTTAGAGGACAGGATTCTAATACTGGAAAAGGAAGGATACTTCTCAGAGAAACATGGGAATATAGATTTTTTCCAGGAGTACAGGTAGCTCTTATCACAAATTCAGCATATGGTGGAACAGTGGAAGAAGCATGTCTTGCTCTAATAATAAAAGGAATATCAGCTGAACATAGTAATGCAAGAGAGCTTTCGGAAAAACTTTTACAGGCAAATCGTATGGGATTAAACAGTGTATATGGTATTATTTTTGAAAAATTGATGGATATAATAGGTAATGACATGGATTTTTTAAGTGTATCTGATTGTTTTAAAAATCTTTGTGAAGTTAAAACTTATAATACAAGTTTTACGGGAATAGATATACCAATGCTAGATAAAGTGATAGAATTAAACTTAAATCGTATGCTTACATTGATTTATACTATTATAAATTCTAAAAAAGAAGATGAAGATAATATTTGTGATGGAATAAAGTTTCTGTATACTTATTTTATAGATAGCTTAAATAGAGAAGAGGAAGAGGCTTTTATTCAAAGTATGTTTTCAATATATGAAGATAACAATGCCAATACAGCTCTTTCTGGAGCAGGAAGTGCAGTTCTTTTTAAGAAAGGAAGAATATCTTTAGAAGAAGCTATGGCTAAATTTAATTCTTATCTCAATGGATCTGATATTTCTAAAAAAATGTCAGCATCTTTTTTAAAAGGATTTTTTAAGATAGCTAAAGATATAGTTTTTGTAGATGACAGAATGCTCCATTCTTTAGATGAAATATTGAAAGATACTGATGGAGATTTATTTTTAGAAATACTACCAGATTTAAGATTTGCATTCACATATTTTCTGCCTTTTGAAACTGATAAAATTGCTAAACAGGTGTCTTCATTTTATGATATTTCAGGAGAATCACTATTATATGGAGATGTCTTTGATCAAAAACAAATGGAAAAAGCAGCTGATGTAGATAAATATTGTGCTGAAAAACTGGATGAGTGGCTTTTAATAAAGGGGGAAGAAAATGGAAGATAAAAAAACACTTAATAAGTGGAGACTTGTTCTGGGAGAATTTGCTCAGGAAAATATGAGTCTTGACCCTCAATATGCCACTATGGATTCTGTCCTTGATTTTCTTTATTCAAGAGAATATTCAGAAGAACAGGGAATACGTAAGGATGGAGGAAGGGGAGCTTCAAGTCTTACTGTACCAGAATGGATAGGAAAAGTAAGGGAACTTTTTCCAGAAGAAACAGTAGAAATAATGCAAAAACAGGCAATTTCTAAATATAATCTGACAGAACTTCTTACTGATGAAAAGATTCTAAAACAGATGCAGCCTGATATGGAACTATTAAAAAATATATTGGCATTTAAAAAAATGATGAGTCCTCAGGTACTGCAAACAGCTAGAAATATAATAGGAGAAGTAGTTAAAGAGATTGAAGAGCAATTAAGAAAAGAGATAGTAGAAGCTTTTCATGGAAAGAAAAATCCATATAAAAGTGGAGTACTCCGTACAATGAGAAATTTCGATTTTAAAAAAACTGTAAGAAGAAATTTAAAAAATTATGATATGGAGAGAAAGGTTCTTATTCCCTCAAGACTGTATTTTTCTTCTCGTATAAAAAAACAAAATGAATATCATATAATAATAGTAGTAGATCAAAGCGGAAGTATGGTATCTTCTGTAATTTATAGTGCTGTTATGGCTGGTATATTTTCTAAACTATCTATGATAGATACAAAATTGATTGTATTTGATACAAGTGTTGTGGATCTCACTGATTATGTGAGTGATCCTGTGGAAACACTTTTAAGTGTACAGCTGGGAGGGGGAACAGATATATCAAAAGCTCTTGATTATGCTGCTTCTAAAATAACTCAGCCGCAAAAAACAATAGTTGTATTGGTAAGTGACCTTTATGATGGGTATGATTACAGGCAAATGTATAAAAGAGTTTTTGATATCATAGAAACAGGTGCAAGAATGTTTGTACTTCCTGCTTTGGATTATAATGCACAAGGTAGTTATGATAAAAATGCTGCTCAGAAAATGGCAAATTTAGGTGCTGATGTAGCAGCTATAACACCAAAGGAGTTGGCACAATGGATAGCAAAAATAGTATTATAAATGAAATAAAACCTTTTCTTCCCTTTATCAATGAAGAATTTATAGTAAGTATTTCAAATAAAGGAATATATAAACGTTCTATAAAAGATTTGGAAAAAGCTAGAGAAAATATTTTATTAACAGTAAAAAATGCAGGAATCATAGAGGTGAAAATAGAAGATGTAATTGTAGAGCTAAATGTAAATGTGCAAAACAGTAAATGTACATGTCCATCTTCAAGCATATGTAAACATATTGTAATGGCACTTCTTTATTTGAAAGAATTTTATGATAATAATCAAAATACAGAAGAAGAGGCAAAAGAAGACAAAAAAGAAAAAATTGATGAAACATTTGAGGAGTTAAAAAAGCTTACAGGAGAAAGGATACTGGAAATTGTAGGAAAGAAAACCTATAATTCAGTTATAAATTCGATTTTTATAAGAAATGAAGCAGTTTTTGAATATGGAGATATGCTCATGGTAACTATTGCCAGCCAAAATGTAAAAGTATATTTTCCAAAAGAAAATTCTATAGAGAATGCAATGTGTTCTTGTAAAGAAAAAGGAATCTGTTCACATAAAGTATATGCCTTAATATCGTATTTAATAAAAGAAGGAAAGATAACAGAAAAAGATACAGAATATGATAAAATAGAGATAGGAGAAAAGGAAAAAGAAATTATAAAGAATCTTCATATTTTTATAAGCTCTATATTTGACAGAGGAATATCTGGGCTAACTGGAAATGAAATAAGTCAGGCAGAAAAGTTTTATATACAGACTTATGGAATAAAACTTTTTGCAGCAGCAGATGAATTAAAAAATCTTTCAAGTGAACTTGGCTTTTATTTTTCTAAAAATATATCTTTTTCCAATAAAAGACTGATGCATATATTGTGTTCTATTTATAATAGAACATCAGCTCTACTTATAATAGAGGATAATAGAAAAAAATTAATGCTTGCAGGGCAGAGACAGGAAGAAAAATTTAATCTTGATAATATTGAATTAGTAGGATTAGGAGCTTCTGGAGGGATTACAAAAAGAAATGACCTTTTGATAACTGCATATTTTTATTGTAAAGATATAAAAAATATTTTGTCAATGAGTACTCTTAGACCTTATGAAAACAGTTCACAATTAAGTACTCTGTATAATATGGGGCAAGTATGGTCAAATGAGCTTTCTTTTAAAGAAGTATCTGTGTCAAAAATGATTTTGAAAGATGCAAAGCTTTCTACTGGAAAGATATCTTCTGCAAAATCTACAGTTTGTAATATAAAAGGAAAAACAACTGAAGAAGATATATGTGAAATAGTTATTTCTGACTATTCTATTATTGTAGAGGAATTGAGAAAACATAAATTTAGATATTTTGAACCATATTCAGCTACTAAAAATATATTTTTAATAAAAGCAGATGAAATAAAAAATATAGAATATGATAAAATAGAACAGAAGCTTAAGTTTGATTCTTTAGATTCAAATGGAAATACTATAATATTTAATATAAAATATAATTCTGTATCAGAAAATGCTATAAAATATTTTGAAAAAAATAAAACTGGGCTATATTTTGAATATATACTTGGAAGTATTACTGAAAAAAATGGAATACTGTATGGAAAATTTTTAAGTGGTATACAAGATGGTCAGGTAAGAAATATATTTTTTTAAGTAGGTGGAAGAATGAAAGATAATAATATTTTAGAGACAATAATAAGTGATACAGAAAATATTATGAATGATATTTTTTTAAGTGGTTTTCATACAGTGCAGCCTGCAACTTTTGAAAAACTTGAACAAATAGAGGAGTTATGCAGAAAAACTGGAATGAACAGAGCAGAACAGCTTATAAAAAATTTGAGAGATGAACTCAATAAAAGAAGAAATAGTTTTGAATATAATATTGAATCAGCTACTGATATATTTTGTAAATTAGAATTTTATATTCAAAATGCAAAAGATATGGTTTTATAGGAGGATACATGATGTATGAAAAAAAAGAAGACATCATTGTAAATCCCAAAGAGGATAGAGGTGGATTTTGGTGGGGCTGCTTGGGATTTTTTGTACCAATAGTTGGATTTATACTATGGTTGGTATGGAGAGATGAGAAACCTAAAACAGCAAAAATTTTAGGAATAGGAGCATTAATAAGTACTATTATTTTTATAATATTCTTTATTTTCAGCTTTATATATTTTTTATTCTTGTTAAATAGAGCAACTTCATTTATAAATGAAGTTATGGAAGTGGTTCCTTCTTAAAATAAAAGTATCAAATTTAGAGCAAAAAGGAAATAATTTGGAAATACTCAAACAGCTGTGTTAAAATATAATTATATTAAAACATTGAAGGGGATGCATAATAATGGATGAGAAAGAAAATGAGTTTGATATATTAGAAGAAGAAAAAATTCCAAAGAAAAATGATGATAGAGGTGGATTTGCCTGGGGATGTCTAGGTTTCTGTATTCCAATAGTTGGACTGATATTATGGCTGGTATGGAGAGATGAGAAACCTAAAACAGCAAAGGCAGTAGGAATAGGAGCTTTAGTTAGTGCAATCATAGGAGCAGTATTTGTTATTATCTATTTTATATTTCTTGTATTTATTGTAGGAATGGTTATTGCTACAACAAGTTAATGAATAGAATAGAAAAATTTTTAAAGATACTGTTCATGTGTCATTCAAGGCCAGATAGAAGCTTTTATTACAAAGGAAAGCAATTTCCAATTTGTGCAAGGTGTACTGGAGTACTTCTGGGATGGATAGCTGGAATAATTTATTGTGTTTTATTTGAAGCTCCAAAATGTTATTTCACTGTATTGATTCTTATTCTTTTAATAGTTGATGGAACTACTCAGTTTTTAGGAAAAAGAGAAAGCAATAATATTTTTAGAATTATTACAGGAATTTTATTTGGAATGGGAATTATATTTATTCTTTTATATTTCCATAGAATAATGTTAAAGTTAGCTATTATTTTTCTAGAAAAATATATTTTTATTAAATAGATAATATCAACTTAAAGAACAGAATTAAATTATTGATTCTGTTCTTTGTGATTATACACATAAATTGAAATAAAGGAGGATAGAATCTGTTTTAATACAGATTCTAAGCATGAAGTGGCAAGATTCTTACTAAATTTATTCAGAAAAGTAAAAAATGAAAAAGTACTTGATAAAGGAAGAGATTGTTATGATAATGGACAACTCCTTGATTATCAAATAGAAGAGAGTGGAAATAAAAATGATATTATATTTGAAATGAAAGGGAGAGTTAATGGAACTGGGGAAGTATATACCCCTGAAATAAAGTTCACAAGAAATGAGATTATAGATTTTCATTGTGACTGTGTTTACTTTGATTTGAATAAAAGTATATGTAAACATATAGTAGCCCTGGCATTTGAAGGAAATAATTTTATTGAAGAATTAGAAGAAACAGAAGAAACAGAAATAATAGAATACTTTAAAAAGAAAGAAGTTGAAAAAAATAGAATATTTTTAGAGATAGAACTATGGATAGTTAATAAAAATGAAATAAATAAATCAAATCTTAATATAGATATAACACTTTTAGCATATGGAAAAAAATATAAACTTAATAGTAAAATTTCTGAATTTTTAGCAAATTATGAAGAAAATACAATGAAAT
Source organism: Fusobacterium varium (assembly GCA_002356455.1). NCBI lineage: Bacteria > Fusobacteriati > Fusobacteriota > Fusobacteriia > Fusobacteriales > Fusobacteriaceae > Fusobacterium > Fusobacterium varium. The sequence continues at coordinate 738,669 of AP017968.1, forward strand.
TTGGAATGAAATATACATATGATCCTAGAAGAGATTATTTTAGCGGCTGGGAAAAAGAATTTATAGACTATTTAAAAGAACTGCATGAATTTTATACTTTTAATACTTCAAATTCAGCTTTTTCCATTGACAGAATACTTGAAAGAAAAAAATCTGCTGAAAGGATATTTAGTATATTAGAAAAAAATGAAAAATTAAATATTAAGGAAGAAAATTTAGAAAAATTTATAAAAATTAATTTAAATTACTATAAAGAAAAGATAAATATAACTATTCCTGATTTTGTAAAATATGTAAGTATTGGATATAGCTATATTGGCTACAGAGATATTATTGATACAAAAATATATAAGGTATCCTCAAAAAAACTGGAAGAATTCAGAGAATTTGAAAAAATAATGAAGTTAAGAGAATGGAATATAGGCTTAAAAGAAGAATATATAGAAGATATTATAAATAAAATATCAAAATTTTCAAAAATAACTTTAGATAAAAAACTAAAAGAGAAAATTTATGAACCTGAACTGATAGAAATAGGAATATTTATAGACTTATACAGACGAGAAGGAATAATCTTAAATATAAAAAAATTATTTGATGGTAAAGAAAAAAAAGATATAGAAAAAATTATTATCGGAAATGAAGATGTAGATAAAAAAGATATCTTTGAGATATTAGGAGAATATAATTTTATAGAAAATGAGGGTGGATATATTTTATATAATCCAGAGGAAGTATATAGTTTTATAAAAGAAGATATTCCAAAGTTAAGCGAAAAATATAAAATACTTTATTCGAAAGATTTTAAAATAAAAAAATATGAAACAGTGAATTATCGAGTTTCAACTAAAATAACTGATCTTCTTGAGATAAGTTTTGAAGTAGATGGAATTACAAATGAAGAAGTTTATGAAGTATTAAAAGCTATTAAAGAAAAGAAAAAATATTATATTTTAAAAAATGGAGAAATGCTCCTTTTAGAAGAAAATAAAAATATGGAAGAACTTTCACAATTATTAGCTGAATCTGATGCAAAAAAAAATGAGATACTTTCTGGAACAATAAAAAGAGAAAAAAGTTATGGATATTTTTTAGCAAGTTTTCTAGAAAAAATGAGCAATATAAAATTAACAGATGATCTTGAGAATATATATGAGAAAATTATACAGTGTAAGGAAAAAAGTAATGACCTCACTATAAACCATAATTTTCCTATGCTGAGAGAATATCAAAAAATAGGAGTACAGTGGCTTTTATTTTTAAGAAAATTAGGTATGGGAGGAATACTGGCTGATGATATGGGACTTGGAAAGACTCTCCAAATAATATCATATCTTTCAGCAATAAAAGAAAAAAAAGGACTGAAACTTATAATTGTACCAAAAACTCTTATGTATAATTGGAGAAATGAATTTAAAAAATTTGCTCCAAATCTTAATGTAAGCATTGTAGAGGGAAAAGCACCAGTAAGAAAGGAAATAGTTGATAGTTCTGAACCTGGAGATGTTCTTATAAGTACATATGGCTTTTTAGTTAAAGATGAAGAATTATATAAAGATATTTCTATTGATACATTAGTTATTGATGAAGCTCAAAATATAAAAAATTTCTTATCCAGAACTGCTGATTCTGTAAAAAAAATAAAAGCTGATATAAGAATAGCTTTAACTGGGACACCAATAGAAAATAATACTTTGGAATTATGGAGTATTTTTGATTTTGTTTTTCCAGGATACTTAGGAAAACATACAAAGTTTTTAAAAAAATATAGTGAAAATTTAAAAGAATTGAAAGAGATGATAGCTCCGTTTATTTTAAGAAGACTTAAAAGTGAAGTACTTGGTGAACTTCCTGATAAAATTGAAACTGATATTATAGTTGAATTAGGAGATGAGGAGAAAAAACTGTATCTGGCTTATTTAGAAAAATATAAAAAAGAAATTCATGAAAAAAATAACTCATTAGAAATATTTATGTATATTACAAGATTAAGGCAGCTATGCAACCATCCAAAGCTTTTTTTAGAAGATTACAATGGGGAAAGTTCTAAATTGGAAGCATTATTAGAGCTTTTAGAAGAATGTAAAAGTGGTGGACATAGAGTACTTTTATTTTCTCAATTTACAGAAATGCTGGATATAATAAAAAAGAATATACCTAAAAATATGACTTATCTGTATTTAGATGGAAAAACAAAATCAGAACATAGAATGGAACTGGTGGAGAGATTTAACTCTGGAGAAGGAGATATATTTATTATCTCATTAAAAGCTGGCGGAAGCGGACTTAACCTTACAGGAGCAGATACTGTGATACATTTTGATCCTTGGTGGAATTCTTCTGTTGAAAATCAAGCTACTGACAGAGCTTACAGAATGGGACAGACAAAGAATGTTAATGTTTTTAAGATGATAGCTAAAGGAACTATTGAAGAAAAAATAAATATAATAAAAGATGAAAAAGAAAAATTGGTAAGAGAAGTATTAGATGAAAAAGAAGAAAGTTTAACTGTTATGACAAAAAAAGATATACTTGAATTACTAAATGTAAAATAAAATCTAGACAGAAATTAAGAAACATGGTAGAAAGTAAATATATTAAAGTAATCTTGGGAGGAGTATATGATAAAAAAAGTAGCAGCAGTAATATTATCAGTATTTTTATTGGGATGTGGTGGAAAAGCAGAGGAAAAGAAAGAAGTAAAAAATGAAAAAGTTACTGTAACAGTAGCACAGGCTGCAAAACCTAAAACTTTAGATCCACCTCTTGCTAATCAGGTAGCATCTATGACTGTAGCAAGACAGGTATTTAATACTCTTTTGGCTGTAGATGATGAAGGAAACCTTATTCCTGAAATAGCTGAAAAATGGGAATTCGAAAATCCAAAATCAATTCTTTTTACTATAAAAAAAGGAATAAAATTTCATAATGGTGCTGAACTTACAGTAGAAGATGTGGCTTTTTCTGTGGAAAGAATGAGAGAAAAGGCAGGAACACGTATACTTTTAGAGAAAATAAGCGGAGTGGAGATAGTAGATGATACACATGTAAGAATTCTTCTATCAAGTGAATTTTCACCTTTGTTATATAACATGACCCTTTCTCTTTGCGGAATAATAAACAAGGAAGATACATTAAAAAGAGGAGAAAGTGAAATAGCTGTAAATCCAAATGGGACAGGACCTTTTAAACTTACTTACTGGAATAGTGGAGATGTATTAAAGTTTGAACCTTTTGAAGACAGCTTTATGGGAAAACCAGAAATAGATGAACTTGTATTTAAAGTAATACCAGAAGGAAATAACAGATTGATAGCATTAGAAACAGGAGAAGTGGACATAGCATATAATCTTAGTCCATCTGATATAAAATTCGTAGAAGAAAATAAAGATCTTACTTTAGTTAATAGACCATCTATGAGAACAGAATATGTGGGATTCAATACTGAGAAAACTCCATTTAATAAAAAAGAATTCAGACAGGCTGTAAATTATGTATTAGACAGAGAAGGAATATTAAGTGCAGTTTATGATAATGCTGGAGAACCTGCTACTTCAATGGTAAGTCCTAATATGATAGGGGGAAAACCAACAGGGGATATCAGTTTGAATTTAGATAAAGCAAAAGAACTTTTAAGTAAAGTTGGAGATATTCCTAAGGAAATGAAAATAATGACAGACTCTACACCAGCCAATATTCAGACAGCTCAAATAATACAAGCTAATTTAAAAGAATTAGGAATAGATTTAATAATAGAGCCAGTTGAATGGGGAACTTACCTAGAAAAAAGTGCTATTGGACAGCATGAATTAATATTGGGAGGATGGTTCCCGGGAACTAATGATTCAGATATTGTATTGTATCCACTTTACCATACAGATGCGAGAGGAGCTGCCGGAAACAGAAGTTTTTATAGTAATCCAGAATATGATAAACTTGCAGAACAAGGCAGATTAGAAACAGATATTGAAAAAAGAGCTGAAATATACAGACAAGCTCAAGCTATATTAGAAGAAGACCTTCCATTGATACCTATTCTTAGAAAAAATGAATTAGTAGGAATGAGAAAAAATATAACTGATTTTATATTTAGACCAAATGGACATCATGTTTTAACAAAAATAAAAAAGAATAAATAAAATTTAAAAGTAAAATAAAAAACTCTCTTGATTATTAATTGAGAGAGTTTTTTTTATAAAAATATTAATCTAGTTTTTGTATAAACTTGGTGAAAATAATATTAATATAGGAAAAATTTCTAGTCTTCCTAAAAGCATTACTAAAGATAATATTAATTTATTAATGTCTGAAAAAGATGCATAATTAGATGTTGGTCCAACAATTCCCATACCTGGTCCTATATTATTAAATGTGGCAGCAACTGCACTGAAAGCAGAAAGAAAATCAGGGGAATCCCATGATACACATAATATAGCTATCAGAAATATTGTAATATAAAGCATTAAATAAGTACTTATTCCACTGGATAATTCTTTAGTTATAACCTTTTTATCCATCTTTATATTTATTACCCTGTTAGGAGTACCTATTTTTTTAAATTCACCAACAACAGTCTTAAAAAGTATTGCTATTCTTGAAACTTTTAATCCCCCAGCTGTAGAACCAGCACATCCTCCTACAAACATAAGAAGGAGAAGAATAGTTTTTGAAAATACAGGCCATGTATCAAAATCTACTGTGGAATAACCTGTTGTAGTAATTACTGATGAAACAGTAAAGAATACATCTCTTAATAAACGGCTGATACTCTTATATGTTGGAGCAATATTTATTCCAATAGCAATTACAGCCATTGTAACTATACCGCAATAATATTTTAGTTCTTCATTTTTGAATACCTGTGCGTAGTTTTTCAAAAGCAGAGCATAGAAAAGATTGAAGTTCATACCACATAAAAGCATTCCTATTCCTAAAACATAATCAATATACGAACTATTGTAATAAGCTACACTGCTGTTTTTTATTCCAAATCCTCCTGTTCCAACAGTTCCAAAAGCATGGACTACAGAATCAAAAAGAGGCATACCGCCAAGTCTTAATAAGATAATAATAACAATAGTAATAAATATATATATCATATAAAGAATTCTAGAGTTATAAGACATTTTTGCAACTAATTTACCAAAAGTAGGACCAGGAACTTCAGCCTTCATTATATGCAGAGATTGATTGTTATTTTTAGGAAGTATGGCTAATGCTAAAACCAATACCCCCATTCCACCTACTAAATGTGTAAAACTTCTCCAGAATAAGAGAGAATTTTCTAAAACTTCAACATTTGTTAATATACTGGCTCCAGTTGTAGTAAATCCACTTACTGTTTCAAAAAAAGCGTCTATAAATGAAGGTATTCTGTTGCTGAACACAAAAGGAAGAGCACCAAAAAGTGACAATGCTATCCATGAAACAGATACTATGACAAGGCCTTCTTTGGCATATATCTTTTGATTTTCAGGAACTTTTTTAGAAATAAGAAGACTGGAAAACAAAAGCGATATTATAGTAAAAATATAAGACTTTTTTACAATGAAACTTTCATGATAAAAAAAACTTAATGCTAATGGAATCAGCATAAAAGCAGTTTCTATTTTTAGGATATGTCCAATAACATATCTCACCATTTTATTATTCATATTCATTCCCCATTATTTTAATATTTTGTTGATATCATCTAAGAATTTTTCAGTAGTTACAATAATAACTCTGTCCTTTGGTTTCATAACATCAAGTCCTCCTGGAAATATCAGCTGACCATTTCTTAAAATATATGCAATCAAAAGATTATCTTTTGTATCTAAGTCTTTTAATGGAATATTAATAACATTGCTATTTTCAGGAACTTTAAATTCAATAGCTTCAACATTATTATCAACAAGTCTGTAAAGAGTTTCAATATTTTCTCCTTGCGAACTTACCAGTGATCTAACTATTCTGACAATATAATCGGCAATTATTTTTTTAGGAGTAACAATAGATTGAAGTCCTACAAGTTCTAAAACGTTAAATAGAGATATTCCATTTATTTTTGTAATAGTTTTTTTTATTCCTAATTTGTTGGCATACATAGAGAGAATGATGTTTTCTTCATCTATACCAGTGAGAGATACACAAGCATCGTACTCTCCAAATCTTTCTTCATCAAGAAGTTCACTATCAGTTCCATCTCCATGAACTACAACAGCATTTTCATATATACCACTTAGTTCTTGAGCCTTATCTTCATTGATTTCAATTATCTTTACATCTATCATTTTTTCTAAAAGTATATCTGTTAAGTAATAAGTGATACGTCCTCCACCAATTATAATAACAGATTTTATACGTTCCTCTTTGTGTCCGAGAGATTTATAAAATTTTGAAAGCTCACTTTGAATACCAGTTACATATATTCTGTCTCCAGCCTGTAAAATAAAATTTCCAGTAGGAATATGTATTTCCTGTCCTCTTTTTACAATACAGACAAGCAAACTGGCAAAATATTTATTTTTAAATTCCATCAACTTTATTCCATCCAGATAAGTATCTTTTTCTACAAGTACTTCTACAAGGTTCACTTTGTTACCAGCAAAAGTTTCAACATTTAAAGCATTTGGAAATTCAAGATTTCTAGCTATAAAAAAGGCAGCCTCTGCTTCTGGATTCAGCATTATGTCTATTCCCAGAGAGTCGCTCATAAATTTCATTTGTGAAGAATATTCAGGGTTTCTTACTCTGGCTATTGTATATTTAGCTCCCATTTTTTTGGCTATTACTGATGAAATAATGTTTATTTCATCTGAATGTGTAACAGCTATAAAAATATCAGCTGTTTCAACAGAAGCTTCTTTTAATACTTCACAATTGGCACCATTTCCAACCAAACCCATAATATCCGAAGATGAAAGAATTCTGTCAAGTATTTTTGGGTCTTCCTCAATGAGTGTTATATCATTTCCTTCTATAGCAAGGTCTTTGCAGAGCAGTTCCCCTATTTTTCCTGCACCAACAATTGTAATTTTCATACCATACTCCTATTTAAAAATATAATTCTGTCAATTTTAGTATGAGCTAATTATATCACAAGATTCAAATGTTTCCAAAATTAAAAAATATAAAATAAAACTTAAAGGTTCTTTTATATTATTTCTTCATAAGTTTTTATTAAATAAAAAGTTGTCTACTTTAAGGGGGTATGTCTATCCTTTCTCTTTCCTCTTTTTTGAGGGCTTATAATCAAGATTTGTGAACCCGCCCCCCATTGGTAATGGGAAATATTCCTTCTTGGAAACAAGGGGGGATGTATAAAAAAATCTTTTTAAAGGGGAGATAATTATGAGAAAATTAGCACTTTTACTAGGTTCTTTACTTGTAGTAGCATCAGCATCTGCAAAAGAAGTTGTACCAGCTCCAGTTGTAGTTGAAGAAGCACCAGTTCAAGTAATCGAAAAAGAAGTTATAGTTTACAGAGACAAAGAAGAAGGATTCAGACCTAATGGATTTGTAGATCTTCAATACAGAGTATATGGTGAAACTGAAGGGCAAGACAAAGTTGGAGGAGATAATTGGAATAAAAATAACAATTATGGAAGACTTCAATTAGAAGGAAAAATTAATATGACTGAAAATCAATCATTTAATTACAGATTGAGAACTTATGATTCTTTAAATTCTGATCAAAGTTGGGATAAAAATGACCAACTAAGATTGAGATATAATATGAATCATGGAAATCTTGGAGACTCAAATATTAATTTTACTTCAAGAGTTCAATATATAAAAGATGGCAGTCATGCATTAAGATATGAAGCAAGATTTGATTTTGCAGATTATATGTTCAACAATAATTTTATAAAAACTACAGAAATGGTAGTTGCTCCTTACTATGAATATACATGGAATAGAGATGGAGTAGATGCTTCAGGGGATAATTATGATAATGAATTAGGATTGTATGCAAACTTTGTAAATGAATTACCATATGGATTTGGATTACAAGTTGAATTAGATACATTAGGATTTCATAACTATGGAGATAAACTTCATGGTGTAGATGATGGTAAGAAAAAATCTGATACTAATACTGATGTAGCAGTAAATGTTTATTTAACTTATGGAGCAAACTTATACTCAAATGAAAAAATTTCAGTAGATTTCTTTGCTGAATCAGGATATGACTCTTATACTTGGTCAGATAAAGTAGCAGAAAATAAAGATCATGCAGGTTATAACTTGAAAACAGATCCACAAGTTACTTTAACTTATTCTGCAACACCAAGTTTCAAAGTATATGCAACTGTTGGTGCTGAATATAGAAACTGGGTAAATACTTCTGAAAGTGGAGCATCTAACTGGAGATGGCAACCATTTGGAATTGTAGGATTTAGATCTACATTCTAGTTTGGTTTAAAAAATTAAATAAAAAATTTTTAGTGCTTGTCTTTAGGCAGGCACTTTTTTAATTATAAAATAACAATTGATCAATTATTTTAAGTAAGTAAATATAAAAAATAAAATATTAAAAAACTTTTAAACTTTTTTAAACAACTGAGAGTCTAAATATCATAGAAATAAAACAACAAATAATAAAGATTTTTTCTCCCCCAGAAAAAATGATCTCCCCTCTGATAAAAAAGAGGGGAGAAAACAAAAAAATAAAAAATATTTAAACTTTTTAAGAAAAATAAAAGTCTAAATAATATAATAGAAAATAATAAAGAATCTAGTAAAAATGTTAATACCCCCATTAAATAAAAAAAGATTTTTCCCAGAAAATCTTATGAACCCTCTCAATAAGAGGGAAACGCTAATAATAAAATTTTATATAAAAAATCTCTCCCCGAGGTTGAGACTGTTCTAAGAAGATCAGTCTCTTTTTTTATTTTCTTTTTTATCTTCACAAAAAAAACATAAATAAAAGTTGTCTACTTTAAGGGGGTATGTCTATCCTTTCTCTTTCCTCTTTTTTGAGGGCAGTTTAAAGTATCATAATTAGGAGATTTGTGACTGAAATATGAAAATTTTGTGAAGAAATTTTAAAAAAAGTATTTACAAATCTGGAAAAATAATGTATAACATTGGTAATGGGAAATATTCCTTCTTGGAAACAAGGGGGAATGTATAAAAAAATCTTTTTAAAGGGGAGATAATTATGAGAAAATTAGCACTTTTACTAGGTTCTTTACTTGTAGTAGCATCAGCATCTGCAAAAGAAGTTGTACCAGCTCCAGTTGTAGTTGAAGAAGCACCAGTTCAAGTAATTGAAAAAGAAGTTATAGTTTACAGAGACAAAGAAGTAGGGTTCAGACCTAATGGTTATGTTGATCTTCAATACAGATGGTATGGTGATACTGAAGGTAAAAATGAAGGGTCTTGGAATGGTGGAGCTAATAACTATTCAAGAACTCAATTAATGGGAAAAATCAATATGACTGAAAAACAATCTTTTGAATATAGAATTAGAAATTATAATGATTTAAATAGTTCAAGCGCAAAAGATGAAGAAGGAAAATCAACTAGAAATTCTGGAGCAGATGTAAGATTAAGATATTTCTATAATCATGGAAATCTTGGAGATTCTAAAGTTAACTTTACTTCAAGAATCCACTATAGAGATAGAGATGATTTATCTGGAGCACAAGAAGTAGAATATCAAGCAAGATTTAACTTTGCTGATTATATGTTCAATAATGATTTTATTAAAACTACTAACTTTGTAGTAGCACCTAAATACAAATATGTATGGGATGCATCAAATGATGATGGTTATGATAATAGATTAGGATTTGATATTGCATCATTCCATGAATTACCATATGGGTTCTCATTTGAATTAAATTTCTATGTTGATCAACATTTCTATGGAAAAGATCAAGCATTTGATGGTGGAAGAAAAAATAAAGATGACAACTTTACAGTAGATATGGAAGCATATTTATATAATACAACTAATCTATATACAAATGGAAATATAGGTATTGATTTCAATTTTGAAGGTGGATATGACGCTTACAATTGGTCACAAGAGAAAAAATTTGGAATCGAAAAAGATGAAAATGCAGCTTATTCATTATATGCATTACCAACAATTCAAGTTAACTATCAAGCAACTCCTAATTTTAAAGTATATGCAGCAGCTGGTGCTGAATACAGAAACTGGGATGTTACAGGAAATGGAGAAGCTTCTCACTGGAGATGGCAGCCAACTGTATTTGCAGGATTTAAAACTACATTCTAGTTTGGTTTAAAAAATTAAATAAAAAATTTTTAGTGCTCACTTTTGTGGGCACTTTTTTTTGTGTATACATAAATATTCATTGATTTTATTTGAAAAAAAGGTTAACATATATAATAAGACTAAGATATTTATGGAGGTCAGAATATGGAAATAAGAGATGTGAATATATATGAGTATTTTAAAACTTTAAAAATAGATGAATATTTTGAATTAATAAAGTCAGCTAAAACAAAAGAGGAAAAAGAATTTTATTTTAATGCAAGAAATTTTTTATTACAGGAAGAGCAAAAAAGGATTATAAAAGAAGGAATATATTAATATGAAGATATATACTATTTTTGCTGGAGTAAATGGAGCTGGGAAATCAACCTTATATAATATTGAAATAATAAAGAATAATGATTTAGGAAAAAGAATTAATACTGATGAAATAGTAAAAGAGATTGGAGAGTGGAAAAATTCATCTGATCAGATAAAGGCTGCCAGAATTGGAATTAGTTGGAGAAATGAATATATAGAAAAAGGAATTTCTTTTAATCAGGAAACTACTTTGACAGGTAATACTGTTTTAAAAGGGATTTTAAAAGCTAAAGAAAAAGGTTTTAAAATATATTTACACTATATTGGAGTAAAAAATGTAGAAATTGCTAAAGAGAGAGTAAGAATAAGAGTAAAAAATGGTGGTCATGGAATACCAGACAAAGATATAGAAAAGAGATATGTTGAATCTTTTGAAAACTTAAAAAAAATTTTTAAGATATGTGATAAAATAACTATATATGATAATAGTGAATATATAAAAGAATGCCTTCTTGTGGAAAATGGCAATATTATATGGGATGAAAATATTCCAGAATGGTTAGAAAATATAATTAAATGTATTTAATAAAAGTTTGTCTTTATGGCAGACTTTTTTATTTTTTATAAATAAAAAGTTGTCTACTTTAAGGGGGTATGTCTATCCTTTCTCTTTCCTCTTTTTTGAGGGCTTATAATCAAGATTTGTGAACCCGCCCCCCATTGGTAATGGGAAATATTCCTTCTTGGAAACAAGGGGGGATGTATAAAAAAATCTTTTTAAAGGGGAGATAATTATGAGAAAATTAGCACTTTTACTAGGTTCTTTACTTGTAGTAGCATCAGCATCTGCAAAAGAAGTTGTACCAGCTCCAGTTGTAGTTGAAGAAGCACCAGTTCAAGTAATTGAAAAAGAAGTTATAGTTTACAGAGACAAAGAAGAAGGATTCAGGCCTAATGGATTTGTAGATCTTCAATACAGATACTATGGAAAAACTGAAGGACAAAAAGAAAAATTTGATACTGTTTCTAAAGTTACTGAAGGAAATGGAAACTGGAATACAGGAAATGAGTATACTAGACTTCAATTAAGTGGAAAAATCAATATGACTGAAAACCAATCTTTAGAGTACAGAGTAAGAGATTACAATGCAGCAACTACTCATGAAGGAAATGGAAAAGATGGAACAGATACAAGATTAAGATATTTCTATAACCATGGATTACTTGGAGATTCTAAAGTTAATTTAACTTCAAGAATTCATTATAGAGATAATGGACATGTAGATGATTCACAAGAGATTGAATACCAAGCAAGATTTAACTTTGCTGAATATATGTTCAACAATGATTTCGTAAAAACAACTAACTTTGTAGTAGCTCCTAAATATGGATATTCATGGGATTCATCAAATGATGATTCATACGATAATCAACTTGGTGTAGATTTATATACAATGAATGAATTACCATGGGGATTCTCATTTGAATTAAATGTATATGCAACTCAGCATTTCTATGGACAAGATCAATATTTTGATGCTGTAGATAAAAAAGAGGATAAAAACTTTACAGTAGATGTAGAAGCATATATTTATAATACAACTAACCTATATACAAATGGAAAAGTATCAGTAGATTTCAACTTTGAAGGTGGATATGATGCTTATAACTGGTCACAAGAGAAAAAATTTGGAGCACCTCGTGATGGTGGACGTTATAACAAAGAATATCATACAGCTAATGATACAGTAGTAGTTAATAAGGATAAAACTGGTATAGAAACTAAAGAAGCTAAAGGTGTAGGAACAGATAATTCTAAATACTCATTATATGCATTACCAACAATCCAAGTTAACTATCAAGCAACTCCATCAGTAAAAGTATATGCAGCAGCTGGTGCAGAATATAGAGACTGGGCAGTTAACAGTGGAAGTTCAGCAACTAACTGGAGATGGCAACCAACTGTATTTGCAGGATTTAAAACTGTATTCTAGTTTGGTTTGAAAAATTAAATAAAAAATTTTTAGTGCTTACCTCAGGTAGGCACTTTTTTTTTGAGAAAAATCAAGGTATAATATAAAAGTAGTGTATTAGTTATAATATAGTATTTTAGAGAAATATTAAAGGATAAAATATAGGGATGACTCATAAGGTCATCCTTAAAAATTTTTTGAAAAATATTTAATATTTCTTTTAAATAAATAATTTATTCAGGAGGTTTTATTATGTGTAGAGAGTATAGTAGATATGACAAAAATTTGAAATTATCAGTTGTAAAAGCATATTTAAAATCTAATGTCAGTGCTGAAATGTTGGCAAAAGAATATGGAGTTAAGTCTGATACACAAATACTGGATTGGGTAAAAAAGTATAAAGAATTGGGAGAGAAGGCTTTTGATAGAAGAAGAAACAGTAAAAATATAATCTTAAAAAAGATAAAAAATATTTCTAATGATAAAAATATATCTATAAAAAAAGAAAATAAGTATTTAAGAATGGAGAATGAGTACTTAAAAAAGTTGTACATTCTGCAGCTGGAAGAGACAGATATAGAGCTATAGAGATGTTAGAGGATGAATATTCAGTTACATCTTTATGCTGGGCTGCAGGAGTGTCTAGGAGTGCTTACTATAAATGGAAAAAGAGCAGATATGATGTAAGTAAAAGAGAAAAAGAAAATAAAAAAATAGAAGAGTTGATTATAGAAATAAATGAGAGATATAATGGTACTTATGGAGTGAGAAGATTATGTTCATATATTAATAGTAATACAGAATTTAAAGTAAATCATAAAAGAATATATAGAATAATGAGAGAACTAGGAGTAAAATCAATAATAAGAAATCAAAGCTATAAAGGAAAGAGCTGGGCTGGGAAAATTGTAGATAATATTTTAAATAGAGATTTTAATTCAGGGAGACCTTTGGAAAAACTATGTATGGATATTACTGAAATAAAAATGTATAATTTTACTGTATATATGAACGCTGTAAAAGATGTTTTTAATGATGAAATAATTGCCTATGATCTAGGACTCACTGATGGCTTTGAGCTTGTTGTAAAAACTTTGGATAAAATCTTTGAATTTCCATTAGAAGAAAAATGTATTTTACATACTGATCAAGGTTTTCAGTATACAGGAGAAAAATATTGTGATATGCTAAGAGAAAGAGGAATTACTCAATCTATGTCAAGACGTGGAAACTGCTGGGATAATGTACCTATTGAGATATTCTTTGGACATTTTAAAGCGGAACTGATATACTTATTAGATAGAGGAATAACATATGAAAATTTATCTCAAAAAATAAAAGATTACATAACATTTTATAATAATGAGAGAATACAATTGAAACTTGGCGGAATGAGTCCTGTAAAATATAAAGAAAAATATATAAAAAGTAAAAAATATAAAATATGACATAAAATGTCTATAAATTAGAGGAGGAAAGAATGAAAAAAATAATAATATTAGGATTGATAGCTTTAAATATTTCAGCTTTTGCTGCTAAGCAGGAGATACCAGAAGATGTTGAGAAAGCTATAATCAGAGAATCTCAGTCTTTTGAAGGAAGTGACAGAATGTCTTTCAGAAGATGGCAGACAGAATCATATTTAAAAATGGAGAAAATGGGAGAAGAATCTGGAATACCTGCTGTGGAATTTCAAAGAATAAAACAAAGGTTAAGACAAATGTATGGATCAAACTTTGTAAAACAATATCAGGTTCTTCCAAGTGAAATTTCAAATTATAATGAACTTGTAGAAAGAGTAAAAGTAGAAACATTAAAAAATGCAGAAGTAACTGAAGAAAAGAATAATGCAGCTAAAGAGCAATTAGCTAAAGAGATAGCCTCTTCTAAAGTTCCAGCTGAAGTTGTAGAGATATTTAAAGAATCAGCAGCAAAACTTTATCCAAATAACTATGTAGGACAAAAAGCATATATAAATGCAGCAATGGAAGATTACTTTAAAATAATAGATTTTGTAAAGAAAAATAAAAAAGTATTGAACTAAAAAATCAAGCCTGACAAAGTATAAAAACTTATAAGTCAGGCTTTTTGATTTAATTATAAATTTTGATTATATTTGTAGAGGGTATAAAGACCTTTTATACTTAAATCAGGAGAATAAACATCAATTTCTTCTATTTCAGCAGAAAGAATTTTACCAAGACCACCTGTTGCAATAATGAATGGATCTTTTACTACTTCTTTTATTTTTTTGATTATATGTTTTATCTGTCCTGCGTATCCATAGAAAATTCCAGCCTGAATCTGTTCAATTGTATTTTTTCCAAGTACAGAATCAGGAGTACTGAATTTTACTTTTGGTAATTTTGCGGTATTTGCAAATAGTGCATTAATAGACATTTCTATTCCAGGAAGGATACCTCCTCCTATATAGATATTTTTTTCAAGCACTTCATAAGTAGTGGCACTTCCAAAATCAAATATAACAAGATTTTTATCTGGATAATCGTTTAAAGACTGAACTATATCAATTATTCTGTCAGCACCAAAACCAGTTGGATTAAGATTTGGAGCAAAGCTGAAAGGTTTTTTTAATTCTGAATTGACTATCATAGGTTCTATATTAAAATATTTTTTTCCAAGGAAATGAAATATAGTAATAAGATTTGGAACTACAGATGCAACTATCATTCCATTAATTTTTTCAATGTCTATTTTATTAAATTTCGAGATATTTCTTAGATATGAAAAATATTCATCTTCAGTTAATTTATCATTAGAAGCAACTCTAAAAGTAAGAAGAACATTTCCAGTGTTATCTAACAGACCTGTCACTATATGGGTATTTCCAATATCAATAGCTAAAAGCATATGATTTCCTCCTTATATCCAGTGTATACTTAATTATAAACTAAAATTTTGAAAAAGCAATAGTAAAGTAACAAATATTGATTGATTTGTTAATAAACAACTGATATGATGATAAGTAGGAAAAAGAAAGGAGCAGAGATGAGAGCAGCTGGATTAGTTGTAGAATATAATCCTTTTCATAATGGACATAAATATCATTTTGAAAAGGCATGTGAAATAGATAAAGAAAGTGTGAAGATAGCTGTTATGAGCGGAGATTTTGTTCAAAGAGGAGAACCTGCTATTATAAATAGATGGAAAAGAGCAGAAATGGCTTTGAAAAATGGAATAGATATAGTGGTTGAACTTCCAGTATTTTATTCATGTCAGAGTGCTGAAATTTTTGCTGTGGGATCAGTAGGAATTCTTAATGAATTAAAATGCAGCAATATTATATTTGGATCAGAGAAATCAGATATAGACAATTTAAAGAGAATTGCTGAAATAGAAGAAACAGAGAAATTTAAAGATATGATAAAAGAAAATCTCTCGAATGGAGACTCATATCCAACAGCTTATTCTAAAACTTTAAAAAGAATTGAAGGAAAGAATATTTTTCTTGCTTCAAATGATATTTTAGGTGTGGAATATATAAAAGCTATAAAATATTGGAACAGCAGTATGGTTCCCATGCTTGTAAAGAGAGAAAAAACTGGATATTATGAAGAAAATATATATGAAAATTTTGCCAGTGCAACTGCTGTAAGAAAGTTTTTAAAGGAAAATACAGATATAGATGATTTAGTACCAAAAGAAAGTTTTGAGATATTAAAAGAAGAGAAAGAAAATAATAAACTTGTATATCTGGAAAACTTTTATTCTTTATTGAGATATGAAATAATAAAAAATAAAAATACACTATTTAATATTCAGGATATGGAAAAAGGATATGAGAACAGACTTTATGAAACAGCAGTAAAAAATTATGAATTTAAGAATTTCTATGAAGGGATAATAAGTAAAAGATTTACTCAAGGAAGAACTCAGCGGATACTAATTCATATTTTAACTGGAATAACGCAGAAACTTACTCAGGAAGTAAAAAAAGAAATTCCTTATGTAAAAATATTAGGATTTAATAATAAAGGGAGAGAGTACCTTAACTTTCTGAAAAAAGAAGAAAACAATAAAATTATGACATCTATGAAAAATATTAAAGATAAGTTTCCTAGTGATGTAAGGAAGCTTATAGAGTTTAATGAGAGAGCCTCTCTTATATATAAAATGATAAATTATTATGAAGATTCAAAAATACCACTAATGATAGAAACTAGATAAAAAGGAGAAAGTGATGGGAAAAAGAATACCTCTAAGTATACAGATATTTTATGGATTAGGAGTTAGTTATGCTATTGTAGATCAGATTTTTGCACAATGGATATTATATTTTTATCTTCCGCCTGAAAATTCAGGACTGAAACCAGTAATGGCTCCATTGTTTATTTCACTTGCACTTGTTATATCAAGACTGGTAGATATGATAACAGACCCTGTAGTTGGATTTTTATCAGACAGAGTAAATACAAAATGGGGAAGAAGGATTCCATTTATTGCAATAGGAACTATTCCTCTGGCAATATGTACAGTAGCATTTTTTTATCCGCCAATGGGAAATGAGAAAGCAGCTTTTATTTATCTTGCAGTAATAGGGTCACTGTTCTTTTCATTTTATACAGTTGTAGGAGCTCCTTATAATGCCCTTATACCAGAAATAGGGCAGACACAGGAAGAAAGACTTAACCTTTCTACATGGCAGTCTATATTCAGGCTTTTGTACACTGCAGTAGCAATGATAATTCCTGGAGTATTGATAAAAGTGATAGGAAAGGGAGATGTTCTTTTTGGAGTTAGAGGAATGGTTGTTTCTTTGTGTGTTATAGCAGCAATTGGAGGGTTTATAACAGTATTTTTAGTTCCAGAAAGAAAGTATTCTTTAGGGCAAAGTTCAGATGCAGGGTTTAAAGATACAATGGGAATACTATTTAAAAATAAATCTTTTGTATTATATCTTTTAGGGCTTTTATTTTTTTTCATAGGATTTAATAATCTTAGAGCAGTTATGAATTATTTTGTAGAAGATATAATGGGATATGGAAAAGGAGCAATAACATTGGCATCTGCTCTTCTTTTTAGTATGTCAGCATTATGTTTTTACCCTACTAATCTTCTTTCAAGAAAATATGGATATAGAAAAGTTATGCTGAGTTGTTTAATTATGCTGATAATATTTACAGCTACTTTATTTTTTCTTGGAAAAGCAATCCCAGCAAAATTTGGATTTGTATTATTTGCTTTAATAGGAATACCAATTGCAGGTGCAGGATTTATTTTTCCGCCTGCTATGCTTAGTGAGATAGGAAGCAAAATAAGTGATGAAACAGGACATAGAATAGAAGGGGTTTGTTTTGGAATACAAGGGTTCTTTTTAAAAATGGCATTTTTAGTATCTATACTCATTTTGCCTATAATTTTAGTTTCAGGAAATGGAGATATTTTATCAGCAATAACAGGAACTCCAAAAGGAGTGGAAAAGAGTGGTATATACCTTACTTCTATTGTGTCTACGATTTCATTTGTTATATCATTCATATTTTATTATAAGTATGAGGAATAGAAATATTCAAAAATCGGAGGCAAAATTTGGAACTTATTTATATTCTGGCATTAGAAGTTTTCATAATTATGACTATTTTTAATATATTTTCTTTGTGGTATTCGATATTTCTTACTATTTTATTGGTAGGAGGAATTTGGATATTTTTTAAAAATAAAGATAAACTTATTTATATAGTACCAATTTTATTAGTTATAAGAGTGCTTTTATGTATTCATTTTAATGATTCTGAAAGATTAGATATAGTTAAAATGAAAGTAGAAGTTAATAATGGAATGGGACAGATAATAAAAATAGATAACAGATATCCTAAAATAAAAAGTTATACATTTATTCCAGAAATACCTAATGGAAAATATATGATTTTAGCTGAAATAGCTAAGATAGAGAATAGAGAAGGGATGCAGTACTTCTATATAAACAAAATAACAGAAGAAAAGATAGAAAAAAGCTGGTTAAAAAATTATTTTGAAAATAATGTCAAAAAATTTATTAAGAATGGAAATTCTGAATTTAAAAGAGTTTATAGAGCAGTTATACTTGGAGAAGGAAAACAGCTTACCAGAACTATGAGAAAAGAATTCAGCTATGTAGGAATATCACATCTTATGGCACTTTCAGGATTACATATAGGAATTATTTTAGGGATATGCGGTTTTATTTCTAAAAAATTACCTATCCCAAGAAAGGATAGATATATTTTTATGCTGTGTTTCTTAAGCATATATTTTTTTGGAGTAAAGCATTCACCATCTTTAATTAGAGCTTATATAATGGCACTAATATTCATAGGAGGAAAAATATTTTATGAAGATGTAGATGCAGCTAAATCTTTAGCAGCAGCATTCATAGGGGGAATATTTGTAAGTCCTGTATCAATGAATGAAGTATCATTTATATTATCATATTTAGCAGTATTTGCTATAATATGTATATATCCAATAATAAGAAAGGTTATATATAAAGGAAAATCTAAATTTATAGAAAAATTGATACTTCTTACAACAATTCAATTTTTTCTTATACCTATTTTAATTAAGGAATTTGGAACTATTCAGTTTCTTTCTTTTTTTAGCAATTTAATTATTTTACCAATAGGGACTTTATATATAGTAGTTTCATTTATTGGACTTTTATTGGAAAATGTGGGACTTGGTTTCATTATTTTTCCAATAGCAAATATTATATTTGAAACATTTATGAAATTAGTGGAAATTTTTTCTAAAGTTCCATATTTGACTTTAAGATATAATGGCAGCAAGGATAATGCTCTATTTTTGATTTTTTATGTTATAATATTTGGGATAGTATTTTATAATAAATTTAAAATGGAAGGTAAAAAAGATGAAAAGATTTCTGGAAGAACTAAAATATTTAAATAGTGGAATGTCTAACTTAACAAAAGTTATTCTAGTAATTATAGTTTTATATTTTCTTTTTGGAACTGGAGGAAATATTCTCACAAATCCAATGATATTTTTAAATATAGCTATACTTCTTTTGTCACTTTTGATACATGAGGTAGCTCATGGAGTGATGGCATACATATGTGGTGATCCTACAGCAAAAAATTATGGAAGATTAAGTTTGAATCCATTGAAACATTTAGATCCACTTGGAACATTGTTTCCTATTTTGTTGATACTTTCTGGCTCATCTTTTGTATTTGGTTGGGCAAAACCAGTTCCAATCAATTATTGGAGATTAAAATATGGAAGATTAGGAGAATTTTTAGTGGCAGTAGCTGGAGTAACTTCAAATTTTGTACTTGCAGCAATAGGATTATTTCTTTTTAAATATGCAGCACCACATTTAGGTAATCCATATATTTATGCTGTTGTAATCTATATGATAAGATTAAATATACTTCTTGCAGTATTTAACCTTATTCCTATTCCACCATTAGATGGGTCAAGGGTTTTAGCATCTCTGGGAAATGATGATTTAAGAAATACAATTTTTTATATGGACAGATATGGAATAATAATTATACTTCTTTTGAATATGACAGGTCTGTTAGGAAGAATAATAGCTCCAATATATTCAGGAGTGCTTTATATTTTAGAAAAATTAATATAGGCAGGAAAAAATGAAAAGTGTAGAAAAAGAGTGTTCAATAGAATTTGAAGAAAGAAAATCAAAATTTATTGGGTATGTAAAACCTATAGGAAGCAAACAGGAAGCAGAAGAGTTTATAAGTAAAATAAGAGAGAAGCACAAAGATGCAACTCATAATTGTACTGCATATAAAGTTATTGATAATGGACAGGAATATTTTAAAACTGATGATGATGGAGAACCTAGTGGGACAGCAGGAAAACCAATGGGGGATATAATAACATATATGGATGTTACAAATTTAGTTGTGATTGCAACAAGGTACTTTGGCGGAATAAAACTAGGAGCTGGAGGACTTGTCAGAAATTATGCAAAAACTGCAAAACTTGCTATACAAGAAGCTGGAATAGCAGAATATATAGAAAAAAAAACATATATAATAGATTTTCCATATGAAAAGATAAGTGAAATAGAAAGTATAATAGATAGTTTTAATGGTGAATATTTAGATAAAGGATTTAATGAAAGAGTAACATATAAAGTAAAAACTGATATAGAAACTTTTAAAATTTTAAAAGAAATAAAAGGATTACTTGTAATAGAATTATAAAAAGAGGGTTGCAACCCTCTTTTTGCTTTAAAAATATTTTGTACTGTATTTAAAAGTTTTTCTTCTGAATGGAAAATAAATTGCATATGTCAGTATTAAATATATTCCTTCTACCACAGCAATATAGTATGGCCACTTTCCAAAATGGTCTAGTGGAGAAGTAAAGTCTGGAATTCTATTAACATAAAGATAATTTGTTCCAAGATTTGAATTTATAAAGAAAATTATAACTGCCAGAACGTTTAAGAATACAAATGAATCTACCCAGCCTCTGAAAGTGGGTTTAAATTCAAAGAAAATTACTCCATAAATAGCAGCAAAAATTAAATAAAAGTGTGTGATATAAAAACTCAATGTCAATGGATGAGGGAAAGAATATTTTACATCAGGAGTAAGGATTGCAAAAAGAGCACCTAAACTCCAATAATAAGTTACCTGAAATAACGATGGAGATTTGCTGAACATCATAAGTATAGCAAATATCAATGTAAGATTACACAAATGAAGAGGAAGCAGACCTATTATAGGTTCTCCAAAATAAAAATGTCTATAACTTAATTCACTAACTTTTATAATCAAGATTATCAAGGCAGAAATCTGAGCAAATCTATATTTTGGGAGAAAAGCAGCAATAATAATAAAAGCAAATACTGCAAGAAAGCCTCCTCCTATGAACCAAAAGTGTTCAGTACTAAAAAGTGTAAAAGTATCCATATTTTCCTCCTATTTGTGGAATCCTAAATCTGCAGGATTTATATCACCTGAGACATATTCAATTCTTCCACCTGTTTTTTCAAAATTTTTTCTTTTTTCTGTAACTTTAAGTATTAAAGATATTGTATCATCATTTAAGGAATCTTTTCTAAATATTCCTTTAGACCAAAAGAAAATAACGAGATTGCTGTCACCGAATATTTTCTTTTCACCAGTTTGAGATGCTATATCCATAGCCAGATACAATCCGAGAAGTTCTCCATAATTATTTGTTTTGTCAGTACCAAGATGGATATTTCCATATGAATTAACAGAAAATCCAAGGGAGTTTTTTTCTAAAAGAGAAGTTCCATCTATATCAGTAACTCTAACTTCAACACCAATTCCACGTCCTGTTCCAGAATCAAAATATATTCCATTAACAAGAGATTCTTTTAATTTTTCTTTTTTTAATTTAGGAGATTGTTCACCTGTCTTTTTTTCATAATGTGCTCCTGATTCAAGCCATTGTTTTCCTTCTTTTTCTGTTGGAAAAGACTTATATCTAGCTTTTTTGCCATGGACAAGGCTTTTGCATTTATCCCAATTATCAACCATCCCCTTAATATTTTCATCTTCTAAGAAGTAAGCATAATATTTTTTACCCACAATTCCTCCTGAAAAAATAATCATATAGAATATATTAACTTATAAAAAGAAATTTTACAAATATATTTATTGAAATATATTTTATGAACAGATTAATGATAGAAAATTTTTAATAAATGCACTTAAAAAAAAGTTGCAAAACTTATATATTTATGATAAAATCTCTTGTGATATTAAGAAAATTTTTGTTAGGAAGGTGAAAATCAATGAAAAAAAATATTCATCCACAATACAATGTTATAACTGTTGAATGTACATGTGGAGAAAAATTTGAAACAAGATCAACTTATGCTAAAGGGAGCGAGCTTAAAATAGCTGTTTGTTCAAAATGCCACCCATTCTATACAGGAAAAGCTAAGTTTATCGATGCTGCTGGTAGAGTTGATAAATTCAACAAAAGATATAATATTAATAAGTAGTAGTATCAGAACAGGACTTTGTAGTCCTGTTTTTTTATAGCATAATTTAATTTTGAAAAACTTTAAGTTTTTTGGTATAATATATGAGAAAAAAATTTAGTAAAACAGGAGGAAAAAATGGCAGTAATAGAAATCAATCATCCATTAATTCAACACAAATTGACAATACTTAGAAATATAGGAACTGACACAAAAGCTTTTAGAGAAAATCTAAATGAAATAGCAAAACTTATGACTTATGAAGCAACAAAAAATCTAAAATTAGAAGAGGCAGAGGTAACAACTCCTTTGATGTCTACTATAGGATATACTCTTCAAGACAGACTTGCTATTGTACCTATTTTAAGAGCTGGATTAGGAATGGTAGATGGAATACAGGATCTTATTCCAACTGCAAAAGTTGGGCATATTGGAGTATACAGAAATGAGGAAACATTAGAACCTGTTTATTACTATTGTAAACTTCCTGTAGATATAACTTCTAGAAAAGTAATTGTTGTAGATCCAATGCTGGCAACAGGTGGATCAGCAGTTTATGCAATAGATTATTTAAAAGCAGAAGGAGTTAAGGATATCATATTTATGTGTCTGGTAGCTGCTCCAGAAGGAATAGCAAAACTTCTTAATAAACATCCAGATGTAGCTATTTATACTGCTAAGATTGACCAAGGATTAACAAAAGAAGGATATATTTATCCTGGGCTTGGAGATTGTGGAGATAGAATATTTGGAACTAAATAGGATATAAAAAATCAAATTTTACAAGAGCAGCTGAAAGCAAAAAAAATTTGCTAATTCGGTTGCTCTTTTTTTGGAAAATGGTATAATTTTTATTGAGGTGCTAAAGGATATGAGAGAAAAAATTGTAGAATTATTGAAAAATACCAAAGAAAGAATAATCGGACAGGATAAATATGTTAACTCTGCAGTCCTTATTGCCATAGCTGAATTAGATGCAAAGGAATATATAGTTCTAGAGAAAAGAGCTGTTGAGATAAGGCAGGGAGGCGAAATATCTCTTCCTGGGGGAAAATGTGATGAAAGAGATAAAACCTCTGAAGAAACAGCAGTGAGAGAAACAATAGAGGAGTTAGGAATACCTAGAGAAAAAATAGATGTAGCTGGAAAGTTGGGAATACTTGTAAATCCTTCTGGAATGATATTGGAAGTATATATAGGGTTTATAAAACTGGAAAGCAGGGAAGATATTAAGCATAATAGTGATGAAGTAGAGAGGGTAATTTTTGCACCAATAGAGTTTTTCTTAAAGAATGAGCCTAGGATTGAAAAAATTGGAATAGAAAATGTTCCGCAATTTTCATCAGAGGAGCTTGGACTGCCAAAAAGATATCATGGACCTTGGCAGGGAAATCCAAGAGAAGTATATTTTTATAATTTTCATGGAGACATAATCTGGGGAATGACAGCAGAGATTATATTGGATTTTATAAAAACATTAAGAAAAGATATGGAGGTAGTGAAATGATTTTGAGTAAAGAAACGGCTGCAAAACTAATAGAAGAGTTAAAATTACAAGGTAAAAAAGTGGTTTTCACAAATGGATGTTTTGATATCCTGCATGTAGGACATTTAAGATATCTGAACGAAGCAAAAAAACAAGGAGATATATTGATAGTAGGGGTTAATTCAGATGTTTCTGTAAAGCAGCTAAAAGGACCTACTAGACCTATTAACAATGAGATAGACAGAGCAGAAATGCTTTCAGGATTAAAAGCTGTTGATTTTACAGTTATATTTGATGAGCTGACACCAATAGAAACACTTGATAAATTAAAGCCATCTATTCATGTGAAAGGTGGAGATTATGACAAAAATACTCTTCCTGAAACTCCAACTGTAGAAAAGCATGGTGGAGAAGTTAGAATACTTTCTTTTATAGAGGGAAAATCAACTACAAATATTGTAAATAAGATACAATTTAAAGATGGAGGAGAAAATGAAGAAAATAATGAGCTTTAAGGAGCTTGATACTTTAGCAGAAAAACTTTCTGATTATGCTGAAGAAAATACTACTATAGCTCTCATAGGGGATTTGGGTACAGGGAAAACAACATTTACTAAAACTTTTGCAAAAAAACTAGGAGTGGAAGAAAGCATAAAAAGTCCTACTTTTAACTATGTGCTTGAATATTTCAGTGGAAGACTTCCTTTATATCATTTTGATGTATATCGTTTGTGCAGAGCAGAAGAGATATATGAAGTGGGATATGAGGATTATCTTAATAGTGGCGGAATAGTTTTAATAGAATGGGCAGATATAATAAAAAGTGAGCTTCCAAAGGAATATATTGAAATAAAATTATTCTATCATGAAGATGAAACTCGTGAAGTAGAATTGAGCTATATTGGAAATCCTGCAAAAGAAAAGGAGATGTTGAAGTATGTTGATTTTAGCAATTGATACTGCTACAAAAATAGGAAGTGTAGCTTTATATGATGACAAAATCGGAATAGTAGGAGAAGTAAACTTATATGTTAAAGTAAATCATTCAAATGTAATAATGAAAGCTATGGATTCTTTATTTGAACTATCTGGATATACAATAAAAGATGTAGATAAAATAGCTGTAACAATAGGTCCGGGATCTTTTACGGGAATAAGAATAGGAGTAGCAATAGCAAAAGGACTTGCTTATTCTTTAAGTAAACCTATCATTGGGATAAATGAATTAGATGTTCTGGCAGAAATGGGAGAAGAAAGGGAAGAACTTATAGTTCCTCTTATTGATGCAAGAAAAGAGAGAGTATATTATTCTCAATATAAGTATGAAAATAAGAAATTAATAAGAAAAGAAGAATATAAAGATGGAGAATTAAGAGATATACTTGAAAATTTAAAAGGGAAAAAAGCTGTATTTATAGGTGATGGAGCTGTAGTTAACCAAGAACTTATAGAAGAAATTATGGGAAATGGAAATGTTATATTTTCTAAAGCAGGTTCTATTCCAAGAGCTGCAGTAGCAGCTCAAATGGCTTCAGTATATAAAGATGATAATATATATACATTGGAACCTTTTTATATAAATAAATCACAGGCAGAGAGAGAAAAAGAAGAAAGAGAAAAAAATAAATAATATTTGAAGCAATTAAAGGGCAGCTAAAGAAATTTATTAAAAGCTGTCCTTTTTATATTGTATAAATGTTATTTTTGTAATAATTACAATTGAAAAAAAGGATTTAATATGATAAAATTGAAAAAAGGGTATAGAGTAGGAAGGAAAGGGAGGAAATTATGGGAATAAAAAAATGGAGATGTACAATATGTGGAGAAGAGTTTGAAGGGGATACTCCTCCAGAAGTGTGTCCTGTATGCAATGTTGGAAGTGAATTTTTTGAAGAAGTAAAAAATGAAAAGGAAATAATAGCATCTGCAAATAAAATTGAAAAGAAAAAAAATATTTCTGGAAAAGCATGGAAATGTACAGTATGTGATGAAATATTTCAAGATGGTGAAGTGCCTGATACATGTCCTGTCTGTGGAGTAGGAAAAGAACTTTTTGAAGAGATAGAAATTAAACCAGTTTCAGAGACAAGTTGGAAATGTACAGTATGTAGTGAAGTAATAGATGGAGAAGAATGTCCAGCTATTTGCCCTGTCTGTGGAGCAGGAAAAGAAGCTTTTGAAAAAATAGAAAATAAAAAAGAAAATTCTGATTCAAATAAAATAGAAAAAGTAGTCATAATTGGTGGAGGAGTAGCAGCTGTATCAGCAGCAGATGCAGTCAGAAGTAAAAATAAAATGGCAGAAATAAAAATAATAACTAAAGAAAATATAATGCCATATTATAGAACTATGCTTACAGAACATCTTCATGCAGATATGTCAGAAGAAAAATTGAAAATAAAAAAAGATAAATGGTATGAAGAAAAGAATATAGAATTAATTACAGGAGATACAGTAGTATCTATAATACCAGAAAGTAAAAAGGTAATTTTATTAAGTGGCAAAGAATATTTATATGATAAGCTAATACTGGCAACCGGATCAGAATGCTTTGTACCACCTATAAAAAATGCAGCTTTAGATGGTGTTTTTACTATAAGAAGCATGAAGGATACAGAAAATGTAAAGGAATATGTAAAGAAGTGCAAAAGAGCAGTTGTAATAGGAGGAGGAGTTCTTGGTTTAGAAGCAGCCTGGGGATTAAAAGAATTAGGATTAGATGTTTCGGTAATAGAAATGATGCAAAGAATTCTGCCTAAACAACTGGATGAAAAAGGTTCTAAAATGTTGGAACAAGCTATAATTCGTTCTGGAGTAAAAGTATATAAAGGTGTTGTTGTAGATCATTTAGAAGGAGAAGAAAAAGTATCATCTGTTGTTCTTGAAAAAGGAGAACATATTATGGCTGATTTAGTAATTATAAGTGCAGGAATACTTCCTAATAAACAACTTGCTGCAGATATTGGGATTAAGACGGGAAGAGGAATAATTGTAAATGGAAAAATGGAAACATCAGAAAAAGATATTTATGCCTGTGGAGATGCAGCTGAATATGAAGGAAAAGTAATAGGACTTTGGCAGGTAGCTATGGAACAGGGAAAAACAGCAGGATTAAATGCAAGTGGAGAGAGTGCTGTTTATAAAGAACAAATTCAACCTCTTAATTTTGATGGAATGAATATTAAACTTATTTCTATCGGTTTGATTGGAAATGGAAAAGAATGTGAAGAATTTGTAGAAGATATAGACACTAAAAAAAATATTTATAAAAAATTATATTTTGAAGAAAATAAGCTAAAAGGTGCTATATTAATAGGAGATGTTTCAAAAGGTATCACAATAATAAAAAATGTCAGAGAAAACGCTGAAAAGGACATCGTTTTAGGGAAAATATACTCTTAAAAAAACTTGATTTTTTCTCAATAAATTTGTACAATATATTCAGTATGTATGATATAATAGTATGGATTTGCAGATAAGAATTTTCTTAAAGCAGGGAGGATAAGTAGTGAGCAGTTTAATCAATCTAAATGAGATTACTTTTGAAAAAGAAGTTATAAATAATAAAGGGATTGTAATTGTGGATTTTTGGGCTGAATGGTGTGGACCTTGCAAAGTACTTGCTCCAATTTTAGAAGAAATTTCTGAGGAGAGAAAAGTAAAAATATACAAAGTCAATGTTGATGAGAATCCAAGTCTGGCAGGACAGTTTGGAATAAAAAGCATTCCTACTATGGTAATCTTTGAAAATGGAATAAGAGTAGATCAAGTAGTTGGATTAAGACCAAAAGAAGAGATAAAAGAAAAATTAGCTGCATATTAATTTAGATATTTTTAAAGAGACTGTTGTTTTCTAAAGGGAAGCAGTCTCTTTTTATTTAAAGAAAATATTGCTCTGTTATTCTAATTTGTTCATATTTGTGTTATAATTATTTCAAACATTAATTAAGGAGAAGGATTGAGATTATGAGAAGAAAAATTTATCTTACAGCAGCATATATTATAATTTCTTTAAATATTCTGGGAATGAGCAGTGTTCCCACGGGAAATATTGAAAACACCAGTGACAGAATACTAGGTGGAGCTGATGAGATAGAGGTAGATCTTCTTAGTGATACAATTACTTCTCAAAGCGGTGTCAATGTGAAATATGGAGATTTAAAATTAAAAGTTTTTGACATGCAGAGAGATAAGGAAAAAAATAGAGCATACCTTAAAGGAAATATAATAACTCAAGTAGACCAGCCTACAGGAATTCTTAAGTTGGAATCAACTAATGGGGATGTATCTTTAGATGGAAACCAAGGGGTTTTTTATAATAACTTTGGATATCTTGAGATAGGAAAAGTAACTGGTGGAGAAGCTCCAAATGACAAAATTTATTTTGGTGGAAAAGTATTTGAATATGAAAATGGAAATCTTTATATAAATAATGGTTGGCTGACAACAGACTATAATGTAGCTGAAACAGCTGATCCAAATCAAACAGGATATCATTTTCTTTCTAAAGAAATAATAGTGGAACCTGATAAGCAGCTTACTTTAAAAGGAAGCGATTTATATTTAGGAGATAATGATGTTTTTCCTTTCAGTATTCCATGGTATAGAGTTAACATAAGACAAGATTCAGAAGTACCTTTGTTTCCAGAATGGGGAACAAAAGATTACTATGGATGGCAGACTTCATGGGGGGTTCTTTATGGAGATAAGGATAGTAAATTTAAAGGAGGATTTGCTCCTAAGTTTGCTGACCAAATGGGATTGCTGATAGGAAGATGGGAAAACTGGTATAAAACAGATAAATTTGGTACAGCAAAACTAAATATAGATGATGCATTAATATGGTCAAAAACTGATAAAAAAGAAAAATATAGTGACCCTGTTGATTATGAAGAAAAAAATAAAAGATATAGACTAAACTATACTCATGAATATAGTGGAGAGAAAGGAATTCTGCAATTTAGTGCTATCAACGGAACATATAATATGATTCCCAAGTTAGAAGATATAATTACAGATTATGAAGGTAATGGAAGATTTTTAAATAATACAAGACCTAAACTGGACTCTACAATAAGTTTTTTCTCAATGAATTCAGATCTTAAAGAATTAGGACCAGATAAGGATATTACTTTAAAGACAAGATTAAAATTAACTGATGATAAAGAAGCTTATGCTCTCATGGTTTATGATGATATTGATGATATTGATTATGGAAGCAACATAGATAATGACCTTTATTCACAAATTGAATTATACAAAGATAATAATAGATACAGAGTTGGAGGTTACTATAATTATTTGTATGATATGGATCCAGGTTCAACTTTAAATGATACTCAGTCAAGGGCTGAAGATTTTGGATTTGAATTTTTTGAAAAGAAAAACAATATAGGATTCAGCTATGATGAAAAGAATGGAGATAAATTCAGAAGATTAGGACTATGGGAAAGAGATCCAAATCTTGATTCTATGATTCAGTATAACAGCCTTTTAGGAGGGAATTTTTATTATAAATATAACCCAAGTACAATAAGAGAATATTCTCAATATGACAGCAGAGATTTGAGAGTATCTTTTGGTGATTATGATTTTTGGGGAAATTACAGAGTAAAAGCTGGGTACAATATAAATGAATATGAAAGAAAGCTTGATTTAATGGATGATCCTTTAAGAAAAAATGTTATAAATAAAGAGTATAATTCTGTAACAAACAAAATAGAAGACAAAACATTTGGAACTAATAGAACAAATGAACGAGATAAAGAATACAATAGATTTGAAAATATAATATACAACGATTTCAGAGAAGAGAGAGCGTATGTAGATTTCTATAATGATACCACTAAGTTTACTTTTGCAACTGGACAGACAAAGGAAAAATTCTGGGATAGAGAAGGAATATATTATGAACCAGCTTTTTCAATTAATTCATACAGACAATATGTAAATGAATCTAAATTCTATGAGTTTGGGGCTGAAAGAAATGAAATACCTCTTGGAGCTTTTGGACAATTAGCACTATTTGGTGGAGTAAGATATGATAAATATGATAAAGGATATAATCCATATACGAAACATTATGCAAGTGGTGAAGATTCGACTCTTAGAACACAGTTAAAACTTAATCATACAATACAGCTTTTTGATAATACAGATAATAAAGACAGAAGAATGGATTTTGCTTTAAGCAATGATTTGAGCCTTTTTTATCAAAGATATGATTATGATTCTGGTGATATTAAATTTGGTACTGCCTACAATGATATCAGAAAGAAAACTATGAGCTCTGAGGATATTAGATTAAAAAATAAAGATAATATTTATGAAATCAAAGATACAATTAATGCAATGATAGGAAATACAGAAACAGCGTATAACATTGAGTACAAGAGAAGAGAAAATCCTGCCGATACAAGTGAACTTAATGGACAAGCATTTAAAAATGATATCAATTTTAAAATTGATGACAAACAGTCATTAACACTGAATTATGGACAGGACAGACAATATACAAGTGAAAATGAAAGAGACAGAAATTATAATGACTTAACTTTTAGAAATTATGGTGCAGTCTACAACTATGAAGGACATAGATTATCTTATCAAAATCAAGGTATAGATTCTAAGATATGGGACATGAAAAATGTTGATAACGCCAAAGAAAAAATCAGAGCAAATACATATGCATATCAATACTCTTTTGGAGATAATAGATTAGGATTTGATTTCAGTCAAGGTACAGATGTAAGAAGAAATTATTCAATTGACCTTAAAGAAATAGATGTAGACAATAAAATTTATGGAATTTCATTTTTAGATGGTGGAGATGTAGAGAATTATTATAGAGTTACATATGAAGATTATAACCATAAAGAAGATACAGCAAAATATAGATTTTCAGATGGAAGAGTTAAGAATATTAATAACTCTGATGTATTGTCATTTACTTATGAATACAGAGATAAAAGATTTACAGATGAGGAATTAAAGAAATATGCTGAACTTGAATTCAATAAAGATTCTAATCAGCTGACACAGGCAGAACTTTACAGAGTAAGAGATATCTTGAGAGACAGAGAAAGAAATAGTGTAAATTTCAATCTTAACAGTATAATGTATGATAGATTTAATAGTCTTGGAGATTACAAACGTAACTTTAAGATACATCTTATGATGCAGAGAAATGATGCAAGATATGATAAAACTGGAGATTTATGGGATTCTCTGGAAGAAGTAAAAGCAAGAATATTCTATTCTCAAAACAGAGTTGGAGTGGGATATGAAATAGAGGAAAATTCGGGATGGAACAGTGGAAGCTGGGATAGATTGAATAGAGAGCATAAAGTAAGTCTGATGGCAAAAATTGGAAAACCAAGTGAAGGCTGGAATGTAAAAACCTATGCTAAATTCTATGAAAACTTTAAAGATACTTCTAATAAGAATAGAAGAAAAAGTTCACTTGATGGTTTAGGAGTAGAGATAGGTAAAGAGTTCGGATATTATGAATGGGCAGTAGCTTATGAGAGAGAATATGATCTAGGAACAAGAGATTATGAATGGAGAGTAGCTCTTCAATTTACATTACTTACATTCCCAGACAAACCTATATTTGGTCTTGGAGCAGATACAGATGCCAAGAAAAAAACAAGTCCTCAAACTTACTTGTTTGATGGAATAAAACCACAAGATATAGTAGATTAAAATTTGAATGTATAAATAGGAGGAAATTATGAAAGTAGAATTACCAAGCGGAGATATAAAAGAATTTGAAGGACAGGCGAATATGTTTGAAATAGCAAAGAGTATCAGTAATTCTTTAGCTAAAAAAGCAGTAGCTGTTAAAATAGATGGAACACCAATGGATATGGCAACAATTTTAGACAGAGATGCAAAAGTAGAATTTATACCTGCTGACAGTGAAGAGGGAGAAGAGATAATAAGACATTCAACAGCTCATCTAATGGCACAAGCTGTTGTCAGATTATTTCCAGGAACAAAAGTAGCAATAGGACCTGCAATAGAAAATGGTTTTTATTATGACTTTGATCCAAAAGAGCAATTTACAGAAGAAGATTTAGTAAAAATTGAAGATGAAATGAAAAAAATAGTAAAAGAAAATGAAAAAATTGAAAGAGTTATGATGACTAGAGAAGAAGCTATAGAGCATTTTGAAAAATTAGGTGAAATCTATAAAGTGGAAATTATAAAAGAGATAGCTCAAGGAGAAATGCTTTCTTTCTATAAACAGGGAGAATTTATGGATCTTTGCAGAGGACCTCATGTGCCATCTACATCATATTTAAAAGCTTTCAAATTAAAATCAGTTGCTGGAGCTTATTGGAGAGGAGACTCTAATAATAAAATGCTTCAAAGGATATATGGATTTGCTTTCTCTGATGAAACTAAATTAAAAGCGTATTTAACTCTTTTAGAAGAAGCTGAAAGAAGAGATCATAGAAAACTGGGAAAAGAATTGGATTTATTCTTTGTAAGTGAATATGGACCAGGATTTCCAATATTTCTTCCAAAAGGAATGGTTATCAGAAATACTCTTATAGATCTTTGGAGAAGAGAGCATACTCTTGCAGGATATCAAGAAATTACTACTCCAATAATGTTGAATAAAGAACTATGGGAAATTTCTGGACACTGGTTTAACTATAGAGAAAATATGTATACTTCAACAATAGATGAAACTGAATTCGCTATAAAACCGATGAACTGTCCAGGTGGTATCTTGGCATATAAATATCAACTGCATTCATACAAAGATTTTCCAATTAGATGCGGAGAATTAGGAACAGTTCATAGACACGAGTTTTCAGGAGCTTTACATGGACTTATGAGAGTAAGATCATTCACTCAAGATGATGCTCATATATTTATGACTCCAGATCAAATAGAAGAAGAAATTATTGGAGTAGTTGAATTGATAGATAAATTTTACAGTAAACTATTTGGATTTGAATATCACATTGAATTATCAACTAAACCAGAAAAAGCAATTGGATCAGATGAAATATGGGAAAAAGCAGAAGCGGCACTTGCTGGAGCTCTTGACAAAATTGGAAAACCATATAAATTAAATCCTGGAGACGGAGCTTTCTACGGACCTAAATTAGACTTCAAAATCAAAGACGCTATTGGAAGAACTTGGCAATGTGGAACTATTCAATTAGACTTCAATCTTCCTGAAAGATTTGATATCAGTTATATAGGAGAAGATGGAGAAAAACATAGACCTGTAATGATTCACAGAGTTGTTTATGGTTCAATAGAAAGATTTATAGGAATTCTTATTGAACACTTTGCAGGAGCTTTCCCATTATGGTTAGCACCTACTCAAGTAAAAATATTAACTATCAATGATGAAGTAGTTCCTTATGCTAAAGAGATATTTAAAGCTCTTCAAGAAAGAGGAATCAGAGCAGAAATTGATGATAGAGCAGAATCTATTGGATATAAAATCAGAGAAGCTAATGGAAAATATAAAGTTCCTGTACAGCTGATTTTAGGTAAAAATGAAGTTGAAAATAAAGAAGTAAATATAAGAAAATTTGGTTCTCAACAACAAGAGTCTATGAAGCTGGACGAATTCCTAGATATTATTGTTGATGAAGCTAAAATAAGATTTGATAAATAATTAATTATAAAAGCCTTGACTTGTTCAGGGCTTTTATTTTTAAAATAAAATAAATTTTTTATTCTAATGTGGCTAGTTATATTGAAAAAATATCATAAATATGGTAAAATTTTTAGATTGAGATACCTTTTTTATTTAATGGTGGAGGAAGAAAAATTTATGATAAAAATATACACTGCTCCTATTGCTGGAGTGACAGATTATACATATAGAGGAATTTTAAAAGAATTTGAGCCAGATCTTTTATTTACAGAAATGGTAAGTATAAATGCTTTAGAAGTAGCATGTGAAAAGACTCTTAAAGTTATTTTAAGACTTAGGGAAGGAGATTCTGTACAGCTTTTTGGCAAAGATATCAAAAAAATGGTGGAGAGTGCAAAATTTGTAGAAAGTCTTGGAGTAAAGCATATAGACATAAATTCAGGCTGTCCAATGAAAAAAATAGTTAATAATGGATATGGAGCAGCTCTTATGGAACAGCCAGAGTTAGTAAAGACAATGCTTTCTGAAGTCAGAAGTGCTTTAAATGACAAAACAGATCTTTCTATAAAAATAAGAGTAGGTTACAAGGAAAGTAAAAATCCGGTAGAAATAGCTAAAATAGCTCAAGAGACTGGATGTAAGCATATAACTGTTCATGGAAGAACAAGAGAACAGATGTATACAGGAAAAGCTGACTGGAGTCTTATAAAAGAAGTGAAAGAAAGTGTAAATATACCAGTTATAGGAAATGGAGATATATTTACTGCTGAAGATGCTAAGGAGAGAGTAGATTATTCTGGAGTAGATGGAATCATGCTGGCTCGAGGCATATTTGGAAACCCTTGGTTGATAAGAGATATTAGAGAATATTTTGAATATGGAAAAATACTTCATCCAGTAACAGATACAGAAAAAATTGATATGGCAATAAAACATACTGAAAGAACAGAGATTGAACATCCAGAAAGACCTTTTATTTTCGAGCTTAGAAAACATTTGTGCTGGTATTTAAAAGGGATAAGGAATACTGCTGAAATAAAAGATAAAATAAATCATACAGATAACTACAATGAAATAATAGAACTTTTAAATAGAGTGAAAGATAATCTTCTTTCAGAACCAGAAATAGTAACTATGTAAGGAGTTGAGAAAGTGGCTGGAGATACACCTTTAATGAGTCAATACAAAGAAATAAAAGAGCAAAATAAGGATAATCTTCTGTTTTTTCGTTTAGGAGATTTTTATGAGATGTTTTTTGATGATGCAGTTATAGCTTCTAAAGAGCTGGGATTGACATTGACAAGCAGAAACAGAGAGAAAGGACAAGATGTGCCTCTTGCTGGTGTTCCTTATCATTCAGTATCTTCGTATATAGCTAAATTGGTTAATAAAGGCTATAAAGTGGCTATCTGTGAACAAGTAGAGGATCCCAAAAGTGTAAAAGGGATAGTAAAAAGAGAGGTTGTAAGAGTTATAACACCTGGAACTGTTATTGATACAGATTATCTTGATGAAAAAAGTAATAACTATCTTATGGGGATAAAAATAGATGGAAATAAGGGAGCAATAGCTTATGTAGATATTACAACTGGTGAATTTAAGGCCAGTGAACTGGAAGGAGAAGATATAATATTTAAACTTTTGGGAGAAATAAATAAAACTGCTCCTAAAGAAATATTGTTGGAAGAAAAAACTTATGATAAATACTATGAAGAGTTAAAAAAACATAATACTTTATCAGATGTTAACATAAGCAAAATAACTGAAAAAAGAAAATGTGAAGACTATCTTAAAGATTATTTCAATGTAATATCATTGGAAAGTTTTGGATTAAAAGATAAAAAAATGGCTGTTACAATATCAGCAACTGTTTTAAATTATGTAGCAGAACTGCAAAAGGGAAAAGAACTTCCTGTAAATAACATATTATATACCAGCAGTGAAAATATAATGGAGCTTAATATAACTACTCAAAAAAATCTGGATATAGTGGATAATTATAGAGAAAAAAATGGAGCAGGAACACTTTTATGGGTGATGGATGAATGTATGACTTCTATGGGAAGCAGACTTTTGAAAAAATTTATAAAAAATCCTCTTCTTGACATAGAAAAAATAAATGAGAGACAAAAGGATATAGCTTTTTTCATTGAAAATGTACTTCTTAGAGAAGAAATTAGAGAAAAATTGAAAAGTATATATGATATAGAAAGAATAATAGGAAAGCTTATTCTTGAAACTGAAAATGGAAGAGATTTGATTTCACTGAAAATTTCTATAAAAAATTCCCTAGAAATATTAAAACTTTTACAAGGAAATTCAATATTTTCTATTGAAGTAAAAACTTTGATTGATATCTATAATTTAATAGAAAAAACTATTGTAGATGATCCGCCTTTTTCAGTGAGAGAAGGAGGAATTATCAGACAGGGATATAATGAAATGCTTGATGAACTTCATGGCTTATCAAAAGATGGAAAGGATTATATTCTTGAAATAGAAAACAGAGAAAGAGAAAGAACAGGGATAAAAGGTCTGAAGATAAAATATAATAAAGTATTTGGTTATTTTATAGAGGTGACAAGAGCTAATGCACATTTAGTTCCAGCTGATTATATTAGAAAACAAACCTTAGCTAATGCTGAAAGATATATAGTTCCCGATTTGAAAGAATATGAAGAAAAGGTATTGAATGCTAAGGATAAGATAGAAAATTTAGAATACCAGCTATTTAAAGAAGTTGCTTATGAAATAAAAAGCCATAAAGGAATACTTCAAGATTTGGCATATAAGATAGCCTACCTTGATGTGGCAAGCAATCTGGCTCACATAGCAATAAAAAATTCATATATCCAGCCTGAAATACATGCAGGTAAAGATATAGAAATAATTGCTGGAAGACATCCCATAGTAGAAAAGCTTATTCCAGCAGGAGAATATGTAAAGAATAATATAGTATTTGATGATAATAAAGAAATGATAATACTTACAGGGCCAAATATGTCAGGTAAATCTACTTATATGAAGCAGGTAGCTTTAATCATAATTATGGCTCATATGGGATCATATGTACCAGCTAACTATGCTAAGATAGGGTTGGTAGATAAAATCTTTACAAGAATAGGTGCAAGTGATGATCTTCTTACAGGGCAGTCTACATTTATGCTTGAAATGAGTGAAGTTGCTAATATAGTAAACAGTGCAACAAACAGGTCATTTATAATACTTGATGAAATAGGAAGAGGAACTTCAACTTTTGATGGTATTTCCATAGCAACAGCCATCACTGAATATATTCATGAAAGAATAGGAGCAAAAACAATATTTGCGACACATTATCATGAGCTTACTCAATTGGAAGATAAACTGGACAGGGCTGAAAATTATAGAATAGAAGTAAAAGAAAATGATAAAGAGATAGTTTTTTTAAGAGAAATAGTAAAAGGTGGAGCAGATAAATCTTATGGAATAGAAGTAGCAAGACTTGCAGGATTGCCTAAAGAGATATTGGATAGATCAAAATCTGTATTAAAAAATTTAGAAGATAGAAAACAAATAATTGAAAAAAAATTAAAAGGAGAGCAGCTTATACTTTTTGGAACTCCTCAGAAGGAAGAACCAGTTGAAGAAGAAAAAAATAATTTAAAAGGGAAAGAACTGACAAAAGAACAAAAAATAGTTATGAGAGTATTGGAAGAGTTAGATCCTAATGGAATGACACCTTTGGAAGCCTTATTAAAGCTTAATGAGCTGAAAAAAATATTAAATAGGAGTTAAATATGAATAAAAAGAAAATCTATATAATTATTTTTGTAGTTATAATAATATTAGGTTACTTAAACTATTTTAAAGATGAAAATGATCTTTCTGATATAAAAAAAGCTATAGAAACAACTAATGTTACTTATGATAGTGAAGATTATCATGTTGAAGCAGATAAACAAGTAGATTATGTAGATGATAATGAAACAAACTTTGAAAAAGCAAAAGCATTAGTAAAGGATATGATAATAAGTGGAGATAATGTATTTATAGACAAAGTGAGAAATTTAGCATTGAAAAATAATATCCTTGGAATAAGTCCAAATGGATGGAAGTTTAATACAGAAGCAGCTCATTATGACAAACTAAAAGATGAAATAACATCTGATGCTGGAGTGTCAGCAGAGAATGCTGAAAAAAAGGTAAAAGTTTCTGGAAAGAATTTTATTACTGACAGTAAAATGAGTTATATAGAACTTAAAGATAATGTAGTTCTGGAAAATGAAAAAATAAAATTAAAAGGTGATATTGGTAGATACAGTGATGCCAGCAAGATAGTTACACTTTCAGGAAATATAATTATTGATGGGACAGACAGAGAAAATGCTGAAATATCTGGAAATTTTCTCAATTTAAAATATTCAGTAGACGATAAAATTCTTGAAGCTTGGGAACCTTATGATGTAACATATAATGGAGCAAAACTTTCAGCAGGAAATTTATGGTATCAAGACAGTACAGAAGCTTTTTTAATTACTAAAAATGTAATAATAGAAGCTAATGGATATAAAATATATGTTGATAAGATACAAAGAGAGGCAAATAGTGATATAATTAAATTCTTTGGAAAAATAACTGGAAGCAATGGAATATATTCTTTTTCTGGTAAAGAAGCAGTTTATAATATAACTACTGGAGAGTTAACTTTTTATGGAGATGTAAAAATTACATCAACAAAAGGGGAGGAACTGACAGCAGATAAAATAGTATACAATAATAATACTAAATTTATAACTGCATATGGAGAAAAAAGAGATGCAGTATATATTTCAGATAATGGAGAATTGAAAAGTAAAGAATTTAGGTACAACAATGAAACAAAAGAGCTGTTTGCAGATAAAAAATATGATTTTAAAAGCCAAAAATATGATAGTGTTGGAGATAAATTTTATTTTAATGATTTAACAAAAGATGGGTATATAGTAAATGGAACTATGTATGATAAAATTAAAAAACAAACTGCAAAAGGTAAAAGAATGGATTTTAATACTGAAACAAAAATATATATGGTAAAAGAAAACTCAGTGTTTGAAAATCAGGACTATAGATTGGAAAGTAATGATATAACATATAATGGAGTTACTGGAAAAGTAGAAACACCAGATAAGTATAAAGTTATATCTTTAAAAAATGCTACATCTTTTACAGGAGTTGGAGCAGTATATGA
Organism: Fusobacterium varium; assembly: GCA_002356455.1. Taxonomy (NCBI): domain Bacteria; kingdom Fusobacteriati; phylum Fusobacteriota; class Fusobacteriia; order Fusobacteriales; family Fusobacteriaceae; genus Fusobacterium; species Fusobacterium varium. Next base: position 777,451 of record AP017968.1, read on the forward strand.
TGAAAATACAGGAGAATTAATCAGTAATGGGACAATAAATGCTTCTGGAAGAAATTTTATTGCCAGTGGAGAAAACCTTACATATAATAATAAAGATGGAGTAGGAGAACTTCAAAGTAAAATTTCTTTTACAAATACTGAAAATGGAACAACAGTAACAGGAGATAAACTTTTATTTCAAAAAGATAATTATATGGAACTTATAGGTAATCTTGTAATAAATAGTGAAAAAATAGTAGCAAAATCATCAAGAGGAAAGTATAATTTAGAAGAAGAAAAAGTATACATTCCTGAAAAAATAGATTTTGAAAGCCATGATAAATTAACATCAGGAACTATGTCAAAGGGAGTATATGATGTAAAAGCTTCTGTATTTACTGGTGATAATTTTAAAGGTAAAAATAAAGAAAATGATATAAAAAGTGATAAAATGAAATATTATACAAATGAGGATAAGGTAGAATTTGGAAAAAATACTGTTATAGTGACTCCAGAAAGCAAATTAAGAGGAAACAAACTTGATTATAATCTTAATACTGAAGTAGTTGTTTCTCCTGAAAAATATACAATAGATTATGGAGATTTTACTATAGTTGGAAGTGAAGGAACATTTGATAATAAACAGGGATTGTTAAAAAGTACAAACGCAGATATAACTTCTAAAGCTGGGGATAGATTCAAATCAGACAAAGCAGATGGAAATTTGAAAGAGATGAGAATAGATTTTATAGGAAATGCTAATGGACATATGGTTCATCAAGGGAAACGTACAGATTTCACAGGAGATTTTGCTAGAGTATATTTTAAGAATGATGGTGGATATAAAGCGATAAGAAGTGAAATTAAAAAGAATGCAGTATTTATTCAAGAGGATAAAAAACTTCAATCTGATTATATTGAAGCAGATATAGAAAGAAATCTTATTTTCTCAAGAGATAATACAAAACTTACAGTAACTGATGCTAAAAATGGAGATACTATTGTAACTTCCGATACTGCTGAAATAGATATTAACAGAGATATAGCTACTTTAGTAGGAAATGTTTATATTGAAAATAAAAATCCAGAGCAAGGAATTACTATTATCACTGCTGAAAAAGGAATAATTAGACAAAAAACTGGTATACTTGATCTTATGGGAAATGTAAAGATTGAAAATAAGGAATCTATAATAGAAGCAGATGAAGGAAGTTATAATATGAACACAAAAAAAATAAAAGCAAGAGGTCATGTATTTATAAACCATAAAAATAATTAAGGAGGAGCTAATGAGAAGTTTAGTAGCTCAGAATCTTTGCAAAAGCTATAAAAAGAGAACAGTAGTGGATAATGTCAGCCTTGAAGTAAATAAAGGAGAAATAGTAGGGCTTTTAGGTCCTAATGGAGCAGGGAAAACTACTACTTTCTATATGATAACAGGAATAATAAAACCTGAAAGTGGTAAAGTTTATTGTGATAATGCTGATGTGACAACTTATCCTATGTTTAAAAGAGCTAATTTAGGAATAGGGTATCTAGCTCAAGAGCCATCTGTTTTCAGAAATCTTACAGTAGAAGAAAATATTGCGGCAGTTCTTGAAATGAAGGGAGTAGTTTCTAAAGAACAACAAGAGATAATAGAAAAGCTTATGGAAGAATTTAAACTTACTCATGTAAGAAAATCTTTAGGGTATTCATTATCTGGTGGTGAAAGAAGAAGAATAGAAATAGCCAGAACAATAGCAAATAACCCAAGTTTTATACTGTTGGATGAGCCTTTTGCTGGAGTTGACCCAATAGCAGTTGAAGATATACAGCAGATAATAAGATATTTGAGAAACAGAGGATTGGGAATACTGATAACGGACCACAGTGTAAGAGAAACATTGCGTATTACAGAGAAAGCATATATAATGGCAAATGGGAAAGTTTTAATCAGTGGAACACCAGAAGAGATATCTAATGATGAAACAGCAAGAAAAATTTATTTAGGTGAAAAATTTAAATTAGATTAAATTTTAAATAGTTGGAGGAGAACATGTTAACAGGAAATCAAATTAGAAAAGAGTTTATTGAGTTTTTTGAAGCAAAACATCATAAACACTTCGAGAGTGCATCTCTTATCCCTGATGATGCAACTTTATTATTAACAGTAGCAGGAATGGTTCCATTTAAACCATATTTTTTAGGTCAGAAAGAAGCTCCATATCCAAGAGTGACAACATATCAGAAATGTATCAGAACAAATGATCTTGAAAATGTTGGAAGAACAGCAAGACATCATACATTCTTTGAAATGCTTGGAAACTTTTCTTTTGGAGATTATTTTAAAAAAGAAGCTATAGAATGGTCTTGGGAATTTGTTACTGAAGTATTGAAAATAGATAAAGACAAACTTTGGGTATCAGTTTTTACAACGGATGATGAAGCAGAGCAAATATGGATAGAAAAATGTAATTTTCCAAAAGAAAGATTAGTAAGATTAGGAGAAGATGAAAACTGGTGGGCAGCAGGACCAACTGGATCATGCGGACCTTGTTCAGAAATCCATGTAGATTTAGGACCAGCTTATGGTGGAGATGAGAACTCTAAACTTGGTGATGAGGGAACTGATAATCGTTTCATTGAGATATGGAATCTTGTATTTACTGAATGGAACAGAATGGAAGATGGAAGTCTTGAACCTCTTCCTAAAAAAAATATAGATACTGGAGCAGGGCTTGAAAGAATAGCTGCTATGGTACAAGGAAAATCTAACAATTTTGAAACAGATCTTTTATTTCCATTGATAGAAGAGGCAGCGAAACTCACTAACTCTCAATATGGAAGAGATGAGGAAGAAAATTTCTCATTGAAAGTAATAACAGACCATTCAAGAGCAGTTACTTTCTTAATTAATGATGGAGTTATCCCATCAAATGAGGGAAGAGGATATGTTCTAAGAAGAATATTGAGAAGAGCAGTAAGACATGGAAGACTTTTAGGACAATCAGAATTATTTTTATATAAGATGGTAGATAAAGTAGTAAATATGATGGAGAATGCTTATCCAGACCTTAGAAGTAATATTGACCATATCAAAAAAGTTGTAAAAATAGAAGAGGAAAAATTCTCTCGTACTCTTGATCAAGGTATGCAGCTTGTAAATCAGGAAATTGAAAAGTTAAAAGCAGCAGGAATTACTAAACTTGATGGAGAGGTTACATTTAAACTTTATGATACTTATGGATTTCCTTATGAACTGACAGAAGAAATTTGTCAGGAAAAGGGAATAGAAATATCTAAAGTGGAATTTGAAGCTAAAATGACTGAGCAAAAAGAAAAAGCAAGAGCAGCAAGAGAAGTTGTAATGGAAAAAGGGCAGGATAGCTTTATTGAAGAATTTTATGATAAATATGGAGCAACAGAATTCAGCGGTTATACAACTCTTAAAGATACCGGAAAACTGTTGAGTTCAAGAGATGGCAAGGATAATAAAAAACTTATTATATTTGATACAACTCCATTTTACGGAGAATCTGGAGGGCAAGCAGCAGATATTGGTATCATTACTGGAAATGGATTTGAAGGTAAAGTTATAGATGTTCAAAAACAAAAAGGAATATTTATTCATACTGTGGAGGTATTAAAAGGAGCTCCAATAGAAGGAGAAGAATATTTTCTAGAAATTGATGAAGCTAACAGAATGGCTACAGCTAAAAATCATACAGCTACTCACTTACTCCATGAAGCATTGAGAGAAGTTCTAGGTTCTCATGTTCAACAGGCTGGGTCTTTTGTAAATGGTGAGAGATTAAGATTTGACTTTAACCATTATGAAGCTATGACTGCTGAAGAACTTGAAAAAGTAGAAGAGTTGGTAAATGAGAAGATAGCTGAAGCTATAGATGTAAAAATTGCTAATATGAGTATGGATGAAGCTAAAAAAGCTGGAGCTACAGCATTGTTTGGAGATAAATATGGAGATGTAGTAAGAGTAGTGACTGTAGAAGGTTTTTCTGTGGAACTTTGTGGAGGAACTCATATAGACAATATAGGAAAAATAGGACTATTCAAAATAGAAAGTGAAGCAGGAATAGCTGCTGGAATCAGAAGAATTGAAGCTGTAACTGGAAAGGGAGCATATAAAGCAGTTAAAGAAATTGAAATACTTCTGAAAAATGTAGAAAAAACTGTAAAAGCTGATGAAGCGAATCTTCTGGACAGAATTGAAAAAATGGTAGAAACTATTAAAGAAAGTGGTAAAGAATTAGAGGAATTAAAAAGTAAATTTACTCAAATAGAAGCTCAGGCTTTAGCTGAAAATTCTGAAATCATCAATGGAGTAACAGTTATTATGAAAACTTTTAAAACTAGAACAGCTGATGATTTAAGAAAAATGATTGATTATGTAAAAGATAAAATGACTAATACTGTTGTAGTTTTAGCGTCTGGAGCGGATAAAGCTATATTTGCTGCTGGAGTAACTAAAGAACTTACTTCAAAAGTAAAAGCTGGAAACTTGGTAAAAGAAGCAGCTGTAATTACTGGTGGAAATGGTGGAGGAAGACCTGATTTTGCTCAAGCTGGAGGAAAAGATACAACTAAGATACAAGAAGCAATGGATGCAGTAAGAGAAATTTTGAGAAATTCTTTATAAGAGGTAATAGATGTATAAAAAATATATTTCCTTAGATGTAGGAGATGTGAGGATAGGAGTAGCAAAATCAGATATAATGGGGATAGTTGCTACTCCCCTCGAAGTAATAGACAGAAAAAAAATAAAGGCAGTAAAAAGAATCAAAGAACTTTGTATTCAAGAAAATACAAAAGCATTAGTAGTAGGTATCCCTAAAAGTCTGGATGGAACTGAGAAAAGACAGGCAGAAAAAGTCAGAGAGTTTATAGCTAAATTGAACAAAGAGATTGAAGGCTTGGAAATAATAGAAGTTGATGAAAGACTTACTACTGTATCAGCAGACAGAATGCTGAATGAATCAAATAAAAAAGGTGCTTTGGAAAAAAGGAAGGTAGTTGATAAAATAGCAGCTGCTATAATACTTCAAACTTTCTTAGATACAAAAAGATAAACTAATATTTTGGAGGAGAAATGGGATCAAAATTATTAATGAGATTGTCTCTTGTGATAGTTGTGGTAATAGGAGCTATATGGCTTAGCTTTTTTAAACCAACTAAACTTGGACTGGACTTAAAAGGTGGAGTATATGTAGTGTTGGAAGCTGTACCAGATGAAGGGGTAACTCTTGATGATGCAGCAATGAACAGACTTATTGAAGTTTTGGACAGAAGAATAAATGGATTAGGAGTAGCAGAATCACTTGTACAAAAAGCTGGAAGCAACAGAGTAATAATAGAGCTTCCAGGAATAAGCAATACAGAAGATGCTATAAATATGATAGGAAAAACAGCTTTGTTGGAATTTAAACTTGAGAATTCAGATGGAACTCTTGGCGAAACTCTTTTGACAGGAGGAGCATTAAAAAAAGCAGATGTATCTTATGATAATTTGGGAAGACCTCAAATTCAATTTGAAATGAATCAAGAAGGGGCAATAAGATTTGCTGAAATTACAAGAAATAATATAGGAAAAAAACTTGCTATTACATTAGATGGAAAAGTACAGACAGCTCCTATGATTAATTCAGAAATACCAAGTGGAAATGGAGTAATTACAGGAAATTATACTGTTGAAGAGGCAAAAGCAACAGCTACATTATTAAATGCAGGAGCTCTTCCAGTAAAGGCTGAAATAGTGGAGACAAGAACTGTCGGAGCTTCTCTTGGAGACGAGTCTATAGCTCAAAGTAAACAGGCAGCAATATTTGCAATGATACTTATAGGAGTATTTATGATGGTATTCTATAGACTTCCTGGAATAGTAGCAAATATAGCATTGATAATATTTGGACTTATAACTTTTGGATGTCTTAATTTTATAGATGCAACATTGACCCTTCCAGGTATAGCAGGACTTATTTTGTCAGCAGGGATGGCAGTTGATGCAAATGTTATTATCTTTGAAAGAATAAAAGAAGAACTTAGGCTTGGAAATACTATACGTAATGCAATAGATGCAGGATTTAGTAAGGGATTTGTAGCAATCTTTGACTCAAACCTTACAACATTGATAATAACTGTTATTCTTTTTACTTTTGGAACTGGTCCTGTAAAAGGATTTGCTGTAACACTAACAATAGGTACATTAGCATCTATGTTCACAGCTATTACAATTACAAAAATACTTTTAATTACTTTCATCACAGTATTTAATTTAAGCAGACCAGAATTATTCGGAGTTAGGGGGAAAACAGCATGCAGATAGAAATTATAAAAAACAGTAAAAAATTTGTAGGATTTTCATTAGTTATTGTTGTTCTTTCTCTTGGAGCTTTCTTTATAAAAGGACTTAACTATGGTATTGATTTCTCTGGAGGAAATTTATTTCAGCTGAGATTTGAGAAGCCAATAACATTGAATGATATTAATAATAATTTAGATGAAGTTTCTAAAGATATAAATCAGGTAAATCCAAATAGCAGAAAAGTACAGATTTCTGAAGATAATACTGTTATCATAAGAACTCCTGAACTTAGTGAAGCAGAAAAAACAGAAGTTTTAGACAATTTAAAAAAAATTGGAGCTTTTGATATAAATAAAGAAGAAAAAGTAGGAGCAAGTGTAGGAGAGGAATTAAAAACTTCAGCAATATATGCTCTAGGGATAGGAGCTTTTCTTATAATTCTTTATATAACTTTTAGATTTGAATTTACATTTGCAGTAGCAGCAGTTACAGCATTATTCCATGACCTTGTTATAGCTATTGGAGTAATTTCACTTTTAGGATATGAAGTAGATACTCCGTTTATAGCAGCAATTTTAACTATACTTGGATATTCCATCAATGACACAATAGTTGTATTTGATAGAATAAGAGAAAATTTGAAACGTAAAAATAAAGGATCATTTGAAGATTGTTTGAATAAAAGTGTAAATCAGGTTATGATAAGATCTATCAATACATCTGTAACTACATTATTTGCAATAATTGCTATACTTGTTTTCGGTGGAGACAGCTTAAAAACATTTATAGTTACTCTTTTAATAGGTATACTTGCAGGAACTTATAGTTCAGTATTTATTGCAACACCTTTAGTTTATTTCCTAGACAAAAGAAAAAAAGGTCCCAATAAAGGACTTCGTAGCCTCGGAGAAGAAAAAAAGAAAGAATCAAATAATGAAGAAAAAATATTAGTTTAATAATAAAATATAATATATAATATAAGAGGGCAGCTGAAAATGAAAAAATTTAAAGTCGCCCTCTATAAATTTAAATCATAATAGAAAAGGGAGCATAGAAAAAATGAGAGCTTGGTTAGAAATCGATATGGACAATCTAAAATATAATCTGAATAAAATTAAAGAATTAGTCCATGGCACGAATGTATTAGGAGTTATAAAAGCTAACAGTTATGGATTCGGAGCTATCGAAACTGCTAAAGAGCTTTCAAAGAATGGAGTAGAAATTTTTGGAGTAGCCTCTCTGGAAGAAGCAATGGAACTAAGAGAGGGAGGAATAGAAGAAGAAATTCTTATATTGGGGTCACTTTTTAATGATGAAATAGAAATAGCTGCAGAAAAAAAATTTCAAATAACTATAAGCAGTATGAGACAGATAGAATTTTTGGAATCTAATAAAATAGATGCTGAAATACATATAAAAATAGACACAGGTATGGGAAGATTAGGTTTTACTCCTGAAAAAGGAAAAGAAGCTGTGGATTATTGTATAGAAAGAGGGCTAAAAGTAGTTGGTATTTATTCACATCTTTCTGATGCAGATGGAATGAGTGATGAAGCATATAATTATACTAAAGAGCAAATAAATAAATTTAAAGTATTTGAAGGGTATAAAACAATAAAATATATACATATTTTAAACAGTGGTGGAATACTTAGGTTCAATGATGGATTTAAAGGAAATCTGGTAAGAGCTGGTATATGTATGTATGGTATGTTAGGGAATGAAAGAATACCAGAATTTAAAAGAGTTTTTACAATGAAAACAAGGATACTTTTTATAAGAACACTTGAAGATGAGTCATACATATCTTACGGAAGAACTGTAAAATTAAAAAAAGGAGAAACGTTTGCTACTCTTGCAATAGGATATGCTGATGGTATGAAAAAAGAATTTTCTAATAAAACCTATGCTTTAATCGAAGGAGAGAAGTGTCCAATAGTTGGAGAGATATGTATGGATATGTGCATGGTAAAAATACCAGAGTCAATTTTAAAAAAAATAAATATAGGTACTGAAGCAATTGTAATAAGAGATGATATAATAGAGGAAATAAATTCTATCCATAAATCAACTTGGGATATACTAACTGGGATAGGAAGAAGAGTATATAGAGTCTACAAAAAGAATGGTACTCCATATTTAATAACAAGGTAAAAAGGAGAACTGATGACAAAAATTATATTGATAAGTGGTAAGGAAAAGAAAATAATAAATTTCTATCCCAATGTTTTCAAAGATGAGATAAAAACTATAATAGGATCTGTAAAAAATGGAGATATAGTAGATGTATGTTCATCTGATATGGCCTTTGTAGGAAGAGGTTATGTAACAGATTCTACATCAGCTTATGTGAGGATACTTACAACAAGAGATGAAAAAATAGATAAAAATTTTATTCTTGAAAAAATTAGAAAAGCTTATAAAAAAAGAGAACATCTTTTTAATGAAACTAATTGTATAAGGGCTTTCTTTTCAGAAGGAGACGGAATTCCAGGATTAATTATAGATAAATTTGATAAATATGTATCTGTACAGTTTAGAAACTCTGGAGTAGAAACTTTTAGACAGGATATAATAAATAGTATCAAGAAAGTAATGAAACCAAAGGGAATATATGAAAGAAGTGATGTTGAAAATAGAACTCTTGAAGGAGTAGAACAAAAAACAGGAATTGTTTTTGGTGAAATACCTGAAAGAATTATAATGGAAGACAATAATCTTAAATATAATATAGATATAATAGATGGGCAAAAAACTGGATTTTTCTTAGATCAAAGAGAATCAAGAAAATTTATAAGAAAATATCTTACAAAAGACATTAAATTTTTAGATGTGTTTTCGAGTAGTGGAGGATTTTCCATGGCTGCTTTAAAGGAAAATTGTAAAAAAGTAGTAGCCATAGATAAAGAACCACATGCATTGGAACTTTGCAGGGAAAACTATGTTTTAAATGAATTTACAGGAGATTTTGTAACCATGGAAGGAGATGCTTTTCTCCTGTTAAAAACTTTAGTAGGGAGAGGGGAAAAATTTGATGTAATTACATTGGATCCACCATCTTTAATAAAAAGAAAAGCTGATATTCATAGAGGAAGGGACTTTTTCTTTGATCTTTGTGATGACAGTTTTAAACTCTTAAATGATGGAGGGATATTAGGAGTAATAACTTGTGCATATCACATATCTCTTCAAGATTTGATAGAAGTGACAAGAATGGCAGCATCTAAAAATGGAAAACTTCTTCAAGTTATAGGAATAAACTACCAGCCAGAGGATCACCCATGGATACTTCATGTGCCAGAAACTTTATATTTGAAAGCTTTATGGGTAAAAATAGTAGATAACTAAAAAGAAAGGTGATAGGGGATGTATTTAGATATATTAGTAGGAGTTATAATAGTTTTCTCTCTTATTTATGGATTGAGAAATGGATTATTTGTGGAATTTTTAGCTATTTTTGGATTGGTAGTAAATTTTATTATTGCTAAAAAATATACTCCAGCTGTGATAGAATTTTTAGGATTATCAAAAGATAAAGATCGTTATTTTATAACATATATAATAACTTTCTGGGCAGTATATATTTTACTAGGAATAGTTATACATCTAGTGAGAAATGTACTTAAAAATCAGAGTAAAGGAATTATAACAAGAGTGTTGGGGGGAATAATTGGAATAGCAAAAGGGATACTTCTTTCTGTTTTGATTCTTTTAATTTATAATTATTCAACAGATATGTTCACAAAGCTGAAGAAATATTCTAAGGGAAGTTATGCAAATGAAATTTTTCTAGAAGTGGTTCCAAATATAGAAAAATATGTACCTGAAGTTTTTCAAGATAAAATAAAGGAATTAAAAAATTTGGAGTTAGTCAACAGGTATGTAAATAAACTTTTTTAGGAGAAATTTATGAAAATAATAGAAAAATATATTTTAGAAGAGGTGAAAATGCCAATATTGTTTGGAATCTCTTTGTTTACATTTATTTTTCTCATAGATATAATAGTAGCTATGATGGAAAATATAATAGTTAAAGGGATATCAATTATTGATATAATGAGGATATTATCATTTTATCTTCCACCTATTTTATCTCAGACTATTCCTATGGGAATATTTTTAGGGGTAATGCTGACATTTTCAAAATTTACAAGAACTAGTGAAGCAACAGCTATGAGTTCTATAGGTATGGATCTTAGAGAGATAGTAAAACCTATATTTATTCTGGCATGTGTCACAACACTTTTTATATTTTTTCTTCAAGAAAGTATAATTCCAAGATCTTTTACTAAACTTCAGTATATAACTACTAAGATAGCTTATGAAAATCCTGTATTTCAATTAAAAGAAAAAACTTTTATAGATGAGGTTGATGAATATAATCTTTATATAGATAGAATAGAAGGAAAAGATAGAATTGCTCAGGGAGTACTTATATTTCAAAAAGACGAAGATGTAGCATTTCCTACTGTCTTGGTAGGGAAAGAAGCTTATTGGAAAGACTCTTCAATGGTAATAACAGACTCAAAATTTTATGATTTTGATAAAGATGGAAAAGAAAAGTTAAGAGGAGAATTTGATGATAAAAGGGTTCCTCTTACTGCTTATTTTGATGGTATAGATATCAAAGTGAAGGATATAGAAGCTATGAGTATAAGTATGCTTATTAAAGAGATGAAAGAGCTTCCTAAAAATGAAAAAATACCATATAAAGTAGAAATAAATAGAAAATTGGCTCTGCCATTATCTACAATAATGCTTTCTCTGCTTGGGGTATTTATTTCAATAGGACATCACAGAAGTGGAAAGGGAGCTAATTTTGCTTTAAGTCTGGCAGTGATATTTTCATATATAACATTTCTGAACATAGGAATGGTTATGGCTAACAGAGGTAAAATTCCTCCATTCATAGGAGTATGGACACCAAATATAATTTTATTTTTAGTGACTTTTTATTTCTATAAGAAAAAATCTAGGGGGATATAAATGAAAATAAAAATAATAGACAGATATATAAGTAAAAATTTTATAAAATCATTTTTCCTTAGTTTAATAGCTTTTGTAGGAATATTTTTAGTAAGTCAATTATTCAAAGTCATAAGATATGTAAGTGATGGAAGATTTTCAGCAGATGAGTCAATAATTTATATACTTACGATGATACCAAAGATATTGATAGATGTAGCACCATTAGCAGTGCTTTTAGGATCATTGATGACAGTGAGTTCCATGGCTTCAAATCTTGAAGTGATATCATTGAAAACAGCTGGAATAAGCTTTAAAAGAATAGTACTTTTTCCTATCCTTATTTCAGCAGTAATAGCTGTAATAGTTTTTTATATAAATGATAGCCTTTATCCCTATTCAATAAGAAAAAATAGGGAGATAAAAGATGGTGAAAGAGCAAAAAGAGAGATGCCAGCAGAAAAAAGAAATGCTTTTTTACGAGGAGAAAATTCTAACTATGTTTATCTTATGGGAAAAATAAATAGAGAAACTGGTTTTGGTGAAAATATAGAGATAGTTGATTTAAATGAAGAATTTAATAAAGTTAAAAGAATAATTACTGCAAAAGAAGGAAGATATAATTTTACAAAAAAGGTATGGGTATTGAAAGATGCTAATATTTATAATGGAGAAAAATTAGAAAAAGCAAAAGAAGTAAAGATTTTTACAGAAGATAAATATGATGATGAACCAGATAAATTTATAACGAAGAGTGTAGAACCTAAAACACTTACAATAAAAGAATTGAAAAAATCTGTAAGAGAAATAAAGAGTATAGGTGGAGATACAAGAGAACTTCTTGTTGAAATTGGGAATAGATATTCTTTTCCATTTTCAAGCTTTATAATTTCGTTTTTAGGGCTTTCACTTGGAAGCAGATATGTAAGAGGAGCTTCTGCAATAAGTATGGCATTATCTGTGGCACTAGGATATGGATATTATATAGTACAGGCCTCTTTTGAAGCCTTAAGTATAAATGGATTTTTAAATCCATTTGTTAGCGGATGGATTCCTAATATAATTTTTTTAGGAATAGGGATATATTTTATGTATAGAGCAGAATATTAAGAGTGGAGTGAGTAAATGAATATAGAAATAAGAAAGTTGGACAATGGTATACCTGTCTTAATGGAAAATATAGACAGTGTAAGTACTGTGAGTCTTGGGATATTTGTTAATACTGGTTCAAGAAATGAATATCCAGATGAGAGCGGAGTTTCTCATTTTATAGAGCATATGATGTTTAAAGGAACAAAAACAAGAAGTGCAAAAGAAATATCTGAGTTAATAGATAATGAAGGTGGATTAATAAATGCATATACAAGCAGAGATATGACTGCATATTATATACAAATGCTTTCAAGTAAAATTGATACTGGTATAGATGTATTATCAGATATGTTTTTAAATTCTACTTTTACACAGGAGAATCTTGATAAAGAGAGAAATGTAATTATAGAAGAAATAAGAATGTATGATGATATTCCAGAAGAAATAGTGCATGATGAGAATGTAAAATATGCAATAACTGGAGTGCAGTCAAATATAGTATTAGGAACTATTGAGAGCCTTAATAATATAACTAGAGAGAAATTCTTAAAATATTTTGATGAACAATATACAGCATCAAATCTGGTAGTATCAGTTGCTGGGAAAATAGATTTTGATCATGTAGTGGCAGAGTTAAATAAAGGATTAGGAAAATTTAGAGATAGTAATTTCAAAAGGGATATGGATGTTTCATTTACTATAAATCATGGTGAGAATAGAATAAAGAGGGAAACTAATCAAGTTCATCTTTGTTTTAATACAAGAGGAAACAGTCAAATAGAAGATATGAAATATCCTGGAGCTATAATTTCAAGTGTATTAGCTGGAAATATGAGTTCAAGATTATTTCAGAAAATAAGAGAGGAAAGAGGACTAGCTTATTCAGTTTACAGTTATGGAACAGCATTTATAGAAGGAGGACTTTTTACTATATATGCAGGGACTACTAAGGAAAGTTATCAAGAGGTTATAGATATAATTAAAGAGGAATTTGAAGATATAAAGAAAAATGGAATAACTCCTTATGAACTTCAAAAGTCTAAAAATCAGTTTTTAAGTATGCTTACTTTCAGTCTTGAAAACAGCAAAGGAAAAATGACTAGAATGGCAAGTACTTATATGCTTTATGGAAGAGTAACTGAAATTGATGAAATAATATCAAAAATAGAAAATATAACATTAGAAGATATAAAAAAGACAGCAAAATATTTATTCCAAGAAGAATTTTATTCTTGTACAATACTTGGAGATATATAGAAGGAGATAAGGAATGGAAAAAGTTATAGTAAAAGTAGTAAAAGAGAAAAATGTATCACTTCCAAAATATGAAACATCTGGTTCAGCAGGAATGGATGTAAGAGCAAATATAGATGAACCAATAGTATTAGGATCATTAGAAAGAGTATTAGTTCCAACAGGGCTTAAAATTGCTATACCTGAGGGATATGAAGTTCAGGTAAGACCTAGAAGCGGACTGGCAATCAAACATGGAATAACTCTTTTAAATACACCAGGAACTATTGATAGTGATTATAGAGGAGAATTAAAAATAATAATGGTAAATCTTAGCAAAGATGAATATACAATAAATCCCCAAGAAAGAATAGGACAGCTTATTTTAAATAAAGTTGCACAAATGGAATTAATAGAAGTGGACTCTTTAGATGAAACTGAAAGAGGAGCAGGGGGATTTGGTCATACAGGAAAATAAGGAGTAGCAATATATGGGAAAAAGCAGAGATACAGCTTTGGTATTAAAAAAGATAAAAAAAATGAACAATCTTCTTCTGCTTAATGCAGTGATTATCGTTGTGATAAGTGTACTGACAATTTATAGTGCTACTATACATAAAACTACTCTTTTTTATAAAAGAGAAGCTTTTTGGGGAATAATAGGTATTTTTGTATATCTATTTTTTTCTTTTGTAGATTATAGAAAATATGCTAAATATTATAAATTAATCTATATTTTTAATATTTTAGTTCTGCTTTCAGTATATGTGTTAGGGGTAAAAAGACTTGGAGCTCAGAGATGGATAGACCTTGGTCCTATAAGTATACAGCCTTCTGAAATAGGAAAGATACTTGTTATCTTAACTTTTTCAGAATTTCTTGTTTCAAAATATAGAGATAGATTTATAGGATTAAAAAGTGTTATGATATCATTTCTTCATATTCTTCCAGTATTTATATTGATATTGAGACAGCCTGATTTAGGAACAGCTCTCATACTTATGATGACTTATTTTGTTCTGATATTTATACATGGAATAGATTGGAAATCAATAATAATAATGATTATTACAGGAATTATATCTGTGCCAACAGCATTTTTCTTCTTTTTAAAAGATTATCAAAAACAGAGAGTACTTACATTTTTGAATCCTGAAGCTGATCTTTTAGGAAGTGGATGGAATGTTACACAATCTATGATAGCTATTGGTTCTGGTGGTCTTTATGGGAAAGGGTTTTTAAATAGTACTCAAAGTAAATTAAGATTTCTTCCAGAGTCACATACAGACTTTATTGGGTCAGTATTTTTAGAAGAGAGAGGATTTGTTGGAGGAATTGTTTTATTGGGATTATATCTTCTTTTAATTTTACAAATAGTCTACATAGCGGATACTACAGAAGACAAATATGGAAAATTAATTTGCTATGGAATAGCTTCTATATTTTTATTTCATTTGATTATAAATGTAGGGATGATAATGGGAATAATGCCAGTAACCGGAAAGCCTCTTCTTTTGATGAGCTATGGAGGAACTTCACTTTTAATAAGTTTTATGATGCTTGGAATTGTTCAAAGTGTAAAAATGTATAGAGATTAGGAGTAATATGGAATACATAGTGGATAAAGAGTTTGAAGATGTAAGACTTGATAAATTTCTTAGAAAAAAATATGAAGAAATACCATTGACTGAAATTTTTAAAGGTATAAGAACTGGAAAAGTAAAAGTTAATGGAAAAAAAAGTAAAGAAAATTACAGACTTCAACTTAATGATGAAATAAAAATCTTTTTTAAAGGTGGAGAAACTAAAGAAGAAAAATTATTAGAGATTGAAGATAAAGAAATTGAAAAAATAAAAAAATCAATTGTTTATGAAGATGAAAATGTTCTTATTTTCAATAAAAGAAATAATATGGTTATGCATAAAGGAAGCGGCTATGACTTTGGAATATCAGAAATTTTAAAGGGGTATTTAAAAAATCCTAACTTTAATTTTGTAAATAGAATAGATAAAGCGACTTCAGGATTGATTATTGGTGCTAAATCTTTGGTAATAGCCAGAGAATTAGCTGAGGAGATAAGAAATAGAAATATAGAAAAGAAATATTATATCCTTGTAGAAGGAATAGTAAAAAATAAGGAATTTACTATAAAAAGTTATTTGAAAAAAATAGAAGATAAAGTTATAGAAGTGGAAGAATTTGAAGAAGGAGCAAAGGAGAGCATAAGTTATTTTAAAATAAAAAAATATGGAAAAGACTGCACTTTGCTTGAAGGGACACTTGGAAGCGGAAGAACTCATCAATTGAGAGTTCAATTATCTAATATGGGAAATGCAATAGTAGGTGACACTAAATATGGAAAAGGAAATGAAAAAATAATGTATCTATTTTCTCACTACTTAAAAATAAAAAAATATGGAATAGAGATAGATCTTCCTGTTCCAGATGAATATATTAAAAGACTTGGTAGTAATTAAATTTTAACATAGGAGGAAAGAAAATGTCACAAAACAATGGTATTTTAGAAGGAATGTTTAAAATATCTGAAAGAGGAAGCACAGTAAAACAAGAGGTTATTGGAGGAGTAACTACATTCCTTGCAATGTCTTATATCATTTTTGTTAATCCATCTATACTTGGAGATGCTGGAATGAATGTAGGAGCTTTAATCACAGTAACTTGTCTGGCTTCAGCACTGGCAACTTTATTATCTGGAGTTTGGGCAAATGCACCATTCGCATTAGCACCAGGAATGGGATTGAATGCATTTTTTACTTATACCTTAGTATTAGGTAAAGGAGTGCCTTGGGAAACAGCCCTTGGTATCGTATTTATTTCTGGATTCTTTTTTCTTTTACTTTCAATAGGTGGAATAAGAGAGAGAATTGCAAATGCCATACCTCTTCCATTGAAAATAGCAGTGGGTGGAGGAATTGGAATGTTTATTACTTTAATAGGACTTAAAAATCTTGGATTAGTAGTAGCAAGTCCTGCAACATTAGTAGCTTTAGGACCTATAACAGTTCCTGTAATAATAGGAATAGTTGGACTTATTGTAGCTATGGTATTGGAAATAGAGCAAGTAAAAGGTGGAATTCTTATTGGGATAATAGTTTCTACTATTTTGGCTTTTATAACTGGAAATGTAGATATCCCCAGCAGAATAGTATCTTTACCTCCAAGTATTGCTCCAATAGCAATGAAATTGGATATATTATCAGCTATGAAACTTTCTTTAATAGGACCAATATTCTCATTTATGTTTGTTGATTTATTTGATACATTGGGAACTCTTATTTCTTGTTCTAAACAGATGGGAATGGTAGACGAAAAAGGACATATTAAAGGCCTTGGAAGAATGCTTTATACAGATGTAAGTGCAACAATATTTGGATCTATGCTGGGAACAAGTACAGTAACTACTTTTGTTGAATCGGCAGCAGGGGTGGCTGTTGGGGCAAGAACAGGTCTGGCTTCTGTGGTTACAGCTTTAATGTTTATAGGTGCATTGTTTTTTTCACCAATAGTAGGAGTAGTACCTGCATATGCAACTGCACCAGCTCTTATCATAGTTGGTGGATATATGTTTAAAAATGTTAAAGACTTAGATTTTACAGATATGAAATCATTATTTTCAGCATTTATCATTATTGTAATGATGCCTTTAACATACAGTATCAGTATTGGGTTAAGTTTAGGATTCCTAACTTACATACTTCTTCATCTGGTAACTGGTGATTTCAAAAAATTAAATATTACTTTATTATTTATAGGAGCTCTTTGCTTAGTCAATCTTATGATATAAAGTATAGAAAAATACAATACAGTAAAAAACCTCTCTTAATATCACTATAAGAGAGGTTTTTTAATTAAAACAATTAAAATAAAAATATTTTACAAAATAAATCATTTCAATATATCCGTTATAAACACTAAAAAGATAAAAATAGAACAAAAAAATAAAAAAATAGCTTGAAATAATTTTTAATAAGTGGTATAAGTTATTTAATAGTTAAGTAAATTAATTATTAATCAAAAAATGTGTTGGGGTGATAAAATTGGATATTGTAAAATTGGTAATTATATTTACAGGAATAGTATTCTTTATAAAACTAAAGAAACCATTATATATTTCCATATTGGCAGGGGCAATTATAAGTATTATTCTCTATAGAATTCCTATAGCAACATCGTTGCAGCTTGCAGTTAAATCTTGTACTAGCCGAGATACAATATCTTTGGTACTTGCATTTTATACAATAACGTATGTTCAAAGAATGATGGAGAAAAGAGGACATCTCCTACTAGCAGAAAAATCTTTAGATAATATATTTAACAGCCGAAGGATAAATGCAATGATAGCACCATTTGTTATAGGACTGCTTCCATCAGCTGGAGCTGTACTCATAGCAGCACCAATAGTTCAGAATGCCAGCGGAGATTATTTAACAAGAGAAGAGCAGACATTTGTAACAAGTTACTATCGGCATATATCAGAAGCTTTTCTTCCAACATATTCCTCAATACTTTTAGCATTAGATCTTTCTGGAGTAGATATGACAAAATTTGTTGTTGGAATGCTTCCAATGGTAGCAATATTATTTGTTTTAGGATATATTTTTTATGTAAGAAAAATACCTAAATCTACTGAAATCAGTCATTCTAAAAATAAGAAAGAAGATATAGTAAATCTTGTAATAAGCCTATGGCCAATAGCAGTAACTATAACAATAATATTAACAATGAAAATACCAGTATACATGGCAGTGGTACCAGTAATAATAGTTTCAGCCATTTTAAATAGATTTTCTGTAGATGAACTTATTTCAATGATAAAAACAGCTTTTGAAACAAAATTAATAGTAAGTACAGTAATGATAATGGTATTTAAAGAATTACTTACTTTTACAGGAGTAATAGGAAGACTTCCAGAATATTTTGAAAAACTTCCAATACATCCAGCAATAATATTTTCTTTAATATTTGTCATAGGAACTTTAGTAGCAGGTTCACAGGCAATAATAGCCTTAGCCCTTCCTCTTGCTTTTGCAACTATACCAAATGGAGGACTTGCATTAATGATACTTCTTATGTGTATGACATATATAGCAATGCAGGTATCTCCTACACATATATGCCTCGCAATAGTAACAGAAGCTTTTGATGTGTCTTTTATAGAACTGGTTAAAAAAACCTTTCCGATATTAGTAATATTTACAGCAATAACAGCAATATACAGTTACTTGTTATTTGTGTTAACATAAATATTTTATAAAGAGTTTTACCAAAAACATCATATATCTAGAAAAGGAGGAATAAAAATGAGTTATGATTTTACAACACTTGTATCTAGAAAAAATACTGGGGCATCAAAATGGGAACAGATGTATAGCTGGAATCCAGAAGTAGCAGATGACGTGGTACCTTTATCAGTAGCAGATATGGAATTTAAACCAGCTCCTGAGATTGTAGAAGGGCTAAAAAATCACTTAGACAAAGCTATATTAGGATATACAAAAGCTTATCCAGCTTTTCTTGATTCAGTTATATCATGGATGGACAGAAAACATCAGTATAAGGTAGAAAAAGAATGGATATTAAATACACCAGGTGTAGTTAATGCTTTTTATGCAGCAGTTAATGCTTTTACAGAACCAGGTGAAGGAGTAATAATATTTAAACCTGTGTATTATCCATTTTCTATGGCAATTGAAAAAAATAAGAGAAATATTGTAAATTGCCCCCTAATAGAAAAAGATGGATATTATACAATAGACTTTGAAAAATTTGATGAAATTTCAAAAGATCCTAAAAATAAACTTCTCATCTTCTGCAGCCCTCATAATCCAGTAGGAAGAGTATGGACAAAAGAAGAACTAAAAAAAGTAGCTGAGATATCGGTAAAAAATGATTTAATTGTAGTGTCAGATGAAATATGGGCAGATCTTATTATGCCAGGTTATGAACATTATGTAATGGGCAGACTGGGAGGAGAAATAGAAGAAAGACTTATTACATGTACAGCTCCATCTAAAACATTTAATCTTGCAGGGTTAGCAACATCTAGTATTATTATAAAAAATAAGGAAATAAGAGAAAAATATTCAGAAATGCTTCAAATTATGAGAAGTGCATCAGTAAATATATTAGGATTTAAAGCATGTGAAATTGCATATAATCAAGGAGAAAAATGGCTTGAAGAACTGATTACTGTGTTGGATATTAACCAGAAGCTAGTAAAAGAATTCTTTGAGAAAAAGTTTCCTAAAATCAAGGCCAGATTAATAGAGGGAACATATCTTCAATGGTTGGATTTCAGAGCATTGGAAATAAGTGATGAAGAACTGGAAAGATTTATGCATATGGATGCTCAATTTTTTACAGATGAAGGATATATTTTTGGAAAAGAAGGAAGTGGTTATGAAAGAATAAATCTAGCAGCTCCTACTTGGGTAATAGAAGCTGAATTAGAAAGACTTGGAAAAGTACTAGAAAAAATCTATAAATAAATTTGTGGGAAATTATTTATAGAAAAATCAAATTATTTTAAAAAATAAAAATATTTAGGGTTGAATAATAATGTCATAATTTTTTATGGGTTAGAAAGATATGATATTGATGTGAGGGAAGGGAAAAGCAGCTTATTAATATTTTTTCAATAAATTATTTGGAGGTATAAAAATGAGCAATCTGACTTCAACAAAAGAACTAAAAAGAACACTTGGTTTTTGGGATTTGATGGGAGCATCTGTGGGGCAGATAATAGGAGCTGGAATAATGTCATTGACTGGAGTAGCAATAGGTATGACGGGAAGGTCAGCACCATTAGCATTTATTTTGTCTGCTGCAATGGTACTTATTTCATGGTATCCTTTAACTCTTATCAACACTACTGCAAGATTCAGAGGAGGGCAGTATTCAATAATAGGCTCACTTCTTGGAGAAAAATATACAGGAGCTTATACAATAATATTTATTCTGACAAATATATCTTTATCAATGTACTGTCTGTCATTCGCAGATTATGCATTACCATTTTTGCCATTTGTACCAAGAAAACTTTTGGCTATTGGAATATTGATAATATTATATGGATTAAATTTTTTAGGAATAGATAAATTTGCAAAATTTCAAAATGTAATAGTAGTTTCTCTAGTAGTTGCACTTACAACATTTACAGTTTATGGATTTGGAAAAATTGATGCTAACTATATGGATCCAGCAAGTTTTATGACAGGTGGATGGCTAGGACTGCTTAGAGCTACTGCTCAGCTAACTTTTGCAACAGGTGGTGCACAGGTAATAGCAAATCTATCTGGAGAGGCTAAGAATCCAACTAGAGACATTCCTAGAGTTATGGTGACATCTACTCTTGCAGTTGCTGTTCTTTATGGATTTATGGCAACTGTGGCAGCTGGAGTGTTTCCAGTAGCACATGTGGCTAATGAACCTCTTACTCATGTAGCTAAGGAAATACTTCCAAAACAACTCTATGTATTCTTTATTGTAGGTGGAGCATGGGCAGCGCTTATTTCAACTTTAAATTCACAGCTTGCTTCTGCGACAAAACCATTGATGCAGGCAGCAAATGATGGATGGCTTCCAGCAAAACTTGCTACATTACATAGAAATTACAAAACACCAATGTATCTATTGACAATATTCTTTTTTGTAGGATTATTACCAATAGTTTTTAATCTAAATATAAGTATAATATCAAAAATAGTAACAACTGTACAAAGTGTTACAAATTCCATGATAGCTCTTTGTTTATTGAGTGTAGCTAAAAAGCTGCCTAAACAATGGGAAAATTCACCATTACATATAAAAGAAGGTGCAGTAAAAGCATTAGTAACAGCAGCAGTAATGATATTTATATTACAAGCTATACTTCTTGGAACAAGTCTATCATTACCATTACTTATAGGAAATGGGTGTGTTGTAATTTTCGCTTTTACATATGCTAATATAAGATATAATAGTGGAAAAATAAAATGTGATATAAGTTATGAAATTGAAGATGCAAAAGAAGAAGAAAAAAGTGAAGAATGAAAATATAAAATAAGTTGATATGGAGTGATATCATGATAGTGAGAAAAAATGAGTTCATTGAAAATTTTAAATATGATACAGCATATGAAGCAAGAAAGGATTATTTTAAAAGTAAAGGCAATAAAATAGGAGTATTAGCTTTTTTGAGATATTATGGCTGTACAATATGTCAATTAGATATCATGGAATTTAATAAATTATCTGAAAAATTTGAAGAAATTGGAACAGATATCAAGATAATATTACAATCTACACCTGAAATTATAAAGGAAGCTGATAAAGAAATAAAATTGAAATTTGAAATAATATGTGATCCTAAACAAGAGCTATATGAGAAATTTGAAATAAAAGGAGCAGAATCTTTAGAAGCTTTAAAATCAGGAAAGATAATAGAAAAAGTGACAGAAGCAAAGAATATGGGATTATCTCATGGAGAGTATGAAGGAAATGAACTTCAGCTTCCAGCAGTATTCATTATAGATGAAAATAATAAAGTAATATATTCACATTATGCAGAAGATGGAGCAGATATTCCAAGAGCAAGGGAAATATTGGATATAGTATATGAGTACATTAATAAAAAATAATAGCTTCCTATATCGTAATATCCTTAAAAAAGGGGCTGTTGCAAATTAGTGATTGATAAACTAATTTGTGCAGCCTCTCTTATTTTACATAAAAAAATAGAAATCTATTTTATAGATTTCTGCTAATTTATATTTTTATATTTATTTTTAAGTATCAAAAAAAGAAGTAGATGATTTTTTATTTATCTAAGCTACTTTTAATGAGTGAAGTGTTGTTCCTAAGCGATTATTTATATTTCTGCTTAGATATCTGTTGAAGTTGTAAGCGATACAAAACAAACATATTTCTCTTAAAACACTTTTTTTACTTCGAACTTTTAATTTTCGCAATTTCATATCTTCTTTCAAAACTGCAAAAGCACCTTCTACTTGAATACTTCTGTTCATTCTTAATTGTTTTCCATAATTGCTTGATACATTCTCTTTTGATTTATTTGATAAAATTCTAAATCTCGCATTGTACTTAATTTTTTTGTTAGTTTCAGGATTCCAAAAATATTGAACTGTATTATTTTTGTTAGAGTATAGAAATTCTAATTCTAATCCATCTTTTCTAAATAGTTTATTTTCAGAATGATTATATATTAAATTTTCTACTCTGTTTAAATCATTTTTAAACTTTCTGATTTTAGATTTTTCAAAATATATTGGTTTTATATATGAAGTATAGTCCATTTTTTCCAAGTATTCATAATTTGAAATGCTTTCATATCCTGCATCAGCTACAATATTTTTAATTTCTAAATTTTGAGATGAAATTTTCTCTAAAAATGGAATCAAAGTTTTAGAATCAGAAGGGTTAGAAAAAATTTCATATGAAGAAATATATTCACTAATCACTCCTATTTGTAGATTATATCCAGGTTTTAATTGACCATTTCTCATATGGTCATCTTTCATTCTCATAAAAGTAGCATCTATATCAGTTTTTGAATAGCTATTTCTACCATTAAGATTTTTAAAATGATTAGAATATTTTTGATACTTTTCTAAGTATTCTTCGCATAATTCTAAATATTTTTGTTCTTTAGATTTTCGCTTTCCTCTACCTTTGACTATTTGAAAATTCAAATTAGAAAGATATGAATATATTTCAAGGAAGTTGTCATATTGTAAGTTGAAATCATCATTAAAATTTGAAATTAATTCAAGAATTTTTTCATCTAATCTAGTTCTATATTTCTCAATAGATTTTTTCCAAACAAATGTATATTTATTAGCATATGCTTCAATTTTAGTGCCATCAATATATATTGTTTCAGTGGAAATATTTTCCATTTCAAAAATTTTTTCAACGAATTGTTCAAATAGATCTGGAAGAATATCTTCAGTTTTTACTAAGAATCTAGAAATAGTAGAGTGATCAGGAATTTTAGAATCTTGTAAAAGAAACCTAAATTTAATATTTTCATGGCAAGCCATTTCTATATCTCTAGTAGAAGTTAAATTGCGCGAATAGGCATAAACAATGATAGAAAACATTCTGATAGGATGTACCTTTGTTTTGTAAGAAAATGCTTGCATTAAACTACTAAAATCTAATCCCTCCAATATTGAGCTAAGTTTTCTTACAGGATCATTATCAGAAATTTCATATTGTAAAAAGTTAAAAAGTTTAGGTTGATTTAATTGAAAAAAAATGTTATTATTAGTTGGTTTTTGCATAGGTATATTATATTAGAAATTTGAAAAAATTTTTAGTATTTTATACCTTTTTTTATTTTAAAAGAAAAAGCTGACAGGAAGAAAACTTCAAGTCAGCTTTTTGGGTAATTGGGCTATTTTGAATTTGCAACAGCCTCTTTATATAAATTTATTTCTTTTTCTCTCTTTTTTCTTCTCCCTCTAATAATATTGAGGTATATTCTTCAAGAATGTTATCAAAAGTAACCAAATCATCAACAGAAAATTTTTCTAAAAGTGATTTGTTGGTTTTTACTATATCAATGTTGTCATATCTTTTATGAGCAAGAGCAAAATCTTTGGCTTTATCATATGGATAAAGGTAAAAGAATTTAGCATCATCTTTAGAATTCACTCTATAAATATATTCTTTTTTTAATAAACTTTTTATAGTTTGAGATATGGCACTTCTAGTTTTTTTCCATTTTTTTGAGAGCTCAGTAACTGTAATACCTTCATAATCAACTATATCTGTAAGTATGTGAGCCTCTGTCATGGAAAGTTCTTCTCCAGTTCCATAGTCCCTCTTTTCATTCATATAATTTGTGTAGGCAATAACAAAATTATATAATATCTCTGATTTTTTATTTAGAGATTTAAATCTTTTATTAACTACTTCTTCACTTTCATCCATGCTGACCCATTTATCAACAATTTCGTCATAGTACAAGTTCTTATGATTTTCCAAACCTGAACCTCCAATACTTATAATTTCTTATTTATATTATATCACAGCATTATTTATATTCAAATTCTATTTAAAAGATAAACAATATTTAAAATATTCATGCTTTTTAATAATATATTGTTTTTTTTATATTTATATTTTGATGTTTTCAGTAAAAAGTCTTTAAAAGAAAGTATTTTTTAATTTATATAAAAAAATTGTAACTGCAAGGAGATCAGCACTTCCTCCAGGACTTATTCTTTCTTTTATATAGATTTTCTCCATATTTTCGGCAGTCTGTCGTCCTAATTCACTATAGATTCCTCCAGCAGCAAAAAATTCCTCAGCTTCTCTTTTTACTCGACGAAGCATATGAATATCATGTCTATGAACAATAGTACTGTCCATTACTTTTCCCATAAGAAAAATAAGCGTCTGAAGAGAAGCAAGATTCATATCATTATTTTTTTTAATTGAATCTTCAAGAATATTGAGGGAACCATTAAAAATTACATCAAGTCCTTCTCTAACTTCACCTCTTACTCCAGTAAAACCATAATTTTTATATAATTTTTCTCCATGAGTAAGTTCAGTTTTATTTTTTAAATTTTCAAAATCTTTTAATATATCTTTACACATATTTTTTATCATAGGTTGAATATCGTTAAAAGAAGCCCCTTCATACAATACTCTTGCTGCAGTTACTACAGCTATACCAAGAAGAAAAATCATTCCTTTGTGAGTATTAATATTTTCAGTAGCTTCAAACATTGCCTTTTCAGTTTCTATTCCTATTTTTCTTGTTCTTAGAAAAGCTTCTTCAAGTGTAAGATAGGAATATGAAATTCTTGCCATTTTTTCAAATCCTTCTTTGATAGCAAAGGAACTTTTTAAAAAAGTAAAAAAGTCCATATCATCATGTGACCCTTGTGTAAGTGGGGAAACCAATCCAAAAGATGGTGAAGTAGCAGCTTCAAATATCATAGCTTCAACAGCAATATCCCCAATTTTTTTTATTATTTTTTCCCTTTTGGTAATATAATTATTATATTGTATATATTTTTCCATAAGAATATTTTTTATTTCCTGATGGGAATGTTTCATTGTTCTTCCACAGATAAAAGCAATATCATCACATAGGAGACATTTTCTTTTTTCATATCCAAATTGACTTCTGGAAAGTCCATTTCCTTTTGTATCATAAACATCTATATCCAGACATCTTCCTAAAATATGGTGTTCTTCAAAATAGATAGTAGTTTTTTTTATATTTTCAGCCTTTTCATCTATTACAAAAAGATATATTTTTCCTTCAAGATTTTTTAAAATTTCTTTATATATTATTTTTCCAGAAAAATATTTCTCTATCTCATCAGCAGCTATATCAACTATGCTTAAAGAAAGAGGTTCAAGTTTATTTTCACCTGGATAATTAGTTCTTACAGCAACAAGAGGAAGAGAATACTTTTTAATAAGTGAATTTTGAAGTTCAACCCTTTCTTCCCTAAGTTCTAAAAATTTATTTAAATCAAACATTAAATTAATGAGGAGAGTTGCTATTTTTCAGCTTCTCTTCTATCTCCTTTCCTTCTGGACTTATTAAAAAATCAAAGGTTGTAGAAGGAACAAATTCTTTTAATTCTTCAATTTTTCCTTCTTTTAATTTTTCTCTGACAATAGAAGCACTGATAGCTGTATGATGAAGTTCTTTTCTAGGTACAAGAATAACTTCCATTCCATATTCAGGAAGTATTTCCATTAAAGCATCATTGTATTTTTTAGTTACAGGGCAATAAGGCTCTTCTCCTATGTATCTTTTATTTATACCAAGTTTTTTGCCAAATTGCTTTCCAGCTATAGTAGCATCTAATTTTGTATATTCCATAAGAGAATCATCTTCTTTACGAAGAAAATAATTCGGGAAAGTAGCAGAAGAAATTATATATTCAGTTCCAGGAATTACTTTCACATTAGTAAGATGAGCAGTACCTTTTTTTACAAGTTCATATCTTGTTGTAAAAGGAAAAACAGATTTATCCTCCTGAACTACAAATATAAGAACTTCTTCATTTTCAGCTGCAGCTTTTTCTATGAGAAATTGATGACCATAAGTAAATGGGTTGCAATTCATAACAAGCATAGCTTTTTGAGTTTCGTTTTTTATATTAAAATCTTTTTTTATTTTATTTATAGTTTTATCAATACTATTGATTCCCATTTCCATAAGAATAACTTTATCAGTATGAGCTACTTCTTTATAACCTATTCCAAGAAATATATCCTGATTGATTGTTTTAGTAAATACCATACTATGAAGATATCCTTGGTCAAACATTTTATTTGTAACATTTGTGAGAATAGAACCAGATATTCCTTCACCTTGATGATTTTTATCAATAGCAAAACATTTTATGATATTTTTTCCTTTTGAAGCAGTAGCTATAATTTTATCATTTTCTCTGATGACAACAGTATAGTCAATATTTTCATCATATTTAAGATCAAAACTGGCTAAAAAATCTACAACTTCTTTTTTTTCAAAAGGATTGCTTAAGTTAACTTTTTCTATATTCATGGTATTTTTCTCCTAACATAATTTTGAAACTATTCCTCATCAGATAATTTATCTTTTGTATTCAAAAGTCTTCCAGAAATATCTTCTAAGAATGTAGAGAATACATTTTTTGATTGAGTGGCTACATCATCTCTTTCTACAACAAAAAGTGAATAAACTTTTTTATTATTTTCCCAAGCTCCTTTTTGAGAAGAATTTTTAAGAATAAGTTCAGAAGCATACTCAGTAAGATCAGGCAGAACAGGAGCTGCTAATCCTTTTGAATATGAATCCATATTAAGCATAAAAGAGTTAAAGTGGATAGCTACTTCTTTTTTAATTTTTCCTTTCAGTAGATCTTTAGCATTTTTATTAGCTTTTGATTGAGCAATAATAGCACCACTTGTTTCTATTTCTGCTGAGCCAAGAGCAAATAATTCTTGTTCAGGGTTTACTCTAGTAGCCATTTGTTCCTGTAATTCTAAAGGAACTGCATTAGATTTATTGGGAAGTACATTAGATAGTGCGCTATCTAAACTGCTGCACCCAGTTGTTAAGATAATAAGAAATAAAAGTAGTGTAAAATTGATTTTTTTCATGAAAAACCTCCTAGAGAAAAAATAATTTTTAATTTTAAAAAAATTATTTTTGTAATTTTTAATTCGAAAATTTCCCTCTATCATTCATTTTTAAGTCGTTAGAAGATTGTATATTACTTTATATTTTATAATATAAAGAAAGTAAAATCAAATATTTATTGAAATAATTCAAAAAATCTTATAAAATTAGTTATTAGAGAAAAGTAAACGAGGAGGAAGAAATGGGTTTTTTTTCTTTGAATAAAAAGAATTTTTCATTAAATAAAAGCAGAAAAAAATACGTGACTTTAACAGTAGAAAGTACAGAAGATCAAGTAGAACAGAAGGATACAAAGCATATAGATAATAAGTCAACAGGACTATGGGTAAAATGCCCTCAATGTCAGGAAATTTTATATAAAGTTGACATAGAAGGAAATTTGAAAAAATGCAGTCATTGTGATTATTATTTTGAAATGACAGCAAGGGAAAGAATAGCTCTATTGATAGATGAGGGAACTTTTAAAGAGGAAGATTCAGAACTTGAATCTGTAAATCCACTTAATTTTCCAGGTTATGAAGAAAAAAATAGAAAAGCTAGAAATGAATGTGATATGAGAGAAGGTGTTATCTCTGGAACAGGAGATATCAACGGAATAAAAGTGAGCATTGCAGCCATGGATTTTAAATTTATGGGTGGAAGTATGGGTTCTGTAGTTGGAGAAAAAATTACAAGAGCTATGGAAAAAGGACTTAAGGAAAGAATTCCAGTCATTGTTGTTGCTACTTCTGGTGGAGCAAGAATGCATGAAGGAATATTATCTTTGATGCAGATGGCAAAAACTTCAGCAGCAGCAGAAAAATTAAGAATAGCAGGAGTACCATTTATAGCTGTTCCTGTAAACCCTACTACTGGAGGGGTAACAGCTTCTTTTGCTATGCTTGGAGATATAATAGTGAGTGAACCTAAAGCTATGATTGGATTTGCAGGGAAAAGGGTTATAGAACAAACTATAAAACAAAAACTTCCTGATGAATTCCAGACAAGTGAATTTTTACAAAAAAGCGGAATGGTTGATGTAATAACTAAAAGGGAAGACATGAAAAATACATTACATACTATTCTAAGTAATTTAATATAAACTTAGGTAGGAGGAAAAGATGGAATTTGAATTTGAAAAGGAAATAACTGAAATTGAGAAAAAAATAGAGGAATTGCAAAAATTTTCCGAAGAAAAAGGTATAGATTTATCTGGTGAGATAGAAAAATTTAAGAAAACAAGAGATGAAAAACTAAAAACAATATATAAAAATCTGAGTTCATGGGATAAAGTCTTTGTAGCAAGACATCCAGAAAGACCATATACGCTGGATTATATAGAGAATATGACTACAGACTTTCTAGAGCTTCATGGAGATAGATTATTCAAGGATGATCCTGCAATAGTTGGAGGTTTTTGTAAAATTGATGGTAAGAAAGTATTAATAGTTGGACATCAAAAAGGAAGAACTACTGATGAAAAAATTTACAGAAACTTTGGAATGGCTAATCCTGAAGGCTATAGAAAAGCTTTAAGACTTTTTAAAATGGCTGAAAGATTTTCAATTCCTATTTTAACATTTATTGATACTCCAGGAGCATATCCAGGATTAGAAGCTGAAGAACATGGACAGGGAGAAGCTATTGCCAGAAATCTTATGGAAATGAGTGGACTTAAAGTTCCAGTTATTTCTGTAGTTATTGGAGAAGGTGGAAGTGGAGGAGCACTTGGACTTGGAGTTTCAGATAAAATATTTATGCTGGAAAATTCAGTATATTCAGTTATTTCACCAGAAGGATGTGCAGCAATATTATACAAAGATGCTTCAAGAGCTGAAGAAGCAGCAGAAAGTTTAAAAATATCTGCTCAAAGTTTATTCAGACTTGGAGTTATTGATGGTATCATAGAAGAACCTTTAGGAGGAGCTCACAGAGATCATAAATGTATAGCTCTTAACCTAAAAAATATCATTTTATCATCATTTTCTGAATTAGAAAAAATATCAGTGGAAGAACTAGTAGAAAATAGATATAATAAGTTTAGAAAGATGGGTTCTTTTATTGGGACTGAGATTTAAAGGAGATTGATATATAATGAAAAAAATAGCAATATTGACAAGTGGTGGAGATTCTCCTGGAATGAATGCCGCTATCAGATCTGCAGCTAAAATAGCAATGAGTAAAGGAATAAAAGTATATGGGATTCAAAGAGGATATTTAGGAATGCTTAATGATGAAATTTTTCCGATGGATGATCGTTTTGTATCTGGAATAATAGACAGAGGAGGAACTCGTTTATTAACAGCAAGATGTCTTGAATTCAAAGACCCTAAATTCAGAGCTATTGCAGCACATAATCTTAAAAAAAGAGAGATAGAAGGAATAGTTGTAATTGGAGGAGATGGATCTTATCGTGGAGCTGATGCACTTTCTAAAGAACATGGTATAAAAGTAGTTGGAATACCTGGTACAATAGATAATGACATCAAAGGAACTGATTTTACCCTTGGATTTGATACATGTCTTAATACTATTCTTGATGCTATATCAAAAATAAGAGATACAGCTACTTCTCATGAAAGAACTATTCTTATAGAAGTAATGGGAAGACATGCAGGTGATTTAGCTCTTCAGGCTTGTATTGCTGGTGGAGGAGATGGAGTTCTTATTCCTGAAATGGATAATCCTATTGAACTTCTTGCTCTGCAAATAAAAGAAAGAAGAAAACATGGAAAACTTCATGATATAGTTTTGGTTGCTGAAGGTGTAGGAAAAGTACAAGATATAGAAGCAGCTTTAAAAGAGAGAATAACTACAGAAGTAAGAAGTGTAGTACTTGGACATGTTCAAAGAGGAGGAACACCATCTGGATTTGATAGAATGCTGGCTACAAGAATGGGAGCAAAAGCTATTGAAATTCTTGAAAATGATGAAGGTGGAGTAATGGTAGGACTTGAAAATAATAAACTTGTTACTCATCCGATATCTTATGCATGGGATGGAGAAAGAAATTATTCTATAAATGATGATTATGAATTAGCTTTAACTTTGGCAAAATAATTTAATGGTATTGAAAATTTTTTAATATTATTATAAAATATAAGAGTAGGATAAAATTCCGATCTTTAGGGAGGGAAATATGGATAGTGTATTAGAACTTGTAAGAAAAACTAGAAGAAAAAATAAAATAAAAAGAGAAATTGAAGATAATGATAGAAAAATAAGAGATAATAGAAAAAGAGTAGAACTTCTTCTAAATCTTAAAGAGTATCTTAAACCTGAAATGAGTTATGAAGAAATAATGGATATTGTAGAAAATATGCAGTCTGATTATGAAGATAGAGTAGATGATTATATCATAAAAAATGCAGAGTTAGGAAAAGAAAGAAGAGATATTAATAAAACTATAAAAGATTTAAAAAAATCTTTTAAAGAAACTGCAACAAATAATTAATTTAAAGGAAAGCTGGATAACTCCAGCTTTTTTTGTAAGGAGAGGTATTTATGGCAACTAAAAGTTTGGAAAGATTGATTGATGAATTTAATAAACTTCCTGGAATAGGAAGAAAAAGTGCAACAAGGCTAGCTTTCCATATTCTTGAAATGAGTGAAGAACAGGTAGAAAAATTTTCTGAAGCTATGAAGGAAGTTAAAAAAACTATAAAAAAATGTCCTGTATGTGGAGATTTTTGTGAAAATGATCTATGCAATATATGTGCAGATGAAACAAGAGATAAAGATATAGTATGTGTAGTGGAAGACAGCAGAGATATAATATCTTTTGAAAAAACAGGAAAATACAATGGAACTTATCATGTATTGAATGGGAAAATAGCCCCCTTGAATGGGATGACACCAGACAGACTCAATATAAAGTCTCTTTTGGAGAGAGTAGCAGCAACAGATATAAATGAGATTATACTTGCACTTAATCCTGACTTGGAAGGAGAAACAACTTCTCTTTATTTAACAAAATTATTGAAACCATTTGGAGTGAAAATAACTAAAATAGCAAGTGGTATTCCAATAGGGGGAAATATTGAGTTTGCAGATACAGCAACTATTTCTAAAGCTTTAGATGGAAGGCATGAAGTTTAGAGGAGGAAAAATGACAGAAACACCTAGAGGAAATAGAATACATATAGCTATATTTGGAAGAACCAATGCAGGAAAATCAAGTTTGATAAATTGTATAACTAATCAAAAAATTTCACTTGTATCTGAGATGAAAGGGACTACTACAGACCCTGTGTATAAGGCTATGGAGCTTTTGCCGATAGGACCTGTAGTATTTATAGATACAGCAGGAATAGATGATACAAGTGCCATTGGGGCTCTCAGAATAGAAAAGACCATAGAGATTTTGGATAAGATGGATATAGCTGTTTTTGTAGTAGCAGCAGAAACAATTTTAGAAAATCAGACTCTTTCTTTTGAACAAGAGTGGATAGAAAAAATAAAAGCTAAAAAAAAGCCAGTTATTGCTGTTTTAAACAAAGTAGATATAATCAGTGAAAAAGAAAAATTTGAAAATAGAATAGCAGAAGCAGAAAAAAGATTAGAGTTGAATTTTATTCAAATCAGTAGTGAAAATGGAGTGAATATAGACAGATTAAAAAAAGAGATAATAGAAAAATCTCCTAAATTTATTGAAGGAGAAACTCTTATTGGAGATAAAATAAAAACAGGAGATAAAATTCTTCTTGTAGCTCCGCAGGATATTCAGGCTCCTAAAGGGAGGCTTATACTTCCACAAGTACAGGTATTAAGAGATATACTAGATTTTGGTGGTATTCCTGTAATGACTACATTAGGTCAATTAGATGAGGCTTTAAAAATATTTGATGGAAAACCAGACCTTGTTATAACAGATTCACAAGTATTTAAAATGGTTGATGAAAAATTAGACAGAAGTATTCCATTGACTTCTTTTTCAATAATAATGGCAAGATCAAAAGGGGATTTAAAAACTCTTTATGCAGGTGCTAAAAAGATAAATGAATTAAAATCTGGTGATAAGGTATTAATAGCTGAAGCATGTACACATCACCAGCTGAAAGGTGATATAGCAAGAGAGAAAATACCTATGCTTCTCAAGAAAAAAATACCAGGAATAATTATAGAAAACTGTTCAGGAAAGGATTTTCCAAAAGATTTAGAAAAGTATTCCCTAGTTATACACTGTGGTTCATGTATGCTTAATAGAGCTGAAACTATGAGCAGAATAGAAAGATGTTCTGAGATAACCAACTTTGGACTTATTATAGCAGAACTTACTGGTATATTAGATAGAGTAGTTGAAATATTTGAACTTAAGAGGTAAAAGGTGGCTAAAAAAATAATAACATGTCCACTTGAACTTACACAGGAGATACTAAAGAAAAAATGGACTTCAATAATATTGTGGAGATTGAGATTAGGTTCAATGAGGATAAGAGACTTTAAAAAAGATATAAAGGGCTGTAATGAAAAAATGCTTATAGAACATCTTAATGAACTTTTAAAAGTAGGGTTGATAATAAAAATTGAACATGAAGACATTTACCCAAAACATAGTGAATATCTGCTGACAGAAATGGGGCAGGAACTTCTTCCAATATTGGAAAAAATGCAGAACTTTGGAGCTAAATATTTGTTAGATAAAAATTCAGACAAAAAATAATACTTACAAAAAAGTGAGTTATTTACATTAAATAGATATACATTTATAATCTAATCAAGAAGATTAATGAGGAGGTTATAAATGAAGAAATTTATATTAATTTTAATGATTTTATTGGGGGTGAATTCTATGGCAATGACATTGGAAAGCAAAGGAATAAAAGATGGTAATATTTCTGCTGAGTATGGAAAATATGGAGATAATATTATAGATGGAATGCCAGCTCTTTCAATACCTTTGAGTTGGAAAGATGTACCAAAGGGAACAAAATCTTTTGTGCTAATAATGGAGGATTATGATGCTATACCTGTTTCAGGATTTTCATGGATACATTGGATAGCTTTAATTCCAGGAGATTACACAGAATTAAAAGAAAATGCCAGCAGAAATGATAATAAAATATTACAGGGGATAAATAGCTGGGTGTCATCAATGGGAGGGTTAGACAGAGAAAAAGCTTCATTTTATGGAGGTCCTGCACCACCTGATAAAAAACATACTTATATTTTTAGATTATATGCTTTAGATAAAGAGATAAAAATTGATGGAACATTTTATTTAAACGAAGTATATAGAGCAATGAAAGGGCATATTCTAGGAAGTGCTGAATTAGAAGGCAATTATAATAATTAAAATATAGAAGAATTTTAAAAAACAAAGAGGGTGATTTTTATAGTCATCTTCTTTTTTGCCTTTTTTGGAAAAATATATTAGAATATAGTGAATGAAAAATATTCCAGCTATTAGGATTACGTTAAAAGGAGAGCTGCCCTATGGAAAAAGTGTGTGTTTTATCTGAAAAAAGATTGAATAATTTTAAAGAGCCAGATGTTGCAGAAAAAATACAAAAGTTATGGTATGAAACAAACATTAAAATACCACAAGAAAAAACAGTGAATAAGTATGCGGTGTATTCTGAATATGAAAGTAACTACAAAGGGGATTATACTCTCTTTATAGGTGCTGATAAAGTAGATTCTTGTAAAGAAATAATTATTGAAGAAGAAAACTATCAGGTTTTTTCTGTAGATACTTCATCTCCATATGGAATTATAATGACATGGCAGGAGATATGGGAAATGGAAGAAAAAGGACTCTTAAATAGAGCATATACAGTGGATTATGAGAAATATTATCCAGATGGAAAAGTAGAAATTTTCATTGCTTTAAAATAATATCTTTTCATTCTTAAAAAAATATGGTAGAATAAATTGACCGATAGGTCATTTGTATGTTTGCATATTACTTTTTATTTTATACATGACTGGAAATACTGGAGGGATATATATGAAAAAATTAATAATAATAGGTATACTGGCATTATCAGTTATTGCTAATGCAAGCTGGTGGGGAAGTATGAGTGGAGGAACAAGAGCAGCTATTATAGGAGGTTCAGCACTTATTCTAAATAATAGTTATCAAAATAGTGAAATTAAACACCAGAGAGATTTAGATCAACTGGATACAAATATAAGAAGAGATTATGAAAGACAGGCAGTAGCTCAAAATGCTCGTTATAAATATGGAAACTCAGGTGTACCTGCAAGATTGAATACTGTAACAGCTAATAATTATAGTGGAGGTTATAATAATAATTATAATGGAAATTATAACAATGGCTATGTCAATCAACAGGCTCCACAGAGAAGCGGAAAGGTAGTTTATTCAGATGGAAGAACTCAAATAATAGAATTATCTGATGGAACAAGAATAACTATTAATCAATAAAAATAAATTTGACATTCTAAAAAAAATGGTGTATTCTCTTTTATAAGAAAAAATGAAAAATGGAGGTGAACAAAAATGATGAATAGATTTACTTGGTGGTGGCAAAACAAACTTCACAAATTTAATACTAGACAGGTGGATCAGGTTTTGTCATAGATGTTCATTAAAGAGTATAGATATTTTTAATTTTAGTGTGTATTTAAACCTGTTCCAAATGAACAGGTTTTTTATTTTATATAAAAAGTAATTGTTTATTAAGCCTTGTCTCAATTTGACAGGGCTTTTTATTTTTTAATATTTTAAGGAGGAAAAAATGAAAAAATTATTTATTTTACTTTTAATTATTTTATGTACAGCATGTGGAACAGAAAAACAAAAAAAGATAGAGATAGGAATTACACAAATAGTAGAACATCCTTCATTAGATGATGTCAGAAAAGGAGTAATTGATGCTTTAAAAGAAAAAGGATATGATGAAAATAAAATAAATATAAATTATAAAAATGCTCAGGGAGATTTTGGAACAGCTCAGGTAATAGCCCAAGAATATAATAATAACAGTGATGTAATAATTGCTATATCAACACCAAGTGCTCAGGCAGCTGCAAATAATATAAAAGACAAACCTATATTTTTTTCAGCTATAACTAATCCAGAGAGTGCTGGAATACTTAGAAAAAATGTGACAGGGGTAAGCGATAAATCACCAGTACAAAAACAGGTACAGCTTATAGAACGACTTTTGCCAGAAGCAAAAAATATAGGAATTGTATATAACACAAGTGAGCAGAATTCTTTTTATTTGACAGAGGAATTTACTAAAGCAGCAAAGGAAAAAGGTTATATTGTAAAAGTAAAAGGAATAAGCAATATAAGTGAGATGGCTTCTGCTTTAGATACACTTCTTCCTGCAATAGATGTACTTTATACTTCAATAGATAATACTATTGCTTCTACATATCCTCTTATTGTAGAAAAAAGTAATAAAGCTAATAAGCCAATAATAGGAGCTACTAAAAGTTTTGTTGAACAGGGAGCATTGGCTGTAGATGGAATATCTGACTATCAAGTTGGATATCAGACAGGAGAAATGGTAGTCAGATACCTGAATGGAGAGAAGATAGAGAACATTCCATATGAGGTTGTAGAGAAGTCAGAAATGTATATAAATGAAGATGCTGCAAAAAAATTTGGCATAAAGGGAGAATAGTACGAACAAGTTTTAAAAGGTAATATTTATGAATCCTTGTAAAATAAAGGTTTGAAAAATATAATGTGGAACAAATAAGTATTTTAATTGTTATCTATAAGAATAACAGTTTTAATGGTATTATAACCCTATGAAATAAAAATTAGTTCATAGGGGGAATGCAAAATGAAAAAAATACTTATGCTATTAATGGGACTTTCAATAGTAGCTTTTGGAAAGGAACCAGCAAAAATAAAAGTAGGAATAACTCAGATAATGGAACATCAGGCTTTGGACTCTGCAAGAGAAGGTTTTATAAAAGCACTTAAAGATGGAGGTTATGGAGAAGCAAAGATAGATTATCAAAATGCTCAAGGAGATTTTGGAACAGCACAAATGATAGCTAATTCATTTGTTCAGGATAAAAAAGATATCATATTAGCAATTTCAACACCAAGTGCTCAGGCAGCTTATAATGCAACTAAAAAAATTCCTATTCTTATAACAGCAGTTACAGATGCTGAAAGTGCAGGATTAGTTGGAGAAAATATAACAGGAACAAGTGATGCTGCTCCAATATACAAACAGCTTGAAATAATAACAAAACTTTTGCCAGAGGCTAAGAAAGTTGGAATTATTTATAATACAAGTGAGCAAAACTCACAAGTACAGGTAGCACAAGCAAAAACAGAGGCAGCAAAATTAGGTCTAGAAATAGTAGAAACAGGAATTACAACAATAAATGATATGGCTATTGGATTAGATTCTCTTCTTCCAAAAGTAGATGTACTTTACACACCTACAGATAACTTAGTAGTTGCTTCAACACCTCTTTTGTTAGAAAAAGCTAATAAAGCAGGAAAGCCAGTTGTAGGAAGCGTTGAAGACCAAGTTATGCAGGGAGCTTTAGTTACTGAAACAATAGATTATGAAAGATTAGGATATCAAACTGGAGAAGTTGCTGTGCAGGTTTTAAATGGAACTGTACCCAATGCTATTCCAATAGAAACTTTAAAAGATACTCAGTTGATAATAAATAAAAAAGCAGCAGAAAAATATAATGTAGATCTTTCATCAAAAGCTTTAGAAGGAGCTAAACAATATTAATCATTTCTTGATGAAAGAGGAGAAAAGGAGATAGAGATGTTATTAGGAACATTAGAACAAAGTTTTATTTTTGCAGTAATGGTACTGGGAGTTTATATATCATATAAAATACTGGATTTTCCAGATATGACAGTAGATGGAAGTTTTCCTTTAGGTGCAGCAGTGGCAGCAGCTTCTATAGTAAAAGGATTGAATCCTGTACTAGCACTTATTCTGGCTATGGCAGCAGGAGCAGCAGCAGGATTTATTACAGGAATGATTCATGTGAAGCTGAGAGTTACAAACCTTCTGGCTGGTATAATTGTTATGACAGGACTTTACAGCATAAATTTAAGAATAATGGGAAAATCTAATATACCTCTATTTTCAGTAAAACATCTTTTCAATGGAAGTGTTTCAGCTATTATTGTAGTAGCTGTTATCCTTCTTGTAGTAAAATTAGGAATAGATTTTCTATTGAAAACAAAATTTGGTTTTGCACTTAAAGCACTTGGAGATAATGAAAGTTTGATAATTTCATTAGGGTTGAATGAAAAAACATTAAAAATATATGGACTTATGCTTGCGAACAGTCTAGTAGCTCTTTCGGGGGCAATACTGGCACAGTATCAAGGATTTGCTGATGTAGGAATGGGAACAGGAACTATTATTACAGGTCTGGCATCTATAATAATTGGGGATGCACTCTTTGGAAAGAAAAAAGTAATAAAAATATCAATGATGGTAATATTTGGAACTATAATATATAGAACAATAATTGCTTTATCTCTAAAAGTTGGAATGAATGCAAGTGATTTGAAACTTATAACTTCAGCACTTGTAGTTATAATAATTTTCTTGAAAGAAAAAAAACATCTGCTAAAAGGAGGGATTGTGAATGCTTAATATAAATAATGTGAAAAAAAGTTTCCAGACTGAACTTGGAAGTATAAAAAGAGTATTTAAAGGTCTGGACCTCCATGTTGAAAAAGGAGATTTTATTTCTATAATAGGGAGTAATGGAGCAGGGAAATCTACTCTTTTAGATACTATAACTGGAAATATTGTTCCTGATAGCGGAACTATTGATATAGATGGAAGAGATATTACAAATCTTCCAAGATATAAGAGAGGAAGTTTTATATCTAAAGTATATCAAAATCCAGCAATGGGAACAGCTCCTTCAATGACAGTATTTGAAAATCTTTCAATGGCAGATAATAAGGGAAAAAGATTCGGGTTTACATTGGGATTGAATAAAAAGAGAAAAGAGTACTATAGATCATTATTAAAAGAACTTGATTTAGGAATAGAAGATCAAATGGATACAGAGGTTGGATCACTATCTGGAGGACAAAGACAATGTCTAGCACTGATAATGGCTACTTTGAACAAACCTCAGGTTCTTTTATTGGATGAACATACAGCAGCTCTTGATCCAAAAACATCTAAAATAATAATGGATAAGACAAGGGAAATAGTAGAAAAAAATAATATATCTACACTTATGATAACTCATAATCTTCAGGACGCAATAAATTATGGAAATAGACTTATTATGCTTCATGAAGGAGAGATACTTATAGATGTGAGAGGAGATGAAAAGAAAAATCTTACATCTGAAAAATTATTGAGAATATTCAATAAAAAAGAAGCTGGATTAAAAGATAGTGAACTTTTTTCAGCATAATAAAAGCAAGTATTAAATAATTAGGAAACTAACTTTTATTTTAAGTTAGTTTCTGTTTTTAATTTCAGAAAATTAATTATATCTGGTTTTCATATTTCTGCCTTTGTGATATAATATTTAAAGATATTCTAAAAAGGAGAGCAAAGGAAGATGAAGAAAATCAGGGTTACAGTACCAGAAGATATCTGGCGTCTTATGAAAAATGACATTGAAGAATTTGGAATAAATAATAATAAACTTTGCAACTATATCCTTGAAAGATTTAAATATAATAGAAAAATGGATGTTGAAAAACTCTTGGAAACGCAAGGAAGACCATTAAAAAAGATAATTCAATTTGATTTGAATGTTTCTAATAGAGAAATATATTATGATGTACTAAAAGCTAATGAAGTAGATATAGAAGCTGAATATTTTAGAGATTTGTTTGAGCTGTATACATCTAAATTCAAATATCAAAGAGAAATATTTATATTTGAAGACAGAGTTAAAATGATATTAGAAGGAATAAAAGAAAGAAAAAAAATAAAGATAAAATATTTGAAAAGAGTATTTAATGTAGAACCTTATTTTATAAAAAGAGAAGAAAGAGGAGACGAGAACTTTCTTTTCTGTTATGATGAAGAAAAAAAGAATTATGCTAATTTTAAATTAAAAGAATTAGAAATAATTTCCATATTAGATGAAAAAATAAAAGGTAAGGATAAAAAATATATAGAAAATGTTCGTAAAAATTTTGATCCATTTTTAGGAAATGGTAATATTGTAAAAGTAAGACTGACAGAAGAAGGGGACAGCCTTTTAAAAAGTTTTACTAACTATCGTCCTAAGCTTATAAAAAAAGAGGGAGATATATATTTTTTTGAAGCAGCTAATGAGAATGCTAAACTATATTTCAGGCAATTTTCAAAAGAAGCAGAAATACTGGAACCTAAAAGTTTGAGAGAAGAAATAAAAAATGAATATTTGGAAGTTTTAGAATTATATAAATAAAAAAATGAATAAAAGTACGTTTTCAAAGGGAAAATGTTGTTTTAAAAATATAGATCAGCTTGGGAACTATAGAGTTTGTTCTCAATCTGGTCTTTTTTAATTGAAATAGTTTAAAAAATACATATTTTAATAATCAAACCTTTGCTATTGACAAATTTTTCTTTTTTGATA
This sequence comes from Fusobacterium varium, assembly GCA_002356455.1. NCBI lineage: Bacteria > Fusobacteriati > Fusobacteriota > Fusobacteriia > Fusobacteriales > Fusobacteriaceae > Fusobacterium > Fusobacterium varium. Next base: position 817,702 of record AP017968.1, read on the forward strand.
TAATGTATTATATAAAATGTGGATAGAAGGATTTTGTTTCATTGGGAGGGGTAGTTATGTTACCATTAGCTTTTGCTGAACCTAATAAAGAATTAATCATAAAAGATATAAAAGGAGCAGGATGTTGCAAAGGAAGACTGCTTGAAAAAGGTTTTTGTGTAGGGAATAAAATCTGTGTTTTAAGAGATGGAAAAGATTCGATTGTCGTAAAAATAAATAACTGTAAATATGCTCTTAATTTTGGATTAGCAAATAAAATATTTGTAGAAAATAAATAGAAATATAAGCATGCAGCCTATATAGGCTGCTATTCTTTAGAAAAAATACTTTGATTTACAAAAGATTTCTATTTTTAATTATTATATATGGAGGCAGAATTATGAAATTGTGTGATTTAAAAAATGGAGAAAAAGCAAAAATTGTAAAGATTGGAAAAATTGGAGAATTGAAAAAAAGATTGGTAGATATGGGGATAACTGCTGGCGAAATAATAAAACTGGAAAGAAATGCTCCATTGGGAGATCCACAGGAATACATAATAAAGTCTACAGGTATAGCAATAAGAAAAGAAGATGCTAAAAATATTGAAGTTGAAAAGATAGAGGGGTAGATAGAAGATGATAAAGTTAGCTTTTACAGGAAATCCGAACGTAGGAAAATCGGCACTTATCAATGCAATAGCAGGTTCAAAACTTAAAGTAGGAAACTGGCCTGGAGTAACAGTAGAAAAGAAAGAAGCAGTATTTAATCACAAGGGAGAAGAGATAAAACTTGTTGATCTTCCAGGAGTTTATAGTTTAAGTCCATATACTTTAGAAGAAAAAATAACAAGAGATTTTATTCTTGATGAAAACCCAGATGTAGTTATTAATGTAATTGATTCTACTAACTTAGAAAGAAATCTATACTTAACTTATCTTTTGAAAGAGTTGGAAAAACCAACTGTTATGGCTTTAAATTTTTATGATGAATTCACTAAATTAAACTATAAATTAAATTTAGAAGAATTTCAAGAATTGATAGAATTAAAAGCTATTCCAGTTTCAGCTTTAAAAGGAACAGGAATTGAAGAACTTTTAGATTCAATAATAGAACTGGCTGCTAAAAAAGAAAAAGTAAAAAAATATTCACTTCCATTTGATGATTCAATAACAAGTATAATAAGAAATGTAGAAAAGAAAATAGTCTCAGATGAAAAGTTTAAAAATATATTAAAAGAATATCCAAGTGAGTATCTTACTATAAAACTAATGGAAAGAGACAGTCACTTAATAGAAAAATTAAAAAATAAATATAATGTTGATTTAAATGGTGCTTTTGAAGAAGAAATAGCCAAAATGGAAGAAAAGTATGATAATGACAGCGAAACTATTTTAGCAGAAGGAAGATATGGAGCAGTAAATGGTATACTTGCTCGTACTTTCACTACTTCTATAAAATCAAGACTTGATTTTACAGATAAAGTAGATAAAATACTATTAAATAAAGTTTTTGGACTTCCTTTATTTTTACTGATAATGGCAGGAGTAATGGGATTTGTATTTAATGGTAGTGCTCCATTTATAGACTGGGTAGATGGATTTATAAATGGATACATAGGAAAATATGTAAGAGTTCTTGTAGAAGGAACTCCGGACTGGTTAAATTCACTGATAGTAGATGGAATAATAGGAGGAGTAGGAGGAGTTCTAGTATTTGTTCCTGTTATGGTATTTCTTTATTTCTTCCTTGCAATATTGGAAGAAAGTGGATATATGTCAAGAGTAGCTTTCTTAATGGATAAAATAATGAGAAAATTAGGATTAAATGGAAAAGCATTTGTTCCTATGGTTGTAGGATTTGGATGTTCTGTTCCAGCTATTTATGCAACAAGAACATTGGAAGATGAGAGTTCAAGAAAAATGACAGCAGCAATGGCACCATTTATGTCATGTGGAGCAAGGCTTCCTGTATATGGACTGTTTACAGCAGCTTTCTTTGGGGCTAAAGCAGGAATAATTGTTATGTCTTTGTATGTTCTAGGAATAGTTGTAGCTATTCTTGTTGGACTTGCCCTTAAAAATGTAAAAGGTTTTAAAACTGATAATAAAGCTCTTTTAATAGAACTTCCACCATATAGAGTACCAAGCTTAAAAGTTATTTTGAACTCAACATGGATGAGAGTATCTGAATATTTAAAAAGAGCAACAACTATAATTATGGGGATTTTAATAATTTTATGGACACTTACATATTTTCCTGGAAAAGGAGATGCCAGTGTGTCATATATAGCTAAATTTGGACATGCATTTGCTCCAATAATGAGACCAACTGGTTTTGGAGATAGATGGGAAACTGTAGCAGCTATTCCGCCAAGTATTGCAGCAAAAGAAATAGTAGTAGGATTCATGGCTCAGGTACTTCCATTGGATGAAACTGAAGAAGCTGAAGATGAAGGAGAGGCAACAACATTTGCAGAAGATACTATTGAGCAAATAAAGGGGTTAGGAACAGCAGTGAAGGATTCGGTAGTGGGAATGCTTAGTTTTGACTTAGAAGGCCTTTTTGTGACTCCTGATGAGGAAGAAATAGAAGAAGAAGGAAGAGGAATTGTACAGGCAACAGCAAACTTGTGGCCAGATGATAATTTAGCTCCATTAAGAGCATATTCATTTATGGTATTTATACTTCTTGTAGTACCATGCGTGGCAACTTTAGCAGCAATAAAACAAGAGTTTGGATGGAAATATTTAGGTTTTGTTGTATCAATAATGCTTGTAGTACCTTATGTTGTTTCAGTATTGATATTCCAAGTAGGAAGTTTGTTCTTCTAAATTAGTTCTTTTGGGAAAGGTTTATTTTCAAAAAGAAGGAGATGAAGATAAATGAAAACAGTAATATTAATAATAATTGTGGCAGTAATAGCTTTTTATTCTCTTAGAAGCGTATATAGAATGCTGAAAGGAGAAGAAAGCAGCTGTGGATGTGGCAGCAGCGGATGCAAAGGCTGTGGAACAAAAGGTAAATGCAGTGAACATGAGCATAAATAAATTATAAAATGTTAGACAGGCTTGAATAAATTTTTTTGTTCAAGCCTGTTTTTTATTTCTTAGGAAATTATAATTTGATAAATTTGTTGAAAAAATAAAAAATGTTAATTATTTTGTATTCATATTAGATATATTAATTGAATAAGATTAAAATTGACAGCACAAAAAAGCTGATTGTTAATCAGCTATTTAGCGATATTCTTTCCAGCAAATGGAGCCTGTATGTATATTAAAATATGATATTTTTTTAACTTTCATTCTGGCATTACATTTAAAACAATAAAAAGGATTTACTCCAAAAGCTTTCCATATTTCAAGTTGATAAAAAGTAGAATTGGAATATTTAGAGACATATTTTCTCATGAATTTCATGATATTTTTAAGTTCTGATTTAATATTTCTAGAATAGATTCCAAAGCGCCTAATCATTTTGAAATGTTTAGGGGGAATGTGAATAATTAATTTAGAAAGAAATGTTTCTGCATCTAAAGTAAGCTCAATTCTTTGTTTATCATCAGCAAGACTTTCATAATAGAAAGTAACCTTATTATCATAGAAATCAATAATTTTATATTCTGCGATAGGAGCTCTTGACAGGTATCTGCCAATATATTTAATTGCATAAATATTATTATTTAAATCATTTTTTGCAACATTGAAAAAGAATCTTGTATTTTTGCGATAAAGGTAGTTAGCAGCAGCATAAGCTTTAGCTTTAATTTCAGGCTTGTCATAATTTCCAGATTTAACAATATCAATAACCATTTTTTTCCATTGTCCAGCAATGGAATTGACATGAAAATATTTTTTTTCAAGAAATTGGTAGTTTTTATTGAATCCACCTAAAGTAACAATAGCATGAATATGAGGATTCCATTTAAGATCGCGTCCAAAGGTATGAATAACAGTAATCAATCCATAATGAATGATATCTGAGTTAGTAAAGTATTTAGAGGAATATTTTGAAATTTTATGAATTCTTTGATTTTTTGCTTTAATGTTATGAAATTGATATTTAAAAACATCATTAACAGCATAAGCAAGCTTAGTTAAAAGGTCTCTATCATAGAAGAAAAACATTCTAAGTTCTTCAGGAATAGTAAAAAGGACACTTCTATGTTTAACATCAATAAGAGAAGTGGAAGTTTTTTCAGTTCAAACAGCAGAATAACGTTTACCGCAGGAAGGACAAAATCTAGATTTACAAGTAACTTTAATTTTATGCGCCTCATGACAATTAGGGCATTGAAGAGAGAGAAAAGATTTATCAATAGAACAAGCTAAGAATTTTTGAATAGTCTGTTTAACATCCTCAAAATGTTCATTTTTAAAATATTTCTTGATTTTACCTAAAAGATTTGTTATATTGATTTTAGAGATAATATGTTTGATTTGCATGAATGTCTCCTTTGTATAATTAGGGTGGTAACTATATTATACAAAAAAGAGAGCTGAGTAAAACATTTTTTTTAAATGTTACTCAGCTTTTTTTATTTTTATTTTTTAAGATGAAATAAAGATAATTAATAAAAGGAAAAGAATATTTTTACTTGAAAAATCATGTGAGAATGCTATAATAACTCATTGTATAAATAACAATAAAGGAGAATTGATATGGACAACTTAACATTTGGAGCAATAGGAGCTGTTATTGTTATAGGGCTGCTGACAGTTTTTAAATTTTCTGGAAAGAAAGAGAAAGAAGAGAACAAGGACGAAATAAGGATCTATTACAGGTATGCTGGGGACATAGAATGGATCAGATATGAAATAGAAAGGTATAGATTTGGTTCGTTAAAATATCTCTTTAACTGTAAAAATAAGGAGGAATCAGATTTTCAAATTATAATAACTAATACTGAAACTGATATAAGTGCAGATTTTTATGCAACAGAATTTAATTATTCTAAAAAATATTCTTTAGAATGCATTGTTAAAGACTTGAAATTGACTGATGAAAAGTACGATGAATTGATGGAAAATCTAAAGGATACTTATATAGAAGATAATCATGATGGAAAGGCAATTGAAAAAATCAAGAAAAATACAGAGGAAGAGGTAAAAGAAATAATTTAATAATTATATTGACTTTTGACTCAACATAAAGTATATTAAATTTGCAAATAAATCAATATTAAGAGGGAGATGATAGGAGAGAAATGAAAAAGAAACAGGTATCACTTTATTATGCACTGCTGCCAGTTGTATTTTTGGTAGTAACACTTTATTACGCTGTTCAAGTTGCTAAACTTGATGTGCATATTCCAATTTTTATCTCAGCCATTTTTGCAGCATTAGTAGCAAAAATATCTGGATGTGCAACTTGGAATGAATTGGAAGATGGTGTAGTAGACACTATAAAAATGTCTATGAGAGCTATACTGATTTTAATAATAATAGGAATGGTAATAGGGAGCTGGATACTATCAGGAGTAGTTCCAACAATGATATATTATGGATTGAAAATAATAGAGCCTTCAGTATTTTTGCCAGTAACTGTAATAATATGTTCTATAGTTTCTATATCTACAGGGAGTTCGTGGAGTACTGCTTCTACAGTAGGGATAGCATTAGTTGGTATAGGAGAGGGATTAGGTCTACCAAGGCCTATAATAGCTGGAGCTATTATCTCAGGAGCATACTTTGGAGATAAACTTTCACCTATGTCTGATACTACAACTTTGGCACCAGCAATGGCAGGTTCTAACTTATTCGATCATATAAAACATATGCTTTACACAACAATACCATCATATGTTCTGACTTTGATTGGATTTGTAGCAATTGGATTGAAGAAAACAGCTGGTGGAGAAGTAGATACAGCTCAGATAAATGAGATTTTAAATGCCCTTACAGGGTCATTTAAAATAAATCCACTGCTTCTGCTGATACCTGTATTTGTTATTGGACTGGTTATAATGAAAGTTCCAGCTATTCCTGGATTATTTACAGGGTCATTGATAGGAGCTGCTACTGCAATGGCTGTGCAAGGTTCTAGTCTGAAAGAAGCACTTTATTCACTTCATTATGGTTATGTAGGTCATACTGGAATGCCAATGGTGGATGAGCTTCTTACAAGAGGAGGACTGGATTCAATGATGTGGACAGTTTCTCTTATACTTTGTGCCATGACATTTGGTGGAATAATGGAAAAATCTGGAATGCTTGGAAGAATTGCACAGGAAATATTAAAATTTGCCAATACAAACGGGAAATTAATTCTTTCAACTATACTTACTCCTATATTTGTTAATTTAGTAGCTGGAGATCAATATCTTTCAATAGTTATACCTGGAAGAATGTTTAAAGAAAGTTATGAGGAAAGAGGATTAGCTGCAAAAAACCTTTCTAGGGCTTTAGAAGACTCTGGAACAATGACGTCGCCCCTTGTTCCTTGGAATACATGTGGAGCATTCATGATGGGAGCATTAGGAGTGGGTCCATGGGTATATGTACCATATTGTTTCTTTAATCTTATCTCTCCTGTTTTATCTGTAATATATGGATTTACAGGGTTTACAATTGAAAAAATAAAAAAAGAAAATAAATAATAAATAAAAGAGGCTGTTGCAAATTCAAAATGGCCCAATTACCCAAAAAGCTGACTTGAAGTTTTCTTCTTGTTAGCTTTTTCTTTTAAAATAAAAAAAGGTATAAAATACTAAAAATTTTTTCAAATTTCTAATATAATATACCTATGCAAAAACCAACTAATAATAACATTTTTTTTCAATTAAATCAACCTAAACTTTTTAACTTTTTACAATATGAAATTTCTGATAATGATCCTGTAAGAAAACTTAGCTCAATATTGGAGGGATTAGATTTTAGTAGTTTAATGCAAGTATTTTCTTACAAAACAAAGGTACATCCTATCAGAATGTTTTCTATCATTGTTTATGCCTATTCGCGCAATTTAACTTCTACTAGAGATATAGAAATGGCTTGCCGTGAAAATATTAAATTCAGGTTTCTTTTACAAGATTCTAAAATTCCTGATCACTCTACTATTTCTAGATTCTTAGTAAAAACTGAAGATATTCTTCCAGATCTATTTGAACAATTCGTTGAAAAAATTTTTGAAATGGAAAATATTTCCACTGAAACAATATATATTGATGGCACTAAAATTGAAGCATATGCTAATAAATATTCATTTGTTTGGAAAAAATCTATTGAGAAATATAGAACTAGATTAGATGAAAAAATTCTTGAATTAATTTCAAATTTTAATGATGATTTCAACTTACAATATGACAACTTCCTTGAAATATATTCATATCTTTCTAATTTGAATTTTCAAATAGTCAAAGGCAGAGGAAAACGAAAATCTAAAGAGCAAAAGTATTTAGAATTATGCGCAGAATACTTAGAAAAGTATCAAAAATATTCTAATCATTTTAAAAATCTTAATGGTAGAAATAGCTATTCAAAAACTGATATAGATGCTACTTTTATGAGAATGAAAGATGACCATATGAGAAATGGTCAATTAAAACCTGGATATAATCTACAAATAGGAGTGATTAGTGAATATATTTCTTCATATGAAATTTTTTCTAACCCTTCTGATTCTAAAACTTTGATTCCATTTTTAGAGAAAATTTCATCTCAAAATTTAGAAATTAAAAATATTGTAGCTGATGCAGGATATGAAAGTATTTCAAATTATGAATATTTGGAAAAAATGGACTATACTTCATACATAAAACCAATATATTTTGAAAAATCTAAAATCAGAAAGTTTAAAAATGATTTAAACAGAGTAGAAAATTTAATATATAATCATTCTGAAAATAAGCTATTTAGAAAAGATGGATTAGAATTAGAATTTCTATACTCTAACAAAAATAATACAGTTCAATATTTTTGGAATCCTGAAACTAACAAAAAAATTAAGTACAATGCGAGATTTAGAATTTTATCAAATAAATCAAAAGAGAATGTATCAAGCAATTATGGAAAACAATTAAGAATGAACAGAAGTATTCAAGTAGAAGGTGCTTTTGCAGTTTTGAAAGAAGATATGAAATTGCGAAAATTAAAAGTTCGAAGTAAAAAAAGTGTTTTAAGAGAAATATGTTTGTTTTGTATCGCTTACAACTTCAACAGATATCTAAGCAGAAATATAAATAATCGCTTAGGAACAACACTTCACTCATTAAAAGTAGCTTAGATAAATAAAAAATCATCTACTTCTTTTTTTGATACTTAAAAATAAATATAAAAATATAAATTAGCAGAAATCTATAAAATAGATTTCTATTTTTTTATAAAAAATAAGAGAAGCTGCACAAATTAGTTTATCAATCACTAATTTGCAACAGCCCCTTTTTAGAAATTTGGTATATATTTCTTTTACTTTAGTAATAATATATTCTGGAGTTATGAGAGCATATTTTTCTTCTTTAGTGGTAAGAATAGTGTTATCTATACATTTGACTTTGAAAAAGTGGACAAATATGTTCATATAAAACATAATCTATTTCAGAATCAGGGAAAGTTTTTTTATGTATTACAAATAACAGAAGATAAAACAGCATCCCCTATATGTTTGTATCTTATTACTAATATTTCCATAGCATTACCTTATAAATTAAGAAATATCAATTATCATAATAATAGTTAACTAAGATTAAAATTTGGTAAATATTTTGGAATAAAATAGATTCAATAACTTTTCAATATTAGTATAAGATAAATTTAATAACTCTCCAATACTAGTACAAGATAAATATTTTTTATTATTTTTAAAATATTTTATAATAAATAAAAAGAGTGGTCACAGACCACTCTAATTAATTTTTTATTCAATTTTTATTTTTCAATTTTATAAAGAGTTTTTATTTCAAATCCTAAAAATTGTTCTGCTACTTTTTTAAATTTTTCTTTATCTCCACTGACAAAGAAATCAATTTTACCTTTAATATCAGAATCTGATAAAAGATCAGAATTTTTTAAGATATTGTAAAGGGCAATGGAAGTTTCTTTTGCAGGATCAACTATATTTCCACAGAAATTTCTAGCAATATCTTCTCTTGCTATAGGATAATGTGTACATCCTAAAACAACTGTGTCTACATTTCTAGGAAATTTAGAAATATGATTTTTAACAATAGTTTCTCTATCTTCAAAAGTTTCCCAACCTGCTTCTATCATAGGACATAATTCTGGGCATCCTTCTTGATATACCTTAGCTGTTTTTGAATATTTAGCTATTTCATCAGCATAAGCATTTGAAGCAGCTGTAAACGGAGTGGACAAAACTCCAATACATTTATTTGTACTTGTTTCTACAGCTGATTTAGCTCCAGGTGATATTACTCCAATAACAGGAACTGTATATTTTCCTTTTATCAGTTCCAATGAAGCAGCTGTTGCAGTATTACATGCAATAACAACAGCTTTGCAGTTATTCATCATGAAAAAATCCATAATATCTAAGCAAAATCCTTGAATCTCCTTAGTCGTTTTTTCACCATAAGGTGCATTACCATTATCACCATAATATATGATATTTTCATTAGGTAATAATTCAATAATTCTTTTTAATACAGTTGTTCCACCAACTCCAGAGTCAAAGACTCCAATGTTATAGTTTTTTTTCATGATTCAAGCCCCCCTGAAATAAAAATTATATATTAATTTTATTTATTGAAACATGTTTATAAAGAAAGTTATTACAGCAGCATTTGTAAAGTCTATAAATAGTGCTCCTACAAGAGGTACAATAAAGAAAGCTTTTGTAGAGAAACCATTTACAGATGTGAAAGATTCCATATTAGCAATTGCTGTTGGAGTAGCTCCCATTCCAAATCCACAATGTCCTGTAACCATTACAGCAGCATCATATTTAGTTGCTATAAATGGAAGTCTCATAACATTGTATGTTACAAAATAAGTATAAAGAATTACGAATACTGTCTGAACAGCTAATATAACAATCATAGGAACAGCTAGTTCTACAAGTTCCCATAGCTTCATTGTCATTAATGCCATAGACAGGAACACAGATAAAGATATACTTCCAACAATGTCAATCTCTTTCATAGGAAGAGGTTTTTTCATTGAATCAGCAATATTTCTTATAACCGCAGCAACAAGCATAGGTCCAATATATGCTGGAAGAGCTAACCCACCTTTGATAAGCCAACCTGTGTGTGCTTTAACAAATGGAGGTATAGAAGCTCCAATTCCCATTGCAACAGCTATGATAATAACTGCATTTAATATTTTTTCTTCTGTTACTTCAACTTTTTCAGCTTTTAAATCAGGATCTTGAGCTTTATTGTCTTCACCTTTTAAGTTATGTTTAATCATAAGTCTTCTAGCAACTGGTCCCCCAATTAAACATCCCATAACAAGTCCATAAGTAGCAGCAGCAAATCCAGCAGTTCTGGCTCCAACTACTCCCAATTCCTCTATTGTAGTTCCAAAAGCTCCAGCAGTACCATGCCCTCCTGTAAGAGGTACAGATCCTACTATAAGACCAAATAAAGGATTCATTCCTAGAACTTTAGATAATGCAACTCCAATTGCATCTTGGCAGATTACTAATCCAGTGGCAACTAGCAAGAATATAGCAACTCCAACTCCCCCCTGAGCCAATAGCTTAAAACTAGCCATGAACCCAACTGTAGTAAAGAACGCAATCATTAAGAAATTTTGTAGTGTTAGATCAAAATCAAACTGAAAAGCATTAGTTTGACGTCCTATAAAAACAAAAATAGAAAAAATCAATCCACTAACAACTGGTGCTGGTATAAAGAATTTTTGTAAGAATTCGCTTTTATTCTTTATCCATCTTCCCAAACAAAGTAAGACTGCAGCTATGGCAAGTGTTTCTGCCATATTAAATTTGTACTCAAACATTTTTGAACCTCCTAAAAATATTTTTGTCATGATACCCTATATTAATAATAGTACCCTATATTTTTAAATAGTCAATAGTCATATAAAATATACTGCAATAATACAAAAAATATATAAAAAGAATAATAATACTTTAATTATATTTTTTTTTACAAGCAGAGAATAAAAAATATAGTGATTTTTAAATATATACTTTTCTGTAAAAGAACAATATATGTATATAATAAAACAGTTATACTGAAACAGAAATAATTTTATTAGAAAAGATAATGAAAATAATAATTATGATTCATAAATTATATAATAAATATTTAGAAAAAAACAAAAAAATCAGAAACAAAAAAAACAGAAAAAAATTTTCAAATTTTTCTGTTTTTCTTAAATAATGAACATTTTTGTTTAATATATAATACAACTTAACCTTGAAGGATAAATAAAATATTTTTTATAAATAATAATTATAAAAAAGTAAAAACATAATTGACTTTTGAAATTTTTAGATGTAGAATTTTAAAGATACAATCTATATTAGATTTAAAGAAATTAATAGATTATTTTTATGCCATTTTTTATACAGGAAATATTTAATGGGAAACTTGGTCCAGGTTCACCATCAACGTCAGTAACAACAGAATTATCTTTACAGGATACTTTTAGTTCTGAAGTTCTGAAATGAATAAAACTTCCTGGAATTTCAAGATGCTCGCTCTTAAGAAATTGGAATAGAGATGCAAGAGTTTTTGTAAGAGTATCACCTTTTACAATTATTATATCTAAAAGCCCATCATCTATTTCACTCTTATAGGCGATATTAATATTTCCAGCTGTTCTTCCATTAAATGCAAAAAATATGAGGGCGCTTCCATCATAAGTAAATTCAGAGGATTCTACAGAAATATTCATCTTTTTGAATGTGGGAAGTTCCATAATACCATTAAAATAATATGCTAGTTTTCCAATAGTATTTTTTAAATGAGTAGGAGTTTTTTGAGAAATATCTGTAAAAAGCCCATAACTGAATACATTAATAAAGTACTTATCATTAACAAGTCCTAAATCTACATTCTTTGGAGATCCTTTCAATATCTTTTTACAAGATTCCTCTATATCAGAAGACATTCCAATATGTTTGGCAAAATCATTGGCTGTTCCTACAGGAAGGATAGCAAGCGGCAAATCAATATTTCTATTTTTTATAATATTTACAATTTGGTTGATGGTACCATCTCCACCAGCAGCTAGAATATGGTCATAATTTTCATCTAAAGTGAAGAAAGCATTTTCTAATGGAGTTTCCAGACTTATTCTGAAAGGAACTATTTCCAAAAAGTGCTGTTGATAAAGATGGATTATACTATCAAGATGTTTTAAAATTTCATTTTCACCTGAAAAGGGGTTATAAATAAATTTTACTTTTTTCATATAAAAACTCCTTTTTTACTTTTTATATTTATCATATAGTTTTAGTTTAGCAGATATATATAAAAAATTCTAGTTATTAAAATAAAGTAAATAAATATTAAAGGAAAGATTAATTATGAGAGAAAAAGATATAGTGATTTATGATGCAAAAGAAAAAACATATACCAAAATAATAAAGCCCAAATTAAAGAAACAATTAAAATATTTTTTTAGGTTAAGAAGATATCCTGGAGAAAATATTAATTATATTGCCAACTTATTTCGTCAAAATAAAATAAAAACATTTGATATATTGAAATATTCTAAATATATGACTGTAACTAAAGAAATAGAAGGTAAAAGTCTTATGGATGAAATTATAAATAATAATGATAGAGAATATGTTAATACTCTAATAAATAAATATATAGAAATAGTAACTAAAATTATAGAGTTAGAAGTTTATTTTGGAGATTTTAATTTTGGAAATTTTATAGTTTCTAATGGAGAATTGTATGTAATAGATTTGGAAGACTATAGAAAGGATTTTCTTACTAGATTTAGAAGAAAGTCAATGATGAAAAGATTAAAAAGAGAATTAAAAGGTAGAGAAGAAATTTTAAATAGAATGAACAAATATTTCAATGGTGAAAGAATATATTGTCAAATAGAAAATAAGGTTAGAAAAAATAAGTAAATATATTTTAAATGTGATATAATTTCTTTAATGTTAGATAAAAAGCTTGGAGGAAATTATGAATGAATTGAGAAAATTACAGTTAGTAGAAAAGGATTGTTTAGATTTTTTTGTAAAAATATGTGAAGAAAATAATCTTGAATATATATTAGATTTTGGAACTTTGTTAGGAGCAGTAAGACATGGAGGATTTATTCCATGGGATGATGATGTTGATTTGGGAATGCCTAGAGAAGATTATGAAAAATTTTTAAAAATATTTGATAAATATAAAAATAATGGAAGATTTTCTTTGGAAACATATAAAAGAGGTGCTTTCTATAAATTAAAAGATAACAATCACTATATATTAAATAAAGATGAAAGTAAATCTGAAATTGATATAGATATTTTTCCTTTAGATTATTATGACGATATCAAAAAAGTAGATTTTCTTAATGGATATCTAGAATTAAGTAAGGATAGAAGCTCTGTCTGGAGAAAGTGGAAAACTCATTTTAAAAGAGAAATTCATCTAAAGATATTATCAAGCAGTTTTGTTAAAAAAAGATTTATTTCAAAAAATAAAGGACCGTATATAGGAAGAGGAGTGGAAACTGGATTTAAAATTAAATTGAATCCTGTAGAAAAGTTCTTTCCTTTAACAGAAATTAAATTTGAAGATAGAAAATATAAAGTACCAAAAGATTATGATAATTTTCTTACATTGTTATATGGAGATTATATGACACCACCTGAAAATCCAAAACCTTTACATCATAAACACATTAAAGATATAATAAAAATTGAAAAATAAATAGGAACTGCTAAAATGAGGCTGTTGCAAATTCAAAATAGCCCAATTACCCAAAAAGCTGACTTGAAGTTTTCTTCTTGTCAGCTTTTTCTTTTTAAATAAAAAAAGGTATAAAATACTAAAAATTTTTTCAAATTTCTAATATAATATACCTATGCAAAAACCAACTAATAATAACATTTTTTTTCAATTAAATCAACCTAAACTTTTTAACTTTTTACAATATGAAATTTCTGATAATGATCCTGTAAGAAAACTTAGCTCAATATTGGAGGGATTAGATTTTAGTAGTTTAATGCAAGTATTTTCTTACAAAACAAAGGTACATCCTATCAGAATGTTTTCTATCATTGTTTATGCCTATTCGCGCAATTTAACTTCTACTAGAGATATAGAAATGGCTTGCCATGAAAATATTAAATTTAGGTTTCTTTTACAAGATTCTAAAATTCCTGATCACTCTACTATTTCTAGATTCTTAGTAAAAACTGAAGATATTCTTCCAGATCTATTTGAACAATTCGTTGAAAAAATTTTTGAAATGGAAAATATTTCCACTGAAACAATATATATTGATGGCACTAAAATTGAAGCATATGCTAATAAATATACATTTGTTTGGAAAAAATCTATTGAGAAATATAGAACTAGATTAGATGAAAAAATTCTTGAATTAATTTCAAATTTTAATGATGATTTCAACTTACAATATGACAACTTCCTTGAAATATATTCATATCTTTCTAATTTGAATTTTCAAATAGTCAAAGGTAGAGGAAAGAGAAAATCTAAAGAGCAAAAGTATTTAGAATTATGCGCAGAATACTTAGAAAAGTATCAAAAATATTCTAATCATTTTAAAAATCTTAATGGTAGAAATAGCTATTCAAAAACTGATATAGATGCTACTTTTATGAGAATGAAAGATGACCATATGAGAAATGGTCAATTAAAACCTGGATATAATCTACAAATAGGAGTGATTAGTGAATATATTTCTTCATATGAAATTTTTTCTAACCCTTCTGATTCTAAAACTTTGATTCCATTTTTAGAGAAAATTTCATCTCAAAATTTAGAAATTAAAAATATTGTAGCTGATGCAGGATATGAAAGTATTTCAAATTATGAATATTTGGAAAAAATGGACTATACTTCATACATAAAACCAATATATTTTGAAAAATCTAAAATCAGAAAGTTTAAAAATGATTTAAACAGAGTAGAAAATTTAATATATAATCATTCTGAAAATAAGCTATTTAGAAAAGATGGATTAGAATTAGAATTTCTATACTCTAACAAAAATAATACAGTTCAATATTTTTGGAATCCTGAAACTAACAAAAAAATTAAGTACAATGCGAGATTTAGAATTTTATCAAATAAATCAAAAGAGAATGTATCAAGCAATTATGGAAAACAATTAAGAATGAACAGAAGTATTCAAGTAGAAGGTGCTTTTGCAGTTTTGAAAGAAGATATGAAATTGCGAAAATTAAAAGTTCGAAGTAAAAAAAGTGTTTTAAGAGAAATATGTTTGTTTTGTATCGCTTACAACTTCAACAGATATCTAAGCAGAAATATAAATAATCGCTTAGGAACAACACTTCACTCATTAAAAGTAGCTTAGATAAATAAAAAATCATCTACTTCTTTTTTTGATACTTAAAAATAAATATAAAAATATAAATTAGCAGAAATCTATAAAATAGATTTCTATTTTTTTATGAAAAATAAGAGAGGCTGCACAAATTAGTTTATCAATCACTAATTTGCAACAGCCCCATTTTTTATATTTAAATTAAAAACAAAAAAATGAAATTTTTTAGAATTTTAGATATAAATATATTATTAAAGTGATTAAAATGTGTTATAATTGTGTGAACAATCATGAATATATATTTTTTAAAAAATCAGGAGAGAAATTTATGTTTAAAAAAATAAATAGAGCATTTCAGGATTATATGCGGGAAAAAAGGTTGAGGTTAGGAAAATACATATGGGATAGAAAAAGAGATAAAGAAGAAATAAAGTCAGGGAACTTTATAGAAAAGAATAATATAAAAAAAATATTATTCATGAGATATGATGGAAAAATAGGAGATATGGTAATAAATACTTTAATGTTTAGAGAAATAAAAAAGAAATATCCATATATAGAAATAGGAGTGGTAACAAAAGGTGGAGCAAAAGCAGTAATAGAAAATAATCCAAATGTAGATAAAATATATGAATATAAAAAAGATAGAAAAAGTATAAAAAAATTATCTTTGGAAATAGCAGCAGAAAAATATGATTTATTAATAGATTTTTCAGAGATGCTGAGAGTAAATCAAATGATGCTGATAAATTTATGTAAAGCAAGATTTAATATGGGATTAAATAAAGAAAATTGGAAAATATTTGATATATCTTACACAAAACCTACAGGTTATATTCATGTAACAGAAATATATAAAAATATTTTAGAAAAATTGGGAATAAAGAATATAGATATAAGTTATGAATTATTTTTTATTGAGCGCCAAAAAAGTAAAATTGAAGAATTGTTAAAGAAATTAAAACATAAAAAAATAGTTGTATTCAATCCATTTGCAGCAAGTAAACATAGAAATATAAATTTGGAAAATATAGTAAAAATAGGAAAAATAATACTTGAGGATGAAAATAATATATTAATGTTTATAGGAGAAGAGAAAAGAAAAAAAGAACTTGAAAATGTAATGAGAGAATTAGGGAATAATACCTTTTTTCCAGAGTTTAAAGATATAATGGAGACTTCATATTTAATAAGTAAAGCAGATTTAGTAATAACTCCAGATACATCAATAGTTCATATATCAGCAGCTTTTAAAAGAAAATTGATAGCAATTTATAGAATAGATGGTAAAGCTGAAAATGAAATAAATAGATATTTATGGGGACCTAATTATAAAGAAGCGGTACAGATATTTTCAAAAGATTTTGCAATTAAGAATGGGGAAGAGCCAGATATTAATAAATTTGATATGAAAGAACTTGAAAATGAGATAAAAAAATATCTTAGAAAACAGGAGAAAATATGAGTAAAATCAGAGGTTTTTTTATAAGATTAGTAGGAATGAAGAAAAAAGAAAAAAATATAGAATTAAAAGATATAAAAAGGATATTGATTCCAGGAGGAAGAATAGGGGATATGGTATGTGAAACACCATTAATTAGGGAATTACATGAACTTTTTCCTAATGCAGAGATAGATGTTTACCTTGATAAGATAGTAGCCCCATTATTTAAGAATTGTCCATATTTAAATGTTATAGAAACCAAAAGAGGAAGTAGATTTGTACATAAAGTAAAAATATTAAGAATTATATCCTCTTGGTATGATGCACTATTAAAGAGAAAAAAATATGATTTATATTTTGAATTTGCGAATGGATTAAGATTTTACAGCATATTTGCGCTGAGGATAATGAAACCAAGATATAGTATAGGGGTATTAAGAGAAGAGAAGCATGGAATAAAAAAGGATGAATTAACTATTTTTGATGTATATATAAAGAAAAGCAAAAGTAAACATATGAGAGATATAAGTTTAGCAGGAATAGAAGTATTAGGGAAAAATATAAAAAATAGAAAATATGAGTTATTTTTAGGAGAAGCAGAGGAAAGATATAAAGATTATTTTTATAAGGAAAATATAAATATAATATTTAATTATACAGGTGGAAATATAAAGAAAAATTTATCGATAGAAGAAGTGAAAGAAAGTTGTAAAAAACTTATAGAAATAGATAAAAGAATAGTTGTGTATGTAATGACACTTCCAGATAAATATGAAGAATTGGAAGAAGAGATAAAGAAATGGGAAGAAAAGCGAATAAAAATTTGCGATAAGACGCAAGATATAGCAGAAGCAGCGGGAATGATAAAATATATAGATATATTGGTAAGTGTAGATACAGGAGTAGTACATATAGCATCAGCTTATAATAAACCAGTGATTTCAATATTTCCAGATAATGAAAACAGTATAGAATATTTTTCTCCTAAGTCAGAATTAAGTTATGTAATAAAGTGTGAAGACAGGAGCTGGATAAGAGATTTTGATAAAGAAAAGATGAAAAAGTACATGGAAGAAATAATAGATAAATTAAAATAATGGAAGGTATAAATGAAAAAGAAAGTCATATTCAGAAGTGGAAGTTTAAGAATGGGAGGACTAGAAAGAGTTTTAATAGAAGTTCTTCAAACAATAGATAGAGAAAAATTTGATATTTATCTTGTAATAGATGATGATTGTGGAGAAGAAAATATATTTGAGAAAGATATACCAAAAGATATAAAGTATTTTTTTCTTAAATCAGAAGAAATGATAAGAGAAACAGAGAAATATAAAGCAAGAAAGAAAAATATCATGTATAAGTTAATGTATAACCTAATGATGGAAAAAGAAAATAGAATTATGTATAAAAATATGCAGCAAATATTAAAAGAACTTGGAGAAATAGATGTAATAGTAGATTTTGATGCAGGAGCTTCAAAGTATATAGAAAAATTAGACATCAAAAAGAAAATAGTATGGATTCATAATTCTATACCTAATTTAAAGAAAAAAGGAAGTAAGATAAAAAGATTTGGAAAAAGATTGGAAAAATATGATAGAGTAATAGCTATATGTGATGAAATGAAGGAAGAAATAGAAAATATATACCCAAATTTAAATGGGAAAGTAAGCAGAATATATAATCCATTTAATTTTGAAAGAATAGAGAAATTAATGAATGATGAAAGTGAATTAACAACAGAGCAAATAAAAATGCTTAATGAGGATTATTGTATTGCCATATCAAGGTTAGATGTTGTTCAAAAAGATTATGCTACTCTTTTAGAGAGTTTTAAAATATTAAAAGATAAAGGAATAGAACAAAAACTATATATTATAGGAGATGGACCTTCTAAAAAAATAATTGAAAAATGGATAAAAGAATATCAGTTAGAAAATTTAGTATTTTTATTAGGAAGAATGGAAAACCCATATATATGGTTGAAAAATTCTAATTTTTTTATACATAGTTCAAAATTTGAAGGATTTGGATTAGTATTAGTTGAAGCTGGTTATTCAGGTAAAGCAGTAATTTCTTCAAGGTGTCCAGTAGGGCCAAGAGATATTTTAAAAGATGGAAAGTGTGGAATTTTATTTGGAGTTGGAAATGAAAAAGAACTTGCTGATAATTTAGAGAAAATTTTAAAAAATTATGAATTAAAAAAAGAATATGAAGATTTGATAAAAGAGAGAGTAAAAGAATTTGATAGCAAAAATATAATAAAAGAATATGAAAAATTAATAGAAGAGATATAGAATGAGGATAATAAGATGATAAAAAAAAAGAAATATAAAGAATACAATATATATTATCCAGAAGAAGAAATATTTTATGAAAAAATAGGGAAGCAAATAGTTGATAAAGAATATAAAGAATTAGAAATATATAAGAATACAGAAAGAAATTATGTAGCCAAAATAGAAATAGAAGGAGAAAAGTATATATTAAAATCTCCTAAATCAGAAACAATAATACCTCAAAGAAGAGTACAAACTTTAATAAAAAATGGGGAAGCATTAAATACTTTGCTAAATGTAAGAGAAAGAATAAAAGAAGGAATTACAGAATATGCAGTTCCATTTTTAGCTATAGTGAAGAAAGGTATTTTTATAAAAGAAAGTTACATATTAATGGAATGTATAGAGGGAGAACCAATAAAGAGTGTTGCAGATATAGATAAAATAATGGAAATGGCTAATAAATTGCATAAAGAAAAAATATATCATGGAGATTTAAATACTTCAAATTTTATAAAAACCAAAAATGGGATAAGGATAATAGACACTCAAGGAAAAAAGGAAAAGTATTTTTATTTTAAAAGATGGAATGACTTTTTTATAATGCAAAATGACTTATTGGTAATAGAAAAAGGCTATAAAGTGAAAGAAGAATATTACAAAAAGAGAAAGAATATATCATATTATATGATTTTAGCTATGAGAAAAATAAAAAAGCTAAAATTTGTTGAACAACTAAAATTAAGGAAAAAAGAATTGAGAAAAAAAGGTTGGAGAATATAAAATGACCAACTTTTCTGAAAAAAATAATAAAATTTTAAATAATGGAAGGTATAAATGAAGAAAAAATATTATTTGAAAAAGTCATATATAAAAAATCTATTAAATATGTATATAACAAGATTTTTCTTAATTTTATTTTTTAAAAAGAGGGAGAATCCAGAAAATATTTTAATAAAAATTTCTGATGGAATAGGAGATGTAGTAATAAGAAGTAGATTATCAGAAAAATTAATAGAAAGATTTGGAAAAGATAAGGTTTATTTTTTAATGCAGGAAAACTATAAACAATTAGGAGAAATATTAGGATATAAAGTAATTGGAATTTCAAAATCAGAAAAATATAATTTATTAAAAAGAATCAGAAAATTCTTTGAAATAAATAAATTAGGAATAAAAAGATTTATAAATCTTGAATATACAAATGATAGTGTAGTAGGAAATATAATAGCTGAAGAAAAAATAGGAGTTTTGGATACAGATCCAGCAGTAGAAATTTATAATAAATTTTATACAAAGGTAATTAGGTTGAATAGAAATGAAAAAATATTAAATCAAATAAAGATTATAGGGGAAAATATACTGGACAGGAATTTGAGAGCAGATGAGTTAATTCCAGATTTAAAAGTGGGTAAAAACTCAAAAAATGAAGGAATAGTTATAGCAGTGGGCTCAACTTCACGAGAGAAAGTATGTAGCCCATACATGATGCTGGAATATATAAAAGAAATAAAAAAAGAGTTTCCAGAAGAAAAAATATATTTAGTGGGAAATGGTAAATTACAGTTAGAATATGCAGAATATTTAATGGGAAATTTAAAAGAATTTAAAATGGAAAATTTGGTGAATAAAACAAATTTAAAAGAAGTGTTTAAAATAATAGCAGAATCTAGATTATTTATAGGGTTTGATTCAGGATTGTATAATTATAGCTATTCATTGAGAAAAAAAACAATAGCATTATTTAAAGATTTAAGTAGTCCATTTAAACATGAAGCAGATTGGGTAAAAGTTTTAGGACCAGAAAAAGAGAGAATAGATAATGTTGAAGATGAAAATTATCCAAATAGAGAAATAAATAATATATCAATAGAAACTTTAAAAAAAGCTTTGGAAGGAATGAAAGAATATGAAAAACAAAGTAATATTTAGGAGGAGAAATGAAAAAATCATTAAAAATAATAATAACTTTAATTTATTTTATTATATTTTTTAAATTAGAGGAATTGCATTTAGAAAATATTATTTTTTTTAAAAAGGTGTTTTATTTAATAGGAATATTGAGTATTTTTAATAATATTAATAAAAATAAATTTATTGAGATAATATTTTTTTTATTAAATGGTATAGGAGCTACTTATATATATAAGTATACTTATTTTAATAGTTTAACTTTTTTATTGATGCTAAGTTTATTTATTTCTTTTTATTTTATAATTTTAAATATAGATATACAAAATAAAATAATAAAATTAATTTTATTATTTTTATTACCTTATACCATTGAAAAAATGATCATATATAAATTTAAAAATTATTTTGAAGGGATAACTTTAGTTAATATTTTGTTTATAATATTAATTATTTATAATGAATGGAGTGAATATAGGAGAAAAAATGTTTGTAAAATTAAAAATTAATGAAATAATAAATAAAGTTTTAAATCTAATAATTATGCTGTATCCCTTTTTTTTGATTAGAAGAAATGGAACAGATTCGCTAATTCATACAATAGTAATACTGACTTTTATATATTGTATAAAAAATAAAAAAATTAATTTAAAAAAAGAGAATAAGAAAATATATATTTTGTTTATAGTATCATTTTCTTTTATTTTAACTAGCTTAATTGGAAATTCTTTTGGTGAACATACTATTGAACATTTGAATGATTATTTTTTTAATTTATTATTGTTATTTTCAATATTTCAAATTAAAATTAATTATAAAACTATATTTGAAATTGAAAAAGTTTTCTATTGTTCATTAATTTTACCAATAATGATAATATCAACAATATTAATTGAAACAAGATTTGATTTTGTGAGAGTTTCAGGTTTTTGGAATATATCAACTTATTCATTTATGATAGGACTTTCAACAATTATTTCATTATATTTAGTAATGTATTGTAAAAAATATAAATATTTAATTTTGATGCCATTTTTATATGGAATGGTTTTATTCAGTGGCACTAGAATGGTATGGTTAGTAACTTTTATATTGACAATTTTTGTACTTCTAATTTCTAAAAATAAAAAAATTTATTTAGGATTAACTTTAATTTTAATAATAATAATGGGAATTTTTTTTAAAATTAAAGATGATAATCCAATAAAATATAGGATAAAAACAATAGCACATATAAAAACTGAACATAGTAGCAGTACAAGATTGTATATGTATAAAGAAGCTTTTGAACAATTTTTAATAAAACCTATAAATGGTAATGGTTTTTCTAGTTATGGCATAATTGGACAAAAACGTCATAAAGAAGAAATGGAAAATAAAAATTTACAAGATTATTGGAAAAAAATGGAAGCATATGGATTTACTAGATATCATAGTCATAGTAATTTTTTTGAACTTTTATGTGGAACAGGAATAGTAGGAACTATAAGTTTTTATATTTCAAATTTATATCTATTTTATATCCTTATAAAAAATAGAATAAAAAATAATAAAAAGGTAATGTGTGATATAGGAATATTAACATTTTTGTTTTATCATATGTATGGAATTTCAGATGTGACATTATATATGGGAAGAGTAACTGAAATTTATTTTTTTGTTACTGGGGTTATAATTAGTTTTATTATAAATGAAAAAGGATTGATAAAAAATGGAAAAAAATAACTTAAGAGAAGCACAGTTAAAAATGAATAAAATATTACAATTTTTTAAATACTTTTGTGAAAAAAATGATATAGAATATTGGCTTGATTATGGAACATTATTAGGAGCAGTTAGACATAAAGGATTTATTCCATGGGATGATGATATAGATATAGGAATGAATAGAAAAAATTATGATAAATTTTATAATCTTTTTATAAGTGAAGAAAAATATGGAGAGTTAATTTTTTATTGTGAAAAAGAAAAAAAAGATTATATAAAAATTAAAATGAAAAATAATTATATATTAAGAAAAAATGAAAGCAGAGAAGAAATAAATATAGAAATTTTTCCATATGATTATTATTCAAAAGAAGCAGAAAAATATTTGAAAAAACAATATTACTATAGTTCGTTAAGGAGAAGTAAAGAAAATAAAATAAGAGATATTTATGTAAAATTTCAAAGAAAATATTATAAAATTTATTTAAAGAATAAACTAAATAATAAAATAAAAAAAATGGTTTTGAATAAAGACCCAGAAAAATCTTATTGTTTAGGATATGGAATAGAAACTGATATGGCAATAGTAATAACACTTCCAGAGCAAATATTTCCTACTAAAAAATTAATATTTGAAAATGAAGAATATAATGTTCCATGCAAATATGAAGAATACTTAATACAAATATATGGTGACTATAATATATTGCCTCCTTTATACAAAAGATATGGTCACTCAGAAGTCATTGGTTTTATTTTAAATTAAAGTTTATGTTATAATGTTAAATAAGAAATTTAATTATTTGGAGAATTTATGAATAAATTAAAAAAAATAGAAACAAACTTACAAGGAATATATATAGTAGAGCCTTTAGTATTTAGAGATGATAGAGGTTTTTTTCTTGAGTCATATAATAAAACTGAATTTGAAAAAATAGGGATATTTGAAGAATTTGTGCAAGATAACCATTCTAAATCTAAAAAAGGTGTACTTAGAGGACTTCATTTTCAAACTAAGCATTCCCAAGCAAAGCTTGTGAGAGTAATAAAAGGGAGAATACTTGATATTGTAGTTGATATTAGAAAAAATAGCGGCACATATGGAAAATGGCATGGAATAGAATTAAGTGCAGAAAATAAAAAAATGCTATATGTATCAAAAGGTTTTGCTCATGGATTTCTTACTTTAGAAGATGATACAGAAATAGAATATAAATGTGATGAATTTTATGTACCTCAGTATGATTCAGGAATAATGTGGAATGATAAAGATATAAATATCAATTGGAATTTTGAAAAGTATGGACTAAAAGAAGAGGATATAATTTTATCTGAGAAAGATACAAAACATCAATCTTTTAAGGAATACACAGAAAAATATATAGGAGAAAATGTATTGCTTACAGGAGCAGATGGACAGCTAGGTCAGGATTTCCAAAAACTTTTTGATAAGTTGAAAATAAAATATACAGCTACTGACTATAAAGAATTAGATGTAACTAACAAAGAGAAAGTAAAAGAATTTGTAGATAAGAATAATTTTACTATAATAATAAATTGCGCAGCATATAATAATGTGGATAAGGCAGAAGAAGAACAGGAGAAATGCTTTGTTTTAAATTCACATGTACCCAAATACTTATCAAAGATATGTAAAGAAAGAAATATAGTATTTGTAACATATTCAACAGATTTTGTATTTGATGGAGAAAAGGAAGTACCATATACAGAAAAAGATATTCCTAATCCTTTATCAATATATTCAAAAGCAAAGCTAGAAGGTGAAAAATATTCTCTGGAATATGAAAAAAGTTTTGTAATAAGGACATCATGGGTATTTGGAATGGGAAATAATAATTTCTGCAAACAAGTAATTAACTGGTCAAAAGGAAAAGATAGATTGAGAATAGTAGATGATCAAATATCTTCTCCAACATATTCAAAGGATTTGGCAGAATATTCATGGAAACTTGTTCAAACAGACAAATATGGATTGTACCATCTATCAAATGATGGGGAAGCATCGAAATTTGAACAGGCGCAATATACATTAAAAAAAATAGGATGGAATGGAATATTGGAAAGAGCAAAAACAAAAGACTTTCCTTTACCAGCAAAAAGGGCAGAATACTCAAAGTTAGATAGTAGTAAGATAGAAAAAATAATTAATAAAAAGATACCACATTGGAAAAGTGGAATAGATAGATTTTTAGAAGAAATGAAAGAAAAGGGAGAGATATAGATGAAGACATATCTTGTAACAGGGGCAGCAGGATTCATAGGAACAAACTTTGTGAAGTATATGCTTGAAAAGTATGGTGAAAGTATAAGAATAATAGTTCTGGATAAACTTACTTATGCAGGAAATATTGAAAATATACAAGAAGAAATAACTTCTAAAAAAATAGATTTTGTAAAGGGAGATATCTGTAATAGAGAATTGGTGGAAGATATATTTTCCAGATATGAAATAGATTATGTAGTAAATTTTGCAGCAGAATCTCATGTAGACAGAAGTATATCAAATCCTCAGATATTTTTGGAAACAAATATACTGGGAACACAAAACCTGTTGGAAGTATCTAAGAAATTCTGGAGTATAGGAAAAGATGAAAATGGATATCCGGTATATAAGGAAGGAAAGAAATTTCTGCATATATCTACAGATGAAGTGTATGGATCTCTGTCAAAAGAGTATACAGAAGCAAAAGAGTTAATACTTAATGATAGAGTAAAGAAAGTGGCAGAAGGAAGAAAGAATTTAAAAACATATGGAGATAAATTTTTTACGGAAGAAACACCGCTTGACCCAAGGTCGCCATATTCAGCTTCAAAAACATCAAGCGATATGATAGTAAGAGCATATGCAGAAACATATAAGTTTCCAATGAATATAACAAGATGTTCAAATAATTATGGACCATATCAATTTCCAGAAAAACTGATACCACTTATTATAAAAAATATACTGGAAGGTAAGAAACTGCCAGTGTATGGAGATGGAAGTAATGTAAGAGACTGGCTGTATGTAAAAGATCATAATAAAGCAGTAGATATGGTAATAAATAAAGGAAGATTAGGGGAAGTATATAATATTGGTGGTTTTAATGAAGAAAAGAATATAAATATAGTAAAACTGACAATAGATACAATAGCTAAGATAATGAAAGAAGAACCAGAGTACAGGAAAGTATTGAAAACAGAAGCAGAGAATATATCATATGACTTAATAAGTTATGTACAGGACAGATTGGGGCATGATGCAAGATATGCAATAGACCCAGAAAAGATAGTAACAGAATTAGGATGGTATCCAGAAACATCATTTGATGAGGGAATAGAAAAGACAATAAGGTGGTATTTGGATAATCAGGAATGGGCAGAGAAGGTTTTAAATAAATAATAAATGAGAATTTTAATTTAAAAGAGATTGGTTTAAAAGCCAGTCTCTTTTTTTTATTTAAAAAAAGAGATATAAGTAAATAGTTTTAATTGAATTAGAGAATAGTATTTGACAATAAAAAACAAAACTATAAATTGTTATAAAATAAAAGTTCTCTTTAATATAATAAAGCGAACTTTTGAAGTAGAATTTTATATATTATTATAACCTTTAATATTAAAAAAAACAATAAGTAAATAATTTTTTTAAAAAATAGGGTAAAAAAATAAGCTCTGAAAAAATAATGATTTAAATCAATTTAATGTTCGCTTTATTATATTAAAGAGAATATTTTGAAACACAATATCAACATAAAAATATTGCTTAAAGAGTTTAAAATTAATTTTAAAGAAGATTATTGACAATAAAAACAATCGTTTTATATTTGCTATTTTTAAAAAAATAAAATAATTTTATTTGTAAAAAAATTAATCTTAAAGAATATTAATCAATAAATTTAAAAAGTATTCTAAATTTAAAAAGTAGAAAAAAATAATTATATAATGTATAATTTTACTTGAAAATTATTTTTATTATCTTTAAAAGTAAATAAAAAATATAAAATCAATTATTATAAATTATTTTGGGGGAATTATGCTAAGAAAAATAAATAGAGCATTTCAGGATTATATGCGGGAAAAAAGGTTGAGGTTAGGAAAATACATATGGGATAGAAAAAGAGATAAAGAAGAAATAAAGTCAGGGAACTTTATAGAAAAGAATAATATAAAAAAAATATTATTCATGAGATATGATGGAAAAATAGGAGATATGGTAATAAATACTTTAATGTTTAGAGAAATAAAAAAGAAATATCCATATATAGAAATAGGAGTGGTAACAAAAGGTGGAGCAAAAGCAGTAATAGAAAATAATCCAAATGTAGATAAAATATATGAATATAAAAAAGATAGAAAAAGTATAAAAAAATTATCTTTGGAAATAGCAGCAGAAAAATATGATTTATTAATAGATTTTTCAGAGATGCTGAGAGTAAATCAAATGATGCTGATAAATTTATGTAAAGCAAGATTTAATATGGGATTAAATAAAGAAAATTGGAAAATATTTGATATATCTTACACAAAACCTACAGGTTATATTCATGTAACAGAAATATATAAAAATATTTTAGAAAAATTGGGAATAAAGAATATAGATATAAGTTATGAATTATTTTTTATTGAGCGCCAAAAAAGTAAAATTGAAGAATTGTTAAAGAAATTAAAACATAAAAAAATAGTTGTATTCAATCCATTTGCAGCAAGTAAACATAGAAATATAAATTTGGAAAATATAGTAAAAATAGGAAAAATAATACTTGAGGATGAAAATAATATATTAATGTTTATAGGAGAAGAGAAAAGAAAAAAAGAACTTGAAAATGTAATGAGAGAATTAGGGAATAATACCTTTTTTCCAGAGTTTAAAGATATAATGGAGACTTCATATTTAATAAGTAAAGCAGATTTAGTAATAACTCCAGATACATCAATAGTTCATATATCAGCAGCTTTTAAAAGAAAATTGATAGCAATTTATAGAATAGATGGTAAAGCTGAAAATGAAATAAATAGATATTTATGGGGACCTAATTATAAAGAAGCGGTACAGATATTTTCAAAAGATTTTGCAATTAAGAATGGGGAAGAGCCAGATATTAATAAATTTGATATGAAAGAACTTGAAAATGAGATAAAAAAATATCTTAGAAAACAGGAGAAAATATGAGTAAAATCAGAGGTTTTTTTATAAGATTAGTAGGAATGAAGAAAAAAGAAAAAAATATAGAATTAAAAGATATAAAAAGGATATTGATTCCAGGAGGAAGAATAGGGGATATGGTATGTGAAACACCATTAATTAGGGAATTACATGAACTTTTTCCTAATGCAGAGATAGATGTTTACCTTGATAAGATAGTAGCCCCATTATTTAAGAATTGTCCATATTTAAATGTTATAGAAACCAAAAGAGGAAGTAGATTTGTACATAAAGTAAAAATATTAAGAATTATATCCTCTTGGTATGATGCACTATTAAAGAGAAAAAAATATGATTTATATTTTGAATTTGCGAATGGATTAAGATTTTACAGCATATTTGCGCTGAGGATAATGAAACCAAGATATAGTATAGGGGTATTAAGAGAAGAGAAGCATGGAATAAAAAAGGATGAATTAACTATTTTTGATGTATATATAAAGAAAAGCAAAAGTAAACATATGAGAGATATAAGTTTAGCAGGAATAGAAGTATTAGGGAAAAATATAAAAAATAGAAAATATGAGTTATTTTTAGGAGAAGCAGAGGAAAGATATAAAGATTATTTTTATAAGGAAAATATAAATATAATATTTAATTATACAGGTGGAAATATAAAGAAAAATTTATCGATAGAAGAAGTGAAAGAAAGTTGTAAAAAACTTATAGAAATAGATAAAAGAATAGTTGTGTATGTAATGACACTTCCAGATAAATATGAAGAATTGGAAGAAGAGATAAAGAAATGGGAAGAAAAGCGAATAAAAATTTGCGATAAGACGCAAGATATAGCAGAAGCAGCGGGAATGATAAAATATATAGATATATTGGTAAGTGTAGATACAGGAGTAGTACATATAGCATCAGCTTATAATAAACCAGTGATTTCAATATTTCCAGATAATGAAAACAGTATAGAATATTTTTCTCCTAAGTCAGAATTAAGTTATGTAATAAAGTGTGAAGACAGGAGCTGGATAAGAGATTTTGATAAAGAAAAGATGAAAAAGTACATGGAAGAAATAATAGATAAATTAAAATAATGGAAGGTATAAATGAAGAAAAAATATTATTTGAAAAAGTCATATATAAAAAATCTATTAAATATGTATATAACAAGATTTTTCTTAATTTTATTTTTTAAAAAGAGGGAGAATCCAGAAAATATTTTAATAAAAATTTCTGATGGAATAGGAGATGTAGTAATAAGAAGTAGATTATCAGAAAAATTAATAGAAAGATTTGGAAAAGATAAGGTTTATTTTTTAATGCAGGAAAACTATAAACAATTAGGAGAAATATTAGGATATAAAGTAATTGGAATTTCAAAATCAGAAAAATATAATTTATTAAAAAGAATCAGAAAATTCTTTGAAATAAATAAATTAGGAATAAAAAGATTTATAAATCTTGAATATACAAATGATAGTGTAGTAGGAAATATAATAGCTGAAGAAAAAATAGGAGTTTTGGATACAGATCCAGCAGTAGAAATTTATAATAAATTTTATACAAAGGTAATTAGGTTGAATAGAAATGAAAAAATATTAAATCAAATAAAGATTATAGGGGAAAATATACTGGACAGGAATTTGAGAGCAGATGAGTTAATTCCAGATTTAAAAGTGGGTAAAAACTCAAAAAATGAAGGAATAGTTATAGCAGTGGGCTCAACTTCACGAGAGAAAGTATGTAGCCCATACATGATGCTGGAATATATAAAAGAAATAAAAAAAGAGTTTCCAGAAGAAAAAATATATTTAGTGGGAAATGGTAAATTACAGTTAGAATATGCAGAATATTTAATGGGAAATTTAAAAGAATTTAAAATGGAAAATTTGGTGAATAAAACAAATTTAAAAGAAGTGTTTAAAATAATAGCAGAATCTAGATTATTTATAGGGTTTGATTCAGGATTGTATAATTATAGCTATTCATTGAGAAAAAAAACAATAGCATTATTTAAAGATTTAAGTAGTCCATTTAAACATGAAGCAGATTGGGTAAAAGTTTTAGGACCAGAAAAAGAGAGAATAGATAATGTTGAAGATGAAAATTATCCAAATAGAGAAATAAATAATATATCAATAGAAACTTTAAAAAAAGCTCTGGAAGGAATGAAAGAATATGAAAAACAAAGTAATATTTAGAAGTGGAAGTTTAAGAATGGGAGGACTAGAAAGAGTTTTAATAGAAGTTCTTCAAACAATAGATAGAGAAAAATTTGATATTTATCTTGTAATAGATGATGATTGTGGAGAAGAAAATATATTTGAAAAAGATATACCAAAAGATATAAAGTATTTTTTTCTTAAATCAGAAGAAATGATAAGAGAAACAGAGAAATATAAAGCAAGAAAGAAAAATATCGTGTATAAGTTAATGTATAACCTAATGATGGAAAAAGAAAATAGAATTATGTATAAAAATATGCAGCAAATATTAAAAGAACTTGGAGAAATAGATGTAATAGTAGATTTTGATGCAGGAGCTTCAAAGTATATAGAAAAATTAGACATCAAAAAGAAAATAGTATGGATTCATAATTCTATACCTAATTTAAAGAAAAAAGGAAGTAAGATAAAAAGATTTGGAAAAAGATTGGAAAAATATGATAGAGTAATAGCTATATGTGATGAAATGAAGGAGGAAATAGAAAATATATACCCAAATTTAAATGGGAAAGTAAGCAGAATATATAATCCATTTAATTTTGAAAGAATAGAGAAATTAATGAATGATGAAAGTGAATTAACAACAGAGCAAATAAAAATGCTTAATGAGGATTATTGTATTGCCATAGCAAGATTAGATAATGTTCAAAAAGATTTCCTGACATTGGTGAGAGCATATAAGAATGTTAAAGATAGTGGAATACAAGATAAACTATATATTATAGGAGATGGACCTTCAAAAGAAGAAATAATAAATGAAATAAAAAAATTAAATTTAGAAGAAAATATTAAATTAGTAGGTCTTTCAAAGAATCCATATGTATGGTTAAAAAAATCTAAATTGTTTGTACATAGTTCTAAATATGAAGGATTACCAACAGTGTTAATAGAGGCATTGATATGTAATAAGATGATAATTTCTTCAAATTGTCCAACAGGACCTAAAGAAATATTAAAAGGTGAAAGTTGTGGAAAATTGTTTAAAGTTGGAGATACAGAAGAACTGGGAAATTATTTAGTAGAATTTTTATCTAGTGAAGAAAATAGAGAGAAGTATGAAAAAAATGTAGTCATAAGGAAAGAGGAATTTAATAAAAATAAAGTGATAAAAGAATATGAAAAATTAATAGAAGAGATATAGAATGAGGATAATAAGATGATAAAAAAAAAGAAATATAAAGAATACAATATATATTATCCAGAAGAAGAAATATTTTATGAAAAAATAGGGAAGCAAATAGTTGATAAAGAATATAAAGAATTAGAAATATATAAGAATACAGAAAGAAATTATGTAGCCAAAATAGAAATAGAAGGAGAAAAGTATATATTAAAATCTCCTAAATCAGAAACAATAATACCTCAAAGAAGAGTACAAACTTTAATAAAAAATGGGGAAGCATTAAATACTTTGCTAAATGTAAGAGAAAGAATAAAAGAAGGAATTACAGAATATGCAGTTCCATTTTTAGCTATAGTGAAGAAAGGTATTTTTATAAAAGAAAGTTACATATTAATGGAATGTATAGAGGGAGAACCAATAAAGAGTGTTGCAGATATAGATAAAATAATGGAAATGGCTAATAAATTGCATAAAGAAAAAATATATCATGGAGATTTAAATACTTCAAATTTTATAAAAACCAAAAATGGGATAAGGATAATAGACACTCAAGGAAAAAAGGAAAAGTATTTTTATTTTAAAAGATGGAATGACTTTTTTATAATGCAAAATGACTTATTGGTAATAGAAAAAGGCTATAAAGTGAAAGAAGAATATTACAAAAAGAGAAAGAATATATCATATTATATGATTTTAGCTATGAGAAAAATAAAAAAGCTAAAATTTGTTGAACAACTAAAATTAAGGAAAAAAGAATTGAGAAAAAAAGGTTGGAGAATATAAAAAAATATTAAAATAAAGAGGGAAAAAATGGAAAAAATAAAAGTTGGACTTTTAGTTGAAGAATTTTATGATAAAGATTTAGGTGGTTTTGGAGGATATGGAATTTTAGCTAAAGAATATATTACTAAATATTTACCTTTTGAAGAAATAGAAATAGAGGTTATAATAGGGAGTAATTCAAAAAAAGAATCAAAAACAATAGTAAGAGATGGAATAAAAATACATTATTTGCCTAAAAATTGGTCTAGTAAATTTGATATTGATTTTATATATTTATCAAAAGTAAAAAAATTTTTTAAAGAACAAAAATTTGATATATATATGAGTATAGAAATGAGTAAAATAGCTTATGAAGTTTTAAAAAGAGAAAAAAGTAAAAAATTAATACTTTGGATTCAGGATCCTAGACCTAAATATGATTGGGAAGAGATAAAAAGTGTCACATTGTCAAATGAATATGATAGTTACTTGAATTATTATTCTAAATGGGAAAAAAAAATACAAAAATTATTAAATAAATTAAATATGGAAAATAGGCTTATATTGATATCCCAAGGAAAATATTTAAAGAAAAAAGCAATAGATCTTTATAAGTTACCTCAAAGTGTTGAAATAAAGTATTTTCCAAATCCTGTAGAAATACAAAATAATATTAATTTTAATTTAAAGAAAGATTCTGTTATATTTTTAGGAAGACTAACTCCAGTGAAGAGACCATGGATATATTTTGAATTAGCAAAATTTTTTCCAGAAAAAATATTCTATGTTTGTGGACAAGGTTATGAAATAAATGAAATATTAGAAAAATATAAAGGAATAAAAAACTTGAAATTTATGGGTCATGTTTCTGGGGAACAAAAAGATAAATTATTGAGAGAAGCTAAAGTATTGGTGAATACATCAATACATGAAGCAATACCTGTTTCTTTTTTAGAAGCAATATCATATGGATTAAAAATTTTAAGTTGTCAAAATCCTGATAACATAACTATAGATAATGGATATTTTACAGGAATAGTTTTAGGAGATGGATTTGATGAATTAGAAAAGTTCCGAAATGGATTAAAATATTGTTTTGATAATTATAATGAATCTGAAATTTTAGAATCTTTAATTAAAATAAAGAAAAACCATGATCTTTTTAAATTTATAGAAGAAGGAAGAAAAATTATAAAAAATGGGGTAAGAAATGAAAGAAATTAATTTAACCATAGCAGTAGCAATATATAATATAGAAAAATATCTTCCTAAATGTTTAGAAAGCTTATTGAATCAAAGTATAAAAGAGAATTATGAAATCTTATTGATTAATGATGGCTCAACAGATAACTCCTTAAAAATATGTGAAGAATTTTTAATAAAAGGATTAAAAGCAGAAATATTGACTAAAAAAAATGAAGGTTTGAGTAGTGTCAGAAATTTAGCAATAAATGAAGCTAAAGGAAAGTATATTTTTTTTATTGATGGAGATGATTGGATAGAAAAAAATACTATTGGAACAATTTTTAGCAATATAGAAGATTTTGATATGTTAACTTTTGGATTTAATTGGAATTTTCCAGAGGAATTGATAGTAGATTTGAGATTTCAAAAAAATGAAATATTTAATGAGGATATAGAAAATGAAATATTTAAAAATAATATTAATACAGCAGTTTGGAATAAAGTTTTTAAAAAAGAGATAATTATAAAAAATAACTTAAAGTTTCCAGAGTTAAAAGGAGCAGAAGATTATCTTTTTATATATGAATATTTGTTAAAGTGTCAAAATGTAAAAAAAATATCTATTCCATTATATAATTATAATCAGAGAGAAAACAGTCTTTCTAATGAGAAAAAAGAATTTTTTTATATAAATACTTTAAAAGTTTATAAAGAATTAATAAAAAAAAATGAGAGAAAAGACACTTATTTTCTAAAATATATCTTAGAAAATTATATTTATTTAATAAGAGAATATAATAAAAAAAATAGAAAATTAAAAAATATGGAAATAGAAGAATTGAGGAAAAATATAGAGAATTTTTTTAAAATTAAAAAAATATTTTTTAATAAAAAAATAAGGTTAAAGACTAAAATAAGATATTTAAAATTAAAAAAAGGATGGATTTTATAGTGAGGTTATTCGAAATTGATTTAAAAAATAAAGATAGATTTTTAAAGTATTTCATAATTATATTTTTATTAATCTTGATATTTGGGACAAAAGGAAGTTTATTACTGGGAATAATTCCTTTAGGTTATTTTTTTTATAGAAGAAGAGATATAAGCATAATAGAAGTTTTAAATATATTTGAGCAAGGAATTTTTTATAAATTTTTTATAAGTTTAATATATGAATATGGAAATATGAGAAATGAAAGCATAAGATCGTTAATACTTTTGGCTATCATTAATTTATTTCTTAATTTTAAAAAAAATAATTTAAAATTATTTAAAATACCAATAGTTTTGGCAGGATGGTTTTTTATTGGCTTATTATGGAATTATTTATCTTCTGGAAATATAGAAAGTTTAACAATATTTTATAAAGAAAATATTTATTTACTACTTCCTTTTTCCTTAAATATTCTTTTTATAAAAAATGAAACTTTGTTATTTATATGTAAAAAAATGGTTCCTATAAGCATATTTGGATTTCTTTTTAAAGTTATAAATGCAGTAAGAGTATATGAAATGAAAGGTAATTTAATATCTGTTCTTTCATTAATAGTTCCCTATACTTTTTTTTCAATATTTTTAGAAAAAAATAAATATTTAAAATTTATAAATTTAGTTTCTTTCATTACAGGAATTTGGATTATAGTAAAAACTGGGGCACGAGGAGCACTTGGTGGAATAGTAGTAGGAATAATAATAGGAATAATATTAAATAAAGGCTGGAAAGGAATTATACTATCTGTAATTCTGTTATTTATTGTTATTTTAGGGTTACAATTTTCACCTAAAATAGAGAAGCATTTCTTGAAAATGAATGATTTTTCTACAAGAAGCCGTTATTACTTAGTAGATGCAGGAATATATACTTTTAAAAATAATTTTATATTTGGTAGTGGTAGGGGCAATACTCAAAAATATTTTATTGAATATTCAAATACAGATTTTAATTCTAAAAAATACTTAAAAAATGATAATGAGATTAAAATAACAAAAGAAATTTATCTTAAAACTTTTCCAGATACACATAATATTTTTATAGATTTTTTAGCAGAATATGGAATATTAGGTATCTTTATTACTTTCTTTTTGGGAATAATAATACCAATAGGCATATGCAGACAATATTTTATTACTAAAAATAATGAAATTTTACAAATTTTGGTATCTTTAATTTCTTTTTTAGTTTCTGGAATGTCTTGGAGTTTATGGACAAGACATAATGAAGGAATACCATATTTTATAGTATTACTATGGTTTTTTTGCATTATTCAACATCAAAATAAGAAGTATTAAATTTTAGAAAAATAATATTAAAAAAATAAAGATATGTTTTATTAAATAATAATATAGTCTAAATATGTTTAAGAATTAAAGAAGAAAAACGAATAAAATTATAGTTAAATTAAAAAGAGATCATATTTTATATATGATTTCTTTTTTTATTCTTTAAAACACATATATAACATATTTATACTATAAAAAAAACTTAGAATATGTTGTCAAACAATAAATATAAGCTAAATAAAAAATATTTTAAATTTTTATAAAAAAATAAAAAATCTATTTTTAAAACTTTTTAATTTTAAAGAATACTATAGTAATTTTTTTAGTTTTCATATTTTTATTTGCAGCATAATGTTATGGAAAAAAATAAAATAATGATGTATAATTTATTTTGAAAACTATAATTTTGCGCTTAAAAAGTTAAAATAAAATAAAAAATGAAAATAAATTAAAAAAATAAAAAATGTTACAGAAAATTCTTGGGAGGATTTTATTATGGAGAAAAAAAAAATAAGTATCATAGGGATAACATATGTAGCTTTGTTATTTATAGTGTATGAAATGATGCTTAGAATAACTGGATTTAGCATTAATACCGCTGTTTATGGTTTATTTGCTATTTTAGTTTTTTTCTATTCTATAACAGGAAATCTAAGTTTTAGTGAAGAAGAGGTTAATTATAATACTGTTTTTATTAATAGTTTCATATTTGGGATATTTTTTATGTTTTATAAAACTCTTACGATTTTTACAGTATTTATTGTATTTTCACTTTTTCAGTTATTTATTTATAGATTAATAATGAAATTTAAAGAAAAGAATAAAAATGGTACTCCTAGAATAATAAATGAAAGAAGTCTTATAAAATTTTGTATAGATTCTTTGGGAATAATTTTAGGAATGATAGGAGCTTTCATGTCAAAGTATGGTCTAGCATGGGAGGAGAAATTAGAATCAGAATATATATTTACATATTTAGGAATATTTTTGATTGGATACTTTTATACAAGAATGAACGACAAAAGTTGGAGTTATACAAATATATTAGATGTTTTAAACCTTATTTGTTTAAATAGTATATCAACAATTGTTTTTTTGGTAATCATATATGCAAGAATAATTGATGACTATCCAGTCTTTACAGTATTAGTTTCACTAATACTTTCAATTTCATTTCAATTGTTTTGTAGATATTTATTTAGATTAAAGAGATTTTATAAAAGTAAAAATAGAGAATTGATACCAGAAGAAAGGGTTTTAGTGTATGGTGCAGGAGAAGCAGGAGTAATATTGGCTCAGGAATCAATGACAAATCCTATTTTTCCATATCATATAGTTGGATTTTTAGATGATGATCCAAAGAAAAAAGATACATACATATATAATATAAAAGTTTTAGGGAATAGGGAAAATTTAGAAGAAGTAATTAAAAAAGAAAAGGTATCAGAGGTTCTTTTAGCATTACCATCTCTTCACAGTTCAGATATGAGAAATATTGTAGATAGAATTAAATCAGTTGGAAATGTAGAAATAAAAACTGTTCCAACTATAGCAGAAATATTGGAAAATAGAGAACTAGCTTCCCAGCTAAGAAAAGTAAAAATTGAAGATTTGCTTGGAAGAGATGAAATAGTAATAAATGATGGAAATATTAGGAATTTGATTGAAGGAAAGGTTATTTTTGTAACTGGTGGAGCAGGAAGTATTGGTTCTGAACTTTCAAGACAAATAGCTAAATATTCTCCTAAACAGTTGATAAACATAGATATTAATGAGAATTCAATATATTTTCTTGAACTTGAAATGAAAAGAAGATATCCAAATCTTGAATTAATCTCAGAGATATGTAATGTGAGAGAGAAAGAAAAACTTGAAATACTTTTTAAAAAATATAGACCAAACATAGTATTTCATGCAGCAGCACATAAGCATGTACCTTTGATGGAACATAATCCAGAGGAAGCTGTAAAGAATAATATATTTGGAACTAAAAATGTAGCTGAATGTGCTGATAAATATAGAGTTGAAAAAATGGTTCTTATCTCAACAGATAAAGCAGTAAATCCAACAAATGTAATGGGAGCAAGTAAAAGGGCTTGTGAGCTTGTAATTCAACATATGAATAAAATTTCTAAAAATACAAAATATATGGCAGTAAGATTTGGAAATGTATTGGGAAGTAATGGATCAGTTATTCCAATATTTAGAAAGTTATTAGAAGAAGGTAAAAATCTTACTCTAACTCATAAAGATATAACAAGATATTTTATGACAATACCAGAAGCAGCGCAGTTGGTAATAGAAGCAGGTTCATTAGGAAATGGAGGAGAGATATTTATTCTTGACATGGGAAAACCAGTGAAAATTTATGATCTTGCACAAACAATGATAAAACTTTCAAACTCAAATGTAGGAATAGATATAGTAGGACTTAGACCAGGAGAAAAGCTTTTTGAAGAACTTCTTTATGATGTTAATTCTGCAATTAAGACAGAAAACAAGAAGATTTTTATAACAAAAATAGAAGATGGAGAAGTAGATATAACACAGTTTTTTGAAAGTTTATGGAGAGCTGGGCAACATGCAGATGGAGATGAAATTAAAAGTATAATGAAAAAACTAGTTGTTTCATATAAAGAAGTAAGTTATTTGTAATGGGGGAAAGTAGAGAATGTTTTTAAAGAGAGTATTTGATATATTAGTATCATTTTTAGGAATAATATTCTTTTTGCCTTTAATGATACTAACAGGATTAATTATAAAGTTTACTTCATCAGGTCCTGTATTTTTTAAGCAGAAGAGATTGACAATAGGAATGAAGGAATTTACTATTTATAAATTTAGAAGCATGAGAACAGACTTTGATAGAGATGCTAAGGGGATACAGGTAAAAGGAAGCAGCAGCGCAATAACACCTTTTGGAAAATTTATCAGAAAGACTAAGATAGATGAACTTCCACAATTATTTAATATCTTTATCGGAGATATGAGCTTTATAGGACCAAGACCAGAACTTCCAAGAAGATTAAAATATTATTCTGAAAGAGATAAAGGTATTTTTAAAGTAAGAAGTGGAATATCATCTCCAGCTAGCATAGTGTTTTCTGATGAGGAGTATCTAATGAATCAGGTTTTAGATCCAGAAAAATTCTATATAGAGCAAATAATGCCATATAAGATAGAGCTTAATCTGTATTATGTAGAAAACAGAACCTTTTGGAATGATATTTATCTGATAATAGCTACTTTTTTAAAGATAATAAATAAAGCAAAAATTCAATGGATAGTAAAAGATGAAATACTTTTAAATAAAAAGAATGAAGTAATAGAAAAAATAGGAGTTGAGTATTAATGGAAAATAAAAAAAAGACTCTTATGATAACAGGAGCATCAGGATTTATAGGAACAAACTTTATAGAAAGATACAAAGAAAAATATAACATAGTTCCTGTAGATTTATTAAAAGTAAAACCTGAAGAGATTGAATTTAAAGATGTAGATACAGTACTTCATTTAGCAGCTTTGGTTCACCAGATGAATGGAGCACCAAGAGAGAAATACTTTGAAATAAATACAGAATTAACAAGAAAAATAGCAGAAGCAGCAAAGAAGAATAAAGTTAAGCATTTTGTTTTTTACAGTACAGTAGCTGTTTATGGAACTCATGGAAGTCTTAATGAAAAGTTAATATTAACTAAAGAATCAAAAGTAAATCCTAAAACACCATATGCTCAAAGTAAATGGGAAGCGGAAAAAATCTTGAAAAATTTAGAAAATAGCAATTTTAAAATATCAATATTAAGACCTCCAATGGTATATGGAGAAAATTGTCCTGGAAATATGAAAAGATTAGAAAAACTAGTAAAAATATTTCCAATACTTCCATTTGGTAATGATGAAAACAAAAGAACATTAGTACATATAGATAAATTATTAGAAATAACTAAAGATGTGATAGATAAAGAAATAATAGGAATAATTATACCTAAAGATGATAAAGATATATCAATAAAAGAGATATTAGAATATATATTTAAAGAAAAAAATAAAAGAAGAATATTAATCAAATTTCCTAAATTTATGAGAAATATTTTATATAAAATAACTCCTGAAATGATTGAAAGTTTATATGGAGATTTAAGATTTAAATAAAATTAGTATTGGAGAGAAGGATGAATGTATTATTTTTACTTCCAAGATATTCTGAAAATATTAAGGATTCAACATTAGAAAAAGAATTAGTAAAAGAATTTTCAAATCAAGGAAATAAAGTTATTGTAGCAACTATCTTAGAAGAAGGAGAAACTTATTTTAAAGAGTTGGAAAATATAAAATTACTGAAAATAAGTTGTGGAAAATACTATTCAAAGGAAACAACTAAGTTAGACAAAGGTATGACAATATTAAAAATACCATTTTTATTTTCTTTGAAAATAAAAGAAAGAATAAATGAAAAAATAGATTTAATAATTTTATCAACTCCTATGTTTAATAATCCTTTTTTAATAAAAAAATTGAGAGATTATTTTCAATGTGAAGTTTTATTAATAATTTGGGATATTTTTCCACAAAATGCAATAGATTTAGGAATTATTAAGAATAAGTTTTTAATAAAATATTTTGATAGTAAATATAAAAAAGCATTAAAAATTTCGGATTATATAACAGTTATGTCAGAAGGAAATAAAAAATACATAAAAAATATATTTAGAATAGAAGATAAAAAAATTATTCTTCTAAAAAATTGGGCGTATATAAAGCCTAAACTAGATATGGATAAAGAAGAAATAAGAAAAAAATATGGATATTCAGAAGAAGATTTTTTAGCTATATTTGGTGGAAATATGGGAAAACCACAAAAATTAGAAAATATATTATCTTTAGCTGAAAAATGCTTAGAATTACCAGATGTGAAATTTATATTTGTAGGTAATGGTTCAGAAAGGGAAAGGCTGAAGAAAATAGCGATAGATAAAAGATTAAAAAATATTAGGTTTGTAGATCAGCTGCCAAGAGAAGACTATGAAAAATTTACAAGCACTTGTAATATCGGTCTTGTAAGCCTTGATGAAAGATTTACAGTGCCAAATTTTCCTTCAAAGACAACAGATTATTTTAAATTATCGCTTCCAATTTTAGCAAGTTTAGATAAATGTTCAGCAGCAGACTATGGAAAATTTCTTGAAGAAGAGGCAAAAGGAGGAATTTTTGCTGAAGCTGGAAATGTTGAAGATTTATATAAAAAATTTCTAACTTTATACAATAGTAAAGACTTAAGAAAGCAGTTAGGAAATAATGGAAGAGAATATTATGAAAAATATTTAGGAGTAGATAAGGCATATAAAACAATAATGAATATAATAAAAAAAGATTAAGGAGATAGATTTTATGTTTAAAGATAAAGTTTTATTAATAACAGGAGGAACAGGATCATTTGGAAATGCTGTACTCAGAAGATTTTTAAAAACTGATATTGGAGAAATAAGAATTTTTTCAAGAGATGAAAAAAAACAAGATGATATGAGAAAAATATACAATAATCCTAAATTAAAGTTCTATATAGGAGATGTAAGGGACTACAACTCAGTAATAGATGTAATGAGAGGAGTAGACTTTGTATTTCACGCAGCAGCTCTTAAACAGGTGCCATCATGTGAATTTTATCCAGTACAGGCTGTTTATACTAATATATTAGGAACAGAAAATGTTTTAAATGCAGCAATAGCGTCAAAAGTAAAGAAAGTTGTTTGTTTGAGTACAGATAAAGCAGCTTATCCAATAAATGCAATGGGAATGTCAAAAGCGCTTATGGAGAAAGTGATAGTAGCAAAAGGAAGAAATTTAAAAGACGATGAAACTACAATATGCCTTACAAGATATGGAAATGTAATGGCATCACGTGGTTCAGTAATTCCTTTGTTTATAGATCAGGTAAGACATGGAAAACCAATAACAATAACAGATCCAAATATGACAAGATTTATGATGAGCTTAGACCAAGCAGTGGATTTAGTATTATTTGCATTTAAAAATGGAAAGAATGGAGATTTATTTATCCAAAAATCACCAGCAGCAACAATTGAAGTTCTTGCTCATGCAATGAAAAATATATTAGGAAAACCAGAACATGAAGTAAAAATAATAGGAACAAGACATGGAGAAAAACTTTATGAAGTTCTAATGACAAAAGAGGAAAAAGTAAGAGCAATAGATATGGGGGAATATTTCAGAGTTCCAGCAGATGGAAGAGATCTTAATTATTCAAAGTATTTTGAAGATGGACAAGAAGTTATTACTCAAGCAGATGAATATAATTCTCATAATACATATAGACTAAATGAAGAGGAATTAAAGAAGATGATTTTGGAGCTATATGAAATACAGGATGAATTAAAAGAGTTTGGGGTGAAATAGTTATGGAGGTTCTTGTAACAGGTGCAAAAGGCTTTATAGGAAAAAATCTTGTGGAAAGATTATCAAAAATAAATGGAATTGTTATTCATCAATTTGATAAAGAAAATACTATAGATGAAATTGAAGAATATA
Source organism: Fusobacterium varium (assembly GCA_002356455.1). Lineage (NCBI taxonomy): Bacteria > Fusobacteriati > Fusobacteriota > Fusobacteriia > Fusobacteriales > Fusobacteriaceae > Fusobacterium > Fusobacterium varium. The sequence goes on from AP017968.1 coordinate 859,717, forward strand.
TAGAAAAAATAGATTTTATCTTTCATCTCGCAGGAATAAACAGACCAGAGAATCCAGAAGAATTCTATAAAGGAAATAGAGATACCATAAAAGAACTGATAGAAGTAATAGAAAAAAAAGGATTAAAAATACCAATTCTTGTTACGTCATCAATTCAGGCAGAAAAAAATAATGATTATGGGAAGAGTAAGTTAGAAGGAGAAATTTTCCTAAGAGAATATAGTAAAAGAAATTGTGCGCAAATATATATTTACAGGCTTCCAAATGTCTTTGGAAAATGGTGCAGGCCAAATTACAACTCTGTAATTGCTACTTGGTGTCATAATATAGCAAATAATATAGATATAGCTATATCAGACAGAAATATAAAATTAAATTTTGTGTATATAGATGATGTTGTAAATACTTTTGTTTCTCATTCGCAGAAGCAGGAAGAAGCTAAAGAATATTATGAAATATCAACAGTATATAGTAAAACTCTTGGAGAGATTTCAGATCTTATCCATTCATTTAAAAATAATAGAAAAACTCTTGTAATAGAAAAAGTAGGAAAAGGATTTGAAAGAGCACTATATTCAACTTATTTGTCATATCTTCCAGAAGATAACTTTTCATATGAACTTACAGAGCACAAGGATAGTAGAGGAGCTTTTGTTGAGATATTAAGAACAGTAGATAGTGGACAATTTTCAATTTCAACTTCAAAACCAGGAATAACAAGAGGAAATCACTATCATAATACTAAAAATGAAAAATTTTTAGTAATAAAGGGAGAAGCTATTATCAGATTTAGAAATATATACAGTGATAAAGTGATTGAATATCCTGTATCTGATAAAAAATTAGAAGTGGTGGATATACCAGTTGGATATACACATAATATAACAAATACTGGCACAGGAGAAATGATACTTGTGATATGGGCAAATGAATTATTTGATAAAGAGAATCCAGATACATACTACTTAGAGGTGTAATAGATGAAAAAAATAAAAGTAATGACAATAGTAGGAACAAGACCAGAAATAATAAGACTTTCAGAAGTTATAAAAGCATGTGATAAATATTTTGAACATATATTAGTTCATACAGGACAGAATTGGGATTATACATTGAATCAAGTATTTTTTGAAGAATTAAATTTAAGAGAACCAGATTATTATTTGAATTCTGTAGGAAAACATTTAGGAGAAACAATAGGAAATATAATAGCAAAATCTTATGAAGTTTTAGAAAAAGAAATGCCAAATGCACTCCTTATACTTGGTGATACAAACTCATGTCTTGCAGCAGTAGCAGCAAAGAGATTAAAAATACCAGTATTTCATATGGAAGCAGGGAACAGATGTTTTGACCAAAATGTTCCAGAAGAAATAAACAGGAAAATAGTAGATCATATAAGTGATATAAATTTACCTTATACAGAGCATAGCAGAAGATATCTTCTATCAGAAGGATTTAGAAAAGAGCATATATATGTAACAGGATCTCCTATGTATGAAGTTTTAGTAAAAAATATGAAGAAAATAGAGCAAAGCAGACCTTTAGAGAAATTAGGATTGGAAAAAGGAAAATATATTCTTGTAAGTGCTCATAGAGAAGAGAATATAGATATAGAGAAAAATTTCTTTAAGCTTATGAATGGGATAAATATGATAGCAGAACATTACAATATCCCCGTAATTTATTCGACACATCCAAGAAGTATGAAAAAAATAGAGGAAAGGAATTTTAAATTCAATCCTCTAGTAAAAAACTTAAAACCATTTGGATTCTTTGAATATAACAAACTGCAAAAGAATGCTTATGCAGTAATATCAGATTCAGGAACATTATCAGAAGAATCATCAATGTTAAATTTTCCTGGAATACTAATAAGAACAAGTACAGAAAGACCAGAAGTATTAGATAAAGGAAATATGATAATAGGTGGAATAGAGGGAGAAGAAATAATTCAAGCAATAGATATGATAAGAATATATTTTGAAGAAAATAACAGATATGAATTACCAGTAGATTACAGAGATATAAATGTAGCAGATAAGGTAGTTAGAATAATATTGAGTTACTACAAGATAATAGATAAAGTTATATGGGGAAAGTAAATGGAAAAAAATTCATATTTATTTTTTACTTTTGCAATTCCTCGTAAAGAAATGGTTAGAATTTTTCAGAATGATAAATTTCCAGCAGTCCAAACTGATAAATTTATATGGAATTTAATTAAAGGGATTGAGAATGAAAAAGAAGAAATAGTGTATATAAGCACTAGACCAGTATCAGATTATCCTTATTATAGAGAAAAATATATCAATAAAAAAGAGTATTATATAAATTTAAATAAAAAAAAGATAAAAATTTTAGAAATTCCATTTTTGAATATTTCAGTTTTTAAAGTAATAACTAGATTATTTTTCGGATTTTATTATGGAATTAAGGAATTTCAAAAAAAGAAAAATAAGAAAGCAATAATAGTTTATTCAGTTACAGTACCATATTTAATATTGGGATATATTTTTTCTAGATTTTATAATATAAAACTCATAGCAATATGGACAGACCCTCCTTCTATTATAAATAAAAGAGATAGTTACATAAAAACAAAGTTAAGAAAAGTTGAATTAAAATTATCAAAATTTTTTATGAGAAAATTTGATAAAGTAGTGAGTTTAACAAAGGAACTAGCTGAAGATTTTTGTCCAAAAAAACCATATTTGGTAATTGAAGGAATTGTTAATTTAGATTTCTATGAGGATAGAGACTTAGAAAATACGAAAAGAATAACTTCTGATATAAAAAGTATAGTTTATACTGGAACTTTAGAAGAGAAATATGGAATAAAAAATATAATAGATAGTTTTAAATATATAAATATTGAAAATGTAGAGCTTCATATTTATGGAAAAGGAAATTATGAAAAAGAAATAAAAAATATTTGTGAAAGTGATAAAAGAATAAAATATTTTGGTTTTATAGAAAATGAAAAAATATTAAAAATTCAAAAAGAAGCAACATTTTTAATTAATGCTCGTTCAAAAGAAGATGAATATGTAAAGTATTCTTTTCCATCAAAAATGATGGAATATATGGCTTCAGGAACACCAGTAATAACAACTATTCTTCCTGGATTTCCAGGTGAGTATGAAAAATATTTAATTAAGATAAATGATAATAGTCCAATTGAAATAGCTAATAAAATAAAAGAAGTTATTCAATGGAAAGAAGAAGAAAAAATTTATTTTGGAAAAAAAAGCAAAAAACTTTATAAAACAAAAAAATTATAAAAATCAAGGGGAGAAAATAAAAAAGTTTATTTTTGAAGAGGAAAAGGAAGTATAAAGTTGGAAATAGAAAGAATTCTTATATATATACTTATGTTTTTAATATTATTTTTTTGGGTAATCTTATCTATTTATAAAAAAAAAATTATAAAAAACTATTATTTAATTTTTAATTGTTGGTGGATTATTTGGTTATTTATTTCAATAATAAATCTGGGAGAATTTTATTTAATATCACTAAATACATATCTTAAAATTTTTTTGGGATTGTTTTTCTTCAATATAACAATGATGAAAAAGAACAAAAAGAGTACATATAATAGGATTTTAAACTTAAATAGATTAAAAAAATTTTATATTTTAGAAATTATATATTTTTTAATAAATATTTATATGGTATTTAAAATATTTAAAAGAGTAGATGTAGTTAATGAATATTGGAAAGTAAGATTGCTATTCTATGGAATAAAATTTGAAACAATTAATATGCAATTATTTTCTCACTCTATATATGCTCATATATATAATTTTTTTAAAGTATTAAATTTAATAAATTTTATTTTTTCTTTGGTATTATTTTTTAAATATAATAAAAAAAAATTATTAATTTTATGTATTTTAAATATTGGAATATATTGTTTTGTAAGTGGAGGAAGGGAGTTTATTGCATATATAATAATTCTTGCTATATTTTTGTTTAAAGCTAAGCTTTTAAAAAAAGGTATTTTATATATGGGTATTTTAATATTCTTTACACTAATAATGACATTATTGAGGGAAAGAAGTTTAGATAAAATTTGGTTAGTGATAGTAACTTATTATTCTGGAGCAATAGCATACATGGATAATCTTTTCAAAGAAGGATATTTTAAGTTTTATAATGGAGAATTATTTTTTTCTGGAATAATAGCTCCAATAAAGTTTCTATTAAAAAGATTGGGTATAAATGCAGGGATTAATGGGATATCAGAAGTAGGAGAAAAATTAATGAAATTTATTCAAATATCAGAAACTAACACTTTTTTTAAACAATACAATGCTTTAGCAACAATGTATTTTTGGTTTTATTTAGATTTTGGAATTATGGGGATAATAGGATATAGCTTCTTTTTAGGAAAAATTTATTATTATATTTATAATAAGATAAATAAAAATTTAGAAAGCATTGCTATAATGGCATATCTTGAATATCTTTTAATCCAATCTATTTTTATAAATAAATTTATGGATTTATCTACACTATTATCAATATTGTTAATATTTTATGTTATAACTTGCAAAAAATATGTGGAGGAAAAAAAATGTTAGCACCTATTTTAATATCTGTATATGACAGAAAAAAATCATTAGAGGAATGTATAGAGATGCTAAAAAAAAATGAATTAGCAAAGGATAGTTTACTTTTTATTGTTTCTGATCAAGGACATAATGAAGAAAAAAAAAAAATAGTACAAAGTATAAGAGAATATGTTAAAGAATTAGAGGGATTTAAAAAAATAATTTTAATAAATAGAGACAAAAATTTAGGGTCATATAATTCTTTAAAATTAGCAATAACTGAACTTCTTGATAAATATGGAAAAATTATTTTTTTAGAGGATGATATAAGAGTTTCAAAGTATTTCATAAAATATATGAATGAAGGTTTAGATAAATATGAGAATGATAAAAGAATTTTTTCCATATGCAGTTATTTTTTTCCAAATGTAAATTTAGATAATATTTTAAAAGAAGATGTCTTTATTTGGAGCAGATATTCACCATGGGGAATGGCAACATGGAGAGATAGATGGGATAAGATAGATTGGAAAATAAATGAATATGAAAACTTTATAAAAGATAGAGAAAAAATAAAAAAATATAATCAAATAGAAAGAACATGGCTTCCTATTTTACAAGAAGATATAGAGAAAGGAAAAATAGCAATGGATGCAAGAATAAATTTTCATATGTTTCTTAATAATCTATATACTTTATATCCTAAAAAAAATATTTCAGTTAACAGAGGGCATAATGATGGTGGAGAACATTGTGGATTTGATAAAAAGTATTTTTTTCAAAAATTAGATGAAGATTTTTCTCCACTTTTTCCATCTTCCTTAGTAAAAAATGAGAAAGTTTATAAACAACTATATATAGCTCATTATAGTATTAAAAGTCATTTGATTAAACCAATTTTAATAAAATTTAAATTATTTAAATTTATAAACAAATTGAGAGGAAGATAAATGAAATCAATATCAAAAAATATTTTTTATAATTTTTTACTAGTAGGTTTTAATATAGCTTATCCATTAATAACTGCTAGCTATATTTCAAAGATACTAGGGGCTAAAAATATAGGAATGATTAATTATTCTCAATCAATAATTAATTTTTTATTAATATTTGCTATGGTAGGAATTCCAACGTATGGAATAAGAGAAATAGCTCAGCACAGAGAAAGTAAAGAAGAAATTAATAATATTTTTTCTGAATTATTAATAATCAAAGTTTTTTTTTCTTTGATGATTTTTATACTATATTTTTTGCTTCTTTTAGAAATACAGGAACTAAAATATGATAAAAATATATTTTTTATTATGGGAATTATTTTATTAGCAAATTCTTTTAATATAGATTGGTTTTTTAGTGGGATGGAAGATTATAAAGTTCTTTCACTGAGAAATATTATAATAAAAATGATAACTTTTATATTAATAATTTTTTTAATAAAAAGATCAGAAGATTATTATTTATATGCACTTTTTATAACTTTGGGGCAGAGTTTAGGAAATGTATGGAGTTTTTTTTATTCGAAAAAATTTGTTAAATTAAAATTTAGAAATTTAAATTTTAAAAGACATTATAATGGTTTGAAAGTATTTTTTTTATCCTCTCTTGTTATTAGTGTATATACATTGTTGGGTGGAATAATATTAGGGATTTTTAGTACACCAGAAAAAGTAGCTTTTTTTAGTAGAGCGAGACAACTACAACTAGTTGGAGTTACAATAACTGGATCTGTTTCAACAGTGTTAATTCCAAGAATTTCTTATTATTATACTAATGATAAAAATGAATATTTTATTTTATTAAAAAAATCATTAAATTTTGGTTATATTTTATCTATTCCATTAATGATAGGATTTATATTTTTGTCTAAAGAATTAAATCTTTTTTTAGGTGGAGCAGAGTTTTTACCAGCTCAAAAGCCTTTAATTATATTAAGTCCATTAATTTTAATAGTAACTTTAAACACTTGGGGTTATTTACAGGGAATTGTTCCAGCTGGTATGGAAAAAATAGGGACTATAATTCAAATGGGAATGGCAATAATTAATGTATTGTTAAGTATAGTTTTAATTCCAAAATTTTTTGATATAGGAGTTTCTATTGCTACTGTAGCTGCTGAAACAGTAGGAACTATTATTCTAATAATTGTATTGAAAAGAAAAATAAAGATAAATTTATTAACTAATTCGTTGTATAGGTATATAATTTCAGGTATTATTATGGCTTTTTTTATAGAAATAATAAAGCGATATTTTAATAATAATCAAACATTAGTATTGAGTATTTTAGGTGGAGGAATTATATATTTTCTTATTTTAATTTTTCTAAAAGAAGAAATAATCTTGTATATACTGAATAAAATTTTTAATAAATTAAGGAGGAAAGATTGAAATGGATAAGCTAGATAAAAAAATAATGGTAACGAAATCTTTTTTACCCTCATATGAAGAATATTGTGAAGAAATAAAAGAAATATGGAATACTTATTGGCTTACAAATATGGGAATAAAACATGAAACACTAAAAGAAAAAATGAAACAATATTTAGATGTAAAAAATATCTCTTTATGCAGCAATGGGCATCTAGCATTGGAAATGGCTATAAGAGCTTTGAAACTTACTGGAGAAGTAATAACTACTCCATATACTTTTGCATCAACAACTCATGCTATAACTAGATGTGGGTTAACTCCAGTTTTTTGTGACATAGAAATGAAAAACTTTACAATAGATACATCTAAAATAGAAGAGCTTATTACAGAAAAAACAAGTGCAATAATTCCAGTACATGTCTATGGAAATCCATGTAATGTTGAAGAAATAGAGAAAATAGCTAAAAAATATAATTTAAAAGTGATATATGATGCTGCTCATACATTTGGAGTAGAAATAAATGGAAAAGGAATAGGGAATTATGGAGATGTTTCAATGTTCAGTCTTCATGCAACAAAGGTATATAGTACGATTGAAGGAGGAGCATTAACATATAATAATGATAACTATTCAAGTCTTTTTAGATTAGAGAAGAATTTTGGAATAACAGGTCCTGAAGAGGTTATACAAAATGGCGGAAATGCTAAACTTAACGAATTTCAAGCAGCAATGGGACTTGTAAATTTAAAGTATGTTGATAGTGAAATTTTAAAAAGAAAAAAATTAGTAGAAAAATATAGAGAACTTCTAAATAATATTGAGGGAATAAGATATTTGGAGAATATAGAAGGAATAAGACATAATTATGCTTATTTTCCAATAATAATTAATGAGAAAGTTTATGGAAAAACAAGAGATGAAGTATTTGAAAAATTAAAAGATTATAATATTTTTGCTAGAAAATATTTTTATCCTTTAATAAATAACTTTGAATGTTACAGGGAGAAATATAAAGATATAAAGTTGCCAAATGCTGAGTATATTTCAGATAGGGTAATGACACTTCCAATGTATGGAGATTTAACATTAGAAGAAGTTGAATATATTTGTAAAGTATTAAAGGAGATAAAAAAAGTATGAATATATTAGTTGTAACAGATAATGAATATATTTTTAAAAATTTTCTTTCAATAATAAAAGATGAAAAATATAAAAATTTTAAATTTACATTTAGATACTCAGCTAAAAATATCGAAATGAGAGCTAAATATCAAAGTTCAGAAATATTTAAAACTATAAATGTAAAAGAAGAAGTTGAAGACATAATAGATAACTATGACATAGTCATATCATTACATTGTAAACAGATATTTCCATCTAAACTTGTGAATAGTTTAAAATGCATAAATGTTCATCCTGGATTTAATCCATATAATAGGGGATGGTTTCCTCAAGTATTTTCAATATTAAATAAAATGGATTGTGGAGTAACCATACATTATATGGATGAGCAGTTAGATCATGGAAAAATATTATTTCAAGAAAAAGTAAATATGTACAATTGGGATACTTCAATGTCTCTATATAATAGAGTTCAAGATAAAGAAATAGAACTTCTTAAAAAGAACCTTTATGATATTTTAACTAAAGATATTGAAGGTTTTGAAGTTGGAGAGGGAAATATAAATACTTTAAATGATTTCAAAAAATTATGCGAAATTGATTTAGATGAAAAAATTACAATGGGGGAAGCAATAGACAAATTAAGGGCTTTAACTCATGGCGAATATAAAAATGCATATTTTATTTCTGGTAATGAAAAAATTTATGTTAAATTAATTTTAGAAAAAGAGGAGAAAATATGAAAGGAATAATATTAGCAGGAGGGAGTGGAACAAGACTTCATCCATTAACTAGAAGTATATCAAAACAAATATTACCTATTTATGATAAACCAATGATATATTATCCCTTATCAGTATTAATGTTAGCTGGAATAAAAGATATACTAATAATTTCAACTCCAAGAGATTTAGCATGTTTTAAGGAATTATTGGAAGATGGAAAAAAAATTGGATTAAATATAGAGTACAGTATTCAAGAACAACCAAATGGATTAGCAGAAGCCTTTATTATAGGAGAAGAATTCATAGGGAAGAGTAATGTGGCTTTAATATTAGGTGATAATTTATTTTTTGGACAAGCTTTTTCACCTGTAATTAAAGAATCTGCAAAATTAAAGACAGGAGCAGAAATTTTTGGATATTTTGTAAAAAATCCAAAAGAATATGGAGTAGTAGAATTTGATGAATATAGGAATGTTTTATCTTTAGAGGAAAAACCAGAAAAACCGAAATCCAAATATGCAATACCAGGACTTTATTTTTATGATAATACAGTAGTAGAGAAAGCTAAAAGATTAAAACCAAGTAAAAGAGGAGAATTAGAAATAACTGATCTAAATAAATTATATTTAGCTGAAGGAAACTTAAAAGTCAATCTCTTAGGAAGAGGTTTTGCATGGTTAGATACAGGAACCCATAAGAATTTATTACAAGCAGCTAATTTTATAGAAACTATTCAAGATAGACAGGGAAATTATGTAGCTTGTATAGAGGAAATAGCATATAAGAATGGTTGGATAACTAAAGAGGCATTAATAGAACTTGCAGAACCATTATTAAAAACAGAATACGGAAAATATCTGATGGAAATAAGTGAGGAGATATAAGATGAAGACATATCTTGTAACAGGGGCAGCAGGATTCATAGGAACAAACTTTGTAAAATATATGCTTGAAAAGTATGAAAATAATATAAGAATAATAGTTCTGGATAAACTTACTTATGCAGGAAATATTGAAAATATACAAGAAGAAATAACTTCTAAAAAAATAGATTTTGTAAAGGGAGATATCTGTAATAGAGAATTGGTGGAAGATATATTTTCCAGATATGAAATAGATTATGTAGTAAATTTTGCAGCAGAATCTCATGTAGACAGGAGTATATCAAATCCTCAGATATTTTTGGAAACAAATATACTGGGAACACAAAACCTGTTGGAAGTATCTAAGAAATTCTGGAGTATAGGAAAAGATGAAAATGGATATCCTGTATACAAGGAAGGAAAGAAATTTCTGCATATATCTACAGATGAAGTGTATGGATCACTGTCAAAAGAGTATACAGAAGCAAAAGAGCTAATACTTAATGATAGAGTAAAGAAAGTGGCAGAAGGAAGAAAGAATTTAAAAACATATGGAGATAAATTTTTTACGGAAGAAACACCGCTTGACCCAAGGTCGCCATATTCAGCCTCAAAGACATCAAGCGATATGATAGTAAGAGCATATGCAGAAACATATAAGTTTCCAATGAATATAACAAGATGTTCAAATAATTATGGACCATATCAATTTCCAGAAAAACTGATACCACTTATTATAAAAAATATACTGGAAGGTAAGAAACTGCCAGTATATGGAGATGGAAGTAATGTAAGAGACTGGCTGTATGTAAAAGATCATAATAAAGCAGTAGATATGATAATAAATAAAGGAAGATTAGGGGAAGTATATAATATTGGTGGTTTTAATGAAGAAAAGAATATAAATATAGTAAAACTGACAATAGATATAATAGCCAAGATAATGAAAGAAGAACCAGAGTACAGGAAAGTATTGAAAACAGAAGCAGAGAATATATCATATGACTTAATAAGTTATGTACAGGACAGATTGGGGCATGATGCAAGATATGCAATAGACCCAGAAAAGATAGTAACAGAATTAGGATGGTATCCAGAAACATCATTTGATGAGGGAATAGAAAAGACAATAAGGTGGTATTTGCATAATCAGGAATGGATAAAAGAAATTGTGAATAAATAAAATATAATCTAGGAGAAAAAATATGGGGAAAAGTTTTGGTAACTTAATGGTAGTATTTCTAATAATATTTTCATTAAATAAAATAATTTCAAAAGGAAACGAAATAAAAAATATAGAATTAAATACTCCAATAATATTGAAAATCAATAAACAAAAGATTATGATAGACAGATTTTCATTAAATAAAGTTTATAATATAAATGAATTAAATTCAGAAGTTCCTATAGAGTTTGAAATTGAATATGCTCCTGAAGAAATAGAATTAAAAATTTTAGGAAATGTTTTAAAAAATAAAACTAAAATAAAAATAGAGAAAATTGCAAGAGAAATAAAAATACCAATAGAAATATTGAATAAAAGTAATAATTTAAAATCAATTTGTCATATAAACACTCTTCATGAAAAGTTTCCAAAGTATACTGTGATAGGAGAAAGTCCATATCCTGGAGATTATTATGGAGATTTTATTTCTGATAATAATAATATAGAAAAAAAAGATTCAATGTTTATTTATAAAATGAATTCTAAGGGAGAAATTTTATATTATAAAAAGCATACTTCAACAATATCAGACTTTAAAAAAACAAAGTTGAAAAATAATCAAATAAGATACAGTTATTTTTTACAAGATGAAAATGCTTATTCTTATGAAGGAGTAGGTTATGGTCCAACAAAGCTGATAATAATGGATGAAAATTATGATATTATTGATGAAGTAACTTCAAAACAATTTAAAGAAATACCAGAAAACTTTCCTTTAGAAAGCCATGATAGTTTAATTGTAAATGATGGACATTATATTACAGCTGCATATTTTGGCAAAATAGTAAATAATGTAGATAAAGATCTTATTGAAAACCACAATGGCTCTAGAGTAATAGCTTCCATTTTACAAGAAGTAAAAGATGGAAAAGTTATATGGCAATGGGATAGTACAGAACATCCAGAATTATATAAATTAAGTGTAGAAGGGAATGATTTTAAAAATTCTACAAGTAAATGGGCAGATTATATTCACTTTAATTCAGTAACTATTGATCCTAAGGATGGAAATTTAATGTGTTCTTTTAGAAATATAGATTCAATTTTAAAGATAGAACGAGGTACTGGTAAGATATTATGGATACTTGGTGGTAAAGGAGATCAGTTTGGATTAACTGAAGAACAAAAATTTTCAAGACAACATTATGCAAGGTTTATTAAAGATGGAAGTATAACACTTTTTGATAATGGAAATTTAAGTGGGAAATCAAGAGTTTTAGAAATAAAAATGGATGAGAAAAATAAAAAGATTTTAAATTATAAAGATTTTTATTTAAATGACTATTTTTCTTTTGCTTGTGGCTCAACAGATAAATTAGATAATAAAAAAGATGTTTTTATTATAGGATGGGGAATGGGAGATTTTAGCAAAAGAGAGAATATGACAGAAATAGATTTTTCTACAAATAAGAAGATATTTGAGTTAATTTTTCATGGAAATATGACAACTTACAGAATTACTAAAATAAAATAAATATATAATGAAGTGCACTTTGTAAGTTTGAGAGTGCACTTCATTAATTTAGAGAGTGTGAAAAAATTTCTGTAAATCATAACTTTCTATGATAAAAAATTTTAAATTCTTAAATTATTAATTTTTGTAATGAAAATAGTATAAAACAGATTTTTTTCTATGTCAACGGCACTCTCGTTTGAGAGTGTTCTTTTCATATTCTTAATCTCATTTATTCTGAAAAGCGATCTTCATACATAATTTTGAGTTCTCCATAAATTCTTCCCCAGTTTTTCAATGTTGAAGTCCATTTTTTTGTTGCTTCAAAAGTTGATAGATACAAAGCTTTTAATAGCGCTGAATCACTTGGAAATACGCTTCTCTGACTATTTAAACGGCGATATATACTGTTTAAACTTTCTATGGCATTAATAACTTTTCTAACCTCAGCAGAAAACTTAAATATTGGGCTGATAACATTCCAGTTTTTACTCCAACTTTTCATTGAACTTGGATAGAGTTTTTCCCAAGTTTCTGTTACTGTTTTTAAATTTTCTAAAGCTATTTTTTCAGATGGAGCTTGATAAATAGTTTTTAAATCATTAGCAAATAGTTTTTTATCTTTATCGCCAACATATTTTAGAGTATTACGTACTTGATGTACTATGCAACGTTGATATTCTGTCTTAGGAAAAGCTGTAGTAACAGCTTCCTTCATTCCAGTTAAGCCGTCTGCACAAAGGCTCAAAATATCTTTTAGTCCTCTATTTTTTAAACTATTAAGAATACCTAACCAATATTTACTGCTTTCATTATCTCCAATTTCTATACTTAAAACTTCTTTTTTTCCATTTTCATTTATTCCTAAAATGATATATGCAACTTTTTTTCTGATAATTCCATTATCTCTAACAGAGAAATGAATAGCATCTACAAAAATGACTGGGTAAAGTTCTGATAATGATCTTTGCTGCCATTCTTCTATTTGAGGAAGAAGCTTGTCAGTAATATCAGAAACAAGTCCTTCGCTTACTTCAAACCCATATATATCTTCAATTTGCTCAGATATCTGACGCATAGTCATTCCTTTAGCATACATAGAGATAATTTTATCTTCAATAGCTGAAATATCTTTCTGACGTTTTTTTACAACTTGAGGTTGAAAAGTTCCCTCTCTATCTTGAGGGACTTCAATTTCAGTTTCACCATACTTACTATGGATAGTCTTAGTTTTTCTTCCATTACGAGAATTAGTATTTTCAGAACGCTCATACGCTTCATAGCCTAAATGTTGAGCCATTTCAGCTTCAAGCATTTCTTGGATAGTGCCACCAAGGAGATCTCTCAAAGCATCTTGTATATCTTCAGCAGAGTGAATATCATATTCGTCAATTAAAGCAGCAATGATATTTTTTTACCATCAGTTAATCTAGAAGCTTTTCTTCTTTTTCTTTCCATAAAAATAGCCTCCTATGATTTTAATTTTATCATAGAAAGCTATTCAAATCACTCTTTATTTAATTTACAGAAATTTTTTCACATACCTTTAATTATGTTTTATTTTATAATTTCATTATAAAGTGAAATATATTTTTTAGCAGATGTATTCCAGTTGTTATCTCTAGTCTTAGCACTTTTTACAATTTTTTCCCATTTATCTTTATCTTCATAAATAGAAATTGCATATTCCAGAGTTTGATATAATTCATTGCTGCTTATATTTTTAAAACCAAATCCATCTCCTTCTCCAGTATATTCATTATAAGGAGTGACCGTATCTTTTAATCCACCTGTTTCTCTGACAATAGGAACACAGCTGTATCTCATAGCAATCATTTGAGAAAGGCCACAAGGTTCGAAGATAGAAGGCATCAGAAACATATCTGATCCACTGTATATCTCCATAGATAAAGGCTGATTAAATCCAATATATGAGCAGACTCTTCCAGGATATTGTCTTTCTTTCCATTTAAAGAAATCTTCATATTTAGGTTCTCCATTTCCAAGAAGTACAAATTGAATTCCTAACTTCATTAATTTATCAAAATTATCTATAATTAAGTCAATTCCTTTTTGTCTGTCTAATCTTGTGATGATAGAAACAAGAGGAACATTAGGATCTTGATTAAGCCCTAGTCTTTCTTGAAGTTCAGATTTTAGTCTTTTCTTTCCTTTTCTAGGAAGTTTATATACAGTTCCATCTATTCCATTAACGATACCTTTTAATTTATAATCAAGTTTTCTGAATAGTCCATCTAGCCCTTCACCAAGTTCAGGAGTTTTTATTTCTTCAGCATATGAATCACTGACAGTAGTGATATAGTCAGAATATACAACTCCTCCTTTTAAGAAAGATATCATATCATAATATTTAATTCCATCTTCAATGAAGTATCGCCCTCTATCTATTTCTAAAGTTTTTTCTATTACATCATTATAGAAGAAACCTTGGAATCTTAAATTATGAATAGTGAAAATAGTTTTTATATTATTCATTCCTCTTTCTTTAAGATAAATAGGAACCAATCCAGTATGCCAGTCGTTACAATGAATTATATCTGGTTCAAATCCTGTGATATAGAATGTTTCTATAATAGCTTTTGCAAAGAATGTAAATCTTTCGCAATCGTCAACTTCCCCATAGATTTTACTTCTATTGAAATATCTTTCATTATCAACAAAATAGTAAGTTACACCATCAAGTTCACAATAGTCTATTCCTACATATTCATTATGATGAGCCACCCATATTTGTTTATCTCCTAAGTGCTGCATCATTTCCTTATATTTGTCAGGAATGGCACTGTACTTAGGTAATATTACTCTTACATCTATTTTTTCTTTTTTTAATGCTTTTGGCAGTGAGTAAGCTACATCACCAAGCCCTCCTGTTTTTACAAAAGGCCATGCTTCTCCTGCTGCAAAAAGTACTTTCATCTTCATCACTCCTTTATGAAGAACTAGTCTCTACCCTTCCCTTTTAGATATTCTAAAAGATCTCTGTAGTGTTCTTTATCCCATTTGATGCTCTTTTCAATAACTAGAGGGTAATTTCTAGAAGCACTTAGTCTTTCATTACATTTAATTACATTATTTTTGTCTACAATGATATTTTTTAATACAGCTCCAGATTTAACAACACTGTCCTGTAAAAGAATACTATCCTCAACTATAGCTCCCTCTTCGACTGTGGCTCCTCTTGCTAAGATAGAATTCTTAACTTTTCCACCTAAGATACATCCATTAGCTATAACTGAATTTACTATTTCAGCTTTTTCTTTAAACATTGATGGAGGAGTATCCTTTGTCTTAGTATATACTTTTCTTCCATCCTTATTAAATATATCATCTCTTATTTCTTTATTTAAAAGATCCATATTAAAGTCAAAATATTCTTTTGTTGAATTTATACAGGCTAAATATCCTTTAAATTCATATCCATTTATACTCAATCTAGCTATATTTCTAGAGATAAGATCTTTAACTGTGTAGTAAGCTCCATCTTGAATTCCATCACATATTAATTTTATTAGAAGTTCTTTTTTTATAATAAAAACTTCCATAGAAATATTTTCATCTTTTTTAAAGAAAAGATTTTGTCCAATTCCTAATATTTCTCCATTTTCTCCAACTTTTACACTATCACAATTATCAAATCTTTCATTTGCATTATCTACTTTTTTATATACAAGAGTAACATCTTTTCCACTTTCTTCATGTTTTTTTACAACATCAGCAATATCAATATTGCACACCATATGTGAGCTTAGTATAACAACATTTTGCTGTTTGCTGCGGAAGAAGTATTCCATATTCTTTTTAACTCTTTTTATATTAGTAGAATAAGTAGAATCAGCCATTTGTTTGAAAATGAATATACCATCTTTTTTTCTGTCTAAATCCCATTCTGTACCTCTTCCAATATGGTCAGTAAGTGAATTCATATCATCATTTCCACCAAAAATACCAACATTTCTTATTCCAGCATTAACTAAGTTTGATAAAGCAAAATCTATTATTCTGTAAGTTCCACCTACTGGAACAGATGCCAGAGGTCTCATTTTAGTAAGAGATCTGATATTATCTAGAGATTCGGCTAAAAATATTATAGCCATATAATTATTTAGCATAAAGTCCTCCCTTGCAAGCTTATTTTATAACTTCGCTTTTTATTATTCTTCCATGACCAATGACAGCAATTTCAGTATCATCTCCAATAACTGTATTCTTTTTGATAACTACCTCATCAGCTATGATTGCTTTATTTATGATAACATTTTCTTCAATAACTGTGTCTTGCATTATTACAGAATTGATGATTTTACTATTTTTTCCGATTTTTACACCAGGAAAAATGACAGAATTTTTAACTACTCCTTCTATCTCACAACCCTTATCAACCAGTGAAGTTGTAATTACAGCATCATCACTTACATATAGAGGCGGATAAACTCCCTGACGAGTATTAATTTTCCAATCTTTATCAAATATATTCAATTTATTATCAGGTTTTAAAAGATCCATATGAGCATCCCAGAAACTTTCAATGGTTCCTACGTCTTTCCAGTATCCTTCAAATGGATATGCGAATAATCTTTTATGGTCATTTAATAAATTAGGAATTATATTTTTACCAAAGTCATTGCTTGATGCAGGATCTCTTTCATCTTCAAGTAGGTATTCTTTTAGAACACTCCATTTAAAAATATAGATTCCCATTGAAGCAAGCGTACTTTTTGGTTGTTTTGGTTTTTCTTCAAATTCATATATTGAATAATCTTCATTGGCATTCATAATACCAAAGCTAGGTGCATCTTTCATTGGAACATTAAAAACTCCAATGGTAGCATCTGCATCTTTTTCTTTGTGAAATTTAAGCATTTTTTCATAGTCCATTTTATATATATGATCTCCTGACAGAATTAAAACATTTTCAGGATCATATTTATCTATGAATTGGATATTTTGATAAATGGCATTAGCAGTTCCTTTATACCATCCACCTTCATCATTCTTTTTAGTATGAGGCTGTAATACAGTTACCCCTCCATCCATTCTATCTAAGTCCCAAGGAGAACCTCTTCCAATGTGGTCGTTAAGAATATGAGGTTCATATTGAGTAAGTACTCCTACTGTGTCTATACCAGAGTTAGAACAATTGCTTAAAGTAAAGTCTATGATTCTATATTTTCCACCAAATGGAACTCCAGGTTTAGCTATTTTTTCAGTTAAATCTAATAAACGGCTTCCTTGTCCTCCAGCTAGTATCATAGCTATAATTTGTTTTTTCTTCATAACTTCCTCCTAATATTCGATGTAATACTATTTGGCTAACTTTTTGTTTTTAGTTGATGATTTTGTTACAGTTGTTTCTATATTTTTCCCAGTCCCTTTTTCCTTTATTCCCCCTTTTTTCTTTTCAGTCTTCTCAGTTTTTAAAAAAATTACTGTGTTTCTAGGGATATCCAATTCTATATGTTGTTCTCTATAGTTCCAGCTTTTATCAATAGGTTTGTATTTTTTCTTTTTAGCACTTCCCTTTCCACCAAACTTTTTGTCATCGCTGTTTAAGATGACATTATATATTTTATTTTCTGGTACACCAATCTTGTACTTTTTTTTGTCTTCACCAGAAAAGTTAAAAACTATGATTAAATGTTCTTTAAAATCTTTAGTCTTTCTTAGAAAAGCAAGCATATTTTCAGTATAGTTTTCATGTTCAATCCACTCAAAAGTATCCCAGCTGTCTTCCCATAAAGATTTATCTTCAAGATAAAGTGTATTTAAAGCTTTCACATAAGTTTGTACTTCTTTGTTTCCATTGCTTTGATCTAATAAATGCCATTCAAGAGATTCATAGAATCTCCACTCAAGACCATGGGCAAATTCATTCCCCATAAAATTTAACTTCTTTCCAGGATGAGCCATTTGATAAGAGTAAAGAGATCTTGTGTGAGCCAGTTTATCCTCATGATACCCAGGCATTTTCTCAACTATTGATTTTTTACCATGGACCACTTCATCATGAGATAAAGGGAGTACATAATTTTCAGAAAAAGCATACATAAATGAGAAAGTCAGCTTTCCATGATGTTGATATCTGAATATAGGATCTATACTAAAATATTTAAGTGTATCATTCATCCATCCCATATTCCATTTGCTGTCAAATCCTAATCCACCATCAATAGGATGTTTTGTAACATTAGGCCAGGCAGTTGAATCTTCTGCAACTACAAGAATATCAGGAAAGTCATCATGTACAACAGAATTCAGTTCTTTAAAAAAATCTACTGCACCTAAATTTTCTTTTCCACCATATTTATTTCTTAAATCATCCTCACCATCTTTTCCATAAGAAAGATAAAGCATGTTAGCTACAGCATCCATTCTTACACCATCTATATGAAATTCTTTGAACCAGTAAGTTAGATTAGATATTAAAAAACTTTTTACCTCATTTCTTGTAACATCAAAATTACAAGTTCCCCATTCTTTATTTTCACCAATTCTTGAATCGAGATATTCATAAGTAGGAGTTCCATCAAATCTGTAAAGTCCATGAGCATCTTTACAAAAGTGTCCAGGTACCCAATCTAAAATAACTCCAATATTATTTTTATGCATAAGATTTACAAGAAACATGAAATCTTCAGGAGTTCCATATCTGCTTGTAACTGAATAATATCCAGTAGCCTGATATCCCCAGGAAGCATCAAGCGGATATTCGTTTATAGGCATTATTTCAATATGTGTATAGTTCATTTCTTTAAGATATTCAGCAAGCATAATAGCAGAATCTTTATAGTTTAACCATTCACCATGTATTCCTCTTTTCCATGATCCTAAATGAACTTCATATATGTTAATAGGCTTATCCAGACCAGTAGTTCTTTTATTTAACCATCTTTTGTCTGCCCATTTGAATTTTGGAATGCCATAAACAATAGATGCTGTATTAGGTCTCATTTCAGAATAGAAAGCATAAGGATCAGCTTTCATTTCTATTCTTCCATCAGCACCTTCTATCTTATATTTATATTTTTCTAATTTTTTAAGATTTGGTATTTCAAGTTCCCATATTCCTTCATTATTTATTCTTTTCATTATATGTTCATTGCCAATCCAATTGTTAAAGTCTCCAACAACAGCAACCGATTTAGCATGAGGTGCCCATACTCTGAATATAACTGAATTTTTAGTTAAATGTGCTCCCATATAGTTATACGCTTCTCTGTGCTCTCCTCTGTGAAAAAGGTACACATCCAATTCGTGCTCCATTTTAAAACTGCACCTCCTTAATAACAAAGATGTTATATGAACCAGCCTATAGTTTAGCTGGTTCTATATGCCATATTTCATCTGCATATTCTTTTATAGTTCTGTCAGATGAGAATTTCCCTGCATTTGCAATGTTCATAAGCTGTTTTTTAGCCCATCCCATTCTATCTCTGTATTCTTTATTGATTGTTTTTTGAGCTTTTCTATATGCTTCAAAATCTTCCAGTACAAAGTATTGATCTGCCTGCTGCCATGGAGCATTTTCCATAAGAGATCTATGAATGTTTCCATAAATTCCTGTTCCAAGATCATTAAAAGTTCCATCAATTAATGAATCAACTATTTTTTTAAGTCCTTCTACATTATTGTATGGAACATGAGGATCATATCCTTTAGTTCTCATTTCTTCAATTTCATTAACTTTTAGTCCAAAAATATAGTTATTTTCTATCCCTGCTTCTTCTACAATTTCCACATTAGCTCCATCTAAAGTTCCAATAGTTAAAGCACCATTCAGCATAAACTTCATATTTCCAGTTCCAGAAGCTTCTTTTCCTGCTGTGGATATCTGTTCAGAAATATCTGCTGCTGGGAATAATTTTTCAGCTACAGATACTCTGTAATTTTCAACAAATACTATTTTTAATTTTCCATTTATATCAGGATCTCTGTTTACCACTTGAGCTACTTCATTAATAAGTCTTATTATACCCTTAGCTAAAAGATATCCTGGAGCAGCTTTTGCTCCATAAATATAAGTAACTGGATTGAACTCCATTGATGGATTCAATTTTAATTTATGATATAGACCTATAACATGGAATATATTTAAAAGCTGTCTTTTATATTCATGAAGTCTTTTTATCTGCATATCAAATATAGAATTTGGATTGATTTCTATTCCTTGTGTATTTCTTAAATAATTTACTAATTCAATTTTTTTATCATGTTTAATCTCTAGAATTCTTTTTAAAATTCCTTCATCATCAATATATTCTTCTAATCTTTTTAACTGGCTTAGATCAGTAATCCATTTTTCACCAAGCAATTCAGTTATCAGTTTTGCCAGTTGTGGATTTGATTGAAGCAACCATCTTCTTTGTGTTATACCATTAGTTTTATTTTGGAATCTTTCAGGGTATATTTCATACCAGTCTTTTAATTCTTTCTTTTTAAGAATTTCTGTATGAAGAGCAGCAACTCCATTTATTGTATGGCTTCCATATATAGCAAGCCATGCCATATGAATCATATTTCCTTGTATAATAGCCATTCTTCCCTGTCTAGCTGGATCATTAGGAAATTTTTCAGCAAGGAATCCTTTCAGCTGTTCATTTATTCCCTGAGTTATTTGATATACTCTTGGAACAACTTGTTCATATAATCCAACCCACCATTTTTCAAGTGCTTCTGCTAATATAGTATGATTAGTATACGAAAAAGTTTTTTCAACTATTTCCCAAGCTTTTTCCCAAGATACTCCCTCAACATCTAAAAGTAACCTCATTAGTTCTGGAATAGCTATAACAGGATGAGTGTCATTTAATTGTATAGCTGTAAATTCAGCAAATTTATCAAAATTTCTTCCATGTATTTTTTTGAATTTTCTTAAAATGTCTTGCAATGATGCAGATACAAAGAAATACTGTTGTTTTAATCTTAATTTTTTCCCTTCATCAGTTGAGTCATTTGGATAAAGAACTCTTGATATATCTTCTGCTCTAGTTTTTTCCTGAGTGGCATGAAGATAATCCTGCTGATTGAATTTTCCAAGATCGAGATCTATTATAGAATGAGCTTCCCATAATCTTAAAGTATTTATATTTTTAGTTCCATAACCTATTATTGGCATATCATATGGAACTGCTCTTACATTTTCATCTCCAAAACTTACTATGACTTCATCAGCTGGTCTTTCAACAGACCATACATCTCCATATTTAAGCCATGTTTCAGGTTTTTCTACTTGATATCCATCTTTAAATGATTGATTAAAGATACCATTTCTATATCTGATACCATATCCTTGTCCTGGAAGATTAAGTGTTGCAAGTGAGTCAAGGAAACATGCAGCAAGTCTTCCTAATCCACCATTTCCTAAAGCAGAATCTTCTTCTTCATCTTCTATTTTATTATAATCAATACCATATTCTGCCAATACTTCTTTGACTTCACCTAACAATCCAAGATTAATAAGATTATTTCCTAATGCTCTTCCCATAAGAAATTCTGCTGAAAGATAAAAAGCCTGTTTTTTTTGAGAATAAAGTTTTTTGGTTTCATACCAGTCTTCAGCAATTTCTTCCATAATAGCCTGTCCTAAAGCTCTATAGATTTCAAATTCATTAGCTTCAGTTATATCTTTACCAAAACTTATCTTTACATATTTTTCAATTTGTTTCTTTAACTCATTTTTTTCAATTTTCATATTTTCTCCCTTTAATAATTTGTCTATCTTTTAAATTTTCTAGTTATTATCTTTATATTATTACATAATTCATCTGTAATATATTTTTCATTGAGTCTCCATTTCCAATTTTTTCCTAATGTAGATGGAGCATTCATTCTTCCCTCTTCTCCTAAACCAATAAAGTCCTGCATTTGAGCTATAGCTATATTAGCTTTTGATGCCCATATTGCATCAATAAATCTAAGATTAATAGGAAGCCAGTAATCACTCCCGAATTTACTGAGATAATTTTTTAAATACTCATCACAATAATGTTTAATCTCAGGAGAGATAGTTTCATACCATCCAGTCACAGTGTTGTTATCGTGGGTTCCTGTATATGCTACACAATTTTCTTCATATTTATGTGGCAGATAATCACTATCTTCTGAATCAAAAGCAAATTCAAGAACTTTCATTCCAGGAAAACTGCTTCTTTTTAAAAGTTTTTTAACTCTTTCAGTAAGAAGTCCTAAATCTTCAGCAATTATTGGAAGTTTTCCTAATCTTCTTTCAACAGCTCTGAAAAAATTCATTCCTGGACCTTTTTCCCAATGCCCTCTTACAGCAGTAGTATCTTTTGCTGGAATGCTCCAGTAAGCTTCAAAACCTCTGAAATGATCTATTCTGACAATATCATATATTTCAAAACAATAAGCTATTCTTTTTATCCACCAGTCATAATTTGTTTTTTTAAGGTATTTCCAATCATATAGGACATTTCCCCATAATTGTCCATCTTTACTGAAATAATCTGGAGGACATCCTGATACTCTTTTTGGTTTTTTATATTTGTCAAATTGGAATATTTTTGATTCACCCCAAGTATCAGCACTGTCTGTTGCTACAAAGATTGGAATATCACCAATTATGCTTATTCCTTTGGAATTTGCATAAGATTTCAGTCTAAACCATTGTTTATAGAAAGTATATTGCACAAATGAAAAATAATCCATATCTTTTTTTATTCTTTCATCACTTTTATCAATTTTTTTTAGATTTCTATATTTATAATATTTAGGCCAGCTTTGCCAAGATTTTCCAGAAAATTTTTCTTTCAATGCCATATACAGAATATAATTATCCAGCCAGTAAGCATTTTTTTCTTTAAAACTTTTTAAGTCTTTCTTTATTTCATCATTTTTTTCAACTTTTTTCAAGAAAATTTCAAAAATATTTTTTAAAAGTTTAGTTTTTCTTTCATTTATTTGTTCATAGTCAAGATTGTTATTGTAATTTATTTCTCTCAAAGGAGAAAGCTCTTCATCATTTATATATCCGAGTTCTATAAATTCTTCTAAATCTATAAAATATGGATTACCTGCAAAGGCTGAAAAAGATTGATAAGGGGAATCACCATATCCTGTAGGTCCCATAGGAAGTATCTGCCATAGTTTCTGCTCAGATTTTTCAAGGAAGTCTATAAATTCATATGCTTTTTTCCCAAAATCCCCTATTCCATATTCACTTGGAAGAGAAGTTATATGCATAAGTATACCACTGCTTCTTTTAAACATTTTTCCCCCTGTTATTGAATAAAGTTTTTCTTTTCATGAAGACTGTTTATACTGATTTTTTTTTCAAAAGATTTTTCATATATCTCAGCTAACCTTGCCATATAGATATCGCTGTGTATATGTTCTGAAATTATTTGTACATAGACTTCATTGTCTGTAAGAGTACCTATTATTTTATTACCAGTATTAGTCACTACAAAACTGTTAGAGAGATCAGCTACCATCATTATTCTCTTTGGGTTTTTATGAGTTTCTTTTACTTCTGTTTTATGATAATATTCGATTTCTTTTCCAATATCTTCTAATTTATTAAATGAAAATATTATAATCCTTACTCCTCTTTCAGCAGCTTCTTTTAAATCAGACTTCATTATTTCTAAATTAAAATCTGTGTTTAAATATATTTCCTTTTTTGCTTCTTTTATTATATTGTGAAGAGTATGAAGAATGTTTTCATATCCTTCTATTCTTAGATAATAATCTTTTTTTAAAGGCCTTTCTATATTTTTAAGCTGTTGCTTTATACTTTCGGCATTTTTATGAAATTTCTTTTCTATTTCTTCAAAAATCATCTCAGGTTCTTTTGCTTCATATTCTTTACTGCCATTAGGAATCATAAAAATATATCCATTTTTATATAAAGATTCTAAAGCCTGATAAACAGTGGATCTTGAGAGATTTAGTTCCTTAGCTAGCTTATAACCATTTGTTTTTCCTGATTTAAGCAAGGTTATATAGACTATTGCTTCTGTTTTAGTGAAGCCAAAATTCATAAGTTTGTCTACCACATCTTGCATAACTTCCTCCCTCTGGATTTTAAGTAGTCCATTCATGTACTACTATTCTTATCTTAATTATACTTTATAAAGTGTATAATATCAATAGCAATTGTAGTAAAAAAAGCTATTTTTTTCAAAAAATATTTAGAAAAATAATTTTAATAAAAAAAGAATGACTTTTAAGAAAAATATATATGAATAACTTCTAAACAGAAATATAATTTTAGAAATTTTCTAATAGAAAAATTTGCTGTTAACTTTGTTTTTGAAATTAAAAATAAAATGAATAATTACAACAGTTCCATTACTGCAGCTTAGTAATTGTGAAAGTTAAAACTACCTTAATTACTGGAACATAAACATCTTATTTTTTATATTTTATCCACATTGTTAATTATACAAATTTTTCTTATTTTCAAATTGTTAAAATTTAATCTGATTTTTAGGCTATTCACTTAATTTATCTTTTCAGTCATTCTTAATTATTTAGATTGAATTATTATTTATTATCTTTTACTACATTTTGTCCAGCTATTCTTCCGAATACTGTAATATCAGCGATTGCGTCACTACCTAGACGATTAGTACCATGGATATCACCAGTGACTTCTCCAGCTCCATAAAGTCCTTTTATGATTTCTCCTTTAGTATTGATAACTCTTGCATTTTCATCAATTTTTACTCCACCCATTGTATGGTGTACAGCAGGAACAGCTTTCATGATATAGAATGGTCCTTTTGCTTCAAATGGAGCAAGTTTTCCTCTTTTATTAAATTCAAGATCTTTTCCATCTTTAGCATATTGATTATATTTTTCAACAGTTTTTTCAAGCTCAGCAGCATCTATTCCAAAGAAATCAGCAGCCTCTTTAATAGTATTAGCTTTAACTAAAAGTTTATTATTAAATAAGTAATTCATCTCATCAGCATGATGTTCAGCTACTCCGCTTAATTTAACCTGTGCCTCATCACAGAATTGATAAGCTGCATTTCCAGTCTGTTTTTTTATTGCCATAGAGATAACATCTCTTCTTTCTAGTTCCTCAACAAAACGTTTTCCTTCTTGATTAACAAGAATGCTTCCACCAACGAGTCTTACATCTCCAAAATAGAGAAGAGCTCCACTTATAGGATCACATGTAGGGTAGGTTTGAATAAAAGGCATATCTTCAAGCTGTGCACCTATTTTTTCAGCCATAGTTATTCCATCACCAGTTATTCCAACTGTATTAGTAGAAAGTATATTTTCATCTACATCTTTATTATATTTAACTCTCATTTCAAGATTAGAACCAAATCCACCACTTGCCAGAATAACTCCATCTTCAGCAAGGAAAGTATATTCTTTGTCTTCACTTAAAGCTTTTACACCAGTAACTCTTCCTTTATCAACTATAAGTTCTACAGCAGGAGTTTCATACAATACAGGGATATTTAATTCTTCAGCTTTAGCAAGAAGTTTAGATATCATTTCAACACCAGTGGCACCTAAAGGTACAAGACTTCTTTCTACAGAGTGTCCTCCAAAAAACATCTGTCTGTCTTCAAAAGTCATATTGATGTAATCTTTCAGCCATTCAGCTCCACTTAGAGCATTATCAGCCAGAACTCTTACCAGTTTAGGATCTCCTTCATTATCTCCGCCTTTTAATATATCATTGTAAAAAGCGTCATTGCTGTCTTTTAACCCTTTTTTTACCTGCACCCAGTTGTTAGGAGCGGCATATTCTCCACCAGATATAAGAGTATTTCCACCAGCAAAAGCCATTTTTTCAAGGACTATAACATTTTTAGCTCCATTGTTTTTAGCTTCAATAGCAGCTACAAGCCCTGCCCCTCCAGCTCCAATTACAACTACATCTTTTTTCTGAGTTTCTTTAACTAATTTTTTAGATTCTATAACAGGTTTTTTATTTAACTCTTTAAGGTCAGCTCCAGAATTTTTAAGAGCATTTCTTACTGCAGAAGTAAGAGCTCTGCTTGTACCAGTAGCACCAGATACTCCATCAACTCTTAAAGATTGATATTTAACTATTTGTTCAGGAACCTTTTTTGCTGCTGCTTCAGAAATTATAGGAGTATCAGTATTTTTTATTACTTTTACTTCTTCGATTTTATTTTTAGAAGTTTTTACTTCTACCTTTACTTCACCTCTGTATCCTTTAGCTTCTCCAACATATGTTCCTTCTTTGAATTCAACTCCAAAAGCTGAAACTGTCAAAGCTGCACATAACATAAGAGATAAAATTCTTTTTCTGTTCATAATTTAATCCTCCTCAAGATATTTTAGTCGCTATTGTAATTATAACTTAAATTTCATGCTTTGACAATAAAAAAGAGACGAAATGAATTATTTCGTCTCACAATGTTAATATTTATAATACTATTACTCTTTTTTCTATTGGAAGAAACTCTTTTCCAGGTGCTGGAGCAGTAGGTTTTCCAAAAGGCATCTGTGCTATAAGTTTCCAAGATTTTGGAATTCCAAATACATCTTTTACTTCATCATCAATTAGAGGATTGTAATGCTGAAGATTTGCACCTAGTCCTTGTTCTTCCAAAAGAGACCAGACAGCAAACTGTAACATACCATTTGCCTGTTCAGCCCATACAGGAAAATTATCTCTATAAAGAGGGAATTTTTCCATAAGTTCTTTTGTTGTTCTTGTAGAATCAAAGAAAAGAACAGTCCCATATGAATCAGCTAAACCTTTGATTTTATTTTCAGTTGGCTCAAATTTTCCTGCTGGAACCACTTTGCGAAGAGTATCCATGACAATTTTCCATAATTTTTTATGATTTTCCCCATAGAGTATTACAACTCTTGCACTTTGATTGTTAAATGCAGATGGAACATGTTTTACTGCATCTTTTATTATTTCTTCTATTTTTTCTTTTGAAATAGTTGTTTCCTTAGAAAGAGTATATATAGTTCTTCTATTTTTTAATACATCCATAAAGCTTTTATTATTCATAATAGTCCTCCTTTTAATACATTAACTTAAAATTTGTATATTACATTATTCAAGTAGAAACTATTATTTCTTTTTTTTAATTATTATTTTTCATTGCCTAATGTCATTTCAATTATTTTTTTCATATTTTCTTTAGAAAGACCACCTGCAACATATCCCATTATATTTCCATCTTTATCTATCATAAAAGTAGTAGGGAAAGCGTTAATATAGTAATTTCTGAATATTTCTCCCTTTACATCAAATACAACAGGAAATGTATAATTGTTTTTTATAAGAAAAGCTTTTATTTTTTCTTCTGACTCATCTTGAGGAGAAGGATTTTCAGTAGTTGCTGGACTTGCAGCTCCCAAGATGACAACATCATTTTTATTATATCCATATTCTTTATAGATTTCTTCTATATGTGGCATTTCTTCTCTGCAAGGAGGACACCATGTAGCCCAGAAATTAAGAAAAACTACTTTTCCTTTATAATCTGAAAGTTTATGAAGATTTCCATATTGGTCTTTCAGTTGAAAATCATAAGCTGGAAGTTTTTCTTCCTGAGCAGGTTTAGCTGACTCTTCATTTTTTGCAGCATAGTCTGTATTTTGTATCTGTTGTCCAGATGCAAGTATATTTAAATTAAATCCACTTAAAGTCATAATTCCAATTATTATTAAAATAGCCCCACTGATTTTTATACTATATTTTAAGAAAGATTTTTTTGTTTTTAAAAAATTTAATACTTTAGTAGTAAATATTCCAAGAAGTAAAAATGGAATGATAAACCCTAAACTATATACCAAGATAAGCATATTTCCAAGAAAAGAAGTTTTAGCCCCAGATGCCATAATAAGAACAGTGGATAATACTGGACCTATACATGGTGTCCATGCAAAACTAAAAGTAAATCCTATAATAAATGCAATCAATGGATTTATTTTTTTAGAATCAAATCCTATTCTATGTTCTCTTTCCATAAAATTATTTTTTAATAGTCCAATTTGAAATAAACCTAAAAGCAGAATGAGAATACCACTTATTCTTGTAAATAAAACTCTGTTACTGTTAAAGAAACCTCCTAATTTAGAAAAAGAAAGTCCTAGGATAAAAAAAGCAGCAGATATACCAAGGATAAAAAATATGGTATGAAAGAATACTTTTTTTTGATTGTAGAAAATATTGCCATTTTCATCTGTTACAGCAGTATTTCCAGACAGATAACTCATATAAACTGGGAGAAGAGGAATAATACAAGGTGAAAAGAAAGAAAATATTCCTCCTAAAAAAACTAAAATAAAATTTATGTTGTCTGTTAAAAGTATGTCATTAAACATATGGTCCTCCTTAGTTGTATAAATAAAATTTATTATATACTATAAATATTAAATATATTTAATTATTTAGCAAAAAGTCTTTCAATTCCTCTGCAGACATGAAAAAATATTGTAAAAAAATTATTCAGAATGGAAGACTTAAAGTATCTTTAGTTAATAAAATAGCGAGCAAATATAATTGTATACATTTCCCAAAATAAAAATTAATAAATTTTAATAATCATTATAATAAAACTTATTATGAAAAATTATTTTTTCCTTTGTAACATAAATGACATAATGACTTGGTATTATTATTTTATAAATCTTTCCCCAAGATGTTTTAATATATAGATTAAAAAAAAATCTCCCTATTATTTTAGAGAGATTTTTTTTATTTAAATTACAATTCCTCTTTTATTATTTTTAAAAATAATCTTTTAATTTCTTCTTTCTTTTCTCCTGGCCCAAAGATATAAAAAGATATATTACTGAATCTTTTAAAACTTTTTTGTGGAAGAAGATCAGAGAGAAGTTTATCTTCACCATTAAGTGACACATATATTTTAGCTTCAGAAACAGCATGGTAAAATTTATTATATCTTGTTATTATAAATATTTCACCTTTTTTAAGCTTTAATGTATTACCAATTTCTCCTACTATTTTTTTAATTTTTTCATTATCTTTCAGTATTTTATCTAATCTGTCTGTTACAATTTTTTCTAATTCTAATTCATCTTCCAGACATTCATATTCATAAATAGTTTTCCATAGAGGTTTTAAAAATTTTCTTTCCATCAGCTGCTTCATAACAATAGAAGTGTATTCAATAGTTTTTCCATTAAGAGATGCTAGATATGCTTTTCTTAAATGAGAATAAATATCATCATCTATTACTAGATTATCTATTACTGCCTCAGTTGAGAAGAAATCTTTTTTATTCATTTCTTCAGGAAATGTTCCTCTTTGCTCATCATAAAGTTTCATAAAATGACCAAGAATATCTCTTATGATAAATTCGGTATAAACAGAAATGTGATGATTATATACCCAAAGGTATAGCAGATCTCTGGAATCAACAACAGACTGCATAGCAGGAATAGCTTTAGAACTATATTTTAATTTTTTATCTTCTCCTATAAAAGTACAGGAAAAAAGTCTTTCAATATCTATTCTTGGAGCTATGTAACCACTCATATAATTATCTCTGATTAGATAATCAAGTTTATCTACATCTATTGTTTTAGAATTAACTATTTCTATTAAGATATTTTC
Source organism: Fusobacterium varium (assembly GCA_002356455.1). NCBI lineage: Bacteria > Fusobacteriati > Fusobacteriota > Fusobacteriia > Fusobacteriales > Fusobacteriaceae > Fusobacterium > Fusobacterium varium. The sequence goes on from AP017968.1 coordinate 889,612, forward strand.
CAGCCATAAATTTTTGTCTGAATATAGATTTCCTATAATTATTCTGCATATTAATTCTACATTAGTATCAGGATTTATTTCAATGAGGAGAGGCTTTAATTTTTTTATAATACATAAGCATGACATTAATTCATGTGAACTCCCTACAATGTTTCCTTTTTTATCTTTAAATATTTTGTCAGCTTCTTTTTCATTTGCTAGGTTTTTTATTAATGCTTCATAAATTTCTTTCTTATCATAAAAAGATTCACCTAGATGAGAAAGGGGAGCATGTCCTATATCATGTAAAAGAGCTGCAAATTTTATATGAAATCTATAATTTTCTATTTGTTTTTTAGATATTCCAAACTTTTCCATATCTTTATTCAAAGAATCAAAAAAATCACAAGCCAGTTTCATTACTCCAAGGGAATGTTCATATCTTGTATGGTTGAGAGAAGGAAAAAGATATTCACAAGTAAGCTGTTTTATCCTTTTTAATCTTTGAAAAGATGGGGTATCTACTATTTTTTGAACATCAATATCTATTGTTATATAACTGTGTATTAAATCTTTAATTACTTTATTTCCCATAATTCTCCTTTCTATGATATATATTTATAATATATTATAACTTTATTTTTTCTTAAAAGCTAATTTAATATTGAATAGTTTTTTATATATTTGTAACACAAATGACATAATGGCTTGGTATTATTATCTCATAAATCTTTCCCCAAGATGTTTTAATATATAGATAAAAAAATAGGACTCTCACAAAATGTGAAGTCCTATTTTTTTAGTTGTTTATTAGAGAAAACTAAGAATTATTTTATATTCAAAGAAGTTGATTAGCTTAGAGTGAGAAAGGCTTATAATAGCTTTGCTGTTGTATCTCAGTAATTATAGCAATTAAAATTGTTTAATTACTGGAACTTGACTATCTCTTAAACAGGTATATTTTTCAGTATTCAATTTCATTACATTAATCTAACTTTTATTCATAAATTTCACACTTTTTCATGTTTTCTTATTAAATTAAAAAAACAATTTTTAGAATTTAACAGGAACTATTTTAGAGATACCTATCTCTTTATTCATAGTTACTCCAAATATAGATTCCGATTCTCTCATAGTGTCCTTGTTATGTGTAATAAGAATAAATTGAGATTTTTCAGTAAATTCCTTTAATTTTCCAATAAGTTTTCTGGTATTTTTTTCATCCAAAGCAGCTTCTATTTCATCAAGAAATGTAAATGGACTAGGTTTGTACATGAAAATAGACATTATGAATGCTATGGCAACCATAGACTTTTCTCCTCCTGAAAGAAGGGATAATGTCTGCCTTTTTTTATTTTTAAATTTTACAAATATTTCAACACCACATTCATCAAAATTCTCTGGATTGAGGACAAGAAGCTTTCCTTCAGAATTATTAAGAGTTTCCATACACATTTGATTAAAGTTAGCATCTATCTCTTTATAAGCAGTAAAGAATTTTTCATGAATGGTATCATCAATTTCCTTAATTAATTCCATTAAAACATCCTTTCCTTTAACAAGATCATCTTTTTGGGTAGTAAGGAAAATATATTTATCATTTAATTCTTTAAATTCTTCTATAGCTAAAAGATTTACTGCTTGGAAATTTTTTAATCTGTTATCCAGAGTTTTTAATTTATCTTTCAATTCTTTCAGCTTTTCTTCTTCCACCTCTATTGCAGCCACATCTTCCAGAGTGCTTAGAATATCTTTTAATCTTTCTAAATCAATTTTAGTTCTTTCCAGACTTTCTTCTACTCTATTTAGGCTGTCTTTTTTGTGAAGAAGATAACTTTCAGTTTCTTTTCTTTTTTTGTTAAGACTTCTCTCTTCTTCTGTAAGAGTTTCATTTTTAGTTTTTCTTTCTTGTACTTCAGTATTTTCACTTTCGTATTTATTTATTCTTTCTTCAATTTCTGCCTTTAATATTTTTTCTTTTTCTTCCAGAGAAATTATTTCATCTTCAAGAAAAGTAGTTTTTTCTTCCATGTTTCTTTTTTCATCTACAAGAAATTCATACTCTTTCTTTTCCCTTTCTTCTTCTCTGTCTAATTGTCCAAGTCTGTCCTGACTATTCATAAAGAGAATTCTTACATCAGAAAATTCTTCTTTTTTCTTTTCAATAGAAGCATTTATCTCTCTTATTTTTTCAGTTTCATGTTCTTCATCAGCTTTGATTTCAGCAATAACCTGTTCAACTCGCTCTCTTTCATCCTTAGAGCTGTTTATCCTCTTTTCGAATTCCTGACTGTATTTTTCTTCTTCTTCCAGTTCTACTTTGACAATTCTTCTATCTTTTTCTATTCTTTCTTTTTTCAAAATATAGTCATTATATAATTCTTCTGCTAATTTAAGCTGTTTTCTAACTCCATCTTCCAGAGAATCTATCTTATCAATTTCGTTTTCAAAATTTTCAAGAGTTTTACTTATTTCATTTTGTTCAGCAGAAGCATTTTTTATGGCAGCAGTCAGTTTTTCAACAGTTTCTTTAAGAATTCTTATTTCTTTTTTTCTTTCAAATATTTGACTGGCTGTAGAATTCCCAGAATCACCACCAGTTATTCTTCCCCTTGAACTCATAAGTTCACCAGAAAGAGTTACTACATTTCCCATAAACATATTGTTTTTAACTATTTTTAATGCCGTATCCAGATTTTCAACTATGAGAAGATTTCCAAGAACAAATTCAACCACACTTTTGTATCTTTCATCAGCTGTTACCAGTTCAGCAGCTCTTCCTATTACTCCAGGAATATTTATTTTTATTTCTCTTTTTAAAGGAACTTTAATGGTATCTAGTGCAAGAAATGAAGCTCTCCCAGCTTTTCTTTCTTTAAGAAAATTTATTGCTTTTTTAGCAGTATCTCCAGTGTCTACAACTATATCCTGTATATTTCCAGGGATTCCAGCTTCAATAGCTTTTTCTAACCTTTCAGGAATAGTCACAAGGGAGATAAAAACACCTTCTATTCCAATAATTTTACTATTGAGAACTTCTTTTACTCCTTTGAAGAATCCTTCATTATTTTCTTCCATTCTTACAAGAGCTTGAAGTTTAGCAGAATGTCTTTTTTCATCATATTCAGCAGTTCTTACTATTTCAGAAAGTTTATTGCTTCTCTGACTCAGTTTACTTATTTCCTCTTCCAGAAAAGTTCCTCTTTCTTCAATTTCAACAAGTTTCTTTTCTTTTTCGTTTTTAGATATTTCAGCTTTTTCCAATTCTACTGCAGCAGAGTTTAATTTTATATCATAAGATGAAAGTTCTTCTCTAAGATTTGTAATTTTAGTATTGCTTCCCTTTACCCTTCTGCTTGAACTTTCTATTTCATTTAAAAGTTTTAGCTTTTCCAGTTCAAGCTCCATAACTTTTTTCTTTTTTAGTTCCATTCCTAAGTCAAATTCTTTTTTTGTATTTTCCAATTCTTTCAATTGAGATTCAAATTTTAAATTTTCTTCTGAAAGTTTTTCTATTTTTTCTTTGAGAGTTTCTCTCTCTTCAATAAGCATATCAAGAGATTTTAATTTTTCAGATATTTTAATGTCACTGTTTTTCATTCTCTCATGTCTATCACTAACTTCTCTTTTATATCCTTCTACTCTTTCACTTATTCTTACTTTTTCTCTCTCTTTAAGCTCTATTTCCCTTTTTAATTCTTGATTTTTTCCACTCAATTCTTCAATTTCTTTTTTTAATACAAGTTTTTCTTTATCAATTTCATCAAGTCTGTTTTCAATAGAGTTAAATTCTTTTTCTAATTCAGCAGCTTCAGAAGTAAGCTTTTCTTTTACTGCATCTCCATCATTTAATTGAGCTTGTTTTTCATTAAACTCACTCATGTATATTCCCTTTGCCAGTTTATCCCTTTCATCTTTAAGATTAAGATATTCTTGAGCTTTTCCAGCTTGTTTTTCTACTCTGTCTCTGTTTTCTTTTACTTCTCTTAAAACCAGATCTATTTTTTCCAGTTCAAGTTCTACATTACTAAGATTTTTGACAGCTTCATTCTTTTTTATCTGAAATTTTTTTATTCCAGCAGCTTCTTCAATAATTCCTTTTATTTCTTTTGAGGATGAACCAATAATACGTTCTACTTTTCCTTGTCCAATAACCGAATAAGCACTTTTACCTACTCCAGTATCAAGGAAAAGGTTTCCTATATCTTTCAATCTTGTTTTCACATCATTTATATAGTATTCATTATCACCAGTGGCATAAAGTTTTCTTGTTACTTTGATTTCCTCATTTTCCAGTGGAAGAAAAGAATCAGTGTTGTCTATGTACAAAGAGACTTCAGCTGAATTCATTGGTTTTTTATCTTTTCCACCAGAAAAAATGACATCAGAACTTTCTTTTGCTCTGATATTTTTATAGGACTGTTCTCCAAGTACCCATAGAACTGCGTCCAGAATATTTGATTTCCCACTTCCATTAGGGCCCACTATAGATGTGATCCCTCTGTTGAATTCTATATATACTCTCTCTCCGAAAGATTTGAATCCAAATATTTCAACAGCTTTTAAATACATATTATCTCCTACTAAGTACGGTTTTTTCTAAAAGTTCTATTTTCTAGACTAGATATTTTAAAATAAGGAATAATTTATTTTAATTATTTGCGAGTTCTACTAATTCATTTAAAGTTTTTAAAGTTAATACAGAGTTGCAATGAAAAATATCAAAATTGAAATCTTTCAGTATTTCTACAGCAAATTGATTTGCCTCTTTTTCCCAAATTGAAGTTTTAGGGAGAGTATGAAAATCTTGCATAAATCTAATAGTTTTTGAGCTATGTAAGATAGAATGACCTAATTCATGTGACAAAACTATTAAAGTATCTAATTCATTCAAATTTTCATTGATAACGATATATTTATTAGATAATATTTTTTTAAAAATTCCCTTAGTTTTTCCTAAATCTTTATATTGGATATCTATTCCAAGATAGTGACATAGTTTGTAGGGATCTTTAGTTCCAAATTTTTTATAAAGATTTTTGACTTTTAAAGGAATATTCATCGTTATTCCCCCTTGTTATTTCTTTTATTTTTTCTCTTTTCTCTATTTTTTTCCTTGGAATCAAAATATAATTCAGTCATTATTTTATAAAGTTTATCTTTATCTTCGTCAGAAATTTTTTCATCATTAAAAAAAAGAGCAGCTTCACTCATAAAAGTATCATATTGCAATTTATCTTTTTTTGATAAAAGATTTATTTGTTCGTTTTCTTCAACCCAACCCATAATATATGAAGGTGTAGTTTTTAGAGCTTTTGCAAAACTAAGAATTTTAGACTGAGGAATATCAACTTTTCCAGATTCTATTTTAGCTATGGATGAACGAGAAATATAACCAAGTTCTTTGGCAAGTTCTTCTTGAGTTAATCCTAATTTTTCTCTTCTTTCTTTTATTCTATCATATATAGTCATCTTTTTCCTCCATTCTTTTTATTATAATAATATCATTGATGTGATTTTATTTCAACTAAAAAAAATTTTTTAAAAAAAGTTGACAAATTTTCAACAAAGTGTTAAAGTTATGTTGTGAATTAAATTCAACAAAAAAGAATTTGTATTTTAAGATTTTTGTAATTTAAGTAGCAAAATTTTGTGTTTGTTTTATGAAAAATATTTTTTTTACCATTTTTAGTGAATTTAATTCAACAGAAGGAGGTGGAATAAAATGTATATAATTTTTAGTCTTCATTGAATAAGGAGTAGTTAAAAAGATGGGAGGGATGAAAAAGAAAAATAGAAAAGGTAGGTGAAGTATGCCTAATAGTGTAAGAAAATATCAAATTTTTAAAAAAACTGAAAAAGATGATGGAATAAGAGTTCCACTAGGACCTTGTAAGTTAAAGTTAGATGGAATAAATATTGGAAATACTTTAAAAGACGAAGGAACTTCTTTAAAGGTAGTTCCTATCACAGAAGAATTAAAAACAGATGAAAGCAGTGAAGTAAAAGAAATTTTAGAACTTGGAAGAATAATAACATTTGAAACAGCAGTTATTTTTTCAAATGAATCAATGTCTATCTTAAATTTGAATGGAAATTTAACTAATTTAGTTAAAAGAGGAAAACTGGAAATAATAACATTAGATGGAACTACTTGTGTAGAATTATATAATGTTAGTTTAATAATAGAACCTAGTTATACTTTCAAAGAAAATAAAGTTAATATGTTCAAAATAAAAGTTAAGGCATGTAAGAATGAAAACGGAAAAGATATAAATATAATATTTAATTAAAATTAGGAGGTAAAAAATGTCAATATTAAAAGATTATCCATTAGGAGAATGTGAAATAAGATATACATTAGAAGGTGAAAGTGATGCAGTTATTTTGGGGTTAACTTTAAAAGAATCAGATACAATATTTACAAATACATTTGATATTTTTAAGATAGAAATGGATCAAATGGAAGGACCATATAAGTCAAAGGTTATTCCATCAGAAACTACTTTAAAATGTTCAATATGGCTGAATGAAGATATTATTACAAAGTTATCAAATGTTTATGAAGCTGGAGCCACAGGAACTGCCTTTTCTACTGCAGGAAAAGAGATGAAATTTGGAAAATTAGAAATTCACCCTATGTCAGCAGGGATATCGAAAGAATTTGATATTATTGGAACTAGAGTATTTTGTAAAATTGATACCAATATAACATTTAAAAAAGAAGGATTAGCAAAATGTGATTTAACATTTGAATTTTCGTCTGATGAAGATCCAGATTCACCAACATATAAAAAATTATTTACAATTGGGAATTATACTCCTAAACCTTAGTATATTTAATATCCCTCTATAATTTTTTAGAGGGATATTCTTAAATATAAAATTCATAGAGGAGGGATAATTTATGATAAAATTTGAAAATTTAAATAAATTTATAAGAGAGAAAGAAAAAATTTTGATAAGATTTAAAAATTATGAAATTAAAGAACCAACAGTTCAAGAATGGATTTATATAAATACTTTAAATTTTGAACAAGATTTTAGAAAAATTTCTAAAAGTATGATAGAAATAATGATTCCAGATTTAGAATGTGATATTTTAACTAATTTAGAAATGGGAATATGTATAAATAAGTGCCTAAAGGTATTATCTGGAAATAATAACAAAGAAGAACAAGAAAAAAATAAAGAAGAACAAGAAAATAGTGAAGATATAACAATATCTTTCACTTATTTATTAACTAAATTTTGTCGATATATGCATACATCTTTGGAAGAAACTTTATCGATGAATGTATTTATCTTTTTTGAATTATTAGAAGGAATAGAAGTTGTAATTGCAGAAGAAAGTCTAAGAGTAGCAGAAATATTTGATAATCATATTCATTTAAAAGCAAAAAATGGACATGAAAAATACAGAAAAACTTTAAATAAATATAGAGATATTTATCAAAAAAAAGGAATCAAAATATTGCAGGGAATTGACATTGAAGGATTAAAAAACTTAAAAAATATGTTAGGAGGTTAAAATGGGAATGGGAAATTTTATTGGTGAAATTGGGAGTGGTTTTAAAGAAGAACTTATACCTTCTGGCGAAGAAATAGGAAAAATGCTTGCTGAAAATATAAAAATAGCTACGAGAGAGATAATAGAGTTTCAAAAAGAATTAGCTAATTTAAATACAATATTAAAAGTTTCTCAAACAGAGTTAAATAAATATGGAGAAAAATTTATTGATTTGTCTATAAATACTGGGATAAATAAAAAAGAAGTTTTAGAAGGAGCACAGCATATACTAACTCTGGGAGTAAAAAAAAATGAACTTTTAGATTTTTTAGAAATAACAGCTAAAACGGCTACCGCTGGCCAAATAACAACCAATGCAGCAGCAGAAATGTTGCAGACAATTACCAAGGCATATGGAACTTCATTGAGGGAAGCAGAGGCTATTGCTGATACTTTGTTAACAATACAAGGTAAAACGTCAATATCACTTGGAATGTTAGAAGAACCTTTAAAAGCTATAGCAGCAGTATCAGGACCATTAGGAATAAATTTTGATGAAGTAGGAGCAGCAATGATTCAATTCATTAGAAATGAGAATACTGCTTCTGAAGCAGCATCTATGTTAAAAAGTATCTTTATAGAATTATCAACAGAAGGCTATAAAGCTGCTGAAACATTTGAAAGTCTTTCAGGAATGACTTTTGAAAGTTTTATAGCAAGTGGAGGGACCCTTCAGGAAACATTAGAATTATTAGAAAGATCTGCACAAGAAAATAATCAAAGTCTAAAAGAAATGTTTTCAAGTGTTGAAGCAGGGAATGCAGCTTTTTTATTAACAGGAATGAATTCAGAGGGATTTTCAAGACATCTTGAGAATATGAAAAATAATTCAGGGGAAATGTCAGCAGCCTATACAGCAGCTACAGCAAACATAAAAGATGAATGGGATAAATTACTAAATGCAATGACATCTCATTGGGGAAGATTTGTTTCGTTCTTTGAAAAACCATTATACATGACAATAAAAGAGGTAAGACAACTAGTAGATGGACAGGACAATGGTGAAGAAAATCTAAATGAAACAAAGAGAAAGATAGCAGAAAATGAAAAAGAAATTCAAAAAATATTGGCTATAGATAATTTAAATAATATTCAAAAAGAAAGAATGATGAAAAGACATGTTGAAATAATTGAAAAATTAGAAAAAGAAAAAAGAGAAACTGAAAATAAGATAATGGAAGATAATTACCAAAAGAATATTACAGCTTATAAAAATTATCAAAAAAATTTAAATAAGTATTTGAAAGATGATTATGCAGGACAAGAGAGAGAAGCCAGAAATTATTTGAAAACAATGGCAAAATTAAATGATGAATTGTATAAAAGTAAAAATCCTAAAATTAGTTACAGTGAAAGACAGGAATTAACAGAAGAAAAAGAAATAATAGAAAAAAGAATAAAGTTTTTTAATGAAAAAATAGAAATTCAAGAAAAATATCAAAGACAGCAAACAGCTTTAAAAAATGAAGAGAAAGAACTTTTAAATCAGCACAATAAAACAATTAGTTCAGCAGAAGGAGAATATTTAAAAAATAAAAAAAATTATATTGAAGAACAAGAAAAGCTTTTAAATATGGGAGTGATTTCGAAAGAAGAATATAATAAAAATTTGGAAAAAAAAGATAGAGAGCTATTAAACATTCAAAAGAATTCAAATGTAGAATCATTAAAAAATTTAGAAGAGTATTATAAAAAAGTTGGAAATCTTGAAAAAGTAGATGAATATAGAAAAAAAAGACTTAAATTAGAAATAGATATAAAATCAAATACATCCATAACTGCTGGAGGAGACTTTAATGATATAGAAAATACTTATCTTGAAGAAGAGAGGAAAAAAAGAAAAGAATTTCAAGCACATATTTTAGAAGATGAATGGTTATATATGGAGCAATTAGCAGCTTTGCGAGAAGAGGGGGTATATACTGAAAAGGCAACAGAAGAAATTGCAGAAGAAACAAGAATGAGATTGGCTGAAAGAAAGCTTCAGTATGAAGAGGAAGAATTAGAAAAAAGATTAGAATTTTATGCTTTAAATAATCAATATTCTGAAAAATACAGTGATACTCAGATTGCATTGGCGGAAAATAAACTTAAACAGCAAAAAAATCAAATGGAAAAAGATAAAAAAAATAGAAGTTCAAAGATAAAATGGGAAGAATGGGCAAGTAAATATGAGGTTGATATATATGCAAGATCAGAAGGTGCACTTCTTTCAAGCCTTGATGCAATTATGAGTGGACAGATAAAATCCTTGGATGATTTTAAAAAATTTGCTCAACTTCAATTAGCTGAATTATTATTTGCACTTGGACAGGAAAATGCAGCTAAAGCAATATCTAAAACAGCAGAAGCAATAGGATATGCAACGAATCCATTTACAGTTTCATTAGCACCACCAGCATTTGCATCAGCTGCAAAATTTGCAACAGTAGCTGCTGCATTTGGAGTAGCGGCTTTAGCTATTTCACCTAATGAAAGTGCAGAAAGTAATGGAGAAAACTCAAATACTAATATTGCTACAAAATATGATGAAGGAATAGAAGAAAGGTTAGAAACTTCAAGTCAAGAAAGTGAAGGAACTGTAATGATAGATGTTTCTGATTCTCAAATGAGTAAACTATGGATAAAGCAAATAGAAAAAGAGCTCAATGATGGTTATAATGTGACTCTTGTTGGAAAAAAGAAAATTTAATAGGAGGTGTTTAAATAGTGCAAATATTAACTTTAAATTCTATTAATAGTTTAAAAGAAAACAAAATAAAAGGATGCAAATATGAAGGAATAGAAGATGAGAACGGATGTATATATCAAAAAAGTGAGTCAGGAGAAGAATTCAATATTGTCAGATGGATTGAACATATTTATACAATTTCTTTACAAATTTTAACGTATCAAGAATGTGAAAATATAATAAAAGAATTTTTAGAAGCAAAAAAAAATAGAAAAAATATATCAATTTTAAAAAAAATATTAGTTTTAAAAGGATATATAGATATGAAAAAAGTTCCTGGAGAACCTAAATTCTACTTTGAACTTAAAGACATTAAGCCTAATCAGAGTATAGGAAAACCCTTTTATGAAATGTCTATAAAAGTAAAAGAGCGGGTGGAGTTATTATGAATATTTTAAAAGATTCTAAAGAAATGAAAAGTATTGATTATTCAAAAGTCTATTATCATTATGCAGTAAAGATATATGATACACTACGTTCAGGAAATTATTCTAAGCCTCTTTATTTAAGTACAAAAGATGGCATAAAATTAGAAAATGTTTTATGCAAACCATATATGAATATACCTAAGGGTGGAGGAACTGTAATTTCTCCAAAGGATTCACACTCTTCAGTTAGTTCAATTAACTTTAATATTGTAAATATAAATTATGAAATATCAAAATGGCTTTATGAAAGATTAAATTCCAATTCAACAATGGTGTATGGAGAGATGGTGGATATATTTGCTATATGTGGTGATGGAAGTTTTAAGTTAATATATAGGGGAATTATAAGAAGTATTTCTAATGATGAATTTGAAAGTGAGTATGAAATAGAGGTTTCTGATTTTCAAGATAGGCTCAAATCATCAATTTTTGACAGAGAACTTTCAAAATATTCTAATGAAACTATTTTAGATATTAATAATTGTAGACTTCCATATAAAATGGTTAATGGAGTAAGAAAAGGATTTTATATAGAAGAAAGAAATGAAGAAGAAACTGATGAAAATGGAAATAATATCCCAACTAGAGTAATAACATTTACAGGACATGTAATAGATATGGTTGAAATGATATTTCAAATAGTATTTTCAACACCAGTTTTAGAAGTTCAGCTTCCATATTTAACTAATAAATGGATAGATTTTGTTGATATGAATTCATTGAATTCTGTAAGAGCAACATTGAATAGAGCTGTGTATAATTTTTATTTTGAATTTAGAGAACCAATAGATGATCCTTATGAGTTTTTAATTGAAAATATTTATAAGCCATGTGCTATATTTCCATATCTTAGTCCAGAGGGAAAATTGGGGCTAAAGTTACATAAACAACCAGTAGCAGGAACAGAAGGAATAACATTATCAGAAGAAAATATAATCTCTATAAATGGAAAAACTCTTACTAATGATAACATAGTGAATAATATGATTATTAAATATGACTATGATTTTAAAAAAAATAAGGAAAAGAGTAAAAGATATTTTTCATCTTCATCATCTTTTAATAAATTTAAAATGCTTATTCCTAACACACCTGATGAATATGAAATTAAAGGCATAAATAAACTATCAGCTACAGATAAAGCAACTTTTTCAGCATCCTTAGCAGATTCAATTTTTAGTAGATATGGTCTTCCAGGAATAGAATTGGATATAACAGTTCCATTAGAAGTAGCAATGAAATATAAAGTTGGAGATTATCTTTTTCTTACTCATAATACCTTAGTAGCATGGGAAGGGTTAAAACAAGGAAATCCAGGAATAATGAAAGAAGATATAAGTGACAATGATAAATATAATGGAGTTGCTTATTTTGATGTTGAACATGATTGGGGAGGTTTTATAACAGATAATACCTTAGGAAAAGCTATAGATGGAAATTGGATTATTACAACAATTGAAAAAGAAATAAGTTATAAATTATTTAATGACACAGATAGTAATTTTAAAAGTTGTTTGGATAATCACAATTATATAAGACAATGGCTTAAAAAGGAGGGAATAAATGTCTAAATTGATGGAGATAATTGAGAAAAGCCCTAATTTTGAAAATGGAACAGCAGTATTAAAATTTTTAGATACTTCTTTTACCATGTTAACTAGAAAAATTGGAAGTAAAATAGGAGCAAATTTCATCACTGCAAAAAAGGGAGATCCTTTAAGCAAAGAATTATTAGTTTCATTGAATCAAGATCAGTTAGTTTTAAAAAATAAACTTTTAGAATGGATAAATAAGTATAATTTATGGATAAATTCAATAAAAAATAAAATAGTTGGAGTCACAAATTTTTATTATAATTTTTCATCTTTAGTGGATTATACAAGTAAATATATAATTAATGGAACACTAGCAGATTATTATATGCTTACAGAAATTGTAAATGCTGAAAAAGAATTATATGAATTTGGATATTATTTTGCTAAAAATCATATGCTGACTATTCAAAATCAGCTTAAACAATGGAGTATAACACAACCATACGGAAGTTGTGTAAATAGTGCTGAAATTGAATTTGAAGTAAGAAACAGTGGAATGTGGTCTATAGAAAATGATGGAGGATTAGGTGTAACTTTAGATAATAATAATAAACATGATAAAAGATGGATATATGTAAGTGGAATTCAAGGAATAGCTTTAGGAGAAACCAGAACAATTATAGTAAAAGCAGATAATAGTCCATCCAATAATAATTATAAAATATATGCCTTATGCTATTTTTCAATAACAAGAGCTAAACTGAATAGTGGAATTGATGATGGAAAAATTGTATTTAAAGCGTGGGGAGAATCATACGATACTACTCCAAGTGATGGTGGTGGCGATGGAAAAAGTTTAAGAAGCGGATCATATTATGACAAAGTGAGAAGTGGACCAAATGTAAAAAGTTGGACTGGGAAAATATCTCCACATTTTAATACAGAAGATATAACATTAGCGTGGATAGTATCAAGAGTTTTAGTTTAAAAATTAAGGAGGAAGATAATTATGAAAAGAATTTTTGAAATAAAAATAGATATAAATAAAGGAATTACTTATAAAGAAGAGCCATTTTTTACACAAAGTGATAGTGGAACACATTTTTTAAGAGTAATATTTAAAGATCCCATAGATTTTACAAATAAATCTATGAAAGTAAATTTTATAAAACCAAATAAAGAGGTCATTTATGAAATGATTCCTTTTATGAGTGGAAATAATATTATAAAAGTACCTAATAATGCAATAGATATAATAGGAAATGTACTGATAGAAATTGTACTTATAGATGGAAAAAATATATTAACAACTAATAAATTAGCAGTAATAAATGTAGTAGAAACTTCTGCAGGAGCTAATTTAACAATGGTTCCTGGAAATAATTTTCAACTTGAAATAAATGAATTAGTAGAAGAATTAGCTAGAATTTTAAGAGAAGCAAAGAATGAATTAGATGAAAAAAGCAAAGAAAAAAAAGAGGAGATAAATCAATATACAGAAGATAGAAAAGAAGAATTAGAAGGGTACACAAATGATAAAAAAGAAGATTTAAATAATTATAGTCAAAATAAGAAAGAAGAATTAGAAGAATATACAATTGATAAAAAGAAAAATTTAGATAATCACATCATAGAAAAAAAAGAAGAAGTAAAAACATATGTAGAAATAAAAAAAGATGAAATAGATGAGTATATAGAAGAAAATAGAAAAAATTTAAAAGGGGAACAAGGAGAACAAGGAATACAAGGAGAACAAGGGGTTAAAGGAGAAAAGGGAGATATTAATACTCTGACAATTGGAAATGTTCAAAAAGGTGAAACTGCAGCAGCAGAGATAAAAGGGGAAAGCCCTAATCAAATATTGAATTTAACTTTACCTAAAGGAGATAAAGGAGAAAAGGGATTAAAAGGAAATGGAATAAGGAAAACAGAATATTTGGGTGAAGATGAAAGTTTTACTTATTATAAATTTATTTATGATGATGAAAGTGAATTTAAATGGAAATGTCCAATGCAAATAATAGGGCAAGGAAGCATGGAACCAGGAAGTTTGGTAGAAACATTCAGCAGAACTTCTGAAACTCCAGAAAATTACTTATCATTAGAAAATTATAAAGCTATAAAAATAGATGAATATCCAGAAATGGCAGGAAAGTTTCCAATTACTACAACAAAGTGGGAAAGATTAAACCCTAACATTAATTCTGGAACGGGAAATGATGAGTTTAAAGTTCATATGACTTATTTTGAACAAACAAATGAGGTTATTTCACATGAAATGGATGCTTTGCCACTTATTGATGCTATAAATGGAGGAGGAGAAAAAATAAATTATGTTCAATTTCCATTTGCTGCCAGTCAACCGCAGGAACAGGGAGCGACTGTTGTTCCTCTTCATATATGGTTTTCAGGCTCATTAGTAAGAGAAGCTCGAGCTAGAAATCAAAAAATATTATGTATATTTCATGTAACATTTACAGGGTATGATAGAAGTATATACAATGAAAATAATACAATATGGAATAGTGTAGATATAACTTGTGGAGAGAGTTTGACATTTTTAGAGGAGGAATATAAACTTGCCAGAACAATGCATTCTTGTTGGAAACATCCTAATACTCTTGAATATCAAGGGTTTTATGAGGCTCATGGAGTACAATACAATCAAATGGCATTTACAATAGATTATTTACCTACTCATATGAATGGTGGTGACAGTCCAGATCCTAATCATATAGGGATTGCATTTGATAATTTAACAAATAATTTTACTGGTATGTATATTCATAAAATAGAATTATGGAAACAGGAAAGAACTGAAGAAAATGTATTAGATATTCCACCATATATTTTTGTGCCATATGCGATTAATTTTACTAAATGGAGTAATGATATTAGTGGGGATATAGGAACTTCAAGAGAATTATATCCAATTGAATATCATCTAAAAAAGCAAATATATCTTGGAAAAAAGATTGTTTAATGGATTAAAATAAAGCTATTTAGGAGAAAGAATGAATAAAAAGTTATCTGAAGAAGGAGTAAAATTTTTAATAAAAGAAGAAGGGGAAAGATTTACTGCTTATAGATGTCAAGCTGGTGTATTGACCATAGGAATAGGACATACTGGAAAAGAAGTAATTGAAGGAATGAAAATTTCAAAAGATCAATCAAGAGAATTACTAAAAAAAGATTTAGAGAAATTTGAAAAAGTTTTGAATAAAATTGTAAAAGTAGAAATTACACAATATCAGTTTGATGCTCTTATTAGTTTAATGTTCAATATTGGAGTATATGCTTTTGAGAAGAGTACTCTTATTAAAAAGATAAACTCTAATGCTGATATTTTAGAAGTGGAAAAAGAGTTTAGAAAATGGAAGATTGGAGGTGGAAAAATTTTATTAGTACTGCAAAAAAGAAGGGAAAGAGAAATAAAATTATATAGGGGGGAATTGTGCTAGTTAAAGAATGGATAATCTTAATTTGCGGAATATTATTAGCACTTATAATATTGTATAAACATAAAAGAGAGCATCTTGAAAAAATAACATATTATTTTGTGATTCAAGCAGAAGAACTATTTAAAAATGGACATGGAAAAGAAAAACTTCAGTTTGTTATTAAGAAATTAAAAGAAAAAATACCTTGGTATTTTTCAATATTAATATCAGAAAAAGTGATTATAGAGATTATAGAAAATACATTAAAAATTCTTCAAGAATTTTTTAAAGATTCAAAAGAAAAGCAATTGCTAATATTGGATAAAGTTTTAGAAGTTACTGAAAAGAGGAATTATGATAATTTAATAGAAGTAACTGAGGTTATGAAAAAAGAAGTGGAAGATAATGGATATATAGAAGGATTTTTAGAAATAAAAAGTAATTTTAAAGGCAATCATACTGCATGTGGTGGAATAAAAGCCAAAATAAAATTATAAAAATAGTAAAAGAATGAGAAACTGTAAATAATAAATTGTAAAGTCACTAAATCTAATATATAATAAGAGGTAATTCAGACACTAACTTATTAAAATGATGGAGGCACACAAATGGAAAACCTAAAATTAAAAGATTTTTTAGACTACAAATATCTTTCTAATCTTGAATTTTCACCTAATGGAGAAAATGCAGGTTTTGTAGTAAATACTACAAATTATGATGATAACAATTATCAATCTAATATCTGGCTTCTAAATAACAAAACAAAAAAATATTCAAAATTGACATCGTTAAATGAGGAAAGATCATTTTTATGGATAGATAATTCAACAATTATTTTTCCAGCTGCGAGAGATGCTAAACTAAAAGAAAAAGTTAACCAAGGAGAAAAATGGACTGCTTATTATTCGATAGATATTAATGGAGGAGAAGCGGATAAATATATGCAGATTCCTCTTATGGTTACTGCTATAAAAATGATAGATAAAGATAATTTTGTTCTTACAGCTAAATATGACAACTATGGAATTAATCTGAATGAGCTTACTGGAGAGGAAAGAAGTAAAGCTGTTGCAAAATTAAAAGAGGAAAAAGATTATGAAGTTCTTGATGAAATTCCGTTCTGGAGCAATGGCGGAGGATTTACTAATCAAAAAAGAAATAGACTTTATTTATATAACAGAGTTTCGAATGAAGTTACACCATTGACTTGTGAACATACAGTTGTAACTTATTTTTCATATAAAGATGGAAAAGTACTTTATGTTGGAAATGTATTTGAAGGAAAGTTGGAACAAAGAGAAGGAATATTCTGCTATGATATAGCTTCTAAGACAACAGAAACACTTCTTCCAGTAAATGCCAATTTCAGAGTAAGTTATGCTGAATTTTTAGAAGATGCAGTTATATGTGCCTTGAATGACTGTAAAGAATATGGAATGAATCAAAATCCAAGTTTCTATGTTATTAAAAATGGAAAACTTGAATTATTGAAAAAACATGATACATGGATGATAAATACTGTAGGTTCAGACTGCAGATATGGTGGAGGAAAAAGCTATAGAGTAGTTAATGGAAAATTGTATTTCCCAACTACTGTATTTAAAGATTCTTTCCTGAATACTATAGATCTTGCTGGAAATGAGACTGTACTTACTAAAGCTAATGGATCAGTAGATGTGTATGATGTGCATGGAGATGAAATTCTTTTTGTTGGGCTTAGAGGAATCAGACTTCAAGAAATATATAGTTTAAAAGATGGTGAAGAAACTCAAATTACTACATTCAATGAAAATATATATACAGATAAAAAACTTTCTATTCCTGAAAAATGTAATTTTGTAAATGATGGAATTGAAATGGAAGGATGGGTATTAAAACCTGTAGATTATGATGAAACAAAAACATATCCAGCCATCTTGGATATTCATGGAGGACCAAAAACTGTATTTGGAGAAGTATTCTATCATGAAATGCAGGTTTGGGCAAATATGGGATATTTTGTATTCTTCTGTAATCCACGTGGAGGAGATGGAAGAGGGAATGCCTTTGCTGATATCAGAGGAAAATATGGAACTATTGATTATGATGATTTAATGAAATTTACAGATGTAGTGTTAGAGAAATATCCAATAAAAGCTGATAGAGTAGGAGTAACAGGAGGGTCATATGGAGGATTTATGACTAACTGGATAATTGGACATACTGACAGATTCAGATGTGCTGCTTCTCAAAGAAGTATAGCTAACTGGATATCTAAGTTTGGAACTACAGATATAGGATATTATTTCAATGCAGATCAGAATGCTTCAACACCTTGGATAAATCAAGAAAAATTATGGTGGCATTCACCAATGAAATATGCAGATAAAGCTAAAACACCTACATTGTTTATTCATTCAGAAGAAGATTACAGATGCTGGCTTGCTGAAGGAATACAAATGTTTACAGCTCTAAAATATCATGGGGTAGAAGCTAGACTTTGTATGTTCAGAGGAGAAAATCATGAACTTTCAAGAAGTGGAAAACCAAAGCATAGAGTAAGAAGACTTGAAGAAATGACTAACTGGTTTGAAAAATATTTAAAAGATTAGTTTAAATTTTTAATAAAGTATCAGGATGATGTGAATTTATTTTCATATCATCCTTTTTTATTTCTTAGGAAATTATAATTTGATAAATTTGTTGAAAAAATAAAAAATATTAATTATTTTGTATTCATATTAGATATATTAATTGAATAAGATTAAAATTGACAGCACAAAAAAGCTGATTGTTAATCAGCTGTTTAGCGATATTCTTTCCAGCAAATGGAGCCTGTATGTATATTAAAATATGATATTTTTTTAACTTTCATTCTGGCATTACATTTAAAACAATAAAAAGGATTTACTCCAAAAGCTTTCCATATTTCAAGTTGATAAAAAGTAGAATTGGAATATTTAGAGACATATTTTCTCATGAATTTCATGATATTTTTAAGTTCTGATTTAATATTTCTAGAATAGATTCCAAAGCGCCTAATCATTTTGAAATGTTTAGGGGGAATGTGAATAATTAATTTAGAAAGAAATGTTTCTGCATCTAAAGTAAGCTCAATTCTTTGTTTATCATCAGCAAGACTTTCATAATAGAAAGTAACCTTATTATCATAGAAATCAATAATTTTATATTCTGCGATAGGAGCTCTTGACAGGTATCTGCCAATATATTTAATTGCATAAATATTATTATTTAAATCATTTTTTGCAACATTGAAAAAGAATCTTGTATTTTTGCGATAAAGGTAGTTAGCAGCAGCATAAGCTTTAGCTTTAATTTCAGGCTTGTCATAATTTCCAGATTTAACAATATCAATAACCATTTTTTTCCATTGTCCAGCAATGGAATTGACATGAAAATATTTTTTTTCAAGAAATTGGTAGTTTTTATTGAATCCACCTAAAGTAACAATAGCATGAATATGAGGATTCCATTTAAGATCGCGTCCAAAGGTATGAATAACAGTAATCAATCCATAATGAATGATATCTGAGTTAGTAAAGTATTTAGAGGAATATTTTGAAATTTTATGAATTCTTTGATTTTTTGCTTTAATGTTATGAAATTGATATTTAAAAACATCATTAACAGCATAAGCAAGCTTAGTTAAAAGGTCTCTATCATAGAAGAAAAACATTCTAAGTTCTTCAGGAATAGTAAAAAGGACACTTCTATGTTTAACATCAATAAGAGAAGTGGAAGTTTTTTCAGTTCAAACAGCAGAATAACGTTTACCGCAGGAAGGACAAAATCTAGATTTACAAGTAACTTTAATTTTATGCGCCTCATGACAATTAGGGCATTGAAGAGAGAGAAAAGATTTATCAATAGAACAGGCTAAGAATTTTTGAATAGTCTGTTTAACATCCTCAAAATGCTCATTTTTAAAATATTTTTTGATTTTACCTAAAAGATTTGTTATATTGATTTTAGAGATAATATGTTTGATTTGCATGAATGTCTCCTTTGCATAATTAGGGTGGTAACTATATTATACAAAAAAGAGAGCTGAGTAAAACATTTTTTTTAAATGTTACTCAGCTTTTTTTATTATAATAATATACTAAATGACTATTGATATAAAAAACATTAACAGTAAAACCACTATCAGTTTTTTGAAAACATCAAAATATACTCCTTTAAAGATAAATTGTAAATTTTAGAATAAATAAAAAATAATAAGATAAGACATAATATTCTATTTTTTATATATTTACATATTTTTTACACCAAAATATAAAAAAATATAATTTTTTTTATAAAAATATCCTTTTTAAAATCAGCAAAAATAGTCCTTTGTAGGGAAATAAATTTTTTTTACACAATTTTTACATAGAATTAACAATAGAATAACATTAAAATGATAATATATTTTTCAGTTGAAGATGTTTATTAAAATTTAGGAGGAAGAATGTATTTAGATATCATTTTTAATGTTCTTGGGGGATTGGGAATATTTCTTTATGGAATGGATAGTATGTCATCAGGAATGCAGAAATTAGCAGGACAGAGATTGAAAAAAATACTTGCATTATTGACAACAAACAGAATTATGGCCATACTTATGGGAATGGGAGTAACTATGTTGGTTCAATCATCATCTGTAAGTACAGTTATGACAATCGGATTCGTAAATGCTTCATTACTGACACTTAAACAGGCACTTGGAGTAATATTTGGAGCTAATATAGGAACAACAATAACAGGATGGATACTTGTATTAAATATAGGGAAATATGGTCTGCCAATTGTTGGAGCAGGAGCTATATTATATATGTTTTTAAAAGGAGATAGGGCAAAAACAAAAGCTCTTACTTTTATGGGGCTTGGAATGATTTTTTTAGGACTTCAATTAATGAGTAATGGATTGAAACCTATTAGAAGTATGCCAGAATTTGTGAGTATGTTTCATATGTTCTCTGCAGATACATATTTTGGAGTAATAAAAGTTGCAGCAATTGGGGCATTAATAACAGCAGTTGTTCAATCATCATCTGCTACACTTGGTATTACAATAACTCTTGCAGTTCAAGGACTTATTGATTATCCAACAGCTGTTGCTTTAGTTCTTGGAGAAAATGTTGGAACTACAATAACTGCTATACTTGCTACATTAAATGCAAATGTAAATGCTAAAAGAGCTGCCTATGCTCATACTATTATAAATACTTTGGGTGTTATATGGGTAACAGCAGTTTTTCCATATTATTTAAAATTCCTTTCAAATTTTGGAAGTCCAGAAGCCAATATAACTATGGCGATAGCAACAGCTCATACAATGTTTAATGTAACTAATGTGATAATATTTACTCCTTTTATAGGGGTTATGGCTGACCTTTTAACAAAAATAGTAAAAGATGATGGAAAGAAAGATGAAAGAGTTACTAAAATTGATTTTCTTATGCTTAAAACACCAAGTGTGGTTGTAGGACAGACAAAGACAGAAATACTTACAATGGGAAAATATATTGAAGAAATGTTTGGAACTCTGGATAATATTTATGTCAATGACGAGTTTATAACAGAGGAAAAAGTGACTCAGATGAGAAAGATAGAAAATGACTTAGACCTTTTCCAGAAAGAAATAACTGATGCAAACTTTGTGATATTAAATAAGAATATAACTGATAAAATGAAAATGGATACAAGAAATAATCTTGAAATATGTGATGAATATGAAACTATCAGTGATTATCTGATGAGAGTAACTAATTCTCTTAAAAAACTTCAGGATAATGCAATAAATCTTACTGAAGATGAAAAAACTACATTGAAAGAATTTAATGAAGAAACAAGAGAGTTATTCAGAAATGTAAATACAGCTTATGCTTTAAAAAATAAAGAGATACTTATGAAAGCAGTAATTAAAGCTAATAAAATAACTGAAAAATATAGAGAAGCAAAACATATACATCTTCAGGATGGAGGACAGGAAAATCCAATAGCTATGCTTACTACAAGCTATATGGATATTTTAAACCATTATAGAAGAGTAAGAGATCATATTTTCAATATTATAGAAGTATATAATATTTAAAAGAATAAAAAGAATGACTTAAAAGAGGGGTTATAGTTTAGAGTTTTTTTACTAGAAAAGTTCTAAAAATATATTCCTGCTTGAGTGTCATTCTTTTTTACTTAATAGTGAAAATGTATTTTTGAAATAAGAGATTCTTTATAGTATAATTAGTATAGAAATTATGTAAATAAAGTGGAGGAATAAAATTGAAGAAAATAATTTTGGGTCTATTTATAGTTACAAGCCTTTTATTTGGAAAGGAATCAAATATTGATGTAAATAAAAGGCTTACTGACCAAATGATGCTTGGAACTGTGTGGATGCAGCAGTCAGGAGAATACAGAGCATTAGTATATCAGGTTTTTAATACAGCAAAGTTATCTTTTGACAATATGGAAATAAAAAAAGGGAGAATAAAGGCAGTGGTTGCTGATTTGGATGAAACATTGGTAGATAATGGAAAAATGGCAGGCTGGCAGATAAAAAATGGAGTTACATACAATTCAGAGGCATGGCATAAATGGGCTCAGGCAAAGGAAGCAGAAGCAGTACCAGGAGCAGTTGAATTTTCGAAATATATAAATGATAATGGTGGAAAGATGTTCTATATATCTAACCGTTCACATAAAGAGTTTGATGCAATAAAAGAAAATTTAATAGCTTTGGGATTTCCTGAAGTGACAGAGGAAACACTTTTGCTAGTAAAAGATAGTTCTGATAAAAAAGAAAGAAGAGAACAGATAGAAAAAAATGGTTATGAAATAGTAATGCTTCTTGGGGATAATTTAAATGATTTTGATTCTGAAGTCAGAAGAAAAAATAATAATGAAAGAAAAGAATATGTAGATAAAAATAAAGATAAATATGGAGTTAAATATATAGTTTTTCCTAATCCAATGTATGGTGATTGGGAAGGAGGACTGTATAAGGATTATTGGAAAAAGACTTCAGAAGAGAAACTTGAATTAAGATATAAAAGTTTGAAAATATGGAATGGAGAATAATATGATAAAAATAACAGGACATGCAAAACTTGTATTTGATTCACTGTATGACGGAATACTTATAGTAGATAGAGATGGGATAGTGAGATATATAAATCCTGCTTATACAAGAATTACAAAAGTGGAAGAAAAAAATATAATAGGAAAATATCTTTCTGAAGTACGTCCTGGAAGCAGGCTTACAGATGTAGTAAAAAATGAAAAAATGGAATTGGGAGCTCATCGAAAGATGGGTGAAGCAGAATATCTTGTAAATATGGTGCCTATTTATGAAAATGGAAAAGTTATAGGAGGAATATCTCTTCTTAATGAACTGGTAGATATTTATAAACTTACAGAAAAGCTTAATCTTTCTAAAATAATAATCCAAAATTTAAAAGAACATGTAAAAACATTAGGAAATGGAAAATATAGTTTTGATGATATCATAGCTGTAGATGAAAAAAGTATAGAGATAAAGGACTTTGCTAAAAGAATAGCTCTTGCTGATTCCAATGTCCTGATAACAGGAGAGAGTGGAACAGGAAAGGAGCTTTATGCAAGTGCTGTACATAATTTAAGTCCAAGGAAGGATTTTCCGTTTATTCCAGTAAATTGTGCTTCTTTTGAAAAAAATCTTATAGAGAGTGAACTTTTTGGTTATGAAGAAGGGTCTTTTACGGGAGCAAAGAAAAATGGAAAAACCGGGTTATTTCAGCTTGCACAGGGAGGAACTCTATTTTTAGATGAAATAGGAGAACTTGAATATGGGTTGCAGGGAAAACTCCTTAGAGTGCTTCAGGAAAAAAGTATAAGAAAAATTGGGGGATCAAAAGAAATACCAATAGATGTAAGATTGATTTGTGCCACTAATAAAAATCTTGAACAGATGATAGAGGAGAATACTTTTAGAAGAGATCTTTATTATAGAATAGCAATAATGCCTCTAACTATACTTCCATTGAGAGAGAAAAGAAATGATATAAAAGCAATAGCAGAAAAATTTCTTTCTGATCTTTCTATGAAATATAAGAAAGAAGTAAAATTAAATGAGAATGCTTTAAAAGTTTTAAAAGAATATGATTGGCCAGGAAATATCAGAGAATTAAAAAATATTATTGAATTTACATTTAATATGGCTGAAGGAAATGAAATAAAAGCTGAACATCTTCCAATAACTATAAAAAATAATTTTAAAGAAAATGAAGTTGTATTCCCACTTAGTGAGGTAGTTAAAGAAGCGGAACAAAATTATTTGAAAAAAGCAATAGAAATATATGGTGATAGTGTAGAAGGGAAGAAAAAAGCAGCTAAAGCATTGAAAATTTCTCTTGCTACTTTATATAATAAACTTGAAAGATAGAATATTTTTCTAAGAAATTAGAAATATGACAGCATATTATTCTAAAAAATTAGAAATATATATTGAAGAAGATTATAAGTGTAAAATTATTGATCTGAGTGAAATAAAATTATTCACTCAGATTTTTATTTCTAAGAAATTAGAATTTTTTCCTTAAGAAATTTATTATAAATTTTAAAAACCTTGTCAGACTGAGAAAATAAAAAAATATTTATTATGGCATATAAATTGCTTTATATTTTAACAAAAGGAAATATAGAAAAAGGATAGATATACTAAATAAAACAAGGGAGGAAAATATGGTAGCGGCTTTAGGATTTATAACGATTATTGTTCTATTGGCAGTAATAATGACAAAAAAAATGTCTCCATTAGTAGCACTTATATCAGTGCCAGTAATTACAGCACTTATAGGAGGACATGGGTTAAAAATTGGAACATATATCAATGAAGGAGTAAAATCAATAGCTCCAACAGGGACTATGTTTATTTTTGCAATTTTATTCTTTGGTATTCTTACAGATGCAGGAACTTTCCAGCCAATCATTGATAAGATTTTAAAAATTGTTGGTAAGGATCCAATAAAAATAGCTATAGGAACAGCAATATTGGCTATGATAGTACATTTAGATGGATCAGGAGCAGTAACATTTCTGGTAACAGTTCCAGCAATGCTTCCATTATATGAAGCATTAGGAATGAGAAAAACTACTTTAGCTACAATAGTAGCTTTAGGTGCAGGGGTAATGAATATTCTTCCATGGGGAGGACCTACTATCAGAGCAGCAACTTCTTTAAAAATACCTGTAACAGAACTTTTTAATCCTTTACTTATACCTGTTCTGGCAGGAATATTGTTTGTTCTTTTTGTAGCTTTTAAACTTGGAAGAGATGAAAAAAGAAGACTGGGAAATATAGAAAATGTAGAAATCGATACAAACAACCTTGGAGAAAAGAAAGAAAGCAGAAACTTTATTATAAATATATTAACAATAATAGTAGCAATAGTAGTTCTTGTTTCTGGAAAATTATCACCAACAGTTGTATTTATGATTGCTTTCTGTATTTCAATAGTGATAAATTTCCCATCTGTAAAAGAGCAGAAAGAAAGAGTAGATGCTCATGCAAAAGCAGCTCTTATGATGGCAAGTATACTATTTGCAGCAGGAGCTTTTATTGGAATTATGCAAAAATCTGGAATGATAACAGAGATGTCTACTGTTATAGTAAAGACAATTCCACAGTCATTGGGAAGCTATATGGCAGTTATTACAGGAATAATCGGTATGCCAGCAAGTTTATTGTTTGATCCAGATTCGTTCTATTTTGGAGTACTGCCAGTTCTTGCAACTACAGCACAAGAATTTGGAAGTTCAGCAATAGCAGTTGGAAGAGCAGCTATACTAGGGCAAATGACAACTGGATTCCCAGTAAGTCCCCTTACAGCTTCGACTTTCCTTTTAGTAGGATTAACAGGGGTAGAACTTGGAGAACATCAAAAGAAAACAATACCATATGCATTTTTAACTACAATAGTAATGCTTATAGTAGCAATAGTAACAGGTGCTTTATATAGATAATTAACTTCAGGAGGTTAAAATGAAAAAAGTAAGAATAGGTTCAGGAGCAGGATATGCTGGAGACAGAATAGAACCAGCAGTAGATTTAATGCTCAATGGAAATATAGATTATATAGTTTTTGAGTGTCTTGCTGAAAGAACAATAGCAATAGCTCAGCAGGAAAAATTGAAAGATCCTGATAAGGGA
Organism: Fusobacterium varium; assembly: GCA_002356455.1. Taxonomy (NCBI): domain Bacteria; kingdom Fusobacteriati; phylum Fusobacteriota; class Fusobacteriia; order Fusobacteriales; family Fusobacteriaceae; genus Fusobacterium; species Fusobacterium varium. The sequence goes on from AP017968.1 coordinate 915,466, forward strand.
TATAATGGTCTGCTTGAATATAGATTTGAAAAGATACTTCCTATATGTTCAGAGAAAAAAATAAAGGTAATAACTAACATGGGAGCAGCAAACCCTTTAAGTGCCATAAAAAAAATAAAATCAATGGCAGAAGCTATGGGAATAAAAAATCTTAAATTAGCAGCTGTACTTGGTGATGATATATCTACACATCTTGGAAAATATCTTGATCGTGAAATACTGGAATTAGGAATGCCTTTGAAAAATCTGGAAGATAAATTGATATCAGCAAATGTATATTTAGGTGCTGATGGAATAGTGGAAGCATTAAAAAATGGTGCAGATATAGTAGTGACTGGTCGTTGTGCTGACCCTGCAATATTTATGGCTCCATTGATTTATGAATTTGGATGGGATGTAAATGATCATGATTTAATTGGAAAAGGTATTATGATAGGACATTTACTTGAATGTGGAGCTCAGGTATGTGGAGGATACTTTGCTGTACCTGGATATAATGAAGTAAAAGATTTGTGGAATGTAGGTTTTCCAATTGCTGAAGTAAGTGAAAATGGGGAAGTGGTGATCACAAAAACTGAAACTACTGGCGGACTTGTAACTACACATACTTGTAAAGAACAGCTTATATATGAAATACATGATCCAGCAAATTATTTGACACCTGATGGAGTAGCAGATTTCACAACTATTTCATTGAAAGAAATTGGAGAAGATAAAGTATTATTAACTGGAGCAACAGGAAAAGAAAAGCCAAAGACTTTAAAGGTAAGTATAGGATACAGAGACTGCTTCATAGGAGATGCTGAAATCAGCTATGGAGGTTCTACAGCATATGCAAAAGCTGCTCTTGCAGGAGAAGTTGTAAAGAAAAGATTAGAATATACAGGAGTAAAATTTGAAGAATTGAAAATAGATCTTTTAGGAGTAAATTCTCTTTATGGAGATACTATTGGAAGAAAATTATGTGATCCATCTGCTTTGGGAGAAGTAAGACTAAGAGTTGCAGGAAGAACGGTCAATAAAGCAGAGGCAACTAAAATAGTAAATGAAGTAGAAACTCTTTATACTAATGGACCATCTGGAGGAGGAGGAGTAACTAAGAGCGTAAGTGAAGTAGTTTCAATATGTTCTATATTTGTTCCTAGAGAAGATATTAAAGTTGAAGTTAAGTATGAGGAGGTTTAAAATGAAATTATTAGATATAGCTCATTCAAGAACAGGAGATAAGGGAAATATTTCAAATATATCTCTTATAGTTTATGATGAAAAGGATTATAAATTAATTTGTGAAAAAGTAACAGCTGAAAGAGTAAAGGAATATTTTAAAGATATAGTACATGGAGAAGTAGTTAGGTATGAAATACCAAATTTAGGGGCTTTAAACTTTGTCATGGACGAAGCTTTAGGTGGGGGAGTAACAAGATCACTAGCTTTAGATAAACATGGTAAAAGTCTGTCTTCAGCATTATTAGAGATGGAGATTTAAAAAAGCTATATAAAAACACTGGGGGTAAAAAAGAGTGCAGATATAATTTCTGCACTCTTTTATTTTCTTTTTCTTTCTCTGGTAGAAGCAATTCCAAGTTCTTCTCTGTATTTAGCTATAGTCCTTCTCGCAATATTACAGCCATTATTCTTAAAATATAAAGATATTTTTTCATCTGACAAAGGAGAAGACTTATCTTCAGATTTGATAAGTTCTTCTATAGTTTTTTTGATTTCAAGGCATTCTGAATTTAATATAAATAGAGATTTTATAGCAATCATTCCCTGAGGGGTTTCTATAAATTTATCTCTAACTGTTCTGGAAATTGTAGACTCATGAAGATTTAATTCTTTGGCTATATCTTTTAATGTTAAAGTTTGTAAAAAATCTTTTCCTTTAAAAAAGAAAGGTTTTTGTTTTATTATAAGCTGATTTAGAACTCTTTCCAGAGTAATATATCTTTTTTCAATGCTTTTAATCAGATTTATAGCTGTATACATATTATTTTTGTCAGAAAGTGAATTTGTAGATTCATATGAACTGTTTATTTTTATTTTAGGAATAGCTTCATCATTCAATGTAACTACTAATTCTTCATCAATAATTTCTATTTTAGCTTCTGGAACTACATAATTTGTTTTATTCCCTACAAAGTATCCACGAGCAGGAATAGGCTCTAATGTCTTGATTATATCAAGATAATCTTCTATTTGCTCAATGGATATATTTAATTTATCACTTATGATGGAATAATTTCTGTCTCCAAGTTCTTCCAGATAGTTATCTATAAGAGAAAAGAGCTTTTCATCAATAATATTTTTTACTATAAGCTGTATCTTAAGATTTTCTTTTAGATTTTCAGCACCAATACCAGCTGGTTCTAAAGAATATATAATATCCATAGCTTCTTTCATTTGAGCTGCAGAAACTTTTAAAGCTTTTTTTATTTCTAATTTAGAAATAGAAAGATATCCTCTATCATCCAGATTATTTATCACATATTCACATATAGATTTTATTTTAGGTGAAATTTTTAAATAACCAAGCTGTTCTTCTAAAAAATCAATCAAAGTTTTTTCTTCAATAATAAAGTCAAAAGGTGAAGGAGCTTCTTCATCAGAATTATATTTAGATGAAGGGGCAGAATATGTCACTTCCAGCATTGGATTTTTTAATGCTTCTTTTTCAATAAAATCTTTTAAATTAGATGAAGACATCTGAAGTATATTCATAGAAATCTTCATTTCCTGTGTTAAAGAAAGCTTCATTTCTTGTTTTAATTTTAATGTAAAATCCAAATTAAATCACCTCGTTTTTTTAGCCTTATGTATATGATATCATATATTTGGAAAAATAAAAAATATATTTGATTCTAAACAAAAAGGACAGATTTGATATTATCAATCTGTCCTAGATTTATATTTTAAATATACTTTTATTTATTTTCTTCGTCTGAATCTTTTTCTTCAGGACTTTCATCTTCTATAACTTCTATTATCTCTTCTATTTCATCATTGTCATCAGATGAACTTTCAGCTCCAAAAAATCTTTTTGTAACATGGGACATAATATTAATGAGAACATAAGCATAAGTTACTATAAACAGACTTATAGGAAGTGTGATTACTACTAAAATAATAAAGGCACCAGCAAATTTCTTTGGAATAAAAGGAAATGCTTTATCTGGAGTTTTAAATTTCATAGTGCTTACCATAAGTACAGCAGCAATTACTGTAATTGCCATAAGAGCATCTATATTAAATAAATCAATACCTAGATGTTTATTTATCATATAACAGAAAAGAAAATAAGAACAAACCATAGAGGCTGCACTTGGAATAGGCATTCCACTAAAATCACCTTTTTCACTTGAGGCAACTGTAATAATATTAAATTTTACAAGTCTCATAACTCCACAAAGAGCATATAAAAATGAAACTGGAACAATAAATGGACTGGCTGCTATTTTTTGTGTCAATATAGAATAAACTAAAAGACTTGGAGCAAGACCAAAAGAAACTGCATCACAAAAGGAATCAAATTCTTTACCAAATTCACTGAAAGCATCTAATTTTCTTGCAGTTTTTCCATCTAATCCATCACAAACCATAGCTAATATAATAAAAACTATAGCACGTATAAATTCACCTTTTATTGATGCTGTAATACTTAAATAACCTAGAAATAAACCAGCAGCAGTGATTGCATTGGGTGCTATATACTTTCTTTTTACCATTTTAATTTTCATCTCCTTAATATTGAAAAATACTCTTTTAATTTTAACATAAAAAAAATAAATTTTCAATCTAATGTTGAATACAAGTATCTGAAGTGGCAGAATATCCAATACTTTTGTATTAAATAAAAAAACTTTTTTTAGGTATTCCTTTTCTGAATAAAATCATATAAAATCATATAGTAGAGACAAACGAAAAAAGGAGAAAAATTTGGACAGAAAAAAATTTCAATCAGCATTTCATGATATAGATGAATTTTTAATAGGAGCTATATGTGATGATATAGAACTTTGTGAGGAGATAGATTATCCTGTGTATACAAGGTATTTTTATCCTCCTAATTTTTGGAGCAGACTGGAAAATTTAAATATGGGAGTTAAATTTTCTTTTTTAGGCATTAATAACAGCTGTGAGAAGAGAATGGCAGGAATATATCCTAAAGATTTTGATTTAGATATGCTAAAATTTCCAGTAAAATATTTTAAGATAGTCAATGGGTCTAAGTTTAGAGAATTAGAGCATAAACATTATCTTGGAAGTATTATGTCTTTGGGATTAAAAAGAGAAATATTAGGAGATTTAATTGTAAAAGATGGTATATGTTATGGTATAATAAATGAAGAATTATTTATGTTTTTAAAGGAAAACCTTAAGATGATAGGTAAAATTCCTGTAGAAGTTGAAGAAATAACTTCAGAGGATATTCCAGAAACAGAATTCAAGGAGTTGGTAGAGAGTATAGCTTCTTTGAGGCTGGATGTAGTAACAGCAGCTTTAGGAAATTTTTCCAGAAACAGTGCAATAGAAGTTTTAGAATCTGGAGATGTAGCCTTGAACTATAATATTGATAAAGATAAAAGTAAATTGGTAAAGGAAAAAGATATTATTTCCATAAGAAAAAAAGGAAAATTTTTGGTTGATTCTGTTTTAGGTGAAAGTAAAAAGGGAAAAATAAGAGTATTAATAAAAAAATTCAGCTAAGGAGTTGAAAAAATGAAAAAGATAATTACATATTTAGCAGCAGGAATTATTATAATAATAGTTGGAATATATGCTGCCAGAAACATTATAGTTAAAAATATTTTAGAAAAAAAACTTACAGAAATAAATAAAGGGAAAGTGGATATAGGAAAAGTTGAATTTTCTCCATTCAGTAAAAGGATAGTAGTGAGAGATATTCAAGCAACGAGCCAGAGAAACAGCATGAAAAACTTTATAACAGTAAGAGAGTTTAATGCTGATTATGATATTTATATTTCAGATAAAAAAGTGCTGATAAGTGAAGCCCATATAATAAATGTAGATTTTCTTACAGACAGAAAGACAGATGGAAATATTGGAATAAAAGAAAAAACAACTTTAGATGCATCGCAAGTGCTCATTCCGGATGATGAAGAAAAAAATAAAGAAGTATTAGTAACAGAAATAGAGAATTCCTATTTGAACAGTGTGAAACTAAATGACTTAAATCTTGAAAATATTCTTAAAAATGAATATGAAAGAAATAATAAACTTTTGGAAGAAAAGAGAAATTACTGGGAAACAAGAATAAAAGAAATTGAAAAAGGCAGTGAATTTAAAAGTATAAGGGAAGATTTGAAAAAAGTAACAAGTTTGAAGAATCCATTGGATATTTTCAAGATGGACAGAGAAGTAAAAAATATAATAGAATCTGCAAAGGTACTAAATGAACAATTGAAAAATGAAAAAGAACAGATAAAATTAGATTTGGAAGATATGAAAAATTCTCCTGAATTGAAATTTTCTGTTGAAAAAAGTGTAGAATCTTTTGTACAAAACGGAGAAGTTGCAATAAAAGATTTAGATTCTCTGGTAAATATATATTTGAATGAGGTTTATGAAAAGAAAATATATGAAATAGTAGTCAAATACAGAGAAGTTTTAAAAGAAATTGAACTAAGAAAAACTGAAGATATGGAACAGAAAAATAAATGGGAAGTATATGTTGAAAAGGTTGACCTTACATCTGAAATATATGGTTTTTCTCTGAATGGAGAATTAAATAATATTTCAAGCAGACTTTCAAGAAATGAAGATAATGTGACATTCTTTTTAAATGGAGAGAAAAAAGACAGCCATGGAAAAATGGATGGATATTTTAATGTCAATACTTTAGAGGGATATATAAATATAGATATTTCAAAAGTTGAACTTGGAGAACTAAAAGAATTTAATGAATATATACTTGGTGGTTCAGCTGGACTTTCACAAAAAACTGTTCTTTCAAAAAATGATATAGTTATAAAGGGGAAACTCAATATACATAATATGGATCTTAATGGAGAGAAAATAACAGATTCTTTAAATATAAAAATACCTTTGTTAAAAGATATGATAATTCCTCTTTTATGTGATGTAAAAAACGGTGATATCAGTTATAACTATAATTCAAATACAAGAAGAGTTACTGTAAAAAGTAATCTTTCTGAAAAAATATTAAAAGTATTAAATGATAAAGATGGATATTGGAAAAAGAAAATAATTCAGGATATGAAACAAAACAGTGAAAAAGAAATAGCTAAGTATGAAGAACTTTTAAAGGCAAAAGAAGAAGAAATAAGAAAAAAATCAGAAGATGGATTAGAAATTCAAATGAATGAACTTAGTAAAATTGAGGAGCAGATAAATTTTTTAAAGTCAAAAAACAAAAAAGATATATTGAATGAATTGTTTAAAAGATTTTAAGGAATAAAATTGTTGACTGAATTATAAAAACTTGATATAATTAATCGTCGTGGAAATTGTCTGAGGAATCTCATGGCGTAATATTATCGAACCGTGTCAGGTCTGGAAGGAAGCAGCACTAAGGTATTTATTGCGGGTATGAGTTAAAACTTCTTTCAGTTTTCACGGCACTAAAAAGCTTACATAGGAAGAAGCAGAGCTTCTTCCTTTTTTTATAAACTGTTCAAATGACAAGTATAAATAAAAGATATTGAATATTATAGAGGAATGATGACTTCTAATTGATAAGAGCAGGTGTTTTATGGTATAATTAACTTTTAGAAGGAGTGGAGAAAATAGGATGAGTATATTAGAAAAATTAAATGACAGACAGAAAAAAGCTGCTGAAAAAATAGAAGGGGCATTGCTTATACTTGCAGGGGCAGGTTCTGGAAAGACAAGAACAATAACTTACAGAATAGCACATATGATTCAAGAGTTAGGAATATCTCCATATAAAATATTAGCTGTGACATTTACAAATAAAGCAGCTAAAGAGATGAAAGAAAGAGTTGAGGATCTCATAGGAGAAGATGGAAGAAGAACAATGGTTTCTACATTCCACTCATTTGGAGTAAGACTTTTAAGAACATATGGGAACAGACTAGGTTATGGAGCTAATTTTACTATATATGATGCTGATGATCAGAAAAGAGTAGTAAAAGGCATAATGAAAGAACTTGTAGTAAAGGATAAAAATCTTACAGAAGGAATGGCAGTATCCCTTATTTCAAAATTAAAAGAGGAAGAAATATCTGCTGATGAATATGAAAAATCAGAAAATAAATATAATATGAATGCTGTAGTAGTAGCAGAAATATATAGAAGATATAATATAACTCTTAAAAATAATAATGGAATGGACTTTTCAGATATACTAATCAATACAGCGAAACTTCTGGAGATACCTGACATTTTAAATAAAGTTCAGGATAAATTCAGATATATAATGGTTGATGAATATCAGGATACAAATAATATTCAATATAAGATAATTAATAAAATAGCCAGCAAATATGGAAATTTATGTGTAGTTGGAGATGAAAATCAGAGTATATATGGTTTTAGAGGAGCTAATATTCAGAATATTCTAGATTTTGAAAAAGATTATCCAAATGCAGAAGTGGTAAAACTTGAAGAAAACTATCGTTCAACTTCAGTGATACTTGATGCTGCCAATGCTGTGATAAGCAATAACTCAAGTGCAAGAGATAAAAAACTCTGGACTAAAAAAACTACTGGTGAAAAAATAACTCTGCTTCAATGCAACGATGGAAGACAAGAAGTAAATGTTATAATTGAAGAAATAATCAAAGGGAAAAATCAAGGTAAAAAATATAGAGATTTTACTATTCTTTACAGAATGAATGCTCAATCAAGATTATTTGAAGAAGGTTTTTTGAGATTTAATATTCCTTATAAAATATTTGGAGGAATGCAGTTCTATCAAAGAGCAGAGATTAAAGATATAGTTGCTTATCTTGCTGTTATTAATAATACGAAAGACAGTCTTAATTTAAGCAGAATACTTAATGTACCTAAAAGAAAAATAGGAGATAAGAGTTTAGAAAAGATAAATGAATTTGCTTCTGTAAATGGACTTACTCTTTTTGAAGCACTAGGAAGAGCTAAAGAAATAGATACTCTTACAGCTAATATGAAATTAGTTTTAGAAGAATTTTATAAAATGATGACAGAACTTATTGAAATAAGCGAATCTGAACCTGTTTCAGAACTTTTTGATAAAGTGGTAAAAAGTATAAAATATTTTGATTATTTGGAAGCAAATTATGAAGATAGCGAAAATAGAATAAATAATATAGAAGAATTGAGAAACTCTATTACAGAAATGGAAAAAATAATAGAAACTCTTACTTTAAGAGAATACTTAGAAAATATATCTTTAGTAAGTGCCACAGATAATCTTGAGGAAGAAAAAGATTATGTAAAGCTTATGACTATACATAACTCAAAAGGACTTGAATTTCCAACAGTATTTTTAGTAGGAACAGAAGATGAAGTTTTTCCTGGGAAAAAAGCAGATTTTGAACCAAGAGAACTTGAAGAGGAAAGAAGATTGTGCTATGTAGCAATAACAAGAGCAGAGGATAAATTATATATTTCTTATGCTGCAAGCAGATTTATGTATGGAGAGGAAAGTTTTAGAACAAAATCAAGATTTATAAATGAACTTCCTGAAAATCTTCTTGAAAGTAATGTAGAGTCTTATTTTAAAAGAGAAGCAATAAATCCTGTAAAAACTCCTGTAAAACAGCAATTCAAAAAAATGATAACTATAGAAGATTTGAATAAAACATATAAAGAATACCCTTATTCTATTGGGGAAAAAGTAATGCATAAAAAATTTGGATTGGGAGTAGTAAGAGGAATAACAGATAAAAAAGTCGAAGTAGATTTTGTAGATGGAAAAAGAGAAATTGCAATGGCAGTTGCAGATAAGTTTTTAACAAAAAACTAGATAAGGAGGGAAGATGAAAAGGAAAACACTGGCATCAGAAATTGTTTATTCTGGTATTGGGCTTCATAAAGGTGAAAATATTGATATGAAACTTATTCCTGGAAATAATGGAATAATTTTCAGAAGAGTTGATTTTGAAGAAGGAAAAAATGAGATAAAATTAGATATAGAAAATACTTTTGATCTTACACGTGGAACTAATTTAAAAAACGAATTTGGAGCAAAAGTACATACAATAGAGCATTTTTTATCAGCATTATATGCAGCAGAAATAACAGATTTGGTAATAGAACTTGATGGCAATGAACTTCCCATTTGTGATGGAAGTGCAGGTAATTTTATAGAACTTTTTGAAAATGCTGGAATAAAAGAGCTAGATAAAGAAGTGGAGCCTATAGTTATAACTAAACCAATCTATCTTACAGTAAATGATAAAAGTATAGTTGCTCTTCCATATGATGGATATAAAATAACATATGCTATCAGATTTGAGCATAGTTTTTTGAAATCACAGCTGGCAGAATTTGAAATAACCCTTGAAAGTTATAAAAAAGAGATAGCTCCAGCTAGAACTTTTGGTTTTGATTATGAAATAGAATATCTTAAGAAAAATAATCTTGCTTTAGGTGGAACTCTTGAGAATGCCATAGTTATAGAAAAAGATGGGGTAATGAATCCAGAGGGACTTAGATATGAAGATGAGTTTGTAAGACATAAAATGCTTGATATTATAGGAGATCTGAAAATATTGAACAGACCTATTAAAGGTCATATAATAGCAGTCAAAGCAGGACATGCTTTAGATATAGAATTTGCAAAATTACTGAAAAAATTATAAATTTACTTAAATTTTAGGAGGAAAAAAATATGTTAGATACTTTAGAAATCATGAAGAGAATCCCGCACAGATATCCATTCTTACTTGTTGATAGAATTCTTGAAGTGAACAAAGAAGAACAGAAAATAAAAGGCTTGAAAAATGTTACTATTAATGAAGAATTTTTTAATGGACATTTTCCAGGACATCCAATTATGCCGGGAGTCCTTATAGTAGAAGGAATGGCACAATGTTTAGGTGTTCTTGTAATGGATGGAGTGGAAGGAAAAGTTCCATATTTTGTAGGTGTTGAAAGTGCTAAATTTAAAAGCCCAATAAAACCTGGTGATCAAGTTATATATGAGGTAGAAGTAGAAAAAATAAAAAGAAACTTTGTAAAGGCTCATGGAGTAGCAAAAGTAGATGGAGTTTTGGCATGCGAAGCTACATTTACATTCTGTATAACAGACAAATAAGATTAGGGGGAATTCATTTTGATAGATATTCATAGCACTGCTATAATTGAAGAAGGAGCAATTATAGAAGATGGAGTAAAGATAGGACCTTACTGTGTAATAGGTAAAGATGTAAAAATAGGAAAAAATACAGTTATACAATCTCATGTAGTTGTAGAAGGAATTACAGAAATAGGGGAAGACAATACTATTTACTCATTTGTTTCTATTGGAAAAGCTTCTCAGGATTTAAAATATAAAAATGAACCCACAAAAACTATTATAGGAAACAAAAACTCAATAAGAGAATTTGTTACTATTCACAGAGGAACAGATGACAGATGGGAAACAAGAATAGGAAATGGGAATCTTCTTATGGCCTATGTTCATGTTGCTCATGATGTTATCATAGGAGATGGATGTATACTTGCAAATAATGTCACTTTAGCAGGTCATGTAGTGGTTGACAGTTTTGCAATAATAGGAGGACTTACTCCTATCCATCAATTCTGCAGAATAGGGTCTTATTCTATGATAGGAGGGGCAAGTGCTGTAAATCAGGATATTTGTCCTTTCATACTTGCTGAAGGGAATAAAGCTGAAGTAAGAGGATTAAACAGTATTGGACTCAGAAGAAGAGGTTTTTCTGATGAAACATTGTCAAATCTAAAAAAAGCTTATAGAATCATATTTAGAAATGGACTTCCTTTAAAAGAGGCTGTAAAACAGGTAGAGGAAGAATATGGTGAAGATGATAATATAAAATATTTACTGGAGTTTATAAATAGCAGTAATAGGGGGATAACTAGATAATGGATAAATTAGGGATAATAGTTGGTAATGGTAAGCTGCCCCTTTATTTCCTACAGGAAGCTGAAAAGCAGAAAATCAATGTTTTTCCCATAGGTCTTTTTGAAACTATTGAACCTGAAATCAAAAGTTGCAGCAACTTTAAAGCTTTTAATATAGGTGAAGTAGGAGCTATAGTGAAACATTTTCTCTTGAATGATATAAGAGAGATTATTATGCTTGGTAAAGTTGAAAAAGAAATTATTTTTAAAGAAATGAAATTAGACAAATATGGAGAGGAGCTTCTTAAAAGATTACCAGACAAAAAAGATGAAACTCTCCTTTTTGCAATTATTGCTTTTTTTAGATTAAATGGAATAAAAGTTCTGCCACAGAATTATCTTTTAAAAAATTTTATGTTTGAGGAAGAATGCTATACAAAATTAAAACCATCTGAAGAAGATATGAAAACTATAAAAATCGGAATGGAGGCAGCTAAAGCTTTAAGCGAAGTAGATGCTGGACAAACTGTTGTATGCAAAGATTCTTCTGTTATAGCTTTAGAAGGAATAGAAGGAACAGATAAAACTATAAAGAGAGCTGGTGAACTGGCTGGAACGGGAACAATAATTGTAAAGATGTCAAGACCCCAGCAGGATATGAGAGTAGATATACCAGCTGTAGGAATAGAAACTATAAAGAGAGCAGTAGAGATAGGAGCAAAGGGAATTGTTGGAGAAGCAGGGAAAATGCTTTTTCTCAACAGAGATGAGGCTGTAAAACTTGCTGAGGAGCACTCTCTTTTTATTATGGGAATAAAAGCTTAAAAGGAGATTTTTATGAAATTTTTTGTATCCACAGGAGAAGTTTCAGGAGATTTACATCTTTCATATCTGGTAAAAGCCATGCTTGAGCAGGATAAAAATCTGAAATTTTATGGAGCAGCAGGAAATCACAGTAGGACTCAAGGAGTAGAAGTAATACAGGACATAGAAGAGCTTGCTGTAATGGGATTTACTGAAGTGTTCAAAAAATACAGTTTCTTAAAAAAGAAAGCAAATGAATATATTGATTTTATAAAGAAGGAAAAAATAGATAAGGTAATCCTTGTAGACTATGGAGGATTTAACCTTAAATTTTTGGAACTTTTAAAAAAAGAAATGCCAGAAGTTGAAGTTTATTATTACATCCCACCAAAACTTTGGATATGGGGTGAAAAAAGAATAACAAAGCTGGTAAAAGCAGATCATATAATGGTTATTTTTCCATGGGAAGTAGATTTTTATAAAAAACATGGAGTAGATGCTGTATATTTTGGAAATCCATTTGTGGATAAGTATTCAGTAGTTGAAAGAACTGGAAATAATATACTTCTTCTTCCTGGAAGCAGAAAACAGGAAATAAAAACACTTATTCCTGTAATGCTGAAAGTAGTAGAAAAGAAAAAAAATGAAACATTTCTTTTGAAGCTTTCCAGCAATGAGCATTTAAAATGGATAGATGAAGACTTAAATAAATATGAAAATTTAAAAATAGTATCAGATAAAAGTCTGGCTGAATGTGTAAAAGAATCAAAAACAGCTGTTGCAGCTTCTGGAACAGTAACACTGGAACTTGCTTTGATGGGGATTCCTGTTATTGTTATTTATAAAACAAATTTTATAAATGCTTTTATAGCAAGATATATTTTGAAAGTAGGATTTGTTTCTCTGCCTAATCTCACTCTCAATAGAGAAGTATATCCAGAATTATTGCAGGAAAAATGCAATCCAGAAGAGATAGAGAGATATCTTGATTACTTTGAAAATTCCAAAGAGAAAATAGCTGAGGACATAGCTGAAGTGAGAAAAGAACTATCAGGAAAAGATGTCATAAAGAGCTATGGAAATTTTCTGATTAAAGGAGAACAATGATAGGAAAATTAAGTATATTTAAAAATAAATCTTTAAATACATTTTTAAGATATAGTTTAAAATATAAATGGGTAATGACTGCAGTAGTATTTACATCAGCTGTAAGTTCAGCAATGGGAGCAGTTCCAGCATGGCTGAGTAAATATCTTATAGATGATGTATTGGTAAACAAAAATGCAAGAATGATGGCTTTGGTAATTGGAGGAATATTTATTTCAACTATACTAAAAGTTGTAACTGGTTATTTTGCTTCTATTTCATCTAATTATGTAACTGAAACTATAAAAAGAGATATAAAAATAGATGTATATTCACATCTTCAAAAGCTTCCAATGTCATATTTCAAAAGAAATAAACTTGGAGACGTAATGGCAAGACTATCTGGAGATTCTGCCACTTTAGGAAGGATAGGTTTTATCATATTTGATATGTTTAAAGAATTTCTTACAGTAGTGGCTCTTACTTTCAGAATGTTTCAAGTAGATTATATTTTAGCTCTTATAGCTTTAATAGTAATGCCTCTTATTATAAGTACAGTAAAGAAATATACTAAGAAGATAAGAAAATCTGGTAGAATAAGACAGGACACTTCAGGAGCGGTTACAGCATTTATTCAAGAAACTCTTTCTGGTATTTTTGTAATAAAAGCTTTTAATAACAGTGATGATATGATTGAGAAATATAAAGTTATAAGTATGGATGAATTTGAAAAATCATATAAGAGTACAAAAATAAAAGCAAAGGTATCTCCTATTAATGAGGTAATAACAACTGTGATGGTACTGCTGGTAGCTGCATATGGAGGATACCAGATAATTGTATTAAAGAGTATGACAGCAGGAGATCTCATTTCTTTTGTTACAGCTTTGGGATTGATGAGCCAGCCTCTAAAAAGACTTATAAGCAAAAATAATGATCTTCAGGAAGCTTTGCCATCAGCAGACAGGGTAATAGAGATATTAGATGTTCCTTTGGAACAGGACTATTATGGAGAAGAAAAAGAACTTACAACAGAAATAAAGGATATCAAATTTGAAAATTTATCATTTCATTATGATGATTCTCCAGAATTGATACTTAAAAATATAAATCTAGATGTAAAAGCAGGAGAAGTAATAGCTCTTGTAGGAAAAAGTGGAAGTGGAAAAACTACTCTTGTAAATCTTATACCTAGATTTTATGAAGTTACAGATGGAGCTATAAAAGTAAATGGAATAGATGTAAAAAATATTTCATTAAAAAAATATAGAGATTATATAGGAATAGTGCCTCAAGAAAGTTTTCTTTTCAGTGGTTCTATTTCAGAAAATATAGCTTTTGGAAAAAATGGAGTAACAGAAGATGAGATAATAAACGCAGCTAAAATGGCTAATGCATATGAGTTTATTATGGAACTTCCAAATAAATTTGAAACAGAAGTAGGAGAAAGAGGAGTGCTTCTTTCTGGAGGGCAAAAGCAAAGGATAGCTATTGCCAGGGCTCTTATACAAAATCCTGAAATAATGATATTGGATGAGGCTACATCTGCTTTAGATACTGAATCAGAAAGATTAGTGCAGGATGCTTTAGATAAATTGATGGTCAATAGAACAACTTTTGTAATAGCTCATAGATTATCAACTATAATAAATGCAGATAAGATAGTTGTAATGGAAAATGGAGAAATAAAAGAAATAGGAACTCATCAGGAATTACTTGAGTTTAAAGGTTTGTATAAACACTTTTATGAAATACAATTTGGAAAGAAAGAAAAGACAAAGGAAGAAGTATTGGCATAAAAAAATTGACAGATCAAGAGGAGAAATATAATAATGGAAGTTAAAGAAATGATAATAGAGGAAGATTTAAGAACTTTAAAATTAAGAGAAGATGGAAGAAAAATAGACAGTCTTAGAGAAATAAAAATAACAAAAGATTTTAATCTTTATGCAGAAGGATCAGTTTTAATAGAATTTGGAAATACTAAAGTAATATGTACAGCTTCTGTAAGTGAAAAAGTACCGCCTTTTATGAGAGGGCAAGGAAAAGGATGGCTTACAGCTGAGTATTCTATGATACCTAGAGCTACTGGAGAAAGAAATCAAAGAGAATCAGCAAAAGGAAAGCTTTCTGGAAGAACTATGGAGATACAAAGACTTATAGGAAGAGCTTTGAGAACAGCTGTAGATTTGGATAAATTAGGAGAGAGAACTATAACTATTGACTGTGATGTTATTCAGGCTGATGGTGGAACTAGAACTACTTCTATATCAGGAGGATTTATAGCTCTTGCTTTAGCTGTAAAAAAACTTATGAAAGAGAGAGTTTTAAGTGTAAATCCAATAGTATCTAATGTAGCTGCTATCAGTGTTGGAATTGTAAGAGGGACTCCTATGCTTGATTTAATGTATACTGAAGATTCTGCTGCTGAAGTAGATATGAATGTAGTAATGAATGGCAAGGGAGAATTTGTAGAGGTACAGGGAACAGGAGAAGAGGCTACTTATACTAGAAAAGAGCTTAATGAACTGATTGATTTAGCAGAAGTTGGAATAAAAGAGATAATCAGACTTCAAAATGAAGTAATAGGAGAATAGATATTATGAAAATATTTCTAGCAACAGGAAATAAACATAAAATAGAAGAGATAACAGCTATTTTTAAAAATGTAAAAAATATAGAGATACTTTCTATTAAAGATGGAATAAATATACCAGAAGTGATTGAAGATGGAGATACTTTTGAAGCAAATTCTGCTAAGAAAGCATTGGAAATAGCAAAATATACTGGAATGATAACAATAGCTGACGATTCAGGATTATGTGTAGATGCTCTAAATGGAGCACCCGGGGTATACTCAGCTAGATATTCTGGAGAAAATGCAACAGATGATTCAAATAATAAGAAACTGATTAAAGAGCTGCAAGGGAAAGAAAATAGAAAAGCACACTTTGTTAGTGTGGTTACTTTAGGAAAACCAGATGGAAGAAGTTATTCTTTCAGAGGAGAGGTATCAGGAGAAATAATAGATGAACCAAGAGGAGATAAAGGGTTTGGATATGACCCTCATTTCTTTGTAGCTGAATATGGAAAAACACTTGCAGAGATGCCAGATATAAAAAATATAATAAGCCATAGAGCTAATGCATTAAAAAAGCTTGAGATAGGGCTGGAATATATATTAAAAGATTAAAAAAATAAAATATGTAATAGTAAAAAAGACTGATTAAAAAGTAAAGCAATTTTAGAAAATAAAAAAATTCTAAACTTAAATTTTTACTTAATAAATCAGTCTTTAATTTTTAACTTCTGTTTTCATAAGGAGTAATTTATTAATTATAAATGAATCTTTATGAATATTCAAAGAATTAAAAAAATAAAATATTATAATTATTTAAATAATAATTGAAGTTTTTTCTTTGATAACTTTATGATATAATAAGCTTAGTGTAAAATTATTTAAAATGCAAAAGGAGAGATAATGAACAGAGGACTTACTCCAAAAAGGATAGTAGAAGAACTTAATAAATATATAATATCACAGGAAGAAGCAAAAAAAAATGTTGCTATTTCTTTAAGAAATAGAGATAGAAGAAAAAATATAGAAGATGAGGAATTAAGAAGAGAAATTACTCCTAAAAATATAATTCTGATGGGGCCAACAGGTGTTGGAAAGACGGAAATAGCAAGAAGAATAGCGAAAATAGCTGATGCCCCGTTTTTAAAGGTAGAAGCAACTAAATATACTGAAGTAGGATATGTTGGGAAAGATGTAGAGAGTATAATAAAGGACTTAACTTCTCTTACTTACAGAAAAATGAAAGAACAAAAATTTAATGAATTAAGAGAAGAGGCTTATGAAACAGCATTAGAAAAGGCAGCAAAACTTATAAAGCCATATGATTCTCTTAATGATGAGGAAAAAGCTCAAATCATGCAGGATATTGATGAAGGAAAATATGATGATACAGAAGTTGAAATAGAAAAAACTAGAAAGGATTTAGAGCTTCCAATAATAGAGGTTGTATCTGGAAGTGATGACACTTCTGGAATTGGAAGTATTTTAGATCAGGTAATGGCAGGAGTATCTGGAAAAAGTAAAAAAATGATAACTACTGTAAAAAATGCTATTGGAATAATGATGGACGAAGAGGTAGAGAAAAAACTTGATTTAGATTCTTTAAATGAAGAAGTTATAGAAAATGTAGAAAATAATGGAATTATTTTTATTGATGAAATAGATAAAATAGCTGAAAGAGATGGAGTAGGAAAAGGGGAAGTATCAAGACAGGGAGTACAAAGAGATATTCTTCCAATAGTAGAAGGAAGTACAGTTATGACAAAATTTGGGCCTGTAAAGACAGATCATATTCTGTTTATTGCAGCTGGAGCTTTTACACAAAGTTCACCATCAGATTTAATGCCTGAATTACAAGGGAGATTTCCAATAAGAGTAAAATTAAAGAATCTGGAGAGAGAAGATTTTGTAAAAATATTAACAGATGTAGAATATAATCTTCTTGAGCAATATACAGCAATGCTGGCTACAGATAATGTAGAACTTTCTTTTACAAAAGGGGCTATAGAAAAAATAGCAGATATAACAGCCATAATGAATGAAAAAATAGAAAATATAGGAGCTAGAAGGCTTTCTGCAGTAGTGGAAGAATTGCTGAGAGAAGTAATGTATGAAGCTCCATATGAGAAAAAACAAAAAGTCAATATAGATGCCAACTTTGTTAAAAAAATATTTAAAAAAGAAAATGAAGAAGAAAATCTAGATAAATATATTCTCTAAAATAAAAAAGAGGATGGGATACCATCCTTTTTTTGTTATATTGAATGTTTGTCTTTCTTTATTACTGATACCCATGGAGTCTTTGTAACTATGTAATAAAAAAGAAGACCAGCCACAGTGTTAGAAACTAGATTTCCCCAGAATACAGAATCAACTCCAAGCCATTTTTTAGTTATTATAATAAAAATATATCTTATCAGCCATACTCTTAAAAGCCCCATGATTAACGGCAGTCTTGTTCTGCCCAAACCTATAAAAGCACCTTGTGAAACCATAAATAAACCAAAACCTATAATTGAAAAAGTATATATTTTTAATGAATGGTCAGCTAATTTTACTATTTCTTCATGATTCTGAAATAATCTTACAAGGAAATTACTGCTTGGGAGAAATATAACAATAAGAATAAAGGAAATAACTAAACTTACCAATGAACCATACTTAAAAGATTTTTCAGCATTTTCAGGTTTTTCAGCTCCAATATTCATACTGACCATAGTTGTCACAGTAGTACCAATAGATGATGGAAGAGTAAAACACATAGTATTAATATTACTTGCAATAGTCTGAGCTGTGAGAACTATTGCTCCATATTTTTCTACTTCCATATTGATAAGAAAAAATCCAAAGTTTATCAATGAATAAGTTACCATAGAGGGAAGAGCTAATATTAAAACCTTTTTCAGCAGAGGAAAATCAGGATAGTACCCTCTCAAAATAAGTTGGGTTTCACTTTTTTTTACAAATAAATCATAAAACATCCAGATAGCAATAATTATATATGAGCAAAGTGAAGCCATAACAGCTCCAATTATTCCAAGATGAAAAATTGCAAGGAACAAAGTATTAAATATGATTTTTAACAACAGTAAAATTATTATTCTGATTAAAGTCGCTTCTGGCTGACCAGTGGCATTTTTTATTGCATTATATATTGCAGCCATAAATAGCAATGGAATAACAATTGAATAAAGACTTAAATAAAGAAAAACCTGATGAGCTATTTCAGGACTTATATTTTGTGATACAATAGAAGCAAAGATGATAGAAGTAGGAGCAACTAGCAGACCTATAAAAAATGCAAATACCATAATTTGAGTAGAAACTTTTTTTACTTTTTCTAAATCTCCAGTTCCATTAATTTGACCAACAATAGCCATAGAAGCTACACCTAATCCCAAAGACAGAGCATTCAGTATATTTATTATAGGCTGTCCAAAACCAACTGCTGCTGCTACGAGATATCCTGAGGTATGGTTTAAAAATAATCCATCTGATAATGGTATGAGAGATGAAACCATACCCATTAAAATAGTTGGAAGTGATAAAAAAAGCAGAGTATTGAGAATATTTCCATTAAGAATCATCTCACGCCTCTTTTGAACATTTGATGATAAGAGACCTATTTTCATAATGCCATTCCTCCTTAGTGTATTACTTTCAATGAAGAATTATAAAAAATAAAAATTTACAGAATAAAAATAGATTTATCTGTAAATTTTTTAATAAAATATATTCTTCATGTCAAGGTCATTATTTTTTTATTGTAACATATTTTTCCTATAAAAAAAACAAAAGTTATAAATTTTTTTTGAACTTCCTAAATGATTTTTAGGTATTACATTTTTATTGAATTTATGTTAAACTTGAGTTGATATTAAAATTAAAATAAGGTGAAGTGGATAGTTTGAAGAATGAAAAATTAAAAGGAATATATTTAATTATGCTTATTCTGTTTATATGGACAGCAGGGTCATATTATAATTTATGGAACAGCTATATAATTCCAGCTCCATCAAAGATAATTGATTCTTTTGTAAAATTGATAGAAAATGGAAAATTAATAAAACATATAGCCATAAGTTTAAGACGTATATTTATAGGTTTTTCCATCACTGTTTTTTTAGCAGTTCCTTTAGGAATTTTTTTTGGTGCTTTTACAAATATTTATGTTTATTTTAAACCTGTTTTTGAATTTTTTCGTCATACTCCGCCACTTGCACTTATACCAATGATAATTTTGTGGTTTGGAATAGGAGAAACTTCTAAAATAGTAATTATAATACTGGCATCGTTTTTTCCAGTATTTTTAAATGTATTAAAAGGAGTAGGAGGCTGTGATAAAAAATATATAGAGGTAGGAAAAGTTTTTAACTTATCTCAAAAAGATATATTTTTAAAAATAATACTTCCAAATTCAGTTCCAGACATACTGGTAGGATTAAAATTAGGAATAGGATACAGCTGGAGAGCCATAATTGGAGCTGAACTTATAGCTGCCTCATCAGGAATAGGATATCTTATATTAGATGCTCAGCAGATATCAAGGTCAGATATAGTTATGCTGGGGATAATAGTAATAGGAACTTTAGGAATAATAACAGATAATATATTTTCTAAGATTGTTTCTGCTTATATAAAGAGGAAACAGGGTGATTACTTTGAATAATATGTATAGTATCTTAAATCTTAAAAAAATATTTGAGATAAATGGAAATAAAAAAATAATATTTGAAAATATGAATTTAGAGATAGATAACAGGAAGATAACAATTATTCTTGGAAAAAGTGGATGTGGAAAAACTACACTTTTGAGAATGATAGCTGGACTGGAAGAAATAACAGATGGAAAAATAGATTTTTATAATAAAAATGAAGAAAAGTTAAAAGCTAAAATAGGGATGGTCTTTCAGGAAAGCCGTTTAATGCCTTGGCTTACAGTAAAAGAAAATATAGAAATACATGGAAATAAAATAGATACAGATAAATATTTAAAAATGATATCTTTAGAAGAATTTAAAGATGCTTATCCATCACAATTATCTGGAGGAATGGCTCAAAGAGTAGCAATAGCGAGGGCTTTGTCATATCAGCCAGATACACTTTTAATGGATGAGCCTTTTTCAGCTTTGGATTATTTTACAAGGGAACAGCTTCAGAGAGAGATAATAAAAGTATATGAAAAGACTGAAACAGGAATAATTTTTGTCACTCATAATATAGATGAGGCTTTAATGCTTGGTCATAGAATAATAGTTATAAATGAGGGGAAATTATATAGTTATAACATAGTAAAAAATTTTCCAAGAGATATAGGGGATATGGAACTTATTAATTTAAAAAAAGAAATTTTGAATAAAATAAATAATTAATTAATGGAGGGAAAGAATGTTAAAGAAAATCATTGCAGCAGCTGCAGTAGGAACAGTGCTTCTTATTGCTGGTTGTGGAAAAGAAAAAACTACTGTACCAAAGGAGATAAATATAACCTATGTAAAATCTCCTTTAAATATACCATCTATTTTAGAAAAAAATAGAGATATGTTTGGAAAAGAATTTTCAAAGGATGGAATAGAAGTAAAATTTCATGAGCTTACAACAGGGCCAGAACAAACACAGGCTCTGGCAGCAGGAGAATTAGATTTTCTTCATGCACTTGGAGGAACATCAGCTATCATAGCAGCTTCAAATGGAGTAGATTTAAAAATAACTAATATTTACAGCAGATCACCAAAAGGATTTATGATTATATCTAAATCCTCAGATATAAAAGAGCCAAAAGATTTGGCAGGAAAGAAAGTAGCAGGGCCAAAAGGGACTATACTTCATCAGCTTTTATTAACTTATTTAGGAAAAGGTAATTTAAAAGTTGATGATATAGAATTTATTAATATGGGACTTCCAGAAGCTATGGCAGCATTGGAAAGCGGAAATGTGGATGCTGTACTTTTAGCAGGACCAGTAGCTTTAAAAGCTATTAAAAATGGTGCAAGTGTAGTGACTAATGGAGAAGGACTTGTTGAGGGAATTGTTGTTACTGCTGTAAGTGGAAAGTTTCTTAAGGAGAATCCACAGCTTGTAGATAGATTTCTTAAAGTAAATGAAGAGGCTGTTAAATTTATAAAAGATGATTTTGAAACTACATTGAAAATAACAGCAGAGGATATAGGGCTTTCAAATGATGAAGTAATGGAGCTTTACCCATTATATGATTTTAATACTGAAATTAAAGCTTCTGACATAGATGATTTAGTAAAAACTCAAGATTTCTTAATAGAAAATGGTCTTCAAGAAAAGAAAATAGATATCAATACTATCATAAAAAAATAATAACAGAAAAGGGTGGTGGTTGGGTGTGTTGATACTTAAAAGAGGGGAATTTGAAAAAAATCTAAAAAAGAATTTAGAAAGAGCTCATTATGAGGACATAATTATAGAGAATGATTCCTCTAAAACAATAGTTATATCATTAGATAAATACATTGAGACAATGAGAGAACTAAAAAAATATAAAGAATATTATCATAAAGATTCAATTAAAAAAGCAGGAAATGCTATGAGGAATAACTTTTTTGATATTTTAAAAAAGAAAAGAGCATAGTTTTTAATCAAAAAAGGTCAGTCAAAAATTAATTTATTTGGGCTGGTCTTTTTTTATTATATTTATGTAATATTTGGGTAACAGAGGAAATTTTAAAAATATTGTAATTATTAATAAAGAGGTTAAAAAATAATTGAGCAGCCTGTATAATAACAAATTATTAGTGAGATAAAATTCTATACAGAGGTTAAAAATTAAAAGAAAAGGGATAAGAGCTCCGTATAATGATATATCAGAATCTTAAAAATAAAGGAAGTTCTAAAAGTGAGATACTGCATAAAGGAGTTTTAATGAAGTTAAGTGTAAAAAACAAAAATAAAAAAAGAATTTCTACTGTTAAAAATTTTATAGAAGATAACTATAAGCAAGTAGAATATCTTGAAAATATGCCTATTGCTTTTACTGTGTTAAAAGTAGAAATTGATGAAAAAGGTGAGCCATATGATTTAGTATTTGTATATGCAAATAAGGCTTTAGCGGAGCTTGAAAATACTACAAAAGAAAAATTAATGGGCAGTTCATTTTATAATATATTTAAAAATGGAGATAAAAAATGGCTGAAATTATATTGGGAAACTGCATATAAGGGAATAACTCAAGAAATAGAAGCGTACAGCAATGAAATAGGAAAATTTCTTTCTATTTCATGTTATCAGACAGCTGTGGGGTATTGTGCACAAATATTGAAAGATATATCAGAAGAAAAAAAACTTGAAATAGAAGCAGAAAAAAAGCAAAGACAATTAGATGTAATTTTAAATAATTCTATTGATATAATGTTTGATTTTGATTTAGAAACTAATACTATTTGTTCAAAACATTGTGGTTCCAGTGAATATAACAGTTTTCCAGACATACCTGGAGCTCCAGATACTTTAGTAGATAAAGGATTATTGGAAAGCCTTGACAGAGATAAAATAAGTGATATGATAGAGAAAATAAGAAAAGGGATGGATAAAGCTTCATGTGAAGCTAGAATGAGACCGGAAATAGAAAAGGAGTTTCAATGGTATCAAATAACTTTATCAGCATATAATGAGGTGTATAGCAATAAAAGGTGTGTAGTAGGTTTTATGAAAAATATAAATGCAGAAACTTTATGCCGAGTACAGCTTCAAATTCAAGCAGACAGCGACAGATTGACTGAATTATACAATTCTGGAGCTGGAAAAGACAGAATACAATATCTACTGACATTGAAAAAGAATAATACTTCAAGAAATACTATGTTTATATTTGATTTTGATAATTTTAAAATGATAAATGATACCTATGGACATTATGCAGGAGATCAGGCTTTAAAGAAATTTGCAGAAATTTTAAAGAAGGTATTTCGTAAATCTGATGTAATATTCAGATTAGGAGGAGATGAATTTGCTGCTTTTGCAGAAAATATAGGAAATACAGAATTTGTAAAAGATGTATGTCAGAGAATGTTTCAGCAGCTGCAGGAGATAAAAGACATGGAATTTAAAATATCAGTAAGCATAGGGGCTGCTATAACAGATAATAAGAATGTTGATTATTATGATTACTACAGAACAGCAGATAAAGCCTTATATGAAGTTAAAAGAGATCATAAGAACAATTATAAAATAGTATATTTTTAAATAAAAATAAAATTTTATTTAAAAATATTTGTTACTAATTTAATTCATAAAATATAAAAAAATGAATAATAATAATACTTTCATTGTTATATCTCAGTAATTATAGCAATTAATATTTAACTGTTATAATTACTGAGAATTTATTTTGCTTATTATGGAAATCTTTCTAATTTTTAATTTTTCAATCAATCTTATTTTTATAAATACGGAAGTATATCTTTGGTTGAATATATTTCCATATAAGTTTTTAAATTTTTAATGACTTGATTTTTTTTGTCTAAAGGGAGTTTTTTACTAAAAATTATATTTTTATTTTTTAGTTCTTCTTCAGATAGAAACTTTATGTTTGATGGAATTTCATAATTATCTGTAATATGAGTAAATCCTTGTATATTAAAAGTTTTATCTTCTGTTATTACTAGAATTTTTCTATCAATATATTTTTCTATTTCAGATTTTTCAGGATTAAGGAAAATATAAAAATCATACCCACTAATAAATTTATCCCCTATTCCTATACTTGAAATAGTTTTTTTAGATATATTTTCTTTTGTTACAAGAAGAGCTTTTTCATTTATATTTTTGTAATAAAGTCCTATAGTTTGAATTATAGTTTCAATTCCTCTTCCTCTTTCCATAATTGTCACTGTATTATTTTTATCTTTAAAAACAGATGCTAAAGTTTTCTTTTGGATATAATTATAATTAAATTCTCCAACAAGAAAGTTTTTTATTTCTTTAAACAGCTCGCTTTGCTTTATGGCATAGGATGAAAAAGAATAATCTTTATCAATAAGAATATGAACATTATAATTTTCATCTTTTAATATAACATCTTTTACAGCAGCAGAAAATTCAATGTTATACATTTTTTTTAAAGAATTTAGTATATATTCAGTCTGAGTATCTAAATTTCCAAGATATGTACGATCATTAGCTACAGTTATTCCCTGTTCAGAGAAAGTAAGCCTTATTTTTGGTGAATCCATCTTTCTTCTTGTATAAATTACTGTTTCTATAGGAAATTGAATATCATAAAGATCAAAAATATTTTCTATTTCATTCGAAGTCTGAATGGTTTCTCTTATATCTTCAACATACATTTTATATTGATATCTGTCTTTATAAGTTTCTAATTTTAATTTAAAGGCTATATCTATATTTCTTAAATTGACAAGATTTTCAAAAACATCATCACTATTGAACCATACACAATTTCTTATTTCATTTCCATTTTTTATGATGTTCATCATAATGTGTTTTTTATCTTTTCCTATTAGTCTTAATCCATCAAATTGACAGTTATTCAATGAGAATAAAGGAGAAGGATTGCCGAAACCAAATGGCTCTAAAAGAGATATTTTATCTAAAAAGTCATATGATATTTTGTAAAAAGGAAGTGGTCTGTCAACTTTAATTGGTTTTATGAGAGTGCTGTCTTCCATTGCAGCTTTGGCATAGTCATTGAGTTTTATACTGAATTCTTCAATATTTTCTATTTTTATTGAAAAACCAGCAGCACCACTGTGGCCTCCATATTTGATGAGAAGATCAGAAAAATTATTAATAGCTTCAATAATATTGAATCCTTCTATACTTCTGCATGAAGCAGTGGCAATTCCCTCATCAGGTTTTATTTCCATAATTATAGTAGGTTTGTAGTATCTATCCAGAACTTTAGATGCAACTATACCAATAACTCCATGATGGAATCCCTTTTCTCCTACTATGAGAATACTTTTTTCATAAAGTTTTTCATTTTCTATTTTTTCAATAGCTTTTTCAAATATTTCTTCCTGTATTTCTTTTCTCTCACTGTTTTTTTCTAAAAGATCTTTTATTGCTGCTGAACAAATTCTGTGGTCTTTTTCAATAAAAAGTTCAACAGCTTTTTTAGCATCTTCCAATCTTCCAACAGCATTAAATATAGGAGCTATTATAAAACCTATATCATAGGTATTAAATTTTCTTATATCATAATCTTCAAAAATTTTTTTAATAAGCATATTGAGTCCAAGCCATCTGCTTCTTTTGAGATACTCCAATCCTTCCTTCACAAATATTCTATTTTCTTTAAGAAGGGGAACAATATCTGCTACAGTACCTATTGCAACTATATCAAGATATTTGTAAACATCTTCTTCTTTATCAAGAGTCTTAAAAAGGGCGGACATCATCATAAAAGCAGTTCCTACTCCAGCTAAATATTTAAATGTATATTCATTATCTTCCCTTTTAGGATTGATAACTGCCAGAGCTTCAGGATTACCGTTATTTATTTCATGATGGTCAGTAACTATCATATCTATACCTAAAGCTGAAGCATGAGCTATTTCCTCATGTGAGGAGATACCACAGTCAACAGTTATGATCAGAGTTCCTCCTTCATTTTTTATATAATTTATTGCTTCTATGTTCAGTCCATAGCCTTCATCTCTTAAAGGAATATAGTATCTTACATTCATTCCCAGCTCGCTTAGAGCTAAAAAACATAAAGAAACTGATGTAATTCCATCAACATCATAATCTCCGTATACCCACACTGTTTCATTGTTTTCTTTTGCTTGAAGAAGTCTGTTGACAGCTTTGTCAACATCTTTTAAAGAAAAGGGATCTGCCATATTCTTTATATTTACATTCAGAAAATTTCTTATTTCTTCTTTTTCTATTATATTTCTATTATATAGAAGATTAAGAATATCTTTATCTAAATTAAGATTCTGAATATCTTCATTATTTTTCAGAGGATTTTCTCTATAAACCCATCTTGTATTTCTCATTTTTGCTCCTTTAAAAGTTGTATAATTTTTTATAAAACATATATGTAAGTATTAAGTTTTGCAGGTCATATCTTTCTTCTGGGTCAGCTACCAATTCTAAATTTAAATCTCCATCATAATCAAATTGTATCTTATTGAGCAGCTCTTCTCCATAAATATATGCTATAAGAGATTTAAGTTTATTCCCTTCATAAGTTTCAAGAAGAGATTTCAATTTTTCTGTTCCCATTGCTATATTTGTCTTAGGGTCAAATAAAGGAATTATTTCTTTGCGTGTTTCATAAGGAATCTGCATAAGACCTATTTTAGAGTTCTCAGATAAAAGTCTATTATTGAATTTGCTGGAAATAAGTATTGCAGAATAAATAAGCTCTTGAGGAACATCATATTTTTTTGAGTTTACATCTACTATATTTTTATAATATAAAGGATAATTATATTTTATTAAATCTTTATATTCAAAAAAATTTTTTCTGTATGTAGAAGAATTCTTATAAGCCAGATCAAAAAATTCACCTTTTTCAAGAATTGTAGTTATTGCATAACCATTTTGAATAGAATGTTTATTAATAAAACTACTGTTTTCTATTTCTATTTTTATAAGTTCTTCATCTTTCATGGCTGCAATAGCTGATAGTTTTTCTATTTCTATTTTATCTACTGTATTAACAAAATTATCATCTATATTTTTACAGTTTGCAAGCAGATTGTCAAGTATCAATCCTATTTTAAAGACAGAATTATGTTTATTTATATCAATATCTTTATTTCTTAAAAGAAATGAATAAAACATTCCTTCATATGAATTAGGATATGTTTTTATTATATTTTCGGCTTTTTTTTCAAAAAGTTTGTCGTTACCAAGTTTTAAATAGGAATTTGCAACCATTATTTCAGTTATAATATTTTTATGTGGTATTTTAGCTGCTGTTTTTAATACTTGTTCATAATCGCCAAAAGAATAATATATACCTGTTCTATAAAATAATGCAAGAGAAGAATATCTGCTCCCTTTTACATTTTCGAAAGCATAAAGGCATCTTGAGAAATCTTTCAGCCTATAGTAAGCAACTCCTTTATAGAAAAAATATAAATCTTTATTTCCATTTTTTGCATATTCATCAGTTAAAGTAATAATTTCTTTGTTTTTTCCAGCTCTGATTAAAGTTCTGAAAAGTTCAGATTCAGCTTTTTCTCTGTCAGATTTTGTAATGTTAGAATTTTTTAGAATTATTTTATAAAGTTTTTCAGCCTTTCCATATTCTTTTTTTGAAAGAAAAAAATGAGCAGCTTTTAGAAGTTCGGTTGTTGGAATTTCTCCCACATGTGAAAAATCACTTTTAAATTTGAGATTGTAATAATTTTGATACTGAATATCTTCTTTTGCAAGTAATTCAAGGGCTCTTTCTTCAAAATGTGAAGTAATAGGAGAAAAAGTAGAATAATCTAATCTTTTTAAATACAGCAGACCAGTTTCTTTATTTCCCATTTTTATGAGTGCATCACCAAGTGAATAATCCCTTTCAGCAAAATAAATATTTTTTTCTATTTCTGAGCCTCTATTGAAAAAAGAAAGTTTATGAGAGAAAACAGCCTTTTCAAGATAGAAAACAGCATTTTTCCAATCTTCCATTCTATAATAAGTCATTCCTATAAAATAAAAGGCATAATTATTTTTTAGAATAGGAGAAAAGGAATAACTTTTTAAAAGAGTTTCAAATTTATTTTGAGCTTCTTCATAATGACCATTGTGATATGCATTTTTTCCTTGAATAAAAATATCATAATCTTCATAAGTATAAGTAAAAGCTATAGAACTATTTATAATAAAAAATAAAATCATAAATATTTTTTTCATTTTTAAGACACCTCTTATTAAAATATCTGCTACTATAATTATTACAAAATAACTTGAAAATGGCAACAATTATATTATTTTTTTATTTTTTAAAAAAAATATTGAAATTATTTAAAATATATTAGATAATGAAAAGCAGTATTTTGTTTTTTTAGGAGGTGGAGATGGGAATAATAAAAGTATTAGATGAATCAGTTTCTAACATAATTGCAGCTGGAGAAGTGGTTGAAAATCCAGCCAGTATGCTGAAAGAGCTTTTGGAAAACTCATTGGATGCAGAAAGTAAGAGCATAAAAATAGAAGTAAAATCTGGCGGAAGACATGTGATAATATCTGATGATGGAAAGGGAATGACTCAAGATGATCTGCTTCTTTCTGTAGAAAGACATGCAACAAGTAAAATAGCTAAAAAAGAGGATTTATATAATCTTTTTACATATGGGTTTAGAGGAGAGGCACTTTCTTCTATCTCAGCAGTATCAAAAATGTCTTTATCTTCTCGAACTAAAGATGATGAAACAGGATCAGCAATAACAGTCTCTGGTGGGAAAATAACAGGTCTTAAAGAAATTCAGAGAAATGTGGGAACTACCATAGAAATAAAAGATTTATTTTTTAATACTCCTGCAAGATTAAAGTTTTTGAGAAAGACTACAACAGAATATATGAATATAAAAGATATAATAGTGCAGGAAGCCTTAGGGAACCCCAATACAGCAATAACTCTTATACTAGATGATAAAGTAAGCATAAAGACAAGTGGAAATGGAATTGACAATACTATTGTAGAAATATTTGGCAGAAATGTTTTGAAAAACTCAAAAGCTTTTTCTATGGGATATTTAGGAAATGCATCACTGTACAGAGCAACAAGAGATTCTATATTTACATTTGTCAATGGTCGTATGGTAAAATCAAAACTTCTGGAGAATGCTGTTATTGATGGATATTATACAAAACTTATGAAAGGAAAATATCCTTTTGCAATACTATTTTTAGAAATAGATCCTAAAGAGGTAGATGTCAATGTACATCCTTCAAAAAAAATAGTTAAATTCTCAAATGAATCTAATATATATGGAAAAGTTTTAAGAGAAATTGAAAACTGTTTTGAAGGAGATGATATTTTTGTTTCTCCAACTATGGAAAAAACTATTGAAAAAGAAAGTGAAGCTTTGATAGATTTTTCAGAGTTTTCAAAGTTTGTTCCTATGAAGGCAGAAAACGCTAAATTTGAAGGGATTGAAGTAGAAAAATATTCAAAAACAGAGATTACCAACAGGGAAACAAAAAAAGAGATTATAAAATCTGATGAAGATGATTTTGAAAATATGTTCATTAAAAAGGAAAAAGCTGTTCCTTTTGAAATAAAAGAAGAAATAAAAGTGTTTGAAGGAAATGAAAAATCTGATATAATAAAAACCGATGTTATTCCTGATGCAAAAAATGAATTTAAAGAAGAAATTGAAAAAGATGAAATAATTATATCAGAAGAAAAAAATATTGTATCTAAAATAGATTTTAAAGTATTAGGACAGATATTTGATTCTTTTATCTTGGTAGAAAGAGATGGAGTATTTGAAATATATGATCAGCATATAGTTCATGAAAGAATACTTTATGAAAAACTAAAAAAAGAATATTATGGAACAAATGTAAGCAGACAGCAGCTGCTTGTTCCTATAAGAATAACTCTTGATCCAAGAGAAAGAGAACTTATATTTGAAAATATTGAATATTTCACAGGATTTGGATTTGAAATTGATGAGTTTGATGAAAATGAAGTGGTAATAAGGTCAGTTCCAGTAATGAATTTTAGAGACAGTACAGAGAATATTTTCAAAAATATAATAAAAAATCTTAAAGAAAATAAAGAAACAGATATCAGAGAAAATATTATAATTTCAATGTCATGTAAAGGAGCAATAAAAGCTAATGAAAAGCTTTCTCTTAATGAAATGGAAACAATAATAAAAAAACTTCATGAAATAGGAGAATATACATGTCCTCATGGAAGACCAATTATAGTAAAAATTACTCTGAATGATCTGGAAAAACTTTTTAAGAGAAAATAAATTGAATTTTTTTGAAAAAAGGAGTATATTTTGAATGTATCTATTATATGTGTAGGAAAAATAAAAGAAAAATACATAGTTGAAGGAATAAATGAATTCTTGAAAAGAATGCAGTCTTTTGCTAAAATGAAGATTGTGGAATTAAAAGAAGATGGGAATGACAGCAGCAGAAACATTTCTATTGAAAAAGAGTCAGAAGATATTCTTAAGACAATGGAAAAATTAGGTGGATACAATATTCTGCTAGATATTCAGGGGAAAAATTTTTCTTCAGAAGAGATGGCAGCAGAAATAGAAAAGCTTGCAGTAAATGGTGTGAGCAGTATAAATTTTATAATTGGTGGATCATATGGAGTATCAGAAAATGTAAGGAAAACAGTAGATATGAGATTAAGTTTTTCAAAAATGACTTTTCCACATCAATTGATGAGATTGATACTCAGTGAACAAATATACAGATGGTTCAGCATTATAAAAAATACAAAATATCATAAATAACACAGCTAATAAAAATATTTTAAAAGTTAATAAATTTAGGAGGGAAGAGTTATGTATTCGCAAGGAGAAACTTTTTATCATGACATTGATGATGAAGAGTACGAATTACATGTAGTTGAAAATGTTGTAATGGGAGATAAGGAGTATATAATTGCAGAGGATTTTGATGGACAAATCCATGTATTTTTATACGATGAAGAAGCTGAAGATATTTATTTAATGGAAGATAGTGATGCTATGGAAGTTATAGAATATTGGAGAGAAGAATATTTATCTGGTGATGATATAGGTGACTATGAAGAAGATGAATATTATGACAGAGAAGATGATTACAGTGAAAAATTTGATAATGAAGATTATTATGAGGATGAAGAGGAATACTATTAATGAGTAAATTTATGATAAAAAGTATAGATAGTTATAATGAAAAATCATTTGAAATGGTAAATGGTTTAAAAAAAGAGGAAAATAATAAAATTATCTATGAATATAAAAGTAAATTAGGCGATTGTAAAATATCTTTTCATGATGAAAAAATATTTATACACAGAGAAAATGATGGTATAAAAAATGTTATAGAAGTTGATTTAAACAATAAGACTGAATTTTTATATTGTGGTGAAGGATTTGAAAAAAACTTTCATATACTAGGTGAGAAAATAACTTATAAAAAAAATATATTGGAATTTTCCTATAAAATATTAGATAATGGAGAAGAAGTCAATAATGTTTCAATCACCATTAAAGAATATTGATAATATTTTGAATAGAGCATATCTGATTTATGCTCTATTTTCATAAACAGGAGGTAAAATGAAAGCGATAGGTTACTTATTAATTCTTCTTACTATGTACAGCTGTACTGGACTTCCTCAAAAAAATGATCTGGGAAGTATATGGGGAAGAAGTGAAGAACAACCATTAACACAGGAAACAATTATTTTAGCAGAAACTGATTCTTCTGGTATATTAGATGAAGTTTCAAGATCATTAAGAGAAGGAAAAAGTAAAGAATACTCAGAAAATTATACTGGAAATACTTTTGAAGTATATGCAGGAGATTATCTTTTTATTCCTCTAAAATCAGAAGATGATTTTAAACTGATGTC
This sequence comes from Fusobacterium varium, assembly GCA_002356455.1. Lineage (NCBI taxonomy): Bacteria > Fusobacteriati > Fusobacteriota > Fusobacteriia > Fusobacteriales > Fusobacteriaceae > Fusobacterium > Fusobacterium varium. The sequence continues at coordinate 947,475 of AP017968.1, forward strand.
TTATCCAAGAAATATTTCTTATGAATTAGGAATAAAGGGAAAAAATCTAGTATTTAGAAGTATATATCAAGGAGAATTTACTTTAGATGTTTACTCTCTGGGAGGAATAACAAGGAGAATAAAAATTTCAAATAAATTAAAATATAGATTTACGGAACAGAATAATTATGATATAATTCTAAAAAATTATGCTAGAAATGATATAAAGCAATTACAGAATAGTGTTGCTCTGCATAGAATGGCTTTTCCAGATAGCTTTAGAGATAAGGAAATATCTTTTATGCTGATGGAATTGGCAGGAAAAGATGGAAATGTTAAAGTTGTAAGAGAAGAAATTGAATTCCTGAAAAAGTATAAAACTTTAGATGAACAGGATAAGCTGACAATACTTGATACTCTTGCAGGAATAGGAAGTTCAGGGTCTAAACTTGATTCAGTATTATTAGAATATAATTCAGGAAATACTATTCTTAATGCTGAATTGAAAAAATTAATACTTGCAAAGTCTTCAGCCAGCAGAGAGGAAATAGAATTTTTAGAAAAATATTTTAGAGATGAACCTACAAAAGAAATAGCAGATTTTATAGGTAACTGGTACTTAAAAAATGGAGATATAAACAGAGGAACTCAGTATATAAATGGAACTATAGAAGGAATTGCTCCAGAATTACTGGAATCTATATTTGCAAAAACTGAAGAAGGAACAGTAGATCCAATGGCAGAACTTGAAAATAAGAATTACACTCAGTTCAGGTCATTTTTAAGTGATGGAGAAAGCAGTTTCAATCAAGGAAGTTATGTAGAAGCATTGGTACATTTTGAAAAAGCTTTAGGTATAAATAAAGATTATGCTGAAACTAAAGATATTTATTTTTATATGGGACAAAGTAATTTTCAGTTAGAAAACTATCAAAAAGCTATTGATAATTATAAAAAAGCACTTAATATAGAAAAAAGCGATGACAAAAAGGCAGAAATATACTATAATATGGGAATAACTTATGATAAACTTGGAAATAAAGAAGAAAGCAGAAATTATTTCACTTTTGTAAGACAGAAATTTCCAAAGTCATCATGGAGTACAAAAAGCAGTATATATTTACTGAGATTAAATTAAAATCAAAAAATTTATAAGGAGAAGAACCATGGAAAGATATTTTGACAGAGTAGCTAAAGAAAATTTAGTTATGGAAAAATGGAAAAAAGTAGAAGAATTAAAAGAGCTAGGAGTAAAACCTTTTGGAAGTAAGTTTGACAAAAAGTACATGGTAGGGGATATATTAACTCATACTCCTGAAGAAAATTTAAAATATAAAACAGCTGGAAGAATAATGGCATATAGAGGAAAAGGAAAGACTTTATTTGCTCATATAGAAGATCGTACTGGAAGAATTCAGTTATACCTAAGAAAAGATGAATTAGGTGATGAAGTTTTTGAAATGGTAAATAAAATAGGAGTAGGAGATATTGTAGGAGTAGAAGGAGAATTATTTATAACTCATACAGGAGAATTAACTTTGAGAGTTACTTCTATTCAGTTATTATCTAAAAATATCAGACCTTTACCAGAAAAATTTCATGGTCTGACAGATGTTGAAACTAGATATAGAAAGAGATATGTAGATCTTATTATGAATAAAGAAGTAAGAGATACATTTATAAAAAGAACACAAATTATAAAAGGAATCAGAACAATACTTGATAATAAAGGTTTCTTGGAAGTTGAAACTCCATTAATGCATCCAATTTTAGGAGGGGCGGCAGCAAAACCATTTATCACTCATCATAATGCACTAAATGTTGATTTATATATGAGAATAGCTCCTGAGTTATACTTAAAAAGATTAATAGTTGGAGGATTAGAAAGAGTATATGAATTGGGAAGAAACTTTAGAAATGAAGGAATGTCAACAAGACATAATCCTGAATTTACAATGATTGAATTATACCAGGCTTATGCTGATTTTAATGATATGATGGATTTAGCAGAAGAAATAATCACGACTCTGGCTAAACAAGTATTAGGAACTACAACTGTTGAATATAATGGAAAAACTTTAGTTCTGGAAAACTTCAAAAGAGTGCATATGGTAGATTTAGTAAAAGAAGTTACTGGAGTAGATTTCTGGGATCAAAATATGACTTTTGAAGAAGCTAAAGCTCTTGCAAAACAACATCATGTAGAAGTTGCTGATCATATGAACAGTGTTGGGCATGTTGTTAACCAATTCTTTGAAGAAAAATGTGAAGAAAAAATTGTTCAGCCTACATTTGTATTTGGACATCCAGTGGAAATTTCTCCATTAGCTAAAAGAAATGAAGAAGATCCTAGATTTACTGACAGATTTGAGCTATTTATAGATGCGAGAGAGTATGCAAATGCATTTTCTGAGTTACAGGATCCAGCTGACCAAAGAGGAAGATTTGAAGATCAAGTGGAAGAGGCTGAAAGAGGAAACGATGAGGCTACTCCAGTAATAGATGATGATTTCGTAGAAGCATTAGAATATGGATTACCACCTACAGGAGGAATGGGAATCGGTATTGACAGACTTATTATGCTTCTTACTCAATCTGATTCTATCAGAGATGTATTATTATTCCCTCAAATGAAACCAAGAGATTAATTATAATTTTATTTAAAAATATTAAAATACACCTATAAGAGCAGGTTTGACTTGTTTTTATAAGGTGTATTTTTTTAGTATTAAAGCTTTTATAAAAAGAAAAAAATATTTTTTTACTTTGCAACTAAGAACAAAATGTGCTAAAATATTTTTTTAGAATGTAGGAGGGAAGAAAATGATACAAGAATTTTTAATTATTTTTATAATTAATTATATTGGAATTATTCTTACAGAAGTGTTTAATTTGCCAACTCCAGGAACGATCAATGGAATGCTTTTGCTTTTTGCACTGCTTTATTTTAAAGTGCTGAAACTGGAAAAAATAGAAAAAGCAGGAGATTTTTTGCTGCTGAATATGACAATATTTTTTATGCCTCCTTCTGTAAAACTGATTGAATCATTATATTTATTAAAAACAGGACTGTTGAAAATAATATTTTTACTTGTTTTTACAACTTTATTGACAATGGTAGTGACAGGAATAACTGTTCAATATCTCATAGAGAGAAAGGAGAGAAAATATGGTAGAAGTATTGACTAATACCCCATTTTTTGGTGTAATAATAAGTCTGGTAGCTTTTGAAATAGGGAAGATAGTATTTAAGAAAACCAAGATGGCATTGTTTAATCCACTTCTTATAGGAACTATTATAGTTATACTTTTTCTAAACTTTTTCAAGATACCTGTTAATAATTATATGCAGGGTGGGAATTTCATAGTTTTCTTTTTAGCACCTGCTACTGTTGTATTAGCTATTCCGCTTTTCAGGCAGATAGATCTTTTAAAAAAGAATTTTGTTCCAATAATGGGTGGGGGTATAGTAGGTTCAATTGTTGCTATTGTTTCTGTAGTAGTATTGGGAAAATTAATGGGAATAGATCAGCAGCTTTTACTGTCATTTATGCCTAAATCTATTACAACACCTATAGGAATAGAACTTTCTACACTGCTTGGAGGAATTCCTTCAATAACAGTTTTTGCAATAGTAATAACAGGAATAACTGGAAATGTTTCTGCTCCTTATATACTTTCTATATTTAGAATAAAACATCCTGTAGCAAAAGGTATAGGAATCGGTATATCAAGCCATGCTGTAGGAACAAGCAGAGCTATAGAAATGGGAGAGGTGGAAGGAGCTATGAGTGCTTTGTCAATAGTCATAGCAGGAATACTCACAATAGTAATAGCACCTCTTGTGAGAATATTTGTTTAAGATAATTGTATGAAAGATGATTGATATGTTAAAAGTATTAGAGCTTAATAACATTAAAAATCATCTTTTTTTATTTTTGCTCTTGACTTAGAGTATACTCTAATGTATATACTAAATATAAAGAAGGAGGGTGAAATTTTTATGAATCTTAGTATAAAAAAAGTAGCAGAACAAACTGGGCTTACGGAATATACTCTAAGATATTATGAAAAGGAAGAGCTTCTTGTATCCATTAAAAGAGATGAAGCTGGAAGACGAGTATATGATGAAAAAGATATGGAAATAATAAATACTATTACCTGTTTAAAAAATACAGGGATGCCAATCAAAGAAATAAGAAAATTTGTTAAATATACAACAAAGGGAGATTCTACCCTCGAAGATAGAAGAAAAATGGTATTGAAGCAGAAAAAAATGGTGGAAGAAAAAATAGAAGAATTAAAAAAAGAATTGAATAAAATCAGTAAAAAATTAGATTATTATGAAGCGGCCTGTAAAGCAGGAACTTCTAAAAATGTGAAGAAAAAGTTTTATCCAGAAAACTGCAGCATATAATAATATTTTTCAATTAAGGAGGAAGATATAGAATGGAAAATTTTACTTTTTACAATCCGGCAAAAATTATTTTTGGAAAAGGAACTGAAAATCAGGTAGGAAAAGAAATGAAAAAATTAAGCAGCCGTGTACTTTTAGTGTATGGTGGAGGAACTATTAAGAGAATAGGGTTATATGATACTGTTGTGAAGTCCTTAAATGCCGAAAATATCTCTTTTGTAGAATTAGGCGGAGTACAGCCTAACCCGAGATTACAATTGGTAAGAGAGGGAATTAAGCTGTGCAGAGAGCATAAATTGGATGCTATATTAGCTGTAGGTGGAGGAAGTACAATTGATACTGCAAAAGGAATAGCTGCAGGTGTAAATTATGATGGAGATGTATGGGATTTTTATGAAAGAAAAGCTGGACCTGATGAAGCACTTCCAATAGGGGTAGTACTGACTATACCAGCAGCAGGAAGCGAATCAAGTATGGGAAGTGTTATCACAAAAGAGGAAGGACTTTTAAAACGTTCATGTGGAAATGTTTCAATGATTCCTAAATTTGCAATAATGAATCCAGAATTTACATTTTCTCTTCCAAGCTATCAAACTGCCTGTGGAGCTTCAGATATATTAGCTCATCTTATGGAGCGTTATTTTACTCAGGTGGAACATGTAGATTTTACAGACAGACTAATAGAAGCAACTATGAAAACAGTTATAGATTATGCCCCTTTGGCAATTAAAGAACCAGAAAATTATGACGTACGTGCTGAAATTATGTGGGCTGGAACAATAGCACATAATAGTCTTTTAAATACAGGACGTCTTGGAGATTGGGGTTCTCATCAAATAGAGCATGAAATCAGTGCTATATATGATATAGCTCATGGAGCAGGGCTTTCTATTGTGTTTCCTGCATGGATGAAATATGTATGTCATGAAAATATGGATAGGTTTGTACAGTTTGCAGTTCGTGTATTTGGAGTGAATATGACTCTTACAGATAAAGAACTTGTAGTGAAGCAAGGTATCCAAAAACTTGAGGAATTTTATTATAGTTTGGGACTGCCTGTATACTTGAAAGAAGTAGATATTCCAGATGACAGATTGAAAGAAATGGCAGAAAAATGCTGTAAAAAAGGACCACAAGGAAACTTTAAAAAATTATATGAAAATGATGTGTTTGAGATATTGAAACTGGCAAGATAAAATTACAGTGAAAACATATTGAAATAAAAAAATCCCCTCAATAATAGAGGGGCTTTTTTTATAACACGGGGGAGTGTTAAAAAAACAAAGACTAAAAATAGACTCTGGGGGTTACAGAAATCTAATTTACTATGTCAGTCTCGATTTAAGTATACCTCATCTATTATTTTTAGTCAATATTAAAATTTTTTACAATCAAATAGGAAAATAACAAAAATTGAATAATTTTTTATAATTCCATACCAGTTTTTATTTTGTTAATAGTATCTGACTCCAGTAAAGATTCGGCTAATTTAAGAGCAAAAGTCAAAGAATGACCAGCACCCATACCAGTTATAAGTTTACCATCTTTAACAATATTTTTTTCTTCATACTGGTAATTTTTCATAAGCTCCTTTACAGAAGTATGACATGTTATTTTTTTTCCAGAAGCAATATTATGGTTTCCTAAAATTGAAGGAGCTCCACATATAGCACCCACAAATTTTTCATTAAGTATATAAAATTTGATGAGCTCAACTACTTCATTTGAATTTCCAAGGTTGATATATCCAGGATATCCTCCTGGCAGCACAATCATATCTCCATCTTTTAAATCAGTTTCTTTTAAAGTTGTATCAGCTTTAACTAATACTTTTTGAGCTGACATAACATCTTTTTCAGAAGTGATAGAAACAGTTTTGACATCTGCTCCACCTCTTCTCAAAACATCAACAGGAGTTAAGGCTTCAATGAGTTCAAAACCATCTGCTAATAAAACATAAACTTTTTTCATCCTGATGCCTCCTTGGTATATTTAATTATAAATTTTCTACAGTTAATTTTCCTTGAGTAATCAATGAACGAACAAATTGATGAGCATCTACTACTGCATTACAATATACAGACTTAGTTTCTCCTTCAAAGAAAGCATTAAGAAGAATCTGCTGCTGTTCAGCAATATTTCTATCTAATTCTTCAATAGTGAGAGTTCCCCCTTTGTATTCTTCAATAAGAGCTTCATATATAGTATCAAAAGTAGAATCATACAGTTGCTCTTCCCAGTTTTCAATTATAGACATAATTTTTTTCACCTCTTTATATGTATTAAATTTGTTTAAGATAACAGAATTATCTTAACATTTCTTACTGAAAATGTCAATTTTTATGCAATGGAGAAACCATTGATAAAAACCATGTTTAAGCTTTTAAGTCATTGATATTCTGAATGAATTAATGTATCTATGAAATAAATTCTTATATTATATATTATACCATTAAAATAAAAAAACGATTATAAAAATAATCGTTTTAAAAATTTTAACTTAAGCTGAATATTGCTACAACAGCTGGGACCAAAATAGGAACAACTATTGTGATTACAAGACCTGAATAAAAAGCTATTATAGATATATCAGGGGGATTGCTTCTGTTTATAACAGGAAGCACAGAATCCATTGCAGTAGCTCCAGCAGATGACACCGATTGAAATGATCCAATTTTAGCAGCTATAAATGGTATTGTAAATATTGCTAAAAGTTCTCTGAATACATTTGAAAGAAAGGCGGTTCCACCTAATTGAGCATTTATTTTAGAAAGCTCTATAGCAGAAAATGAATACCATCCCATACCAGAACTTACTGCAACTCCCTCTCCTAAAGAAAGAGTCGTAATAAAAGAGGCAAGAACTCCTCCAAGTAAAGAACCAATTATTGTAATAAAAGGCAGCAATAATACTTTTTTATTTAAAGTTTTTAACTGCTCAAATACACTTTGATTTTTTCCTATGTCTATTCCAACAAAGAATAGAAGAAGACACAATCCAAACTTAATAAGATTATCAGCATGAGCTAATATAAGGGAATTTTTACAGAAAAATCCAAGAAGACCTCCTATAATAACAGATAAAGCTATTCCAAGCATTATTTATCCCCTCCTCTGTAAAAGATATGAGTCAGAAGTATACTGCCCAATACTGCACATCCTGCTACTATGATAGATTCTAATCCTAGTATATGAAAATTAGCAATAATTTTATCATCTGAACCTATTTTGTATCCCATTACTCCAAGCAGAAAAAATAGAGATAAAGTTTGAAGAAGCCCAACTTTCCCATCAATAATTTTAGGAATCCAACCTTTTTTAGTTATAAAATAACCTACAGAGATTATAAGAATATACAATACGATGTCATGCATAAAATTCCCCCTTTATTAATTTTTATTTATTAAAAACTTAAAAATAGTTTTTTGAATATAAGGATTTGATGGTGAGTATATCCTACCTTTTTCAGGAAGAAAATTTAGAACATCAGGATAATCCTGAGTTTCAAAACAGATACCCATATGTTTTCTGCAATCTGAGCCATCTGAAAGTTTTCCTATTTCATGAAGATAATTTCCACTGTATACAACAACTGCTGGCTGATCAGTAAAGACTTTTAATATTCTTCCAGAAATATCATCTTTAAGTTCAGCAGCAGGAATATTTTTATTTTGCTCTAAAATAAAAGGATGATCCAATCCATTATTTACAATTCTGATTTGAAAATTATCAGAATCAAGGGAAGTTTTTAAAAGAGAAAATTCACAAAAATCAAAAGGAGTTCCATATGTTTCAGATATTTTTATTGGGAGAGTAGCCTCATCCACAGCAATAAAAGCACTAGAGTTCAGTTTTAAATACTCATCAGATATAGTTCTTTTAAAATCTCCACTTAAATTAAAATATGAGTGATTGGTAAGATTTATATATGTTTCTCTATCAGTAGTTCCATAATATTCAAGGGATAGCTCATCATTCTTTAATATATATTTTACAGTGACAGAAATATTTCCTGGAAACCCCTCTTCTAAATGAGGACTTTTAAGTGTGAGTTCCAAACCAATAAAGTTATCTCCTTTTATTTCTTTAACATTCCATATTTTATGGCTAAAATTATTTATTCCACCATGAATATTATTTTTTCCACTATTAGTATTAAGTTTGTATCCAGTATCTCCTATCTTTAGTTCAGCATTGGATATTCTTCCAGCATTTCTTCCTACAATAGCTCCAAAATAAGGAGATCTTTCTTCATAATCAGAGATGTTATTCAAATTTAAGACTATATTTTCAATCTTTCCATTTTTATCTGGAAAAGAAATTTTCCTTATAATTCCTCCATAATTGAGAATTTCTACTTCTAAAAAATCATTTTTAAGAGTATATAATTTCACTGTTTCATCAAATTTTGTTTTGCCCCAATTTCTAACTGTTAATTCCATTTATTCTCACCTCTGAGCATTATTCTAACATAAAACAGGAATAAAAGATAGATATAAAAAGCATAAGTAAAAGATTTTAAGAAATGAATACAGTAAATAAAATAAATCGTATACATATATATATAATATTTTTATTATTGAAAAAATGTGGTATATATAAAATACAAGGGAAAAAGAATATTATACGGAGGGGGATTTAATGAAGAAAAGAATTTTAATATTGTTATCATGTTTATTATCTTTTTTATTGGTTAGCTGTGGAGGAAGTAAGACAGCTGAAAAATCAGCTGCTGCACCAAAGGATACATTAGTATTTGCCCAAATATCAGAATGTAAAACTTTAGATCCACAAGATACAACAGAGCAGTATTCTCAAAGAATAATAAATGTACTTTATGACAGACTTGTAGAAGTAGATGAAATGACAGGAGAAATAGTACCTGGACTGGCAAAAAGCTGGGAAAGAATAGATGACAATACTCTTTTATTCCACCTTAATGAAAATGTAAAATTTCATAATGGGGAAAAATTTACAGCAAATGATGTAAAGTTTACTATTGAAAGAGCTAAAGAGTTACCAAAAGTAGGACATTTATATAAACTAATAAGTAATGTAGAAGTTGTAGATGATAATACAGTAAAAATTATAACAAGTGAGCCTTTTGCTCCATTATTAGCTCATTTAAGTCATAAAACAGCTTCAATAATAAGTGAAAAATATTATGCTGAAAAAGGAAATAAATATTTTGAAAATCCTGTAGGAACTGGTCCTTATAAATATAAAGATTGGAAGATAGGGGACAGAATAACTTTAGAAGCATTTCCTGAATATTTTAAAGGTGAACCAGCAATAAAATATATAGTAGTAAGAGCAGTTCCAGAAGAAAACAGCAGAGTTATAGGTCTTGAAACTGGAGAAATAGATATGACAGCCGATTTGGGTGCTGAATCAAGAAAAATAGTTTTAGATAATAAAGATAAAATAAACTATCTTGAATCAAGCGGAATATCTGTAAACTATGTAGGAATAAATACAGATAAAGGTGTTTTGAAAGATAGAGATGTAAGAAGAGCAATAGCAATGGCAATAAACAGAGATGATATTATTAATAGTATTATGATGGGAACAGTAGATAAAGCTAATAGTTTTATAGCTCCAGGAACATTTGGATACAGCCCAGAGTCAAAAGTTTTAGAATACAATCCAGAAGAAGCTAAAAGAATAATCCAAGAAAAAGGATTAACAGGAACTAAATTAAGTCTTGGAGTAAGTAATAGTCCTGTAAGAATGCAAATGTGTGAAATAATTCAAGCTCAATTAAAAGAAGTAGGAATAGATGTGTCTATAGAATCTTTGGAATGGGGAACTTTCCTAGCTGCAACTGGTAGAGGAGATCTTGATATGTTTACACTTGGATGGGGACCATCTACATATGATGGAGATTATGGATTCTATCCTAATTTCCACAGTTCTCAATTAGGTGGAGCTGGAAACAGATCACAATATGTAAATCCAGCAATGGATAAATTATTGGATGAAGCTAAAAAAGAAGTAGATCAAAATAAAAGAAAAGAATTATACAAACAAGTTGCAGAAATAGTCTATGATGATGTACCAGTTATTCCTATGTACTATTCTAACAATACAGTAGCAGCTGTAAAGGGAATAGAAGGGGTAAAAGCAACAAGTTACATTAACTTTGATGAATTAAGTTTTAAAAAATAAATCAGCAAAATTAAAGATGGAGGCATAATCAAATGAAAAAACTTATTAAGATGATTGAGGAACTGACAAATACTTTTGGAGCTCCCGGTTTTGAAGATGAGGTTATAGAAAAAATAAAAAAAGAGGTAAATTTTCTAAGTTCTGAAAGGGATTCAATAAATAATCTATATATAGGGCTGGAAGAAAGAGATACAACTATACCAACAGTAGCATTAGATTGTCATACTGATGAAGTAGGATTTATAGTAGAAAATATTAATAGAAATGGGTCTATCAGCTTCCTTACTTTAGGTGGATGGCATGTAGGAAATGTTCCTGCCAGTGCTGTTGTTATCAAAAATAATAAGGGAGAATATATCAAAGGAATAGTTACATCTAAACCACCTCACTTTATGACTGATGAAGAAAAAAATAGGCTTCCAAAAATGTCAGAACTTACTATTGATATAGGAACAAGCAGTTATGAAGAAACTGTTGAACTCTATGGAATAGAAGTAGGAAACCCAATTGTTCCAGATGTAAGTTTTGTATATGATGAAAAAATAGGTATAATGAGAGCAAAGGCTTTTGATAATAGACTTGGATGTGCTGCTTCAATTGAAGTATTAAAAAGTGTAAAGGATAAAAAAATAGCTAATGTCAATGTAGTTGGAGCATTTGCATCACAGGAAGAAGTTGGATTGAGAGGAGCACAGGTAGCTGCTTATAGAGTAAAACCTGATTTTGCAATAGTATTTGAGGGATCACCTGCTGATGACAGTTTTAAGGAAAGAACAGCTTCTCATGGAGCATTGAAAAAAGGTGTACAGCTGAGAGTTGTAGATGGAGCTATGATATCTAATCCAAGAGTATTAAAATTTGCAAGAGATATAGCTGATAAAAAGGGAATAAAATACCAAATGATAGCAAGAGAAAAAGGATCAACTAATGGAGGAAAATATCACATTTCTGAAACTGGTATTCCTGTACTTGTGCTGGGAATTCCTACAAGATATATTCATACTCATTATTCATATGCCTCAATAGATGATTTAACAGCAGCTATATCATTAGCTGTAGAAGTAATAAAAGAATTGAATAAAGATGTAATAAAATCATTTTAATAAAAAAATCACTCATGAGATAAATTTATCTTATGGGTGATTTTTTATTTGATTAACTGTCTTTAAATAAACATTTTTCGTTAAAATACCCCAAAATTATCAGGTGTTATTTAATAACTTGAGGATAAAAAAGTTTTAACTAAAATTTAAGATTCCCAAAATGGATCAACTTCAGTTTCTCCATAATAATATCCTCCATAAATAGTCACTGACATATCTTCATCAATATCAGGCATAGCATCTCCAATCCAATGATATACTTCTCCATCCAATGAAAGATACCCTTCTGGATGATTTCCAAAACATATATGTTTTAATAATTCCATACATTCATTAAAATTTTCACTTTTTGCTATATAAAAAACATTTTCATCTTCTTTACTGTTCAACTCACTTCCATCTCCAGTGGCAAATGCAAAAAGTTTTTCATCAATATCAGCAACAATAATTATTTCATTCAATTCACCATTTTCATCCTGCATTTCTTTAAATTTTTTCAAAGCAAGATTTATGTGCTTTGAAAGTTCAGGAACTAATTGTTTATTTCCTACTTCAAAAAAAAGTTTCCCCAATTCATTAATTGTTTTTTCACCATATTTTTCCATAATATTCATATCATACCTCCATAAATAAATTTTGTGTATTATAAATATAGCAGAACTTTTTTATAAAACATTCATTCTGACAATTATAATTTTAATTAAATATAAAAAATTTTGTTCTTATAATTTTTTCAAATATCATAATCTTTTTTGTTATCATTATAATTTTTATACTGTTTATAAATAAAAAATATACTCATAAATAAAATGATAAAAACAGTTATAGAAGATAAAATTATTAAAAGTATTAAAAGTATCTTCACAAATCCCCCCTTATAAATGACTAAATTCTTAATTAATTATATCTTGTTAAATCTTTATATATTTCTTTTTGCTTTTTGTACTCTTTTGAAAAAAATCCTTTGGTTACTTTAATTTGAGGATAATCAGAAAGTATTTTTCTTAAAAGAGTTTCAAATAAAGAAATTTTATTATACTCCAACAAAATCTTAACTTTTTTGCCATCTGTCTTGTAAAGATATATCATTAGAGAATTTCTGTATTTTTGTATTACTTTATGAGTATGTATCCATATTACTGAGTTAATATTTACTCTTTCAAGTGAAAATCCCCTATTTATTATAAGAAGATTTTCACGAAGCAATAAAGGAAGTGAATAAACAGCAAAATTAAGAGAAAGATTTTCTTTTTCTTCAGCAGTAAGAAGAGATTCAAAAATATCTTGATTTTTCCATATAGCTTTCCATACAAAAAACCAGACAAGACAGGCAAAAAAAACTACTATTGTAATAATAATAACAGCAAGAATTGCATCTTCTTTTCTTGATGGGCCAACAAGTTCTACAGGGAACCTAGTAGCTTCTTTATAGAAAAGAACAGCAAAAATTATTTCTATACCTAGAAAAATTCCCCATACTAGAAATAAAGACAAGTATTTTATTACATTTTTCATAAAATTTTTCCCCTTTATAATTTTCTATTCTTCTTCATTATCCTCAGATAGAGTTAGAATTTTTTGAAGATATTCTTGATTTACTTTGCTGGCTTCATCTATAGCTTCTTTCAACTCATCTTCTCCACCCCATATGCTTTCTATAATTTCATATATGGAATAACTGCTGATTTCACTATTTTCCAGTTCTTCTACAAATTTACTTAAAATATCAGGATTATTTAATCCATCAAAATTACTTCCTTTATAACCATGGTTATTTGAATTAATTAAACAGGCAATAACTACAGGAATATTCTCAGAAGTTATGCCAAATTTATCTATATACTCTCCTACAAACCAGCTTGGACTGATAGAATGTTCAGAATCATTTTGTTCCATAAATTTTTGTACTATGTCACCATTTGAAATGTCAGCCAACCCTAGAGCAAATACCGCATATCCACCTACTGGAACAGCTTCTTCACTGTCTGCATCACTGTAATAATCATATGAATCCATTATAGTATTAACATATTCTTTCATTAGTGGGTGAAGTGCTGGATACTTGGCACAGTTATTCCAGAAAACATTTGCTTTTGTTTTCTTTAAATCAGGAATAGGAAGAAATTCTTTAACTTTAGAATTGAATTTTATGCTATATTCATTAGGGAATCCAGCTTTTATTAAACAAATTATAAATTCAATCATAGCTTTATATGCTTCTTCACACTCTTCTTTTATCTTGAGATCTATAATTTTATCAATATCATTTCCTAAACAAGTTACATATTTATCCTTATATTGTACTATATCAGCTGGAATCTGCCCTGTTCCAAATTTTAATATATTTTTAGCTTCTTTGTATCCTAGTTCACCAGCCTTTTTCAGATAATCTCGTCCATATTGTCTTTCATATTTATCAGTTCCATGTATCAGCATCATCATAGACAACCAGCAGGCAAGAGCCAATTCCTCTTCATTAGGAGTGTGACTTTCATTTACCTGAGTAAGTATGGCAGCTCCATTGGCAAAACCATAAATGAGATCAGTCATAGTACTGCTGAATCTGGTTTTTTTAGCTTGTTCAATAAGAGCAGTAAAAAATTCTATAAGATAGTTTCTGCCAAATTCTTCAAGAAAATCCTGTACTGCAGCAGAGCATATAGGAACTAGAGAATTATCTATTTCACTGATATCAGTAGTTTTGTATTCTTTATTTTTGATGAAGTTGTATATGAGTTCTTTACGCTTATTCAGACGTTTTTCATCTTTAGCTGTTATTCTGGTTTGTTCCCATACCTGTCCCTGCATATGTGGAGCATCTGTGGGAAGAGGATCACGAGAAACACTTAATGTCATAGTGATTCCAAAGGCAGCATTGTACAATTCCCCATAAGGTTCATTGTCTACTTTATTCTGAAGCCATTTTTGTATTGTTGGAACTATTTCATTTTTAAAAATTTCACTTGTCAAGAATTTTAAATCTATATCAGTTTGTTCTTTCATTCTGTTATAAGATACATGAATTCCATTAAATTCAAAGAAACATGTAATTTCATTATTTTCTTTTGTATCATATTCAGGCTGTGCTTTGTGATGATACCAAGAAAAATGAATTCCTTTTGCCCAGCCAGGCATAAATCTATCTTCAGGTAATGTTTCTTTTTTTTCAATAGCTTCTCTGATTTCTTTTTCATAAAATTCAAAAATTTCAATCATTTTATCTGTTACTGCTTTTACTTTGCTTTCCATTTAATCACTCTCCAATATTTTGTCTGCCCAAAGATGTATATTGTATGGGGATGTCTTAATAACTTGTATCACAATCTGTGATTGCATACAAGAAAGCTGAATATTCAATTACGCACTTAATAGTTGCTGAAAGTCTTTAAAAATTAAGATTAGAGAAAACTTTTCATCTGAAAATATAGAATTATAAAATTATTTCAAAGATTTTTAAAAATTATAGGTAATTTACAATAGTATATCTGTGATTTATATAAAAAATAAGTTGAATAAGTATTTATAAGAAAATTTATTATTTAATATTTTTTATCTTTTATCTTGATTTCAGACTATCAATGGTTAATGTATCATTTATTAAAAAAAATCAAATTTTTTGTACTATTTTGTAATAATATGCTTGCCTTTTAAAATTGATTGTGCTATATTATATTCAAATAAATGTATATACAAATAGAAATTAAAAATATATACAAATTATAAAAAGGGGGATAAGATAATGAAAAATATAGTTTTAGTTACCCATGGGAGTTTTGCTGAAGGAATTCTCACCTCCCTGAAACTCGTATATGGAAACACTGAAAATACTGCATCTGTAACTATTACTGCATCTGAAAGTATTCAGGAAATTCTGTCAATGATAAGAAAAAGGATAGATGAATTTAAAAATGATGATCCTGTGGTGATAATAACAGATATAGCTGGAGGAAGTACCACTCAGGCTGCTTTGGAGGCGCTGTCATACAAAGATAATATTTATCTTCTTACAGGATTAAGTCTTGGACTTTTGCTGGAAGTAGTATTGGCAGATTTTACAGACAGCAAAGCTGAAAATATAGAAATTTTAAATGAAATAATAGAAAACTCAAGACAAACTATTAATCTTATAACTGATTTAGAAGAAAATATAGATTCTGTAAGGGACAATTGTGAGCTATAGGAGGAAAAATGATTAGATTATTAAGAGTAGATGACAGACTTATTCATGGACAGGTAGCTGTAAGCTGGACTTCATTTATTGGAGCTGATACTTTGTTGGTAGCTAATGAAAAAGCTACAAAAGATAAAGTTATGCAGATGGCTTTCAATATGGCAAAACCACCTCAAGTATTATTATCAATAAAAAATATAGAAAATGCTATTGCTGTAATAAATAATCCAAAATATGTAGATAAAAAAATATTTGTTGTAACAGGGAGCTTGGAAGATGCCTTGAGCATTTGTGAAAAATGTGAAGGAGTTAAAGAGATATGCTTGGGAGGAATCAGAAAAGCTGAGGGGAAAAAAATGGTAGAAAGACAGGTTTATCTGAATAATGAAGAAATAGAAATAATGAAAAAAATAAAAAATTTAGGTAAAGAAGTTTTTCTTCAGGCTGTACCTACAGAAAAGAAACTAAGTTTTGAAGATGTAATAAAGGAATATACAAAATGATATAAAAGGGGGTAGACTAAATGTTAATCAAAGCATTATTACTTGGAATATTAGCAGGTTTTGCTATATGGGATGGACGTGTTTTCGGGCAGCATATGTTTGATAGGCCAATAGTGACAGGACCAATTGTTGGACTTATACTTGGAGATGTACATACAGGAATTGTAATGGGGGCTTCTCTGGAACTAGTGATGATGGGAATAGTAGGAATAGGTGCTGCTACACCACCTGATGTAGTAGCTGGTGGAATATTATCTACAGCATTTGCTATTATGTCTGGATTGAGTATGGATGCAGCAGTTGCACTTTCACTGCCAATAGCCACTCTGGCTCAATCAGTTGGAATTTTAGACAGAACTATAAATACAACATTTCTTCACTGGGCAGATAAGGCAGCAGAAGAGGGGAATCCTGATAAAGTAGCAAGGGCTATGTGGTATGGTGCATTTTTATTCTTTTTCAGTGAGTTTATAGTAGTATTCCTTGGAGTTCTTTTAGGATCAGGAACTATCGCTTCTTTTATAAATGCTCTTCCTCCATTTATCATTTCGGGACTAAGAGTGGCTAGTGGTATGCTTCCAGCATTGGGAATAGCTATATTGATGCAGTTAATATTTGATAAAGCAAATGCTGCATATCTATTTGTTGGGTTCATTCTGACAGCTGTTCTTGGAGTAAGTACAGTAGCAACAGCTATTGTAGGAGCTATAATAGCATATGTAATATATCAGACTTCGATGAATCATAAAAAAGAGATAGACGCAATAATGGCTGTTATGAACAGTAATTCTGATGATGATTTAGGAGGTGAATTATAAATATGGAAAAAATAGAAAAAAATGAGAAAAGGAATTCAGTTACAAAGAGTGATTTAACAAAAGTTTTTTGGAGATCATTTCCTTTACAAGCATGTTTTAATTATGAAAGAATGCAGAATGTAGGTTTCTGTTATTCATTGCTTCCTATTTTTAAAAAACTTTATCCTAAAAAAGAAGATATGTCAGCGGCTTTAAAAAGACATCTTGAGTTTTTTAATACTACACCACAAACTGTTACTTTTATCACAGGGGCATGTATAGCTTTGGAAGAACAAAATGCTAAAGCTGATGGGAATTTTGATATGGCATCTATTGCTGCTTTAAAAGCTGCGTTAATGGGACCCATAGCAGGAATAGGGGATTCTTTCTTTTGGGGAACTTTCCGTATTATTGCTGCGGGGATAGGATGCAGTCTGGCTACACATGGAAGTATACTTGGACCAATACTATTTTTACTTATATTTAATATTCCTCATTATCTGGCAAGGTATTATGGACTTAAAATAGGATATAAAGGAGGGATAGAATTTATTGCCAATGCACAGGAATCAGGAATGATAGGGATTCTCACTAATTGTGCAAAGGTTATGGGATTGTGTGTGGTAGGAGCTATGATAGCTTCAATGGTAAAATTTACTATTCCTTTTACTATCAGTATTACTGGTGCGACAATAAAAGTACAATCTATATTTGATCAGATTCTGCCATCTGTATTGCCGCTTATATTGACGTTTATAATTTATATGCTGTTAAAAAAGGGGATTAAGACTACTCATGTTATGTTTGGGTTAATTATTATAGGTATATTAGGAACTTATATAGGAGTGTTATAATGATGAAAAAAGATAATTTAATAATGTTTGATTATATTTGTGAAACACCTATTGCTTTAAGAAAGATAATAGAGAATAGAAAAGAAATAGCTGATGAATTTGTGAAATACTATAAAGATAAAGAGATAGAACAAATTTATGTAATAGGTTCTGGTACTAGTTATCATGCAGGATTAGCAGCTAAAGTATTCCTTGAGGAGATATTTGGAAAAAAAGTTTTTTGTATGTATCCTACCCAGTTTGCAAGAACAGAAAAAGTTTTCTGTAAAAAGACTTTGGTAATAGGAATGTCACAGGGAGGACAGAGTCTTTCTACAGTAGAGGGACTTGAATCTGCAAAAGAAAGAGAACTTTATACAGCAGCTGTTTCAGAAAATCCTACAGCATTAATTTTTGACTATGCTAATACTAAAACTTTGATAGAAGTAGGAAATGAAAAATGCGGAGCAAAAACAAAGGGATTTGCTGGAACAACTTTAACTTTAATGATTATGATAATGGAACTGCTTGGAACACAAAATAAACTAAGTGAAAAACAGATAAATGAATATCTCCAAAGAATGGAAAAAGTCATTGCCAATATGGATAATGTAATTGATGCTTCTGTTAAATGGTTTGAGAAAATAGGAAAAGAATTTATTTCTGCTGAAAGAGTAATTGTTGTAGGTTATGACAATAATTATGCTGATGTTTTAGAGGGAGCATTAAAAATTCTTGAAACAATACGTCAGGGAGTATCAGGGTACGATATAGAAGAGTTTTTTCATGGAATATATAATTCCATAACAGATAATGCTCACATATTCTATCTGGCTTCTAAAAGTGATTATAAACCTAGAACACAAAAACTGATAGAGATATTAAAGGAATGGACACCACATAACTATATGATCTCATCTCCTGAAGGAGTTGAAAATTATTCTGAGAAAGACTTAATCTGCAATTTTACTGAAGATGCTCTTTTTGGACAATGGGAATATATTCTTCCATTACAAATAGTTGCTTGTTTTGGAGCTGAGCAGTTAGGAATAGATCCTTCTATACCTAAAGATCCAAATTTTCATAAAAGAATAGGAAGTAAGAAATTAGATGGAATAAGAGATCAATACACAGTTATAAAATAATTTTTATATTCTAAGAAGAATCCTCAAACTCCAAAATTTGAGGCTTCTTTATTTTAGATTTAATTTTAAACTAAATCTACTAAATTTTAGTAAAGTATGTTATTCTATTATTGTAAGAAACTAAAATGAAAATAAGCATAATTTCAATAATATAGAGAACATGTACAATAAGGAGAGGACATGCCTAAAGAATCAAAATATAAGATTATAGAAAACAATATAATAAAAGATATAAAAGAACAAAAATTTAAGTCTGGAGATCGTATACCTACAGAGGTTGAGCTTTGTGAAAAATTTAATACCAGCCGTATGACTGTTAATAAAGCAATAGTATCTTTGGTTTCCAAAGGGTATATAAAAAGAGTATCTGGAAGGGGAAGTTTTGTCACAGGACAGATAATCGAAAAGCCTCTTAAAAGAATTCCAAGGAGTTTTTCAGAAGATATGCGTTCTATAGGACTTGAGCCAGGAGCTATACTTTTGGAGTATAGAATATTACGAGCTTCTGAGCTTCCTCAAAATATCTTTCAAAAATTGAATGTACAATCTAATGAATTTGTACATTTCTTTTCTAGATTAAGAACAGGGAATGGAATGAATGTAGCTATTAGTTATGACTATGTTCCCTGCAGTACTCTTCCTGTTATAGAAGCAGCTAGACTAGAGGGATCATTCTTCGAATATGTAAAAGAATGCGGCTTGAATCTGGGAAGTACTGACTTAGTAATTACAGCAACTCTGCCTACTAGTGAGCAAAGAGAAAAACTAAAAATAGAAAATGAAGCTCTATTAAAAGTATCTCATATCACAAGACTTGATGATGGACGAATTCTTGAATATATAGATACATTTTATGTAGGCAGTATGTATGCCTACAGAGCAGTTTAATAAGAAGAGGAAAATAACAAGTACAGAAAATTTTGACTTGGTGGAACAACATAATATAAGTATATAATTAAAATTAAGGGCTGCCTTCAGTTATTGAATGGCAGTTTTTTATTCTTAAAATTATAGATGAAGTATCAACAGTTACAGTCGAAAATATATATTAAAGAATAATTAAAATTATTATTGACTCTCCTCTTACAGGATGGTGTAAAATTTTTAAGAGGTGATTTATTTTGTATAAAATAGGCTTGTTTTCACAAATAACAAAAACAACTATAAAAGCATTAAGGTATTATGATGAAGTAGGATTATTAAAACCCTCTATAATTAATAAAGAAAATAATTATAGATACTACACAACAGAGCAATTATATACTCTTCATAAAATATTATGCTTAAAACAAATGGGATTTTCTATATCTGAAATTTCTACAATTTTAAATAATGATAATATCAAACAAATAATAAATAGAAAAAAAATTAACTTAGAAAAAGAAATAGCATGTTTAGTGGATCAACTTACAAGGTTAAACAATTTTTCTAATGAAAATATAAAAGGAGATGGTTTTATGAATTATCAAGCAGCTATAAAAAATACACCTGAATGTATTGTTTATTACAAGAAGTTATCAATAGCAAATTATAATGATTATTTTAAAGTTATTCCACAGATAGGCAAAGAAGTAATAGAAGCAAATCCAGATTTAAAATGTATGATTCCAGAATACTGTTTTATTCAATACTTAGATGATGAATATAAAGAACAGAATTTTAGTATTGAATATTGTGAAGCTGTAATAAAATTTGGAAAAGAAACAGAATCAATAAAATTTAAAAGGCTTCCAAGTATTTTAGTTGTATCAACATTACATAAAGGAGATTACAATAATTTAAGAGATGCATATAATTACCTTTTTTCATGGATAAATAAGAATAATTATGAATGTATTGATAAAGCAAGAGAAGTTTACATAGATGGAATATGGAATAAAAAAAATAAAGAAGAATGGTTAACAGAATTACAGATTCCTATAAAGAAATTATAAAAGATTAAAGTAAAAAAAGAAACTCTATTAAAAGTATCTCATATCACAAGACTTGATGATGGACGAATTCTTGAATATATAGATACATTTTATGTAGGCAGTATGTATGCCTACAGAGCAGTTTATTAAACTTTAAACTTAATATCCACCTTGTATTTTTTGATAAATCAGGATATAATTAAGTAACAACAACAAATTTAATTTCAAAATCAACACCAAGTAGAGAGATATCTGTCATAACCAGATCTCTCTTTTTTTAATAATTTGAATATATAAAAGCTTTTGAAAAAATTATAGAAATAGAAAGAAAAATAGAACTTTAACATAACTATATTAAGTGAATATGATACTATAGTTAATAGAGGGGATTGTCGCTCTGGAATGCTGTAAAAACTATAGAAGATAGACAAAAAAAGAAACTAGAAAATATGGGAGGTATAGAAATAATAAAATAGAATCAAAAGAAAAAATAGAAAATAAAGGGAAATAGACAAAAACCAGTAGAGAAAGCATTGAAAAATAAGGACAGGAAACCTAATGGGACTAAATCCATATAAGTGGAATTTAAACTTATTTCTTTTAATGTGCAAATTGGACATTCTATTTTTGGACTAAATCCATGTAATTGGAATTTAAACTTACTTTTATTTCAATATCAGTCCATCTATATTTCAGACTAAATTCATGTAAGTGGATTTAAAATATTTAAATTAATATAAAGTGAGGAATTTTATGGAAAATAAAAATAAACCCAATAGAGGCTCGATAGTTAGAATTATAATTTCTAATTATGACATGAAAGGAATAAAAGAGCTTAAAGTTCGTTATAGAAAACAAGCACAACTGGATACTTTTATTCTACAGACTACTCTTGATAAAAGTAATAACTCTATTTTAATCAATGATTTTAGAGTTAAAGCCAGAGAAAAATATAGATATAGCTTTACATATGATGGAAAAGAGAAATTCTCTGTTCCATCTAACAGCATTATTGTAACTAAAATAGATAATGCAGCTCCAGAAAAATCTAAAGAAATAAGAAAATATAAGATAACTTTAGGAATAGATGAAAAATGTAAAACTGGAAGTATGATTACAGCTGCCATAGAAGACTTATTAGAAGATGACAGAGTGAGAGAAGGAATAAGAAATCCTAGAAGAAAAGCATCAAAAACTGAAAGAAAACTCATAACAGAATCTATCTGCCATAACTATGCTCAAATAACTCAGTGTCCAGTTGAAGAAATAGACGCTGTAAAAATCTATAAAGTAAAGAGATTTTTGAGCTATCGTTCTAATATGTTACTATTTTTTGCTTTGATAAATGATTTTTTATGTAAAAACTTAAAAAATGAAAAAGGTGAAAAAATAAATGAAATATGGGAAATGGAAAATAAAGGAAATAATAAAAAGATAGACTTTGATGAGAACTACAATATATTAGTTGCACAAATTAAAGAGTATTTTACTAAAGAGATTGAAAATTATAATAATAGAATAGATAATATTATTGATAAGAAGGAATTGTTAAAATATTCTGAAGAAAAAGAAGAAAGTGAAAAAAATAAAAAATTAGAAGAATTGAATAAATTAGAGTCTCAAAAATTAAAGATTTTAACTGATGAAGAGATAAAAGCAGATGTCATAAAAATAATAAAGATATTTTCTGATTTAAGACATTCATTAATGCACTATGAATATAAATATTTTGAAAATTTATTTGAAAACAAAAAAAATGAAGAATTAGCTGAATTGTTAAATTTGAACCTATTTAAAAATCTTACTCTGCTAAGACAGATGAAAATTGAAAATAAGACTAATTATTTAGAAGGGGATGAAAAATTTAACATCCTAGGAAAAGATGTAAGGGCTAAAAATGCACTTGGACATTATGACCTTTTAGTTGAACAAAAGAATGGTTTTAATAATTTTATAAACAGCTTTTTTGTTCAAGATGGAACAGAAAATCTTGAGTTTAAAAAATTTATTGATGAGAACTTTATAAAAGCTCAAAAAGAATTAGAAGAAGATATAAAAAACTGTAAAGAATCAGTAAAAAAGTTAGAAAAAAAATTAAAAGAAAATCCAAAAAAATCTGAAGACTTGGAAAAAAAATTAGAAAAAAAACAAAAAAAATTGAAAGAATTAAAAAAAGAATTAGAAAAAATGAAGCAGCACTACAAAAGATTAAACTGTGCTTATGTATGGGATATTCATAGTTCAACTGTATATAAGAAACTATATAATGAAAGAAAAAATTTGATAGAAAAATATAATAAGCAACTAAATGGGCTACAAGATAAAAATGCTATAACTGGTATTAATGCACAACTTTTAAGAATAAAAAAAGAGATGGAGGAAATTACCAAAAGTAATTCTTTGTTTAGACTGAAATATAAAATGCAGATAGCATATGCTTTTTTAGAAATGGAATATGAGGGAAATATTGCTAAATTTAAAAATGAATTTGATTGTTCTAAAACAGAGAAAATTCAAGAATGGTTAGAAAAAAGTGAGGAATATTTAAATTATTGCATGGAAAAAGAAGAGGATGGAAAAAATTATAAATTTCACTTTAAAGAAATATCTGAAATTAAAGACACACATAATGAGGAATGGTTGGAAAATACTTCAGAAAACAATTTATTTAAATTCTATATTTTAACTTATTTACTGCTACCTATGGAATTTAAAGGAGACTTTTTAGGAGTTGTGAAGAAACATTATTATGATATAAAGAATGTAGATTTTACAGATGAAAGCGAAAAAGAATTGTCTCAGGAACAGATAGATAAAATGATTGGAGATAGTTTTTTCCATAAAATTCGTTTATTTGAAAAAAATACAAAAAGATATGAAATAATAAAATATTCTATTTTAACCTCAGATGAAATAAAGAAATATTTTGAATTATTAGAATTAAAAGTACCTTATCTTGAATATAAGGGTATTGATGAAATAGGAATATTTAATAAAAATATAATTCTTCCAATTTTTAAATACTACCAGATTATTTTCAGATTGTACAATGATTTAGAAATACATGGACTATTTAATGTATCATTTGATATAAATAAAATATTGAGTGATTTAAAAAGCTATGGCAATGAAAATATTAATTTCCGAGAATTTCTTTATGTAATAAAGCAAAATAATAATTCAAGTACTGAAGAAGAGTATCAGAAAATTTGGGAAAAGTTAGAGTCAAAATATTTAAAAGAGCCTCTGTTGACTCCAGAGAAAAAAGAAATTAATAAAAAAACAGAAAAAGAATTGAAAAAATTAGATGGGATAAGTTTTCTTAGAAATAAAATTTCTCATTTAGAGTATGAGAAAATAATAGAAGGAGTTCTAAAAACAGCAGTTAATGGAGAAAATAAAAAAACTTCTGAAACCAATGCTGATAAAGTATTCCTAAATGAAAAAATCAAGAAAATAATAAATTTTATTAAAGAAAATGAATTAGATAAAATTGAGCTGGGCTTTAATTTTATCAATGATTTTTTCATGAAAAAAGAGCAATTTATGTTTGGACAAATAAAGCAAGTAAAAGAAGGAAATTCAGATAGTATAACGACTGAAAGAAAAAGAAAAGAGGAGAATAATAAAAGACTTAAAATAACCTATGGATTAAACTATAATAATTTAAGTAAGATTTATGAATTTTCAAATACTTTAAGAGAAATAGTAAATTCTCCTTTATTTTTAAAAGACAGCACTCTTCTAAAAAAAGTTGATTTATCTAAAGTAATGCTGAAGGAAAAACCAATATGTAGTTTGCAGTATGAAAATAATACTAAATTAGAAGATGATATAAAAAGAATATTACTTAAAGACAGTTCAGATATTATGGGAATTTATAAAGCAGAAGTAGTAAAGAAATTAAAGGAAAAGCTGGTTTTGATATTTAAATACGATGAAGAAAAAAAAATATATGTAACAGTATATGACACTTCAAAAGCAGTTCCTGAAAATATATCAAAGGAAATATTAGTAAAAAGAAATAACTCAAAGGAAGAATATTTTTTTGAGGATAATAAGAAAAAATATACTACTCAATATTATACTTTAGAAATAACTAAAGAAAATGAATTGAAAGTAATTCCAGCAAAAAAACTAGAAGGAAAAGAATTTAAAACTGAGAAAAAAGAAGAAAATAAACTTATGTTAAATAATCATTATTGTTTTAATGTAAAAATTATCTATTAAAATCTTGTAATTTTTTAATAAACATAGTACAATCTTAGCAGGATATTAGTATTTGAAGCCACTAAATTTTAATTCAGTTGTAACTAAAAAATAGGAGGTATTCAAAATGCTAAATTTTAAAATTTGTATTCTTGTACTAAAAGCAGCATTAGTTGTTTTAGAAGTATGTGAATATGTAATGGATAAATAAGATATCCTGCTTAAACTGATTGTCTCTGGATAGTCAGTTTTTTTTGTCAGTAACCAATAGCGAAAAAAATGCTGGGGATAGACAAAGGAGAAATAATAGAATAAGAGGTATAAAAAGAAGAAGAGGAAAAATAATTTAAAGAAAAAATAGAAAATAAAGAGAGATCGATAAAAACCAGTAGAGAAAGCATTGAAAAATAAGGATGAAAAACTTAACTAGACTAAATCCATGTAAGTGGAATTTAAACATTTAAATCAAGTTCATAATATTGTGAATCATCTTTAGACTAAATCCATGTAAGTGGAATTTAAACTCTTCTAAGAATTCTTCCATCTGGTTTCTCCAAGATGACTAAATCCATGTAAGTGGAATTTAAACGTTTCAGAATTTAATTCTAAATTAGCTCTTTCTAAAGTGACTAAATCCATGTAAGTGAAATTTAAACTTTTCTACTTCGAGAACTCTCGAAATAATTATAAAAAGACTAAATCCACATAAAAAAAATATTTTAATAAAAAAATCATCATCCATGGGGGAAATTCACCTTGTGGGTGATTTTTTGTTATGGCAGATAATTTTTAATAAAAAGATAACTTTAATATTAAAATAAACTTCATATTTTTTTTAGGAATTATGAGAAAATAGTGAATTTTTTAAAATAGAAAAATAAAAAAAATCATTAAAAAAATGCTTTAAAAAATATCAGCAAAATAAAATTCATTAAAAGAGATATCATAAATAATTATAATATATTTTATTCTGTTCTTTATTTCAACATTTGATTCTGCTATATACAAGAATAGAATGTTATGCTAATATATGAATCGTAACATTTATAAAAAGCTTAAATATTAAAAAAAGATTATAAAAAAAGTATTAGTTATAAAAAAGTTATTATATATTACTATGAACTTGAAGGAGTGAAAGATGGATAACAAGAGAAGCACAAAGAATCAACCATTTTGCTGGCAGGAGAAAAAAATACTGCGATTGCTAAGATGTCAGTATGAGGGAAAGGAGCATGACAAACTTAGAAATTTGTATTTAACTCTTACTGAAATCTACAGTGATTTTAATGGGCAGGATATCAAATACTACACTCAAACAATAATTAAATATAGCAGCTTAGGTAAGGATTGGATACCAAAAGGATTAAAAATATTTGAAAACTTAAAAGTGATACAGTTGGTGGAAGAAAGAAATAAGGGGAAATTTAAAGGAAAAAGATTAATATTCACTCCTGAAAATATCGAAGAAATGGAAAAATTTACCAATGAACAAAAAATCAATGACGAGAATACCATTCCTGATAAAACCGTTACTGAATTTTTAGAGCCATCAGAAGATAGTCTTTTATTAGAAGATAATAAAAGAATAGAAGATATAAATAATACACACACAGGTGAAGATAAAAAAGTTGATGATAATCTACAATGAGAAGAAGAATTTGAAAAAGATAAATTAAGTGATACTCCTATGGAGATACAGGACATATTAAAAAAATACAGGGATTTAGAACTCCCAGATTTTAAATATCCTCCAGAGAACTATATTATCTTGAGAGTGTATAGGGAGCTAGGAATTGCAAAGCTGTATGAAGCATTGACATTGATGTCAAAATCTGAATTTGTAAAAAATAATATGAGTATAAATGCAATATTTAAAATTGAAAATCTTAAAAAAGCTCTCAATGGAAATTTTAAAGATAAAACAGGTATAGGCAAAAAGAGTATCCCTGATACTAAAAAAGAGTTTAAAGAGCCTGTATATGAAGACTTTACAGGGGATTTTATAAAAAATCTGCTCAATGGAACAGCTGGGGGAAAATAAATGGTAAAATGTCAGTTTTGTGGAAAAGATTATGTGAAAAATAAAAATAAATATTTTAAAATGCTTCCAGAGGGGATTAAAAAAAATCTGGAGTATATACCAGCATGCAGCTGTCTGGAAGACAGCAAGGAAAGAGAAATGGAGGAACTGGAAAAGAAAAGAATGCAGGAGTGCATTAAAAACAGGCTGAAAAAATGCAGAGATATTTCTGTAATGGATAAAAAATTTTTGAACAGCAGATTTGAAAATGCAGATATGAGCAGTAATCATATGCAGCTGGCAAAAAAATATGTGGAAAGTTTTCTGAAAAAAGATAAAAAAGAGGGACTGCTTTTTTATGGTGGAATAGGCACAGGAAAGACTTTTGCAAGCGCATGTATAGCAAATTATCTCATGGAGAGAGGGAAAACTGTCATAGTAATTAATTTGGGGCTGTATTTTAATAAGCTGAGTATTGAATGGGGAGAGGGAGAAAAGATTATTCTCGAACAGGCAGAAAAATGTGATCTGATGATTATTGATGATTTTGGCGCTGAAAAAGGTCTGGATAAGAATCAGACTGGATGGAGGGCAGAAAAAATATATAATCTCATAGATGGGAGATATAGAAGTGAAAAACCTTTGATAATATCGACAAATCTGAATTTCAGTGAAAATGAAAATAAATGTGAGATAACTGAGAAATTTTCAACACAGGGGCATAACAGAATTAGAGATAGAATAATTGATATGTGCTTTCCTGTACAGATAGCAGGAAAAAGCAGGAGAGGAATGACACAGGAAAGATTCAGTGAATTTATATCATAGAAAATCTGGGAGGAAAAATGAATGGAAAGGGATTAGAAAATAACTATAAAAGGGGAACTGCTGATGAATAGGGAAGAATATATCTACAAACAGCTTGAAAAACTTTCATCTCTGGATAAAGCTCTTTCTTAGGAAATAGCTGTATCTCTTGGGGAATGGGCAACAATTGAGGAAGTGGCAAAATATTTAAAAAGACATAAAAATACCATCTATGACAAAGTGGATGGGGGAGATCTTCTCTACAGGAGAATAGGACCGAGTATTTTAATATATACCAGAAGTATAATTTTTCTGCTGGAATAATTTTGAACTTTCACAATCCATCACAAATCATAACATTGAATCACTGTTTAATCCTGTCTGAAAATAGTATCATGTATGTATGACAAAAATAAAACAGGAGGAACAAAATGGCAGCAGGAGAAAATCAGGTAATTTTAACAGTGGTACAAAAAGAAATTGTAAAGGTGGAAAATGCTATCAAGAGAGAGAAAGCTATATTGAAAAATATAGATGATATCACAGCAACTCTTGAGCATATAGCAGAACAGGTGGAGGCAGGAACAGCGTTTCCGGAAAATTCAGCATATGAATCATACCAAGAGTGGCAGACAAGCGCTGAAAAAGAAGTCAAGTCTTACAATACTTCATTGGAAACAATAGACAAGTACAGAAGTCTGCTGGGAGCATATGAATTTTATGTAAAAAATAATACACCAGAAGCTTAATCAGGGAAAAGGCTGTGGCAGAAGCTGCAGTCTTTTTTTTACTCAAAAATAAAAAAATAGAGGGAGAGAAAAATGAAAAGTAATACAGAACTGTTTTTCAAGATAATAACTACAACAGGAACTTTTTTATTGGCATATCACAAGTACATACTTTCACTGTTTGACAAAAAACTGGACAAGAGAGATTGTGAAAAAGAAAGACTGTATGCAGAGAAATTCAGAATAGAAAATATAAAGACACTAACTGATGGAATAAAAAGAATAGAAGAGAGAATGACAGGAATAGAAAAAGAATTGATGAAACAATACAAGAATTAATACACTAAGTAAAATACTCTTTAATACTATAAAAATAATAAAAGTTCTCTTTAATGTATAAAGGCGAACTTTTACATGTTTTAACTTTATCAATTATAATCTCTAAAATTGATAAAGTCAAGATAAAAATATTTTTAGAGAAAACATCCTTAAAAAATGCCCCCCTGTAAATAAAGTAATTACGACTATTTTATGTTCGCTTTTATACATATAAGAGAACAATTATTAATTTTGCTGAATTTGAGATTATTATAAATATAAAAAAGTTGAATTTAAAGTAAAAAATATCAAAGGGGGAGAGGAAAATATGATTAAAGAAATGGAGAAAGCTTTAAAAAGATATCTCAAGGGAAAGAATAGAATAACAATGGGAGTGGTAGTAGCTTTTTTACTGGGAAGCAGTTTTGCATTTGGAGATGTTACAGTAAAATATGAAGATTCAACTATTAAAATACTAGATAATTCAGGAACTATTACAGAAATTGGAACAGTAACAAAAAATTCTGATGATGAATTTACCTGGACATTACCAGAAGGAGCAAATATAACTGAAACTGTAAAAATAGATGATACAGTAAATACAAATAATATTAAAGTAAATATAGTGAATAGTGGAACTATAAGCAGTTCTGGAAATGGAAATTATATAGGAAATGGAATTAGTTCTTATTCTAATTCAGATAGTAATACAATAGGAGATATAACAAATAGTGGAAGTATAAGAGGAAACAGTACTGGTGGAGGTAAATCAGGAAATGGAATATTTTCTGATTCTGATACTTTAAATAGTATAATAGGAAATATAACAAATAGCGGAAGTATAAGTGGAAACAGTACTGTTGAAGCTCATTCAGGAAATGGAATATATTCTTATTCTGATACTTCAAATAGTATAATAGGAAATATAAAAAATAATGGAAATATCAATGGCAGTACTACTGGCAGTGGAAATAAATCAGGAAATGGAATATATTCTTATTCTGATTCAGCTAGTACAATAGGGGATATAACAAATAGTGGAAGTATAAGAGGAAACAGTACTGGCGGAGATAGTTCAGGAAATGGAATATATTCTTATTCTGATTCAGATGGTAGTACAATAGGAGATATAACAAATAGTGGAAGTATAAGAGGAAACAGTACTGGCGGAGATAAATCAGGAAATGGAATATATTCTTATTCTGAGACTGGAGCTAGTACAATAGAAGATATAACAAATAGAGGAAGTATAAGTGGAAACAGTACTGGTGGAAATGATTCAGGAAATGGAATATATTCTTATTCTAAACCAAGTAGTACAATAGGAAATATAACAAATAGTGGAACTATAAGTGGTAGTACTACTGGTAATGGAGATAAATCAGGAAATGGAATTTTTTCTTATTCTAAGACTGGAGCTAGTACAATAGGAGATATAATAAATAGTGGAACTATAAGTGGCAGTACTACTGGTATTGGAAATTATTCAGGAAATGGAATTTATTCTACTAGTAGTGAGAGTATAATAGGCAATATAATAAATTATGGAATAATTAGTGGAAAAAGTACTAGTGGAAGTGAATCAGAAAATGGAATTTATTCTTATTCTTTTAGAGATGATTCTATTTCAAAGAGTAAAATAGGCAACATAACGAATTATGGAACAATTAGTGGAAATGGTAGAAACGTTTATAGTGGAAATGGAATTTATTCTTCTTCTAGTACTAATCTTTCTTCTACAAGTAGTAAAATAGGAAAGATAACGAATTATGGAATTATTAGTGGCAGTACTACTGGTAGTGGAAATTATTCAGGAAATGGAGTTTTTTCTTCTTCTTCTTCTGGTTCATCAATAATAGAATCAATTTCAAATACTGGTGTTATAATGGGAAGCAACAATGGAATATATATTAAAGGAGATTCTAGTTCAAAGATTGATAAATATAGCAATTATGGACTTGTAATAGGACAGACACCAGTCAAAATTGAAGGTGGCGGAACAGTAAACACTCTAAAAGAACAGGGAATGGCTATAACTCTTGATGGAAGTGGAGATATCACTTCTATTGCTTCAGGAACTGGAGGAAGTACAGGAATATATTCTATAGTGAATACTCAATTAAGAGATAATTCAGGAAGCGCAGTATCATCTGGTGCAGTAGATTCATATGATGTATATACAAGCGACCAAAGTATTTCAGATACTATCATCAATGGTGCTGGTGTAAATAGTGGAACAGTGACAATAGAAGCAGATAAGAATTTCTCACTTAATGGTGGAGTTGTCAATGCCTATAAAACTGCTGTTACAGTTAAAGATGGAGCTTCATTTACTGGTACAGATGTAACAATTAATGGTGGGGGCTTAGATGGAAATACTGTTGTTATTTCTGGAAGTGCAGGAGCTAATACAGTAAATATATCTGGAAATTCTTTTATCAATGGAAAAGTTGATTTAGGAGATGGAGATGATATTTTATTTATTGGAAATTCCACTCAAATCAATGGAGATATAGACGGTGGAACAGGTAATGGGGATATTCTTAATTTTGGTTCAGCCGTTTCCAGAGCAGTGGGAAATGATAATATAAATCTTTTCCATAAAATATCAAATATGGAAAACATAAATATAAATCAGAAAGTAACTGCATTTGAAACTTCCGAAATTACAGGAGCAAAAGATATTAATATTGGTAAAAATGGGGAGTTTGTATTAAGAATAGATACAAGCAAAGTGGACAACACAAGTGGGACAGATAAAATTACAGGTCATGCACTTTATGGGAATATAGGAACAATATCTTCAACAGGAGGAAAATTATTACTTGCTCTTAATGGAGTAGGGAATGAAAGTATAATAAGTTTTGGAAATACTCAATTGGATAGCAGTTTGGTGACAGGAGATGAAGGAAAATATCAGGAAGATATAACTTTAGATACAACATCACTGCTTCACTCAGTAGGAAAAATAGATTTATCAAACAATGAAATAAAAATTACAGCTAAATCTAATCTTCCTACAAAACCAATTAATCCAGATAATATAACATATGAAAAATTAAATAAAATATATCATGGTATTCTTTCGGTAGATAAATTAGAAAACTTTAATGTAGATACTGATGAAAAACTCTCATCATTTATGGGATACTTAAATGACATCTATGCAGGAAATCCATACTCATATTCTTCTGAATTATCAAGAAAATCAATGGGAATGTTCAGAGATATAGTTACTGAAAATTTATTTAAAGCAGATACAGGAAAATGGATGATATATGGCGGACTTACTCATATAGATGGAGGAACTAAAGATACATATTATGGAAAAGGATACTATACTTATGATATAGGAAGTTCTGATATAGATGCAGATACAAAAATCACAGGAGCATATATGCTTGGAGAATATGGTGTATCTGACACACTGACTTCTGGAGTGATAATCGGAGGAAATAAATTGAAATCTGATTTGTCTAATGGATCAAAAGTAGATGGAAGTGCAATGTATCTTGGAGCTTATGCGAAAAAATATATTGGAAATTTAAAAGTAACAGCAGGATTAGGATTCCAATATGGAGATTATGATGCAGACAGAACAGCAGCAGGAAGAGAAATTACAGAAACAAGAAGTTATTCTTCAAGCTACAGTGATTTGACTTATGATATTTATCTAAATGGAAGATATTCACATAATATTAGAGAGAACTTATTCCTAGAACCTTATGGAACTTTATCATACACATATGTAGATCAAGATGGAGCAGATGAGGGAAATAAAACTTTAGCAATAGAAACAGATTCAAAATCATTTGATTATACATCAGCCAAAGTGGGATTAGATCTTAAAAAAGTGATACCACATGAAAAAGGAAAGAGCACATTATCAGTTGGGGCAAGCTATACAAGACTGCTTAATGGCGCAGATGAAGAATATATCACAGGAAGATTTAAAGGTGGAAGCAACTTTGATATATTAGTTGCCCACAAGAATGAGCACAGCTTAGGATTGAATGCTAAATATACACTTGAACTGGAAAATGGAATCTTATTTGATGTAAAAGGAACTTACTCTGTAGAAAGAGATTCACATAATCAATCTGGAAAGAATAAGACTAAAGGTGAATGGATAGTAGGAACAGGACTGGGTTATAAGTTCTAGTGGAAATAACAGGGGGAAGTTATGACAGAAGGGGAATTTATAAGATTCTATAAAAAGAGAAATGGACTAAAGAATCAGCAGGAAGTAAAAGAAAAGATAGACTTATTCTGGAATACACTGCTAAAAGTTCTGGATAAAGGGGAAAAGGTAACCTTTAAAAATTGGGGAACATTTGAAGAAAAAGAGGTAAAACCAAGAAAAATAATGATAACTAAAATAAATAAATCTGGTTATACAAAATCTAAAAAGAAGATAAGATTCAGAGCAGGAGCGGGCTTGCAGGATATAGTAAATGGAGCTGGTACTGATGAATAAGAGAGAATTAGCAAAAGTATACAGTGAAACAAGTAAAGGGGAAATATCAGCAAGAAAAGCACTGAAAGAAATAGAAGTATTTCTTGAAACAATGCAGGAGGCTTTGCAGAAAAGTCATTCATTGATATTTAGAAATATAGGAATATTTGAAGTGAAGGAAAGAAAACCAAGAATAATAGCCAATCCAGTAACTAAAGAACCTATGAAGATTTATCCAAAAAAAACAGTGAAATTCAGAGAATCTAAAAATATTCAGGATAAATAGAAATAATAAAATAACAATACTCTCTTTAATAAAAGATAATAGGTTATCTTTTATAAAGAGAGTATTTTATATAATTTAAGATTAAGTAATCATAGTTACCATTTCTATTTGAATTAGTGTAATAATATTTTCTATTTATTTTATTGGTTGTATAATTTTTTTCACATATTTCTCTATTCTTTCTACAGCTTCTTTCAGTTTAAATATATCTGCTGTAAGTGATATTCTAAAATATTTTTCTGTTCCAAAAGAGATTCCCGGAACTACTGCCACTTGTACCTTTCTCAGTATATCCATTGCAAAATCAAAAGAATTTAATTCTGAAACTTCTGAATAATCTGCAAATATATAGAATGCTCCCTTTGGTTCAACTACTTTAAATCCTAACTTTATTAAAGAATTTTTCATATATAACGCTCTTTCTTTATATATATTCATAAGTTCACTTCTGTCTTCAAACTTTTTCAGTGCAGTTTCTGCTGCTGCAATGGATAAAGTCACTGGAGAACTCAATGTATATAAGGTAGTATTCAAAAAATATCTTCTGTATTCCAATGGGAAAATAGTATATCCTATTCTCCAGCCTGTCATTGAATGTGATTTTGAAAATCCATTTATTATGATAAGTTTATCTTTTATTCTGTCAAATGAACTGAAAGAGTGAAAATTATAAAATGAAAGTTCACTATATATTTCATCTGATATAAGGAATATATCCCTTTTCTTTATAAAATCTGCTATTGTATTCATTTCCTCTAAAGTTAACACATTTCCTGTAGGATTACAGGGATTGCTTAAAAGTAAAGCTTTTGTTTTACTGGAATAATTTTCTTCTAATAATTCTGCAGTTATTTTAAACCCTGTTTTTGTTATATCAACAAATACAGTTTCAGCACAGCACAAACTTATCATAGGTGGATATCCTGGATAAAAGGGTACTGGTACCATAACTTCATCTCCTGAATTTAAAATTGTTTTCAAACATGATGATAAAGCTTCTGAAGCTCCTACATTTATGATTACATTATCAGCTGCATAACTGGAACCATATTTTCTATTGTAATAGTCTGCTGTTAATGTTCTGATTTTTTCCCCACCACCAGTAGGAGAGTACCTCAGTTGATGCTCAGCTCCATATTTTAATGCCTCTGTTATTAGTTCTTTTGGTGAAGGAATGTCTGGCTCTCCTATTGTTAGATCTATTGCATCTGAATATTTTCTTGATTCTTCATTGAGCGTTCTGATAAGGGAGTATTGAAGTTTTGATACTTCTCTGTTTATCTCCATCTTTCCCTCCTATTTTCTTAAATCGTCTACCAATTGTGTCTTTCCCAATGTTTTCTCATCTACATTTTTTATTATTCTTGCTGGATTTCCTGTAACAACAGCTCCTGCAGGCACATCTTCAAGAACTACTGCCCCTGCTCCTACCACTGCTCCTGTTCCTATTCTTACTCCTTCTATGATTACAGCATTGGCTCCCACAAGAACTCCATCCTCTACTATTACCGGCTTAGCTGAAGGAGGTTCTACTACTCCTGCAAGTACAGCTCCTGCTCCAATATGGCAGTTTTTACCTACTGTAGCTCTGCCCCCAAGTACTGCTCCCATATCTATCATAGTATTATCTCCTATTACTGCTCCTATATTTATCACAGCTCCCATCATAATAACAGCATTATTTCCAATAGTTACCTTATCTCTTATGACAGCTCCAGGCTCTATTCTTGCATTTATGTTTCTATAATCTAAAGTTGGTACTCCTGAATTTCTTCTGTCATTTTCAATATAGTAATCTGTTATATTATCTCTATATTTTTTCAGCACTCTGTTTATTTCATCTGATTCTCCTATCAGTATGTATGAACCCTTTCCTCTAAAGACCTGTGCTGAAGTTTCAATATCATTTATATCTCCATTTATATATGCTTTTACTGGTGTTCTTTTTTGTGAATTTTTTATAAAAGCTATTAGCTCTTCTGCTGTATTTAAGTTTGTCATCTTTCCTCCTGATTTTCAAAAATATTTTTCATAGTATATATTCCTGCTTCTTTTCCAATAAGAAATTCAGCTGCTTTTAAAGCTCCCGCAGCAAATATTTTTTTAGACATTGCAGTGTGTTTTATTTCTATAACTTCATCTTCTCCACAGAAAAGAACTGAATGTTCTCCAATAATAGTTCCTCCTCTCAAAGAATGGATTCCTATCTCATTTTTTTCTCTCTTTCTATTTCCTTCTCTTCCATATTGCTCTCTCATAGTTTCTGAACAGCTTTTCTTTATAGTTTCAATTAAATTTTTAGCTGTTCCGCTTGGAGAATCCACCTTTTTATTATGATGTTTTTCTATTACTTCTATATCATAGTTTCCATAGAGTACTGGAACTATTCTTTCAAGAATATCATTTAAAAGGCTCACTCCTAAAGACATATTTGAAGAGAGAAGTACAGGTATTTCTCTAGCTGCTTCCTTTATCTTCTTTAATATTTCATTTGAATATCCAGTAGTTGCAATAACCAGAGGTATTCTTTTCTCTTTTGAATAATCCAAAAGAGAATTCAATCTTGAATAATGAGAGAAATCTATTATTACATCTCCAGTTTCAGTAGCCAGTTCATCTGTAAAACCTGTTATTCTTATATTCTCATTATTTTCTGCTGTTTCTTTTATCAACCTTCCCATTGCTCCAGTTCCATGTATTATTATTTCCATCTTGCCACCTCATGAGCAGTTAATATATCTATCAGTTTTATTCTGTTTGATTCCTCCATTGCTCCCAATGGAAGTCTGCAATTTCCTGTTTTATATCCAAGAAAATTCATTGCCTCTTTTATTGGAACTGGATTTGTTTCAAGAAATAGAGCATTTACAAGATCATTATATTTCAATTGTAATTCTCTTGCTTTCTCTACTTCTCCATTTAAAAATGAAATTACCATTTCATGACTTATATCAGGAATTATATTAGCTGCTACAGAAATAACTCCTTTCCCTCCTAATGAAAGAACTGGAACTATCATATCATCGTTTCCAGAATAAATATCAAGTTCAGGTACTTCTCTTGCTGCCTCTGCAACATACGATATATTTCCACTAGCCTCTTTTAGAGCTGTAATATTTTCTATTTGTACCAGTTTTTTCAAAAGTGATATAGAAAGATTTACCCCTGTTCTTGAAGGAACATTGTACAATATCACAGGTATTTTAACCCCTTCTGCTATTGTTTTGTAGTGTTCATATATTCCGTTTTCATTTCCCTTGTTATAGTAAGGTGTAACTACTAAGAGTCCATCTGCCCCAGCTTTTTCTGCACTTTTACTAAATTCAGCAGCATGTCTGGTATCATTTGATCCTGTTCCTGCTATTACAGGTATTCTGTTGTTTATTACTTCCACTGTAAATTTTATTACTGAAAGTTTTTCTTCATCAGTAAGGGTACTTCCTTCCCCGGTAGTTCCAGTTACTATTATTGCATCTGTATGATTTAAAAGATGAAATTCAAGTATATCTCTAAGTCTTAAGTAATTTACTTCGCCATTTTCATCGAAAGGAGTTATGAGGGCAACTCCTGAACCTGTAAACAATTCCATTTATTTCCTCCTAAAGTCCAAATTCTACAGCAGCTGATTCTACAGCTCTATTTATTAAATTTCTTTCTATACTGCATGATATACTTATTTCAGAAGTAGTTACCTGATAGAATTCCACTCCAGCACTACTCAATGCTGAAAAAAATCTTCCTGCAATTTCAGAATTATTTATCATTCCAATTCCTACCACCGATATCATTCCCAGATTATCCTGATATTCTATCTCAATTTCTGAGTATCTGTTTTTTATCTGCTCCACTACTTGATTTAATAAATATTTTTCTCCAAGAGTACAGCTGAATGATATGTCTGTTTTTCTATTTCTATTTATATTTTGAGTAATCATATTTATATTCAGACCACAATTATTTATTATTAAAAATATCTCTGCTATCTTTTCTGCTGAGTAATCTATATTTGAAATTGTTGTTACAATTATTTCATTTGCTACACTGAGCCCAGTTACTAATTTTTCCTCTAAGATGCTATCTTTTTCCATGATATATGTTCCTCCTGTTTCACTTAAACTCTTTCCTACAAAAATTGGTATATTAAACTTCTTTCCTAATTCCACTGCTCTTGTTTCCATTACTCCTGCACCAAGGTGTGCCATCTCCATCATCTCCTCATATGAAATCTTATCTAATAGTCTTGCATCTTTATATATTCTAGGGTCTACACTATATATCCCTTCCACATCTGTATATATTCTGCATTCACATTCTAAAGCAGCTGCCAGAGCTACTGCACTTGTATCTGAACCCCCTCTTCCAAGAGTTGTTATATCTCCATTTTCATTAACTCCCTGAAATCCAGTTACTATGACTATTTTTCCATCTTTCAGATAATTTTCTATCCTCTCTGCATCTATACTTTTTATCTTACTTTTTGTATGAATTCCCATAGTTTTTACATTTGCCTGCGGTCCTGTAAGTGATACCGCCTTTTCTCCTTCAGCGTTTAATGCTATAGAAAGAAGTGTAACTGTCTGCTGTTCTCCAGTTGACAAAAGAGAATCAAGCTCTCTCTGATCAGGATTTGAAGAAATTTCATTAGCCATCTTTATTAAAGTATCTGTTGTCTTTCCCATTGCTGAAGCAACAACAACAATTTCATCATATTTTTCCTTCTTCAGCTTACTGATATATCCAGAAATCGCCTTTACCTTTTCTATTGTTGCTACACTTGAGCCACCATACTTTAATACTACTCTCATAAAAAAAATCTCCCTTTAAAGTATTTTTGTTAACTTTATTTAATTTTATATTAAAATAAAAGATAAATATAGCAATCAAATTTAAATAAATAATATTCATTAAAAAGTATAAATAATTAGTAAAATATTGGATTTAGTAAATAAAAATTATTCATATAAATAGAATCTATACTCTGTGTCTGTATAATTATTATTTAAATATGGATGATAATTTTATAAAAATATACTTGTAATAATAAAAAAAGTATATAAAATATTATAAAAATTATTTTAATTTTATATATTGAAAATTTTGTCTAAATATGATATATAATAAATACATATATAACTGGTTTTAGGAGGATAGTATGAAAAAAAGTTTTATAATTTTAGGAATGATATTAACTATTGCAGGATGTGGAAAAGAGATTGAAAAAAATGAAAAAAAAGAAGAAAAAATAAAAATCGAGCAGAATATTCCAGCAAATGAAAAAGAATTAGTAACTTTTAAAAGAGAAGATAATAAAGAAATAATAACTTTAGAATCTTCAAACTATTTTGAAACAGGAATATTGACAATTGGAAATAAGAAAATAGAAATGATAGAAGCTGTAAGTGGTTCAGGAGTTAGACTTGTTTCAAAAAATAATGAGATAGAAGTACATTTTAAAGGAAAAGAAGGTATCTTGTCACTAGATGGAAAAGATATTAATTTAACTGTAGAAGAGTAAAAAAATATAAAATACCATAATATATTTGTTGGTTATCAGTAAAAATTAGAAAATAAACAGGAGTATTTGATATACCTCCTTCATCTTATATTATTTTAAGATGGAGGAGGTATTTTTTATGAATAAATTAATAAATAAGTAAAAATTTTTTTATGAGAAAATAGCAATTAAGAATTGACAAAATGCAAGGGCCTATTTCTTGTATGCAACCAAGAAGTGTGATAATATTTTTTTACAGGAATAAAATATAGCTAGGA
This sequence comes from Fusobacterium varium, assembly GCA_002356455.1. Taxonomy (NCBI): domain Bacteria; kingdom Fusobacteriati; phylum Fusobacteriota; class Fusobacteriia; order Fusobacteriales; family Fusobacteriaceae; genus Fusobacterium; species Fusobacterium varium. The sequence goes on from AP017968.1 coordinate 987,099, forward strand.
GGGATACATAATGGCAGAACTTACAAAAGAATGGCTTAAAAAGAAATTAAAACAAATATTAAAGGGGATTGATGAATCAGAACAAGATGATTATAATTGGTATTTAGATATTTTATGGGAAGACTTTGAAAATGAAGATGATTCAATAGGAGTTATAGAGGAATATTTTGCAAAAGAGGCAGTGAAGTATGAAGAACTGCATCCATTTATGCGTGAGATAGTAAAAAAAATAACAGAACTAAATGAACCAGAGGATGAAGTTTCATTAGATGGTGAATCTGCTGGAGGTTCATTTTTTGCAACAGAATTGGCTTTGGTTAATAAGGAGGATGTACTTCTTTATGCAGAACTTTTTCAAAGTACAGATCCAGATCATGAGGAACCAAGTTATTTTGAGGAGAGTTTTGTTCGTATAATAAAAAAATATGGTTGGAATAGTGTAATATATCCACTGTTGTATGCACATAGTTTTGTTCATGGACAGCATAATCTTGAGATAATCACAATAGAAGATGCAGAAAAGTTAACTGAATTTCTTAAAAAAGATGGTAATTTAGATGAATTTTTAAGAGGATTGGCAGAATGGACAAATAAATACAGTTATTATGATTATCAACTTGAAAATGTATTTAGAGTTTTACTAGATGGAGCATTAAATTTAAAAGATGATAAAGAAGTAGAGGATGCAGTTGAAAAATTTACAGCTATAACAGCAGAAGGAAATATTCCAAAGGAAGCTGATTTGAAAAATAAATAAAAAATTGTAAAATACTTTGTAAAAATAAAAGTCAAAAACCTTCTGGATAAAATGTTATTAATCTAAAAGGTTTTACTATTTGAATTATTTAAATTTGAGTTTTATTTCAAGTTTAAAAATTCTGATATTATTTTTATAAAATGAGATAGTTTTATTTTTTTATGTATTTTTGAATCATATCTTCATTATATATAAGTTTCCATATAAATATCTTCTATTGTTTAATTGATTAATTTTAAGTAAATTACTTCATAAAAATGTAATTTATTTTAGAAATTTGATTTTATGTTATAATAGGATGATAAAATAATAAAGGGGAGAGGTATGAAACTAAAATCAAAGATACTCATATTTTTATTATTTATAGTAATATGTGGAATAATTATGCCACAGAAATTTTCTATGCCTGTAGAGAATGGGACTAGGAGAGATTATAATCAAAAAAGTTTTTGGTATTACCCATGGGGAAAGTCTATAACTCACAAAGGAGTAGATATATTTGCTAAATCTGGAATAAATGTATTAAGTTCTACAATGGGATTTGTTATATATGAGGGAAATATAAAATCAGGAGGGAATGTTGTATTGATACTTGGGCCTAAATGGAGATTGCATTACTATGCTCATTTAAAAACTATTGATACAAAAAGATTTTCTTTTGTAAAAAGGTGTGAGAAGATAGGAAGTGTAGGAGATACTGGAAATGCAGCAGGCAAACCTCATCATCTTCATTATTCAATAGTTACATTGATTCCATATCCATGGCTGAAAGATGATTCAAGACAGGGGTGGAGAAAGATGCTGTACCTGAATCCAATAGAGTATTTAAATAATGCAGAAAATTTGAAATAGTTTATTGAGAAAAGAATAAAGAAAAAGTGGTGTATCTTGTTATTAAGCAGGAGTTATAAATTTCAATCTTGCATTTTTTGATAAATTAGGATATAATTAAGTAAGCAATTATTATAAACGGCAAAATACCAGAGAGAACTATCTGTCGCAACCAGATAGTTCTTTTTTTTTACCTTTAAATGTGGTATTATATACCAGTGTGATGGCTTTAATCCCTTAAAAGAAAGGGGGTATCTTGCTGTTGAGAAAATTTAAAATAATTGCGATTGTAATAATATTGTTTTTCCTGATAGTATATAAAGCCTATTAGGTAAAACCACTGTTATGAAATAAGCTGTCACACTGGGACTAGGAGTTGCGACCTGGTCCTTTTCTAATACAATAAAAAAACTGCCCTATTAAAGGCAGCTTTTTTTATATTTGAGTTGAGAGCAAGCAAATTAGTTATTTGAGTTATAGTGTTCAATAAGTTTTTTTACTATATCTTCAGCTTTTTTTACAGCATCTGCTATTTTAACTCTTACTATTTTTTTCCCTTTAAATCTCTCTTCATTTTTAATAGCAACTTCTTTAGTTAAAACTACATAATCTGTATTTGTTAAATCAGCTTCTGTGATAACATTTTCAATACCAATACCACCTTGAGTTTCTACTTTTATTTCTACCCCTAATTTTTCTCCAGCTTTTTTAAGAGCTTCAGCAGCCATATATGTATGAGCTACCCCTGATGGACAAGCTGTAACAGCAACTATTTTCATTATAATTCCCCCTTATCAAAAATTTTATTAAATTATTTACAATGATTAAAATTTCCCATATAACCCTCTATATACTCTAATCAAAATCTAATTCTAATTCAAGTTCCTCTTCTTCTTTTTCAGCTTCAATAGCTTCTTTTAATTCAGATACAGGTTTTTTCATAGTGTTTACCATGACAGCTGTGACAGCAGCTCCAGCAATAGTACCAATGATATATCCTATTTTTCCTTCAACTACTGGAAGTACAATCCACCCACCCCATGGAGCGTGATTGATAACATTCATTATAAATCCAATAATATTTCCAACCATACCACCAACAACAATAGATGGAAGTACTCTTAATGGATCTGATACAGCAAAAGGAATAGCTCCTTCAGAAATTCCAATCATTCCCATAAGTATAGCAGCCTTACCTGCTTCTTTTTCATCTTGTGTATATTTTTTAGGTGCTAAGAATGTAGCAAGTCCCATTCCAATAGGTGGAGTACATATAGCTATACCAACTCCTCCCATAAGCCATGGATGTTCACCAACCTGAGTTTGAGCGAACAGAGTAGCAACTTTATTAATAGGTCCTCCCATATCAAATGCAGTCATTCCTCCAAGAATAGCTCCAAGAACAGCTTTACTAGCATCCTGCATTCCAGTCAGCCATCCATTTAATCCAGCCATCATCAATGCAATAGGAGTTCCTATTATCCACATAACAATTCCACAAGTAATTAAAGTTCCAAACAAAGGACAGATGAATATTGTTGAAACAGATTTCATACTTGCTGGAAGTTTGATTTTTTTCAATTGATTAACAATAAATCCAGCTAAGAATCCAACTATTATAGCACCTAAGAATCCAGTACTATATTGTTGAACAGCAATCCAAGAACCTATCATACCAGGAGCAAGTCCAGGTCTGTCAGCTATTGAGTAAGCAATATATCCACCAAGAACAGCAGGGAATATAGTAAGACCAGCAATACCCATATCAGATATATTTTTTAATAGTCCAGAATCAGGAACAGCTCCTTTTCCTCCCATCATGACAGCTAATGATAAGAGAACTCCTCCTGCTACAATAAATGGCAGCATGTGGCTAGTTCCAAATAAAAGATGTTTTCTAAGTTCAAGTAAAGTTTTTTTCATTGTTTGTTTCCTCCCCATATTTTTATTTATATTAGTTATTTATTGCATTCATTATTTCTTCTACATTATTAGATTTAGATAAAAATTCTCTGAAATCATCATCTAATATTTTTTTAGAAAGATTTACAAGGATGTTGATATGCTCATTTCCAGCAGCTTCAGAAGGAATAGCAAGCATAAATATAAATTTTGCAGTTTCCTGTTCTTCTTCGCTCCACATAATATTATTGCTTAATCTGGCAAATGCAACAGCAGGATATTTTACAGCTGTACTTTTTCCATGAGGCAGTCCTACTTCATAACCTACAGCAGTTTCTGCAATAGCCTCTCTATCCATCAGAGATTTAAGATATTCTTCATAATTGTCTACAACTCCATCTTCAACGAATAATTTTGCCATTTCTTTGATTGCTTCATTTTTGTTTTTCATAGTTTTGTTTAATAAAATACGATTTGCATTTATTAATGCCATTTTGTTTCCCCCTAATTAAATAAATTTTTAAATGTTATGTAAATTTCACTAATAGTTTGACAATTTTCTAAGGTATTCAGAAGTTTTACTTCTCTTAGTGTATTGATAAATTCCATTAATCCATTCAGATGTTCTCTCTTATCCTTACTTGCAAGAGTAATGAGGAGTTTTACTTTTTCATTTTCAGGAAATTCTACAGGTTCATCTAATAAAAGAATGCTTATTCCCGTTTTTGATACACTTTCATTTCCTCTGGCATGAGAAAGAATTATTCCTTCTTGTATTACCATATAGCTTCCAAACTTATTGATAAGATCTATTATTTCATCAAGATAACTTTCTGATACAATGTTTTCCTCAATGAGTTTTACCCCGCTCATTTTAATTGCCTCTTCCCAGTTATCAGCTTTTTTTCTTTTCTCTATTCTTGACATGCTGATCATGTCAGTAAACTTTAAAAAACTTGATTTTGAAATATCATCTAATATCTCATTTTTAAAATGTTTTTTCATATCTTTTATAAAATTTTCTTCATTATGTATAGTACAATTTCTCTTTGTGAGTTCTAAGAGTTTAGATAATTTTATTTTATTTTTAGATTGTGAAAGATGGAGTGCTTCCAGCCTTCTTACATCTTCTTTGCTTAATATTGGAGATACTGTTACTACTGGGAGAAGAGTATTTTCCAGATTAGTAATAGTAGTTATTATTAAGTCTATATTTTCCACATTTTTATAAGTTTCCAGCATATTATATGGAATAGTATCTACAATATTTACTGAAAATTTTTCTTGAATGCTTTCAGCTAAAAATTTTGATGTACTATATCCTGAACCACACACTATAAGAATGTCTTTGAATACCCTTTTTTTCACTCTTTTAATAGCAAGCTGAAAATGCATTGCTATATATGCAATTTCTTCATTTGACATGCTCAATCCTTGAAAATCACATTTTTTCCATGCTTCTTCCACCTGAGTCAATATCAGAGGATAACTTTCCTTAAAATCATTATAAATCTCTGAACTTAGCTGTATTCCAGTTTTTGCTCTATAAATAGCAGGTTTTATGTGATTGATAAGTCCCTCAAGCAGAGTTTCGTCTTTATCCAGACCAGAGTATCCAAATTTACTCACTTCTTTAATCAGCTGCATTATAAAAGTTTCTATCTGTACCCAGTTGCCATAAAATGAGTGATCAAAATTAAAAGTGTTGCTTCCAAGAAAATATTCAGTCAGGGTTAAAAGTTCTCCTTCTGAAAATTCAGAGTCAGTAAGGAATTTTTTTACTGCCAGGTATTCAGGTGTATTTGAAAGAAAATTCATATTTTTAATTGTAGTAATTTCATAGTTTTGGTATCTATTAAGCAGTATAAGAATGTAAAAGAACAGAACCTTAAAAGCTTCATCGCTTATATTTTTATTGTTTTCTTTGAGTATATTTTTTAAAAGTTTATATGCCTTATTGGTAATAATCTTATCAAAGAAGTTATCCATTTCCTTCCAGGGAATAAAAAATCCATGGTAGTATGTTTTTGTTATGATTATTTCATCATTTTTGAATGTGATATCATAGTTTTTTAAAAGAATATCCAATAGAAGCTTTCTGATATTTCTTTCATCCCCTGTAATAGTGAGGCATTTATTATTTTCATTGGAAAGATTTAACATAAATGTTTTTAAATACTTTTTTATACGCTTGATATCATTTTTTAAAGTTACAGCACTAACTCCTAAAAATATACTTATATCTTCTATAGTAGTAGGTTCTTTCTTAAAAAGATAAAAGTTGATTATTATTTTTTCTCTTTCATCTTGTGAAAAACTGTAAAGATATATATTTTCATTTATTTTTTCTACTACTGTATCCAGTGTAGAAGAGAAAGTTATTATACCTTTTTTAATGTTTAATTCTGGAAGTTTCAATATATTTAAATGATAGTTGCAGTCATCTATTTTATATCTAAGGCTTCTTTCACTTAAATCCATAATTTTTGAATTTTCTTCCAGTGTGTTAATTTTGTTCTGAGTTATGTTTTTTATGAGATTTAGAATATCTCTAGTCATGGCCATATAACTTCAACCTCCCTCAATATATTTTAAGTATACTTTTCTTTGGTAATATATTCAAGTAAAATGGTTTTCACTTTTTTTGTGAAAAGAAATATATCAACAGGAATATTTTGAATTTTAAAAAAACTATATGTCTGCTTTTAGTATAGATAAAAGAAGAAAAAAATAAAAAATAGATAAATAGTTCCAGTAAGAGAAGATTGACTTTTTAAAGTAAAATTTGTATAATTATTTTAAGAAGCACAAAAAATGGAGGTGAAGGAATGAAGAAAATTTCTTGCTAATAATTTAAATGGTATATCAAAAAACATACAGGCGGTCTTACCGTTGATTTTGATGTGCCTTAGCAGGAAAGTTATTCATTTTTTCTCTCATTTATATATACAGAATATTCTTATTAGAATATTTTTTCTGTGATTTTATGAGCTGCAAGAATTAACTTTCTTGCGGCTTTTATTAATTTCACAGGAGGGATGTGTATGTCACTTATAAATATATCTAACTTGACATTTGCTTATGATGGTAGTGTAGACAGCATTTTTAAAAATGTGTCTTTTCAAATAGATACAGATTGGAAATTAGGGTTTACTGGAAGAAATGGAAGAGGTAAAACTACTTTTTTAAATCTTTTATTAGGAAAATATGAATATAAGGGAAGTATTTCAGGTGGAGTTATATTTGAATGTTTTCCATTTGAAATAAAGAATAAAACTTTAAAAACAATAGAAATAATAGATAGTTTAAATATTGAATATCAGATGTGGGAGCTTGAAAGAGAGATGTCACTCTTAGATATTTCAGAGGATATACTGCATAGAGAATTTAATACTCTATCTAATGGAGAACAGACTAAGATACTTCTTGCAGTTTTATTTTTGAAAGAGGATAGATTTCTTCTTATAGATGAACCTACTAATCATCTGGATGCAGAAGGAAGAGAAATAGTTGCTGAATATCTTAAATCTAAAAAAGGATTTATTTTAGTTTCCCATGACAGAAGGTTTTTAGATAATTGTATAGATCATATTTTATCAATAAATAAGACAAATATAGAGATACAAAAAGGTAATTTTTCATCATGGCAAACAAATAAAGAGATGCAGGATAATTTTGAAATTGCCAGAAATTATAAGCTGAAGAAGGACATCAAAAGATTAGAACAGGCAGCTAAACGAACTTCAGAATGGTCGGATAAAAAAGAGGAAAAGAAAAGTAAAAAAAGTTATGGTGGAAGGGCTCCAGCAATGATAGATAAAGGATTTGTAGGAGCTAAGGCTGCTAAAATGATGAAAAAATCAAAAAATCTTGAAGCAAGACAGAATTCTGCCTTGGAAGAAAAGACAAAACTTCTTAAAAATATAGAGCTTTCAGAGTCTTTAAAAATAAAACCTGAAGAATATCATTCAAACAGAATGATAACCTTAGATAAAGTTTCTATATTTTATGGAGAAAAAGAAGTCTGCAAAGATGTGAGTTTTACTATAGAAAAAGGGGACAGGATTGCTTTGAGAGGAAAAAATGGCTCAGGAAAATCTACTATATTAAAATTGGTATTAGGAGAGGAATTGACTTATACTGGCAGTTTTTTTAAAGGAAGTAAAATGAAAATATCTTATGTTTCACAGGAAACAAGTTTTCTTAAAGGAAAACTTTCAGATTTTGCTAAAAACAATGGTGTAGATGAGAGTTTATTCAGAGCAATATTAAGAAAAATGGATTTTTCAAGAGAGCAGTTTGATAAAGATTTAAGTTCATACAGTGGTGGACAGAAAAAGAAAGTTCTTATAGCAAAAAGTTTATGTGAAAGAGCACATCTTTATGTATGGGATGAACCATTAAATTTTATAGATGTTCTCTCAAGAATACAGATAGAAGAACTTATCTTAGAATTTCAGCCTACTATAATTTTTGTAGAGCATGATATGGTATTCTCTGAAACTATTGCAAGTAAAATAGTGAAATTATAAAGAGATAGAAAGTTTCAATTTTTTTTGAAAAAAAATATACATAGAAAAAATTTAAAATAAATTGTACACTTATAATTGAAAAGAATATAAGGCAGGAGGAATACAAATGTATCCATTAAAGTTTAAAAAGAATCTTGTAAAAAAAGTATGGGGGGGAAGAAAATTTAAAGAGGTTTTAAATATGGAACTTCCAGATAATGATTTATATGGTGAATCTTGGGAAGTAAGTTCTCATAAGGGAGGACTTTCATATGTTGATAATGGAGAATTTCAAGGAAAATCTTTGATAGAGCTTATAGAGAAATATGGAAAAGATATACTGGGAGAAGAGATAATGGAAAAATTTAAAGGTAAATTTCCTCTTCTCATAAAATATCTTGATATTAATGACAGACTTTCAGTTCAGGTCCATCCAAGTGATGAATATGCTTTAAAAGTAGAAGGAGAATTTGGTAAAAGTGAAAGCTGGTACATTATGGAAGCAAGTGATAATGCTACTCTTATATTGGGAATTAAAGATGGGATTACAAAGGAAATATTTAGAGAAAAAGTAGGGTTGAAAGAGTTTGATGGACTTTTTAATACTGTAAAAGTAAAAAAGGGAGATTTTATAAATTTATGTCCAGGGGTTGTCCATGCAACTATGGAAGGGTCTATTTTGATATGTGAAGTACAGCAGAATTCAGATACTACTTACAGAATATATGATTTTGATAGATTAGTAGATGGAAAACTTAGAGAATTACATATAGATAAAGCTCTTGATGTAATAGATTTCGAAGGAAATGTTGAAATAACTACTGATAAAAGCAGAAAAAGGATACTTTTAGCAGGAGCAGAGAAAGAGGAACTTATAAGAGGAGAATATTTCAATATAGATAAATACTTAGTTAATGGAGAATTTAAAGATGAAATAAATAGAAACTTTAAAATTTATTCTGTATTAGATGGTAAAGGTAAAATTATATATGGAGGAAAGGAATATCCTGCTGAAAAAGGTGATACATATTTTATTCCAGCAGGTTTAGAAGCAGAAATAACAGGGAAATTAGAAATTCTTAAATCTTTTATGTAGATATAGATTAAAAACAAGGGATGATTCAAATGTTTTATAAAATATTTGGATCATCTTTTTATTTATTTAAAGGAAATTTAAAAAATGTCTGGTATAAAATTTCACAATTGATATTTTACTAAAAATATATTGAATAAAAGTCTGCTTATGTTTATAATATAAGAAAAGTACAACAAGGAGTTACCTATGAAAACGACAAAATATATTATTGGTTTGATAATAGTGGCAGCTTTAGGTGGATGTACTACTGTTGGAGTTTCTCCAGGAATAGGAATAGGTTGGGGAAGTGGAGGAAGAGTAGGAGCAGGGATATCTTTGAATACTTGGATGAAACCTGATGGAGATTGGGGGTCTGACAGCAAGTACAGAGATTTTTATATTAAAAATTATAAGTATCTTATAAAAAGATATGATAAACTTAGTGCTCAGGAAAATCCAAATATTGAAGAAGTTAAAGAATTGAAAATAAAAATGCTGGCTTTAAGACAACAGGTAAATACACAGTGGAATGAAATTGATAAGAGAAAGGATTTTATCAGAAACTTTAATCAGGATATGGACTTTTATATTAATAGTGTAGAAAGTTATGAAATAAGAAGGGTATGGTAATAAATAAAATATAAAACAGAAAATTAAATTTGGGGTGAAGCAATGTTTGGTTTAATGGAAGGGATGGATTTATCAGGATTTATTTTTTTAGGAGTAGCTTGTTTTTTTGCAGCTTTTATTGATGCAATAGCAGGTGGCGGAGGGCTTATAAGTCTGCCAGCCTTTCTGGCCTCTGGACTTCCTGCTCATGTGGCACTTGGAACAAATAAGGTTGCAGCATGCTGTTCTACAATAGCAAGTAGTGCTAAATTTGCTCAGTCAGGGAAAATTAACTGGCAGCTGATGAAAAAATTAGCAGCATTTTCGTTTGTAGGAGCAGTACTTGGGGTAAAAACGGTAGTAATGATAGATTCAAAATACCTCTATCCAATAGCTATAGTTCTTCTTATTATGGTGCTGATATATACACTTCGTAATAAAAATCTTGGAGAAGAGAATAGATTTGAGGGATTAAATGGACAGAATGTAAAATGGGGAATGATTATGGCTTTTGCTTTAGGATTCTATGATGGTTTTTTTGGGCCAGGAACAGGTTCTTTTCTTATATTTGCTATGATTAGAATATTCAAGATAGATTTTACTAATGCAAGTGGAAATGCAAAAATATTAAATCTTTCAAGTAATGTGGCAAGTGTTATAATGTTTGTATCTATGGGAAAAGTTGCATATATTTATTCTTTTTCTATGGCAGCTATAATGGTAGTTGGAGCAATAATTGGGGCTAAAATGGCAGTAACAAAAGGAACAAAATTTATAAAACCAATGTTTCTCATAGTAACAACAGTAGTACTTTCAAAAATGATTGCTGAGTCTATATTTGGAATAGATGTTGGAGCAGGGATAAAAAATATAATGACAATGTTTATAAAATAGTCAAGTGAATTTTTTTATTAATGAGTTAACACTCAAAAATGTAATAGTTATTTGAAATTAAGGACAATTAAATTAAAAAATATAGAAAATAATTTAAAGAGTAGAAGAATTTCTACTCTTTTTTATTTCTTAGGAAATTATAATTTGATAAATTTGTTGAAAAAATAAAAAATGTTAATTATTTTGTATTCATATTAGATATATTAATTGAATAAGATTAAAATTGACAGCACAAAACAGCTGATTGTTAATCAGCTGTTTAGCGATATTCTTTCCAGCAAATGGAGCCTGTATGTATATTAAAATATGATATTTTTTTAACTTTCATTCTGGCATTACATTTAAAACAATAAAAAGGATTTACTCCAAAAGCTTTCCATATTTCAAGTTGATAAAAAGTAGAATTGGAATATTTAGAGACATATTTTCTCATGAATTTCATGATATTTTTAAGTTCTGATTTAATATTTCTAGAATAGATTCCAAAGCGCCTAATCATTTTGAAATGTTTAGGGGGAATGTGAATAATTAATTTAGAAAGAAATGTTTCTGCATCTAAAGTAAGCTCAATTCTTTGTTTATCATCAGCAAGACTTTCATAATAGAAAGTAACCTTATTATCATAGAAATCAATAATTTTATATTCTGCGATAGGAGCTCTTGACAGATATCTGCCAATATATTTAATTGCATAAATATTATTATTTAAATCATTTTTTGCAACATTGAAAAAGAATCTTGTATTTTTGCGATAAAGGTAGTTAGTAGCAGCATAAGCTTTAGCTTTAATTTCAGGCTTGTCATAATTTCCAGATTTAACAATATCAATAACCATTTTTTTCCATTGTCCAGCAATGGAATTGACATGAAAATATTTTTTTTCAAGAAATTGGAAGTTTTTATTGAATCCACCTAAAGTAACAATAGCATGAATATGAGGGTTCCATTTAAGATCGCGCCCAAAGGTATGAATAACAGTAATCAATCCATAATGAATGATATCTGAGTTAGTAAAGTATTTAGAGGAATATTTTGAAATTTTATGAATTCTTTGATTTTTTGCTTTAATGTTATGAAATTGATATTTAAAAACATCATTAACAGCATAAGCAAGCTTAGTTAAAAGGTCTCTATCATAGAAGAAAAACATTCTAAGTTCTTCAGGAATAGTAAAAAGGACACTTCTATGTTTAACATCAATAAGAGAAGTAGAAGTTTTTTCAGTTCAAACAGCAGAATAACGTTTACCGCAGGAAGGACAAAATCTAGATTTACAAGTAACTTTAATTTTATGCGCATCATGACACTTAGGGCATTGAAGAGAGAGAAAAGATTTATCAATAGAACAAGCTAAGAATTTTTGAATAGTCTGTTTAACATCCTCAAAATGTTCATTTTTAAAATATTTCTTGATTTTACCTAAAAGATTTGTTATATTGACTTTAGAGATAATATGTTTGATTTGCATGAATGTCTCCTTTGTATAATTAGGGTGGTAACTATATTATACAAAAAAGAGAGCTGAGTAAAACATTTTTTTTAAATGTTACTCAGCTTTTTTTATTTCTTAGGAAATTATAATTTGATAAATTTGTTGAAAAAATAAAAAATGTTAATTATTTTGTATTCATATTAGATATATTAATTGAATAAGATTAAAATTGACAGCACAAAACAGCTGATTGTTAATCAGCTGTTTAGCGATATTCTTTCCAGCAAATGGAGCCTGTATGTATATTAAAATATGATATTTTTTTAACTTTCATTCTGGCATTACTTTTAAAACAATAAAAAGGATTTACTCCAAAAGCTTTCCATATTTCAAGTTGATAAAAAGTAGAATTGGAATATTTAGAGACATATTTTCTCATGAATTTCATGATGTTTTTAAGTTCTGATTTAATATTTCTAGAATAGATTCCAAAGCGCCTAATCATTTTGAAATGTTTAGGGGGAATGTGAATAATTAATTTAGAAAGAAATGTTTCTGCATCTAAAGCAAGCTCAATTCTTTGTTTATCATCAGCAAGACTTTCATAATAGAAAGTAACCTTATTATCATAGAAATCAATAATTTTATATTCTGCGATAGGAGCTCTTGACAGGTATCTGCCAATATATTTAATTGCATAAATATTATTATTTAAATCATTTTTTGCAACATTGAAAAAGAATCTTGTATTTTTGCGATAAAGGTAGTTAGCAGCAGCATAAGCTTTAGCTTTAATTTCAGGCTTGTCATAATTTCCAGATTTAACAATATCAATAACCATTTTTTTCCATTGTCCAGCAATGGAATTGACATGAAAATATTTTTTTTCAAGAAATTGGAAGTTTTTATTGAATCCACCTAAAGTAACAATAGCATGAATATGAGGATTCCATTTAAGATCGCGTCCAAAGGTATGAATAACAGTAATCAATCCATAATGAATGATATCTGAGTTAGTAAAGTATTTAGAGGAATATTTTGAAATTTTATGAATTCTTTGATTTTTTGCTTTAATGTTATGAAATTGATATTTAAAAACATCATTAACAGCATAAGCAAGCTTAGTTAAAAGGTCTCTATCATAGAAGAAAAACATTCTAAGTTCTTCAGGAATAGTAAAAAGGACACTTCTATGTTTAACATCAATAAGAGAAGTAGAAGTTTTTTCAGTTCAAACAGCAGAATAACGTTTACCGCAGGAAGGACAAAATCTAGATTTACAAGTAACTTTAATTTTATGCGCATCATGACACTTAGGGCATTGAAGAGAGAGAAAAGATTTATCAATAGAACAAGCTAGGAATTTTTGAATAGTCTGTTTAACATCCTCAAAATGCTCATTTTTAAAATATTTCTTGATTTTACCTAAAAGATTTGTTATATTGATTTTAGAGATAATATGTTTGATTTGCATGAATGTCTCCTTTGTATAATTAGGGTGGTAACTATATTATACAAAAAAGAGAGCTGAGTAAAACATTTTTTTTAAATGTTACTCAGCTTTTTTTATCATATTAAAAATAAAAAAGAAGATTTCAAATGCTGAATTTTTTTATGGGAATATAAAATATGAAGAAGAAAAGGCAGATGCAATGGTACAATTCATAAAAGAATTTTAGAATATAGAAAATTGATATTTTATAGGTAATCCAATTGGTTTGCTTTGCCCAATGAAATATTAAAAAGTGTTCAATAATAAAGAATTTAAAGTAACAAGAGAAAGTAAAATAGCAAAGGAGGTTGGATTTAATGCAGAGTTATTCAGAGTGATCATGGAATTGAATTTAATAATCTGGTTATTAAAGAAAAGCTTGATACTTTTGAAATAATGGGTGATAATACAATAAATGATACAGAATAAGAGGTGAATTAGATGAAAGAGACATATTTTCAAAATTATCTTGTTGAAAATTATACACTTATTGCAATGGTAGTGGGCTCATATTTTGTTATTTCCATGAAATCAGCAGTGGAGATATTTATAAAAAAACGAATGGTTATAAATATGACTCTACTCTTGATTCTCTCTATAGCAGAGTTTTATATGAATTATCTTAAAGAACAAGCTGTGATAGGATTGTCTTTTATAATAGCAGGAATAATATACTATTCATTAAAACCTTTAGTTATGGCTATAATTATAAATATAGTGGAGCCTAAAAATAAATTAATTTATATTCCTGTAATAGTGAATTTCTTTTTTTACTGTAATGCATTTTTAAGGAATAAGGTATTTTATTTTGGAGCTGATGGAAGTATTGAACTTGGACCTTGGGGATATGCTTTTATTGTTACAAATTGGATATATTGGATTATCTTTCTTCTTGTGTTGAATCTTAAATTTTATAAAAATATAGAGGTAAATCATCTTCAAGCTTTCTTTTGTATAGCGTGGCTGATGACTGCAAATATTATGGAATCAATAGGGATGAAACCAGGGATATTGAATGAAACTTATGCTGTAGCTTTTTTATTTTATTATCTTATAATACATGTACGTATATCTCAACAGATAAATGAAGAAAAGGAAATAAAGATAAGAGAACAAAGAATGTCATTGATGCTTTCACAAATACAGCCTCATTTTTTATATAATACATTAAATACTATAACTGCACTTTGCCGAGCAAATCCAAAACTTGCAGAGGAAACGACTATAAAGTTTTCTGGATATCTTAGGGAAAATATGTATAGCATGGGTGAAAATGACACACAGCTTTTTTCTAAAGAATTAGAGCATACAAATGTATATCTTGATATAGAAAAACTTAGATTTGGGGATAGGGTAAATGTGGAATATGACATAAAGTCAGATGATTTTAATATGCCAACCCTTACATTACAGCCAATTGTAGAAAATGCAGTAAAACATGGAATATGTAACAAACTTGAAGGGGGAACTATAAAAATTTCTACAGAAAAGAAAGGTAGAGATTATATAATAACAGTTTCAGATAATGGGATAGGTTTTGAAATAGAAAAAATATTAAGTGATGGAAGGTTACATGTTGGCATACATAATGTAAAAGAAAGGTTGAAAAGTATTGTTAAGGCAGAGCTTGAAATTACAAGTTTTATAGGAATTGGAACAATTGTAAAAATTATTATACCTGGAGAAAGAAAAAATATAAGATTGGAGAGTGGAAAAAGACGTGAAATATTTAGTATTGGACGATGAGATACTTGCAGCAGAATATCTTGCAGCATTAATACGCGAAGTTGATGAAAGAGCAGAAGTCGTAACAGCAATTAATCCTGTTAAGGCTCTTGAACTTACTGAACAGCAGTTTGATGTGTGTTTTATTGATATACAAATGCCAGGATTAAATGGTATAGATTTTGCAAATAAACTTAAAAAATTGTATCCAAAAACTAACTTTATATTTGTGACTGGCTATTCAGATTATATGGGAGAAGCTTTTAAAGTAGATGCCAGTGATTATATAATGAAGCCAGCGAATGTGGAACAGATACATCATGCACTTGAAAATCTTAGATATTCTGTACCTGAAAGTCTAGGAAAAGAAGAAAAAAAGAGAATACAGATAACCTGTTTTGGAAATTTTGATATACTTATAGATGGAAAACCTGTGAAATTTAAATTTGATAAGACAAAGGAGCTTTTGGCATATCTTGTTCATAGAAAGGGAGCAAGATGTACTTCAAAAGAAGTAATTGTAAATCTATGGGAAGAAGAGGGGCATGATTCTTATTATAGAATGCTAAAAAAAGACTTGCAAGATGTGTTAAATAAACTGGGGTGTGGAAAAATAATATATAGCGAAAGAGGGCAAATTGGACTTTCAAACTTAGAATATATTCAGTGTGATTATTTTAAATGGGGAGAAAATATTGTAGAGGGCAGGAAACTCTATCATGGAGAATATATGGCTCAATATTCTTGGGGAAAAGAAGTTAATGCTTTTATAGAAATGGATAAATATCAAAATAAATATTAAAAAATTTAATTAATATTCATACTTATTGACACTTCCTTGACGGAGATACTGTTATACTAAATTATAATTTTATATATTATAACATTTTTGGAGGTGTTTTGATGAGCGAAAAGAACAAAACAGTCAGATTACCTAATAAAGCGGAAGCTATTATTCCAATTGTTTTTCTTCTGACAATAATGATTACAAACTATGCACTTGGCTGGGGACTGGATCCTCATATTCCTGTAACTCTTTCATGTGGAGTTGCTATGATTATTGGAAAGTTGTGTGGATACAATTATAAAGAAATGCTTGCATCAGGTCTTGAAGCGATCAACCAATCACTTGAAGCAATAATTATTATCCTTTTAGTTGGGTGTTTGATTGGTTCATTTACTGCATGTGGAACTATTCCAGCTGTAGTATATTATGGACTTAAATTATTTACACCAGCTATATTTCTTCCATTTGTAACAATTCTTTGTGCAGTTGTAGGGATTGCACTTGGATCAGCTTGGACTGTGTCAGCAACACTTGGAATTGCATTTATGGCGATAGGAACAACAATGGGGCTAAATCCAGCACTTATTGCAGGAGCCATTCTTTCAGGAGCATGTTGTGGTGATAAATTTTCACCTCTTTCAGATTCAACAAATTTAGCTGCTGGTTCTGCACAGACTGGACTTTTTGATCATGTGGCTGCTATGGTGACTACAACCTTGCCAAGTCTAATTATAGCAATAGTTATATTTGGATTTTTCTCATTTTCAAAGGTTGAAACTTATGACCCTACACTTGCAAATGAGTTATCAGCTGCAATCATTGAACATTATACATACATGAGTCCAATTCTTCTTATTCCTATTTTACTGATTATAGTAGTAGCAGTAATAAAGATGCCAGCTATACCTTCAGTAGTGCTACTTTCATTGATTGGATGTGCATTTGCTTTAATCTTCCAAGGTGCTGGAATTGCTGACTGTATCAAAATGCTGCACTATGGATATGAAGCTGAGTCAGGAAATGCACTATTCACAAAGCTTGTAAATAGAGGTGGTATGGATAGTATGCTTTGGACAAATAATCTTGTAATAGTTGCCGTTGCTTTTGGTGGAATACTTCAAAAGATTGGTTCAGTAGAATCACTTCTTGGTGGACTGATAAAGAAAGTTAAGACTCCATTCCAGTTAGTTGTTGTTACAGTTGTAACTTCAATGTTTTGTATCACAAGCATGTGTGACCAATATTTAGGATTAATAATTCCAGCATCAATGTATAAGGATAACTTTGACGAAATGGGTCTTGGCAGAAACATGCTTTCAAGAACATTAGAAGATGGAGGTACTTTGTGGTCACCACTTATTCCTTGGTCATCTTGTGGGGCATATCATGCAGCAGTACTTGGAGTTCCAACACTTTCATATTTGCCATATTGCTTTATGAATATAATAAATCCTATTTATGCCATTGTTACTTTAAGCTGGGGAGGAAATATTTTATACGCTGATGGTTCAAGAACAAACATGTTTGGTAAGTTAAAAAAAGGTCGTGGACCTGCTGAGGCACCTGAGGAAGCATATGAAAAAGCTATGAAAGCTCTTTCAAGGATAAGAAACGCTGAAAATTATAATGGTCTACAAAAAACTAGCTAACACTATCTAAATATGTAGGGGAAATATTATGAACTATTACGGAATTATACCAAAACGAAAATTATGGGTAAAAATTGGAATTATAATCTTTGGTATTTATACTATTTATAATTCAGTTATAAATAGTAACTTGTTTTACTTTCCATTTGGAATTATTATGATTCTAGTTACTTTTTCTGATAGAAAACATATAATTTCACAAGAAGGTGTGGATATTCTTTACACCATTTGTGGGATTCAGTTCCATAATATATGGAACTGGAGTGAAATAAATACGATTCATACAGATTCAATCAGATCTAAACCAAATGTAGAATTGCATATTGGGAAGGATGTGATATCTAGAAGGTTTATTTTATCAAATGTTGATGCTAACAAAGTAATAACTATTATAAGTAAAATGAATTCTAAGATTTATATTACAGAATTGAATAAAAAAGAGAAATAATAATGATAAATATATGAAAAAAAGAAAAAGGAAAATAAAAAAGCTGCCAACAGGCAGCTTTTTTTAATCAAATATATATCCTATACTGAATTGAGATATGACATCTCCTTTTTTATTGTCTTTAGAAACAGAAAATTCAATAGGTCCAAACATAGTTTCATAAGTTAAAGAGAGAGCAAATCCCTGATGATAATCTTCCCAAAGAAGTGTTTTATCTTTATCCATGGCATCACTTTTTTCTCTGGCTTCTCTATATGTACCTATGTTCCAATTAGTACCTATATAAAGATTTGTAGATAGTTCATAGTCTAGTCCCAATCTTCCTATAAGGAATTGATCAACAAGTTTTTGATGTACTTCATAACCATAGAATGCAAATTCCTTATTTTTAATATTATTTTTAGTACCACCAAGTTTTATATATTGATCAAGCAGAATATTATCTCCAGAAATAACCCCACCATAAAATCCGTAAGAAAAATTAAATTTTTTATTTATTGGAACATAGCCGTCAAACTGATAAAGAGGTCCGTAAAAATTTGATTTAGAAGCTCCAAATGTTCCTCCCCATACATAGTTCAGTTCGCCTTTTACTCCAGATGTAGGGCGTCTTCCCCCATCAAGTCTATCTAAAGATAATCTGAAAAAGGCTTCATTATAATTTTTAGAATATTCAAATTCTTCTGTCCAAGTAAATCCAGTCTCCTGTTCAAGTTTTGAATAATTTACAGCTATACCATAAGAAGCCAGAAGCTGATTATCATATTGAGTAAGAACTCCAGTTTCAAATCTTAAAGCTTTATTAGTATAGTCTGCTATTTTTTTTGTACCATCATATAAATAGAGTGGTGATTCTTTATAACTTGCATTAGCAAAAATTCCAATTTTATTTGAAACTCCATAATAGAAAAAATTATGAGTTGATAATCCAAGATAATCTCCAAATTGAGCATCTATTGTACTACTGCTACCAAGTTTTTTTGCATTTGACAGTTCAGTTCCAATATTAAAAGTAGTTCCATAACCAGTAGCATAGCTTGCACCTATTCCAAAGACATTTGCAGGATTTATATCAGCATCAAGCACTAAAGTTGTTCCTTCAAATTCATAGTAAATTTTATTAATGAAATCTATTCCATATAATTTTAACATTATATCTTCCATTTCCTCAGTAGTTAATGGTTTATTTTTATATTTTTCTAAAAGATTATTTACTATTTCTTGTTTATCTTGTGAAAATTTATTTGAATAAACAATGTTTTCAATAATAATATTCTTTTCATGAAGGGGAGCTTCAGCCATTTTCTCTTTTTTAGGAAGCTTTTTTAAATCTTCTATTTTTTCTTGAGCAGCCTTAAGCCCAAGAGTTATAAATTCTCTTCCTCTTTTCATATCAGTAGCATTATATGATTGGATATCGGGAGAAATAAGAATAGTTGCCATTTCTCTCTGCTGCTGAGTAGAAGAAGCACTTTGTATTGTTACCAATTGATTCATAACACTGAGAATATTATAATCCTTGTTATCTTTTACTTCATTTCCAACATCACTGGCGATTACTATATCAGCTCCCATAGCAATAACATCTTCTACAGGAAGATTTCTTGTAATCAAACCATCTACATAAAGGTTGCCATCTATTTCCACTGGATCAAGAATAGTAGGAATAGCAACACTTGCAGTTATAGCTCGGGCTAAGTCACCATGAGAAAGGGCAACAGCCTTACCAGAGTTTAAATCAGTTGCTACGATTCTTAAAGGAATAGGTAATTTATCAAAATCATTGATATCTTCTACATTGGCAAGTAATTTTTTTAATCTTAAATATATCATTTCTGTACTTCCAAATCCTTTTGGAAGAGAAAGGTTAAATTCTTTATCATATCTTACAGAAGCGGCATATTTGTGACTGTTTAATTTCTTTTCAAGAGGAACTTTTTTACTGTCAAGTTCTCCACTTATGTATCCATTCCAGTTTATATCTATCAGAATATTTTCTATCTGTGCAGGAGTATATCCAGCAGAGTAAAGAGCGGCAACTACAGCTCCCATACTTGTACCTGTGATATAGTCGATTTTAATATTTTGTTCTTCAAGTATTTTAAGAACTCCAACATGAGCAAGCCCTTTTGCTCCACCACCACTAAGTGCAAGCCCAATTTTTACTTCTGATTTATTCTTTTTTAGTTTAACTGCTTTTGTTTTTTCTAATGTTTGTATTTTTTCTTCTAAAAGTTTTATTTGAGATTTTAATTTATCTATTTCAATATCTTCTTCAAAAGTTATATTATTATTTATTGATTGTAAATTTGAAAAACTTTTAGAAGGTATCAATCCTATGAAAAGTATAATAAAAATAAGAAGAAACTTTCTCTTCATGAAATCCTCCTAGCGTAATATTTTAGTAGTGTCTTAACATATAATCTATATTATATCAATTTTTCATAATAAATAAAATAAGAAATATCTTAAATTTGATTTTTAGTGGTAAAAATGTTATAATTACTAGAAAACCAAAACTTAAAAGATTGTAAGTAGTAAGAGGTAAAAGGTGAACAGCACTTCTGCTTTTACTCCTTATTATTTACCTTTTAAGTTTCAAAGGAGATTAAAAGAAAATAATAGGAGGAATTTATGTTTGATGAGAAAAAAGTTGAACTAGAACTAGCTGGAAGAACGCTAAGTTTTTCAACTGGAAAAATAGCAAGACAATCTTGCGGAGCTGTAATGGTTCAATATGGGGAGACTGTACTGTTAAGTACTGTAAACCGTAGTAAAGAGCCAAGAAAAGGGGCTGATTTTTTCCCTTTAACAGTTGATTATATTGAAAAATTTTATGCTGCTGGAAAATTTCCGGGAGGATTCAATAAAAGAGAAGGAAGACCTTCAACAAATGCAACATTGACAGCAAGACTTATAGACAGACCTATAAGACCAATGTTTCCAGAAGGATTTAATCATGATGTACATATTGTAAATACTGTATTTTCATATGATGAAAAAAATACACCTGATTATTTAGGAATAATAGGATCTTCAATGGCACTTATGCTTTCTGATCTTCCATTCCTAGGACCAGTAGCAGGGGTTGTAGTAGGATATAAAAATGGAGAATTTATTTTAAATCCAACTCCAGAAGAGTTAGAAACAAGTGATCTTGAATTATCAGTAGCAGGATCAAAAGATGCTGTAAATATGGTTGAAGCAGGAGCTAAAGAATTAGATGAAGAAACTATGCTTGCTGCAATAATGTTTGCTCATGAGAATATTAAAAAAATCTGTGCTTTTCAAGAGGAATTTGCAAAAATAGCTGGAAAAGAAAAAATAGATTTTGTTAAAAAAGAAGTTTTACCATTGGTAAAAGACTTTATAGATGAAAAAGGAATGGAAAGATTAAAAGATGCTGTTCTTACTTTAGGTAAAAAAGCAAGAGAAGAAGCAGTTGATTCATTAGAAGAAGAATTAATGGAAGCATTTATTCTTGAAAATTATGAAGGTGTTGAAGAAGAGGATATTCCAGAAGAAGTAATTGGAGAATTCAAAGGATATTATCATGATCTTATGAAGAAACTGGTTAGAGAAGCTATTCTTTATCACAAGCATAGAGTAGATGGAAGAAAAACTACTGAAATAAGACCATTATTTGCTGAAACAGGAGTTCTTCCTATTCCTCACGGATCAGCAATGTTTACAAGAGGAGAAACTCAAGCTGTTGTTGTAACAACTTTAGGAACTAAAGAAGATGAGCAATTAGTTGATGACTTAGAAAAAGAATACTTTAAAAAATTCTATCTTCATTATAACTTCCCTCCATATTCAGTAGGAGAAACAGGAAGAATGGGATCACCTGGTAGAAGAGAATTAGGACATGGATCTCTTGCTGAAAGAGCTCTTAGCTATGTAATTCCATCAGAAGAAGAATTTCCATATACTATAAGAGTAGTATCTGAAATAACAGAATCAAATGGATCTTCTTCTCAAGCATCTATATGTGGAGGATCGCTTTCACTTATGGCTGCAGGAGTACCTATTAAAGAGCATGTAGCTGGAATAGCTATGGGGCTTATTAAAGAAGGAGAAGAATTTACTGTATTGACAGATATTATGGGACTTGAGGATCACTTGGGAGATATGGACTTTAAAGTGGCAGGAACTAAAAAAGGTATAACTGCACTTCAAATGGATATTAAGATAACAGGAATAACAGAAGAAATAATGAGAATAGCTTTAAAGCAAGCATTAGATGCTAGAAATGAGATATTAATTGTTATGAATAATGCTATTTCTAAACCAGCAGATCTTAGACCTAATGTACCTAGAATACATCAAATGAAAATAGCTACAGATAAAATAGCTGCATTAATTGGACCTGGAGGAAAAAATATCAAAGGAATTATAGAAAAAACAGGAGCAACTATTGACATCAGTGATGATGGTAACGTTTCTATTTTCTCTAAAGATGAAGAAGTGCTAAAAGAAACAATCACTCTTGTAAACGCATTTGTAAAAGATGTAGAGGTAGGAGAAATATATAATGGAAGAGTAGTAAATATTGCTAAATTTGGAGCGTTTATGGAAATACTTCCTGGAAAAGAAGGACTTCTTCATGTTTCTGAAATTTCAAATGAAAGAGTGGCAAATGTAGAAGATGTATTAAAAGTTGGAGATAGATTTGATGTAAAAGTTATTTCAACTGAAAATGGAAAAATTAGTTTAAGTAAAAAGAAAATTTAGTTCTTTATACAAAGAGAACACAGATATTTTTCTGTGTTCTCTTTAGTATGAGGTTATTTTAGATGAGGTGAAGGATGAAATTTGCTTTAATTAGCTTGGGATGCAGCAAAAATCTTGTGGACAGCGAGAATTTTATTGGGATATTAGTGAATAAAAGAGGATTTGAAGTAACTAGTGAATTAGGGGAAGCAGATATTATAATAGTTAATACCTGTGGATTTATTGGAGATGCCAAAAAAGAATCAATTGAAACTATCCTAGAAGTTAGTGATTTAAAAATAAATGGAAATTTGAAAAAAATAATAGTAACTGGATGCTTAGCACAAAGATATGCAGGAGAGATATTAAAAGAATTGCCTGAAGTCGATGCTGTAATTGGAACTGGTGAAATTGATAAAATAGAAAAAGTAGTAGAGGAAGTGTTGGCAGATAAAAGAGTTGTAGAAAGTACTAAAATGGATTTTCTAGCAGATTCTGAAACTGACAGAGTTCTGACTACAGCTTCTCATACAGCTTATTTAAAAATAGCTGAAGGTTGTGACAGAAAATGTACTTACTGTATAATTCCACAATTAAGAGGAAGCTTGAGAAGCAGAACTATAGAAGATATTCTTAAAGAAGCAAATAAACTTGTAGATTCTGGAGTGAGGGAACTTAACCTTTTAGCTCAAGAAACTACTGAGTATGGAATAGATTTGTACAAGGAGAAATCTTTGGCAAGATTGATGAAAGAATTAGTGAAAATAGATGGGTTAAAGTGGCTTAGAACTTATTATATGTTTCCAGATTCTCTTACTGATGAACTTATAGATGTTATGAAGAATGAAGAAAAAATATGTAAATATTTTGATATACCTGTTCAGCATATATCAGATAATATACTTCAACAGATGGGAAGAGCTAAATCTGGAGATCATATTAAAGGGATACTTAACAGAATAAGAAGAGAAATACCAGATGCAGTGATAAGAACAGCAGTTATAGTTGGTTTTCCAGGTGAAACAGAGGAAAATTTTGAAGAACTTAAAGCTTTTATAGAGGAATATAAGTTTGATTATGTAGGAGTTTTTAAATATTCAAGAGAAGAAGATACAAAAGCTTATGACATGGAAAATCAGGTTCCAGAGGAAATAAAAGAAAAAAGATGGGTGGAAATAACAAACCTTCAAAGTAAAATTGCTGAAAATAAAAACAGGAATATGTTAGGGAAGGTTGTAGAAGTAATGATAGATGGAGTTTCTACTGAAAGTGAATATTTACTAGAAGGAAGAACAAAGGGTCAAGCTCTTGAGATAGATGGTAAAGTGCTTACAAATGATGGAACAGCAAAGCCTGGAGAAATAGTTAAAGTTAAATTAGAACAAAACTTTGATTATGATTTTATAGGACCAATAGTTGAAAATGAGCAGTAAATAATAAATTCTATGGAGGATGTCAAATTATGAACTTACCTAATAAGTTAACTTTTATAAGATTAGTATTGGCTGTACCTTTCATATATTTTCTTCAGGAATCAAATGCTGAAGGTTTTGTATATAGAATGATAGCTTTTGCATTGTTTGTAGTAGCTTCATTGACAGATTTTTTTGATGGATATTTAGCTAGAAAATATAATCTGGTAACTGATTTTGGAAAACTTATGGATCCGTTAGCAGATAAGATATTAGTCATTTCTGCTTTAGTACTTTTTGTTGAATTAAGATATATTCCAGCTTGGATGTCAATAATAGTAATAGCAAGAGAATTTCTTATAAGTGGAATAAGAATGCTTGCTGCTGCTAAAGGTGAGGTTATTCCAGCAGGAAAACTTGGAAAATATAAGACAACAAGTCAAATGATAGTTATTCTGATAATGATTATAGTAGGAAATCAGTGGTATAATTTTTATCTTATGCTTATACCAATAATTCTAACTTTATGGTCTGGATGGGAATACACATCAAAAGCTAAACATTATTTTATGAATTCAAAATAAAAAATAGTGTTTAATAATAAAAAAGGAGTGTTTATTTATGTATATGTTCATTAGAGTTTTTGATTTATTAATAACAGTTATAAATACTCTTATACTAATAAGAGTAGTACTTTCATGGCTTTCTCCTAGTTCATCAAATGGGTTTACAGACCTGGTTTATAATCTGACTGAACCTATTTTGAAACCATTTAGAGTATTGTTGCCAATGGGAAATTTCAGGTTGGATATAGCACCTATAATAGCATATATCTTTTTTGGAATAGTGAGAAGAGTAGTTTTTATGATACTGCTTTAATTAAATAGGGAAGCTGACAGAGCTTCTCTATTTTTATAATTTAAGAATAATAAAACAGGAGTTGATTATAGAGTGGAAGAAATTATAAGCGAATATCATATACCTGTCTTGTATAGAGAGTGTATTAATAACCTTGTTATAAATAAAGATGGTATTTATCTTGACTGTACTCTTGGAGGAGGAGGTCATTCTGAAGGAATATTAAAAGAGCTTTCTGAAAAGGGAAGGCTTATATCTATAGATCAAGATCAGCAGGCAATAGATTTTGCTAAAAAAAGATTAGAAAAATATGGAAATAAATGGCAGGTTTTTAAAAATAACTTTGAAAATCTGGATACAGTTATATATATGGCAGGGTATGATAAAATAGATGGAATACTCATGGATATAGGAGTTTCCTCTACACAGTTAGATGATCCAGAAAGAGGTTTTTCCTATAGATATGATACAAAATTGGATATGAGAATGAATCAGAACAATTCTTTATCTGCTTATGAAGTGGTTAATGAATACAGTGAAGAAGCTCTTATGAAAATATTATTTGAATATGGAGAAGAGAGAAATTCAAGAAGGATAGCAAAATTTATTTGTGAAGCAAGAGAAATAAAAAAGATAGAGACTACTGGAGAGCTTGTAGCTATAATAAAAAGAGCCTATCCAGAAAGAGCAGCTAAGCATCCAGCTAAAAAAACATTTCAAGCTATCAGAATAGAAGTAAATAGAGAACTTGAAGTATTAGAAAAAGCTATAGACAAGGCTATAGATTCTTTGAAGATAGGAGGAAGGCTGGGAATAATAACTTTCCATTCACTAGAAGACAGACTTGTAAAAACTAAATTTAAGGATTTGGCAACTGCTTGTAAATGTCCACCAGGACTTCCTATATGCGTATGTGGAGGAAAAGCTAAAGTTAAATTAATAACTAAGAAGCCTATAATTCCAGAGGGAAATGAAGTAGAATTCAATAATAGAGCTCACTCTTCAAAATTGAGAGTAGTTGAAAGGATAGGATAAAAGTGAGAAAGACTTTTTTTAGTGTACTTATTACTATAGTTATAGTGTGGCTTATACATGGAATGTTTTTGATAAAAATATCAAAATTGGAAATGGCCATAAATACTGATAGAAAAACCTTAGAAACAGTAGAGAAAGATCTGGATAAAAAAATTATAGAGTATGACTCTAAAGTAGACTTGGAAAAAATAGGAAAAGAAATGAGAACTAAGAATAAGATGGAAATATCTAACAGCATAAAATTTTTCCAGATTGAAGAATAAGAATGTTGTTTTGGAGGAAAAATGGTAAAAAAGTTTGAAATAATTGAACTTAAGGTAGATAAAATAGTTAATGGAGGAGAAGGATTAGGATATTATAACGATTTTGCAGTATTTGTTCCTATGTCTGTTCCTGGAGATATATTAAAGGTAAAAATAATTTCTGTTAAAAAGACTTATGCCAGAGGATTGATTGAAGAAATAGTTTCAGCGGGAGAAGAGAGAATAGAAGACATCAATAAAATATCTTTTGAAGATTTTCAAGGGTGTGATTTTGGAATGTTGAAATATGAGGCTCAGTTGAAATATAAAAAACTCATGGTTGAAGATGTTCTTAAAAAAATAGGTAAAATAGAAAATATATCAGCAGCAGATGTAATTGGAAGTGAAGATCCATATCATTATAGAAATAAAATAATAGAACCATTCAGAATATCAAAAGGAGAAATTATAAGTGGATTTTTTAAGAGAAAATCTCATGATATTTTTGAAGTAGAAGAAAATATACTTAATTCAAGGCTTGGGAATAAAATAATAAAAGAGTTGAAAAGTATATTAAATAGAGAAAAAGTTTCTGTATATGATGAGAATGAACATAAAGGAATACTAAGAAATGTAATGGTAAGAACAAACTCCAAAAATGAAGCTATGTTGGTACTTATTATAAATGCAGTAAAAATTGAAAAAAGATATAAAGATATACTTATGGAACTTAAAAATAAAGTAAGTGAAATAAAGTCTGTTTATATTTCTTTAAATCCAAAGAGAACTAATGTTGCTTTAGGTGAGAAAAATATATTTATCTGGGGAGAAAAAACTATAACAGAAGAAATTGATGGAATAAGTTTTAATATTTCACCACTTTCTTTTTTTCAGATAAATCTTTCTCAAACTAAAAAATTATATAACACAGCAGTAAATTATTTTAAAGATATTGAAAATAAAAATGTAGTAGATGCTTATTCTGGAACTGGAACTCTTGCCATGATACTCTCTAAAAAAGCTAAAAAAGTATTTGCAATAGAATTAGTTCAGTCAGCAACTAATGATGGAATAAAAACAGCTAGAGAAAATGGGATAAATAATATAGAATTTATAAATGGAGCTGTAGAAGATAAACTTCCTGAGCTTATAAAAAAAGGAGAAAAGGTAGACGCAATTATCTTTGATCCTCCAAGAAAAGGAATAGAGGAAAGTAGTTTGCTGAAAGTAGCAGAAAGCAATATAAAAGAAATAGTATATATTTCTTGTAATCCATCTACTTTTGCCAGAGATGCTGAGATACTAAGCAGACAAGGGTATACTCTTGAAAAAGTACAGCCTGTGGACATGTTTCCAGGTACAGCCCATACAGAGATAGTAGGGAGATTTATTAGGTA
Source organism: Fusobacterium varium (assembly GCA_002356455.1). Lineage (NCBI taxonomy): Bacteria > Fusobacteriati > Fusobacteriota > Fusobacteriia > Fusobacteriales > Fusobacteriaceae > Fusobacterium > Fusobacterium varium. The sequence continues at coordinate 1,014,868 of AP017968.1, forward strand.
AAATGAGAGTTTGAAGCAATAAAATAAATTGAAAGTGCTTTTTTGCCTACCAGTTGCCAACCAAAAATAAAAGTGTAGGTAATCTTAAATTTGTATATTTGAAGCTAATAGTATTATACATTTTAAAAATAAATGAAAAAGGAGATATAGATGGTGGAACAGGTAATGGGGATATTAAAAATAATTTAGGAAAATAGGAAAAATCTGTTTGTAAAAACGACAAGTTAAAAAGAGGTTGGTGTAAACCTCTTTTTTTCTATATTAAAGTCAATAATTTCAGCTAATCAAAAAGGGGAACTATAGTAGTATCCCTTTTTGTTTTTACTTACCTTAAATATGTTTGTAGTTTTTCTTTATCTAAAATATGAATTTGCCTATTTTTATAACATAGTATACCTTCTTTTGTACATGCTGCAATAGCACGATTGATACTTCGCACAGGGGATTTAGTTTCTTTTGCCACTTCTTCTTTTGTTAGATATTTTATGTTGTTAAGTTGATAATGAGTAGCAATACAGCGTAAAAAACGTTCTTTAACCGTCAATTGTGATATTTCCTCGATATACTCACTATTCAAAATCAACTTATGAACAATCTCTTTGATAATTAGTTTGGTTACTTCAAAATCCTTTTTCATCCAATCAAAAAAATCGTTTCTATGGAGTTTATCTACTATACATGGAGTCATAGCAGAAATTTCTACTGGCTTTCTTCCTGTATAGAACTGTTCTGCTTCACCAAAAAAACTACCTGGTTTATAAATATGAATAGTTGAAAACCCTCCTTGTGAATTTGGAATATAAGCTTCTGCCATACCATCAATCAAGAAATGGACATAATCATTTTCAGTTTCTGCATAAAGTATAATTTCACCTGGAGAAAATGTATTGTGTTGTAATTTTTTTTTCACATCATTGGGCATAAAATCAACTAACTTCATTTTATTTCTTCCCTTTGGGTCAACTGACCTTTACTTTAATTATAGTTGTAATTTATAATGAAATCAACTAAAAAATTAACTATATATTGAGGTGGTGTATAATGAGTGTAATCATAGATAGAATTTTGAACCAAATAGGTGACCATGAGATTATTGATAAGCTGCTATCCCTGTCACAAGCAGATTTGAATTCACTACTTTTGGAGATTTTTGAAAAACAAACTGAGAAATTTACTCCAGCAAATATGCTAAAGTCATATCGGTTAAACCGATTTTCTGTACCTAGCAAGATAAATCCTGCAAGGTTTCATGCTTTGGAAGCACAACTTTTATCAATAGCACAGGAAATGAATATTCAAACAGTTTTACTGTCTCCCTCAGCACCTCTTGGTAGTTGCAGTGTCTTTGGTTGTGTTAACCAGTACAATGTAGTAAGTGCTTTACGTGGAACAGAAACACTTTCTGACCCATCCAACATGTTGGCAATCATAATTGCTGATAAATTAAGAAATAAAACAGTCACCAACACCTCTCCCTTGCATTATTCAACGACAGCAAGGGTAATCCGAGCACAGCCAGTTGAGGGAAAAGGCTTTTTTTCTCACTTTGGAATATATTGTATGGTATCATCATGTAAGGATAATGGTTCTTATACTAGTGAAAAAAAGCTATTAGAAAAACACTTAACTTTTTATAAAGAAATGCTCCAAACACAATTTGGAGCAAAGTTATCAATTATTTTACGGAAAAGGGGAGGCTACAAAGATATTGATGGTTTTTTTGGCAAAATGACTGAGACTATAGAAACTATATTCCCTGAAACTTCACTCTCATTTGATTTTGAAAATGTAGATAATAAGTATTATCAGGGTATCAACTTTAAGATAATGCTAGAAACAAAAGACTGTCAAATTGAAATTGGTGATGGTGGATTTGTTGATTGGATTTCTCAGATACTTGGTAATAAAAAAGAAAGATGTTTAATTAGTGGTATTGGATTAGATAGGCTTCTATTATTTCATGAATGAAATAAGAATAAAAAATATTTATATAAATATGCTGTTGATTTAACTAAGTGATACACGTGTCACTTAGTTAAATTTATAAATAAAGTAAATGTATACTAAATACTTTTAAGAGGAAAAATTTGGGATGAATACAAAGAGTTTATAAGAGTTGAAAGTAATGTGTATATTCCAGAAGAAGTTTGTAGAGTAGAAAATCAAAATGCTAAAAAACCTGAACTGACGTATATGCTGCCAATCAACTATTCAGCATCAACAAAAAAATATTATAGAGATAGTAAAGAGATTTATCAAGTAAAATATAAAAAAATTAAGAGAAAGAAGGCAGCTAAGAAGAAGAATGAAAATTGCCTTCTTTTTTATTTTAAAAATTATTTATTAAAAATAAAAAAGAATTGAAAAAATTAGAGTTAAATAGTATGATTATAGTAATATAAATATTTTTCAAAATTAAAGATAGTTATTTTAATGGAAAATAAAATGTCATTAATAAAATAAGGGGTAAAAATGATAAGAAATAAAAAATTTCTGAAATCTATTTTTTTCGTTTTATTAGGAGCAGCATGTTTAGTATCAATAAACTCTATTATACAAATTCAAAAATATGGACATTGGATTAATTATCTTGGAATAGTAAGAGGAGCATCTCAAAGAATATTTAAGTTAGAGAGTAATCATAAAGAAAATAATGAATTATTAAAATATATTGATGATATTTTATATGATCTTTCAACAGGGAAGGGAAAATATGGACTTCCCTATATACAAAAAGATATTGTTTACACTGAAAATTTGAAAAATTTAAATATAAAGTGGAAATTAATAAAAAATGACATATATGATGTAAGAAAAGGAAAAGAGAATTCAGAACTTTTAAAAGCAAGTGAAGATTTTTTTGAACTTGCAAATAATACAGTTTTTTCTGGGGAAAAATATGCAAGAAAGCAGGCAACTTATCTCACATTATTAATAATTCTCCTTTCTGTATCTTCTTTAATTACATGGTTGTTCATTTTTATAATGCACACTAAAAATCAGATTTTTTTAGAAAAGTTAAATGATAAACTTAAAGATATTGTTTATAAAGATGAATTGACAGGAGATGGAAATTTAAAAAAATTTAAGTTAGATGCAGAAAAATTGATAAAAGAAAATTCAGAAATAAAATTTGCTGTTTTCTATTTAGATTTTGAGAACTTCAAATACTGTAATGATGTATTGGGATATAAGTTTGGAGATTATATATTAAAGGAATATAATAAGCTGTTAAAAGAAGATATGAAAGATAAAGAAACTTTTGGAAGAGTTTCTGCTGACAGATTTGTTGTTTTAAGAAAATATAAGGATAAGCATGAACTTATAGAACGTCAAAAACATATAGATGAAAAGCTTAAAAAAATTGTTGAAAAAAGCAATGAACGTTATAATGCTGCCATATATTATGGAATATGCTGTCTTGAAGATATAAAAGAAGAAATGAAAATAGACGAATTAATAGATAAAGCTAATTTTGCTCAAAAAACAATAAAAGGACAAGTGATTAATTATGCCTTTTATAATGAAAATATAAGAAATAAAATGAGAGAAGAAAATTATATAAGAGATAATATTTTAAAAGCAATAGAAAATGAGGAATTTGTAGTGTATTTCCAACCCAAAGTAGAACTAAAAGAAAAGAAAATAAGAAATGCAGAAGCTCTGGTAAGATGGAAAAATTCTCTTGGAAAATTGATACCACCAGGACTTTTTATTCCAATTCTTGAAAAAGATTTGTTAATAAGCGTTTTAGATCAATATGTTTTTGAAAAAACGTGTCAGTGGCTGAAAAAACAAATGAAAGAATGTAAAAGAATACTTCCAGTTTCAGTTAATGTATCTAAGATGCAATTTTATAGTTTAGATTTTATAGAAGTATATAGTAAACTAAAAAAGAAATATGGTGTTCCAAACAATATAGTGATAATTGAGTTTACTGAATCGGCTATCTTTAATGATATAAAAAGAGTAAAAGAAATAATAGATGAACTTCATATAAATGGTTTTTTATGTTCAATAGATGACTTTGGAAATGGATATTCTTCTTTAAATGCATTGAAAGATATGAAAGTAGACAGCCTTAAAATAGACTCTTTATTTTTTAATGAAAGTGAAAATAAAAGAAGAGAAGAAATTATTATAAAAGGAATAATAACTTTAGCTAAAGAGCTCAATATGAAAACAGTGGCTGAGGGAATAGAAAAACAGGAGCAGGTAGACTTTTTGAGAGAAGCAGGATGTGACTTGATACAGGGATATATATTTTATAGGCCTATGCCTATTGAAGACTTTGAAAAGTTAGAAAATATAAACTGGATATCATATGATGAATAGTAAAAGAGGATAAGTAGAACAATTTTCACCTATCCTCTTTTCTATAAATTATTTATTTCTTAAAAGAGCCTCTATTTTAATAGGAAGTCCAAAAAGATTAATAAATCCTTCAGCATCTTTTTGATTATATACAGTATCCTCATCAAATGTAGAAAATTCTTCCGAATACAGAGAATATTCAGAATCCATACCATTTAATAAGATATTTCCTTTATAAAGCTTAAGATTTACAGTTCCAGTTATGAATTCCTGAGTTTCTTCTACAAAAGCAGATAAAGCTTTTCTGTATCTAGTGAACCATTGACCATTATAGATTAATTTAGCCATATCATTAGATAGTTTTATTTTTGCCTGAAGTGATTCTCGGTCCATACATAATCTTTCAAGTTCTTCATGGGCAAAATAAAGTATAGTTCCACCAGGAGTTTCATATACTCCACGAGATTTCATTCCAACAAGACGATTTTCAACAAGGTCTATAACTCCTACTCCATGCTTTGCTCCTATCTCATTTAAAGAATTTATAATATCAAGAGCTGACATAGACTTTCCATTAAGTTTTACAGGAACACCTTTTTCAAAATCTATAGATATGCACTCAGGAGTATCACTTGTTTTCTCCAGAGGAAGCACCCACTGCAGTACATGATTGTAGTCTGGAGCATTGTGAGGACTTTCAAGTTCAAGTCCTTCGTGGCTTATGTGAAATAGATTTTCATCTCTGCTGTAAGAAGTGTTTTCTTTAAATGGGAGTTCTATCCCATGAGATTTCAAATATTCAATTTCCTGTTTACGAGATTTGATATCCCAGATACGCCAGGGAGCGATAACTTTCATATTAGGTGCAAGAGCTTTGATACCTAATTCAAATCTCACCTGGTCATTACCTTTTCCAGTAGCTCCATGAACTATGTAAGAAGCACCTTCTTGCTGAGCAATTTCTACAAGAGCTTTAGCTATTACAGGTCTGGCTATAGATGTTCCTAATAGATATGTTCCCTCATATTTTGCTCCTGATTTAAGCATAGGGATTATGAAATCATTAACTAATTCCTCTTTTTTATCAGCAGCATAGAACTTTGAAGCTCCTATCTGTAAAGCTTTTTTCTCAACAGCAGTAAAATCATCTTTTTGTCCAACATCTACTGCCACAGCTATAACATCAAAATCATAATTTTCCTTTAACCATGGAATGATAACTGAAGTATCTAATCCCCCTGAATATGCTAAAACAACTTTTTCTTTCATTTTAATGCCTCCCTTAAGTTTTAAAATAATCTATTTCTGAATTTTTTTATTTATCTCCAAAATATTTTTGAATAAGTTTATCATAAGTTCCATTTTCATTAAGCGTCTTTAGAGCCTTGTCTATATTATCAACAAGAGCTTTGTTGTCTTTTCCAACAGCGATTGCATACTCTTCTTTAGATACATCAGTATTGATAAGTCCAAGTTCATTGTTTTGTTTAGCATAATTTTTAGCAGGTTCAGAGTCTAAAACTACTGCATCTACTTTTTTAGCTTTAAGAGCCATTATAGCTTCTGCTGCTCCATTGTATCTCTGAACTTTAACTCCATCTATTGCACTTACAGCAATGTCCCCTGTATATCCAAGGATAACTCCAACATTGTGTCCAGCAAGTTTATCAAAAGATTCAACTACTGGATTTTCTTTGTTTATCAGAATCATTTGATTAGATGTATAATAAGTTTCAGAGAAGTTGACGAATTTTTTTCTCTCCTCTGTAGCTGTCATTCCAGCTATGATTACATCTAGTTTTTTAGCCTGAAGAGCTGGAAGCAGTCCATCAAAAGCTATATTTTTCCATTCAATTTCTTTTCCTATTAATTTTCCAATTTCTTCCATAAGTTCTACATCAAATCCTACTATTTTGCCATTCTCAAGATATTCAAATGGCTGAAATTCAGCATTAGTTCCCACATAAAGAACTTTACTTTCTTTGGCAAAACTTACACTTCCAACAATCCCCATAAGCAACATCATAACTGCACAAAATAATTTTTTCATAATTTTTCCTCCCTTTAATCTTTTAATATGTTTAAAATAAATGTTTTGGCTATATTTGGGTATAAAAAAAACAGACCAGCAAATTTTTTAATGCTGATCTGTTGATATTTTAAAATATAAAATACACAGTGATATGGCTGATGCTTCTTTGAATAAAAATATAGCTCATACCTTTAGTATAAATTGAATTTTATTAATCTTCAAAATATTTTCAGGAAATAAACTATTACCTATGCTTCAAAAAAACATCTTTTTTAGAATAAGCCATAATGTTATCAGATTCATTAAAAAAGATAGAATATGCATTTGTAGTATATTTCCTGTTCCTCAATTTTAATGCCTTCAACATGATGACCCTCCTTTTTTATTTTTTAATAAGCTAATAATATCACAACATATTTTTGAAGTCAATCTTTTTTTTAAAATATTTTTGAAAAATTATTTTTATTTAATTACTTTATCTTTTTTCATTTCATTTTGAAGCTTTTCTGCAAGTTTCAAGTAGTTGTCCCATGCAGTGTTACGAGTAGTAAATCCAGATTTTTTATAATCTCCAGTTTCTTCAGTGGCAGGAAGTCCTGTAAGATCAAGCATATTTTGAGTAGCTACAACTTTATCGTTAAGTTCATCCATTTGAATATTAAATCCAATACGAGAATCTTCATCAAAATCTACACTTTCATATTTTGATTGTCTATAATATTGTTTTTGTCTAGGAAGCTTGATATCTTCTGGAGAGTCTGCAAATATTTCATCATATCTGCAAGAGATAATTTTTCCATCTTCTACAACAACTTTTAATCTTCCAGTAATACCTTTTCCAAGATCTTCAGCTATACTATAAAATTTGGCTTTAGAAGGTTTTTCAGTTTGTGGTGCAAGTTCAGCAGCTAATGGAACCATTGATTGCTGAATACTGTTAGAAGCTCCAGCTACTGTGTCAAAATCTCCTGTTAATCTTTGTTCATCCATCATTTGTTTTTCAGCTTTTAATACTCCCTGTATCCAAGCAGCACCTTTAGCTTCTCCCATTTTGAAGTTATATGAAGACATACGCTTTGACACATTTTGGAAGTAACGATTGTAATAATTAGGTCTAGTCATTTCGTTAAATTCAACCAAAACAATTTTTCCATCTTTTTTTACAACTTCTAAAGTCCCAAGATGCCCTTGACGAAATCTTTTTTCATTTTTGTAATAATCCCCTTTAATGATACCTAATTGAGGTTGAACACTCCATTCCAGAACTGGTTTTTCTTTTTTTGCTGTTTCTGCAAAACTTACACAACTAATTATAAGAGCAGCAGCAATAATAATTTTTTTCATTATTTCCCCCTTGTTAAAGTTTTAATATTTTAAAATTATACTATATTTTGTAGATATTTTGAATGTTTTTTTAAAATTATCTTCTTAAAATTTAACTTTTTAACCAAGAATCAATCATAGCTCTGACTGAACGGTTCATTTCAGTCATGAAATTTGATGTAATTTTTCTTTTGTACATATGAATAGCTTGATTATGGCATCCAGCAAGAAATACAGGAGAGTCTTTTTCAGCTATTTCCTTGTCCATAGTTCTAAATTCTTCAACAGAAGGCTTTTGATAGATATTTTTATGGACTATCATATTCTTAGTAAAATATCTTCTTCTCATTGTTCTATTTTTTTGCTGTTCAGTAGGATACCCAATACATAACATAGTAATAGGAAGAACATATTTAGGGAGATTGAAAAGCTCTTTATGAATTTCAAAGTTTTCCATTATATCACCAATATAACAACTTCCAAGTCCAAGATCTTCAGCAGCGAGAACAGCTGTTTGAGCAGCTATAAGAGCATCATTAATAGCAAGAAACATATCTCCTTCTTTAGGTATATATTTTTCAAAATTATTTTCTTTATTAAATTTTTCTCCTCCAGAGGCTTCTACATAATCCATCCATCTTTGAAAATCAGCAAGAAATAGAAGAAGAAGTGGAGCTTTTCCAATCATTGTCTGATTATCACAAGTTTTTACAAGTTTGTTTTTTATAGATTGATCATCTATTTCAATAATAGAATACATCATCATGTTACCAGCTGTTGGAGCTTGAAAAGCTGCTGATAGTATTTTATCTTTTATTTCTTCAGAAACTTCTTTATCTTCATATACCCTTACTGATTTTCTTTGCATAATGAGATCTAAACAATTCATAAATACCTCCTGAAATAAAAAGGGGCTGTTGCAAATTTAAAACAGCCCAATTATCAAAAAAGCTGACTTGAAGTTTTCTTCTTGTCAGCTTTTTCTTTTTAAATAAAAAAAGGTATAAAATACTAAAAATTTTTTCAAATTTCTAATATAATATACCTATGCAAAAACCAACTAATAATAACATTTTTTTTCAATTAAATCAACCTAAACTTTTTAACTTTTTACAATATGAAATTTCTGATAATGATCCTGTAAGAAAACTTAGCTCAATATTGGAGGGATTAGATTTTAGTAGTTTAATGCAAGTATTTTCTTACAAAACAAAGGTACATCCTATCAGAATGTTTTCTATCATTGTTTATGCCTATTCGCGCAATTTAACTTCTACTAGAGATATAGAAATGGCTTGCCATGAAAATATTAAATTTAGGTTTCTTTTACAAGATTCTAAAATTCCTGATCACTCTACTATTTCTAGATTCTTAGTAAAAACTGAAGATATTCTTCCAGATCTATTTGAACAATTCGTTGAAAAAATTTTTGAAATGGAAAATATTTCCACTGAAACAATATATATTGATGGCACTAAAATTGAAGCATATGCTAATAAATATACATTTGTTTGGAAAAAATCTATTGAGAAATATAGAACTAGATTAGATGAAAAAATTCTTGAATTAATTTCAAATTTTAATGATGATTTCAACTTACAATATGACAACTTCCTTGAAATATATTCATATCTTTCTAATTTGAATTTTCAAATAGTCAAAGGTAGAGGAAAGAGAAAATCTAAAGAGCAAAAGTATTTAGAATTATGCGCAGAATACTTAGAAAAGTATCAAAAATATTCTAATCATTTTAAAAATCTTAATGGTAGAAATAGCTATTCAAAAACTGATATAGATGCTACTTTTATGAGAATGAAAGATGACCATATGAGAAATGGTCAATTAAAACCTGGATATAATCTACAAATAGGAGTGATTAGTGAATATATTTCTTCATATGAAATTTTTTCTAACCCTTCTGATTCTAAAACTTTGATTCCATTTTTAGAGAAAATTTCATCTCAAAATTTAGAAATTAAAAATATTGTAGCTGATGCAGGATATGAAAGTATTTCAAATTATGAATATTTGGAAAAAATGGACTATACTTCATACATAAAACCAATATATTTTGAAAAATCTAAAATCAGAAAGTTTAAAAATGATTTAAACAGAGTAGAAAATTTAATATATAATAATTCTGAAAATAAGCTATTTAGAAAAGATGGATTAGAATTAGAATTTCTATACTCTAACAAAAATAATACAGTTCAATATTTTTGGAATCCTGAAACTAACAAAAAAATTAAGTACAATGCAAGATTTAGAATTTTATCAAATAAATCAAAAGAGAATGTATCAAGCAATTATGGAAAACAATTAAGAATGGACAGAAGTATTCAAGTAGAAGGTGCTTTTGCAGTTTTGAAAGAAGATATGAAATTGCGAAAATTAAAAGTTCGAAGTAAAAAAAGTGTTTTAAGAGAAATATGTTTGTTTTGTATCGCTTACAACTTCAACAGATATCTAAGCAGAAATATAAATAATCGCTTAGGAACAACACTTCACTCATTAAAAGTAGCTTAGATAAATAAAAAATCATCTACTTCTTTTTTTGATACTTAAAAATAAATATAAAAATATAAATTAGCAGAAATCTATAAAATAGATTTCTATTTTTTTATAAAAAATAAGAGAAGCTGCACAAATTAGTTTATCAATCACTAATTTGCAACAGCCCCAATTAGAATGTTTTTTATTCAATTTTCTATCCAATAACGCTGTTCAATAATTCCATCAACAACAATTTCATTCTCTAAAATTCCGCCATTATTGATAATGCTTTTTGCTGAGCCTATATTTTTTTTATCACAAACCATCAATACTTTGTGTATTCCAAGTTTTTTACATTCTTCAAGTGCCAGTTTAATCATTTGTGTAGCAATTCCTTTTCTTCTTTCTGAAGGGCGAACTCCATCTCCAATATGGCCTCCATTGAGTAAAAGATTTTGATTTAAACAGTGTCTGATATTTACTGCTCCAACGAGTATGTTTCGATTAACATCCAAACAGAAAAAAGTGGAGTTTGGAACAAATCCATTAATATCAGTTGCTGACTCTAACTTAATTACATAATTTGTAAAATCATGATAGTCTGTTTTAATAATTGCATATGGAACGATTTTTTCCTCTGCTGCATACCATTCTTCCATCATATTGTTTAGCTGCTCTTTATATATTTCATTCATTTTTATTAATTTTAGATTCATTTGTATCTCTCCCTGTATATACATTATTCTAAAAATATATAAGACTACTATAAATAGCCAGCAGACTTTTTAAACAGCTAAGCTTTGCAGATAAAATAACTTATTTCATAAGTCAGAGTGCAGGAAGTAAAAGAGCGTATTTTGCTTATACTTGTCTTTTGAAATCCTGTAACACCAGTGTTTTTTAGATGCCTTAGAGCCTCTAAAGGGTCGTTAAAGTCAAGGATTATTGTTTCTTTTTTTGAAGTTATATTTTTAAATTTTTTTCTTAGTATTTGGTGAATTTTCTTGTTCTCTAAATAATTTAGCGAAATATTGAAATGTTCATATATTTCTTTCAGATTCCCTTTTGTATAAATTGAGAAAGCTAAATTATTGGTTGAAGCTGAAATATTATCTATTAATTTTTCAAAGGAATTTACCCATTGAAAAGCAGAACTGGAAATGATAATATCAGCTTTTGGAAAAGTAATAACTTCAATATCCCCTTGAATAAATTCATCATAATTGAAATTTTTTAAATATTCTTTTACATTAAAAAAATCATTAAGAATGAGGTAATTTGGAGTAACTCTGGAAAGAAATTCTTTTGTAAATATACCTGTACCACATCCAAGCTCAATAACTTTATTTATATTTTTTAATAAAGAAGAATCAGTTTTTATATATTCTGCTAAAGTAGCAGCAACTTTTTTTTGAACTATTGCATTATTATCATAAGTAGTAAAATTTTTATCAAAAGTCATGTTAATCTCCAATCAAAGTATTCCAGCTTTTTACTGCAGAAAAAAGATAATGTCCACAAATAAGTTCAGTAATAATAACTTTGTTGGCTTCAAAATACTTTTTTTGTCTTGAAGCAGGAATTATTTTGTCTTTTTTTCCAATAAAAGCATGAGTAAATATATTTTTTAATGGGATATAATTATCTTTAAAATATTTCAGCTCGTTTTTTATATCTTTAAAATTTTTTTTAGCTTGGGAAAATGTATTGTCAATTCCCATATTTTCATAAAACTTTTGTAAAGTATCAGGAGTAAGAGTATCAAGAGTAAGTTTGAATACTCCTTCAGAAATCCCATTTTTTCCAATTGTTTCTGGAGTACCATTTAATGAGATTATTTTGTTGGATTTTATATTATTTTCTATTATATATTTAGTAAGATAGTAACTTCCAAAGGACCAACCAATAAAAATGATATCATCATATTGAGATAGAATAGCATTATCAAAATTATATGGGAAATTTATTACTTTTAAAGTGTAATTAATAGGAATTTCTAAGTGAGAAATAATATTTTCGTCCATTCCCCACCCGTTAAAGAATAGTATTAATTTCATATTTTAGCTCCTTTACAAATCTTAAAATATCTTCTTTTGAAAGTTGAGGGTTTAGACCTATTCTGAATCTTGCTGTTCCTTTAGGAACTGTAGGTTCTTTCACCCCATAGAGCAGAAATCCTTTTTTCTTCATATTTTCAGAAATTTCTATAACTTTTGAATTATTTCCTATTATTATACTAATAATATGAGTTGATGATACAGTATCTATATGATTTTCTTTCAAAAGTTTATGAGTATATTCTTTTATTTCTTGAAGTTTTTCCATTTTATTTTTAAAATGTGGCATTTTTTTTAGTAAGAAAAGATTCCACATGTGATTTACAGGAGGAAGTGCAGTGCTGTAGATAAATTTTCTACTTTTATTAATTATATAATCTTTGACTAATTGAGAACAAATAGCATATGCTCCAATTGAACCTCCGCCTTTTCCTAATGGGATAATAAGAAAATCAATATCTTTTACAACATTGAGTTCTTTAGCTACTCCATAACCGTAAACACCATATGAATGAGCTTCATCTATCATAAGATCAAAATTATATTTTTTCTTTAAATTGACAAGTTTTTTTAAATCAGCTATATCTCCATCCATACTGTATACAGTTTCAGATACTACAAGAATATCCTCATAGACATCTCTGTATTTTATAAGAAGATTTTCCAGATTTTTCATATCTAAGTGTTTATATCTCATAAAAACAGCTTCACTATTGAGAATCCCATCATAAATACTTGCATGATTTAACCTGTCAGTAAGAATTAGAGATTTTTTATTATAAAAAGTTTCTATTATAGATGAATTAGCATCAAAACCAGAATTAAATACTATAGCTGGGTTTTCATAAATGATTTCAAGTTCTTTTTCTAATTCCATGACTTCATGGTACGAACCATCTATGAGCCTAGAAGAACTTGAAGAAAGTTTTGGAGAATATTTAGAATGAAATTCATTTAATAATTCTTTATCATTTGCAAGTCCCAAATAATCATTAGATGAAAGATTTATTAGGGTATTATCACATTTTTTTAATTGTCTGAAATTACAGGCGGATTTAAGAGCATTAAGTTCTTTTATTAAAATTTCTTTTTTCATTAAAAATCACCATTTTCATTTAAAGTATATACAATCATAGCACTAAAAAAGTAATATTTCAATTCACAAAATAGAATGAATTAAATTTCAATATAGATAAATTTCCCTAAATAGTATAAAATAGTAAAAGTGAATACGTGAAATTTTTTTGGAGGGATTTAAGTGAAGCAAAAAAGAACAAAGCAGCAAGTATGGTTTATCAGAAAGGTATTATTTTCTATATTTTGTTATATAGTATTTCTGGTTGCAACAGTTGATGTTACTAAAGGTATGTCTTTGGGAAATCAGACAATATCAGATGAAAAAACAAGGATGGAAGAATTAAAAAAGGAAAATGTAAAAGAATTAAAAAAGGAAACTGATGAGAAAAAAGCAGCTGAAGAAAGTGACGAAAAACAAAAAATTGAAAAAATAGCAGAAGAAACTGAAAATTCATCAATTACAAAAGAGGCTGAAAATGCAGACAAATCTTCTGAGATAATAAATGGGAAATATAAATATGCTAAAGGAAATATAAGAGTTTTTAAAGAGGCAAAAATAACTCCTAAAGCAGAAGATAATATTAAAATTGGAACAAGAGTGGAAATACTTGAAGAAAAAAAGTAGAAAAAGTGAAAGAAAAAACTGTAAAAAAACCAGATGGAAAAACAGAGGTTCAAAAAACTACTACTGTTGAAAACTGGGAAAAAATATCATATCATAAAAATAAAGAAAAAAGAACTGGATGGATAAAGAATAATCAATTAACAGATAGTTTAAAGGCAACTCTTCCTAAAGAATGGAAAAATCTTGATTTTTCTCCAATTGAGAAAAAAAATTATCCTGAGAATAAAAGAAGAGAAGTAAGAGGAATATATGTAACAAGCAGTTCAGCTGCCTTAACAAAGAGGGTAGATGATCTTATAGCTCTATCTAAAAGAACTAAAATTAATGCTTTTGTGATAGATGTAAAAGAAGATGATGGAACGCTTTTATTTAAAATGGAGGCAGGAGAAAAATATAATCCAACTGCTAATAGAAGATCTCCAATAAAAGACATAAATAAATTTATGAAAAAATTAAAAGATAATAACATATATACTATAGCAAGAATAGTATCTTTTAAAGATCCTACTTATGCAAAAGCTAATCCAGATAAGGCTATTATAACTAAAGCTACTGGAAAACCTTTTACTAACAGTGATGGGGTTATATGGGTATCTCCTCATGATAGATATCTATGGGAATATAATGTAGCAGTGGCTAAAGAAGCTGCTCTTGCAGGCTTTGATGAGATACAGTTTGATTATGTAAGATTTCCAGCTTCTAATGGAGGAAAGTTAGATAAGGAACTTGATTACAGGAATCCCAAAAAAGAATCAAAACCTGAAACTATACAAAAATATCTTCAATATGCAAGAAAAGAATTAGAACCTTTAGGAGTATATGTTGCTGCTGATGTGTATGGACAGGTAGGAAGTCTTCCAGATGACATGGCTTTAGGACAGCATTGGGAATCAGTGAGTAATGTAGTAGATTATATATGTCCAATGATATATCCAAGCCATTATGGAAAAGGGGTGTATGGTCTTCCTGTTCCAGATGCTGAACCATATAAAACAGTATATCGTTCAACACAAGATTCTATGAACAGAAATGCCAATATAGATACTCCAGCTATGATAAGACCATGGATACAGGCTTTTACAGCCAGATGGGTAAAAGGATATATAGTTTATGGACCTGAACAAATAGAATTACAAGTAAAAGCTTTAAAAGATTTGGGAATAAATGAGTATATTTTATGGAGTCCTACTAATA
Organism: Fusobacterium varium; assembly: GCA_002356455.1. NCBI lineage: Bacteria > Fusobacteriati > Fusobacteriota > Fusobacteriia > Fusobacteriales > Fusobacteriaceae > Fusobacterium > Fusobacterium varium. Next base: position 1,029,983 of record AP017968.1, read on the forward strand.
AATATAGAATAGAAAAAGAATCACCTTCTGTTAAGAAAACAGAAACTGTAAAAACAACAGAAACAACTAAAAAAACAGATGAAGTAAAGAAAATAGAAGAAGTAAAAAAGCCGTAAATAGAAAAAATAATAAAAGTGTTTGAAGATTGAATAAGATATGTTATAATAAAGGATAGTTCTGTGTAGGAGTTGATATTTTGGAAGGCATAATAAATGTGAATAAACCTAGCGGAATAACTTCTTTTGATGTTGTAAGAAAATTGAGAAGAATTCTGCATGAAAGAAAAATAGGACATACAGGAACTCTAGATCCTCTTGCACAAGGTGTTTTAGTTGTATGTATAGGTAAAGCAACAAAATTAGTTCAGGATATAGAGGGATATGAAAAAACTTATACTGCTGGATTTGAACTTGGATATAGAACTGATACCTATGATACAGAAGGACAAATAATAGAAAAGAGAGAAGTAAATAATATTAGTCTTGGCAAACTAGAAAATGCATTGAAAAACTTCATTGGAGAGATAGAACAGATACCACCTATGTATTCAGCTTTAAAGGTAGATGGAAAAAAGCTTTATGAACTTGCAAGACAGGGAATTGAAGTTGAAAGAAAAGCCAGATTAATAGAAATAAAGTTTATAGATATCATTGAATTTGATGGATTAAAAGGAAAAATAAGGTGTGGTGTTTCAAAAGGAACATACATTCGTTCATTGATAGATGATATGGGAAAAGCTTTAGGAACTCTTGCTACAATGACATCTTTAGTGAGAGAAAAAGTAGGAACTTCAAATATTAAAGATTCTTATACACTAGAAGAGATAGAAACTATGTATAGTGAGGAAAAAACAGATTTTTTATACAGTGTAGAGGATTTCTTTAAGTATCCTAAAATAACATTAGAAGGAGAAAAGAATATGATTCTTTTCCTTAATGGAAATACAGTGAGATTTGCAGCTGCTGATGGCAGATATAGGATATATAATAATACTGGAAAATTTTTAGGATTATGTAATGTAAGTAATAATTTATTAAAGGGATATAAATATTTTTAATTCCCGTAAGGAAGGTTGAAGAATGAAAATCAAAAACATAGCAATAATTGCCCATGTTGACCACGGAAAAACAACACTAGTAGATTGTCTTTTAAGACAAGCAGGAGTATTTGGGAGCCATGAACTTGAAAAAGTAGAAGAAAGAGTAATGGACTCAAATGATATTGAAAAAGAAAGAGGAATAACTATCTTCTCTAAAAATGCATCTGTACAGTATAAAGACTATAAAATTAATATAGTTGATACTCCTGGACATGCTGACTTTGGTGGAGAAGTACAGAGAATTATGAAAATGGTAGAATCTGTTGTACTACTAGTTGATGCCTTTGAGGGACCTATGCCTCAAACTAAATATGTTTTGAAAAAAGCTTTGGAACAAGGACACAGACCTATAGTTGTAGTTAATAAAGTAGACAAACCAAATGCAAGACCAGAAGAGGTATTGTATATGGTTTATGATCTTTTCATAGAGTTGAATGCAAATGACCTTCAATTAGATTTCCCAGTAGTATATGCTTCTGGAAAAGGTGGTTTTGCTAAAAAAGAACTTACTGATATAAGTGATGATATGACTCCATTATTTGAGACTATCCTTGATCATGTTGATGATCCAGAAGGAGATCCTGAAAAACCAATGCAGTTTCTTATTACAAATATAGCTTATGATAACTATGTTGGAAAATTAGCTGTAGGAAGAATACATAATGGAATTGTAAAAAGAAATCAAGAAGTTATGCTTATAAAAAGAGATGGAAAGATGATGAAAGGGAAGATTTCAGTCCTTTATGGATATGAGGGATTGAAAAGAACTGAAATTCAGGAAGCTCAGGCTGGAGATATAGTTTGTATAGCAGGTATAGATAATATAGATATTGGAGAAACATTTGCTGATGTAAATGACCCAGTTGCTTTGCCACTTATAGACATAGATGAACCTACTCTTGCAATGACTTTTATGGTAAATGATTCACCATTTGCTGGAAAAGAAGGAAAATTTGTAACTTCTAGACATATATGGGAAAGACTGCAAAAAGAACTTCAAACAAACGTAAGTATGAGAGTAGAGGCAACAGATGCTCCAGATGCTTTCGTTGTAAAAGGAAGAGGAGAACTTCAACTTTCTATACTTCTTGAAAATATGAGAAGAGAAGGATTTGAAATACAGGTTTCAAAACCAAGAGTTCTTATGAAAGAAGAAAATGGACAAAGAATGGAACCAATTGAAATGGCTCTTATCGATGTTGATGAATGTTATACAGGTGTAGTTATAGAAAAAATAGGAAGCAGAAAGGGAGAAATGGTTTCTATGGTTCCAGGTGCTGATGGATATACACGTTTAGAATTCAAAGTACCAGCAAGAGGACTTATAGGATTTAGAAATGAATTCCTTACAGACACTAAAGGAACTGGAATAATTAATCATTCATTCTTTAGTTTTGAGCCTCATAAAGGAGAAATTCCTATGAGAACTAAAGGTGTTCTTATTGCAACTGAACCAGGAGTAACAGTTCCATATGCTCTTAATAACATTCAAGACAGAGGAATACTGTTCCTTGATCCAGGTGTTCCTGTATATGAAGGAATGATAGTTGGAGAGCATAATAGAGAAAATGACCTTGTAGTAAATGTCTGTAAAACTAAAAAACTTACTAATATGAGAGCAGCAGGAACTGATGATGCTGTTAAGTTAGCAACTCCTAGAAGATTCAGTTTAGAGCAGGCTCTTGATTATATAGCAGAAGATGAATTAGTTGAAGTAACTCCAACAAATATCAGATTAAGAAAAAAAGTCCTTAAAGAAGGGGAAAGAAGAAAATTTGAAAAGAGAAATGAAGACTAATCAAGAGAGGTAAAAGATGAAAAAACTACTTATACTTTTCATAATATCTATTACAATCAGCAGCTGCAGTAATTTTGGTAGCAAAACTGAATATACAGCAGCACCAGAAGAAGTATTAAATGCTGTAGAAACTGATAATACAATGCTTTTAAATAACTTTTTTGCATTAGATTTTCCTGTAGAATATATAAACAAAGAAGGAAAAAGTCTTTTGATAGTGGCATTAGAAAATGACAGTCAAAAAGTTTTGAATATGCTTCTTGAAAGAGGAATATATTTAGAAGAAGTTTTTGAAGAGGGAAAGACTCCTATATTTTATGTAAGAAGTTTAAATGCTTTGGAGCAGATGGTAAAAGCAGGAGCAGATATAAATAAAAAAGATAGTAGTGGAAAAACTTTATTGAGTTATTTCATTGAAACCAAACCTTTAAGTTATAGTAAATATCTCACAGAACAGAGAGCAGATGTAAATGCTGCAGAAGAAAATGGCTGGACTCCAGTATTCAGAGCAGCAGCAGGAATAGATGTTTCTCTTATAGATGCTATGAAAAATAGTGGAGGAGATTTTACAAAACAGGATTCAGCAGGAAATTTTCCAATATATTATGCACAAAATAAAGAGGTTTTATTAAAATTATTGGATAGTGCAAAGTATAATTTAAATATGGAAAATAAAAAAGGAGAAAATATTTTAGGTGAGATTTATCTAAGAGCAGTATCTTATGATTATATTTCTGTTATAGAAAAACTTTTAGAAATGGGTGTAAATCCTAATTATATATCTTATGGTGACAGTGCTTTATCAGTAGCTAAAGATAATAGAAATGAATCTATGGTAAAATATTTAAACTCAAAAGGAATAAAATAAATAATAAAACACTGTCAAATAAATGACAGTGTTTTTTGTATATGTATAAAATAAATATAGAAGGGTAATTATAAAGTTAATTTTTTTCTTGACATAATTTATTCGTTATATAACAATAGTTACATAACGAATGTTATTTAATGAAATATAGTTATTAAATTTTAATGGAGAAATGAATATGCCACCTAAAGTAAAAATAACAAAGGAAATGATCTTAGAGACAGTTTTGGACATTACAAGGGAAATGGGATTTGAAATTGTAAATGCAAGAAGTATAGCAAGTAAATTGCAGTGTTCAACTCGACCAATTTTTACTTGTTATGAGAATATGGAAGAATTAAAAAAGGAATTTCTTATTTTTGCATATGAATATTTTAATCAATATGTTAACAATTATCATAAGTCTGCAAATGTTAGCTCTTATTTGATTTTTCCTCTTTCATATATTGAATTTGCTAAAGAAGAAACACATTTATTTAAGTTGTTGTTTGTAAGTGATATGGATTTAAAAATGGCAGAAGTAAAGGATTTTTATAAAGAGATTGACAATGAAAAAAGAGCAAAGGCTTTTTCAGAAACAATTGGAATAAGGTTAGAACAGGCAAAAGTAATATTTTTAGATTTATTTTTCTATACTCATGGGATAGCAGTTTTAACAGCAGCAAAAAAAGTGATATTGGATAGAAACAATACTGAAAAAATGTTGAAAAATATATTATCAGCATTTATAAAGCAAGAAAATCCAAATTGGAATTTTCCTATTTAATTTTTAGAAATAATATAAAAAGGGGGGGAAAGGTGAAAATGAATCAATTCTTAATAGATTTCTACAATAACTATGATGAGGACAATAGATTGATATTAAAACATGGATCAGTAGAGTTTCTTACTACTATGCATTATATTGAAAAATATATAAGACCTGGTGATTGTGTACTTGAAATTGGTGCAGGAACTGGCAGATACTCTCATACATTAGCACGTTAGGGATATAGTGTGGATGCAGTGGAGTTAGTAGAACATAACATAGAAATTTTTCGTCAGAATACTCAACCTGATGAAAATATAACAATTAGGCAAGGAAATGCTATGGATTTATCTGGATTTTCAGACAATCAATATGATATTACATTATTGTTAGGTCCCATGTATCATCTTTATACTATAGAAGATAAGCATCAAGCTTTAAAGGAAGCAATTCGAGTAACAAAGCCAGGAGGAGTTATTTTTGCTGCATATGTTATATCTGATATGTGTATTCTTGATGAAGGATTCAATCGTAATAATATTAATGTTGAAAAATATATTGAAGAAGGTTTGATTGATGCTCAAATATTTGCCACTAAATCACAGCCAAAAGATTTATTTGAACTTGTTCGTAAAGAAAATATTGATGATTTGATGTCAAAATTTTCTGTATCACGATTACACTATGTTGCATCAAATGGTTGTACTTTATTTATGCGTGAAAAGATAGATGCCATGGATGATAAAACATTTGAATTATATTTAAAATATCATTTTGCAACTTGTGAACGTGAAGATTTGATAGGATTTACCAATAATTCACTTGATATATTCAGGAAATATTAAATCTTTAGAATATTTTAAAATTTGTCAAAAAAAAGTGGAAATTATTTAAAGAAAATAGTAAAATATAAATTGACAAGTAATGTTTACACAAAAGGAGGTGGTATTTAAAATGAAGATAAAAACAGGAATAATGTATTATTTTATAGCACTTATTTTTTTATTTTTTACTTCAACTTTAAATATAAAAACAAGTAGACCTCCTTTAATAGTGAGAAATACACAAGAAAATCTAATTCTTTTACATGAGAAACAACCAATTCAAAATTATGTCTCTGCAAATTTAACAGATAACAATAATACAGATGTAGCTGTGTGGAAAGATTTCTTACCAGAAATTTTAACAGAAAACAGCTTTCAAGAAGAAAAAATAATCATTCATGAGAAAATTGAAAATAAACAATATAAAAAACCATTATACACCATACTTTCACGCTATCAAGAACGGGTATTACGAATCTGATATATTCTTTCATTTTTAAAACAAATATAAAAAAATGGAGGAATAAAAATGTTAAGTGTAAAAGAGAAAATTGAATTGGAAGAATTAGAATTAATGAATAGTAAAATTGAAGATGATATAAATAAGGAAATTGAAGAAGAATATGAGTATGATAATAGGTTTGGAGCGACTTTATTGTTGATTTCATATTGTGCTATTGCTTTATTTATAATTTATAAAGTGGCAGAACTTTTAGTAAAAAGATTTAGTTGATAAGGAGTAAAAGGGGATGGATTTAGGAAAAAAGCTATCAGTAGTATTTATAGGATTATTTTTATCAGCCGTAGTTTATGCTAACGGAACTGCTTTTCAAGCAAAAGAGCTGTATAATGAAATGAAATTAAATGGGCTCATTAAATATGATGTTTTTGTACAAGGAGTAGAAGGATTTAATAAAATTGATAAGAAAGAAAAAAATATTCTTACAATAGTTGATTTTTCATTACCCTCAACAGAAGAAAGAATGTATGTTTTAGATTTGGAAAAGAAAGAGCTTCTTTTTAAATCTTATGTATCTCATGGAAAAAACACAGGTGACTTATATGCAGAAAATTTTTCTAATGTAGCTGAGTCTAATAAGAGTTCTTTGGGATTTTTTATGACAGAAGCACCATATAAAGGAAGCAATGGATATTCATTGAGGCTTGCTGGGTTGGAAAAAGGAATAAATGATAATGCTATGAAGAGGAATATAGTAGTACATGGAGCTGACTATGCTAATCCTGAAATGATAAAAACATCTGGAAGATTGGGAAGAAGTTTTGGATGTTTTGCAGTCCCAGAAGATATCAATCATGAAATAATTGATACCATAAAAGGAAGAAGTATTATATATGTCTATGCGGACAAATTAAAATTAACAGAAGAAAGATATGTAAGTTTAAGCCTTTAAAAATTAACCTCTAGACTGGTAATTCAGTTTAGAGGTTTTTTATGTTATGTAAAAAGATCAGGTTCAGCCCTTCTCTTAAATTTTTCTTCCAAGTCTTTTTTATGAAAAAGATAATTTTCATCTGTATAATACTTTGCATGAACAGGGCATTTTTTTATACAAGCTCCACATTTTATACAAATCCCTGAAACTATAGATACATCTTCATATTCAATAGATCCCATAGGACAGACAGTTACACAAATTTTACAATCAGTACAGTTTGCAGCTGTAAGAGGTTTAACTTTTTTCATGTCAATGAGATTGTTATCTTTATTATGAGGCTGATAATATCCTTTGTATGGGTAGGGGTTTCCAGTTACTTTAATAGGAAATTCAGGGGGAGATATTAAATTTAATAATTTTTCAGAAATTTTTTCACCAAAACTTTCAGCTATAAGTATATCTTTGTCATCAGGTCTATTTTTAGCCAATATAGATGAAAATGAATGTTCTCCAATAAAAGCTCCAGCACCTATAGTATGAAAATTATTTTTTTCTAATATATCTCTAAGTTCAATCAAAGCATCATCATAATTTCTATTGCCAAATAGAACTATTGGAACAGCAAGAGCATCATTGCCTTTTACAGATGTCAGGTATTTTAGAAGAAGATTAGGAATACGTCCAGCATATACAGGCATCCCAAAGATTATACAATCACTTTTTTCAAAAACAGGAATATCATTTCTAATATTTGGGAGAGTAAAATCAAAAAATTTAAATTCAATATTCATTTTATCTGCTATTCTAGCTGCTATTTTTGTAGCTATTTTTTCTGTAGTTCCAGTTGCACTGAAATATACTGCCCATATTCTTTTTATATTCATGATATCCTCCTTTATGTAAATAAGTGATATGTTAAAAGTACCTCATATATCTTAAAAGATATAGAGGTACTGCTATTTAATCTTCTAAATTTTCAACTGTGGTTTCTTTTAAAAAATTAAAAAGTTTTACAAAATTTTCTTTATTAAATATAATGAATTCTCCAAGAGATTTTTTCACTGGAAATATACTAAGAACTTTATTTGTAATAAAAAAAGAAATGTATCTGATATTTTCATCTTCAGGATCTATATATATATTTATAAAAAAATTACTTTTATTTTTTTCTTCCACAGATAAGAGATATTTTAGAGCATCATATTTTCCATTGAGTATTTCACTTTTTAACCATGGGATATTTCCAACATATTGATAATAAAGTTTTGTAGTCAATTTTGGTTTCATAATTATTTCACCTTTAAATTCCATTCCCATGCAGTTCTTATTATATCTTTTACATTAGTATAATAGGGTTTCCATCCAAGCTCAGACATGGCTTTTTTACTTGAAGCTATGACACAAGGCGGATCACCAGGTCTTCTTGATGTAATTTCTGCTGGAATATCTATTTTAGTTACTTCTTTAGCAGCATTAAGCATTTCAAGAACTGTGAAACCACTTCCATTTCCAAGATTATATATACCACTTATATTTTTTTCTAATGTTTTAAGGGAAAGGATATGTGCTTTGACTAAATCCACAACATGAATATAATCTCTTACTCCTGTTCCATCTTTGGTATCAAAATCATTACCATAAATAGAAAGTTTTGGAATGGTTCCTTTTGCAGCTTTCAGTATGAGAGGAATAAGTGCAGTAATACCTTCACCCATTTGACCAATATTATGTTTTTCATGAGCTCCACCTACATTAAAATATCTGAATATAGAATAATTAAATCCATAAGCTGCTGCACAATCTATGATAATTCTTTCTGATATAAGTTTGCTCATTCCATAAGGATTTATAGGATCTTTTGAGTGATTTTCATCCACTGGTTCAGGCTCTTTTACATCTCCATAAACAGCAGCAGTAGAAGAAAAGACTATATTTTTAATGTTATTTTTTTTCATTGATTCTAATAGACACATGACAGTATAAGTATTATTCATATAATATTTATTGGGCTCTACAACACTTTCAGGAACTCTTATATACCCAGCAAAGTGCATTACAGCGTCTATTTTATTTTCATTAAATATTTTATCCATCATATTATTGTCTTGAACATTTCCATGATAGAATTTTGCTCTTTTATCTACAAGCTGCATAAAACCATTTTCTAAACTATCTATAACAACTACAGAATAACCAGAATCAAGAAGTTCAGCCACAGCATGACTTCCAATATATCCAGCTCCCCCTGTAACTAAAATATTTTTCATAAAGACCTCCTAAAAAGTAGTATCAATATATTATAACATTAAAAAAAGCAAGTTTGAATGGTAAATTTAGATATATTTTCTTGGAGTTAAAATATTATCAGGTATAGATACTTTTTTATTGAATAATTTTATAAAACTTCCATTAAAAAGAAGCATAATTAGTGTACCTATTCCAATACCTTGGAGGGATTTATTATATATTCCAAAAAGAAGAGCTATAACAAAAGGAACACCAAGATATACATAATTTGCTTTTTTCATATCCGGAACCAAATAATCGTTAACAGTTTTTAAAAATTGATCAAAAGGGTTCATAGCTATATTTAATCTAAGGTAAACAGAGATTCCACAGCTGAGTATAAGATTTCCAATTATAAAGAAGAGTATCTTGGAAATAATATGTTCAGGATGTACCCATGAAAATATATTTAAAAAGAAATCAAGAAACTTTCCAAAGATGTAGGCTACAAAAAATGAACCAGCAAGTTTAAAAATCTCAAATTTTTTACTGATGAAAATAATTGGTATAAAAACTAAAAAATTGAGAATGATAGTACATATACCTATTTGGAGGAGAAAGACCTTTGACATTCCTATGCTTGCAGCAACCCAGGGGCCGCTTCCAATATCTCCTTTAATTAACAAAAAATTTCCAAAAGCATTTACTAAAATTGAAAAAATCCAAAGAGCATACTTTTTGACCATATTCAAATTCATTTTTTCCCTCACTTATAAAAATAAACTATATTCCATAATTTTTGATTATACCATGGTTCTTTTAAAATTTAAATAGAAATTAGAAAATTTAGTGTTTTTCAAGGTTAATGATTTATATAAGGATAAAATCTTGCAGAATCACAAGAAATTTAGTAGCTAGTACACAAATAGTTCGTAATATTATATTGAACTTATTGCTTTTTTTAGCTCATTGAGTATAAATATTTTTTATTTTCCAGTTTTCAATCATATCTTATTGTAATAACTGTTCTCCACGATTTATACCACTTACCAGTTTTACCTGTACTTTCAAATCCATTAAGATTACACATAAAAAATCACTCCTTATTATTAGTTTTAGATAATAAAAAAATAACCAAAGGTATGATATAAATGGAACAGAACTCTTTATACAAGAAAAAGAACATATCAAAATTTATTTTTGATATGTTCTCATAAAGGAATGTATATTTAGTATATTCTAATATTGAGCTTCTGAAAGAACCATGTCTTTTCCAAATTCTCTATCCAAAATTAGAGAAATATTAACTTCAGATTTTGTATCTAAAGCAGCTCTTATTTCATCAGCTATATCCTTAGCAACATCATTATAAGCTTTTTTATCAAAATCCTTCCATACTCTATCGGTGAAAAGACTATCTGTTTCTATAACGACAAAAGGTATTCCATTAACTACCCCTATATCAATATCTTCAATTTTTAATTTATGTGTACCATCAGTGATAAAAGAATGTTTTAATTCAATTTTTTCTTCTAATAAATCTAATGTTTTATCTCCTCCAGCAAAAGCAAAAGAAGACATAATCAGCATTAATCCTATAAGCTGCCTTTTCATAAATGTACCTCCAAAGAATTAAAAGTAATATTCTAAAAAATTTAAATTAGGCCATAATTCTGCAAAATCAAGTTTAATTATAGGGATATTTGTATTTATTTTACTATTATCAAGAGTTAAAATTAAATCAGGTTTAGCATTTGATGAAAAAAAGCAATCCAGTTCATAACTTGAAATTATAGTTATATTATTTATTTTATAAAAATTTTGAAGATATTTTGAAACAAGCTTTCCTAGAAAATGCTTGATAGAATTATCTATTATTAGAATATTCTTTCTGCTTGTTTTTAAACCATTAGATTTCAAGATATGATTTTTTAATAATAAAGTTATGAAAAGGAGATCATCAGTATGAAACTGTCTAAATACTTTTTTAGTAAACTCATCTACAATTTCAAAAATATCTTCACATGACTCAGGAATATGAGAGATTTTTTTCTGGTGCTGACTTATATTAAATTCAGCTTTATAATTAGAAAGTTTAAATGAATATGAAAGTATCATTAAAAAATTCTCATCAATAGTAAAATTGATATTTAATTTTTCTTTTAAAATAGAAAGAAATTTTTCAATTTTTGGTTTTAACTTATACTCTCCTTTATAAGTTTCAATATCAGAATCAAGAAAAACTGTTATGATTTGATTGATTTCATAATCTTCAATAGGTATATGGATATTGTATAATAGTTTTTCTTTAAAAGTTTGATATTTTTGAGAATGAGAATTGCCTTCTATTGTTAAAGAATCATCCTTAAAACTTTTTCTTAATTTTCCAGATAATATAATGCCTATAACATAATAGAAACTTTCTGGAGGAAGAGCAATATTTATATCTCTTGTAATCTCCATGAGCATTCTATCTATTAAGGATATACTGCAATTTTCATTAAACACCTTTAAGAATTTTTGAAATATTTTATTTATATTACCTTTTTTTATTAGTAATTTTTCTATAAATAGACTGAGAAGCTGTCTCATATCAGCTTCTTTTCCAACTAGAGTAACTCCTTTTCCAGCAACAGGAACAAGTTCGATATTTTTTTTAGAAAAAAATTCTTTTATGTCTATCATATCGTAGTTGAGAGCTCTTCTTGTAATTCCCAGTTCTTCAGCTATGGGATTTAATGTTATAAGATTATCTGTAAGTAGTTTTAATATAATATATTCTTTTCTTTCTTCTACAGTTATGACTTCTTTGGAAATAAGATGAGAAATTAATCTAGAATCTTTATTTTTAATATAGTAAATACCGTTATTTTCTACTAAAGAATTTAGGTTATTGCTTTTTAAAAAAGTTTTAATTGTTTTTATATTATTTGCTACAGTTCTGTTAGTTATAGAAAAAAAATCTGCAAGTTCATCAATTGTAAACTTATTTCCAGTGAGGAATAAGTTAATAATTTTAAGAGAACGCTTTGTTAAAATCATTAGAACACTCCTCTAGTTTTTTATATTATATATCATTATAGAAAGAAATTATGAAAATTGAGTGACAAAAGAAAAAAAATATGGTAGTATCTATATATAAATATATATAGAATGAAAAAAGAGGTGGTTTAAGTGGCAGCTAAAAAAAATGAAGAAATGAGTAAGGAAAAAGCATTAGATCTAGCTATAAAACAAATATCTAAAGAATTTGGAGAAGGATCTATAATGAAACTTGGGAATAACCTAAGTATGAATGTGGAAGTTATTTCAACAGGAAGCTTAAATCTTAATATAGCATTAGGAGTAGGAGGAGTACCAAGAGGAAGAATAATAGAAGTATATGGAGCAGAAAGTTCAGGGAAAACAACAATAGCTCTCCATATTGTAGCAGAAGCACAAAAAGCTGGAGGAATAGCAGCATTTATAGATGCAGAACATGCTTTAGATCCAGTATATGCAAGAGCTTTAGGAGTAGATGTAGATGAACTGCTGATATCTCAGCCAGATTATGGAGAACAAGCTCTTGAAATAGCAGATATGCTTGTGAGATCAAATGCTGTAGATATCATCGTAGTTGACTCAGTAGCAGCTCTTGTACCAAAAGTAGAAATTGATGGAGAAATGGGAGATCAGCAGATGGGACTTCAAGCAAGACTTATGTCAAAAGCTTTGAGAAAACTTACTGCGACGTTAAATAAGTCAAAGACTACAATGGTATTTATTAATCAGATTAGAGATAAAATTGGTGGATTTGGCTTTGGACCTCAAACTACAACTACTGGAGGAAAAGCTTTAAAATTTTATTCTTCAGTAAGATTGGAAGTAAAGAGAATAGGATCAGTAAAACAAGGTGATGAGGTAATAGGAAATGAAACAGTAGTAAAAGTTACAAAAAATAAAGTAGCCCCTCCGTTTAAAGAAGCAGCTTTCCAAATAATGTATGGAAAAGGAATAACAAGAGTAGGGGAAATAATGGAAATAGCTTTGAATAATGATATAGTAGCAAAATCAGGAGCTTGGTTCAGTTTTGGAGATATTAGATTGGGACAAGGAAAAGAAAATGTAAAAGCAAGACTTGAAACAGAACCAGAACTATTTGGGCAGATAGAAAAAAAAGTGTTGGAAATAATAGAAAAAGGTGGACTTGATACTAAACCTTCTAAAAAGAAAGCTACAGAAAGTACTGAATCTGATGAAAGTGACACATTAGATTTTGATGGTGATAATGAAGAAACTATTGAAGAAGAAATATAATTTTAGTAATTAGAGATAGGAGCTGATTTATGAAGATATTTAAATCTGGCAGAGGAAATTATTTATATGCTGAAGTTTCTCTTTGGGCAAGAATAAAAAAATGGTTGAGAAAAAATAGAAAATGTAATAAAATATTATTATAAAATAAAAATTATGTTTTTAAAATTCAAAACCCCAAAAGGAGATGAGGTATATGGAAAAAATACTTTTAAAAAATGGGAAATTTGTTTTAGGAAATAGAATTGTTTCAGGGGATTTATTAGTAATAGATGGCAAAATAAAAAAAATAACAGAAAACGAAAATCCTTTATATGAAAATGGAATAGATTTAAAAGGGAAATATGTAGTACCTGGATTTATTGATGCTCATATTCATGGGGCATATGGTGCAGATGCTATGGATGGAACTGTGGAGGCATTAAAAACTATTTCATCATTTGTAGTAAAACATGGAACAACTAACTTTCTTGCTACAACTCTTACAAGTACAAAAGAAATTTTAAAAAATGTTTTAGAAAAAATAGCAGAAGTACAGAATAAAGAATTAGAAGGAGCAAACATATTTGGAGCTCATATGGAAGGACCATATTTTGATATACAATATAAGGGTGCTCAAAATGAAAAATATATGAAACCAGCTGGTATAGAAGAAATAAAAGAATATTTAAATATTAAACCAGGACTTGTAAAATTATTTTCTTTATCACCTAAAGATGATGCCGCTCTAGAAGCAATCAAATTCTTAAAGGAAAATGGAGTAATAGTTTCTGTAGGACACTCAGCAGTTTATTTTGATGATGTGCAAAAAGCTATAAAAGCTGGATTGAGTCATTCAACACATACATATAATGGTATGAGAGGATTTACTCATAGAGAACCAGGAGTAGTAGGAGCAGTATTAAGCAGTGATGCTGTAATGGCAGAAGTTATATTTGATAAAATACATGTGCATCCAGAAGCTGTAAGACTTATGTTGAAAGCAAAAGGTGTAGATAAAGTAGAATGTATTACTGATGCTATGAGTGCTACTGGACTTCCAGATGGAAATTATAAACTTGGTGAACTTGATGTTTATGTAAAAGATAATCAGGCAAGACTTGTAAGTAATGATGCACTTGCAGGAAGTGTTCTCACTTTAGATAAAGCATTTAAAAATGTTATTGAATTAGGATATAGTATTTTTGATGCAGTTAAAATGACAAGTACAAATGCAGCTAAAGAATTTGGACTTAACACTGGAGAAATAGCTGAAGGAAAAGATGCAGATCTTGTTGTATTAAATAATGACTATTCTGTTGATATGACCTTTGTAAGAGGAAAATTAAAATACCAAGCTTAAAAAATAAAAGTTAACATAAAATTAGAATTTTTTTGATGAGTATTAGGTGTAAGAAAGAGTATTTTGATTTTGTAAGAAAAATATATCTTGACAAAAATAAAAATAACATCTACAATAAACAAGAATAAAATAGATCCGGTAGGTAAGGCTACTACAGGGATATGGATTGCTGCCGCAAAATAGTGGAGACACTATGCGTTGGTCTGAACAGGCGATATCGAAACCAAGGTATCATCTAATGCAATTTCACCGCCCTGCAGAGTTAAAGCTCAAACGGTGGCATAAATCATGTAGTGGTGATTTTATATTTGGGATATTTCCCATACCATTGTTTTTGCTTTGGTATGGGATTTTTTTATTAAAAATAATTTAGAAATTAGTGAGGTGAGAAGGATGGACACGGAAAATAGTAACAGTACAGACCTGAAAGGGCAGAGTATGAGCAGAAGAAATAAGACTGATTGTCTGTCCTTCTGCTCTGTAAAAATATAAAATCTTTGTTCTTTCAGCTATGTTCTGTTATTTCCAAAAGCTTATTTAGAAAGTAAAGGAGGAACAGACCAATGATGAAAGAAAAAATGAAAAAAAATTACTTGAAAAAAAATGTAGAAAAAGCAGTGCAAAAAGACAAAGTAAATTCAAGGATGGAATATGCAGCCAATAGTGATATTGCTGATATATTAAAAAAGTTTGGAAGTACAACAAAGGGAATTGCAAAAGAGAGAATAAAGTTTTCTAGAGAAAAATATGGAAGAAATAAGGTAACACATGGAAAGAAAAAATCTTTATTAAAAAAAATATGTGATGCCTTTGTAAATCCTTTTACAGCAATACTTTTTTGTTTAGCAATAGTTTCAGGAATAACTGATATAATTATTCCCATTTATCATAAGACACCTGAAGATGTAGATATTATGACTGTAACGATAATATTAACTATGGTAATAATATCAGGAGCACTTCGTTTTATACAAGAAGCCAGAAGCAATAATGCAGCAGAAAGACTTCTTGAAATGATAACTACTACAACATGTGTAGAAAGAATAGAGGATGGAAAAAAAGAGATACCATTGGAAGAAGTTGTAGTAGGAGATATAGTACATCTTGCAGCTGGAGATATGATTCCAGCAGATATGAGAATAATTGAAGCTAAGGATTTATTTATTAGCCAGTCAGCTTTAACTGGTGAAAGTGAACCTCTTGAAAAAACTCCAGAAGTATCTAAAAGAAAGAATGAAACTATTACAGAATATAATAATCTGGCATTTATGGGAAGCAATATTATTAGTGGAGCAGCAGCGGGAATAGTAATTTCTGTTGGAAATGATACCATATTTGGTTCAATGGCACAATCAATATCAGAAGAACCAATAGTTACAAGCTTTGAAAAAGGGGTAAATTCAGTTTCATGGGTACTTATTCGTTTCATGTTAGTAATGGTTCCAGTAGTGTTTTTTATTAATGGAATGACAAAAGGAAATTGGATACAAGCTTTTCTTTTTGCAGTATCAATAGCTGTAGGACTTACTCCTGAAATGCTTCCTATGATAGTAACTACTTGCTTAGCAAAAGGTGCAGTATCTATGTCAAAGAAAAAAACTATTGTAAAAAATCTTAATTCTATTCAGAACTTTGGAGCTATAGATATTCTATGCACAGATAAGACTGGAACTCTGACACAAGATAAGGTAGTATTAGAATATCATATGAATGTTCATGGAAAAGAAGACAGTCGAGTATTGCGTCATGCTTTTCTCAATAGCTGGTATCAAACAGGACTTAAAAATCTTATGGATGTATCAATCATTCAAAGAACTGAAGAAGAAAGCAGAGAAGATAAATCATTAAAAAGTCTAGCTGAAATGTATAAAAAAGTAGATGAAATACCATTTGATTTTTCTCGTCGTCGTATGACAGTAGTTGTTGAAGATAATAGTGGAAAAACACAGATGATTACTAAGGGAGCAGTAGAAGAAATGCTTTCTATATGTACACATGTAGAATATAAAGGGAAAGTAGAACTTTTAAATGAGGAATTAAAAAAAGATATACTTCAAACAGTAAATGATTTTAATGAAGATGGAATGAGAGTCATAGCAGTAGCACAAAAGACGAATCCTTCTCCAGCGGGAGCTTTTGGAGTAAAAGATGAATGTGATATGGTTCTTATAGGATATCTTGCTTTTCTTGACCCGCCAAAGGAAACAACAGCTAAAGCAATACAGGCACTGAAAGAATATGGAGTTGTAACTAAAATATTAACTGGAGATAATGATAAGGTAACTAGAAGCATATGTCAGAAAGTAGGGCTTAAAGTAGAAAAAATATTATTGGGATCTGACTTAGATAAAATGACTGATTATGACTTAGGAAAATCAACAGAAAATATAAGTGTATTTGCAAAACTTTCGCCTGATCAAAAAGCCAGAATAGTAAAAGTACTTCGTGATAATGGACATACTGTAGGCTTTATGGGGGATGGAATAAATGATGCAGCAGCTATGAAAGCAGCAGATATAGGGATATCAGTAGATACAGCTGTAGATATTGCTAAAGAATCAGCAGATATTATTCTTTTGGAAAAAGATCTTATGGTACTTGAGGAAGGGATAATAGAAGGGCGTAAAACATATGCCAATATGATAAAATATATAAAAATGACTGCGTCATCAAACTTTGGAAATATGTTTTCAGTGCTTGCAGCTAGTGCATTTATTCCTTTTTTGCCTATGATGAGTGTACAGCTGATATTTTTAAATTTGATATATGATCTTTCTTGTACAGCCATTCCTTGGGATAATGTAGATGATAAATTTTTAAGAATACCAAGAAAATGGGATGCATCATCTGTTGGGAAATTTATGTTGTGGATAGGGCCTACAAGTTCAATATTTGATATAACTACATATCTTGTATTATATTTTGTTATATGTCCAATGTTTGTATCAGGAGGATTGCCTTATCATATGATTCCAGCATCAGATGAAACTATGAGAACTATGTTTATAGCATTATTTCAAACTGGATGGTTTGTTGAATCTATGTGGACACAAACTTTAGTTATTCATATGATAAGAACACCAAAAATTCCATTTATTCAGAGCAGAGCATCTCTATCAGTAAGTTTGCTTACTTGCAGTGGAATATTGTTTCTTTCATTAATTCCATATACAAAACTTGGAGAAATGATAGGACTTACAGTACTGCCAGCTGTATACTGGCCTTTCTTAATAATAACAGTTATTCTTTATATGATACTTGTTACACTTTTAAAGAAAGTATATGTAAAACGTTATGGAGAGCTTTTATAAAATTAAAAAAAGGAGTGGGGAATTTCCACTCCTTTTTTAGTAAAATATATTTTAATTTATTTACATTAAAAGAATTGAAATTTTATCAAGATTTTTTTATTTTCTAAATTTATTATAAAAACTTTTATTTGATTCTATAATTTTGTAAAATAAAAAGAAAATATTTTATAAAAAAGAGTTTTTTTATATAAAAAAAATAATATGGAATATAAATAAAAATATGGTTAACAAAATTATTTTTAATGAGTATAAGATAAAAATGCTTTATAAAATCTTCTTAAAAATAATTAACTATACAGATTTGGTAAAAAAATCAAAGAAATGTATAATTCATATATCTCTAGAGAAAATCTAAAAAATTTGATATTCTATATTGAATTTAATAAATATAGATAGCTTGGAGGAAATATGAGTAAATGGACAATGATTTATGATGAATGTTATGAGGAAATAGTTCAGGAAATAAAAAAAACTAGAGAAGAAAAATATACTCAAAAGGAGTTTTCACAAAAATTGGGAATATCACAAAAAACAGTAAGTTGTTATGAGAACTGCAGAAATGAAATGAACATAAAATTGCTTGCAGAAATTTGTGAAATATTAGATATAAATTTTATGAAAAGAATGGAAATATTTTTTAAAGCATATAGTTCAAAGAAAAAGAAGAAAAAATAATATATTACAAATTTGGTATAAAATAAATAATGATGTATAATCCAGTTATCTCTAGAGAAAAAATAAAAAATGGAGGAATTAATATGGCAGATACATTTACAGGGAATCAATTAAAAGCAATACCAATAGAATCATTAGTAGCAAGTCCATTAGTAGCAGTAGTAGATGCACAGAAACAATTAAGTGCTTCTATGTATAGTTTCATTAAAGAGGTGGCTCTTGATGAAAATGGAAATGTAAAAAATGTTAATTTTAACTATTCAGCAGTTGAAAATGGAGAAAAAGTAGAAAAAACTATTTCTGCACCATTTATTGCAATGACAGGGATTCCAAATTTATCAATGGAACTGGTTACAATAGATTTTGAAATGGAAATTTCAACTTCAGATACAAGTACAAGTTCTACTGATGTGGGAGCAAGTGTTTCAGGAGGATGTTTTGGAGTAAAATTTAGTGGTAGTGTATCACATAAATCAGAACAAACAAGAAAATCAGATACAAGATCTAAATATACTTTCCATGTAGAAGCTAAAAAACAAGATACTCCAGAACCATTAATGAGAATAATTGAAGCAATAACTAATGATGTAACAAAACCATCTCAAATAACAGATGGAAATGCACCTAGAAATAGTGAGAGTATTATAAATACTCAAGAAACAGCTGCATAATAATTTAATGGGAGCTCATTAGAGCTCCCTGACAAAAGGAGGAGAAAATGATAAAATGTTATCCTTGGAAATTTAGAAAGTCACAAAATGACCAATCTCTTTCAGATATAACAAGAGGGCTTCTTTATTCAGCCAACGCTGCTCAGCAAATATTAAATAATCATTATATTGAGTCCATAGCTAAGTATTTTGATGAAGATGGCAACCCTATAATGTATAATTTCAAAGTGCAAGATAATAAAAAAGCAAGTATTCCTCTTTTAGCTTTAACAGAACCTAAAGGATTAAGGCTTAAAGAAATAGAAATAGATCTTAATGTCAGAATAGATGAGGGAAAAGTAAAAACTAAAGATGGGATTCCTGAAGAAGATGAAGTAAGATATGCTGACAGAACAAGTTTTGAGGTTACTCTTGCTCCTACTAGTGATAATACTAAAGGAAGAACTTCGAATAATATAGGAATAAAATTAAAATTTGAAGAACAGGATAATCCAGAAGGAATAGAAAGAATAATGGATGAATTTAGAAACAGACCTCTTATATACACTATGCTTGATACAGAAGGAAATGAAGAAGATATTGAAGAAGAGGAAGAAGAAATAGAAGAGGTGCCAAAGAAAAAAAGCTCTTTAAAGAAAAAACATAAAAAAGCTTTATATGATGAAGATGATGAATAAAAAAATTAAAAACTTCTTCCAAAAGATAAAAAGAAAATTTTTTAAAACTCCTGAAGAAAATAGAGAGGATTTTTCTAAAAAAATATTCTATATAGCTGATGAAATAACATATTTAGAAAATACACTTAAAAAATATAATTTTTATTCAGCTAGAATATATTTTTCTTTTAAAGATGATAGTATAATAGAGGATATAGAGAAGGGTTTAGAAAAAAGAAAATTATTTAATTATGAAATCATCAAAAAAGATAATAACATAAAGCTGATACTTACTAAAAAATAGGAGGTAGGAATGAAAGTTAAAGATATATGTGAAATTATTGATACCCAAAAAGTTATGAGAGTAATAGCTTTAAATGAAATAAGTGGAAATGAAAATGTCATATGTAAATTTAGTTTTGCTGGAGGGATATCTGGATATAGTTTTGGAAGAAGTCAGTTTGATGTGAAACATAATGAAGCAGCTAGAAATTTTCTCAAGAACAAATGTAGTTTTACACAGGTAGAAATAGATAAACTTTTAAGATTAGATAAAGATATAGCTCCATTGAATGAAAAATTAAAAGCTCATAGAAAAGAGATAGATGAACTTGATACAGAGCATGTAAAAAAAATGATAACATATGTTTCAACATTAGAAAAACTTCCAGATATGGATGAAAAAACTTTTGTTCATTTGGTTGATTATCATAATCAATTTAATTTAAATAGGAATGGAAAAATGCACCAATGGCTGCAATCAAAATCACTATTGACACCAGATGATGTACTTAACTTTAAGTTAGGATTAAAATGGGGAAAAGAGCATCCAGAAGATGTCAAAAGAAGATGGAATAATATAGAAAGAGAATGGTAAAATAAAAAATTGAGGAGGCTTAATTATGGATATAATAAATAAATTAAGACAGAATACTATTATTTTTGCAGGATATGGATATTATGAAAAAACAATTGATGTAACTGAAAAGATAAAAGCTGGATATAAAGCAGGAAAAAGAGAATTTAAAGCAGGAAATGATATTGCAGGAGATCCTTTTGTAGGCAGAAGAAAATCTTTATATATCATTTGGACAGAAAATGGAATAACAAAATCAGGAACTGTTGAAGAGGGAGATGGAAAAGGAATCGTCCTTCCAAAAACTTTGGCAGTAGCTGATTAGTAAAGCAATTTCATAAAAACTGAATATTGAAAATCAATAATAGAAAGCTGTGATAAAAGTGATGTTTTATCCAGCTTTTTCTTTAATAAGAATATTTTATAAAATTTTTATTAAACTCTTGTTATTAACTAAAAAATAATAGCTATAAATGGGAAAAATAGACTTTAAAACTGGATTTAAATAGGACTCGATTTTTTGAAATAATGGAGGGAAAGATGGAGAATTTAGAAAATGTAAAAAAAGATCAGAATTTTTTGGAAATCAATAACAGAGTAAAAAGAATTAAAAATTTGGTATTACTTATTTTTATATGTTTATCGCTTTTTTTCATGGGAAGGTTTTTTTATATAATGTATGATGAAAAAATAAATTTAGATAATGAAATAGAAAAATCATTATCACTGGCAGAAAAAAAATTAAATATGTATTTAAAAACTTTTAAATGGGAAGAGATAGATGAAAAGAAAATTAATTATAATACTATATTTCAAAATTATCTTACATATAAACCTAAGACAAATATAAATCAAAATTACACAATATATAAGTTGCCATATGTTAGAGAAAAGTTTTCTTCAATTATTAACAATGGAATAATTATATCAAAAGAGAATGAGAGAAATAATAAAAAATTAGAAGGAATTTTGTCTAAGGAATTAAGTACTTTAAATGAAATAGAAAAAATGTTAGAAAATAAAAATTTAAAAAATACCAGAATAATAGCAGTAAATAATGACTACAGAATAATTTTTTCTAGAGAAGTACTTAATGAATTGAAGGAAAAATACTATAGTGAATCACTAAAATATCCAATAATTTCTGGAAAAAATATGAGGTTTTACAAGAAGGAAAATGGAAAAATTTATTATTTAGAAATAAAAAATTATAATTTGTTTTTAAAAACTCTTCTTAAAACTTCAGAATTTAAAAGATATGAGTATTTATTTTTAATATCTCCATCAACAAGATATATATACCATCCTAAAGAGGAACTTTTAGGAATGGATTTATTTAGTGAGTCTTTAATAGATAAAGATAAGAATTTGAATAAAGCTGCAAAAGTACTGTATAAAAAAAATCCATCAGAATATTTTTCAAGAGTAAGTAGAAATAAAGTAACATCTCAATCTTCAATTACAGGATATAAATATTTTTCGCAAATACCTTTATATATCGGAATAGTAACCATAGATGAAGAATCTATTGTGACAAGAATAGGGGAGATTAAAAGTAATTTATTTTTATCAATAATATTTTTTTCATTGTTTTTGGGAAGCTGTCTTATAATAAATTTAAAGAAAATATCCTTAAAAAATATAGCATTAATATCAGTAAGCCAGTTGTTGTTTTTATGTATTTTTATTGGAGTAATAAACTATTGTTCTTCAAAAGAAGAGATAAAAAAATTTGATGCTATAAATAGTAAGGAAGAATCTATTTATTATTTATGGAAAAATAATTTAAATAAGGATTTAACAATAAAATTACAAATAGAATCAATAGAATTTCAAGAAGCAAATAATGTAAAAATAACAGGAGTAATACAACATGAAAATAAGTCTGAGTATAATGTTTTTTTTCCTGATGCAGTAGAATATAGTGAATGGATTATAAATGAAAAAAATGGAATCGTTACTAAAAAGTTTTTAATACTTTTAAGAGAGGAATTTAATTATTATAAATATCCTCTTGAAAGTAATGTAATTTCATTAAAAATGCAGGGAAGGGGGATTGATGAAGGAAAGGTAATAGTTCCTGATTTTTCAGAATATCCTGAAGGAGTATTAATATCAGCTAATCATGGAATCAAAAAAAATATTGTACTTAATGGCTGGAATATAGTAGGGAGTTTTTTTAGTTTTAATAAAATTTCAATTCAAGAGCATGAACTTGTTTTTAATATTTATTTAAAAAGAAATATATTATCACCTTTCATTTCCAGCTTACTTCCATTTTTTATAATTCTATGTATGGTTTTTGGAATATTGTTTTTAATAGAAAAAGGAGAAAATAATGAAAGAGTAGAATTTACTTTAGGGTCAGTTTCTGGGTTATTTTTTACAGTTATATTGTCCCAAAGTGGGCTTAGAGATAATATAATGACAGATGAACTACTGTATTTAGATTATTATTATTTTTTTCTCTACATAATACTTTTATTTATTGTCTTAGTCACATTTTTTTATAAGTACAAAAAGGTAGATTATGAATATATATTAAATTTAAAAAAATTATTTTGGTTCTTATCAAGTTTCATAATTATGATAATAACTTTTATTATTTTTAATGTTTAAATAAAAAATGAGGTTGAATAAAAATTATCGACCTCATTTTAATATCTTATTAGTTATCTTGTAAAAATAAATTTATCTTTATCAGATAATTCATTATTAAATAGATATTCTAATTCAGAAAATTTTTTGATTTTTTCAATATCAGTTATTTTATTTTTGATAAGATAATTAAGCATGCTTCCTCTTCCCTGTTTTGCAAAGCTGCTCACAGATTGGAATTTTCCATTTTTATTTTCTTTAAAATCAATATCAATAATTCTGTAAGGAAAATTTTTTCTTTCTATCATTTTAGAATATTCCCCTGAAGCAAGGTTTATAAGAATTTTATCAGAATCTCTATGTAAAAGATTGGTAATATAATTTGTAACATCATTATTCCAAAATGAATATAAAGAGGAAGAATCTATTTTCATAGTCATATCCAGTCTATATTTTTTGACAAAATTAGAAGGATGTAAAATTCCATAAAAAGCAGAAAGAATAAGTAAATTATTATTGGCATACTCAATACTTTCTTTATCATATTTTTCTAATTCTAGGTTTTTAAATGAAACTCCATTGTATAATGTAAATGCAGATATCTCTTTTAAAGAATCAAAACTTTTTATATTTTCGAAAGTTTCTTCTAAAAGTTTACCCTTAATTTTCATAATTTCTGCAATTTCTTCTTTTGAAAAATTCTGTAGCTTTTTCAGAATTTTCTGATTCTTTTCTTTGAAATATAAAGTAGAAGAGGGGAGAGATAACATTTCATTATCTCTCATCTCTTTACTTGGGGAAAATATAATCTTCATTAGAAAAATATCCCATTGTCACAGTAATTTTCTCCAAGAAGTGGGAAGAAGATAATACAGCAATCTTTATCTCCATTTATTTTTTTTATAACTTTTGTTAAAAATTCTCCAACTGCAGCTTTTACTTCTGGAGTTCTTTCAAACCAATACAGCTCAACAAATGTATATCCATCTACAATTTTTCCATCATAGATATATTCAGTATCTATGTGTTCAATAGTAAACCAAGTTCTGTCACACTTGATTATTTCAGTAAGACCGTCGATTATCTCCTTGCTGTTTTCAATTAAAGCTTTTTTGTCCATTCCTCTAACTTTTAAATGTGGCATAATTTCCTCCTAAAGTTTTATTATAAAGATTCCTTTTCAGGAATCAAAGTTACATCAATATAATTATTTAAATTTATTGCTTTTTTAGCTAGTTCCATCAAATCTTTTTTCTGCATTATTTTAGTATATTCTTCTGGTGTAGGAATTTTGTATTCTGGATCAACAGTAGATTTTTGATAAAAATAATTTAACCAGAATATATTTTCTTTTAATTCATTTTTATATGAAAGTTCATAATTTTTTATAATACTGTCTATCTGTTTTTGATTAATATCTTTATTCAGCATGTCAGAAACAGTTTTCAGTACAGCATTTTTCAATTCTTCAGCTCTTTTAGTATCACAGCTGAAGCTTATTATCATTTTATCTTCACCAAAGTTATTTGGAGAAAGGGAAACCTTTGATGAAATAGAGTAAACTCCACCTATTTTTTCTCTTATATCTTCAATAAGAGCTATATTTAAAACTCTTGAGAAACCATTGTATAAAATTCTTTCTTTTTCTCCATATGTACCATTATATGGAAATATTAAAGTTACAGTAGATTTTTTATCAATACCTTTTATTATTTCTTTTTTTACTATACCTTTAGGTATATTTAAATCAAGTGGTTTAGGAAAAGTTAATTTTTCATTGTCAGGAAGTGAAGCAAAATATTTTTCAAGTAATCCTGGAAGTTCCTTTTCATCAAATGAACCAACTATCAGTAAGTTGTATCCATTAAAATTATCAAATTTATTTTTAAAGGTATTTAAAGCTTCATTTTTATTAATCTTTTCTAAATCCTCAAGAGATAAAGGAAGTCTTCTTTGATTGTTTCCACTATAAATTTTAGAAATTTCATCACTGTATACTGCTCTTGGAGAGTTCTTTCTATTAAGTATGGCTTCTTTTGTATTTTCCATCATTGTTTTAAATATTATATCATCAATTTTAGGGTCTTTTATAGTATAACTCATATATTCTAAAGCAGGTATAAGATTTTCTTTATCTGTTGTAATGGAGAATCCCTGTTCATAATCATTAATATATGGAGAAAGACTGAAGTTTTTTCCTTTCATAAAGTTTTCTAAATCATTTGGTGAAATGTTAGATGCACCAGAACTGATTACAAGATCACTGCTGAAAAGAGAATTCAGATACTCAGAATATGTATCAACAGAACTTCCTTCTTTTTTAAATAGTTTTATATAGATTTTATCCTTATCAAAGTCTGTAGATTTAGATAATACTTTTATTCCATTAGAGAGAGTAAAACTTCCATCAGAAGATTCAATTATTTTTCCATTTGTAACTTGAATAGGAGGGAGCTCTACGTTTGATGATGAAAAATCTAATAGATTATCTTTTGACCCTCTGCTTTCAGTCATTACTTTTTCAAGTTGTTTTTCATTTGGAATATCCTTTCCATTAGAAGGAGCAGTAAGAAAATAAAGAGTATTTGTACTGTATATCTCCTCCATTCTTTTATTAAGATCAGATAATTTTATACTTTCTAATTCCTTTGAAAATAATTCAAACTCTTTATCTATATCTAGAAAGCTATCTCCAGACATGACATATTCAACAAGAGCTTCTATATATGTTCCATGTTGTATGCTTTCTTTATTTGCAACTAAAGTTTTATAATTATTATAAATATTTTTCTTTTCTAGTTCAAGTTCAGTTTTATTTATTCCTTTTGTTACAGAAGTCTTTAAAGCTGCATTAAGGAGAGCTGCTCCTTCTTCTATTCTTCCATCTCTTACAGCAGCAACTGCACTAAAAATATCACTATGATTGTTTATAGAATATTTATATACAAGACTTTCCATAAGAGGAGAATTATCTAATTTGCAGAGATTAGCTAATCTTGTATTGAGAATATTGAAGAGGAGCTGATCTATAATATTTGCTTTCATTCCTTCTTCAGTATTAATTATGGTTCTGTCTAAAATTTTTGTCATATAAAAAGTATTATATGTAATCTCAGGATCAGTAAAAACTATATATTTATTTTCAAGTTCAGCAAGTTTATAATCTTCAGGAACTGTAACCTTTTTATCACTTGTATAATCAAAATATTTTTTAATTATATTTTCTACCTGAATGGGATCAAAATCTCCAACAGCTATTACAGACATATTTTCAGGAAGATACCATCTTTCGTAAAAACCTTTTAAGATTTGAGAAGTAGCTCCATTAATAGTTTCAGGAAGTCCTATTGGGAATCGGTCAAAGTATCTGGAACCACCAAATACAGCTTTTTTATGAATATCTCCAAGTCTTTGAGAAAGACCTTGTCTTAATCTCCATTCCTCTATTATTACTTTTTTTTCACTTTCTACCTGTTCAGGGGCTAAAGTTACTTCAGTAGCCCACTCTTTAAGAACCTCTACTCCTTTTTCTATATCTTCAGAAGTAGAAGAAGGTATTTGCAATTTATATACAGTTCTATCAAAAGAAGTATAAGCATTAAGATCTCCACCAAAGCTTAAACCAAGAGATTGGAGATACTTAATCATATCATTTTTTTCATATTTTGTAGTACCATTAAAAGCCATATGCTCAAGAAAATGGGCAAGACCTTGTTCCTGTTCCTCTTCATATAAAGAACCTGCTTTTACAACAAGGTTAAGTTCAGCTTTTTCTTCTGGTTTTTTATTTTTGTATATATAATAAGTTATTCCATTTGGAAGTTTTCCAGTGACTAGATTTGAACTATTTTCCAAAGGTTTTGAAAAAATAGTTATGGAAAACATAAAAAGTAGGACAGTAAAGATGTATTTCTTAAATTTTTGCATTAATTATCACCTCAAAAGTTGTTTTAAATATATAATAACATAATTTTGCTGAAAAGAGGCTAGAAATTTTTTTCTTTTTTTCTTCAAGTTCCTCTAAAAAATGTTATAATAAAAAAGAAAGATGATTTTGATAAAATTTTAAAAAAAGGAAAGTGAGAAGATGAGCTATAGAATTGTACTGATTCATGGATTTCATAGAGATTATAGAGATATGGAGCCATTGGAGCAAAATTTAACTTCATTAGGATATAAAGTAGAAAATTTAAATTTTCCTCTTACTTTTCCAGACATTAAATTTTCAGTAGATATGCTTAAAGGTTTTCTTTTAGATTTAAAATATGGTGGACTTAGTGAGAAAGAAGAGATTGTTTTAATTGGATATGGACTGGGAGGACTGCTTATTGAGGAAACTTTAAAAGATAAAGAAGCAGAAGATATTGTAGATAAAATAGTATTGATAGCTGCTCCTTTGAGAGATTCTGTTGTTCATAGAAGATTAAAAAGAATATTTCCAATATTAGATACTATATTTAAACCGTTAAAACTTTTCAAAAGAAAAAAGGAATATGAAATAGATAGAAAAATAGAAATTGGTTTGATTATAGGGACAGAAACAGAAGGAATATTTGGCAAGTGGCTGGGAGAATATAATGATGGGCTGGTAAATTCTAAAGAATGCATGCTGGATTATGCAAAAGATACTCTTTTTCTTCCTCTAGTTCATGATGAAATACATAAAAAAATGGGAACAGCAAAATATATAAATAATTTTATATCAAAAGGACAGTTTAGAGTAGATTAGTTTGGAGGAAGTAAATGGAAAAAAAGATAGAAAATTATATAGAGCTTACTATAAAGATAGGTGTTAATCTTCAAAAAGGACAGATTTTAGTTATAAATTCTCCTGTGGAAGTTGCTGATTTTACAAGAAAAGTTGTAGAAACTGCATATAAAAATGGTGCCAGAGAAGTAGTGGTTCATTGGAATGATGAGTTATGTGGCAAATATAAGTATATGTATGGAACTGAGGAATTATTTGAAAATTATCCTCAATGGCAGGTAGAATCTGTTATGGAATATATGAGAAAAGGAGCAGCCTTTTTAAGTATATATGCTTCTGATCCAGAGCTGCTGAAAAATGTAGAACAAAGTAAAATAGCAAAATATCAAAGAGCCAGAAGCAGAGCATTGAAAGAACACTATGACAGAATAATGAATAACTATAATCAGTGGTGTGTAGTATCTGTGCCAACTAATGCCTGGGCTGGAAAAATATTTCCAGAATGGCCAAAAGAAGAGAGTAAGAAAAAATTATGGGAGCTTATTTTCTCAATAGTGAGAGCAGATAAAGATGATGCAATAGAAGAATGGAAAAATCATTTAAACTCATTAAAAAAGAATATGAATTATCTTAATGAAAAGAAATTTAAAAAATTGATATATAAAAATTCCCTTGGAACAAATCTGGAAATAGGTCTTCCAGAGGGGCATATCTGGACAGCAGGGGGAGAAACTTCAAAAGAAGGTGTATATTTTGTAGCTAATATGCCTACTGAAGAAATATTTACACTTCCTAAAAAAGATGAAGTAAATGGAATAGTTTACAGCAGTAAACCTTTTAGTTATGGAGGAAATCTAATAGAAAAGTTTTCACTTACATTTAAAGAGGGGAAAGTTGTAGATTTTTCTGCTGAAAAAGGAAAGGACACTCTTGAACAACTTTTAAAAAGTGATGAGGGAGCAACTTATCTAGGAGAGGTAGCTCTTGTTCCATATGATTCACCAATTTCAAATTCAAATACTATATTTTACAATACTCTTTTTGATGAAAATGCTTCATGTCATCTTGCATTAGGACAGGCTTATCCTATTTGCCTGGAAAATGGAAGTGAAATGGATGAGAGCCAGCTTAGAGAAAAAGGAGTAAATATTTCAATGGTGCATGAAGATTTTATGATTGGAACTTCTGACTTAGAAATAATTGGAATAGATTATCTTGGAAATGAAACTTTGATAATGAAAAATGGAAATTTTGCCTTTACTGAGAAGTAATAAAATGATAAAATAGAATTCCTTGGCAGGGGAATGTATAGACCAAAATAAAAATGAAGCTGATAGATTGAAAAAAATAATGCTTCAGAAATTTTCCAGTAGAAATATTTATTATTGATTTTGCATATAAAGCTAAAAATGATAAACTCGTTTCACTCAAACAGTATCATTTTTTAAGCTTTACTTGCTTCATCAATTACATAAATCTTTCTAATTTCCAAATTTCTGAAACTTATTCAATTCTTTAATCAACTTCATTTTTTATTTTATAAATTCTTTTTCTTTCAAAAATTCAATAACTTTTTCTACACCTTCATCAGTAGTTGAATATTGTATTTTGTGATTAAATTGGTATTTGTCTATACTTTTTTGATAAAGAGGATCATAGTATTCTTTTATTAATTCTGCAGCTAACTCTGGAAGTTTTTTATTTTCAAGCAGCTGTAAATAGCTTTCAATATTTTTTTTAGAGGTATAACGGCTGATTTTCATTATACATTCTCTTAATGCCTCTTCAGGAGCATCAGCATAATCTTCCATAAGAATTTTTATTCTATGTTCAGGAGTGGTTTCAGCTATCAGATGATATCCAGAAACAAGAGAACTATACACAGAATCTGGAATATAGACATTTCCTATTCTTTTGCTTTCACTTTCAGCAAGAATATATCCCTTATCATTTGAAACGAGAAATTCATAAATTTCTGTTTCAAATCTTTTTTGACTTTGTTTTCTTTTTTCACCAATAGCACCAAAGTGAGAGCCTTTGTGGTCAGCAATTTTTTCAAGATTTAAGACAGGATATCCCATTTCGTAAAGTTTGGCAAGTATTTTAGTTTTTCCAATACCTGTTCTCCCATGAATGATGACATACTTAAACTTTTCATTGAGAATAGGTATTGATTTATATATAAATTCTCTATAGGCCTTGTATCCGCCTTCAAGTTTTATACATTTATATCCCAGAGCTTGAAAAAGTGAACACATAGTTCCACTTCTCATTCCACCTCTTGCACAAAAAAATACTATTTTTTTATTTTTAGAAGAAAGTTCTTGTACTTGTTTAAAAATCTCAGGAAGTCTTTTAGAAATAAAATTTACCCCCAATTCTTTAGCAATTTCTTTTGACTGCTGTACATAAGCTGTTCCAACTATAGCTCTTTCCTCATCCAATAAAACAGGAATATTGACAGCATTGGGAATAGGTTCACTTTCAAATTCTTTAGGAGTTCTTACATCAACGAGAATGTAGTTATCCGATTTTAAAAGTTCACTATAGGTAATTGTATTCATAAAAAATCCTCCCAAAATTCATAATATATATAATATACACCTTTTATTGACTTAAAGTCAATAAAGAGTAGAATCTTAATAAAAAATTATTATTAAAAATATGTATATATTATAGCTAAAATATTAGAAAAAATAAATTATAAAAAAATAATAAAGGAAAAAAAGCAGAGAAAAAGTACATATAATTGAGATAATTTGAAATTAGAAAAAAATCAAATTCATACTATATATAGTTTTATTTTAAAAAATAAACACTATATTTTGTAGAAATTGTGCTATAATATTTTTGGCAGTAGAAAAGGGGAGGTAGTCATGGATATTACAAGTTGGTTAGGAAAAGACAACAAATTAGGAATGGATATTTGGGAAAAAAAATATAAATATGATGGAGAAACATTCAATGAATGGTTAGAAAGAGTTTCTGGAGGAGAACCAGAACTAAAAGAAATGATAGCTAATAAGGAGTTCATCTTTGCAGGAAGAATTCTTTCAAATAGAGGATTGTATAAATTAGGAAGAAAAATAACCTATTCAAATTGTTATGTTATAGCACCTCCAGAAGATAATCTGGAATCTATATTTGATACTGCTAAAAAATTAGCAAGAACTTATTCTTATGGTGGAGGCTGTGGAGTAGATATTTCTAAATTAAGACCAAAAGGATCAGAGGTAAATAACTCAGCAAAATATACTACTGGATCAATATCCTTTATGGAACTGTATAATCTGACTACAGATATAATAGGACAAAAAGGGAGAAGAGGAGCATTAATGATATCTATTGATGTAAATCATCCAGATGTTTCAGAATTTATATCTATCAAATCTGACCTTAACAAAATACAGAAAGCAAATATATCTGTAAGAGTAGATGCTAATTTTATGAAAGCTGTAATTGAAGGTTTGCAGTTTGTGACTGAATTTTTAGTAGAAGATACAGGTGAAGTAATTACGAAAGAAATAGATGCGAGAAAACTTTTTAAAGAACTTGCAAGACAAAACTGGAAATTTGCTGAACCAGGGGTACTTTTCTGGGATAGAATATCAAAATGGAATCTATTAAGTGAAGATGAAGAGTTTGAATATGCTGGAACAAATCCATGTGCAGAGGAACCACTTCCAGCAGGAGGAAGTTGTCTTTTAGGTTCTCTTATTCTCCCAACATTTGTGGAGGGAAAAGAGTTTAACTTTAACAGATTGGCATCTGCTGTACAAAAATCTGTAAAAGCTCTTAATGATGTACTTGATGAAGGACTGCCATTACATCCTCTTGAAGAACAAAGAGAATCAGTTAGAGACTGGAGACAGATTGGATTAGGAATATTAGGGGTAGGGGATCTTTTAATTAAACTTGGATTAAAATATGGCTCACCTGAATCTTTAGAATTCTGTGATAATATAGCAAAAGTAATAGTAGATAATGCATTGAAAGCAAGTGCACTTTTAGCTAAAGATTTTGGAGCATATCCTAAATATAAAGCTGATAAAGTACTGAAATCAGAATTTCTATTGGAAAATGCAAGTATAGAAACACTTGAATTAATAGAAAAGTATGGACTTAGAAATTCCCAGCTTTTGACTATAGCTCCTACAGGTTCAATAGGAACAATGTTAGAAACAAGTACAGGAATAGAACCTAATTTTGCATTTTCTTATGTAAGAAAAACAGAAAGTCTGCATGGGGAAGATGTGTTTTATAAAGTATTTATTCCAATTGCTAAAAAGTATATGGAAGAAAATAACATTACAGATGAAGAGGACTTGCCAGAATATTTCGTGACAGCTCAAAATCTGAATCCATATGATAGAATAAAAATGCAGGGAATATGGCAAAAAAGAATAGATGCAAGCATTTCTTCAACAATTAATCTCGTAAATAAAGTTTCTGTTGAAGAAGTTGAGAAGTTGTATTTAGAAGCTTGGAAAAATGGACTTAAAGGAATGACAATATATAGAGCTGGCTGTGACAGGGAAGGAATACTTACTGTAACACCAAAAGCAGAAAAGAAAGCAGAAGAATTAACATTACCAACTATACCTAGAGGAGAATTGAAACCAATAGCTCCAGATACAATTTATTATCCAACTACAATGAGAATAGGTTGTGGAAAATTAAAAGTAATGATAGGTTATTCACCAAGTGAAAGAGCTATTCAAGATTTGTATGTAATAAGAAGCGGAGTAGGTGGATGTGAAAAGAATATTCAGGCAGTAGCAATATATATGTCTGGAATACTTAGACTAGGTGGAAATTTATTTATGCTGGAGAAAGCAATAGCAGGGGTAAGTGGATGCACATCATTTGCTGTAGCGAGAAGTAAAAATCAAGAAATAAGCAAAGGAAATACATGTCCATCAGCTATACTTAATATACTTAAAAATTTTGAAAAGGATATGGGATTAGATGCTCATGAAAAAGCTATACAGAAAATAGATGAAGAGGAAAGAAAAGAGATAGAAGAAATCAGTGAAAGAGAAGCTGATTATGTAAGCCGTTGTCCTGAATGTGGTGAAATAATAGATGTTACAGGAGGATGTTATACTTGCAGAAGCTGTGGTTTTTCTAAGTGTGAATAATATAATAAAAATGGTTCAGAATTTAATTTTGAATCATTTTTATTTTTACTGAATTTAGAAATTTAATTTTTTTATGTAAAGATTAATATTTTAAAACCTGATTGTAGTTTTGGTAAAATTTTATTGAAAAAATTGAATTATAGCAAAAATAAATCTAGTCATTTTAAACAACTTCCCAATAAAACTGATATATGATGTTAGCAAGAGAGCCCCCAAAGGGTTCTTTTATTTTTATAAGCTGACAATTTTATTTCCTATGCAACCATAGGTAGACAAAAAGTATCAGATAGTTGGTAGTATGGAAAGATGGAAAATGATAAAATAAAATACCTTCTGGAAAGAGGAATCCATGAAGTCTGGCAGAATAAAAAATAATTAGAATATTTTACATCTTTAAAATTGATAATATGATTACAGCGTTTTTTCATACCTTACTTTTTAATAATTTCAATGGTATAATAATAGCAAATAATGAATAGATGTTGGTGGAAAAATTAATGAAAAAAGAAGCTAGAAAACTGCTTAAGGAAATATATGGATATGATGATTTCAGAGATGGACAAAAGGTAATAGTATCTTCAGTTCTTCAGAGAAGAGATACTCTTGGAGTGATGAGTACTGGAGGGGGAAAATCTATATGTTATCAGATACCAGCTCTTCTTTTTAAAGGAATAACAATAGTCATTTCGCCATTAATTTCTTTAATGAAAGATCAGGTGGATACTTTAAAACTTCTAGGGGTAAAAAGTGTATATATAAATTCGACTCTCTCTAGAGAAGAATACTCTGATGTAATGTATAAGATAAGAAGCGGCAATGCAAAGATAATATACATAGCACCTGAACGGCTTGCTAATGAAAAATTTGTATCCTTTATAAAAAAGCTGGATATAGCTATGATAGCTGTAGATGAGGCACATTGTATTTCGCAATGGGGTCATGATTTTAGAAAAAGTTATTTAGAAATACCTAATTTTGTAAAAAAAATAGGAAAACCAATACAGATGCTGGCTCTTACAGCAACAGCAACTTCTGAAGTAAGACAAGATATAGAAGAAAAACTTGAAATGAAAAATCCATTCAGTTATGTTGCAGGTTTTGATAGAGAAAACATCTTTTTTAAAGTAGTAAAAAATGTAGTTGCTGAAGCATACATAGTAGATTATTTAAAAAAAGCTCCTAAAAAATCTGGAATAATTTATGCTTCTACCAGAAAAGAAGTTGACAGTCTGTATGCTTATCTTGAACTTAGAGAATTCAGTGTTGGAAAATATCATGCAGGACTTACTGA
Source organism: Fusobacterium varium (assembly GCA_002356455.1). Taxonomy (NCBI): domain Bacteria; kingdom Fusobacteriati; phylum Fusobacteriota; class Fusobacteriia; order Fusobacteriales; family Fusobacteriaceae; genus Fusobacterium; species Fusobacterium varium. The sequence continues at coordinate 1,064,485 of AP017968.1, forward strand.
AAAAGAAAGAAAAGATTTTCAAGAAAAGTTTATTAGAGATGAGATAAAAATAATGATAGCTACAAATGCATTTGGTATGGGAATAGATAAATCCAATGTAAGATTTGTACTTCACAGGAATATTCCAAAAGATATGGAAAGTTACTATCAAGAGGCTGGCCGTGCAGGAAGAGATGGAGCTCCTGCTGAAGCAGTTTTAATGTATTTTGAAGAAGATGTGGGTACACAGGAATACCTTATAGAAATGAATGAGGAAACTGAAAATAATTTAAAAAAAGAGAAGAGGGAAAAGCTTGATAAGATGGTGGAATATGCTTATCTTGAAAGTTGCTATAGAGAATATATATTGAAATATTTTGGGGATAAGAGGATAAAAAATTATTGTGGAAAATGTGGGAACTGTAAGTCTTTTAAGAATGTTGAAGATCTTACTGTAGAAGCTCAAAAAATACTTTCTTGTATAGGAAGAGCAAAGGAAAGTATAGGAATATCTACTTTAACAAATATACTTGTAGGGAAATCAGATACCAAAATGGATAAAAAGGAATATCATAAATTATCTACTTTTGGAATAATGCAGGAAAGAGAAAGGAATTGGATTGAAGAATTTATAAATTTTTTAATATCAGATGGATATTTAGAACAAAGTGCAGGGAGTTTTCCGGTTCTCAGGCTCAATGAGAGGGCAAGAAGAGTTTTAAAAAACGAAATTGCTGTTTTCAGAAGAGTAGATGAAAAAGTGACATTTGATTATTATGAAGATCCATTATTTGAAAATTTGAATCAACTAAGAAACAAAATAGCTGAAAAAGAAAAAGTAGCCCCATATATAGTATTTTCAGATTTGACATTAATGGAGCTAGCAGAGAAAAAACCTAAAAATAGATGGGATATGTTGAAAATAAGAGGAATAGGAAATCAAAAATTTAAAAACTATGGAGAAGAATTTTTAAAAGTTATAAATAGTTTTTCAGATGAAGACATGGAGGTTATCAGACTGGAGAGTATGGTTGAAGATAAATATCTGGAGGAATCTAAACTGGAAGACTTAAAAAATAAATTACAAATAAATATAAATACAGAAAGATTAAGAGAAATTTTAATTAAGTCATTATTTAGTTAGAACATTAAGGAGGTTACAATGAAAAAAATATTGGCATTTCTTGTTTTATTGACTATGCTTGGATGCAATGGGGGAGATAAGACAACAGGACAAACGACTGAAGCAGAAAAGACAACTGAGGCAGTAAAAACAGAAAGTGTGGTGGTGTCTCCACCATCAAAAGAGACAGAGTTGAAAATCTTGGAAGTATCAACTTCGTCGGGGGAAAAACCTAATATTGAAATAACTCTTTCTGACGAAATAGGACTTAATAGTGATATAGATGCATATATAAAAGTTGATGGTGAAACAGGTTATGACATCATCAAAATGAAAAATAAAATAGTTATAAAAGGGGATTTTTATACTGGCGAAACTTATCAGATAGAAATTTTGAAAGGGTTAAAATCTAAAAATGGAATTGTATTAAAAGAAAATTTTAGTACAACTGTAGTTTTTAAAGAAATAGAACCTAAAATAGCTTTTTCAAATGAAGGAATAATTCTTCCAGCTGTGAATGATAAGAGAATAAGTTTTAAATCTCTTAATGTAAAAAAAGTAAATGTAAAAGTTAAGAAAGTTTATGAAAATAATACAACTCAATTTTTACAGAATCTTGTATTTAAGGGAAATGGAAATGTATTTAATTATTCACTTCAAGGAGATTTTTATAGAATAGGAGATGTTCTTTTTGAAAAAGAATATGAATTAAATAATCTTAAAAATAAATGGATTCAAACTGAAATTGAATTGGGTAATCTTGTAGATTATAAAGGATTTTTTATAGTGGAATTATCATTTAATAAAGATGGAATAGATTATACTTTTCCTGAAGGAGTAGAAAGCTGGCAGCAATATAGTTTCTTTGAAAATAATGGTAAAATAGGAAAAGTAATTTTACTTTCAGATATGGGAATTTTAGCACAGAAGACTAAAGATCAATATTTGGTGACTGTGACTAATGTTGCAAAAAACAGTGTTGTAAAAGGTGCCAAAGTAAAGGCAGTAACTCTGAATAATCAGCTGATAGAAGAAAAAACTACCAATGAAAATGGGGAAGTAACTTTTGATGGAAAAGATCAGATTTTTTATATTATCAGTGAATTAGGAGAAGAAAAATCTATATTAAAATTAAATGATTCTCGTTTATCATATGATGGTTTTGCTGTAGACGGTATATATGCAACTGAAGGTGTAAAAAGTTTTATGTACACAGACAGAGGAATATACAGACCTGGAGATGATATATATCTTTCTATAATTGCCAGAAATGCAGATAATAATTTTCCTGAAAATCATCCAGTTAAATTAAATATTTACACTCCAACAGGGAAAAAATTTGTAGAAAATCATATTTTAAATGATGGGAAAAATGGATTCTATACATATTCTTTCAAGACTAATTTAGATTCTGAAACTGGTATCTGGAGAGTAGATGCTCAAGTGGGAAGTACTACATTCAGAAAGGATATTCCTGTAGAAACTATAGTTCCATATAAAATAAAAGTTGATGTTGATGCACCTAAAGTGGTGGATATAAATGAAAATGGCAATTTTGAAGTAAAAGTTGCTTCTGATTATCTCTTTGGTGCACCTGGAAGTGACCTTAGATTTAATAGTGAATTACAGATAAGAGAAGAAAATGTAAGATTTGAAAAATTCAAAAATTATACTTTTACAAATCCTACATCGTATAATTTTTATCATAGAGATTATAAAGAAGGAACATTAAATAGTGAAGGAAAAGGAACTATCAATTTTGATATTGCTAAAGTTACTCCTAAAAATATAAATTTAACAGGAATTATCACTACTAAAGTATTGGAAACAAGTGGAAGACCTGTTTTAGACAGAAGTGTTGTAACATTGAAAAAATTTGATACATATATAGGAATGGAAATTCCATCTGACAGATATATGAAGAGTGGAGATAAAGTAAATCTTCAAGTCATAGCAGTATCAAGTGATGGAGATAAACTTGTTCCAGGAAGAAAAATGAAATATAGAATATACAAGAATGAATATTCTTGGTGGTGGGATTATAATGATTATGGAAGTTTCCTAAAATCAATAAAAACAGATACTAATACTACTTTTGTTCATGAACAGGAGTTCGTATCAGGGGATAAACCATATATTATAGACTATCCAATAGATGGAACAGGAGAAATATTTGTAGAAGTTGAAGACTTAGAAACTGAACAAAGTACTGGAGTAAATCTTTATGTAAGTACTTGGATGGATCCTAGTGTAAGTAAAAAAGTGGATAAACTTAAAATGGAAACTGATAAAAAATCTTACAATATAGGAGAAAAAGCTAAGATTATATATGAAGGAGAAAAGGGAGCTAAAGCTCTTATAACTATAGAAAAATCTGGTCAAATAGTAAAAAGATATTGGAAAGATGTTAATGACATCAAAAATGAAGAAGAAATAGAAGTTACTGAAGGAATGTTCCCTAATGCTTATGTAAGTATTTCTTTATTCCAAGATTATAATAATTTTACAAATGACAGACCATTAAGACTATATGGTGCAGTGCCTTTAATGGTAAAAAATGAAGCAACTAAACTTAATTTAGAATTGAATACACCAAAAGAATTAAGACCAAATGAAAAATTTAGTGTAAAAGTTAAAAATAAAGCTGGTACACAAATGGAATATACAGTAGCAGTAGTAGATGAAGGACTTTTAGATATAACAGCATTCAAAACTCCAGACCCTTGGAATTATTTTTATCAAAAAGAAGCTCTTCAAATAATGGCTTATGATAACTATAACGAGATTATAGGAAAAACTTTTGGAGAAGTGCATCAGGTATTGAAGACTGGAGGAGGAGAGTTCCTAGCTGAAATGTCAGCAATGGATAAATCCAGAAATAAACAGATGGGACTTGAAGAGGCTCAAAGATTTAAACCAGTGGCAATGTTTAAAGGTGTTCTTACTACTAATGATAAAGGAGAAGGAGAAGTAGAATTTACAATGCCTAATTATATGGGGTCTGTAAGAGTCATGGTAATTGGAGCAGATAAGGGAATGTATGGAAAAGCTGAATCTACAATTACTGTAAAAGCTCCAATAGTTATGAATGCTTCACTTCCAAGAACATTAAAGGTTGGAGATGAATTTAAAGTTCCAGTAGAAATTTTTGCTTTGGAAGATGGACTTGGTGAAATAACTGTAAGTATTAATTTCAATGGAGAAACAAAAACTGAGAAATTTACTTTGAAAAACAAAGAAAAGAAGATAGTATATTTTACAGAAAAAGTTCCAAATAAAATAGGAGCAGATAAAATAACTATAAATGCAAAATCTAATAAATATAGTTATGAAGAAGTTACTGATATAGATATAAATTCAAATAATCCATATATTTATTTGAATGACATAAAAACTGTGCCAGGTGGAAAAAAAGTTACATTCAATGCACCAAAAGATTCAATAGAAGGAAGTGTAGAAAGTACATTGACTATATCAAGTTCACCTATACTGGCTATAGATCAAAGACTTAAATGGCTTATCAGATATCCATATGGATGTGCAGAGCAGACTACATCAAGTGTACTTCCTCAATTATTTATAAAAGAATTATCTTCTGAAAATGCTTTTGATAAAAAGAGAATAACTGCAAATATTAATTCAGGTATCTCTAGATTATCAAAATTCCAGCTTTATGATGGTTCGTTTACATACTGGCCAGGAAATAGAGATGCAGATTTATGGGTAACTAATTATATCGGACAATTTTTAATAAGTGCTAAAGAAAATGGATACTATGTACCTGAAGATATGTACAGCAGATGGCTTGATTTCAGTAAGAAACAAAGTAAAATAGTAGGAGGAGATTTAGATAGAAAAGCATATACTTTATATCTGCTGGCATCAGCTGGTTCTCCTGAAATAAGTGAAATGAATCTTATATATGAAAATTACATGGGAAGCCTTTCTATAACAAGTAAATGGTATATGGCAGCAGCATATAAACTGATTGGTGAGGATAAGATGGCAGTAAATATTGCTGGTTCACTTCCAATAACTGTACCTGAATATGATTATGATTACTATAGATATTCTTATGGTTCTAATTTAAGAGATAAAGCTATTGTACTTGGTGCATATTATAAAGTATATGGAAAAATAGAAGAAAAATTATACAATGATATACTTCAGGCACTTCAATCTCAAAGCTGGCTGTCTACTCAAAGTACAGGATATTCTTTGATGACTATAGCTGAAATGGTAAAATCAGGAGCTAAAGAAGAAGTATCTGGAACCATAGAAATAGATGGACAGTTAAAAAGATTTACAACTAAAAATGGAACTTACACAGAATCAGTTTCTGATAAAGTGAAAGATATTAAAATAGTTTCTGGCAATTCAAAAGATATGTTTGTTAATTTCTATTGGGAAGGAGTTCCTGTAAATTATGAGGGAGAAAATATTGCTAAAAATATCAAGATAGAAAGAAAATTCTATGATATAAATGGAGTAGAAATAGATCCTAAATCTTTAACTTCAGGAACAACATTCTGGTTAGAGGTAAAAGTACTGCCTGCTGATAATGTAAGAGGATATTTTTATATCAATGAAGTAGCATTGACACAGGTTCTTCCTACAGGTTGGGAAATAGAAAATGTAAGAGCATTGAAACAGCAGTATCCAGAATGGATAAAAACTAAAATGGCAAATACTAATATAGATTATGAAGATATCAGAGATGACAGAGTAATGTGGTTCTTTGACTTCAATAATTACAGCAGAACAGGAAACAGCTTCTTTATCAAAGTGAATACTGTAACAGTAGGAAAATATAAATTTCCAGGAACTATGGCAGAAGCTATGTATGATAAAAATTATGAAGCTTACTTAAAAGGATTTGAAGTAGAGGTTAAATAATGAAAAAAAGATATCTGATATTTTCAGGGATTGTCCTAAGTGGAATTTTATTTACTTCATGGACATATTTGAAATATGATACTAAAAAGATACAGAGTGCATTTGAAGATAGATATAGTCAGGTAGTATTAGATGATAAAGATGATATTCTAGGAGTCTATCTCAATAAAAATGAACAATGGCATTTGAAAAGTACAGATAAAATACCTGAAAAATTAAGAGAAGCAGTTTTGAATTATGAAGATAAAAATTTCTATTCTCATAGGGGAGTAGATATGAAAGCAATAGTCAGAGCTGTGAGAGACAATGTACTTCAGAGGAGAAGAACAGGGGCAAGTACTGTAACTATGCAGGTGGCAAAAGTTCTTGAACCGAAACAAAGGAGCTATTTTAATAAATACAGAGAGATGATTCATGCAGTGAAAATAGAAAGAGAATTCACTAAAGATGAAATTCTATCAATGTATTTGAATAACGCTCCTTATGGTGGAAATATTGTAGGCTATAAAACAGCATCACTTCTATACTTTCAAAAAAATCCAAATGAACTTACTTGGGCAGAGGGAGCACTGTTAGCAGTGCTCCCTAATTCGCCTGGGCTTATGCATGTGGAAAGAAACAGAGATAGGCTTATAAATAAAAGAAATGCTCTTTTGAAAAAATTACTTGAAAGAGGAGTTATTGATGAAAGACAGTATACTTTATCAAAAATGGAACCTATTCCAGAAAAAAGATATAGATTTAAATCACTTGCTCCTCATCTTACAAGAAGATTAACACAGGAGAGCAGTGAAAAAATAATCAGCAGTACCATTAATAGCCAGCTACAAGAAAAAATAGAAAAGGTTGTAAAAGATTATTCTGAATATTTAAGAAGTGAAGGAATAGGAAATGCAGCTGTATTAGTAGTAGATAACAAAACTTATGAAGTAAAAGTATATATAGGCTCACAAAATTTTTATGATTTTTCTACCAATGGACAGGTTGATGGAATAGTAGCTAAAAGATCGCCAGGTTCTGTTTTAAAGCCATTCCTTTATGCTCTGGCAATAGATGAAGGGATAGCTACTCCAGAATCAAAAATACCTGATATTCCATTATATTTTTCAAATTTCAGTCCTCAAAATGCCAGCAAAAAATATTATGGTTTGATCGAAATGAGGGAGGCACTTATAAAATCATTAAATATTCCATTTGTATCATTATTGAAGGAATATAAAGATGAGAAATTTTTTTATTTTTTGAAAGAAGTTTTAGATTTTAAAGATAGTGATCCTTCAAGATATGGACTTTCACTTATACTTGGAACTAAGGAACTCAGTGTGGAAAATATAGCAAAACTATATACAGGACTGGGAAATTATGGTAATTTTAAAGATCTTAAATATATAAGAGATGGACATGAAGAAAAAGGAAACCAGTTGATATCAAGAGGGTCAGCTTATCTTACATTAGATACAATAAGGCAGTTGGAAAGACCAGGGCTTGAAAGTATGTATAGAGAAAAAAATCCTGTTTCATGGAAAACAGGAACAAGTTATGGAAGAAGGGATGGATGGGCAGCTGGAGTTACTCCAGACTGGACAGTAGTAGTCTGGGTAGGAAATTTTACAGGTGAAAGCAACAGTAATTTGTCAGGAGTAGTCAGTGCAGGAAAACTTTTATTTAATGTATTCAATACTTTGCCAAAGAAAACAGCTTTATTCAAGCTGTCAGAAGAAGATTTTGAAATCATAGAAATAGATAGAGAAACTGGGTATAGAATGAAATTTGATGTGCCATCAAAAGAAATAATTTATCCTAAAGGAGCGAAACCTTTAAAACATTCACCATATTATAAGAAAGTTTTTTTAAACAAGTATGGAGAAGAAATAGATTCAAGAAGTGAAGACTTTACTGAAAGACAAGAAAAAGTAGTGCTTAACTATCCTATTGAAATAATAAACTATTTCATAAGGCAGAATATGGATGTATCAAATATTTTTAGTAGCAAAATCAAAGAAAAAAGTGTAAAATTCATATATCCAATTAATAAATTAAAAATAGTTATACCAAAAGATTTTGATGGAGAAAAAAGTGTTATAGTAAAAGTGGCAAATGTAAAAAAACAGAATCTTTATTGGTATATAAATAAAGAATACATAGGAAGAGACAGAGATAGAGAAAAGAGCCTCTCTTTAAAAGAGGGAGAATATGAATTAACAGTAGTTGCTGAAAATGGTGAAACAGAAAAAGTAAAGTTTGAAATAGTGAAAAACAGAGCAGGAAGGAAGTAAAATGGTAGAGTTTTTTATAGCAAAGAAACATATATTTGAGAGAAAAAGGCAAAGTCTTATCTCAACTTTAGGAATAGCAATTGGAATAATAGTTTTAATAGTTTCTATTGGAATAGCCAATGGATTAGATAAGAATATGATAAGCAGTATTCTCTCTATGACAAGCCATGTATTAGTAGAAAATGGAGATAAATTATCAGATTATAATGACTTGAAAGAAAGAATAGAAAAGATTTCTGGAGTAAAGGGAGCCGTTCCCAGCATAGAAACACAGGGTATCTTCAAATATAATGGAATATATGGAGGATACATATCAGGAGTAAAGATAGAAGGCTTTGATTTAGAAAGTGCTAAAAAAGCTATGGATTTGGATAAAAAAATTGTAGAAGGAAGCATTTCTCCTGATAAAATGGATGGAGTCCTTATAGGAAAAGAGCTATTTAAAAATATTGGAGCTTCTCTTGGAGATGAAGTAACAATAATATCATCAGAAAATAAAGAGATAAAATTTAAGATAGAGGGAGTATTTCAAAGTGGATATTATGATTATGATATAAATATGATAATACTTCCATTGAAAGCTGCTCAATATCTTGTATATAGTGGTGATACTGTAAATAAGATAGATGTAACATTAAATGATCCATACAAAGCCCCAGAAGTTGCAGATAAAATAATGGCTGAAACCAAAATATTTTCAAGAACATGGGGAGATCTCAACAGAAATCTTCTTTCTGCCTTATCATTGGAAAAAACTGTTATGATAATGGTATTTTCTTTAATAGTAATAATAGCAGGGTTTGTAGTGTGGGTAACATTGAATATGCTTGTAAGGGAAAAAATAAAAGATATAGGAATAATGAGATCAATGGGATTTTCAAGAAAAAGTATAATGAAGATTTTTCTTATCCAAGGAATGCTTTTGGGAATAGCAGGAATAATAATAGGAACAATCATTGCTCTATGCTTCTTATGGTATATAAAAAATTATACATTAGCTTTTATAACTTCTATATATTATCTGACGAAGATACCTGTTGAAATATCAGTTAAAGAAATAGGAGCAATAATCGGAGCTAACATAGGAATAATTTTTGTATCAAGTGTGTTTCCAGCATACAGAGCAGCTAGGATGGAGACTGTGGAGGCATTGAGACATGAGTAGAGAGATATTGAAATTAGAAAATATAGAAAAATATTATAGTGGTAATATAGATAAACTTCATATTATAAGAAACCTGAGTTTAACAGTAGAAGAGGGAGAGTTTATATCAATACTTGGGAGATCAGGTTCTGGAAAATCTACTCTCTTGAATATAATTGGCTTATTAGATAAAATAGATAATGGAAAAATATATATTGGCGGACAGGAAGTAGAGAAACTCTCTGATGAAAAAAAAGATATATTGAAAAACAGCATGCTTGGGTTTGTGTTTCAATTTCATTATCTTTTACCAGAATTTACTGCTTTAGAAAATGTAATGCTTCCAGCTCTGGTGAACGAATTTAAAAACAGGAAAGAAGTAGAAAAAAGGGCTATGGAAATATTAGAAGCAGTAGGATTAAAAGACAGGGTAAAGCATAAGCCATCACAACTGTCTGGTGGAGAAAAGCAAAGAGTGGCAATAGCCAGAGCTCTTATTAATTCTCCTAAAATACTACTTGCTGATGAACCTACAGGGAATCTGGATGAAGAAACAAGTGAAACTATTTTTGATATATTGAGAGATATTAATAAAAATAGAAAGCAGACTATAATAGTAGTTACACATTCAAAAGATTTAGCAAAAATTTCAGATAAAAAACTATATCTTAAAAAAGGTATTCTGCATTTAACAGATGATTAGAAAATTTTTTAAAAATTTTTTATATAAAAAAAGGAAATTCATTAAAAAGGAAGTATAATATTATACAAAGCAAAGAGAACTTGCGGACTTAAAAGGAAGTGGTATTATGAAAATGTCTATCCATGGAAAACAATTAGTTGTAACTGATGCAATCAAAAAGTATGCGGAAACTAAACTAGGGAGGGTTGAAAAGTATCACGATAGTATCATAGAATTAGATGTTAGCTTATCAGCAGTGAGAACTAAAACTGGAAGTAGCCATACAGCTGAAGTATTGGCATATCTGAGTGGAAGTACTTTAAAAGCTTCTTGTACAGATACTGATCTATATGCAGCTATTGACCAAGTTTCTGATATTATAGAGGCACAGCTTAAAAAACACAAAGAAAAAAGAGCAATAAACTATGGACAGGTTCCAGGAGTTAAAAAAATAAAATATGACCCTGAAACTAATACAGTTGAAAAAGAAGCAGCAGTAAATGTAGTTAAAGTTTATCTTCCTCCAAAACCAATGGATATAGAAGAAGCTATACTTCAACTTGAATTATTAAACAGAGCATTTTATCCATTTACTAACTGTGAAACTGGAGAAATGAATATAGTCTATAAGAGAAAAGATGGAGATTATGCTCATGTAGAACCAGCAACTAAAAAATAGTTAAATAATTGTTATTATTACCCCTTTCATATCTGAAAGGGGTTTTTAAATTTTTAGAAAAAATACTTGAATTTTTACATTAATAGGTATATACTACCAGTAGTTATGCAGAAGTGGCGGAATGGTAGACGCGCTGTCTTCAGACGGCAGTGGGGGTGCCCCCGTGAGAGTTCAAATCTCTTCTTCTGCACCATTGTTTTTCATAATATGCAGTACCTTTTGGTATTGCTTTTTTTATTTTTTGAATTTTAAAAAATATTTTATCATTTTAGGAGAAAAATAAAAATAAATGTGCAAAATTTGTAAATATTTAGTATAATAGTATCATTAAATGAAATGTTAAAGAGGGGTGACAGCTGAAATGAATAAAGATATAAAAGAAAGAGTAAAAAATGCTAAAAGGATAGTGATTAAAGTAGGAACATCTACATTGACTTATGCAAATGGTAATCTTAACCTAAGCCTTTTAAATAAGCTTGTATGGGGACTTAGTGATTTAAGAAATCAAGGAAGAGATGTAGTGCTTGTAACATCAGGAGCCATTGGGGTAGGCTCTAAAAAACTTGATTTTAAAACAAGACCTAAAGAAACTAGAGAAAAGCAGGCAGCAGCAGCAGTAGGGCAGGCTGAGCTTATGCATATATATCAAAACTTTTTTAGTGAATACAGCCAGAAAACAGCTCAAATACTTTTGACAAAAGATGATTTTAAAGAAGGAGAAAGAAAAACTAATACTAATAATACATTTGAAACACTATTAGAATATGGAGTTATTCCAATAGTTAATGCAAATGATACCATATCTACATTTGAAATAGAATTTAGTGATAATGACAGACTTTCGGCAAGTGTAGCCTCTTTATTAAAGGCTGATCTTTTGATTATACTTACAGATATAGATGCACTTTATGATTCTAATCCTAAAACTAATCCTAATGCTCAAAGAATACCATATGTAGAAAAAGTTACTGATGAAATAATGGAAATGGGCGGAGAAAAGGGAAGTGAATTCAGTGTTGGAGGAATGGAAACAAAACTTCTGGCAGCAAGAGAGTGTTGTGATAATGAAGTGGTAATGGCTATATTAGATGGCTCTAATCCTTTGTTGATAGAAAGATTGATATCAGGAGAAGATGTAGGAACAATTTTTGATTGTATAGCTTAGGAGGAGATATAATGGAAATATCAAAAATAGGAGAAGCTGCTAAAAAAGCTTCTATAAAAACAGCTCAGCTTTCTACTGGAGTAAAAAATGATATACTTCAAAAATCAGCTGATGCTTTAATAAGAAATAAAGAAAGAATAATTGAAATAAATAAAGAAGATGTAAAAAATGCTGTAAAGAATGGGGTAAAACAATCCTTTATAGACAGACTTACATTAACAGAAAAAAGAATAGAGGATATGGCAGCAGGATTGAGAGATATAGCTATGTTTAATGATCCTGTTGGAGAATATATTTATGGAAAAACTCTTCCAAATGGTTTGATAATTCAGCAGAAAAGAGTTCCTTTAGGAGTGGTGGCTATAATATTTGAATCACGTCCTAATGTAACAGCAGATGCTTTTGGACTTTGCTTAAAAAGTGGAAATGCTGTTATTTTAAGAGGAGGAAAAGAAGCAATAAAAACAAATATAGCTATTGTAAGTGTATTTAAAGAAGTATTGAGAGAAGCTGGAATTTCAGAAGATACAGTACAGATATTGGAAGATACAAGTCATGAAAAAGCTGCAGAGCTTATGAAAGCTAATGAATATATAGATGTACTTATCCCTAGAGGAAGTGCAAGATTGATTAATACAGTCATTAATAACAGTACTATACCATGTATTCAGACTGGAATAGGGAATTGTCATATATATGTAGATAAAACTGGAGATTTGAAAAAAGCTGTAGATATAATAATCAATGCTAAAACTCAAAGACCTGGAGTATGTAATGCAGTAGAAACTATACTTGTACATGAAGATATAGCAGCTGAATTACTTCCAGTAATGGGAAAAGAGCTGATTGATAGAAATGTAGAAATAAGAGGAGATGAAACTGTAAATAAATATATTGCTGAATCTAAAAAAGCAACTGAAGAAGATTGGGCTACAGAGTATGAAGATTATATACTTGCTGTAAAAACTGTAAAAACTTTAGACGAAGTAATAGAACATATAGGAAAATATGGAACTAAACATTCTGAGTCTATAATAACAGAAGATTATTCAAATGCTCAAAGATTCTTAAATGAAATAGATGCAGCAGCTGTATATGTTAATGCTTCTACAAGATTTACAGATGGAGGACAATTTGGATTTGGTGCTGAAATAGGTATCAGTACTCAAAAACTTCATGCAAGAGGGCCTATGGGGCTTAAGGAATTAACTACTACTAAATATGTAATATTTGGTAATGGACAGATTAGAAAATAGAATAATATAAATTAAGAAAAGGAATCCTAAATAATTAGGGTTCCTTTTTTTGTACATGAAAATAAATTTTAATAGTATATAAATATTGAAGTATTGTCATATTTTTTATAATTTTTTAAATTTTTATACAAAATATAAAGACTTCTTATTAATAAAAAATTATTGAATAATAAATATTCTATAAATCATATATTTTAATTTAGATAATAAAATATAATAAAAAGAAAAAGAACGATAACTATATAAAAAATTACTATATTTATTCAAAAGTTAATAAGATGTATAAAAATAAAAAATATTAAAAAAATATAATAAATATAAAAATAAAAATACAAATAAAGTAAATTAAATTGTATAAAAAAGTAGTAATTAAATTATAAAGAAATGAAAAATCAGTGAAGAGGAAAAAATAAAAAAAATTATCAAATAAAAGGAACTAAAAATGACTTCTTAAAAAATAGACAGTTATAATCTATAAGTATTCGCATTATTACAATAAGGCGCCCTGTAAAAATATTTTTTTAAATTTTCTTAATTAAACTTTCTTAAAGATGTCAAATATAGTGACATGATACTACTAAAATAGAATATTGTCAATACCAAAAAAAGTCATAATTTGACATCTTTAAGAAATGTTAGAACGAATTTAGTGAAGTTTGAATGTAAAAAAGTTCTCTTTATTGTAATAATGCGAACCTTTTTAAATTTTATGAAAATACTATTTTTACAAAATTTGAAAATTGATATTTAATTTTAAAAAATAGAAAAAATATAAGAGATAAATTTTAAAAAATATTGAGAATAAAAAGAATATTTACTAAGAAATATTAGTTAAATTCTAATAATTTTATATAACACTATTAAATGTGTATTTTAGATAAAAAATATTACAAAAATATAAAAATATATATATTTTAAAATATAAAATTAATAATTTGAATAAAAATAAAAAAGAAACATCTTAAAATAAAAATCAAGGAGCAAGGGGAAAGTGAAAAGACAAAGTTCAAAAATTTTAATGATAGTATTACAGTTTTTATTCTACTTTTTAATAAATAAAATATTTAAAGTTCCAGACAGAATTATGTATAACACTTTCTTTATCTATCTTGCATTAAATCTTACTAAAAATATGTATTCCTTTAAAACTATACTCATATGGGAAGAACTAAAAAAACAACTTTTTGTACATACAGAGTATCTCATAATTATGCTGATAAATGATGCAGCATTCTGGGGAAGTAAGTATATACCAGTTCATTTGATAGTAGGAATAACATTTACCTTCTTTAACTTAATTATAATAAAAATCATAAGAAATATATTTAGAAAATCATTAGAAAAAAGGCTTCTTATCATAGGAGTTGGAAATACAGCCAGAGAACTAACTCATGTAATAAAAGAAAATAATTTTACAATGTACAACTTGTTAGGGTATATATCAGCTAATTCTTTAGAAGGAATTAATCAAAGTATAAGAGTAGAAGAAGAAAAGATACTTGGAAACTGCTGTGATATAGAAAGAGTAATAGAAGAAAATCAAATAAATGAAGTAATAATAGCTCTCCCACTAGCAGATAATAAACAGATGTCAGAGATAATAAATAGATTGGATGGAAAAGTGAATAAGATAAAATTTACACCAGAATTAAATGGGACATATACATTTAACTCAACTATAGAAGATTATGATGGAATAATGCTTGTGTCTTCATACAATGGAATGAATAGAAGAACTAATAAGTTTTTAAAAAGAAGCTTTGATATAGTTACAGGAATAGCTGGATGTATAGTACTAGGAATACTTTATCTGATATATGCCCCAAAGATAAAAAAGGATGGTGGAAAAGCAATGTTTCTCCATACAAGGATAGGACAGTATCTAAAAACTTTTAAGATGTATAAGTTCAGAACCATGTATGCTGATGCAGAGAAAAGGCTGGAAGAGATGTTGACTAAAGATGAAAAACTTAAAGAAGAATATTATAAGAACTTTAAACTTAAAAATGATCCAAGAATAACAGAAGTAGGAAAATTTTTAAGAAAAACATCATTAGATGAGTTTCCACAATTTATAAATGTGATAAAAGGAGAAATGTCATTTGTTGGACCAAGACCTGTAGTGCAAAAAGAAGTGGATATGTACTATGGAGAAGAAAACAGTAGAAAGATATTTATGGTAAAGCCAGGAATAACAGGAATGTGGCAGGCAAATGGAAGGTCAGATGTTGAGAACTATGATGAAAGAATAGCGCTGGATCTTTACTATATAAGGAATTGGTCATTATGGCTAGATGTAATAATAACTGTGAAAACAATAAAGAATGTTGTTGGAAAAAAGGGGGCATATTAATATGGAACCTTTAGTAAGTGTAATTACCCCAGTATATAATGCAGAAGAATTTTTAGAAGAAACCATATTATCAGTTTTGAATCAAACATATGAAAATTGGGAGTTAATATTAATAGATGATTGTTCAAAAGATGATAGCTATAAAATTATAGAAAGATATTTAGGAATAGATAAAAGAATAAAATATCTAAAAAATAAGAGAAATAGTGGTCCAGCTGTTACAAGAAATAATGGAATAAATATTTCTAAAGGAAAATATATAGCTTTTTTAGATAGTGATGACCTTTGGTATAAAGATAAGTTAAGAAATCAAATTAATTTCATGGTGGAAGAAGGATTAAAAATCAGCCATGGAAATTATTACTTTTGTAACTTAGAAGGGAAAATTTTAAAAAAAGTAATTGTAGATAAAGAAATTGATTATAAAAAATTATTATTAGGAAATCAATTTAAAACAATGACTATGATTATAGAAAAAAAAATTCTGAATAAAAAATTATTTCCTAATATAAAACATGAAGATTATGCTTTTTTTCTTGATATTTTAAATCGAGGAAATATTTCTATTAGAAACGAAAAGTATGATTCACTTTGTAGAATAGGAAAAGTAAGTGTATCTTCAAATAAGCTGAAAAGTGCAATGTGGACATGGAGAATATATAGAGAGCATGAAAAATTAAATTTAATAAAAAGTTGTTATTGTTTTATTAATTATACTTTGAGAGGAATAAATAAGTATAAAGGGCTAGGTGGTTAAAAGAGTGATATTAAAATGATTGTATATAAACAATATTTATTTGTAATATTTTTTTCTATTATGAAATTTTATTACTTAAAGTGTTTGAATGAAATGCGAATTAGAAAGTTTATTTATGGTAATGTTTTAGAATAAAAAGATTAAATAGAGTTTCATAGCTAATTTTAGAATTATTTTAATTTATTATAGAGGTTTAAAGTTTAGAATTAGTACTTATTTTATATTTTTTAGATGCTAATAAAAGAACAATAAAAAAATAAATTGAAAAGTATATTTTTACTTTAATTTTATATATAGATAAAAATCATCTAATTCAATGTCAATGAGTTTCCTATGAAATATTTTTTTGAGTAAAGATAAAACATTTCACAAATTATAAAGCAAGGAGAATAATGATAAAAATGAATGTTTTATATGTAGGATATGATTTTTCTGATGATAAGATTGGTGGTAATATAGGACGAAAATTTAAATATAAATTATTTAAAGAAATATTAAGAGATAGTCTATATGAGGTCATAATACCAATGAATAAAAGAAAGATAGAAATCTTAAAGAATTATTTAATATTATCTTTTAATGGACAGAATAAAGAAATAGAAAAAAGAATTTTTGAGATAATTAAAGAAAAAAAGATAGATAAAATATTTTTTGATGGATCATTATACGGAAATATTCAAAAGAAAATAAAAAAATTATATCCTAAAATTGAACTTATAACATTTTTTCATAATATAGAAAAAAATTATTATTTAGAAAGAATAAAAGTAGAAGGAAAATTAAGGTTAATACTACTTCCAAGTGTAATCTACAATGAAAATCTTTCAATTAAATGTAGTGAAAAATTAATTGTATTAAATAAGCGAGATTTAGATGAGTTAAAAAGAATATATAAGAAAAAAATAAATAATAAACTAATATACCAAACACCTCTTTTTTTAGAGGATTCATACATAGAAACTAAAGGGCTTTATAAGTGTAATTATGATTATTTATTTATAGGATCTGCTTTTTATGCAAATATTTATGGAATAACTTGGTTTATTGAAGAAGTATTACCATATATAGAAGGAAGACTGGTTTTGATTGGTAAAGGAATGGAAATATTAAAAGAAAAATTTTTAAATGATGAAAAACTTGAGATTATAGGAACTGTAGAAAATATTGAAAAATATTACTATGAAGATAATATTATAATTTCTCCAATATTTCATGGATCTGGGATAAAAACCAAAACTATAGAAGCATTAATGTACAATAAAACAATTATAGGAACTGAGGAAGCTTTTGTAGGGATAGATAAAAAAGATATAGAGAAAATTGGAGTTTGTTGTGAAACTAAAGAAGAATTCATTAAAACTTTAACAAATAAAAATAATTTACAAGATAAAAGTAAATCTAGAGAAATATATTTAAAAAATTTCTCAAAAAATATAATAAAAAGAAAATTTTTAGAGATATTTGATTTAATAGGAGAAAAAAATGATAATACGATCTAAAGCACCTTTAAGACTTGGGTTAGCTGGAGGAGGGACTGATGTATCACCATATTGTGATGAATATGGCGGAGTTGTACTTAATGTGACAGTAGATATGTATGCCTATTGTACTATTGAGCCTACTGCTGATAATAGGATAATTTTTAATTCAACTGATAGACATGAAATATTTGAAGGAGAGAGTAAGGATTATTTAGAAATAGATAATAATCTTTTGCTTCATAAAGGAGTCTACAATAAAATCGTTAAAAGGTACAATGATGGGAAACCATTATCTTTTAAAATGACAACTTATTCAGATGCTCCAGCAGGTTCAGGATTAGGTTCTTCTTCAACAATGGTAGTAGCTATAATAAAAGCATATATGGAATGGTTAAATTTACCATTAGGTGAATATGATATAGCTAATTTGGCATATGAGATAGAAAGAATAGATTTGAATTTAAGTGGAGGAAAGCAAGATCAATTTTCTGCTACATTTGGTGGATTTAACTTTATGGAGTTTTATTCAGAAAATAGAGTGATAGTAAATCCATTAAGGTTAAAAAAATGGATAAAAAATGAAATAGAAAGTTCACTTATTTTATATTATACAGGAACTTCAAGAGAATCTTCAAAAATAATTGATGAGCAAATCAAAAATGTAAAAGAAAAGTCTGAAAAAAGTTTAGAAGGAATGCATGAATTAAAAGAATCAGCTATTGAAATGAAAAATGCAATTCTAAGAGGAGATTTTAAAAAGTTTGCCAAGTGTCTAAAAGAGGGATGGATATCTAAAAAGAAAATGTCAAATGCAATTTCTAATGAGTTTATAAATGAAACTTATGATTTTATAATGAATAATGGAGGAAAAGCAGCTAAAGTATCAGGCGCTGGTGGCGGAGGTTTTATGATGATACTTTGTGACCCAAAAGAAAGATATAGCCTTATAGAAAAATTAAGAAAAAAAGAAGGGAAAGTTATGTTAGCACAATTTTCAGAAAAAGGAGCACAGGCTTGGACTTTATATGAATAAGAGGTGTATAAAATTGAAAAAATCTACAAATTTATTAATAGAAAATTTAATTATAAGATTTCCTAAATTAACTAATTGTAAGCAAGAAATAGAAAATTCAATATTAGAAATAGTAAATTGTTATAAAAATAAAGGGAAATTGCTAATTTGTGGCAATGGTGGAAGTGCTTCAGATTCTTTACATATAGTAGGAGAACTCATGAAAAGCTTTATTCTTCCAAGAAAATTAGAAAATAAATATATAGATAAAATTAAAAATACATTTCCACAAGAAGCAGAATATTTTATAAATAACTTACAGAGCTCATTACCTGCAATAGCTTTGGTAAGTGAAATTTCATTGATAACAGCTTACAGTAATGATAATAATTCTGAACTTGTTTTTGCTCAACAGGTATTAGGATATGGGAATGAAGGAGATATATTAATAGCTATAAGTACATCAGGAAATTCAAAAAATGTTATTTATGCTTCGCAAATATCTAAAATTAAAGGGATGAAAGTAATTTCGTTGACAGGAAAGTTTGGTGGAAAATTAAAAAATATATCAGATATAAATATAAATGTTGAAGAAAAAGAAACATATATTATTCAAGAATATCATTTACCAATTTACCATACTCTATGTTTAGGAGTAGAAAAAGAAATGTTTGGGGAGGAATAAAATTGGAAGCAATAGTACTAGCTGGAGGTTTTGGAACAAGATTAAAAGAAGTGGTATCAGATGTTCCTAAACCAATGGCTCCAGTAAATGGAAAACCTTTCTTAGAATATTTATTAAAAGATTTAAGTAAAAAAGGAATAAAGCATGCTATTTTAGCTGTTGGTTATAAAAAAGAAATAATAAAAGAATATTTTAAAAATAGATATGAAAATATTGAAATAACATATTCAGAAGAATTAACTCCTCTAGGAACAGGAGGAGCTATAAAAAAAGCTTTAAAGTTAGCTAAAGAAGAAGATGTTTTTATAGTTAATGGAGATACTTTCTTTGATATTGATTTAAAAGGAATGAAAGAATTTTACACTGAAAAAAAAAGCACCTTAACAGTTGCAGTAAAAGAAATGGAAAATTTTGATAGATATGGTTCTTTAGTAATAAAAGAAAATAGAATAATAGAATTTGAAGAAAAAAAGAAAAAAGATAGCGGAAAAATAAATGGAGGGATATATTTAATAAAAAAAGATTTATTGGATAGAATAGAGAAAGAAAATTTTTCATTTGAAAAAGAAATATTAGAAGCTAAAAAAGTAGAAAAGTATTCGTATGAAAGTAAGGGATACTTTATAGATATAGGAATACCTGAAGATTACTATTTATTTAAAGAAAAGAAATAAGAATAAAAAATAATATATGTATATGTAAAACACACTATCAAAAAATTTAAAAAGATACTTATTGAAAGGACAAGATAAAGTGCAAAAGATTATAGAAAGAGTTTTTATTTTTTTTGTTTTTTTTATAGTATATCTTCCAATGAGTGAGATAAGAAATATTTCATTTCATCAAATAATTTTATGGATTTTTATATTTTATTTTTACGTAAGAAATAAAACTAAAATAAAAAAAAAAGAATTTTTAATTTTTATATTTATAATCTTAGAAGCTATTTTAATATTTTTTTATTATGACTATAAATATGTTAATTTTTTAAATGATAATATTCCAGATATTTGGTTTGAAATGGGAAGTTGGGGAAGGTTTAGCTATTTTAAAGGTCAGTATGAATCAATTGCCCAATTAGTACATATTTTAGAAAATTTTTTAATTTATTTTATATTTGAATTTAAGGTAAGTGTTACAGAAGAACAATTGAAAAAAGTAGTGCTATTAAATTTTATTTTTCAATTTATTGTCATATTATATCAAAAGTTTATATTAAATACATTTTGGCAATCAGGGACATTAGGTCATTCCCAAGCAATTGGAACCTTTTGTGTAATGATTTTGATTTTATTTGGATTTTCAAATAAAAAAAACAAAATAATTTCAATACTATCTATAATTCTTGTTTTTATATCTAAAAAAAATAGTAGCATAGCTGTAATGATATTTATAATGATATTTTATAAATATAGCTTATTAGCATTATATCTAAGTGCTTTAGGAAATATAGTTTTGACAATTTTATTTTCTTGGATAGAGAAATTGAAAATAATATTTTTTTCTTTGATAAAATTTTTATTTAGTGAAGAAAGTTTATATACTTTAAAAATGAGATACATTATATGGGAAAATATATTTCTTTTAGTAATAAAAAAGAATTTTTTATTAGGCACAAATGGTATTATAGTATCATTTCCAGAGAATGTAATATGGTATTTTTTACAACCTTATGGAATAGTTGGAATAATTATTATTTTATATTTCTTTTTTTATAAATGTAAAGATAAAGCTCAAAAACATAATTTATTATTAAGTGCTTTTTTTCTTCAAGGAATAAGTTATTATGGTTTTTTAGTTCCACCTATGTCATATATGTTTTTTGCATTATTAGGATTATATTCAAAAGAAAAAATAGAAAATAAAAAGGAGAAAATTAAATGAAAGTTTCAGTAATTATTCCAAATTATCATAGATAGCACATTTTAAAAGAAATAATACCTACCTATTTTCAGGCTGAGGTAAAAGAAGTAATAGAAAAGTTAATGAAAGAATTTTTAAAATTGAAATATTATAAATTGAAAAAAATTCAAAACAAACAATGGCTAAAAATATAGGAATAGGAATGACTAATAAAGAAAATGAATATATTTATTTTTAAAATGATGATTTATATTGAAAGAAAATTCTATAAAGTATTTAATAAAAATATGATGCAGATTTAGTTAGAGTCAAAGCTTTATATTTATAAAATCAAAAAGAATTACAAAATTTAACTATAGAAAATTTAAATTTATTAAATTAATTTATAAAAAATTAGAATATGAAAATATTATATAAATATTATTTAAAAGATTGATAAACAAGGAGGGAAAAACTATGGAAATAGTAGCTCATAGAGGTTGTTGGTATTCAGAGGAAGAAAAAAATACAAAAGAAGCTTTAATAAGAGCATTTGAAAAAAGATTTGGAATTGAAACTGATATCAGAGATAGAAATGGACAATTGGTGATAAGTCATAATATTTCAAATACTTCTTCTATATTATTAGAAGAAATTCTTCAAAAATATAAAGAAATAAATTCAAATGTAGTTTTAGAATTAAATATAAAAGCAGATGGAATACAAGAAATGCTACAAGAAATAATGCATAAATATGAAATAAATAATTATTTTGTTTTTGATATGTCTATTCCAGAAATGGTAATAAGTAAAGCCATAGGAATTAATTTTTTCACAAGAAATAGTGACATTGAAGAACAATGCATTTTATATGAAGATGCAGAAGGAGTGTGGTTAGATAGTTTTTATATAGAAAATTGGTTAACTCCAGAAATTATACAAAATCATTTGAATAAGGGGAAAAAAATTAGTATTATATCTCCTGAAATACATGGTTTTAGTAATTTTTCTGTTTGGGAAATGTTAAAAAAGTATAAGTTTCATAAAAATAATAGAGTATATCTTTGTACAGATTTACCAATAAAAGCAAAGGAGTATTTTGAAAATGATTAAAGCAATATTATTTGATATGGATGGAGTTTTGATTGATGCAAAAGATTGGCATTATGAAGCTTTAAATAAAGCTTTAGGATTATTTGGTTTAGAAATTAGTAGATATGACCATTTGCACACTTTTGATGGAATACCAACGAAAGTAAAATTAAAAATGTTAGGAGAACAATATTATTTGCCAGAGGAGCTTCATCCATTTATAAATCAAATTAAACAAAAATACACTCAAGAATTAATAGAATTAAAATGTAAACCAATGTTTCATCATGAGTATGCTTTATCAAAGCTAAAACAACAAGGATATAAAATAGCAGTTTGTTCCAATTCTATAAAAGCAACAATTGAAATGATGATGAAAAAGGCAGAATTAATAGAATATATTGATTTAATTATAAGTAATGAAGATGTAAAAAAAGCTAAACCAGATCCTGAAATGTATAATATGGCAATAAAAAAATTTGCTTTAAATCCAATTGAATGTTTAGTAGTGGAAGACAATCCAAATGGAATAGCAGCAGCGAAAGCAAGTGGAGCTTTTGTATTACCTGTGGGAACTGTGTATGATGTTAATTATGCAAATATAATGAAAGCAATAAAAAGGAGTGAAGAAAGATAATTATGGTTAATATTTTAATCCCCTCTTTGGGAAATTCATTATTTTTTAAAGATAGTTATTTTCCAAAACCAGTAATAGAAATTTTAGGAAAAACAATGTTAGAAAAAGTAATTGAAAATTATAAAGAAATACAAGAAAAACATTATATTTTTATTTTTGATGAAAAAAATTGCAATGAATTCCATTTAGATGATTCTGTTAAAAATTTAATTCAGTCAGAAATAGATATATTAATTTTAAAAAATATTACTAAAGGAGCATTATGTAGTTGTTTAATGGCAATAGAGAAAATAAATAATGATACTCCATTGATCATTGCTAATTGTGATCAAGTAATAGATATTGATTATAAAGAAGTTATTAATAAATTTAAAAGAGAGAATATAGAAGTAGGAATGATAACTTTTGATAGCATTCATCCTCGTTGGAGTTATATAAGGATTGAAGAAAATCAAGTAATAGAAGCAGCAGAAAAAAGACCTTTAAGTAAACATGCAATAGCTGGTTTTTATTATTATGAAAAAGGAAGTATTTTTGTAGAAACTGCAAAGAAATCAATATTGAAAAATGAGAAATATAATGAAAACTTCTATATTTCTTCAACTATAAATCAAGCTATTTTATTAAGAAAAAAAGTTGGATATTATTCTATTCTAAGAGAAAAATATCACTCTTTCTATTCGCCAGAGAAAATTAAAGAATATGAAAAATGTATTAAGATAATAGATTGAGAAATTTACTATAAACAAATATTATATGGAGAAATGTATGAAAATAAATAGATTAGAAAATATGACTAGGGGATGGTTTATTGGAAATTTTGAACCAACTGTATTTAAAACAACTAATTGTGAAGTAGCTATAAAAAAATATAAAAATGGAAGTTATGAAGAAGAACATTTTCATAAAGTGGCAACTGAAATAACTGTTATTACAAAAGGAAAAGTAAAAATGTTTGGAGAAATTTTTAATGAAGGAACAATTATAGAAGTAGAACCTGGAGATATAACAGATTTTATGGCTATAGAAGATGCAGAAACTGTGGTAATTAAAATACCTGGAATAAATAATGATAAATATTTAGTAAAAGAATAAAGGAGAAAGGAAAATTATGTTAAATATAGTAATCCCTATGGCAGGAAGGGGAAATCGTTTTATACAAGCTGGATATGTAAACCCTAAGCCTCTAATAGATATATATGGTCATTTTATGATAGAGTATGTTATTAAAAATCTTAAACCAAATTGTGAACATAGATTTATTTATATTTGTCAAAAAGAACATGCAGAAAAATTTAATTTAAAAACAATATTAAAAAAAATATCTTCTAATTGTGAAATTGTAACAGTGGATTATATTACAGAAGGAGCTGCATGTACTGTGCTTTTAGCTCAAAAATATATAGATAATGAAAATCCTTTAATGATAGCTAATAGTGATCAGTTTGTAAATATAAATATAAATGATTATTTAGAAGCTCAAAAAGATTTGGATGGATTAATTATGACAATGCCAGCTAATCATCCTAAATGGAGTTATATTAAATATAATAAAGAAAAATATGTAAGTCTTGTAAGAGAAAAAGAAGTTATTTCTAATGAGGCAACAGTTGGAATATATAATTATAAACATGGGTCAGATTTTGTAAAATATGCATATAAAATGATAGAGAAAAATATAAGGGTAAATAATGAGTTTTATGTAGCGCCTGTTTATAATGAAATGATTGAAAATAGGAAAAAAATAGGATTTTATAATATTGGAGATAATATGTATGGAATAGGAGTGCCAGAAGATTTAGAAAAATTTATGGACTTGGATCTATGTAAAAAATTTTTTTAAAATTAAATTTTTTGGAAAATGGAGAAAGATATGGAAGAGAATAGAGAAAAAAAAATAAGTATAATAATACCAACATATAATAGGGCACATTTACTAATGGAAACTATTCCAACTTATATTCAAAGAAATGTAAATATTATAGAAATAATCATTGTAGATGATTGTTCAAAAGATAATACTAAAGAGGTTATAGAAAAATTACAAAAAAAATACTCTATAATTAGATATTATAGATTAGAAACAAATAATAGGCAACAAACTGCTAAAAATAAAGGAATAGAATTATTAAACAAAGAGTGTGATTATGTATATTTTGGGGATGATGATTCTATATTACTTCCTAATTCATTAACTTATCTTATAGATACTTTAAGTAAGAGTGATGTAGCTATGGTAGGGGCCAGAGCCCTTTATGCTAGAAGCTTAGATGATATTAAAAATTATTCAGAATTTATAAAAAAAAGTAAAAAATCTAAAAATAAAAAAATTGTTAATTTTGATAAAGATATTTTTGATTTTGATTGTGAATATGAAAAACCTTTAGAAGTACCTGTAACAAATGCATTTTTTATGATAAAAAAAGAAATAATAGGAGAAACAAGATTTGATGTAAGATATAAAGGCAATGCTTATAGAGAAGAAACTGATTTTACTCTAAGTATAAAGAAAAAAGTGAAAAAAATTATGTATGATTGTAGAGCTATTGGAATAAATTATCCAAGAAATATAGCTACAGGTGGGGCACATAAAAAAGGAATTGTTGGAAAAATAATTTGGAATTATTGGGCTATAAAAAATAATAATATCTTTTTAGATAAAAATTATAATTATTTGAAAAAAATAAATGAAGTAACTATTTCAAAAAATATTTTAAAAATTAAATTTATTTTTATTCAAATAAAAAGAATATTAAAAAATATAGTACAGAAGTTATTACTTAAAATAAAAATAGGATAAATAAAATTTTATTTATTTTATAATTATAACTATGAAAAAATAATTAATTTTTATATAAAAATTTGAATGAAGTAATATAGGAGAAATTATGCAAAGAATAAAGAGAATAATAGCATTTTTTATTCCAGAATTATTAATAGTATTAATATCTAAATTAGACCCTCAAAACTTATGTTTTAAAAATTTTTTTTGGAATTTTACTTTTTATTTAAAAAAAAATAGTTATGAAGAGAAAATAAAATTTAAATCAAAAATAAAATTTGGAATTGTTGTTCAAGGACCTGTGATAGAAAAAGATGATTTTACTTATGAAGCATTAAAAGATTTACAAGACAGTTATCCAAATAATGAAATAGTATTATCAACATGGAATGATCAAAATAAAGAAAAAATAAATAAAATTAAAGAATTAGGAATATATGTAATAGAAAATAATTATCCTAAAAGTGGAATGGAAAATATAAATTATCAAATTTATTCAACTTTATCTGGTATAAGATATTTAAAAAAATTAAAAGTAAATTATGTAATGAAACTTAGAACAGATCAAAAAATTTGTAAAAAAAATGTAGATATATTTTTATTTAATTTAATAAAAACTTTTACAGTAATAGATAGTGAAAATATACAAAAAGAAAGAATTATTGGAATAAATATGAACACAATAAAATATAAACCATTTTCTTTTTCTGATTTATTTCAATTTGGAAATATAGAAGATATGGAAAAAATGTGGGATATTCCTTTAACTACAGAATTATTTACTTTTAATGATAGAAAAAAATTAAATTGTTCTGTAGAGGAAATGGAAAAATTTCCTAATAGTGAAATGTATATTTATATGAATTTTTTAAAAAAAATAGGTTTTAAATTTGAATATAATTTGAAATCATATTATAAAAGTTTAAAAGAAAGAACAATTATAATAGATAAAAATACAATAGATCTTTATTGGTTTAAATATCATATTTTAGATTATGAAAAATATAGAATTTTAGAAGAAAAAATAGATTTTTTAGATTGGTTAAATATTTATACTGATTTTGAAAATTTAGATTTTAAAGAATTGAATAAAATAGAAAAGAAAGTATTTAAAATGAAATTATATTAATTTTAATAGTCCTAAATACTAAAATAGTTAATTTTGAATTATAGTCAAGATATGAAAATTAATATTATTTTGAATAAGAAACTTATAGATGTTAAGTTATTTCTTAAAAATTTATAAAAAACATGGGAAATTTAGAGGGTCTGTATTTAACTATAAAAAATAATGATTAGCTAGATTTTTGGTATTTTGATAATTATTTTTCTGGCAAGCATGTAGTAAAAATAAGATGTTTTATTTATATTGTGATAAATAAAAAAATGTTTATATATTGAGGACATTTGAAAATTAAAAAAAATTAATTAAGGAGATAACAATATATAATATGGAAAAAAGAAAAATATTAATGATAGGTTATAATTTTTTTGGTTATGAATTAGAAATTATAGAAGAATTAAAAAAAAATTATGAAGTAGAGTTTATAGATATAAGTATGAATTTTATAGAAAAGGGGCTTTTGCGTGTAGTCAATTTATTCTTAAAAAAATATTTTTTTGATGTAGAAAAAAAACTGATAGAAAAAAAGACAAAATTATTAAAAAATATAAATAAAGAAGAAAAAATATATATATTATTTGTATTAGGATGTTGGTATAATCCATCTCCTACATTTTTTTCTTATATTGATAAAAATTTGAAAATAGAAAAGAAAATTTTATATATTTGGGATACTGTAAGAGGAATAAGAGATTTTAATAATTATAGAAAAAACTTTGATGAAGTATTTTCCTTTGATAAAGAAGAAAGTGAAAAATATAATTTAGTTTTTAGACCAACTTTTTATTCAAAACGACTAAGAAAATTAAAAAAAATAAAAGTAGAAGAAATTTATGAAATTTCTTTTATAGGTGGTTTTACAGAAGAAAGATACACATTAATAAAAAAATATATAAGCATTTTTTCAAAAAAATATATTTATATTTTTGTTCCTTCCATTAAAGAATATTCAAAAATGTTATTTAATTGTAAATATGATTTAAAAATGATATTTCCTTTTATAGTAAAAAAAGAAAAATACAATAAAATATTATATAAATCTAAAATTATTTTAGACTTAGTTAGATTTAATCAAACAGGATTAACCCAAAGAATATTTGATGCTTTATATTTACAAAAAAAAATAATAACAACAAGTACTTCTGTAAAGAATTATGATTTTTATAATTCCAATAATATATTAGTTATAAATGAAAATACTACAAGCAAAGAAATAGAAGATTTCAAAAGAAAAGAATACATAGAAATAGATAAAAAAATAATAGATTACTATTCAATAGAAAGATGGGGAGAAGATATTTTTAAATAATTGGAGGTTTTTATGAAGGGGATAATATTAGCAGGTGGAAGTGGAACAAGACTTTATCCAATAACAAAATCAATATCTAAACAAATAACACCAATATATGATAAACCAATGATATATTATCCTTTATCAGTTTTAATGTTGGCAGGAATAAAGGATATCTTGGTTATTTCTACACCAAGGGATCTTCCAATGTTTGAAGAATTATTGAAAAGTGGTTCAGATTTTGGTATATCTCTAAGTTATGCAGTACAGGAACAGCCTAATGGCTTAGCAGAAGCATTCTTGATAGGAGAAAATTTTATTGGAAATGATTCATGTGCTTTAGTCCTTGGAGACAATATATTCTATGGGCATGGATTTACAGGGATGTTAAAAGAAGCTGAAGCAAGGAAAAAAGGAGCAACAATATTTGGATATTATGTACAAAATCCTAGAGATTTTGGAGTAGTAGAATTTGATGAAAATAATAGAGCGATATCATTAGAGGAAAAGCCAGAGAATCCAAAATCTAATTATGCAGTACCTGGATTATATTTTTATGATAATACAGTAGTAGAAAAAGCTAAGAAAGTAAAACCTTCAAAAAGAGGGGAACTTGAAATAACAACACTAAATGAAATGTATCTTAATGAAGGAACTCTAAATGTAACAAGTCTAGGAAGAGGAATGGCATGGCTTGATACAGGAACACATGAAGCACTTTTAGAAGCAGCAAACTATGTAAAAACAATTCAAAGCAGACAGGGAGTAATGGTAGCCTGTCTTGAAGAAATTGCATATAGAAATGGGTGGATAACAAAAGAAAAAGTATGTGAATTAGCAAAACCATTGCTTAAATCTAAATATGGAGAATACTTGATGGATCTTATCAGATAAATAAAGGGGAAGATATGAGTAAATTTAAAAAGATAGAAACAGAAATAGAAGGTTTATACATATTAGAGCCAACTGTATTTGGTGATGAAAGAGGATTTTTTCTGGAAACATACAACAAAAAAGAATTTGAAGAAATAGGGATATTTGAAGAGTTTGTGCAAGATAATCATTCTAAATCTAAAAAAGGTGTACTAAGAGGGCTTCATTTTCAAACTAAACATTCTCAGGGAAAACTTGTAAGAGTGATAAAAGGTTCTGTATATGATGTAGCTGTAGATATTAGAAAAGGCAGCAGTACATATGGAAAATGGTATGGAATAGAATTAAGCGCAGAGAATAAGAAAATATTTTTCATACCAAAAGGATTTGCTCATGGATTCTTGACTTTAGAAGATGATACGGAATTTCAATATAAGTGTACAGATTTTTATGCACCTCAATATGATTCAGGAATAATGTGGAATGATAAAGATATAAATATCAATTGGAATTTTGAAAAATATGGTTTAAAAGAAGAGAATATAGTTCTATCTGAAAAAGATAAGAAACATCAATCTTTTAAAGAATATATAGATATCAATAAAGAAAACAAAATAGTCCAAACTAGATGACGGTAAATTGGAAAAAGTGATTAATAAAAAAATATCACATTGAAAAAGTAAGATAGATAGATTTATGAATGAATTAAAGGAAAATAAATGAAAGTTAAAAGTATAAAAGTAAATTTTATTTTAAATGTTTTAAGATTATTTTTAGGAGCTTTTTTTTTACTGATAACGATTCCATATACCACTAGAACCTTAGGAAGTGAAGCTTTAGGAAAAGTTGAATATATAAATTCAATTATTACTTATTTTACTTTATTTACTGCTTTGGGAATACCAAGTTATGGAATAAGAGAAACAGCAAGAATTAGAGCTGATGAAAAAGAAAGAACTAAACTTGTTGTAGAATTAGGAACCATTCTCATAATAACTACAGTAGTAGGATATATTATTTTATATTTTTTTATAATTTATTTTAAAAATATTCAAAACCTAAGAATATTAATATTGATAATGAGTACAAGAATAATATTTAATAATATAGGTTTTGAATGGTTTTATCAAGGCATAGAAAATCAAGTTTATATAACTATTAGATTTATTATAGTAAAAATACTAACATTGATTTTATTATTTTTATTAATTAAAAATCCTAATGATTATCTTAAATACGGAGCTATTTTAGTTTTAATGACAAGTGGAGCTAATATTCTAAATTTATTTAATATAAAGAATTATATAAGCTTAAAAACTATGAAATTAAAAAATTTAGAAATTAAAAAGCATTTAAAACCAATATTTACAATTTTTGCAGCAACTTTATCTGTTAGTATTTATTTACAATTAGATATAATAATGTTAGGAAATATAGATGATAAATTTGTTGCTTATTATTCTATACCGAATAAATTGATAGGATTAATTTTGATTGTTGTAACAGCATTGGGAAGTGTATTACTTCCTAGAATAACCAATTGTTTAAGAAATAATGATATTGAAAATTATAAAAAATATATTGATTATTCATTAAAATATATTTTATTGATATCAATTCCGTCAGTTATAGGAATAGTTATTTTAAGTAATAATATAATACTAGTGATGGCAGGTAATGAATTTATAGAATCAATAATGACAATGAAAATATTATCAGTAATTATATTTATTGTAGGAATTGCTTATTTTTTAGGATTTCAAATTCTTTATCCTCATGGATTAGAAAAATATTATACTTATTCAGTAACAATAGCAGCAGCTATAAATTTTGTTTTTAATTATTTAATGATTCCCAAATATTACCAAAATGGAGCAGCAATTGGGACTATCATTGCAGAATTAACTGGAGTTATTATAATGTTATATTTTTCTAAAAAATATTTAAAAGAAATAGAGTTTTATAGTTTAAAAAATTTTAAATATTTATTTTCAGGAATTATAATGGGAATAGTAGTTTATATTATAAAAACATTAAAATTGGATAATTTAATAACTTTATTACTTTCTGTTTCTATTGGAAGTATTATATATTTTATAATATTAATTATATTAAAAGAAGAAATTACAATTAATGGGTTAGTAATTATAAAAAATAGAATATATAAAAAGGAGAGAAAATGACAGAAAAAGAGTTTTTAACCTTATACAAAGAAAGAAGGAATCTAAAAAGCATAAGAGAAGCAAAAGAAAGATTAGATTCTTTCTGGAAAGCTCTTTTTGATGTTTTAGAAGAAGATGAAAAAGTAATAATAAAAGATTGGGGAATATTTGAAAAAAAAGAAGTAAAACCAAGAAAGATACTAAATTTAGCTACTAGAGAAATGATGATAACAGAAGAAAAGAAAGTTATTAAATTTAAACCTAGAATGAAAATGATAGATAAAGTAAATGAACTCAATACTCTCATAGAGGAGGAATATGAACACTAGAGAATTTATATCATATTACAGAGAATTGAGAAAAGAACAAGATGAAATGGTAGGATATGAAGAAGCAAGAGAGGAAATAGAAGAGATATTTAATCTTATAGCAGAAGTAATAGCTATGGATGAGGAAGTAAAATTTAAAAATAAGGGAACATTTTCACTTTTAAAAAGAAAAAAAAGAAGAATAGGCAGTCCAACCTCAAAAGAAGTAAGAGAAATAGTTCCTAAAAAGACAATAAAGTTTGTACAGTCAAAAGTTTTGGAAATAAACTGAGAAAAAAGAGTTCGCTTTTATGTATAAAGAAGTAGTTTTAGAGTTGCTTAATCCAAATAAATAAAAACTTGAAAAAATAAAGTTATAAAAATACAAAACAGTTATATCTGATTTAAATATTGAAATAAAGATTATTTATAAAAAATAAAGAGTTCATCTTTATACATAAAGGCGAACTGTTAAGTCTTGGAGGAGTAATGTTATTTAATTCATATGAGTTTATTTTTCTATTTTTACCAATTACAATAATAATATATTTTACATTAAATAGATATGGTAAAAATAATATAGCTAAAGGGTGGCTGGTAATAGCTTCCCTATATTTTTATTCATACTTTCACCTTTCATATTTATATTTAATTTCAACTTCAATAATAATAAATTATTTTATTGGAAATAAATTAAATCATAAGAGTTTAAATGTAAAAGAAAGAAAAATATGGATGATAATAGGAGCAATATTTAATTTAGGGTTATTAGGTTATTTTAAATATTATGATTTTTTTGTAGAAAATATAAATACAGTATTTAAAACAAACTTTACCTTACTACATATACTGTTGCCATTAGGAATATCATTTTTTACGTTTCAACAGCTTTCATTTATAATAGACAGTTATAATGAAAAAAGTATGAAATATGATTTTTTAAGTTATTGTTTATTTGTAACATTTTTTCCACAGTTAATAGCAGGACCAATAGTACTGCCAAATGAAATGCTTCCACAATTTGAAGATAAAAAAAATAAGCTAATAAACTATGAAAATATGAATAGAGGACTTTATATGTTTTCTATTGGTTTGGCTAAGAAAGTAATAATAGCAGATACAATAGCAAATTTTGCAAATGTAGGATTTGACCAAATGGAAACATTAAATATTATAGAAGCATGGATAACTTCAATATCTTATACATTACAATTATATTTTGATTTTAGTGGATATTGTGATATGGCAATGGGAATAGCGCTTATGTTTAATATAGTATTACCATTAAATTTCAATTCACCATATAAATCAACGAATATACAGGAATTCTGGAAAAGATGGCATATGACACTAGGAAGATTTATGACAAATTACTTATACATCCCACTTGGAGGAAATAGACTAGGAGAAAGAAAAACATTAAGAAATCTATTTATAGTATTCATGGCAAGTGGAATATGGCATGGAGCAGGATGGAATTTTATTATATGGGGAACTTTACACGGAATATGTATTCTAGTACATAGAGTATGGAAAAATAGTGGCAAAAAAATGAATAAACTATTAGGTTGGTTTATAACAATAAATCTAGTAAATATATTCTGGGTATTTTTTAGAGCAGAAACATTAAATGGAGCAGTAAAAGTATTAAAAGGAATGTTTGATATAAAAGGACTAATATATATGGGAACTCATCTAGGACAGATAGGAGAAATAACAGAATTATATAGAAACTTAAGTCAGGGGATATTAGGAAATAAATTTAATTTGATACTATTAGTATTATCTTTAATAATAGTATTTTTGTTAAAAAATACTATTGATTTAAATAAAAATTTAAAATTTAAAAATTTTAATATATTTAGAATAGTTAATTATTTTGATTTTGTTCTAGCATATATGTTTATACAAAAGTTATCTAACATAGATCCAACATTTTTATATTTTAATTTTTAGTGGAGGAGAAATTGAATAATAGTTATAAAGTTTATTTTTATAAAACAATAAAATGTATATTGCTATATTTTATTGTTATTATTCCTGTAATATATATAATAACAGGAATATTAAAACCAAATGGAGATGTTTATGAAGCAATTACAGCATCTCAAAAACAAACTACATACTCTTCAGTATTATTGGGAGATAGTGTTAGTAGGCAATTATTTAATATTGGAAATCAGGAAAATAGTCAATATTATCATTTGAATTCAAATCAAGCAATAGGAGTGATAGGTAATTATATATTATTAAATAATTATTTAGCGAATAATCCTCAAACTAAAAAAGTATATTTGATTATGAGACCAACTAGTTTTAATAATAATCTTAACCAAAAATGGACCTATACTTATTTTATACTTCCTTTTTTAAAAAAAGAAAATAAGAAATATTTTTCAGAAACATCATTAAAAAAAATAAATATAAAAAGAAAATTTTTAAATAAGTATTTATTAAATATATTTGAACCAAATCCAAAACTTTCATTATTATTAAAAATAGATTATTCAGATGAAATGACAGATATAAAAGAAGCTTATTTATCAGATGTTTCAATTGAATATTTAAAAAAAATTAAAAAATTACTCCAAGAAAAAAATATAGAATTTTATATTTTAGCTTCGCCATTATCAATTAAAGAAAAGAATGAATATATTTTATTGAAAAGAAATATTAAAGAGAATTATTTTGAAGATATTTTTGTGTATTATTTTGATAGCATTCAATATTATTCAGAGAATAATTTTAGTGATGGAGTACATTTTTCTAAGAAATTTTTAGAAAATAATAGAGAAAAAATTATAGATAACCTATTTAGATACTAAAAATAAAATAACTAAACCCAAAGTCTTTCAATTAAAAATAATTGAGAGGCTTTTTTCTTTAACATAGTGTATAAGCAGAAAATCAAGTGTAAAATATAGAAAAATATGATATAATTAATTCATTGAAATAAAGTAGAGGAGATGGCAAATTGGGAAGAATCATTTACTTCACTGGAGGCTCTCGGAGTGGAAAAAGCAGACATGCAGAGCAGTATATAATTGATAAAAATTATAAAGACAGAATATATCTGGCAACTGCAATCATATTTGATGATGAAATGAGAGCTCGTGTAGCTAAGCATAGAGAGCAACGAGGAGAGAACTGGACTACTGTAGAGGGATACAAAAATACAGTGGAGCTTATAAAACCTCACATTAAAAAGGGAGGAGTTATCCTGCTGGATTGTCTGACAAATATGGTAACCAATCTTATGATAATGGAGAAGGAATATGACTGGGATCATATGCCTGATGAAGAACTTACATCAATAGAAAATAATATAAAAAAAGAAGTGGAAGAACTTCTGGAATATATAAAATCATCAGATCAGGATATTGTTATAGTTTCCAATGAAATAGGTATGGGAATAGTTCCTGCTTATGCACTGGGAAGGCACTTTAGAGATGTATGCGGAAGAATGAATCAGATAGCAGCAGCTAAGGCTGATGAGGCATATTTTGTAGTTTCTGGAATAAAGATGAAATTAAAATAGTTTTAGGAGGATATTTAATGAAAGGAATATTGTTACTTTTTAGATTTATGACTAGACTTCCTATTGGATTTGATCCAAAATTTGATTCTGATGAATTAGGGAAAAGCATGAAATTTTTTCCAGTAATTGGAATGATAATAGGGCTTATACTTTTTGGAGCATTCTGGCTGCTGTATACTGTTGTATATTCACCAATGGTCATGGCAGTACTGTTGGTAACTATAGAAGTAGTACTGACAGGTGGACTTCATCTAGATGGTCTGGCAGATACATTTGATGGAATATTCAGTTACAGAAGTAAGCAGAAGATGCTTGATATAATGAAAGATTCAAGATTAGGTACTAATGGAGGACTTGTCCTTATACTATATTTTATGCTGAAAGTAGTTCTTTTAGTAGAGATATCAGAATTTGCTGGACTTAATATGGGAATACTTCTTCTTATAGTTCCAGTTATAGCAAGATTAAATAGTGTAGTGAACTGTGCTTCGGCTCCATATGCAAGATCCACTGGAATGGGAAAAACTTTTGTAGACCATACTGATGCTGGAGGAGTAGCAGTTGCTGCAATATTGACAGCAGCATTTGTTGGAGGAGCAGCTTATTTATTTGGACTTCCTTATACAATTTTGATTGTTATACCAATAATAATGCTGTTAGGATTTTTTTATGCTAAACTTATGACTAGAAAAATTGGTGGTATTACAGGAGATACTTTAGGTGCAGTAGTAGAACTTTCAGAGATAATAGCTATGTTTGTTATATATATATTAGCAGCTGTATAGGTGGTATAAGTGGGGAAATTGATAATTGTCAGACATGGGCAGACTCAAATGAATGTTGAAGGAATATTCTTTGGAAAACTTAATCCAGGGCTGAATGAAATAGGAAAAGTACAGTGTAAAAAAGCTGGAGATATATTGAAAAAACATGGTTATGATGCAGTTTATTCAAGTGATCTCTTGAGAGCAGCAGAAACAGCAGAGCTGGTAAATTATCTGAAGCTTCCTGTTAAATTAGATAAAAGACTTCAGGAAATAGATTTTGGAATATTTGAAGGTCTGAGCTATAAAGAGATAAAAGAAAAATATCCAGAAGAATGTGAGAAAAGCAAAAATGAATGGAAAACATTTGATTTTGTTACTGGAGAAAGTTTGGAAAGACTTCAAAGTAGGGCTATAGAGTTTGTAGAAAGTCTTGATAAAACAAAAAATAATCTGGTGGTGACTCACTGGGGTGTGATCAACTGTATATTGAGTTGGTATTTTTCAGATAAACTGGAAAGTTACTGGAAATATAGTGTAGAAAATGGAGGTATCTGTATAATAGAATTTGCAGATGATTTTCCAATACTGAAAGGACTAAACATAGGGTGATGAGATGAAAGAGTTGAAAAAAATTATTGGAGAAATAGAAGGGGCAGATAAAGAAGCTGTAAGAGAAGCACAGGAAGAACTTGACAGAAAAATGAAGCCTAATGGAAGTCTTGGAACTCTTGAAGATATAGCTGTTAAACTTGCAGGAATAAGTGGGTTTCCTGTGAAAAAAATAAATAAAAGATGTCATATAGTAGCATCAGCAGATAATGGAGTGATAGAAGAGGGAGTTTCTTCATGTCCTTTGGAATATACACGTATAGTATCTGAAGCTATGCTTAATAGAATAGCAGCAATAGGTCTTTTGACAAAAACAATAGGAGTAGATTTTAATCTTGTAGACATAGGAATAAAAGATTCAATTCCTAGAGATTATCCTAATTTATATAGAAAAAATATAAAAAAAGGAACTAATAATTTTTGTAAAGAACCAGCAATGACACAGGAAGAATGTGTAAAAGCAATAATGGTTGGAGTAGAATTGATAAAGGAAAAAGCAGAA
Organism: Fusobacterium varium; assembly: GCA_002356455.1. Classification (NCBI taxonomy): domain Bacteria; kingdom Fusobacteriati; phylum Fusobacteriota; class Fusobacteriia; order Fusobacteriales; family Fusobacteriaceae; genus Fusobacterium; species Fusobacterium varium. Next base: position 1,101,499 of record AP017968.1, read on the forward strand.
GCAGGTTATGATATTTTTTCAAATGGAGAAATGGGAATAGGAAATACTTCTACAAGTTCAGCAGTTCTATATTCTTTTACAAAAGGAGATATAGATAAGATAGTTGGCAGAGGAGGAGGACTTTCTGACAGCGGTCTTATAAAAAAGAAAAAAATAATAGTTGAATCTTGCGAAAAATATGATACATTTAATATGGAACCAATAGATATACTGGCTCATGTAGGTGGATTAGATATAGCTTGTATGGTAGGAATGTATATTGGAGCAGCCAGATACAAAAAACCTATGCTTGTAGATGGTTTTATATCTAGTGTAGCAGCTTTGGCAGCTTGTAAAATAGAACCAAAGATAAAAGATTATATAATTGCAACTCACATGAGTGAAGAACCAGGAATGGAATTAGTATTAAAAGAGCTGGGAGAAGAGGCATTTTTTAATATGAAAATGAGACTGGGAGAAGGAACAGGAGCAGTTCTTGCTTATCCGATAATTGATTGTGCAATAGAAGTAATAAATGGAATGAAAACCCCAACAGCAGTATATGAACTTTTTCTATAGGTGGAGGCATGGAAAAGTATTCTTCAGAAGGACATAGAAAAAGACTTAAAGAAAAATATATAAAAAGTGGCTATGATGCTTTTCATGAGTATGAGATATTAGAAATACTTCTCACATATTCTATTCCTAGAAAAGATGTTAAACCTATAGCAAAAAAACTTTTAGAAGTATTTGGTTCAACAGGAAAAATATTTGGTACAGATATAAAGGAATTAATAAAAATAGATGGAATAGGAGAAGGTAGTGCTGTTTTTCTTAAATTAATAGGAGATATAGCTAAGAATAGTTACAAAGAAAAATTGAAAGATAATGATATTTTAAATATAAAGAGCAAAAATGACTTAATATCTTATTTGAGAGGAGATATTGGTTTTTCTAAAAGAGAAGAATTTAAAGTGTTATTTTTAAATTCTGCAAATAATTTAATAGCAAGTGAAACACTTTTTTATGGTACAATAGATAAAAGTGCAGTTTATCCGAGAGAGATAGTTGAGAGAATAATAAAAAATGGAGCTAAATCAGTAGTTTTTGCCCATAATCATCCCTCTGGAAATATAAGTCCATCCAAGCAGGATATAGAACTGACACAACATATGTATGACAGTCTTAAAAATTTGGATATAAGATTGATTGACCATATAATAATTACAAAAAATTCCTACTTTAGTTTTTTAGAAGAAGGATTGATAGAATATTAGGAGGAATTAATGGAAGAAAACAGAGTAGAGCAGGAAATTGTTTCAAATGAAACTGTAGCTGCTCCAGCAGAAAAAAAGCTATATAAAGTACTGGGAGTAATGTTTGAGATAACTAAGAAAAGATATTACTTTGAAGTTGTAGATGATATTGAGTATAAAAAAGGTGACAAAGTAATTGTTGATACAGTTAGAGGAAAAGAGATAGGTGTTGTTTATGGAGAACCTATGATGATGAAAGAAGAACAGCTTGTACTTCCTCTGAAACCTGTTATTAAGAAAGCTGATGAGCAGGAAATAGAAAGGTATAATGAATTAAAAGAAGAATCAGCTAAAGCCAATGCCCAATGTAAAGAAAGAATAATACATCATAAACTTCCTATGAAACTTGTAGGAACTGAATATACTTTTGATAAAACTAAACTTATCTTCTATTTTACTGCTGAAGGGAGAATAGATTTTAGAGAATTAGTAAAAGATCTGGCTAATATTTTTAAATTGAGAATAGAACTTAGACAGATTGGTGTAAGAGATGAAGCAAGAATATTAGGAACTATTGGTATTTGTGGAAAAGAATTATGCTGCAGAACTTTTATAAATAAATTTGATTCAGTATCTATCAAAATGGCAAGAGATCAGGGACTTGTAATAAACCCAGCCAAGATATCAGGAGTATGCGGAAGACTTCTTTGCTGTATAAACTATGAATACAGCCAGTATGAACAAGTATTGAAAAGTTACCCAGCTGTAAATCAACAAGTAAGAACAATAAAAGGAGATGGAAAGGTAATAAGTATAAGTCCATTAAATGGTTTTCTTTTTGTTGATGTGGAAAATATAGGTATTATGAAATTTGAGATTGATGAAGTAAAGTTCAATAAAAAAGAGGCAAGTAAACTGAAAAGTGAAAAAACTCGAGAAGAACTTGAACATAAAGAACTCGAAAAGGAGTAGAAATGTTAGCAAATGAAGATATTACATTGCTGACTGGAGAATATAAGCTCATTCAAAAGAAAGATGGCTTTAGATTTTCTGTAGATGCAGTAATCTTATCAGATTTTTTTGCTTATCCTAAAAAAGGAAAAATACTGGATATAGGAACTGGAAATGGAATTATTCCTATACTTCTTTTTTCAAAAGAAAAAGGAGAAAATATAACTGGTATAGATATACAAAAAGAGAATGTTGAGTTGGCTGAAAAGAATGTAAAACTTAATAGACTTGATGAAAATATAAAAATAGTACATGGTGATGTCAAAGAATATTCTATGGGAAATTCTTTTGATTATATAGTTTCAAATCCTCCATATATGAAAGTGGATGGAAAGAAACAAAATATCCTTAGCTGCAAATCTATTGCAAGACATGAAGTAAAATTAGACCTTCTTCAATTGGTTCAAAATGCAAAAAGACTTTTAAAACCAATTGGAAGTTTTTCTTTAATTCATAGAAGTTATAGATTCACAGATATATCAAGAATTCTTGAAGATAGTGGGTTCTCTCTTAAAAGAGTGAGATTTGTTTATTTTTCTAAAGAGAAAAATTCTAATCTTGTTCTGGTTGAAGCATGGAAAGGAAAGAAGTGCAAATTAGAGATTGAACCGCCGCTTTGCTTAGAGGAGAGTGGTTACTGAAGACAGGAAGCTATAAGATAGAGTTTTGAGGATTTTTAAAAATATGTAATTAAAAAAATTAGAAGGAGAATATTTTTAGAGGTGGCAAATGGAACTTTTGAAATTTTTAGAAGAAAATGATTTAAGAGCATTTAAAGAAAATTTAGATATGGACAGCGTTGAAGAAACTGATGAAAATGGAAATACTATTCTGCATTATTGTGTTGAAGATGGAGCATATGATTTTATAGATGCTTTAGTATATTGTGGAGCTGATCCTAATGCTAAAAACAAAGATGGAGATACACCAGTGCATATAGCAGCAATAAAAGATTTAGGAAAGATAATGGAACTTCTTTTAGAATTTGGAGGAGAAGTTAATATCAAGAATAATCACCAAAGAACTGCTTTAAATCTTGCTACTGCTTCAAAGGCAAAGAGTGTTCTAAAAGTTATAGAAAATAGTGGAATGGACTATTCAGATATGACAGGAAGAGAAAAAATATCTCATCATAGAAGGTTAGAAGAAGAATATTAAAATTTATAAAAGCTGGCTAATTAAAGCCAGCTTTTTTGTATATGAAATTAGAATATAATAAAAAAAGTTTTAGAAATTTTTAATAGAAAAATCTATTGATTTCTAAAACTTTTACTTATTTTATAATGTAAAGCAAGATAATTTATTTTATAAAATAAAATACCATGATAGCAGCAAGAACATATAGTCCTATACTTACTTCTTTTGCTTTTCCAGCACCAATTTTAACTATAGCATAAGAGATTATTCCAGCACCAACACCATTAGAAATACTGTTAGTGAATGCTGTACAGATAACCATAAAAAATACAGGAAATGATTCAGTGAAGTTGTCATATTCAATATTTCTCATTCCACCAAGCATAAGAATTCCCATTATAATAAGAGCTGGAGCAGTTGCAGCAGCAGGTACCATAAGAGCTAATGGACTTAAGAATAAACTGAAGAAGAATAAAACTCCAGTAGAAACAGCAGTAAGTCCTGTTCTTCCACCAGCACCAACACCAGCAGCAGACTCAACAAATGTAGTGATAGTTGTAGTTCCCATAGCAGCTCCAACTACTGTACCAAGTGCATCTACGAGAAAAGGTTTCTGAATATCAGGAAGATCGCCATTTTCATCTAGAAGTCCAGCTTTTTCAGATACTCCCAGTAATGTTCCCAATGTTGAGAAAAAATCTCCAACAAAGAATACAAACAGTATAGGAAGTACTTTTATACTTAGTATATTTGAAAAATCTAATTTGAAAGCAATGTCACTTATATTACTGGGCATAGCTATGAAAGTGGCAGGTATTTTTGTAACTCCTAAAGGGATTCCTATAAGAGTTGCAGATACTATTCCTAGAAGCATATCACATTTTATTTTTCTGGCAGCCAGTATAGCAGTAATAAAAATACCAAAAAGTGCAGTCATAGCTGCTGGGCTGTTTAAGTCACCTATTGATACAGAACCATTTACAGCTTTCATAAGTCCGCCGTTTTTAAATCCTAGTTCAATAAGGAAAATTCCAACTGCTGCCCCTATACCAAGTTTTAGACTTTTAGGAAGAAATTTTACAATAACTTCTCTAAAACCAAATATAGACATAAGAAGAAATATTATACCAGATACAAAGTTCATAGCAAGACCCTGCTGCCATGTTACAGCTCCACTTCCAACTAATGTCATAGCAAGAAAAGCATTACTTCCCATAGCTGGTGCAAGAGCAAAAGGAAGTTTAGCATAAACCCCCATAAGAAGTGTGAATATACAAGATGTAATAGCAGTTACTGTAAAGACTTGATTAGCAGGCATTCCTGCCCCTTTCATAATCAAAGGATGAACTATTAAGATATATGACATAGTCATAAAAGTAGCCAGTCCAGCTCCCATTTCAACTTTGATGTTGCTTCCTCTTTCTGTTATCTTGAAGAAACTATCCAAGAAACCTTGATTTTTGTTGTTCATTTTTTTGTTTTTCCCCCTCGTTAAAAAATATTATTTAAAATTGTTTAATAACCTTTTGATTGACTACATCTATAAGTCCAAGATCACTCATTTTTACTTCTGGAATAACAATAAGAGCCAAAGTACTAGGTCTAGTTATTGGACTGTCAGTTTCTATACCATAAGTTCTAAGGAGAGTATTCATTCTTTGAATATCTAAACTGACATCTTTAGCAGGTTTTTGAGAAAGCATACCAGCTATTGGAAATGGAAGCTCATCCACTATTTTTCCATTTTCGGCTACAACAACTCCTCCACCTATTTCAGCTATTCTTTTAGAGATGATAACAGCATCCTGAGGATCATTGTATATAATAGTAATATTATGAGAGTCATGAGAGTAAGTAGTTCCTACAGCTCCTTTTGCCATGTAGAAATTTTCAACTACAGCTAAAGCAATATTATCATTGTGATATCTATTAGCAATAGCAACAAAATTTAGTTCAGTTTCACTAAGATCAATATATCCATCTTTTACAGGAACTTCAAATACTTTTTTTCTAGTAATACTTCTTACTCTGTCAGTATATTCCATACCAATAATTTTTATTTTTCCATTTTCTGTTGGAACTTTTATTTTAAAATCCTCCACTGAAAAGTCTTTTATAGTCACAGTATTTCTGTGTTCTATTTCAATAACAGGTTTTTTAATTTCAACAGTCATCTGGTTATTTTCAGCAACTAATTTACCTTTGTAATATACAGACTTTACATTGATATCTTTAAGATTATCAAAAACTACCATGTCAGCAAAATATCCAGGTGCTATAGCTCCTAGTTTTTCTAAATGATAGGCCTGAGCAGTATTTAAAGTGACTGCTCTTATTGCTTCTATTGGATCAAGTCCAGCTTTTACAGCAATTCTTACACAATCATTTATATGTCCTTTCTCAAGAATGTCTTTAGGTTCTCTGTCATCTGTACATAAAGTTAAGTTTCTAGGAGATTTAAGATCTTTTATATTTTCAACAATGGAAGTAATATTTTTAGACATAGAACTTTCTCTTGCATCTACAATCATTCCTTTTCTTATTTTTTCTTTTGCATGGATTCCATTTCTTACTTCATGACATGATACAGGACCACCACATAGATAAGCGGAAAGATCTTCACCAGTCACTTCAGGAGCATGTCCTTGAAGAAATTTATTTTTTTGATATGCAGCATCTATTATATCTTCCATTCTTTTGTCAGAATTAATAACACCAACATAATCCATTACTTCTCCTAATCCTAAAATTCTATCTTTGTCCAGCATTCTATCTATCATATCAGCTGTGAGTTCAGCTCCAGTAGTTTCAAGACCTACTACTGATGGAACACATGAAGGAATAAGAAAATATTGATTCATAGGAAGATTTTCAGAAGCTTCAAGCATATAGTCAATTCCCTCTTCCCCTAAAGCATTTCCAATTTCATGAGGATCTGCTATTATAGTAGTAGTTCCTTTTGGAATGACAGCTTCAGCAAAGTGGTATGGAGTTAAATGACTACTTTCTATATGAAGATGTGAATCAATAAATCCGGGAGCGAGAAACTGCCCTTTTAAATCTATAACTTTTTCAGCTTTCTTATTTTTATCATTTTCAATTTCTACCACATCTGCAATATATTCATTGTATAGATATACATTAGCCATATAGACTTCTCCAGAAAATACATTTACAAGATTGGCATTCTCTAATTTTAGAGTAGCTTCTCTCTTTCCAAGAGCAGTTTCTATAAGTTTTCTTCTATCTATTTTATTCATTTATTCCTCCTCTAATGAAATTATATCATTTTTAAAAATATATTATATTATATACTATAATTTGGAAAACGTAAATAAATACATTTTAGACTTAATTAAATAAAGAAGTTTAATTTTTAAATTTAAAAATCTATACTATTAATATAATAAAAATTATGTCTGTTATCATGCTAAATTGTTTTAAAAATATTGTAAAATATGCTATTATAGTAATAAGCAATAATAAAATAACTGGGGGAAAATTAAGGAGCAGCCATGGAACTTATAAAAAATCTTTTTGGGGAAAAAGGTTATATCGATGGAATTACAATTATAGATACAAAAGGGGAAATACTATTTACTGTTAAGTTCAATAGTAAACTTAATAGTAACAGCGAAGGTTATGAAGTAATAGGAAAGAATTTTTATGAGATATATGAAAATCTTTCTGGAAATAAAAGCAGCATGTATAAAGCTATGGAATTAGAAATGCCTATATATGTTAAAAATCAAAAATTAAAACCAAAGAACCATAAAGAGATATTAATATCATCGCTATCAATACCAATAAAATCTGGAGGTAGGGTAGTAGGAGCTATTGATTTATCTTCAGAAGAGATAAGTGATTCTAAAAAGTTTGAAAAAGATACTGAGATAAGTTTGGATGAATTAAAAAAAATAAATTTAAAAAATCTTTCTTTAAATAAAAATGGTGCTAAATATACTCTTAATGATATTATTACTAATAATTTTGAAATGAAGCAATTGAAAGAATTCATAAAAACAATATCTGATTCATACCTTCCAGTAATGATTTATGGAGAAACAGGAACTGGAAAAGAACTTTTTGCTCAGGCTATACATAATGAAAGTAAAAGAAAAGATAAACCTTTTATAGCACAAAACTGTGCAGCCATACCTGAAAATCTTCTTGAAAGTATATTCTTTGGTACATCTAAAGGTGCTTTTACAGGAGCTGTAGATAGTCCAGGGTTGTTAGAAACAGCAGATGGAGGAACTATATTTTTAGATGAAATCAATTCTATGCCAATGAATCTGCAATCTAAATTATTGAGAGCACTGCAGGAGAATAAAATCAGAAGAATAGGAGCAAAGGATGTAATAGATATAAATGTAAAAATAATTGCTGCATTGAATAAAGATCCTATGAAAGCTATAGAAGATAATGAGCTAAGAATGGACCTTTATTATAGACTTAGTGTTTTAAACATAACTATTCCTCCACTAAGAGAAAGAAAAGATGATATATCTGTTCTTGTAAATTATTTTGTTGCTAAATACAATGAACTTCTTGAAAAGAATGTAAGATATATTTCAAGTGATATATGCCAGACATTTCAGACATATGATTGGCCAGGTAATATAAGAGAAATAGAACATATAGTGGCTTTCGGTATGAGTGTTATAAGAGCAGATGAAGAAAAGCTTGAATTTTCAGATTTAGAAAGAAAGTGGATAGAGATAACTGGAAAGAAAAAACAAAAAGCAGAACTTCCAGTTAAGGATTTAAAAACAATGGTGGAAGAATATGAGAAAAGTGTAATAGAAAAAGTTTTAGAAATGTCTAGGCATAATATAACAAAAGCTTCATTGATACTGAAAATACCAAGACAAACTTTACAAAGAAAAATTAAACAATATGAATTATAAGGAGTGAGAATATTGAAAAAGAAATTTGCGTTTATACTTATGGGAAATCATTATACTCCAGAGGTACATAAGGCTGTATTTGAAACTGAAAATCAAGTTACTTATATATGTACTATAAAGAATTTTGATGAAATGGAAGATAAAATAAAATATCTTGTGGAAGAGGGAGTTGGAGCAATAGAACTATGTGGTGCTTTTGGAAAGGAAAAAGCAGATGAAGTAGTTAAAATGACAGGTAATAAAGTAGCAGTAGGTTATATTATACATGACCCATCTTTAGACCCTTTATTTAAGAAATTTTTTGGCAATTAAAATAAAAATGCAAATAAAAGCTTATTCAGCCTGGAAATTTTATAATTAAATTTCTGGGCTTTTCTTTTTCTGCTCAAATATGATTAAAAAATCAAAAACTGGCATTAAATTGCTCAAATGTGAGCAATATATATAATTTATAATGAATTGAATCAGAATTTTTATTGTAAAAATAATACAAAAAATGAAAAAATGAAAAATAAGTTTTAAATTAATGACATATTTTATCTTTTTTGGGACACAAAAAAAATATTATTTGTTGGCATGGATATTGCTTTATACTAAGGCATAAACAAAGCAACAAACCAAGGAGGATAAAAATGAAAGTAGGATTATTAAAAGATATTAAGGATGGGGAATTCAGAACAATAATGACACCTAATGAGGCAGCAGAATTAGTTTCTCTGGGGGCTGAAGTATTCATAGAAACTGGAGCAGGAGCAGGAGCAAGTTTTGAGGATGAAGATTATGTAAAAGCAGGAGCAAAAATAGCAAAGGATATGAAAGAAATTTATGCAACTTGTGACTTTGTTACAAAAGTAAAAGAGCTGGAAGAATGTGAATTTGATCTTTTAAGAGAAGGGCAGATAATATTTACTTGCCTTCATCCAGCAGCTTCAAAAGACGAAGTAGATGTTTTACTAAAATCAAAAGTTATAGCTTTTACTGCAGAGGATACTCACAGATATGGATCACCTAACTGTGAAATAGCTGGGAAATTAGGGCTTTTAAAAGGTGCTGAACATCTATTAAGAACTAATGGTGGATCTGGACAATTAATCTGTGGAGCAGGAGGAGCACCAGCAGCAAATATTCTTATTATTGGAGCTGGACTTGCAGGAACAGGTGCATTACAATTAGCTTACGGACTAGGAGCTAACATAACAGTTATGGATATAAATGTAAAAATATTGAGAGATTTAATAGAGAAATATCCTGGAATCAATACAATGATATCTAACTCAGCAAATATAAAAGCTTTAATGCCTAATCTTGATATGATAGTAAACTGTGTGAAATGGCCTAAACATAGAAAAGACCACCTGGTAACTAGAGAAATGCTTTCTATGATGAAAAAAGGTTCAGTAATAGTAGATGTAAGTGCTGATGTTGGAGGAGCTATAGAAACTTATCATCATACTACTCATGAAAATCCAACATTTGTTGTAGATGGAATAGTACATTATGGAGTAGATAATATACCAGGAGCAGCTTCAAAAACTACATCTATAGCTTATGCAGCAAGTGTTATAGAACATTTCAAATCAATAGTTCAAAATGGAGTAAAAGAAGCATGCAGACTTAATGGATATCTTAGAAGAAGTATGACTTCATATATGGGAGTACTTACACATGAAGAAACATCAGCTATCCAAGGAAGAGAATGGGTAACTCCAGAAGAGATGTTAGGATTAGAAGAAGGAACTTACAGCATAGCACCTAAAGCTACAAGTACTTCATCAAAACCTACAACTTGTAAAAAATAGCCAATCATATACTCAAACATAGATTGTACTTTAGAAGGATGGATAAAGTAAGAAAAAAGCTAAGACCAGAGCATTTCACTTTATCCATTTTTTTCTAAAAAGAAAGTAAAAGGGGAAAATTTTATTATAGGAGGTAATCATGGATTTTAGCATTGAAGTGTTGTTTTTGGATTTAATGAAGGCAGCGGTACTTATTTTTTTAGGACATATGTTGAGAAGTAAGGTTAAATTTTTACAAAACTTATATATACCATCAAGTTTAATAGCAGGGTTTATAGGGTTAGCATTAGGACCATATGGAATAAATATTCTTCGTTTTTCCAGTCATATGGGAAATTATACATCAGCATTTATGGTTATTGTTTTCTCAGCGATTGCTTATGGAAGTTTCTCTGTAGTCAAAGAAGAAAAAAGACTTGGAGAATTGAAAGAATCAAAGGGAGAAAGCTTAAAAAGAATACTTGCTTTATATGTTTATCGTTCTATTGCCTCAATATTGGTGTATATAGTGCCAATAGGGGTAGGTGTATATATTATTGATAAATTTATAATGAAACTTCCAGAAGGATTTACAATCCTTGTTGGAGGAGGATTTGTTGGAGGACATGGAACTAATGCAGCATTTGGATCAGCTGTAACAGAAGCGACTGGTTGGACAGGAGCTACTGATGTTGGAATGACATTTGCTACTGTAGGTGTTCTTGTGGGCCTTATTGGTGGAATAATATTAATAAAAAATGCTACTAATAATAAATATACAAGTTTTGTAAATAGATTTGATGCTTTACCAGAGCAATTTAAAACTGGATGGATGCCAGAAAATAATGAACCAGAAATGGGAAAAGAAATGGTAAGTCCAATAGCTTTGGATCCACTGGCTTGGAGTTTTTTAATGATAATAATTCCAACTGGATTAGCTTATGCAACTATAAAATATATTAGAATATATCTTTCTACAATGCCTACATATTTATGGGCTTTTCTTATAGCAGTAGCTATGACACAGTTATTAAAATATTCTGGAATTGGAAAACATGTAGATAAACGTTCTATTTCAAGAATAAGTGGAAGTGCAACTGATTTTCTTGTATTCTTTGGAGTAGCAGGAATTAAAATAGAAATAGTTATGCAGTATGCAATGCCAATTATAGTTTTATCAGCTTTAGCTTTAGGAAGTTTATTGCTTTGTATGTACATAGTTGGACCTCGTTTGAATAATAAGTACTGGTTTGAGCGTTGTATATTTGTATATGGATATTGTACAGGAGTGTATGCAATAGGCCTGACTCTTTTAAGAATATGTGATCCAGAAGGAAAATCAAAAACTTTGGAAGATGCAGCAGTAACTTCTCCAATAGACTTTGTTGAATATTATACTTTGCTGTTAGGACCAATTTTATTAAGTACAGGAAGAGTAAATACTTTTATGACAGTTATGGTTATAACATTAGTAGTAAGTTTTGCAGCAGCATTTATATTAAAACTTTGGAATCCAGTACATAAGGAAAGACTTAGTGATGCAGAATTAGAAATATAGATGCAATTTTGAAGCATAGAATTTTTAAAATTCTATGCTTTAAAAAAATATTTTCATTTTTAAGAAATATGTACTATAATATGATATATTTCTTAACACAAGGAGGAAACATATGGGAGTGTCAGCAAAAGAATATGTAGAAAAAGTAATTGAAAAAGTAAAAGCAAAAAATCAAGGGGAAAAGGAATTTGTACAAGCAGTAGAAGAAGTTCTAACTAGTTTGACTCCATTTATTGCAGAAAATCCTCAATATATTGAAAATAATATTTTAGAAAGAATAGTCGAACCGGAAAGACAGATAATATTTAGAGTTCCTTGGGAAGATGATAATGGGAAGATTCAAGTTAATAGAGGATTTAGAGTAGAATTTAATGGTGTTATAGGACCATATAAAGGGGGACTTAGATTTCATCCTTCAGTAGCATTAGATTCTATGAAGTTTTTGGCTTTTGAGCAAACATTTAAAAACTCGTTAACTGGACTTCCAATAGGTGGAGGAAAGGGAGGAAGTGACTTTAATTCTACTGATAAATCAGATAGAGAAATAAAAAGATTCTGTGAAAGCTTTATGACAGAACTTTATCGTCATATAGGACCAGATAAAGATGTTCCAGCTGGAGATATAGGTGTAAGTGGAAGAGAAATTGGATATCTTTTTGGACATTACAGAAGAATAAAAGGTGCTTATGAGAATGGAGTGCTTACTGGAAAAAATCCAAATTATGGTGGAAGTAAGATAAGACCAGAAGCAACTGGATATGGAGTAACTTATTTTATTCAGGAAATGTTGAAAGACATGGGAGAATCTATCGAAGGAAAAACAGTTGCTATATCTGGATATGGAAATGTTGCATGGGGAGCTGCTAAAAAAATGGCAGAACTTGGAGCAAAAGTTGTTACTATTTCTGGCTCTAAAGGATATGTATATGATCCTGATGGAATAAAAGGAGAAAAAGTAGAATACATGCTTGAAGTAAGAAGAAATAAAAATGTAACTTTAAAAGATTTTGCTGATAAATTTAATCTTGAATATTTTGAAGGTAAAAAACCTTGGGAAAGAAAAGTTGATATAGCTGTTCCATGTGCTATTCAAAATGAAATACTTCTTGAAGATGCTCAAAAAATAGTTGAAAATGGAGTAAAAATAGTTTGTGAAGGAGCTAATATGCCATGCAGTGCTGAAGCCATTGAACTGTTTGAAGAAAATGGAATTGGGTTTGGAGCTGCAAAAGCTGCCAATGCTGGAGGTGTTGCAGTATCTGCTTTAGAAATGTCTCAAAATAGTTTGAGATATCAATGGTCTGAGGAAGAAGTAGATAGCAAACTTCATGAAATAATGAAAGATATTTATAGAAAATCTAAAGAAATGAGCATTTTATATAATGTAAGTTTAGCTAAAGGAGCAAATATAGCTGGATTTAAAAAAGTTGCAGATACTATGTTAATGCAAGGAAATTATTAATTAAAAATAGAACAGAACTATGATGGAGAGCAGTTCATATGGATTGCTCTCTTATTGTATAGATAAAATGGTGGTGAAATTATGTATAAAATAGTAGAAAAGAAATGGCTTACTCCAATAATCTGTTATATGGATATAGAGGCTCCTGATTTAGCTACAGCAGCTCTGCCAGGTCAGTTTCTTATCATTAAGACAGATGATAAAGGGGAACGTATCCCTTTAACTATATGTGATTATGACAGAAAAAAAGGAACTGTGACTATTGTTTTTCAAGTACTGGGAGAGAGTACAAGAAAAATGGGAGAATTTGAAAAAGGAGAATATTTTGCTGATGTAGTAGGACCTCTTGGACAGCCAAGTGAACTTATTCACACAGATATAGAAGAATTGAAAAAGAAAAAATATCTTTTTGTAGCTGGAGGGGTTGGAACAGCTCCAGTATATCCACAAGTAAAGTGGATGAAGGAAAATGGAATAGATACAGATGTGGTAATTGGTACAAGGAGTAAGGATACTTTAATATTTGAAGATGAAATGAAAGCTGTATCAGGAAATCTCTATATATGTACAGATGATGGGACATATGGGAGAAAGGGAATGGTTACAGATGTAATAGATGATCTTTTAAAAGAAGGCAGACATTATGATCATGCGATTATAATTGGTCCTATGATAATGATGAAATTTGCTTCTAAAAAATGCAGAGAAAACAATATTTCAAATACTGTAAGTCTGAATCCTCTCATGGTTGATGGAACTGGAATGTGTGGCGCATGCAGAGTGACGATAGATGGAAAAGTAAAATTTGCCTGTGTAGATGGACCAGAATTTGATGGAGATAAGGTAAATTTTGATGAAGCTATGAGAAGACAGAATATGTATAAGACAGAAGAAGGAAGAAATATACTTTTGATAGAAGATGGAGAAACACATCATAATCCATCTTGTCCTAATCATGAGATAATAGTAGATAAAAAGAAAAGAGTACCTGTAAGAGAGCAGGAGCCTGATATAAGAAATAAAAATTTTGATGAAGTATGTTATGGATATAATATGGAAGAAGCTCAAGCAGAAGCTTCAAGATGCATTAACTGTAAAAATCCATTATGTGTACAAGGCTGTCCTGTCTCAATAGATATACCAGCTTTTATTCAAAAAATAAAAGAGGGAGACATGAAGGAAGCAGGAAAAATAATAGCAAAATATTCAAATCTTCCAGCAGTATGTGGAAGAGTATGCCCTCAGGAAACTCAATGTGAAGGGAAATGTATATTGGGAATAAAAGGAGAACCAGTATCTATTGGAAAATTAGAAAGATTTGTAGGAGACTGGGTAATAGCCAATGGAATAGAATATGAGATAAAAGAAAAGAATAATAAAAAAGTTGCAGTTATAGGAGGAGGACCAGCAGGACTTACAGCAGCTGGAGATTTAGCTAAAATGGGGTATGATGTAACTATATATGAAGCACTTCATAAACTTGGAGGAGTGCTCAGCTATGGAATACCAGAGTTTAGACTGCCAAAAGAAAAAGTAGTTGATAAAGAGATAGAAAATCTATATAAACTTGGAGTAAAAGTAGTAACTAATGCAATAGTAGGACGAACTTTTACAATAGATGAACTTTTAGATAGAAAAGGGTTTTCTGCTGTGTTTATAGGAAGTGGCGCAGGGCTTCCAAGATTTATGAATATACCAGGAGAAAACTATAATGGAGTAATATCAGCAAATGAATTTTTAACAAGAGTAAACCTTATGGGAGCCAATAAATCTGATTATGCAACACCTATAAAAATAGGGAAGAGAGTAATAGTAGTAGGCGGAGGAAATGTTGCTATGGATGCAGCGAGAACTGCTAAGAGACTTGGGGCAGATACAACTGTTGTATACAGAAGAGGAGAGGCAGAACTTCCAGCCAGAAGGGAAGAAGTAGAGCACGCAAAGGAAGAAGGAATTAAATTTCATTTCTTGGTATCGCCAATAGAAGTAATAGGAGATGAAAAAGGCTGGGTAAAAGAGATAAGATGTATAAGAATGGAATTGGGAGAACCAGATGAAAGCGGAAGAGCAAAATTTTCGCCAATAGAAAACAGTGAGTTCATAATAGAAGGGGAAACAGTGATAATGTCCCTAGGAACATCACCAAATCCTCTGATAGCCTCAACAACAGAGAATCTAAAAATAAACAGATGGAAGGGGATAGAAGCAGATGAAGAGACAGGAAGAACATCAAGAGAAGGAGTATTTGCAGGAGGAGATGCAGTAACAGGAGCAGCAACAGTAATACTTGCAATGGAAGCAGGAAAAAAAGCAGCAGCTGAGATAGACAGATATTTAAAAATTAAATAAAAAAAAGAAAGAAGGATGACTAAAAACTAGAATTGTATTTCTACTTAAAAGTCATCCTTTTTTTATTTCTTAGGAAATTATAATTTGATAAATTTGTTGAAAAAATAAAAAATGTTAATTATTTTGTATTCATATTAGATATATTAATTGAATAAGATTAAAATTGACAGCACAAAAAAGCTGAGTGTTAATCAGCTATTTAGCGATATTCTTTCCAGCAAATGGAGCCTGTATGTATATTAAAATATGATATTTTTTTAACTTTCATTCTGGCATTACATTTAAAACAATAAAAAGGATTTACTCCAAAAGCTTTCCATATTTCAAGTTGATAAAAAGTAGAATTGGAATATTTAGAGACATATTTTCTCATGAATTTCATGATATTTTTAAGTTCTGATTTAATATTTCTAGAATAGATTCCAAAGCGCCTAATCATTTTGAAATGTTTAGGGGGAATGTGAATAATTAATTTAGAAAGAAATGTTTCTGCATCTAAAGTAAGCTCAATTCTTTGTTTATCATCAGCAAGACTTTCATAATAGAAAGTAACCTTATTATCATAGAAATCAATAATTTTATATTCTGCGATAGGAGCTCTTGACAGGTATCTGCCAATATATTTAATTGCATAAATATTATTATTTAAATCATTTTTTGCAACATTGAAAAAGAATCTTGTATTTTTGCGATAAAGGTAGTTAGCAGCAGCATAAGCTTTAGCTTTAATTTCAGGCTTGTCATAATTTCCAGATTTAACAATATCAATAACCATTTTTTTCCATTGTCCAGCAATGGAATTGACATGAAAATATTTTTTTTCAAGAAATTGGTAGTTTTTATTGAATCCACCTAAAGTAACAATAGCATGAATATGAGGATTCCATTTAAGATCGCGTCCAAAGGTATGAATAACAGTAATCAATCCATAATGAATGATATCTGAGTTAGTAAAGTATTTAGAGGAATATTTTGAAATTTTATGAATTCTTTGATTTTTTGCTTTAATGTTATGAAATTGATATTTAAAAACATCATTAACAGCATAAGCAAGCTTAGTTAAAAGGTCTCTATCATAGAAGAAAAACATTCTAAGTTCTTCAGGAATAGTAAAAAGGACACTTCTATGTTTAACATCAATAAGAGAAGTGGAAGTTTTTTCAGTTCAAACAGCAGAATAACGTTTACCGCAGGAAGGACAAAATCTAGATTTACAAGTAACTTTAATTTTATGCGCCTCATGACAATTAGGGCATTGAAGAGAGAGAAAAGATTTATCAATAGAACAAGCTAAGAATTTTTGAATAGTCTGTTTAACATCCTCAAAATGTTCATTTTTAAAATATTTCTTGATTTTACCTAAAAGATTTGTTATATTGATTTTAGAGATAATATGTTTGATTTGCATGAATGTCTCCTTTGTATAATTAGGGTGGTAACTATATTATACAAAAAAGAGAGCTGAGTAAAACATTTTTTTTAAATGTTACTCAGCTTTTTTTATATTACATGAGTTAAAGGCATTAATATAATACCTGCAAAAGTAGCTATTAGGGCTTCTTTTGTGTACCCATACTGTCTTGAACTAGGAAGAAGTTCTTCAATAGCTATATAGAGCATTACTCCTGAAATAATTCCAAAAATCATACCAAGAGTTAAATCATTTATATAAGGCTTAAGTATAAGAAAAGCTAAGGTAGCTCCAATTGGCTCTGCTATTCCTGATAAAAAAGTATATTTGAAAGCTTTCATTTTACTTCCAGTGGCAAAATAAATAGGCATTGCTACAGAGATTCCTTCTGGAATATTGTGCATAGCTATAGCTAATGCAATAGAAATTCCCAAAGTCATATTTTCATAACCAGCCATAAATGTTGCTATCCCTTCTGGAAAGTTATGCAGTCCAATTGCAAGAGTAGAAACAAAACCTACTCTAAAAAGATTTTCATGCTGTTTACCATCCCCATGAGGTTCATCTTCATGAGGAACAAATTTATCCAAAAGAGCTGCTAATAATACTCCAACAAGAAGAAAAACTACTCCTAATACTACTCCCATTTTTTCTCCAGCATAAGCTGCTAATAAAATATTGGCATTAGGCATAAGATCAGTAAATGATACACTTATCATTACTCCACCAGCAAATCCAAGTGATATAGTCACCAGTTTTTCACTTTTTTTATTAGTTATGAATATTATGAAAGCCCCAAGCAGTGTTGACATTCCAGCTAAGAAAGATAAAATCAATGCTCTTATCGCTGCTACATCTTCAAACATTTATTCACTTCCTTTCTTTAAATTATGAGATTTTATATATATTACAAAAAATATCTCCTAATTCCTTTATAAATTATTTTTCATTTTTTAAAAGTTCATAACTGCTTGAAATAGTTGGCATCTTTAATACATCAAGCATTCTTTCAAGAAGGACTCCTTCCCTATTTGGATATTTAAATCCATAGCTTGCTAAAATACATTGAGTAATAAATTGTACACCTCTTTCTATAGCAATAGGAAGACTGTCTCCTTGAAGAAGACTTCCTATAACAACGCTTGTATAAGCATCTCCAGTCCCAGGATAAGAAGCAGGAATGTATTTACAGCTTACCTTCCAAAAAACATTATTTTCTCTGTCATAAGCTACAACATTTGTTTTTCTGTCAGTAGAGTGAGAATCTTCATCAGGAACACTTGTGGCTATTACTATTTTAGGCCCTATTGCTGCAAGTTCTATAAGCCATTCTTTTATTTCAGCCTCACTTATTTCCTTCTTATATTCTTTATCTAAAAGAAAAGTAACTTCTGTAAAATTAGGAGTGATTATATCAGCCTTTCCAATAAGTTTTTTCATTTCTTCTACCATTTCTTTTCCCATTGTTCCATATAGTCTGCCATTATCTCCTAATACAGGGTCTATAACAGTAAGATTATTTTTATGGCCAAAGAAATCAACAAAATCAGCAACTATTTTTATTTGCCTAGGTGAACCTAAAAATCCAGAATATATACAATCAAATTCAAGTCCAAGTTTTTTCCAATGTGCTATGTGCTGTTCCATGTAATCTGTAAGATCAAGAAAACTGAAACCTTCAAAGCCTCCAGTATGAGTAGAGAGTACTGCTGTAGGAACAGGGCATACCTGTAATTTCATACTTGAAAGTATAGGTATAATACTTGTTAATGAAGATCTTCCATAACCAGAAAGGTCATGAATAGCTGCTACTTTTTTTACTATATTATCCATTTTATTCCCCTTTTATTTTAGTCTGTATGTTTTTATTCCTTTATAGTCTATTACATTAATTTTAGAATCATTTTCTAGTTTTATAAATATATTTTTAATATTTTCTTCATTTCTTGAATTCATAAAACTTTCAACTTCAAATTGATTCATAGGATGCCTTCTTATTATGCTTAGAATAGCCTCATAATTATCTGCTATTTCACTAAAAAAACTTCCAGAGCTTAACATATCAATAGATATACCTCCAAGTTCATTAACAGCATATTCCATATCTTCCTTACTTACAGTTTTTACATAATTTTCAGCAGGAGGTCTTACTGGAGTATTGAGATATAATCTATCATATTTTATTATTTTTAATAATTCCTTAAAAGAAGCAATAGATTTTTTATTACAGTTAATTCCATCAATCAGCATTATTTCAAGCCATAATTGTCCCTTGTATTCATGTGAAAATTTAATCAAACCATTTAATTCATCTTCAAATTGTATATATGCTAAAGGTCTGTCAATTTTTTTTGCAGTTTCCTGATCATAACCATCAAGAGAAGGAAGAACTATGTCAGCTTCATAAAGTTCTTCTCTTACTTTAGAGTCATGTAGAAGAGCACCATTAGTAATAACAGCTACAGGTTTATCAGTAAAATTTTTAATTTCTTTTATAAGATCACCAAGTTTTGAATAAAGAGTAGGTTCACCTTCACCAACAATAGTAATAACATCAAATTTATGAGAATCTTTTAAATAGATTTTAAATTCTTTTATAATTTCTTCAAGTTTAAAAAATTCCCTTCTATCTCCAATCATTTTATCAGTTATTCCAAGTTGACAGTAAATACATGAATAATTACAGGTTTTACGAGGGATAGGACTTATTCCTAGAGAATTTCCAAGTCTTCGTGAAGGAACAGGACCAAAAATATATTTCATAGTTTCCATATTCTTTTCCTCCCAAATGATTAAAACTTAAGATTATTGTATTTTAAATTAAAAAATATTTCCATAATAATTATACAATATTTTGCTGAAATAAGCTATAAGAGAGTAAAAAAAGCCATTTGTGATATCTTTTTATTTATTTTATTTTTATTCCAATAATTAAAGCTATATCCATAGTTTGAGTTATACTAAGCTGCATGCCTCGCAATTCGCTATAGTTATCAGATACTCTTATATTTTCTATTACACAATTGGAAAAATCAATTCCCTTCAAAGGTGTTTTAAAAAAGTCAGCATTAGAAAAATTTACATTGTTTAATTTAATTTTTTTCATTTTCATTTCAGAGAGAAATCCATAATTAAAAAAACTATCTTTAATATTCATATTTTCCCAAAGAGAATTAGAATAATTTCCATAAAAAAAAGAACTTTTATTTATGTCGATGGATTTAAATATGCTTTGGCTGAAATCACAGCCATCACCATTACAATCATTTATAATATTTGACTTCCAATAAGAGGAAATAAATTTACAATTTTTAAAAATGCATTTATTCATTTCTATATTATAAAAAGATGAATTACTAAAATCACAATTTTTAAATTTACATTCTTGGAATATACTCTTTTCAAAGTCTATTCTTTTTATTTGAATACCAGAAATTTCTTCTTGAAAATATTCTCCGCAAACTGGAATTTCTTCTTCAATAGCTTTAAATATATCCTGTTCTAACATATAATAACTCCTTTTTTATCTAGTTATTTACTCAGTTTATTATACCATAAAAAAAGAGACTGACCATAGGTCAGTCTCAAAAATACTTAGATATTAAATCTTTATTATTTTTTTTCAGAAGCAAAGTCCATAGAAGCAAGTCTATTATATTGTCTCCATCTTCTTTGAGCTTCAAATTTATTCAATTCAAATAGTTCTTTAGCATGAGCTGGGTTAGCTTTAGAAAGAGTAGCATATCTTACTTCTCCTAATAAGTACTCTTCATATTTATCCCAGTTAGGTTCTTTAGAATCTATTTGTAATGGATTTTTACCTTCTGCTTCAAGAGCTGGGTTGTATCTAAAGATTGGCCAGTATCCGCATTCAGTAGCAAGTTTCATCTCGTTTTGAACTTTAGACATACCTTTCTTCAATCCATGGTTGATACAAGGAGCATAAGCTATGATTAGAGATGGTCCATTGTATGCTTCAGCTTCTTTAAGAGCTTTTAGGTATTGTTGTTGGTTTGCACCCATACAAACTTGTGCAACATAAATATGTCCATAAGACATAGCTATAGCAGCAAGATCTTTTTTCTTAACTGATTTACCAGCAGCAGCGAATTTTGCAATTGCTCCTGTAGGTGTTGATTTAGAAGCTTGTCCTCCAGTATTAGAGTAAACTTCTGTATCTAGTACTACTATGTTTATATCTTCTTTAGAAGCTAAAACGTGGTCAACTCCACCATAACCGATGTCATATGCCCAACCGTCTCCTCCAAAGATCCATTGAGATTTTTTGATTAAATATTGTTTTAAACTTAAGATTTCTTTACAGATTTCGCAGTCTTTTCCTTCAAGAGCAGCAATTATTTTAGCAGAAACTTCTTGAGTTTTAGCAGCTGATGATCTGTTTGCAATCCATTCTTTGAATAGTTCAGCAACTTCTGCTGGAACTTTATCCATGTTTTCTTCCATTATGTTTTGAAGTCTGTCTCTCATAGTTTCAACAGCTACATGCATTCCCATTCCAAACTCAGCATTGTCTTCAAATAGAGAAGAAGCCCATGATGGTCCATGACCATTTTTATTAGTTGTATATGGAGTAGCAGGAGCAGATCCACTGTATATTGAAGAACATCCAGTAGCATTAGCTATCATCATTCTATCTCCAAATAATTGAGTGATTGCTTTAAGGTATGGAGTTTCTCCACATCCTGGACAAGCACCATGGAATTCAAATAATGGTTGAGCAAATTGAGAACCTTTTACAGTATCTTTAGACATTAAGTCACTTCTATATTCAACATTGTTGAATAGGTATCCAGCTTTTCTGTCTTCTCCAGCTTCTAGAGAATCAGCAATAGGCTTCATAACTAGAGCTTTTTCTTTAGCAGGACATGTATTAGCACAAGATCCACATCCAGTACAATCTAGAGCAGAAACTTGCATTCTATATTCAAATCCTTCTAATCCTTTTCCAATTGGTTTTATAGTTTTTAACTCAAGTGGAGAAGCAGCTTTTTCTTCAGCAGTCATTAAGAATGGTCTTAAAACTGCGTGAGGACAAACATATGAACATTGGTTACATTGGATACAGTTTTCAGCAATCCATACAGGTACATGAACTGCAATTCCTCTTTTTTCGAAAGCAGAAGTACCGTTTTCAAAAGTACCATCTTCATATCCATCAAATGCAGATACTGGTAAGTCGTATCCTTTTATAGCATTAACTGGTTTAGCAATTCTTTCTACAAATTTTTCAGTTTTAGTCATTTCGCTGCTGCAAGTTCCACAACAACAATTTTCATGTTCGTGTCCTGAGCAATCACAAGTAACATCAAGATCAGCCCAAGCTGGATCTACTGGAACTTCGATTAATCCTTCTGCTCCTTTATCAATAGCGTTATAGTTCATTTGAACGATATCGTCACCTTTTTTAGCATAAGATTTTTTAGCATAATCTTTCATATATTGTTGAGCTTCTTCAAATGGGATAATATCAGCTAGTTTGAAGAAAGCAGCCTGCATGATTGTATTAGTTCTTTGTCCTAATCCGATTTCTTCAGCTAGAGCAGTAGCATTGATTATGAATAATCTAGCACCATTTTTAGCTAAGTCTCTTTTAACTTTAGCTGGAATTTCATTTACAGCTTCTTCTGGAGTCCAGATACAGTTGATCAAGAAAGATCCACCTTTTCTGATTCCTGAAGTCATATCATAAAGATGTAAGTAAGCTGGTACTGAACAAGCAACGAAGCTAGGATTAGAAATTAAGTAACTTGCTTTGATAGGAGTTTTTCCAAATCTTAAGTGAGATCTAGTAACTCCTCCTGATTTTTTAGAGTCATATGCAAAGTATCCTTGAGCATATAAATCAGTTTTGTCTCCAATAATTTTTATAGAGTTTTTGTTAGCTCCAACTGTACCATCAGCTCCAAGTCCAAAGAATAGGCATTCTTTAACATCTGGACTAGTAACAGATATAGGTGCTCCAACTTCTAATGAAGTGAAAGTAACGTCATCAACGATACCAACAGTAAATTTATTTTTAGGTTGATCTAATTTTAAGTTTTCAAATACTGCAACTACTTGAGCAGGTGTAGTATCTTTAGAAGATAGTCCATATCTTCCTCCAACAATTATTGGAGCATTTTCTTTTCCATAGAAAATAGATTGGATGTCTTGTAGTAAAGGTTCTCCAACTGATCCAGGTTCTTTAGTTCTATCTAATACAGCTATTTTCTTAACTGTTTTAGGTAATACATCAAAGAAATATTTTTCAGAGAATGGTCTGAATAAGTGTACAGAAACTAATCCAACTTTTTCTCCTTTAGCATTTAAATAATCAATTGTTTCTTCAGATATAGGGCAGATAGATCCCATAGCAATAATAATTCTTTCTGCATCTGGAGCTCCATAGTAATTGAAAGGTTTATAATCTCTTCCAGTTACTTTAGAGATTTCAGCCATGTAGTGAGCAACTACATCAGGTACTGCATCATAGAATTTATTTTGAGCTTCTCTAGCTTGGAAATAAATGTCATCATTTTCAGCAGTTCCTCTAGTTACTGGATGCTCAGGGTTAAGAGCTCTTTCTCTGAAAGCTTGAACTTCGTTCATATCTATTAAGTTTTTGAAAACTTCATAGTCCATAACTTCTACTTTTTGAATTTCATGAGAAGTTCTGAATCCATCAAAGAAGTGCATAAAAGGAATTCTTGTTTTAATAGCTGCTAAGTGAGCTACTCCTGCAAGGTCCATAACTTCTTGAACTGAGTTAGTTGCTAACATAGCAAATCCAGTTTGTCTAGCAGCATATATATCTTGGTGATCTCCAAAGATAGATAATGCTTGAGCTGATAGTGCTCTTGCTGATACATGGATAACTCCTGGAAGAAGTTCTCCAGCTATTTTATACATGTTAGGTATTTTTAGTAATAATCCTTGAGAAGCAGTATAAGTTGTTGTTAATGCTCCTGCTTGTAAAGACCCGTGTACAGTTCCAGCAGCTCCTGCTTCTGATTGCATTTCCACTACTTTTACTGGTACTCCGAAAATATTTTTCATTCCTTTTGAAGCCCATTCATCTGTGTATTCTGCCATTGGAGATGATGGAGTGATTGGGTAGATTCCAGCTACTTCTGTGAACGCATATGAAGCGTACGCAGCAGCTTGGTTACCGTCCATAGTCTGCATTTTTTTAACCATTACAATATCCTCCTATAATTTTAAAGTATTTTAAAAAAATTACTCTACTATATATTTTAAATCATTATTAAAATTTGTCAATTATAAATTCACTTTTTTTTGATATTTTTTAACAAATTATTTTCCTGCAACAATTTTATAAGTATCTCTAGCTATTACAAGCTCTTCATTTGTAGGTATTTTATAAACTAAAACTTTAGAATCTTCAGTAGAAAGTTTTACATTTCCTTTTTTTCTAACAGAGTTAACTTCTTTATCAATTTTTGCTCCCATAAATTCAAGTCCACTGATTACAGCTTCTCTTATTCCAGCAGCATTTTCTCCAATTCCTCCAGCAAAGCAGATAGCATCTACTCCACCCATAGCAGCAGCATAAGCTCCTATGTAAGATTTGATTTTATAGATGAACATTTCTTCAGCAAGTATAGCTCTTTCATCTCCTTCAGCTACACCATTTTCCATATCTCTGCAGTCAGAAGATTTTCCATAGATTCCCAATATTCCAGATTCTTTGTTTAATCTGTTATCCATTTCTTTATCAGTTAATCCTCTTTTATTTTTGATAAATAGAACAGCAGCAGGGTCGATATCTCCACATCTAGTTCCCATCATAAGTCCTTGTAAAGGAGTAAGTCCCATTGAAGTGTCCACACATTTTCCATCTACTACAGCAGACATAGATGCACCATTTCCCAAATGGCAAACAATAATTTTTGAATGTTCAGGATTTCCCATGATTTCTCTCATAGTTTCAGAAACATAAAGATGAGATGTTCCATGGAATCCATATTTTCTAACTTTTAGTTCTTTATAATCTTCATATGGTAAAGCATACATATATGCTTTAGCTGGCATTGTTTGATGGAATGCAGTATCAAAAACTCCTACATTAGGTTTACCAGGCATAAGAGCCATACATGTTCTAACCCCCATTAAGTTAGCTGGGTTATGTAAAGGTGCAAGATCATTGTTTTCTTCAACAGCTTTCATAACTTCTTCATTTAATAATACAGATGAAGCAAATGTTTCTCCACCATGAACCATTCTATGTCCAATAGCTCCAACTTCTTCAACAGAAGCAATAACTCCATGTTCTTTATCAACTATAGCATTAATTACTAATTCTAATGCTTCTTTATGAGTAGGCATAGGTTTTTTTATTTCAATTTCAAAATCTTTAGCAGGTACTTCATACTCCATTCTAGAACCATCTATTCCAATTCTTTCACAAAGTCCTTTTGCAAATACTTCTTTAGTTTCTGGATTCATTAATTGATATTTTAATGATGAACTTCCACAGTTTATTACTAAAACTTTCATTATACGTTTAACCTCCAAGATTATATTTTTTATTATTATTCAGCTGCTTGAACTGCTGTAATTGCTACTAGGTTTACGATGTCATCTACTGAACATCCTCTTGATAAGTCATTGATAGGAGATGCAAGTCCTTGAATTAATGGACCATATGCATTGGCACCAGCCAATCTTTGAACTAATTTGTATCCAATATTTCCAGCTGCAAGGTTAGGGAACACTAATATATTAGCACTTCCTGCCACTTTAGATTCAGGACATTTTTTCATTGCTACTGATTTAACGATAGCAGCATCAGCTTGGATTTCAGCTTCATAAGGGAATGTAACTCCTCTTTCTTTTAGAATATTTCCAGCTTCTTTTACTACATCAATATCAGGATGATTTGCAGAACCTTTAGTTGAGAAAGTCATTAAAGCAACTTTTCCTTCCATACCTACTACATTTTTAGCAGTAATAACTGAAGCTTCAGCAATATCTGCCAATTGTTCAGAAGTTGGAACTGGGATAACTGAACAATCTCCAAATAGTAAAACTTCACCATAAGTTTCTTGTCTTTCTGTAAGTTCCATAACAAACATAGAAGAAACAGTTTTTATTCCAGGTTTAGTTCCAATGATTTGTAATCCAGCTCTTAATACATCAGCTGTAGGTGAATCTGATCCAGATACCATAGCATCAGCATCTTTTAATTTTACCATCATAGCACCATAGAAGTTAGGGTCAGTAGACATAATTTCTTTAGCTTTTTCAAAAGTCATTCCTTTTTTTGCTCTTAATTCAGCAAATTTAGTTGCATATTCGTCTAATTTTGGAGAATTAGCGATCTCAATAATATCTACACCTTTTAGAGATATTCCTAAATCATTAGCAACTCTTTCCATATCTGCTCTAATTCCTAAAACAACAGGTTTAGCAACTCCTAATTCAACTATTTTAGCTGCAGCAGTAACTACTCTTTCATCTTCTCCTTCTGGTAATACAACTGTTTTACCAACTGTTCTTGCTTTTTCTCTTATTTTAACCAAAAAACTCAAAACAATCACTTCCTTAATATTATTTATTTTTTAGATTTTTATCTTTCATGTTCACAGGACATACTTATCCCTTAAGTGTTAAATATATACTAACAAATTTTAACTATAATTACAATTATTTTTGGAAAACATATACAAAATAAAAGTATAGTATTAGTCAAATATAGCTTGTATATATTCTTTTGCATCAAACTTCCTTAAATCTTCAATTTTTTCGCCTACTCCTATAAACTTAATTGGTTTTTTAATTTCTTCAGATATACTGAACACAATCCCCCCTTTAGCAGTTCCGTCTAATTTAGTTATTATGAAACCAGTTAAATCAGTTACTTCATTGAAAACTTTTGCTTGTGAAAGTCCATTCTGACCAGTGGTACCATCTATTACTAGAATAGATTCATAATGCTGATCACCTAATTTTTTCTTAATGATATTGTGGATTTTTTCTAATTCCTTCATTAAGTTGTTTTTATTATGAAGCCTTCCAGCAGTATCTATGATAGCTATATCTGCTCCTCTTGATTCAGCAGCAGTAAGTGTATCAAAGACAACAGCTCCAGGATCAGAACCTTGAGTACTTTTTACTATTTCAGCACCAGATCTTTTTGCCCATTCCTCTAATTGTTCAATTGCAGCAGCTCTAAATGTATCTCCAGCACCTAAAATAACTTTTTTACCATCTTTTATAAATTTAGAAGCAAGTTTACCAATGGTAGTAGTTTTTCCTACTCCATTTACACCAACCACAAGAATAACATTAAGTTTACCCTCTTCTATTACTATATCATTTCCTTCTTTAATAAGGAATCCTTCCATAACTTCTTTTAAAACAGGATAAATATCTTTAGGATCCTTTATACCCCTTTTTTTAACTTCTTTTTCTAAAGCACCAACTATTTTGACTGTCATATCCATGCCAATATCTGACTGAATTAAAATATCTTCTAATTCTTCATACATTTCAAAGTCTATTACGCTTCTCCCTAAAATAAAAGATTTTAATTTTCCAAATAATCCTTCTCTGGATTTGAAAAGTTTATCTTTGAGGGAAGTAAAAAAACCTTTGCTTTCCTCTTCTTTTTTTATTTCTGGATCTTTTTCAGAAATAATTTCTTCTCTTTCCTCAAAAATAGTTTTAGATATTTCATCTTTTATTTCAACTTCTGTTTTCTCTTTATTATCTTCAAGAATTTCAGAGATTTCGACACCAGCAACAGTAACATTGCTTTTATCTTCTTCATTCTTATCTTTTTTAAAAAGTTTGCTGAAAAAACTCATTTATTATGTCCTCCTAAAAATAACTTCTTTTCATTAATTTTACCATACTTTATACAGTTTTTCAATTTAAAAGAGTGAAAATGAATCTGAATGTGAGCATTTTTCTTTCTTTGCACAATGAAATAAAAAAATAACACTGGCTATAAAAAATTAATTTCATAGAACAGTGTTATTTTTAATATTATAATTTAGTTAATATATCTCTTACAGCCAGTATACCCATTACAGCAGCTATATTTAATCCACTTCCATAACCAGAGCTATCTCCAGCAGCATAGAGTCCTTTGATACTAGTTTCCATGTCCTTACTTATTTCTATTCTAGTACTTCTAAATTTTATTTCTGGAAAATAAAGCAGAAGATCCCCAGAAGCAAATCCAGGAGTAATTTTATCAAGTACTTCAATGAATTCCATTATATTATCTAAAAGTCTTTGAGGACAAGCTAAAGCTATATCACCAGCTACATAATCTTCAGTAGTAGGGATTATATTCAATCTTGAAAGTTTTTCATCAGTTGATCTTCTTCCGGCTTTTAAATCTATATAAGATTGAACTAAAAGTTTACCACCAGTAAGCATAGATGACATTTTAGCTATTGCAGTTGCATATTCAAAAGGCTGATTAAATGGTTCAGTAAATTTTTTAGTACACAATAAGGCAAGGTTTGTATTAGTAGATTTTCTATCTTTATAAGCATGACCGTTTGCAAGAACAAAATCATCTTCGTATTTTTCAGCAGCAATAAATCCACTTGGATTGCTGCAGAAAGTTCTCATTTTATCTCTATAGTTTCTAGAATAATAAATCATTTTTGCTTCATAAAAATTTTCATTGATTTCTTTCATAATAATATCAGGAATTTCAGCTCTTACTCCAATATCAATAGCACCATTTTCATATTTTATATTATGCTCTTTGCATAAATCCATCATCTTTTGGGCACCACTTCTTCCCATTCCAATGACCACATTATCAGAATAATACTCCTCTTTTTTTCCTTTATGAGTTACAGTTACTCCTTTGATTTTTCCATTCTCAATAATAAGGCTATCTATTTCTCTTTCAGTGGCAAATTCTATACCTTTTTCAATTAAATAATCTATGAGCTGAGTGTATAACTTTCTTGAACCATCAGTTCCAAGATGCATAGTAGGTGTATCAACAAGCTGAATTCCATTTTCAATACATCCTCTTTTTATTTTTTCCATAACTGAATTATAATTCATCCCTGCTGGTTTTTCATTAAATCCAAATTTTTTATATATGTTTACTACATACTGAATAGTATCATTAACTATTTTTTTTCCTGTTACATTATGTACATCTCCTCCAACTCTATAATCCATGTTGAATTTTGAGTCAGAAAAAGCTCCAGCACCACTTACTCCATAAATTATTGAACAAGTAGGGCAATTTACACATTTCCCAAGAGTTTCTTTTGGACATACCCTTTGTTTGAGCATTCTCCCTTTATCAATAATAAGAACCTTAGCTCCATCTTTTTTTTCAACAGCTTCATAAGCACCAAATACTCCAGCTTGTCCACCACCTAAAAAGATAATGTCATATTTCACTATTTTAACCTCCAGCACAATTCTTTTTTAATGTTCACACCAGTTCATGTTTTGTGAAAAAACATTGAATGGCAGGTTGGCATGAATTTCTCCAGTACGACCTGAGTAATCATAATTCCATCCACCTATATTTGTTCCATTCCTAAAATCATCAGTATTATAAATTTCATTGCTGCTGTTTACTCTTTCATTTTCTGGTGTTTTAGGAATACTGTTTCTTCCGTATATTTCTGCAAATGAAATAACTTCTCCAGTAGGAGCTTTAAAATCTAAAAGCTTAAGATTATCCTTTACTCCCTCTTTGGTTAAATCAGGATAATCTTTAGTTAAAGTATAATATTTTTCAAGAGCTATTCTAAGTTCTCTTAAATTTTTTAGAGTAGCTTCTGCCCTTCTTGCTTCTTTTAAATCATTAATATTATAGATACCTATTAGTATTATAACTGCTATTCCCAGTATAATAGTACCAGTTCCTAGCATTACTTTCCAATCAATATTTTTCTTCATTGCTGTTCCTTATCTTTTGGGTTTAATAAAAGCATTTCTTACAATTATTCCAGCTTCTTTAGGAAGAGTCACTTCAATCTCCAATGGCCCTCTTTTTACAGATATCCATCCTAGTCCCTTAAATACTAATTCTTCTCCAGCTTGTACTTTTACTTTTTTCTTTATCATTTCTAACTTTTTATATTGAGGTCTGCAATTATCACATGGCGGATAAAGCAGATCTTTTCTGTCAGAAGATAAAAGTTCTTTTAATTTTTCTGTATTTGTTTCATGGAAAGTTACATCTTTCGCAGCATAAAGAGAGAAAATAGGCATAGTATCATCTTCATTTAAAACCTTAAACCACAATAATTCTCCAATTAAAAGAGCTCTGCCTTTTTTTACTTTAAAAGTTTTTCTGGATATTTCACCTGAAGGAACCATTTTTAAGTTGCATTCTTCACATACTAGATCTGAAATACGTCCTTCTGGAATAAGTCCAGGAGTATCAACTAATACAATATTTGTATGAGGGATCTGGTTTTTTACACTTTTAAGTGTAGTACCTGGATATTTGGAAACAGTTACTTTTTTAGCTCCTAAGAGTCTATTGACAATA
Organism: Fusobacterium varium; assembly: GCA_002356455.1. Lineage (NCBI taxonomy): Bacteria > Fusobacteriati > Fusobacteriota > Fusobacteriia > Fusobacteriales > Fusobacteriaceae > Fusobacterium > Fusobacterium varium. The sequence continues at coordinate 1,131,860 of AP017968.1, forward strand.
CTTGATTTTCCAACATTAGTGACACCAAGAACTATTGCTTCTACTCCATCAGGAAAGAAATGCTTTATTTTTTTAAATATACCGTTTATTCCATAACCATTTTTACTGCTCACAATTGCGATGTCAAGAGGAGCTATTCCTTCTTCTGCTAGTCTGTCTTTTACCCAGTCAGATACTTCAGAGGGATGTTTATCATCAGGAATAAGATCCAATTTATTAATAACTACAATAGAATCCATTTCTCTTAGAACATCAAGTATTTCATCATCAAAAGAACCTTCAAAATCTATTATATCAAATACTGCTATAGCTAATTTAGAGTATTGCATAGCTTCCTGTACTTCTTTTCTATAGTCATCTTTGTTCAATCTTACAGGCATATATTTACCATAATTCTTTATTTTGAAACATCTTTGACAGTAATGTTCACCATTTTCTTGAAGTTTTCCTTCAGGTAAATATCCATTTTTATTAGCATCTTCACTTTGTAATTCGATTCCACATCCAATACATTTTTTGCCCATACACATCTCTCCTTAACTTAGTACATCATAAACTATATTTAAATTGGTATAAATACACATTTCACCAGCTATTTCCATAGCTTCAACTGCTATTTCTTCAGCAGACATTTCTTTATTATTCCTTATAAGAGCTCTAGCCGCAGCATAAGCATAATTCCCTCCACTGCCAATAGCTGCTACATCTCCATCTGGTTCTATAACATCTCCATTACCTGAAAGAATTAAAATCATATTTTTATCAGCTACAATAAGCATAGCATCCAAAACTCTTAAAGCTTTGTCAGTTCTCCAATCTTTTGCAAGCTCAACAGAGGCTTTTTTTAAGTTACCTCCAAATTCATCCAATTTGTTTTCAAATTTATCCATCAATGCAAAAGCATCAGCAGCAGCTCCAGCAAATCCAGCTAAAACTTCATAATCGCCAATTTTACGTATTTTTTTTGCGTTACCTTTAAATACTACTTCTCCAAAAGTGACTTGTCCATCACCAGCAACAGCAACTTTTCCATCTTTTTTTACTGCTATAATTGTAGTAGCTCTTATCATAATGTTTCACTCCTCTAACTCTGATTTATAAAGTCAAATGGTATTTTATATAAAATTTCTTGATATATTTTTGTACTCTCTATTGTAACATGTCCCATAAGTTCTTGCAAAAAATTAAGACTCATTCCTTTGGCTAAAAGATGTACAGCAAAAGTATGTCTAAAGGTATAAGGACTTATTTCTCTTGTAATACCAGCCTTTGCAGCATATCTATCAACAATTCTTCTCAGAGATCTGTCACTTAATCTATTTCCTGAACCATTTACAAAAAGAATGCTGGAGTTATACTTATCATTGTATTTTTCTTTTTTAGCTTCAACATATCTTTTAAAGTATTCTCGAGTTCTTTGACTGAAAAAAACAGTCCTGTTTGTTTTCCCATTAGAAACTAAAAGAGTTCTGTTATCAAGATCAAAAACCTGTTCTCCTATTCCAAGCATTTCAGTAGAAGTTATTCCACTTGAATAAAGCAGTTCAAATATAAGTCTGTCTCTTAAACCATTAGTATTATCTATATTGACTACATCTCTAAGTCTATTTATTTCCTCTAAGGTAAGTATATCTGGTTTTTCTGCCTCAAATGAAGGAGAATTGATTATTTCAATAGGATTATTTTTAATAAGGTTATTTTTTATCAAATATTTAAAAAAAGATCTTAAAGATGAAAGTTTTCTATTAATTGATCTTTTTCCTACCTCATTTTTTTGAAGTTCTATAATAAACCCTCTAAGCATAACAGGGGTTATTTTTGAAGCATTTTCAGTTTTTTCTACATTCTTTAAATATTCACTAAGCTGGGAAAGATCTTTTTTTAGAGATTTAATAGTATTAAGACTTTTATTTTCACCAAATTCAGCAAAATACAAAAAATCTTTTATATTTTTTTCTATATTTTCCATCTTTCCTCCCTGTATATCTGACATCTTTATATATTATAGCCTATATTAGAAAATATTTCTATGCCAGTTCATTTATTTTATTTTCTAAATATTCTAAAGCTACTTTTGAAATGGTATTATACCTTTCTTTTTTATCTTTTATTCTTATTCCATCAAGAGATTTTATGATTCCAAAATTAGGCCCCATAGGTTGAAAATTTTTCTTTTCTTCAGTAATATATTTTATTATTGCTCCAATAGCACTTCTATCATCTAAAATAAAAGGAGCCTTTTCCAATAATTTATGAGCTATGTTGATGGCAGCTATAGCTCCAGTAGATATAGAAGAAACATAACCTTCACTTCCTGTTATCTGCCCAGCAAAATATATATTGTCATTTGTTTTTAATTTTAATGTTTCATCTAATAATTTTGATGAGTCTATGAATGTATTTCTGTGCATAACACCATATCTTATGAATTCGGCATTTTCAAGTCCAGGAATCATAGAAAAAACTCTTTTTTGTTCTCCCCATTTTAAGTTAGTCTGGAATCCTACTATATTATATAATTTTCCATCTTTGTCATCCTGTCTAAGTTGTACAACAGCATAATCCATTTTATCAGTTTTAGGATTAATAAGTCCTTTAGGTTTTAAAGGTCCAAATACAAGGGTTCTTTCTCCAGTCAAAGCTATCCTTTCAACAGGCATACATGCTTCAAAAAGTTTTTCTTCCTCAAATTTTTTTAAAGGAGCTCTTTCAGCTGTGATTAAAGCATTATAAAAAGCATAGTATTCTTCTTTATTCATTGGGCAGTTTATATATTCTCCCTCTCCTTTGCCATAACGAGATTGACGATAAGCTTTTTCCATATTAATAGATTCTAAAGTTACAATAGGAGCAGCAGCATCATAAAAATAAAGATGTTCACTATGAGTGAGTTCAGCTATTTTTTTTGATAATACTTCAGATGTAAGAGGGCCAGAAGCAATGAGCATTATTTTATTTTCAGGTATTTCAGTAAATTCTTCATCAATTATTTCTATATTTTCCATATTTTTTAGATATTCAGTAACTTCTATTGAAAAACCATCTCTGTCTACAGCTAGAGCCTGTCCAGCAGGGACTCTGTTTTTATCAGCTATTTTTATAAGAAGGGAATCGAGTTTTCTTAGCTCTTCTTTCATAAGACCAGAAGCATTGGCAAGATTATCTCCACCTAAAGAATTGCTGCAGACAAGTTCAGCAAAATACTCTTTTTTATGTGCTTCTGTCATTTTTTTGGATTTCATTTCATAAAGCTTTACTTTTATTCCTCTTTTAGCAAGTTGATATGCAGCTTCACATCCAGCTAACCCAGCTCCAACTATAATAACTTCTTTATTGTTCATTGTTTCTCCTCTAAAATTTATTTCCAAACTCAAAGAGCTCACCCCTAAGGGTGAGTTCTTTTATTTTTTATTATCTATTTTTTTTATATTTTTACATTCAGGGTATCCTGTACAGGCAAGAAATTTTCCCCATCTACCTCTGCTGATTTTAAATGGTCTTCCACATTTTTCACATTTGCCAGCTGCTTTTAATATTTTTTCTTCTTCATCAGTAATCTTTTTTAATTCTGCTTTAAGTTGTACTACTCCATCTTTTTCTATTATTTGATTGTTAGCCAGCATTTTTCTAATTTCAGTAGGCAGAGGAGTTCTTATGTTATCTTCAGCAAATTTTTCACTTTCCAGATAACTTCCAAATCTACCAAACTTTAAAAGATACATTGAACCATTATCAGTATATACATCAGTAGGTCTTCCTTTTTTAGCTTTTACTATTTCTTCTACTTTTTCTTTTACAAATATTTTACCATTTTTTATATCTTCAGCAGGTATTTCCACACCTTTAAGGGATATTTTTTCTTTGCAGTCATCAGATTCATTAGGACAGGCAAGATATCTTCCAAATCTGCCTGTTTTCAGAATCATGTTACCCTTTCCACAAGGACATGGAACATCAGATTCAATTGTTCTTGACATTTCTTCTTCAACTGTTATTTTAAATTTATCTATATAATGTTTAAGCTCTTTGTAGAATACTGAAAGAAGATTTACCCAATCTTTTTCTCCTTCAGCAACTTCATCAAGCTGATTTTCAAGTTCAGCAGTAAATTTAACATTCATTATATTAGGGAAATTTTCATCAAGTTTATCTTTTATTTCGTAGCCTAGCGCAGTAGGACTGAAACTTTTCCCTTCAACTACAACATATTCTCTTTTTTTCAAAGTTTCTATAATAGTAGCATATGTAGAAGGTCTTCCAATTCCTTCAGCTTCTAACTTTTTAACCAAAGAAGATTCAGTAAATCTTGAAGGTGGTTTAGTGAAGTCTTCTTTAATAAGAAGTTTTTCTAATTTAAGAATATCCCCTTCTTTTATAGTTGGAAATTCTCCAAGAGGAAGATCTTCTTCTTCTTTAAATATCTTATAATATCCATCAAATATTATTTTATTGATAGTTCCTCTAAAATCGAACTTTTCATAATTGCATATTATTTCAAATTGCTCATATTTCATTGGAGCAAGCTGTGATATAAGAAATCTATCCCAGATAAGCTTATATAGTTTATGCTGGTCTTTATCTAAAGTGTTTTTTAGATTGTCTGGAGTTAAGGCAATATCAGTAGGTCTGATAGCTTCATGGGCATCTTGTATTTTCTGTTTACTTTTAACAGTTTTTTGTACTCCCAGATATTCTTTTCCAAAATTTTCAAGAATATATTTTTTTGCCATTTCTACAGCATCTTCAGATATTCTTGTAGAGTCAGTTCTCATATATGTTATAAGTCCTTTATGATTTCCATCTATATCAATACCTTCATATAAACCTTGAGCTACTCTCATAGTTTTAGAAGCTGAAAAACCTAAATAAGATGAAGCTAGCTGTTGAAGAGTACTAGTTTTTAAAGGTAATGGAGAATTTTTACTTTTTTTAGTAACTTTAGCTTCTGTTACAGTAAAATCTTTTTTTTCTATTTTTTTTATTTCTTTAACAATTTTTTCATCAGTAAGTTTATCAAATTTTTTGTTATCTACCCTATATAAAGAAAGCTTTAATTTATTTAAAAACTCTCCCTTTACTTCCCAAAATTTAACTGGAATGAATTTTTTTATTTCATCTTCTAAATCGCAGATAAGCTTTAGAGCAACTGACTGAACTCTTCCAGCAGAAGTATTTGAAGAAATACTTTTCCATAGCAAAGAACTTATGCCATATCCCACCAATCTATCAAGTATTCTTCTAGCCTGCTGAGCATTTACCTTATCCATATCAATTTTTCTAGCATGAGATATAGAATCTTTGATAGCTGTTTCAGTTATTTCATTAAATTCTATTCTATTACTGTCTTTTTCATCAAGTTTTAAAGCATGAGCTATATGCCATGCAATAGCTTCCCCTTCTCTATCAGGGTCGGAAGCAAGATATATTTTATCAGATTTTTTTGCAAGATCCTTTAAATTTTTTATTACATCTCCTTTTCCTTTTATAGTAGAATAAGAAGGTTGGAAATTATTATCCACATCTACACCAAGTTTACTTTTAGGAAGATCTCTTACATGACCAAAAGAAGCAACTACATGGAATTTTTTTCCTAAGATTTTCTCTATTGTTTTAGCCTTAGCTGGGGATTCAACTATAACTAAATTCTTTTTAACCAAATTTTTCACCCCTATTCAAATTCAAATTTTTGTTTACTATATTTCCGTTTCATTTTACTAAAAAATAATAAAAAAAGCAACAAACAATTATATTTTAGTTTTTTCTTCTGTATTTTCCACCTGGAATACTTACTATGGCATGCTTTATTTCAAGGTCCATAAGTATGGATAAAATCTCACTTGCTTTAAGTGAAGAACCTAAAATAAGCTCATCTAAATTTTTTTCTTTTTCAAGTAAAGAAAATATTTTTTCTTCATAAGAAGTAAGATTTAAGTTATTATTTTTATTATTTTTTATTTCCCATCCATATTCTGTAATTATGTCTTTTATATCTGTTGTAAGTTTTGCCTGACTATTTTTTATAAGATTATTGCATCCTTCTGATGAAGGAGAAAAGATATCTCCTGGAACAGCAAATACCTCCCTTCCTTCTTCTAAAGCTAATTCAGCAGTGATTAAACTGCCACCTTTTTTTTGACTTTCTATTACAAGAATTCCTCTGGATAGACCAACTATTATTCTGTTTCTCATAGGGAAATTATATCCAATAGGTTCTGTTCCTAAGGGATACTCACTAATTATTAATCCAGATTTTTCTATATTTTCCCAAAGTATTCTATTTTCTTTTGGATAAATAATATCAAGACCACTGCCAACTACTGCAATAGTTTTACCAGATTTATCTAAAGTTTTTTTATGACAGATGCTGTCTATTCCAAGAGCCAGTCCACTAACAGTAGTTATTTCATTATTTACAAGATCTTCAGTCATTTTTTCACAGGTTATTTTTCCATAAATAGTAGCTTTTCTTGTACCAACTACTCCTATTCTTCTAGTTTCAATAAGAGAAATATTACCTTTATAATATAAGAAAACAGGAGGTTGGCTTATATTTTTTAACTCTTCTGGATAATTGCTGCTTTTTAAACTTAGTACTTTTACTTTGTTTTTCTTTAAATTTTCTATTTCTTTATCAAGAGATAAAGTCTTGGAGTTAATAATTTTTTTATACTCTCCATCATCAATATTAAAATATTTTTTTAGCTGAAATTCATCTAATTTAAATATATCCAAGTATTCCTTAAAAGCTGACATTAAATTACGGATAACACTGTCTTTGACACCTGCTGCCCTTAATTTATACCATTCCAAATAAGCTCACCTCTATTTTATTTTTGCATAAACTTTTACCAGAAGTTCTCTTATTATTTTAGAACCAGGGTATAGACTTCTTCCTTTTTCAAGAATATTTCTTGCATCTGTATAATTTTCAGTTGCCATATATATATCCCCCATACCAGCATATACATATTCGTCCTGTCTGTAATTCAAATATTGTTTAAAATCACTTAAAGCGTTGTCATAATTCTGAAGATTTCTATTAGCTATTCCCCTTCCAAGATAAGCCTCATAAAATGAAGAATCTATATTTAAAGCTTCATTATACAATGAAATGGCTTCTTCATTTCTGCCAAGAAATCTTGCTGCAGTTGCTGCTCCAAAAACATTTCTTATATCAGTTTTATCTAAAGAAAATACTTTTCTTGCACGATCATACTGATTCATTCTGAAATATTGATTTGCTAATTGAAAAATTACTTCTGTATTTCCATTTACAGATTCTATATAATTTCTTAGTTCTTCCTCAAATTGATTATTTAATCTTTTTAACCTTCCTCTATCTCTTTCAGCATCCATTTTAGCATCTATACTTCTCAAAGCCTCATTTCTATATTCATATATAGGTGTAATTTCTTCTGAAAAAGCTAAAGCTGCAGATAAGAGTATAAATATACTAATAAGTATCTTTTTCATTTTTTATCTCCTTTACTAATCCTTTTATTAAACCATCAGCCATTTTAATATCAATTTCATCATCTATTGATAAATCACTAGTTTTTTTTATTGAAGTTCCATTTTTACTTACAACACTATATCCTCTTTTTAATGTTTCAAGAGGATTTAAATTAACTATTTTATTTATTCTATTGTTTAAATTATTTTGAAGATTTTGTATATGACGTTCAAATGCTTTCTTTAAAAGATTTTCTTTTTCAATTATTTCTTGATTCTTTTCTTCGATATTTCTATTGAAATTTTTTATATAGTAATTATTTTCTCTTTTTTCTAATTCTCTTTTTAAAATTTCTATATAATTTCTCATGAGAGATTTTAAATATCTGTTTCTGTCCTCTATAGATTCTAAAGTTTTTATTCGTTCAGGAACAGATAACTCTACAGCTTGAGTAGGAGTAGCTGCTCTTGCATCTGCTGTGAGATCACTAAGCAGGTAATCTATTTCATGTCCTACAGCAGATATAATAGGCTTTTCAGAATTATAAAAAGCAAGAGCTACTTCTTTCTCATTAAAGGACCACAAGTCTTCTATACTTCCTCCGCCTCTTCCAGCTATTATTAAATCAATATCTTTTATTTTATTTAAGGTTTTTATCCCTTTTATAATTTCTTCTTTTGCCCCAATTCCTTGTACTTTGGCAGGATAAACATAAATATTTATTGTATTATCTCTTTTCTTAATAGTTTTTATTATATCTTGTATAGCTGCTCCAGTATAAGCAGTAACTACTCCAATATTTTTGGGAAATTTTGGGAGAGGTTTTTTATGAGAAGGATCAAAATACCCTTGATCAGCCATCTCTTTTTTTAATTTTTCAAGTTTAGCAAAAAGTTCCCCTAATTCATTTTTTTTCTCAATATGCCTTACAAGTATTTGAAAATCTCCTCTATTTTCATAGAAACCAACATCTCCAAATATCTTTACAGAATCTCCATCTTTTAAATCTTCTGCAATTCTTTTGAATTTATATTTGAAAGCAGCACACTTGACTTGAGCTTCTTTGTCTTTTAGATTGAAATACAAATGACCACTTTTATAATAAGTTACACCTGACATTTCTCCTTCAAGAAAAAATTCCCTTAAATCGCTGTTTTCCTCTAAATAATTTTTTACTTTTTTGTTAAATTCGCTTACACTATAAGTTCTTTCTTCAAACATTAAAAACTCCTTGGTTAAAAATCTAATAACAGTTTTTTAAGTTTAGTCATTTCATCTCTTTTTATAATAGCATTTTCAAAATCTAATTCTTTAGAAAGTTTTGCTATTTGTTTCTGAAGTTTTATTATTTCTTTTTCAATATCTTTTCTAGATGTAAATGTTTTCTTAGACTTATCTTCAGTTTCATTGATATCTAATCCATAATCAAGATTGATTAAATCCTCACTGATTTCTTTAACAATAGTTTTAGGATCTATATTATTAAATACATTATATTCGTTTTGTATTTTTCTTCTTCTATTAGTTTCATCAATAGCCTGTTTCATAGAATCAGTCATGATATCTCCATAGAGGATAACCCGTCCTTCTATATTTCTAGCAGCTCTACCTATTGTCTGCACTAAAGATCTTCTGCTTCTTAAAAAACCTTCTTTATCTGCCTCTAATATAGCAACTAGAGAAACCTCAGGTATATCCAATCCCTCTCTTAATAAGTTAATTCCAACTAGAGCATCAAATTCGCCTTTTCTCAATCCTTTAATTATATCTATTCTCTCTAATGTATCTATATCAGAGTGCATATATTTCACTCTTACACCAAATCCAAGATAATATTCAGTAAGCTCTTCAGCCATTTTTTTAGTAAGAGTAGTAACTAAAACTCTTTCTTTTCTATCAGCTCTTATTCTTATTTCTTCTAATAGATCGTCCACCTGATTTTTAGTTGGTCTTACTTCTATTACAGGATCAAGTATTCCAGTGGGTCTTATAAGCTGTTCTGCAATATGTCCATGTGAAGCTTCCATTTCAAAATCTCCAGGAGTTGCTGAGACAAATACTGACTGATCAGAGATTTTTCTAAATTCTTCAAATTTTAAAGGCCTGTTGTCAAGAGCAGCTTTTAATCTGAATCCATTTTCAACAAGAGCTGTTTTTCTTGCTCTATCTCCATTATACATTCCTCTTATTTGTGGAATAGATATATGAGATTCATCTATAAATATAAGGAAGTCTTTTGGAAAATATTCAAGAAGGGTATCAGGAGTTTCCCCCTCTTTTTTTCCAGAAAGATATCTTGAATAATTTTCGATACCTTTGCAGTACCCAATTTCTCTTATCATTTCCATATCATATTCTGTTCTTTGTTTCAATCTTTGAGCCTCAAGAAGTTTTCCTCTTTTTTCAAAAGCTTCTACCTCTATTTTTAAATCTTTTTGTATTTCAGCAAGAATTCTTTCATTATCGCCATCTGCAGTAAGGTATTGAGTGGCAGGGTAAAGTACTATTCTTTCTAGATTTTTTCTTATTTTTTGTCCAGTAAGAGTATTTATTTCAGATATTTCTTCCAGATCATCTCCCCAGTATTCAAGTCTGTACCCAGTTTCCATATAAGATGGATAGATATCTATAACATCACCTTTTATTCTAAATTTTCCTCTTTCAAAAGCTATGTCATTTCTTTCATATCTTATACTTATAAGTCTTTCAATAAGTTCTTTTCTATCTATTCCTGTCTGTCTGTCAATTGGTATAGTCATTTTTCTATATGTTTCAGCAGATCCCAATCCATATATGGCGGAAACGGAAGCTACTATTATTACATCTCTTCTATTCATAAGAGCAGCAGTTGCAGCATGTCTTAATTTTTCTATTTCATCATTAATAGAAGAGTCTTTCTCTATATATGTATCAGTAGTGACTATATAAGCTTCTGGCTGGTAATAATCATAATATGATACGAAATACTCCACAGCATTATCAGGAAAAAAACTTTTATATTCTGAATAAAGTTGAGCTGCTAATGTTTTATTGGGAGCAAGTATCAAAGCAGGCCTTTGTGTTTTTTCAATGATATTGGCCACAGTAAAAGTTTTCCCTGAACCAGTAACCCCAAGAAGTACTTGATCTTTTACTCCATTATTTATATTATCAGTTATTTTTTTTATTGCCTCTGGCTGATCTCCAGTAGGGCTATATTTTGAATGTATTTTAAACATATCATACCTACCTTTATTAATTCCTATTTTTAATTATACCATAAACTTTTTCTATATCTATCTTTTTTTATTAATATACCTTTTATTTTTATTTTGTATTTCAAATAATTTTATTTTAAAATATATTGAAAATATTTTTAATAAGTGATATAATCAATTATAAATTTTTAGGAGGTAGAGTATGGAAGTTTTTATACATCATATATATGAATATCAAAAAGGAATTAGGAACCTTATATTACACACTACAGATAAAAAAAATATTGAAATTATAAAAGAAAAATTAAATTCTGAAAATATAGACTATATAATATATCCTTTAGGAAAACAGAGAATAAATGTATTTTTTGGAGCAAAGGAATGTGTAGAAGTAATAAAGAATATAAATAAACTTTCTTTAACAGCCTATACTCCTGAAGAAGATTTTATATTGGGAATAATGCTTGGATATGACAGAAAAAAACAATGTGAAAGATTTTTAAAATTTAAAGAGAAAGTAATAAGTGCATAAAAAAGGAAACTACTAAAGCAGTTTCCTTTTTTATATAATTTATCTATACATATTTTAAATTTTCTTATTTTATATAATGATATTTTTGTTTTGGTATATTTTATAATACTTATTAAATTTTTACATATTCTGTTCTACTTTTTCTTTTTTAAAGCTGATACTATAGAGAGAACAGTTAAAATTAAAAATACTATAGTTATTGGTCTAGTGTATAAGAAACTATATGATCCCTCATACATTAAAACAGCTTTTCTTAAATTAGTTTCAAGCATTGGTCCTAAAATTACAGCTAAAACTATTGGAGAACTAGGCATTTTTATTTTTGACATTATATATCCAATTATTCCAAAAATAAAAGTAACTCCTACATCAAATAAGCTATTATTCATAGAATATGATCCAATAGTTGAAAGAATTAATATAGCTGGAATCATTAAAGTTTTAGGAATTTCAACAATTCTGCTATAGAATTTTATACCTGCTAATCCTATAAATAATAAAAGAATATTTCCAATTATCATAGAACTAAATAATCCATAAACAATTTCAGGATTTTGTTCAAAAAGTAGTGGACCTGGAGTTAATCCTTGAATTATAAGTGCTCCTAAAAGAACAGCAGCAACAGCATCTCCAGGCACTCCAAGAGTAAGCAGAGGAACCAATGCTCCTCCAGTTACTCCATTATTACCAGATTCAGGAGCAGAGATACCAATAAGACTTCCTTCTCCAAATTTCTCATTTTTATTACTTCTTTTAGCTTCATTGTAACATACAAAGGCAGCAATATCAGCGCCAGCACCAGGAATAGACCCTATAAAAGTTCCAATAGCTCCACATTTAAGTATAGTTGGAAGACAATGTTTTATTTCTTTCCAGTTCATATAGTTTTTATCCATAACAATATCTGTTTTTATTTCTTTTTCTCCTACTAAAGTTTCTATTTGATTAAAAACTTCTGATACAGCAAATAATCCTATAAGAACAGGGATAACTGAAAATCCATTAAGAAGATCTACTACACCAAAGGTAAATCTGGGATAGCTTGTTATAGCGTCCATACCAAAACAAGATATTAATAATCCTATCATACCTGCAATTATTCCTTTTAAAAAGTTTTCAGCAGATATACTTGCAATGATAGTGAGCCCAAACAAAGCTAAAGCAAAGTATTCAGGAGCAGAAAATCTCAAAGCAAATTTTGCTAGTACAGGTGATATAGTAATAAGAGCCAGACAACTGATAAGACCACCTAAAGCTGAGGCAATAGTAGATGCACTGAGAGCTTTTGCAGGATATCCTTTTTTTACTAGAGCATAACCATCAAAACAGGTAGCAGCAGATGCTGGTGTTCCAGGAGTATTTAAAAGGATAGCTGAAATAGATCCACCATAAATAGCTCCTATATATATTCCTACAAGCATGATAAGACCAGTAACTGCATCCATACCAAATGTAAAAGGAAGAAGAATAGCAACTCCCATTGTTGCAGTAAGCCCTGGAAGAGCTCCAATAACAATTCCACCAGTTACTCCCAGAATTAGATAAAATAGATTACCTAACAACAGAGCTGTAGATAAACCTTGTATTAAATGACTAAACATTTTATGTTTCCCCCTCTATTTTAAATTAGATGAATAATCCTGTAGGTAAAGATACTTTAAAAGCATAAGTAAATAATAAGTACAAAGCTACAGGAAATATTACTGCAAATATTATGTTTAATATCTTAGATTTGCTCTTTAAAATAGTTATTACAACAAAAGCAAAGATTATAGTAGATATTAAATAACCAATTCTATCTATAAGAAATACATATACTGCAAAAGTAAAAATTACCATGAAAGTATATTTCATATTTGGATTATAAATACTTTTTTTATCTTTATTTCTTATACTTCCTATAAAAAGCATAGCAGATAGTATAAATAAAATAATTGCAATAATTTTAGGAAAGAAATCAGGACCTAGTCCAGAATCTCCTATAAAAGCCATATTAAATTGAGTAGATGAATAAAAAATAAAAGCACTAACTATACATAAAAATGCAGAAAAAATAGTTTCTAACAAAATTAATCCCCCTTTTATAAAAAAGGTTACTAATAAACATAGTAACCTTTTCATACATTAATTTAAGAATTTTATATGACTATTTTAAAGATTTTACTATTGAGTCTATTGTGGCAGTATCATCTATTATAAATGTTTCAAAGTCTTTTCCATTTAGATATTTGATTCCAAATGTAGAATTGTTCATAAAATCTTTAAAGTCATCTGATTCAACAGATTTTTTAATAGCAGCATCAAGAGCAGCAACTATTTCAGGTGATGTTCCTTTAGGTACTGCAATACCTCTCCAAGTACCAGAAACAACATCATGTCCTAATTCTTTTAATGTAGCAACATCTGGAAGGCTTTCAATTCTAGCATCAGCCATGATTCCTAAAGCTCTCAATTGACCAGCTTTTAATTGCCCAATAGCTTCTCCTGGTCCCATTAAAGAGAAATCAGCATGTTTTCCTAATAATGCTGGGATAACTTCTCCAGCTCCATTATATGGAATATGATTAAATTTTACGCCAGCTTCATTTTCTATAGCTAAAGCATAAAAATTAGGTTTAGCTGTACTTGCAAATTTTATTTTTTCAGGATTTGCTTTCGCATCTGCCAAAAGTTCATCTAAAGTTTGGTATTTAGAATCTTTTTCAACTAAAACAACAGCAGGATCCATGTTTACTAAAGATACTAATTCAAAATCTTTATAGCTAATAGGAGAAAGGTTCATTAAAGGTAATGAAACAATTTCTCTAGTTATCATTGTAATTGTATAACCATCTTTCTTTTGAGTAGCTCCAAAAGTCATTCCTACAGCTCCAGCACCTCCAGTTTTATTAACTATAACTACTGAAGTTCCAAGTTCTTTTTCCATAAGACTACCTAATTTTCTAGCAACTGCATCTGTTCCGCCACCAGCACTGAATGGTACAATCATATTGATATTTTTACTAGGATAAGCTTTAGCAAAGGCACAAGCAGCCATTAAAGTGAAAATAATCATCATAAGTTTTTTTCTCATAAATCTGTCCTCCTCAGTTTTACTAATATGACAAAATTTTTATTATTCATAATTGTGTACACTGTATTGAAATAGAAAATTTTGTTATATTAGATTTCTTTTTATATTATTTTTTATTAAATATCTTATAATCTATTTATAACTCAATATTACTAAAAAGTACAATAAAAAAATAAAGAAAAAATTTCATATATGAAACAAAAATTAATAAACCTATATAAAACTTTATCAAAATAACAGAATAACTATTAAAAAAGCATAAAAAAGTTAGTTCCATATATGGAAAAATATAGTATAATATATTATAGATTTTTGAATAAATAACTCATTTTAATGAATTAATTATAGAGAATTATAATATAAATAGGGGGGAGATATGGAAAGTGAAAAAAAAGTTCCTGCAATAGAAAAAGCAGATAAGATATTTAAATATCTTTATTATAAAGAATCAGCTACACAAGCAGATATTTCAAAAGATTTAGAAATACCTAAGGCAACAACAAACAGACTTTTATCAGTTCTAACAGAACTTAAATATTTAAATTTAGAAGGAAGAGAATACAAAATAGGAGAAAAATTTTATTTTTTTTCAAATAAGCATGAAAGATATACTCTTATAAAAAATATTGCATATCCATATTTGGAAGAATTATCTTTAAAGTTTAAGGAAACCTTTAAAATAAGCGTTTTGGATGAAGATAAAATAAGAAGCATAGGAAAAGTGGAGAGCAGTGATTTTATCAAAATATCAGTTTCTGAAAATGCAATATTTCCATTACATGCAGGAGCAGCAAGTAAACTTTTAATATGTCAGCTAAGTGAGAACAAATTAAATAAACTTTTAGAAAGAACTCTCCCTAAATATACTGAAAATACTATAACTGATAGGGAAGAATTAAAAAGAGAACTTCTTAAAATAAACATAAATAAACTTTCTTTTGATAATATGGAGCATTCAGTAAATATAAGAGCTGTAGCAGTTCCTATACTGGATAGTAAAAATAGAATAGTAGCTGCTGTGAGCTGTCCATGTTTTCCAGATTCTTTGACAGATGAGAGAGCATTGAAGATAGCTGAGTCTATGAGAAAATCATGTGAAGAAATTTCTAAAAGATTAGAGTATTTTAATAAATAGATTTTAATATATTGAGTTAAAGATGGTTTAAAATTTTATTAAATTTAAATCGTCTTTTTTTATTTCTTAGGAAATTATAATTTGATAAATTTGTTAAAAAAATAAAAAATGTTAATTATTTTGTATTCATATTAGATATATTAATTGAATAAGATTAAAATTGACAGCACAAAAAAGCTGATTGTTAATCAGCTTTTTAGCGATATTCTTTCCAGCAAATGGAGCCTGTATGTATATTAAAATATGATATTTTTTTAACTTTCATTCTGGTATTACATTTAAAACAATAAAAAGGATTTACTCCAAAAGTTTTCCATATTTCAAGTTGATAAAAAGTAAAATTGGAATATTTAGAGACATATTTTCTCATGAATTTCATGATGTTTTTAAGTTCTGATTTAATATTTCTAGAATAGATTCCAAAGCGCCTAATCATTTTGAAATGTTTAGGGGGAATGTGAATAATTAATTTGGAAAGAAATGTTTCCGCATCTAAAGTAAGTTCAATTCTTTGTTTATCATCAGCAAGACTTTCATAATAGAAAGTAACCTTATTATCATAGAAATCAATAATTTTATATTCTGCGATAGGAGCTCTTGATAGATATCTGCCAATATATTTAATTGCATGAATATTATTATTTAAATCATTTTTTGCAACATTGAAAAAGAATCTTGTATTTTTGCGATAAAGGTAGTTAGCAGCAGCATAAGCTTTAGCTTTAATTTCAGGCTTGTCATAATTTCCAGATTTAACAATATCAATAACCATTTTTTTCCATTGTCCAGCAATGGAATTGACATGAAAATATTTTTTTTCAAGAAATTGGTAGTTTTTATTGAATCCACCTAAAGTAACAATAGCATGAATATGAGGATTCCATTTAAGATCGCGTCCAAAGGTATGAATAACAGTAATCAATCCATAATGAATGATATCTGAGTTAGTAAAGTATTTAGAGGAATATTTTGAAATTTTATGAATTCTTTGATTTTTTGCTTTAATGTTATGAAATTGATATTTAAAAACATCATTAACAGCATAAGCAAGCTTAGTTAAAAGGTCTCTATCATAGAAGAAAAACATTCTAAGTTCTTCAGGAATAGTAAAAAGGACACTTCTATGTTTAACATCAATAAGAGAAGTGGAAGTTTTTTCAGTTCAAACAGCAGAATAACGTTTACCGCAGGAAGGACAAAATCTAGATTTACAAGTAACTTTAATTTTATGCGCCTCATGACAATTAGGGCATTGAAGAGAGAGAAAAGATTTATCAATAGAACAAGCTAAGAATTTTTGAATAGTCTGTTTAACATCCTCAAAATGTTCATTTTTAAAATATTTCTTGATTTTACCTAAAAGATTTGTTATATTGATTTTAGAGATAATATGTTTGATTTGCATGAATGTCTCCTTTGTATAATTAGGGTGGTAACTATATTATACAAAAAAGAGAGCTGAGTAAAACATTTTTTTAAATGTTACTCAGCTTTTTTTATTAAATTTATAAATAGAATATAGTTATAGAAGTAGGAAAATATATAAAAAATTCCATATATGAAACCGATATTTGAAAAAATATTTTTAAATTTTCTTATTTTTAGCATTTTTATTCTCTTTAAACTTTTTATATTTCATTTTTGATTCCATATATGGAATTTATTCTGAGATATTGAGATTGAATTTTTAATTTTTTTAAAGTATAAATAAAATATAGACAAAGTATAACAAAATATTTCATTATAAATCAAAATAAAATATTTCAGGAGGAAAGTTATGTTAAAAAAAAGCAAAATTTTAAAAAAAATAACTGATATAGGAATAGTAGCAGTGGTAAGAAGTGAAACTATAGAAGAAGGAATCAGAATTTCTAAAGCTTGTGTAGAGGGTGGAATTCCTGCAATAGAAGTTACATATACTGTACCAGGAGCAACTGAAGTAATAAAAGCTCTTAAAGAACAATTTACTTCAGAGGAATTAGTTATAGGTGCAGGGACTGTATTAGATGCAGCTACTGCCAGAATCGCTATTTTAGCTGGATCAGAATTTATAGTTTCTCCTGCTTTTGATGAAGAGACAGCAAAATTGTGTAATCTATATCAAGTACCATATATGCCAGGGTGCATGACAATTACTGAAATAACTAAAGCTATGCAGTATGGAGCAGATATTGTAAAACTTTTTCCTGGAAGTGCTTTTGGACCATCATTTGTAAAAGCTGTAAAAGCTCCGCTTCCTCAAGCAAATATTATGCCTACAGGTGGAGTGAGCCTAGAAAATATAGATGAATGGTTTAAAAATGGTGTAGTTGCTGTAGGAGCAGGAGGAAAATTAGCTTCAGGATCTAGTGAAGATATTATAGCCACAGCTAAAGCATTTGTGGAAAAAATAAAAGAAATAAGAAATAAATAATATGGCATATTTGGAGGAAAGAACTGTAATGGGTAAAATATTTGATTTTAAAAATAAGGAATTTGGATTAATATGCAGTGGAGAGATGATAATGAGACTTTCTCCCCTAAATAATGAAATGCTGATTCAAGGACATTTACTTGAAAAACAAATGGGAGGAGCAGAATTTAATGTTGCCAGTGGAGTATCAATATTGGGAGAAAAGACTGCCATAATAACAAAACTTCCAGAGAATGAACTAGGAAAATTCGCAAAAAGGATAATAAGTTCTAATGGTGTAAGTGATGAATTTGTAGTATATGATGAATCTAAAAATAAAAGATTAGCCATTTACTATTATGAATATGGTTCATCACCAAGAAAACCTAATGTAACATATGACAGACAAAATTCATCTTTTCAATCTTTTAAAATAGATGAAATTGATGATTCTATATACAATAGAGCAGAGATTTTTCATACAAGTGGAATAACATTAGGATTATGTGAAAATTCGAATAAATTGACTCATAATCTTATTAAGAATTTTAAAAATGGAGGAGCATTAGTATCTTTTGATGTAAATTTCAGAAGAAATCTTTGGACTGAAGAAGAGGCAAGAATAGAGATTGAAAAATTACTGCCATCTGTAGATATACTTTTTGCTTCAGAGGAAACTTTTAGAAAAATGTTCAAAAAGACAGGAAATTTAGAAGATATAATAAGAGCTTTTGCAAAAGAATATAATATCTCGTTTATTGCCTCTACTCAAAGAACAGTAAATTCCCCAAAATCTCATAATTTTACTTCCTTAGTGTATAGTAAAAAAAGTGATGCTTTCTGCTTTGAAACTCCATATGAAAATATTGAAATAGTAGATAGAATAGGAAGTGGAGATGCCTATGTAGCAGGAGTTCTTTATGGAATACTAAAACATAATAATCTGGAAAAAGCAATGAAATATGGGAATGCTAATTCAGTATTGAAAAATACAATAGTAGGAGATATATCGTGTGCAGATGTTGCCCTTGTAGAGAATATAATAGCTGATCATGAGAATGGAAATACAAGTGAGATGAATAGATAATTAAGTTACCTGACTTTAAGTTAATTTATAAAAAAAGAGAGAACTGAAATTTATATGATTTTAGCTCTCTTTTTCTATTTTGTTGATTAAAATTTACAATTAGACAAAATATTTTATGAAAATGTGCTGTTGAAAAACAGTTTTTTTTATTTTTTGAGCCAATATAAACCTTTAAATTTAAACAATTTTGTGATTAATTTGTGTTTTTTATGTGAAATTATTGATTGACAAAGAGAAATAATAATACTATAATCAATTCATAGTTTTCTATAAAACTAAAAATATCTACTAATTGTTTATTTTAATAAAAAATAAAAAAATATTTATTTTAATTGAAAAATAAAATTAAATAAATAAATATTTTTCTTTTATGTTAAAAATATTTTAAATTTATTTTAAATTAACAATTTATAGCTAAAAATAAGGAGCAAGGGGAAAGTGAAAAGACAAAGTTCAAAAATTTTAATGATAGTATTACAGTTTTTATTCTACTTTTTAATAAATAAAATATTTAAAGTTCCAGACAGAATTATGTATAACACTTTCTTTATCTATCTTGCATTAAATCTTACTAAAAATATGTATTCCTTTAAAACTATACTCATATGGGAAGAACTAAAAAAACAACTTTTTGTACATACAGAGTATCTCATAATTATGCTGATAAATGATGCAGCATTCTGGGGAAGTAAGTATATACCAGTTCATTTGATAGTAGGAATAACATTTACCTTCTTTAACTTAATTATAATAAAAATCATAAGAAATATATTTAGAAAATCATTAGAAAAAAGGCTTCTTATCATAGGAGTTGGAAATACAGCCAGAGAACTAACTCATGTAATAAAAGAAAATAATTTTACAATGTACAACTTGTTAGGGTATATATCAGCTAATTCTTTAGAAGGAATTAATCAAAGTATAAGAGTAGAAGAAGAAAAGATACTTGGAAACTGCTGTGATATAGAAAGAGTAATAGAAGAAAATCAAATAAATGAAGTAATAATAGCTCTCCCACTAGCAGATAATAAACAGATGTCAGAGATAATAAATAGATTGGATGGAAAAGTGAATAAGATAAAATTTACACCAGAATTAAATGGGACATATACATTTAACTCAACTATAGAAGATTATGATGGAATAATGCTTGTGTCTTCATACAATGGAATGAATAGAAGAACTAATAAGTTTTTAAAAAGAAGCTTTGATATAGTTACAGGAATAGCTGGATGTATAGTACTAGGAATACTTTATCTGATATATGCCCCAAAGATAAAAAAGGATGGTGGAAAAGCAATGTTTCTCCATACAAGGATAGGACAGTATCTAAAAACTTTTAAGATGTATAAGTTCAGAACCATGTATGCTGATGCAGAGAAAAGGCTGGAAGAGATGTTGTCTAAAGATGAAAAACTTAAAGAAGAATATTATAAGAACTTTAAACTTAAAAATGATCCAAGAATAACAGAAGTAGGAAAATTTTTAAGAAAAACATCATTAGATGAGTTTCCACAATTTATAAATGTGATAAAAGGAGAAATGTCATTTGTTGGACCAAGACCTGTAGTGCAAAAAGAAGTGGATATGTACTATGGAGAAGAAAATAGTAGAAAGATATTTATGGTAAAGCCAGGAATAACAGGAATGTGGCAGGCAAATGGAAGGTCAGATGTTGAGAACTATGATGAAAGAATAGCGCTGGATCTTTACTATATAAGGAATTGGTCATTATGGCTAGATGTAATAATAACTGTGAAAACAATAAAGAATGTTGTTGGGAAAAAGGGAGCATATTAATGAAAGATAAAGTTGTTTACATGATTTCATCTTTATTTTATCCAAGTATAGGTGGAGTAGAAAATCATATTTATAATTTATCCAAAACGATTATTTTAAGAAATAAAACTATAAAGGTTAAAGTAATAAAACCAGTAATTAATTTAGAGGAAAATAATATTTATATATTAGATGGCATTGAAATTCATGAGATTCCAGTTGGAAATAAAAGAGATGAAGAAAAATATAATAAGTATAAAAATAAATCTAAAGGAAACTTAATAGGATTTTTATATGGATATAAAAGAAAATATTTTTTTAATAAATATAATAAAATTTTACTAAATTATATAGAAAATGATCTAATTCAAGAGAAAAAAGATTTTATTATTCATCAGCATGATTTTATCTCTAATATAATCTTATCTAAAAAACTTTCTAAGAAATATAAAATAATTTTTACAAATCATACTGGAGAGTTTTTGTTTTTAAAAAAAATTCCACTATTTAATAATATGATAATAAAATTACTGACTAGACATTTTTCATTTATTATTGGACCAAGTGATGAACTAAGTTCTTTTAAAACTATTCGCAAGAAAGATACATATTGTTATTTACCCAATGGTGTAGATACAGAAAGATTCTGTGAAATTTCTGAAAAAGAAAAAGAAAAATTAAAAGTTAAATTTGGAATAGAAAGTAATAAAATAATTGTATTTTCTCCTAGAAGGTGGGCACCAACAAAAGGAATCATATATTTAGTAAAAGCAATAAAGTTAATATTGGATTCAGGAAATAATAATTTAATATTTTATTTTGCAGGTAATGACTATTTAGACTATATAGAATATAAAAAAGAAATAATGAATTATATTGAAAAGAATAACTTATCAAAATATATAAAATTGCTTGGAGATATAGATTATCAAAAAATTGATCAATATTATAAAGTAGCAGATATTGTTGTTTTACCTTCTTTAATGGAGGCAGTTAGTTTAGGAGCCTTAGAAGCAATGTCTTGTGAAAAAATAATGATAGGAACTAATGTAGGAGGATTTCCACAAATAATAACAAATGAAGAAAATGGTATTTTAGTAAAAAGTAAAAATGAAAAAGAGTTATTTAAAGTTATAAATGATTTATCAAAAAATATAAAAAAATATAGATATTTAGGAATAAATGCTAGAAAGTTTATAGAAAAAACTTATGACTGGAATAATATTTCTGATAAAACGATAGAAATTTATAATAAATTTTGGAATAAATGTGAATAGGAGAAATGTAATGAAAGTAGGATTAATATTTGGCACAAGACCTGAAGCGATAAAAATGTCTCCAGTATATCACGAACTTAAAAAAAATGGAATAGATGTAAGAGTTATAGTTACAGGTCAGCATAAAGAAATGCTTTATCAGGTATTAGACCTATTTGAAATAAAACCTGATTATGACTTAGAGATAATGAAACAGGGACAAGGGCTTTCAGAACTTACAGGAAGATTGATGTTAGAACTGGATAAAATAGTAAAAAAAGAAAAATTTGACTATATCTTAGTTCAGGGAGATACAACATCAGTTCTCACAGGAGCATTAACAGCTTTCTATAATCAAATACCAGTAGGACATATAGAAGCTGGACTCAGAACAGGAGATATATACTCTCCATTTCCAGAGGAAGCAAATAGAAAACTGGTTGGAAGTATAGCTGATATACATTTTGCGCCTACAGATGTAAATGTAAATAATTTACTGAAAGAAAATTATCCTAAAGAGAAGATAATAAAATGTGGAAATACAGTTATAGATGCTCTTTACTGGGTAAAGAAAAATAAGAATAAAGATATAAAAGAAATAAAGAAAAAATATGGAGTAGATAATAAAAAATATATTCTCATAACAATGCATAGAAGAGAAAACTGGGGAAAACCAATGGAAGAAACTCTAAGAGCAGTCAGAGATTATCTGGAGAAACATGAAGATATTTACTTAGTCTTTCCAATGCATTTAAATCCTCTAGTTAGAGATACAGCCCATAGAGTGTTAGATGGATTTGAAAGAAAAATCTTAATAGAACCTTTAGAGTATCTTGAATTTATAGCAATAATGGATGGAGCTCATTATATAATGACAGATTCCGGAGGAGTACAGGAAGAGGCACCAAGTTTAGGAAAGCCAACACTTGTACTAAGAGATACAACAGAGAGGCCAGAAGCAATAGAAGCAGGAACAGCAAAACTTACAGGAACAAAATATGAAGAGGTAATAAAAGATATGGAACTATTAGAGGGAGAAACTTATGAAAAAATGTCTAAGGCTAATAATCCATATGGAGATGGAAAAACATCAGAAAAAATAAGAGAGTATATAGAAGGTAGAATTTAGATAGAATATATTTATATTAAATATAAGAAAATTAAAAATACTAAAATTAGGATATAAAACTATTGGAGAAAGAATGAAAATAATAATTAATGGAAGATTTTTGACTCAAAATATTACAGGAGTTCAAAGATTTGCTCATGAGATAGTAAATAAATTAGATGAATTTATGAAAAAGGATGAAGTAGTAATTTTAGTACCTAAAAATATATTATTTAAAGATTTAAAATATGAAAATATTGAAATAAAAAAAATAGGATTTTTAAGAGGTCATTTATGGGAACAGCTAGAATTACCTTATTATGTTTGGAAGAATCAAGGAAGATTATTAAATTTATGCAACACAGCACCAGTAATAAATACAGGGATAGTGATCATTCATGATGTTTCAACTAAAGTTAATTCTGAATTTTATTCAAGAAAATTTTCTGTATTCTATAATATTTTAAATAAAGTGATTACTAAAACGTCTATAAAAATTTTAACTGTGTCAGAATTTTCAAAAAAAGAAATAATGAAATATTATAATATTAATTCCTCAAAAATAGATATAGTAAATAATGCATGGCAGCATATGAATAAAATAAATGAAAGTGAAAAAGTATTAGAAAAATTAAGATTAAAAAATAAAGAATTTTATTTAGGTGTTTCAAGTATTAATCCTAATAAGAACTTTAAATATATTGTAGAACTAGCTAAAATATATCCAGAAAAAATATTTGTAATAGCAGGAAAACTAAATCAAAAAGTTTTTGGCAATATGAATTTGGATAAAATAAAAAATTTAGTTTGGGTTGGATATATCAGTGATGAAGAATTAAAAACCTTGTATAAAACTACTTTAGGATTTATATATCCATCATTTTATGAGGGATTTGGAATACCACCATTAGAGGCATTAGCATGTGGCTGTAAAAAAGTATATGTATCAAATACAAGCTGTTTACCAGAAATATTTGAAGATAGTGTAATTTATTTAAATCCATATAAAGTAGAAAAAATATTAAATGAGATAGAAATTATAAAAGAAGAAAATATAAAAAAAATATTAAATAAATATTCTTGGGAAAAAAGTATCAAAAAAATCATTAATATTATTAATGATTCTATATTTAATGATAAATAAAAGATAGTTTAAGGAGTTAAAAAAGTGATAAAAAAATTTTTAAGTCCATATATTACATTCTATATTTTTAGTATTCAATTTTTTATCTGGATATTTTTTATGCCAAATTCTTTAAATTTAGAATTAAAAAAATATGGAATATCATATAAGTATATAAGTAATGTATCTATTTTTAGATTTATATTTTTTTATTTAATATTTATATTTTTTATATTTATAGGAACAAAAATAAAATTTAAATCTTCTAAAATAAATTTTAAATATTTAAATAAATATAATAATCTTTTAATGACAATTTGGATTTTAGTAGAGTTAATAAGTATAAAAGTTATACTATTTAATCCTATAAAATGTCTAAGAATATTTTTAGATGGGAAGTTTTATATAGTTTTGAATTTAATAAAAAGTCAAATATTTTTTACTGAAACGCTTGTGAACATATTTCCATTAATATTGTCAATAAGTTTATTTTTTTATTTTAGTGATTATAAGAAAAGAAGTAATTTTTTTAAAATAATTATAATATTTTTAGGAACTTTAATAAATGGAATATTTTTATTTAAAAGAATGCATTTTGTTTATTTTTTTTTGATAGTTATTTATTTTCTTATAAAAAATAAAAAAATTAAATTTTTTAAAACTATAAAATACTTAATATTGATGTTAATTTTATTAATATTAGGAGAAATGTTAAGATTTGGAGCTTTATATGCTGCAAATAAAGGAGAAAATTTATTATCAGTTAATATTTTTATTATGGTTATTTATTTTTTATTAATAGCTTATATTTCTAGTGACTTTAATAATGCGATGGTTATATTTGATGCAGAATCTTCTTATCAGTTAATAAGTACTGCTTCGCCATTTTTTCGAAAATTATTATTAGAAGTTACAGGTAAATATATAGGTTATAATACAATAAAAAATTGGGAGTCTGGACACGGAACAGTTAATTCTTTAGCACTCTGGTGGTATGATTTTGGTATTTTTACTCCTATAGTATGTTTAATTATAGGTATGATTATAGGAGTAGTTTATTCAAATTCTAAAAGATTTAAAAATAAGTATTCAAATATCCAAATAATAGCTCCAATAATATTTATAGGAAATTTTATGTTGTTTAGATTTAATAGTTTTTTATTAACTATAATATTAATTCCAATATTTTTTTTGACAATGTACATTTTATTTTTAAATATTTTAATAAAAAAATAAGAATTGCTTAATTTAAAATAAAATTAATTCAAAAAAGATTAGAGAGTTATAAAGTAACTTAAAAAAATAGTATTATAAAAAATAAGTTGTATCTTTGTAACTCTAGATATTCTAAACTTACAATTTTTACTCAAGTTATGCTATTAGTTGATGATGTAATGAACGCAGTTATGAAGTGAAAAATATTAAAATACAGCAATTGAGGTTCATAGAAAAATAGAGCTTTTAAAAACAATATAGACTATGACAACATATTTTAAAATCAAATTTGAATCAAAAAAATATATTAGTACAAAATTTTTATTTGTCTAAGTTGTTTTTTAATTTATATAAATTTTTAGAAAAATAAATAAAAGAGTTTTTATAAATAGTCTGTAATTATTTTTTTGAAAGAAAATGTAATAATTATTATTAAAATATTATGTCTTAAATTTAGGAATAATTAATATTTTAACCTAATAGAAACATAAAAATTTAATGGAGAAAAAGATGAAAAAAATTAATTTTTTGAAATGGAATAAATTAAGTAGGATTAACTTTGAAAAAAATTTAATATTAGGAACTCAAAAGAATTTCTATAAATACCTTGAATTTGGAACAGGTGGAATGAGGGGAATAATGGGTATGGGAACTAATCGTATGAATATATATATGATTAGAAAAGCTACTCAGGGACTTTCAAACTATTTAATTAATTCGAAAGGAAATATAGGAAAGAATAAAGGTGTTGTGGTTGCATATGATTGTCGTATTAATTCATATGAATTTGCTTTGAATTCAGCATTAGTTTTATGCGCTAATGGAATAAAAACATATCTGTTTTCTTCTTTAAGGAGCACTCCAGAACTTTCATTTGCTGTAAGAGAACTAGGATGTCAAGCTGGAATAATGATAACAGCTTCACATAATCCTAAAGAATATAATGGATATAAGGTATATTGGGAAGAAGGAGGACAATTAGTAGAACCTCAAGCCTCTGGAATAATAGAGGAAGTAAATAAAACAGATGAATTTGAAGATGTAAAGCTTATAACTCAAGAAGAAGCTACAAATTTAGGTCTATTAAATATTCTAAATGATGAATTAGATAGTAAATATTTAGAAAATGTAAAGAAAGAATCTATTCTAAAAGATTTATTTAGTAAAGAAAATTTTAAATTAGTATATTCACCTCTTCATGGAACAGGTGGAAGACCAGTAAAGAGATTACTTAATGAATTGGGATATAAAAATGTATATATAGTTAAAGCGCAGGAGAAACCAGATGGAGAATTTCCAACTTGTTCATATGCCAATCCAGAAGAAAAAAATGTATTTGATTTTTCATTAAAGTTAGCTGATGAAATAGGAGCTAAAGTATGTTTAGCAAATGATCCAGATGCAGATAGAACTGGAATGATGGTAAAAGAAAATAATGAATGGATATATTTAAATGGAAATCAGATAGGAATGCTTCTTTTAAAATATATTTTAGATAATAAAAAAGAAATACCTGAGAATGGGGCTGTAGTTACAACAATAGTTTCTACCCCAATACTAGATAAAATAGCTGAAGAAAGAAATTTAAAAGTATTTAGAACTCTTACAGGATTTAAATATATAGGAGAAAAGATAAGAGAATTTGAAGAAGGAAAATATGATAATTCTTTTGTATTTGGAATGGAAGAATCTATTGGATATCTAAAAGGAACTTATGTAAGAGATAAAGATGGAATACTTGGAGTAATGCTTTTAACTGAAATGACAGCATATTTTGAAAATATGGGAACTTCTTCAATAAGGGAACTAGAAAAGCTTTATGATAAATATGGTTGGTATAGTGAAATAACATATCCTGTAACAAGAGAAGGAATGCAAGGAACAGAAGAGATAAAAAAAATGATGGAAGAACTTAGAAAAAGAGATTTAAAAGCTCTTTTAAATAAGAAGATAAATATTGTAAAAGACTATAAATTAAAAAAAGAAAGGAATTATTTAAATAATTCTGAATCAACTTTATTTCTTCCTAAGTCAGATGTTATTCAGTATATTTTAGAAGATGAAACACACATAACAGTAAGACCATCAGGAACAGAACCAAAGATAAAATATTACATCTATACTAAAGGAAAGAGCAAGAAAGAAGCAGGTGAAAAACTGGAGAACATATTAAATGATTTTAAAGAGTATATGGAATTACTTTTGAACTAGGAGGAAAAGAAAAATGTTAACAGCAATTATTATGGCAGGAGGAAGTGGAGAGAGATTTTGGCCATTATCAACACCAGAAAGACCAAAACAGCTTCTAAAAATATTTTCAGACAAAACTATGATAAGAGAAACTGTTGACAGGATACTCCCTATAATAGAAGCAGAAAATATATTTATAGCGACAAATATCATACAAGCAAAAGAGATAGAAAAAGAATTAAGCGATATTCCTAGAGAAAATATAATAATAGAACCAGCTTTTAAAGATACAGCAGCAGCAATAGGATATTCTTCTTTGATAATAGAAAACAGATTTAAAAACAAATTAAAAGATGGAGAAAAACTGGAAGTAGTAGTACTAGCTTCAGATCATTTAATTAAAGAAGAAGAGAAATTTAGAAAAGTCATACTAATTGCAGCAAAGGAAGCAAAAGAAAATGGAATGATAGTTACTTTAGGAATAAGGCCAGATAAACCAGAAACAGGATATGGGTATATAGAAGTAAAAGATGATGAGATAGAACTTAATTCTATATGTAAAGTAAAAAGATTTAGAGAAAAGCCAAGTCAGGAATTAGTTGAAAGTTATTTAGCAAGTGGGAAATATCTTTGGAACAGTGGAATGTTTATATTTACAACAGATACTATATTTAAAAATTTTGAAGTATTGATGGAAGAACATTCAACAATATTTAAAGAAATAGAAAAAGAATTTAAAGAGAATTTAGCAGGAGAAGAGCTTAGCAAGAAAGTAGAGAAATACTTTGATAAGTTTGAAAAAATATCAATAGATTTTGGAATAATGGAATATTCGAAGAATATACGAGTAATACCAGTAGATATTGGGTGGAATGATATAGGAAGCTTTAATGCATTTGATGAGATATTTGAAAAAGATGAAAATGGAAATGTAGTAAGAGGAAAAGAGATAAGAGAATTAGACTCAAAAAATAATATAGTGATATCAGATGACTTAAACATATCATTATTGGGAATAGAAAATTTGGTAATAGTAAAAAATAGCAATAATTTATTAATAACAAAACGCAAAAAGATACAGGATATTAAAAAATTATTAAAAATACAAAAGGAAAAATAAAAATGAAAGTAAGATTAATATTTGTAACAATACCAAAAACTACAAGAATGTCTCTAGTATATTATGAACTTAAGAAAAGTATAGTTACAGCTCAGCGTAAAGAAATATTGTATCAAGTATTAAAGTTTTGAAATAAAGTCTGATTATGACTTATAGATAATGAAACAAGGGCTTTCATAAACTTCTAGGAAGAAAGTTTAGGATATAATAAAAGATATAAGACTATTGGAGGAAGAGGCTTATAAAAAAATGTTCAAATCTAATAATTCATATAAAGATGACAAAACATCACATCAGAAAGTATTTAGAAAGGTGAAAATAAAAAATATTTAGATATAAGGAGGAGGCATGGATAAATATTTAGATATTTATGATGCAAAAGAAAATGGAAAAGATATTAATAGTATCAATAGTGCCTTATTCCCATACTAATAGAGGAATAGATACCATAACTTCATATTTTATAGAAAATGGTTGTAAGGTATCACATTTAGTATTTGGAGTAAACAGTTTAAAAAAATCAATGAAAACAGAAAAAATAAAAATAGATAAATTTCAACAATTATTTTCAAAACCTTCATATTTTTCTTATTTAGGAATAATGGGAAAGTATTTTCCAGATTTTCTTTTAAAATATATAATAAAAAAAACTAATGAAACAGCTAAATATATAGATTTTAACGAATTTAATTTGATAATTTTAGAAACAGGAAAACCATTATTTTTATTAAATATTATTCCTAAAAATATTCCTTTAGTAATAAGAATGTCAGATCCAATAGAGTACTCATTTGGGAGTAGAAAAAAACTATTTGAAAAACTAGAAAAAGAAGCTATTGAAAGAGCTAGTTTAACACTGATAGCTCATGAAAAATTAGAAAAATTTTACAAAAGAGAATTTACTAATACTATATTATGGAAAACTGGATTTGATGAAACAAGGATAATAAAACAAGATATAGAAAATGATGATTCTATTGTATATATGGGAAATACAGGAGTAGATTATGAATTGCTAAAATATTTAGCTGTTAAAAATAAAGAAATAAAATTTTATATAATAGGAAATCACAAAAAGAAAAAATTAGAAAAAAATATTATTTTTTTAGGATATTTAGATAGTACAAAATATGTAGAGCTGATTAATAAATCAAAATGTTTTTTTATGCCTTTTAATGATTATGAAATAGAAAGACTAAAAATGTTAGGAATGACATCAAAGTTTTATACAGCAATGACATTAGGAAAAGCAATTTTAACTAGAAAATATGGAAATATTCAAAAAGATAATAAAGATTTAAATATATTTACATATGATAATTTTGATGAAGCAAATTTTAAACTGAAATTTATATTAAGTAATAATTTTACAAAAACTAAAAAAATCGATGAATTTTTAGAAAGTTTAAAAAATAAAAATAGAAAACTTGAATTAAATAAAATATTAATTCAAAAGAAGATAATTTAAAAGTTTTATTAAAAAAATAAAATATATGAAAATAAAAAAATATTGGAAAATATAAGAAATTGTTTAATTAATTTGGAGGAAGAGAAAGAATGGAATTACTCTTAAAGAAAGCAGAAGAAAAAGATTTGAAGATTACAATAATAGGAATGGGATATATTGGTCTTCCAACAGCAATAGCATTTGCAAGAGCTGGATTTACAGTAAATGGCTTTGATGTAAGTAAGAAAGTTATAGAAACTTTAAAAAATGGACATATCCATATAGTAGAACCAGATCTTCAGGGAGCTTTTGAAGAAGCTTTGAGAAGTGGAAGATTGCTTCCTACAGATAAACTTGAAAAGTCAGATGTATTTATAATAGCAGTACCAACACCATTTAAAAAAGAACATGAAGAAAAAATAGCAGATTTATCATATGTAGAAAGTGGAGCAAAAGAAGTGGCTGGGGTATTGGAAGAGAATAATCTGGTTATACTGGAATCAACAGTTCCTCCAATGACAACAAAACTAATGACAGATATATTAGAAAGAGAATCAGGAATATCAAGAGATAAATTTATGACAGTTCATTGTCCAGAGAGAGTATTACCAGGAAAGATATTATATGAACTTGAACATAATGACAGGATAATAGGAGCTGAAAGAAAAGAAGCAGCTGAATATACTAAAGTAATATATGAAGCAATGGTAAAAGAAGGAACATGTTATATAACAGATGATATAACAGCTGAAATGTGTAAATTAGTAGAGAATACATTCAGAGATGTAAATATAGCTTTTGCAAATGAGCTTTCAGTAATATGCGACAAGCTTGATATAAATGTATTTGAACTTATAAAACTGGCAAATAAACATCCAAGGGTAAATATATTAACGCCAGGAGCTGGAGTAGGAGGACATTGTCTTGCTGTAGATCCATGGTTTATAGTAGAGAAATTTCCAAATGAAGCAAATGTAATAAGAGAAGCGAGATTAATTAATGATTTTAAACCAAGATTTATAGTAAATAAAGTAGATGAAATACTTAAAGGGAATAAAGAATTAACAGTTGGAGTATTAGGACTGGCATATAAACAAGATATAGATGATTTAAGAGAATCACCAGCAATGGAGATAGCAGAAATATTAAAAGATAAAGGATATGAAGTAATAGCTTGTGAACCAAATGTAGATAAAAAAGAAGTAGATGGATTTGAACTTTATTCTTTAGAAGAAATTCTAAAAAAAGCTGATTATTTAGTATTAGCACAAGGTCATAGAGAGTTTAAAGAAAATATGCAACTATTAAAAACTAAAAAAATATACGATTGTTTGGGGATAATAAAATAAAAATATGAGGAAAAATATGAATAAATTAGAAAATTTAAAACAAGAAATACTAGAAAAAGTAAAAGAATATCATAATATAAAATTTGGAGATAAAAAAGACTTTACTGAAGGAGAAACATACATCAACTATGGAGGAAGATTCTTTGATGAGCAGGAAATGGTTAATCTTGTTGATTCTTCTCTTGATTTTTGGCTTACTTCAGGACCTTGGGTTAAGAAATTTGAAACTAAAATGGCTGAATATTTTGATATAAAATATTGTTCTCTAACTAATTCAGGTTCATCAGCTAATCTTCTTGCATTTATGGCTTTAACTGCTCAAGAATTAGGTGATAGAAGGATAAAAAGAGGAGATGAGGTAATAACTGTATCAGCCGGGTTCCCTACTACAGTTACTCCAATTATTCAATATGGAGCAGTTCCTGTATTTGTAGATGTAACAGTTCCAGCATATAACATAGATGTTAATATGCTAGAAGAAGCATTAAGTGAAAAAACAAAAGCTGTAATGATAGCACATACATTAGGAAATCCTTTTAATCTTCAGGGAGTAAAAGATTTTTGTAAAAAACATAATCTATGGCTTGTAGAAGATAACTGTGATGCTTTAGGTTCTGAATACTGTATAGATGGAAAATGGAAAAAAACAGGAACAATAGGTGATATAGGAACATCAAGTTTTTATCCACCTCATCATATGACTATGGGAGAGGGAGGAGCTGTATATACAGATAATCCTCTGCTTCATAAATTAATAAAATCTTTCAGAGACTGGGGAAGAGACTGCTGGTGTGAAAGTGGTGTAGATGATACATGCCATATGAGATTTACTAAACAGTATGGAGAGCTTCCATTAGGATATGATCATAAATATGTATATTCACATTTTGGATATAATCTAAAAGTAACAGATATGCAGGCAGCTATTGGAGTTGCGCAATTAGATAAACTTCCACATATAGTAGAGGCTAGAAGAAGAAACTGGAATAGATTGTATGAAGGATTAAAAGATATTCAAGATAAAATAATACTTCCAGAACCAGAAAAGAACTCAAAACCAAGCTGGTTTGGATTTTTAATATCTGTAAAAGAAGGAACAGGAAAATCAAGAGTGGAACTTGCAAAGCATCTTGAAGCTAATAAAATACAAACAAGAAATCTATTTGCAGGAAATCTTTTAAAACATCCAGCTTTTGATGAAATGAGAAAGAATGGAGAAGGATTCAGAGTAATAGGAGATTTAAAAAATACAGACTTCATTATGAATAATACTCTATGGGTAGGAGTATATCCTGGAATGACAGATGAAATGTTAGATTTTATGATAAAGAAAATAAAAGAATATATACTTAGGTAAGGAGGATAAGAGATGAAAGCAGTAATATTAGCAGGTGGATATGGAACAAGACTTAGTGAAGCGACAAACCTTATCCCAAAACCAATGGTAGAAATAGGAGGAAAACCAATTCTATGGCATATTATGAAAACATATTCTCACTATGGGATAAATGAATTTATTATCTGTTGTGGATATAAAGGATATGTAATAAAAGAATGGTTCTCAAATTATTTTCTTCATACAAGTGATGTAACATTTGATCTGCAAAATAATGAAATGACAGTACACGACTGCCATTCAGAAAACTGGAAAGTAACTCTTGTAGATACAGGACTTGAAACTATGACAGGTGGAAGAATTAAAAGAATAGAAAAATATATAGGAAATGAAACTTTTCTTTTAACATATGGTGATGGGGTAACAGATTTAAATATAGGTGAAAGTATAAAATTTCATAAAGAAAGTGGGAAAACTTTAACTGTTACAGCATATAAGCCACAAGGAAAATTTGGATCATTGGATATAGATGAGCAAGGAAATGTAAAGGCTTTTACAGAGAAGCCAGCAGGAGATGGAAGCTGGATAAATGCAGGATATTTCATATGTGAGCCAGAAGTATTTAATTATATAACTGAAGGAGATTCAACTATATTTGAAAGAGCTCCTCTAGAAAATATAGCTAAAGATGGAAAAATGAATTCATTTAAGCATACAGGTTTCTGGAAGCCTATGGATATATTAAGAGATAATAAAGAATTGAATGATATGTGGGATAGTGGAAAAGCTCCATGGAAAGTGTGGTAATTGGAGGAAGAATGAAAAATTTTAATAATGTGTATAAAGGAAAAAGAGTTCTGGTAACAGGTCATACTGGACTTAAAGGTTCATGGTTATCAATATGGCTCAGGGAACTAGGCGCTGAAGTAATAGGTTATTCATTAGAACCATATACAGAAAAGGACAATTTTGTTTTATCTCATTTATCAGAAAAGATAGTTGATATTAGAGGAGATATAAGAGACAGAAAACATTTAAGAGAAATATTTGATAAATATCAGCCAGAGATAGTATTTCATTTAGCAGCTCAGCCATTAGTAAGACTATCATATGATATTCCAGTGGAAACATATGAAACTAACCTTATGGGAACTATAAATATATTAGAAGAAATAAGAAACTGTGAAAATACTAAAATAGGAATAATGATAACAACAGATAAGTGTTATGAAAATAAAGAACAGATATGGGGATATAGAGAAAATGAAGCCTTTGGAGGATATGATCCATATTCCTCATCTAAAGGAGCTTGCGAAATAGCTATACAATCATGGAGAAATTCATTTTTTAATCCTAAAGATTATGAAAAACATGGAAAAAGTATAGCAAGTGTAAGAGCTGGAAATGTAATTGGTGGAGGAGACTGGGCAAAAGACAGAATAGTTCCAGATTGTATAAGAGCATTAGAAGAAGGGAAAGATATAGAAATAAGAAGTCCAAAATCAATAAGACCATGGGAACATGTACTTGAGCCATTAAGTGGTTATCTTTTATTAGGGCAAAAGATGATGGAAGATCCAATAAAATATTGTGAAGGATGGAACTTTGGACCAACTCTAGATGCAATAGTAAATGTATGGGAAGTAGCAGAAAAAATAGTAAAGAATTATGGAAAAGGAGATCTAAAAGATATTTCTGATCCAAATGCTTTGCATGAGGCTAAATTACTATTACTAGATATAACAAAGTCAAGATTTGAACTAGGATGGAAACCTACATTAACAATAGATAAAAGTATAGAATTAACTGCTGAATGGTATAAGAGGTATATAATTGAAGATGTATATCAACTTTGTGTAGAGCAAATAAAGAAATTCTCTGAGTTGGGAGAATAATATGGAAATCATAAAAACAGAGTTAGAAGGAGTGTTTATTATAAAAAATAAAATATTCCAAGATGAAAGAGGAATATTTATTAAAACATATAATAAAGATGAATTTAAAAAAAATAATCTTTGTACAGAATTTAGAGAAAGTTATTTTTCTATTTCAAATAAAAATGTAATAAGAGGGATGCATTTTCAACTTCCTCCTTTTGAACATGAAAAACTAGTTTATGTAGCAAAGGGAAAAGTATTAGATGTTATTGTAGATTTAAGAAAAAATTCTAAAACTTTAGGAAAATATATAAGTTTAGAATTATCAGAAGAAAATGGATATTCTGTATATATTCCCAAAGGATTAGCGCATGGATTTAAGTCTCTAGAAGATGGAAGTATCATGATTTACAATGTAGCGACAGTATATAATTCTGAAAGTGATTATGGAATTAGATGGAATAGTATTGGATTTGATTGGAAAATAGAAAACCCTATAATGTCAGCCAGAGATAAGAAGTTTGAGAGTATGAATGATTTTTTGAAAAAAGAGGTATTTTAAATATGAAAATATTAATAACTGGAGCAACTGGGTTTATAGGAAGAAATTTAATTCCTATATTAGAAAAAGAAGCAGAAATAGAAAGAATATTAATTCTGATAAGGGATAGAAAAAAAGTTGAAGGTCTTTATTCGGAAAAAGTAGATGTTTGTACTATAGAAGAGGGATATGAAGAAGTTATTCGAAAATTTTTACCTGATAAAGTTATTCATTTAGCTTCTTTTTTAACAAGTAGAAATGATAGTGAAGTTATAGACAAAATACTGGATGCAAATATAAAATTTGGAACTTTATTATTAAATGCTTTAAGAGGATGTCAAATTAAAGAGTTTATAAATTTTGGATCTTTTGCTGAGTACAGATTAGGAAATGGATTAGATAGTGCTTATTTATATACAGCTACTAAAACAGCTTTTCGAAGTATATTAAAATATTATTCTCAAATAGAAAATTTTAAATATTATAATGTAATTCCATATACAATTTATGGTAAAAAAGATACACAAAAAAAGGTAATTGACTATATAAAAGAAAGTTTTGAAAAAGAAGTGAATATGTCTTATGGAGAGCAAATATTAGATTTTATTCATATAGATGATGTATGTGATTTTATAAAAACATTATTATTTCATGAAAAAGAAATACCAAATGAACAGGAATTTTATTTAGGAACAGGAATGGGGACAAGTATAAGAGAATTAAGTAAAATATTAGAAAAAATATATACTAAAAAAGCAAATATTAAATGGGGAAAAATTCCATATAGAGAAAGAGATATAATGTATGCAGTTGCTCCCTTGGGAAATAATATTGAGTATTTAAATTGGAAGGCTAAATTGAAATTAGAAGATCAATTGGTAGAGCAGAGCAGAGCAGAGCAGAGCAGAGCAGAGCAGAGCAGAGCAGAGCAGAGCAGAGCAGAGCAGAGCAGAGCAGTAAATCCTAGCATATTTAAGTCAATTAATAAAGATAAAATTAATTTTTTAATCAAAGAAATACCTTTAAATAGTTTAGAGGTGTTTATATGAAAATTTTAATCTTTGGTGGATTTGGATTTATTGGAAAAAATTTGATAGAAGAATTAACTAATGAATATGAGATTATAGCAATTGATAAAAATATAGATGGGGATTTTGCGCGAAGGATACCAACTATAAAGTCATATAAATTTGATTTTTCATCACAAAAAGAATTAGGAAAAATAATATCTAAAGAAAAACCTGAATATATTATAAATTTGATATCTTATGTTACATCTGAAAGAGAATTAAATCTATTCCCTAAAATGATAGAGGATAATTTGAATATTTTTCTGAAAATATATGAAGCTTCCAAAAAATTAGAATCTTTAAAAATAATGCTGCAATTCGGTTCAGGAGAAGAGTATGGAAATATTTCAGCACCTTTTAAAGAAGAAAATAAAGAAGAACCTTCATCACCATATGCTGTAGCAAAACAGATAACAACTAATACAGCTTTAATGTTAAATAGAAATTTTAATTATCCTGTATGCGTAATTAGACCTTCTAATCTTTTTGGAAAATATCAAAATACAAGTAAATTTATACCGTATATTTTAGAAAAATTAAGGAAAAATGAAGAAATATTGACAACATTTGGTGAACAGAAAAGAGATTTTATATATGCAGAAGATTTTTCAAAAATTATAAAAGATTTACTAAAAAATAGTGAAAAAATAAGAGGCGAAGTAGTTAATGTAGGAAGTGGAATAAGTATTTCTCTAAAGGAAATAATTCTTTATTTAAAAGAAAAATTAAATTCTAGTTCAGAAATAAAATTCGGAGCAATTCCGTATAGAAAAAATGAAATGATGAATTTTTCTCTAGATATATCAAAATTGGAAAATATATTAAATAAAAAGTTAAATTTAGAATGGAAAGATAAAATTAATTAGGAGTTAAATATGAAAGAAGTAGTGATACTTGGAGCTGGAATCTCTGGGATAGCAGCAGGGTACTTTTTAGAAGATAAAAATAATAAAAAGTATAATATAACGATTTATGAAAAAAATTTTTCATGGGGAGGATTGTGTGATAACTTTGAAATAGATGATTTTAGATTTGATAAGTTTGTACATTTTTCTTTTACAGAGAATAGAGAAGTTAAAGAAATATTTAGAAAAAGTTCAGAAAGTATTGAACATCTTCCAAATCCAAGTAATTACTACAAAGGATACTGGTTAAAACATCCAGCCCAAAATAATTTGTTCTCACTTTCAAAAGAAGAAAAAGATAAAATCCTTTTAGATTTTGAAAATAGAAAAGAAAAATCTATTGAAGAAATTAAAAACTATGAAGAATGGTTAAGAATACAATATGGAGATTATTTTGCTGAAAACTTTCCTATGAAATACACAAAAAAATATTGGGGAGTAGAAGCTAAAGAACTTGAAACAAAGTGGGTAGGAGAAAGAATGTATAAACCTACTATAGAAGAGATAAAAAAAGGGATGGAAACAGAAGATACTCCTATAACTTATTATGCTAAAAAGATGTATTATCCTAAAAAAGGAGGATATAAAAGCTATTTATCTTATATGACAAAAGGATTAAATATAGAATTAAATTCCGAAGTGATAAAAATAGATTTAGATAAAAAAATTATACATTTTTCTAATGGAAATATAAAAAAATATGATGAGCTCATATCAAGTATTCCGTTACCAGAACTTATAAAAGTAACAGAAAATATTTCAAGAGAAATAAAAGAAATATCAGAACTATTGAGATGGACCTCTGGATATATAGTATCTTTAGGAATAAATACTAAAAATATTCCACCTTATCTGTGGTTTTATATTTATGATGAAGATATTTTACCAGCAAGGATATATTCTCCTAGTCATAAGTCTTTAGATAATTGTCCAGAAGGATGTTCTTCACTTCAATTGGAAATATATCATGAAAACAATAAACCTTTAAACTTATTGGAAGAAGACATTTTAAAAGATTGTATAGAAAAACTTATAAAAATGAAAGTTATAAAAGAAGAAGATATTATTGTAAGAGATATAAGACACGAAAAGTATGTTAATGTGCTATTTGACTTTAATATATACAACTCTAGAAAAAAAATAAGAGAATATTTTGAAGAAAGAGGAATAAAAACAATTGGAAGATTTGGAGAATGGGATTATTTTTGGAGTGATCAAAGTTTAATGAGTGGAAAAAATATTATAAAGGAGATACAAAAATGTTGTTTACAATAGCTATACCAACTTACAATAATGAAAAAAGTATTTTGCAAACAATAGAAAGTTGTTTAAATCAAGTATATAAAAATGAATATGAAATTTTAATAGTAAATAATGCATCTACAGACAAGACTTTAGAGGTAATAACTAATGTAGCACTTTATAATTTAAAAATAAAAATAATAAATAATAAAAAAACAGTATCATTATTTGAAAATCACAATATATGTTTAAAAAATTCAAATGGAGATTATATTTTATTTTGTCATGCAGATGATGAATTAAGTGAAAATGCCCTTGAAATTTTAGAAGAAAAAATAAAATATAGAAAGTATCCTCCAAAATATATTTTATGGGGACAAAGCTTATTTAGAGATTATTTTTTTTCAATAGATAAAGAAAAAATTGGATATAATACTATTTTTGCAGGAGAAAGAGCAAAAAAACTATTTTCTAGCCCTTCTGGATTAACTCCTTCAGGAACTTGTTATAGTCGAAAAAGCATTATAGAATTAGGAGGATTTAATAAAATGAAGACACGTATAACCCCTTCAGATTGGACTATAATGTTAAAAGCAGCAATAAATTCATTTGAATTTGAAATGTTAGATAGAATTATTTTTTATAGAAAATTTGCAAGTACAAATAACGAAAATATAAAGTTTAGAGAAGCAATTTTCGCAATTGTAGACGCTTTTAATATTTTGAAAAGTGATTTAAATGAAACTGAAGTAAAAGAAATAAAAAAAAATCTGTACGAAAATAGTAATTTAAATAACTATTTTCTTTTGAAATATTGTTTTAGTGAAAAAGTTAATATTTTTAAATATATAGGGTTTTTAATAAAAAAAGATGGCTTTTTAAAAATAGGGATGTTTATAGTAAATTTAATGAGATTTTATAGTGAAAATAAATAGATATAAATAATAAAAAATAAATGGTGAAGAAAAAATGTTAAAAAAAATAAAAAAACTTTTTTCAAAAGAAGAAATAAAAAAACTATTAGGAATAACAGTTTTTTCAATAATAATTTCTTTAAGTGAGGTAGTAGGACTCTCAACAATAGTTCCATTCATGGCAATGGTAACTAATCAGAATATAATATTTGAGAATAAATATTTAAAATTAATATATAATTTTTTTGGCTTTGAAAGTACTAAGAATTTTATACTTTATTTTGGAATAACAATAGTAATAATATTTCTGATAAAAAATGTTTTAAATATATTTTTCAATTATATATTAGTATCTTTTACAAGAAATAATTACTTTACATTTACAAATAGATTAATGAATAATTACCTGAAATATCCATATCAAAACTTTGTAAAAAAGAACTCAAATGATCTTATGAAAAATATTACAACAGAAGCTAATTTTTTAGTGATATTAATTCAATACTTTTTAATGATGTTAAGTGAAATATGTGTAGTACTTTTTATATATCTGCTAATGTTGTATGTTGATTTAAAAATAACTTTATTTGTTTCAATATTTATGGGAATAAATATACTTCTTATAAAGCACTTAATATTAAATAAAACAAAAAAATGGGGAATGGAAAGAAGTAAAGCTATAGAAGAGTATTATCAAATAATTGGATCAACATTTGGAAATTATAAATTTATAAAATTACAATCTAATGATGAAAAAATAATGGGTAATTTTCAAAATTCCTGTAATAAATATATAGAAGTTGATAAAAAACATATGACTTCTCAACCAGTACCAAGATTAATCTTAGAGTTTTTAGGTTTTTCAGTAGTAGTAACCTTAATAATATTTTCTGTAATAGTGTATGATGAAAATGGATTAGCTAAAATAATGCCAGTAATATCAATATTTTTTATAGGCTTATATAGAATACTTCCATCAGTAAATAGGATTATTATATATTATCAAACAATTCTTTTTTATAAAAAATCACTTGATATTATAGTTGATGAATTAGAAAGTGAAACTGAAAATATTGAAAATAACTTTATAGAATTTAATAAAAATATAGAACTGAAAAATATATGCTTTAAATTTGAGGAAGAAAAAGAAGTTTTAAAAAATATAAATTTAAATATTTTCAAAGGAGAAAAGGTAGCATTTGTAGGAGAATCAGGCTCTGGAAAAACAACCCTTGTAGATTTAATAACAGGGTTATATAAACCTAAAAATGGAGATGTATATTTAGATGATATTAAATTAGAAGATAAAAACATTAGCTATTGGAGACAAAGTATAGGATATATTCCACAAGAAGTCTATCTTTTTGATGGAACAATAGCAGATAATGTTGTATTTAATAGAGAATACAATGAAGAGAAATTAATAGAATCGTTAAAAAAAGCAAGAATATGGGAATTCTTAAAAAGAAAAGAAGGTATAAAAACAATAGTAGGAGATAGAGGAATAATGTTATCTGGAGGACAGAAACAGAGAATAGCAATAGCTAGGGCTCTTTATGATAATCCAGAAGTATTAGTACTAGATGAAGCTACTTCAGCATTAGATAGTGAAACAGAGGAAGAAATAATGAAAGAAATATATGATGTATCAGAGGATAGAACCTTAATCATAGTAGCTCATAGACTTACAACATTAAAAGATTGTGACAGAATCTTTGTTATAAATAATGGAGAAGTAGAAAGAATAGTAAAATCGGTAGAAGAATTATAAAAAATAAAATTTTAATCCAGAAAGATATAAAAGTCTTCTGGATTTTTTATATTGCAACCATCAGTTGACAGAAAATAAAATACACTTGGTTGAGTGCAACTGATAGTTGTGATAGAATATGGATATATAAAACACATATGCAAGGGGGACAAAATTATGAAACTGTTTGTAAAAATACAACAATTGAGGAAGCAGAATGGAATGTCACAGGAAAAATTAGCTCAGTTACTGGGAGTTTCAAGACAGTCAGTTTCTAAATGGGAATCAGGACAGTCACTTCCAGAGATAGATAAAATAATACAGTTAAGCAATATTTTTGAAGTGACTACTGATTATTTATTAAAGGATGTGCCTGAAGAAAAATGTATAGACATATTAAGAAAAGAAAAAGAGAAAGATGTATTATCTCATCATACTAGTTTGATGTTTAAAATTGGATTTACAATGTTTTCAGTTGGAGTGATAGCTATAGCAGTATTTTGGATACTGTCTATAGTATATCCTACATATAGAGTCATGTGGGATGGAACACTTCTAACTGGATTTTCAGGTTTTTTGATATTACATGAAGTAACTCCTGTTTTTATATTTTTCTGTATAGTTGGAACAATTGGATTAGGGACAATAATACTTGAAAAAAAGAATAAAAAAATTAAAGTATAATTTAAGGAGGGAAAATGAAAGAAATATTGAAACCATATTATGATTTAGATGAAGTTTTTGAAAGTGAAAAGTTTAAAATCATAAATATTGGGGAATTAAATGTAACATCTGATCAAATAATTTGTTGTGATCCTTTAGTAAGTCTAGTGAATGGAGAAGGGGAACCATTCATAGAAAAAGTACCTTCTGGAAAATATCCTGTAACTTTAGCAGTATTAAAAGATGAAAACTGGGGAATCAGATATATGGGAGCAAGGCTTAATATATCTAATGAAAAAGCTGAGTATTATCAATTGGCTCTTCAGAAAAATGATGACATCTCTGAATTGGATAGGAAAAACAGAGAATTTTTTGGTTTTTTTGTAGATGCTGGAATGGGATGTTTTGCTGATATAGAAGGAGCAAAACTGACAGCAGAATTTGTAAATAAATTAGAAAAAGAAAATCCAGATTTTGGGAATATGTATGATGATTATTTTGATGCTTTATTACAAGAGAACTATAAAAAATATCCAGAATATCAAAGAAGTTATGGAGATTTTTTGAATTGGAACATTCCTGGAACAAATAAAAATGTAATTATATTTGCCAGTGGCTGGGGAGATGGAGTATATCCTTGTTACTGGGGATATAATAAATATGGGAAAATATGTTCTTTGACAATAAGTTTTATAGAACCAAGTGAATTAGAGGAAGATGATAATGATGAGGATGAAGAATAAAAATTTTTAAAATTTGTTTTAAGTATTATAAAAATGGTATAATACCTCATTAGAGTTAAAATTTAAAAGAGTAATTTTAATATTACAGGAGGGATGTTGATGGCTGCTAAAGGAATTATTGAAAAAGAATTATCATATATAATGGGAATACCAGAATCACCAAATGAAATAGAAACATATGATGATTTGATTAAGAGATTGGAAAAAAACAGTGAATTTAATGTAAAAGTTTTAAAAAATGATACAGAAAAATTTTTGAGAGTAGATTATAAAGATGAGCAATATATAGTTCAGATTCTAATAGAAGAATTTGAAGTACCAGAACTCTTTACAGTAGCACATCAGATCAATGAAACAGACTATAATAAAATAATGGAAAGTAAACTTGGAGTAACGACTATTGTGGAATTTGGAGGGTCAAATATTGATTCATATCATCTTCAGTTGAAATTAATATCAACTATGATACCAAATCTTCTAGGAATAATGGACTTTTCTTCACAAAAACTGTTATCTGGAAGATGGGCAAAGATGGCAGCAGAAAGCTATATACAGCCAGCACCTGAATATATTTATACTATACAGGCTATAAATGATGAAGATGGAAGTGTGTGGCTCCATACTCATGGACTTAGAAGATGTGGTTCATTAGAATTAGAAATTATAGGCTCAAATACTGAAAGCTATCAGGATCATGGAACTGTAATACAGATGATTGCTAAAAATATAGTTACCAACAGGTATCTTGAAGAAGAAAAAGAACCCTTCTATATAGGAGAAGGTATAGTTGGAACTTGGGTACCTTTAGAGGAAGTATTAGACAGTTATCCATCTGAATGTTTAGGTGGAAGTGATGGAAGAAATGATGAACATGCAGAAACTGCAGTAATATATGTTTACTTAACAGAAGAAGATTATAAAAATGGAAAGTATTCACATATATCATCAGTAAATGAAGTTATGCAAAATAATCCATTGTATTTTATATCGGATGAGGAAACAATGAGAATGAAGGGACTTGCATTAGAAAGATGGGAATATTTTACAGAAGCAATTACTAATCCAGAAAATAATGGACTGATAAAATTTGGAATACTTGTAGATGAAAAATATAGAACTGAAGGAGATGCCAACTTAGAGCATTTATGGTTTCACATAGAAGGAGTAGATGGAGATAAAGTAAGAGGAACTCTTATTAATCAGCCATATTATATAGAAAATCTTAATGAAGAAGATAAAATGACAATTGATAAATCAGAGCTTACAGATTGGATAATATACACACCATTTGCTGAGATAACTCCTGATAAAGTATACCTTTTAGATGAAAGAAAAAAATATTTTAATTAAATTATTTATAAATAAAAAGGGAGAAGCAATTAAGCTTCTTCTTTATTTATTTCTTAGGAAATTATAATTTGATAAATTTGTTGAAAAAATAAAAAATGTTAATTATTTTGTATTCATATTAGATATATTAATTGAATAAGATTAA
Organism: Fusobacterium varium; assembly: GCA_002356455.1. Lineage (NCBI taxonomy): Bacteria > Fusobacteriati > Fusobacteriota > Fusobacteriia > Fusobacteriales > Fusobacteriaceae > Fusobacterium > Fusobacterium varium. Next base: position 1,175,852 of record AP017968.1, read on the forward strand.
AATTGACAGCACAAAAAAGCTGATTGTTAATCAGCTGTTTAGCGATATTCTTTCCAGCAAATGGAGCCTGTATGTATATTAAAATATGATATTTTTTTAACTTTCATTCTGGCATTACATTTAAAACAATAAAAAGGATTTACTCCAAAAGCGTTCCATATTTCAAGTTGATAAAAAGTAGAATTGGAATATTTAGAGACATATTTTCTCATGAATTTCATGATGTTTTTAAGTTCTGATTTAATATTTCTAGAATAGATTCCAAAGCGCCTAATCATTTTGAAATGTTTAGGGGGAATGTGAATAATTAATTTGGAAAGAAATGTTTCCACATCTAAAGTAAGCTCAATTCTTTGTTTATCATCAGCAAGACTTTCATAATAGAAAGTAACCTTATTATCATAGAAATCAACAATTTTATATTCTGCGATAGGAGCTCTTGACAGATATCTGCCAATATATTTAATTGCATAAATATTATTATTTAAATCATTTTTTGCAACATTGAAAAAGAATCTTGTATTTTTGCGATAAAGGTAGTTAGCAGCAGCATAAGCTTTAGCTTTAATTTCAGGCTTGTCATAATTTCCAGATTTAACAATATCAATAACCATTTTTTTCCATTGTCCAGCAATGGAATTGACATGAAAATATTTTTTTTCAAGAAATTGGAAGTTTTTATTGAATCCACCTAAAGTAACAATAGCATGAATATGAGGGTTCCATTTAAGATCGCGCCCAAAGGTATGAATAACAGTAATCAATCCATAATGAATGATATCTGAGTTAGTAAAGTATTTAGAGGAATATTTTGAAATTTTATGAATTCTTTGATTTTTTGCTTTAATGTTATGAAATTGATATTTAAAAACATCATTAACAGCATAAGCAAGCTTAGTTAAAAGGTCTCTATCATAGAAGAAAAACATTCTAAGTTCTTCAGGAATAGTAAAAAGGACACTTCTATGTTTAACATCAATAAGAGAAGTGGAAGTTTTTTCAGTTCAAACAGCAGAATAACGTTTACCACAGGAAGGACAAAATCTAGATTTACAAGTAACTTTAATTTTATGCGCCTCATGACACTTAGGGCATTGAAGAGAGAGAAAAGATTTATCAATAGAACAAGCTAAGAATTTTTGAATAGTCTGTTTAACATCCTCAAAATGTTCATTTTTAAAATATTTCTTGATTTTACCTAAAAGATTTGTTATATTGACTTTAGAGATAATATGTTTGATTTGCATGAATGTCTCCTTTGTATAATTAGGGTGGTAACTATATTATACAAAAAAGAGAGCTGAGTAAAACATTTTTTTTAAATGTTACTCAGCTTTTTTTATTTCTTCTCCTATTTCTTCAGCAGTTATTTCACTGGCAGAAGCTTCTATGTCTGGATTTAAAAATTTAAGGTTATCTGAATAGAATTCTACCTTTAATTTTACAGGACCAGTGATAATCACATGGTGCTCCCTTTCAGGAAAAATAACTATAGGATGACATCTGTCTGCTGTATAGATTTTATCAGGTTCATCTTCCCAGACAAAATCTGCTGTTCCTTCAACGATAACAAGATAACCATACTTTTCTTTTGGAGATGTATGAGATTGGAGTATTTCCCTGAATATATTTTTTTCGTTCATAATAGGAGTTTCTCCTATTTTTTTTTAAATTTACTGGTAATTGCTCAAATTGAAACATTTTTAATTCCTCCTTTAAGTATATTACAAAGTTATGTGATATAATATGTTACTTAGATAAAAATAAAAATTTCCTGTTTTTTAAAAGAATATTAAAAAAAGTCAGAAGTATTAAAGAGAATAAAATGTAAAAAAATTATAACAAGATTTCAAAATTTTTGATATAATTATAAGGTAAAGATAATATGCAGGAGGAAAAGGTGCTTAGAAGATTAAAAGCTTTTATCTTATTTCTAAATCTTATTGGGATAGGGGTTACTATTTACTATAAAATGTATATGCTTACTTGCTTCACAGTTCTTTTATTTTTTTATTTTTTGTATATTTTTTTAAAGAGAGAAGAAATGGAAACAACTAATCTTTTTAACAGGAGAGCTTTAATTTCATCAAATATAATATTATTTTGCTTTATGCTTATACTTTTTAGATTAATACAAGTACAGATATTTGATAATGCCATGTATGTGGAAAAAGTGAATAATCAAACAATGACTGTAAATAAAAACTCAGGAAACAGAGGAAGTATTTATGACAGTAATGGGAAAAGTTTGGCTTTTAACAAAAGTATTTATGATTTGATAATAGATCCAAGTAGAATATATGAAAAACCAGAAATATTAAAAGCATTTGATGAAATATCTCAAAAATCATATATAAGATTAAATAATAAAAAATTTTTAAATGAATTAGATGAGGGATATAAAACAAAAAAGAAGTATAAAATTATAGCTAAAAATCTCGATGAAGTGGAAAAAGCTGAAATTGATGAAATATTAAAAAAATATAAATTGAATACTAATGAAATGTTTTATAGAAAAAATATAGAAAGAACTTATTATAAAAAAGATATATATAATGACTTGGTAGGGCTTATTGGGTATACTGCAACTTCGAAAGATGTAAAAACTGGAGTATTTGGAATAGAAAAACAATATGAAAAGTATCTTAAGGAAAAAACTGTTGAAAGAAAAAATCCATATACTAGAAATAGAGGAATAAGGATACCTACATCAAAAGATGAAATAAGAACAAGTTTAAATGGAAGAAATGTTTATATGACTATTGATAATGATCTCCAATTTATTCTTAATGATGAAGTAAAGAAAAAATTTGAATCTTCAAATTCAGATGAAGCATATGGAATAATTATGGATCCTAATACTGGAAAAATTTTGGCAACAGCAGCATATACTAGAAAAAAAAGAGCACTTAGAAATCCAATTTTTCAAGATCAATTTGAACCAGGGTCAACTTTTAAACCTATTATAGTGGCTTCTGCTCTTAATGAGGGACTTATAAAAAGAAGTACTAAATTTGATGTAATGGATGGAACAATAAGAAAATATAATCATACAATAAAAGAAAGCAGTAGAAGTACAAAAGGGATATTAACAACTGAAGAAGTATTAAAAAAGTCTAGTAATGTTGGAATGGTATTAATAGGAGATACATTTACTGAAAAAACTTATGAGGAATATCTAAGAAGTTTTGGTTTATATGACAGAACAGGTATTGATTTTCCAGCTGAAATAAAACCATATACAACACCATATAAAAGATGGGATAAACTTAAAAAGAGTACAATGTCTTTTGGTCAAGGAATAGTAGTGAGTCCAATACAGTTAGCAACAGCTTTCTCTGCTGTTATTAATGGCGGAATTTTGTATAAACCATATTTAGTAGAGAAAATAACTGATGACAACAATGTTGTAATAAGAAGAAATCTTCCTACACCAGTAAGACAGGTAATATCACCAGAAGTTTCGAGAGAAATGAGAGATATACTGGAAAATGTAGTAAGAGATGGAACTGCTAGAAGAGGAGATGTAGAAGGTTATAGGGTAGGAGGAAAAACTGGAACTGCTCAATTGAGTACAAAAGGTGGATATCTAAAAAGTGATTATCTTGCTTCTTTCATAGGTTTTTTTCCAGCAGATAAGCCTAAGTATGTAGTACTTGTAATGTTTATGAAACCTAAGGGAGAAACTGTATTTGAAAAATATGGAGGAGCTACAGCTGCTCCAGTGTTTGGAGAAATAGTTAGAAGAGTAACAAAAAATAAAAATATTTTGTCACAGGATATTGCTAAGATTTCTGAAATTAAGAATTTTGAAAATATGAAACGTAATAATGAAGAAGTAAAAGTAGAAATGCCTGATCTTACAGGATTAAGCCCTAAAGATGTAATTTATATATTTAAAAATGCAGATATAGATGTAAGAATTGTAGGAAAAGGTTTGGTGGAAAGTCAGAAACCAAAGGCAGGAACTTCTTTAGAAGGAGTAACTAGTATAGAGGTGCAGTTAAAATAGGAGTGAGTTATGAGATATTTTAAAATATATGTAGACAACACCCAATCCCTTTATACTTATTCAGATGAAAATGAAGAATATGGAATAGGAGATAGGGTAGTTGTTTCTTTTAGAAACAGGGATAAATCAGGCTTGATTATAGCTGAAGATAAACCTGAAAATATAACATTCAAGGTTCTCCCTATAAAATCTAGATTAGAAAATGAGATAAAGTTATCTGAGAATTTTATAAAACTCCTTAGATGGATAAAAACTTATTATATGAGCAGTTATGAGCAGGTAATAAATGCAGCTGTTCCTAGTGACTTGAAAGTTAAGTATGATTCAATCTATGTTCTTTCAGATATTAAGAATATTTTTCAGAATAAAGCAGAAAAAATTTATTCAGAAAATTTTATAAATTTTTTTAAAGATAGAGTAACTATAACTAAAGCTACACTTAATAAAAAATTTACAAAAGAGATAATAAATGAGATGATTGCAGATACTATTCTTTTCAATGAAAAAGGCAGTATTAAATTAAATTATGATTTTGATTTTTCACACTTAAAGAAAAAATTTGAAAATATAGTGATGTATTTTCAAAAAAAGGAAGAAGTTCAAAAGAAAAATTTAGAGAGTAAATTTTCAAAGGAGCTTATAAATAGATTAATCAGAGAAAAACTTTTGATTTTGAAAAAAAATATAGTAGAAGATGAAAATCAAAGAGAACTGCATGAAATATCTGAAGAAGTGTCTGAAAAAAATGTGGTACTCAATGAAGAGCAGGAAAAAGCTAAAGAGATTATAAAAAATGGAGATAATAAATATTATTTACTAAAAGGAATAACAGGTTCTGGAAAAACAGAGGTATATATTGAGCTTATAAAAGAAGCCTTTAAAAAAGGAAAAGGAAGTATATTCCTTGTTCCTGAGATATCTCTTACTCCGCAAATGATAAATAGATTTAAAAATGAATTTAGAGAAAATATAGCTATATTACATAGCAAGCTTACAAATAAAGAAAGAGCGGATGAATGGTATAGCATTTATTCTGGAAATAAAAAAATAGTTTTGGGAGTGAGATCTGCTATTTTTGCTCCAGTAGAAAATTTGGAGTATATAATACTGGATGAAGAACATGAAACTACATATAAACAGGATAGTAATCCTAGATATAATGCTAAATACGTTGCAATAAAAAGGGCTGAACTTGAAGGAGCAAAATTAATTTTAGGGTCAGCAACTCCATCTATAGAAAGTTCTTATTATGCTGAAAAAGGAATATATACTCTGGTAACTATGGATTCCAGATATAATAATTCTATACTTCCAGAAATAGAAATTATAGATATGAAAAAGGAAGAAGACTTATATTTTAGTAAAAAACTTTTAGATGAAATTAAAATGACTCTTTTAAAAGGAGAGCAGGTTATATTGCTGTTAAATAGAAAAGGTTATTCCACATATATTCAATGCAAAGATTGCGGACATGTGGAAGAATGTTCACATTGCTCTATTAAAAGCAGTTATTATGCAAGTCAGGGAATTTTAAAATGTAATTATTGCGGTCAGACAAGAAAATATACTGGACACTGCAGCAAATGCGGAAGTACTAACCTTCTACATAGTGGAAAAGGAGTAGAAAGGGTAGAGGAAGAAATAAGGAAATATTTTGATGTAAGAATAATAAGGGTAGACTCTGAAAGTTCTAAAGATAAAGACTTTTATGAAAAAATGTATTTTGATTTTTTAGGTAAAAAATATGATATAATGATAGGGACACAAATGATATCTAAAGGACTACACTTTCCAAATGTAACTTTAGTAGGAGTTATAAATGCTGATACAATTCTGAATTTTCCAGATTTCAGAGCAGGAGAAAAAACATTTCAACTTGTAACACAGGTGTCTGGAAGAGCAGGAAGAGGAGATAAAAAAGGAAAAGTTGTAGTGCAGACTTATCAACCTGAAAATTATACTTTCAGAGCAATAGAAAAAAGTGATTACAATAAATTTTACTTAGAAGAAATATCTAACAGAGAATTATTGGAATATCCGCCTTTTTCTAAGACTATTAATATAGGAATATCTTCTAAAAAAGAGAAAGAATTGGAAACATTTGTCAAGGAATTCTTTAAAGATATAGAAGATGAAAATGTAGAAATCTATGGTCCAATGAGAAGTCTTGTATACAGAGTAAAGGATAGATTCAGATATAATATTTTTATAAAAGGAAATAAGAAAAATATTGGTATATTTAAAAGAAAACTAAATAAAAAGTTGACAGAATATAAAAAAATAAGTGACTTTAGAATAGTTGTTGATGTAGATCCAATAAATTTAATTTAACAATAGAGGTGAGAAGAAAAAGTGATATACGAAATAAAAAAATATGGTGACCCAATACTTAGGGAAAAAACTGTAGATGTGGAATCTGTAGATGACAATATAAGAGAAATATTGCAGAATATGGCAGAAACTATGTATGATAAAAAAGGAGTGGGACTTGCAGCTCCTCAAGTGGGAATAAGCAAAAAAATACTTGTATTGGATTGGACAGGAGAAGGGGAGGAACTAAGAAAAGTAGTAAATCCTGTGATTACACCTTTGACTGAAGAAAAAATAGATTGGGAAGAAGGGTGTTTAAGTATACCAGGAATATATAAAAAAGTTGAAAGAGTAGCAAAAATAAGAGTAGATTATTTAAATGAAAAAGGAGAAAAGGTAACTGAGGAATTAGAAGGATTTCCTGCAATAGTTATGCAGCATGAATTTGATCATCTGGAAGCTGTACTGTTTGTTGATAGAATTTCTCCTATGGCTAAAAGAATGGTGGCTAAAAAATTACAAACACTTAAGAAAGAAACAGCAAAATTGAGTGCTGAATAAGGAGCTGCAGTATGGCAGTAGATAAAGGAAAATGGAGCTGTTGGATAATACTTGCAATAGTATTATATGTTTTTGTACCACAAATATATAGAAGCTACATAAAAGTAAATAAACTTAAAAGTGAAAAAAAACAACTTTTAAATAAAATAGAGCTGGAGAAAAATAAAATAGAAGAGTATAATAAACGTATCGAAGAACTTAAAGATGAATTCTATAGAGAAAAAATTTCCCGAGATGAGCTGCAAATGGTTAAAGAGGGAGAAGAAATCTATAGATTAATCAACAAAAAGTAGGAGGAGAGATGAAAAGAGAATTAGCACTGGAATTTGCCAGAGTGACAGAAGCAGCAGCTTTAGCAGCTTACAAATGGGTAGGAAGAGGTAATAAAGAAGCCGCTGATCAGGCAGCAGTAGATGCAATGAGAACTATGCTGAATAGAATAGCTATTGATGGAGAAATAGTAATAGGAGAAGGAGAAATAGATGAAGCTCCTATGCTTTATATTGGTGAAAAAGTAGGTAGAGCTTATCATAAATATGAAGAAGATGGGGAACCAGAAGATGATTATTGTTCGCCAGTAGACATAGCTGTAGATCCTGTAGAGGGAACAAGAATGACTGCTCAGGGGCAGGCTAATGCTATAACTGTTCTGGCTGTTGCAAATAAAGGAAGTTTCTTGAAAGCTCCAGATATGTATATGGAAAAATTAATAGTTGGACCTGAAGCAAAGGGAGCAATAGATTTAAATAAACCTTTAATGGAAAATATTCACAGTGTGGCAAAAGCGTTGAATAAAGAATTGAATGAACTTATGATAGTAGTTCTTGACAAACCAAGACATACTCAAATTATAAAGGATCTTCAAAAACTTGGTATAAAAGTTTATGCTCTTCCAGATGGAGATGTGGCTGGATCTATTTTAACTTGTATAGTAGACTCAGATGTAGACATGTTATATGGTATAGGAGGAGCTCCAGAAGGAGTTATTTCTGCCGCTGTAATAAGAGCTTTAGGTGGAGATATGCAGGCAAGATTAAAATTAAGAAGTGAGGTAAAGGGTGTAACTCTTGAAAACGATAAAATATCTAATTTTGAAAAAAATAGATGTGAAAATATGGGACTGACTGTAGGGGAAGTTCTTACAATGAATGACCTTGTGAAAGATGATGAAGTTATATTTTCAGCAACTGGAATAACTGGAGGGGATCTTTTAGAGGGAATTAAGAGAAAGGGAAGTATAGCCAGAACGCAAACTCTTGTAGTGAGAGGAAAAAGTAAAACTGTAAGATACATAAATTCTGTACACAACTTAGATTTTAAAGATGATAAAATAACTCATTTAGTAAAATAATAAAGATAAAAGTAAAAAACTGTTCCTAAGTAAAGGAGCAGTTTTTTTTTACAAAAATGAAAAGTTTTAAAAAAACCTAAAAAGGGTGAAAGTCTTTAATATTAAAGAATATGAGTGGAAAAAATTAGATTGTATATAATTAAAAAATCAACTCATTTTTACTGACAACTGAAGAAAAATTGGAAAAATAGTTTCTCATAAATGAGTAAAGAAGCAACTTTGAAAGCAATATAGATTGTTATATAACGCTTTTGTCTTGAAACAGTTGTAAATATACTATTTTTATACTAAACTAATATCAAGAAAGAAAGGATAAAGAGAGACAAAAATATTACATCATAAATTTTCTGAAAATTACTGATAGGATAGATCATAACTAAAAAAGTATCTAACTTTTTCTTAGTAAAAAGAAAAAATAACTATAGAGTAAAAAAATCAGGAGGTGTATTAATGTTTGAAAGTTTAATTGGCTCGTTTAAGAATACGGTACTTTCATTAAATGGATTGTTATGGGGTAAACTTATAACTGTAAATGTTGGAGAAACAATAGTTGAACTTAGTCTTCTGGTAGTGATACTTATACCAGTGGGAATATACTTTACAGTAAGAACTAGGTTTCTTCCATTTAGATTATTTCCAGAAATGATAAAGTGTGTATTAGAACCTAAAAGTTCTGATAATAAAGATTCAATATCTGGATTACAGGCTTTGTTTATTGCTACAGCTTCAAGAGTAGGAATGGGGAATCTGGCAGGAGTGGTAGCTGCTATCTCTTTTGGAGGACCTGGAGCAATATTCTGGATGTGGCTGGCAGCACTGATAGGAGCTTCAAGCGCATTTATAGAATCAACACTGGCTCAGATATATAAAGAAAAAGATCCACTATATGGAGGCTTTAGAGGTGGACCTGCATATTTTATGGATAGAATGAGAATAATAACTTGGGTAAAAGAAGAGGATGAATATGTTAATGATATTAAAGGAACTTCAAAGTATGTATCTATTGATGGAAAAAAATATTATACCAGAGGAACTAGATTTAAACTTCTAGGTGTACTGTTTGCTCTTTCTGGACTGCTTTGCTGGGCAGGAATAAGTCAGGTTATTGCTAATTCAGTAACACAGTCTTTTGCAAATGCTTTCAATTTTCCGCCACTATATACAACAATAGCTTTAGTGGTTATATCAGGAATAGTGTTGTTTAAAAATGCAGGAATAGTGGATGTTCTTAATAAGATAGTTCCAGCAATGGCAATTCTATATTTTTCAGTAACACTGTTTATAATTATAAAAAATATAGGACTTATACCTCAAATGTTTGAAAATATATTTGTACAGGCTTTTGGATTTAGACAGGCAGTAGCTGGTGGCTTTGGTGCTATATTAATGCAGGGAGTAAAAAGAGGATTGTTTTCTAATGAGGCTGGATCAGGATCAGCGCCATGTGCAGCAGCGGCGGCAGATGTTACTCACCCAGTTAAACAAGGTCTAATACAAGCTTTGGGAGTATTTATAGATACATTGATGATATGCAGTTGTTCAGCTTTCATAATGCTTCTTGCACCTGAAAGTGTAACAAAAGGATTAATGGGAATGGATCTTCTACAGGCAGCAATGAATCATCATATAGGACAAGCAGGAGTAATATTCATAGCAGTAATATTGTTCTTATTCAGTTTCAGTACTTTTCTTGGAATAATGTTTTATGCGAGAGGAAATGTAGCTTATGTCTTTGGAGATAATTGGAAATCACAGAACCTATACAAAATATTTGCTCTGGGAATGCTTTTTGCAGGAGGACTTGCACAATACACATTCGTATGGGAATTAGGAGATTTAGGAGTAGGACTGATGACAGTATTTAATATGATGGCTATAATACCATTATCAGGACAAGCGTTAGCTTCATTGAGGGATTATGAACTTAATTACATAAAGAAAAAAGGCAATAAAAAAGAAGCAGAGCTGGATCAAGAAATAGAAGTGCAGGAAACAGTTTAGAATACAAATTTATAAATAGATAAAATATCATATATCAAATGAGGAGGAAAATATTATGGAAAAAAGAAAATTTATGCCGGAGCCTTTTAAAATCAAAATGGTAGAACATATGGGAACTTTGGATAAGGAAGCTAGAAAAGTTGCAATAAAAGAGGCTGGATATAATACTTTCTTGTTAAAATCAGAGGAATGCTACATTGACCTTTTAACAGATTCAGGAACTAACGCAATGAGTGACAGACAATGGGCTGGGCTTATGTTGGGAGATGAAGCATATGCTGGAAGTAGAAATTTTTATCACTTACAGGAAGTAGTAAGAGAATATTTTGGATTTAAATACTTAGTTCCTACACATCAAGGTAGAGGAGCAGAAAATATTTTATCATCTTTAATGATTAAACCAGGAGATTATGTACCAGGAAATATGTATTTTACAACTACTAGATTCCATCAAGAGAGAAATGGAGCAATATTTAGAGATGTTATCATAGATGAAGCACATGATCCAACAGCTGATCTTCCATTTAAAGGAAATGTAGATTTAAAAAAATTCCAAGCACTAATAGATGAAGTTGGAGGAGATAAAATACCATATATATGCCTTGCAGTAACAGTTAATCTAGCTGGAGGACAGCCAGTATCAATGGGAAATATTAAAGCCGTATCTGAGTTAGCACATAAACATGGAATAAAAGTAATGTATGATGCAACAAGATGTGTTGAAAATGCTTACTTTATTAAAGAAAGAGAAGAAGGATATCAAGATAAAACTATAAAAGAAATAGTTCATGAAATGTTTTCATATGGAGATGGATGTACAATGTCTGGTAAAAAAGACTGTATAACTAATATTGGAGGATTCCTATGTATGAATGATCATGATCTGTATGTAAGAGCAACAGGAATGGTAGTTCAATTTGAAGGAATGCCATCATATGGAGGACTTGCAGGAAGAGATATGGAAGCTATGGCAATAGGTATAACAGAATCAGTTCAATATGAGTATATTAGCTATAGAGTAAATCAAATCAGATATCTTGGAGAGAAATTAGAAGCAGCAGGAGTGCCAATGGTAAAACCATTTGGAGGACATGCGATATTCGTAGATGCAAGAGCATTTTTGGATCATTTAACACAGGATGAATTCCCAGCGCAATCACTAGCAGCAGCATTGTATGAAACATCAGGAGTAAGAACAATGGAAAGAGGAATCATATCAGCAGGAAGAGATGTAGTAACAGGAAAAGATCATCATCCGAAGTTAGAAACAATCAGATTGACAATACCAAGAAGAGTGTATACATATGCACATTTGGATTTCGTAGCAGATGCAGTGATAGACCTGTATAACAGAAGAAAAGATATAAGTGGATTAAAATGGGATTATGAGCCAAAAGTATTAAGATTCTTTACAGGAACATTTAAAACTATTAATCCTGAATTGATAAAAGGATATTAAAATATAAAAATAAAGGGGCTGTTGCAAATTAGTGATTGATAAACTAATTTGTGCAGCCTCTCTTATTTTACATAAAAAAATAGAAATCTATTTTATAGATTTTTGCTAATTTATATTTTTATATTTATTTTTAAGTATCAAAAAAAGAAGTAGATGATTTTTTATTTATCTAAGCTACTTTTAATGAGTGAAGTGTTGTTCCTAAGCGATTATTTATATTTCTGCTTAGATATCTGTTGAAGTTGTAAGCGATACAAAACAAACATATTTCTCTTAAAACACTTTTTTTACTTCGAACTTTTAATTTTCGCAATTTCATATCTTCTTTCAAAACTGCAAAAGCACCTTCTACTTGAATACTTCTGTTCATTCTTAATTGTTTTCCATAATTGCTTGATACATTCTCTTTTGATTTATTTGATAAAATTCTAAATCTCGCATTGTACTTAATTTTTTTGTTAGTTTCAGGATTCCAAAAATATTGAACTGTATTATTTTTGTTAGAGTATAGAAATTCTAATTCTAATCCATCTTTTCTAAATAGTTTATTTTCAGAATGATTATATATTAAATTTTCTACTCTGTTTAAATCATTTTTAAACTTTCTGATTTTAGATTTTTCAAAATATATTGGTTTTATGTATGAAGTATAGTCCATTTTTTCCAAATATTCATAATTTGAAATGCTTTCATATCCTGCATCAGCTACAATATTTTTAATTTCTAAATTTTGAGATGAAATTTTCTCTAAAAATGGAATCAAAGTTTTAGAATCAGAAGGGTTAGAAAAAATTTCATATGAAGAAATATATTCACTAATCACTCCTATTTGTAGATTATATCCAGGTTTTAATTGACCATTTCTCATATGGTCATCTTTCATTCTCATAAAAGTAGCATCTATATCAGTTTTTGAATAGCTATTTCTACCATTAAGATTTTTAAAATGATTAGAATATTTTTGATACTTTTCTAAGTATTATGCGCATAATTCTAAATATTTTTGTTCTTTAGATTTTCGCTTTCCTCTGCCTTTGACTATTTGAAAATTCAAATTAGAAAGATACGAATATATTTCAAGGAAGTTGTCATATTGTAAGTTGAAATCATCATTAAAATTTGAAATTAGTTCAAGAATTTTTTCATCTAATCTATCTCTGTATTTCTCAATAGATTTTTTCCAAACAAATGAATATTTATTAGCATATGCTTCAATTTTAGTACCATCAATATATATTGTTTCAGTAGAAATATCTTCCATTTCAAAAATTTTTTCAATGAATTGTTCAAATAGATCTGGAAGAATATCTTCAGTTTTTGCTAAAAATCTAGAAATAGTAGAGTGAACAGGAATTTTAGAATTTTGTAAAAGAAACCTAAATTTAATATTTTCATGGCAAGCCATTTCTATATCTCTAGTAGAAGTTAAATTGCGCGAATAGGCATAAACAATGATAGAAAACATTCTGATAGGATGTACCTTTGTTTTGTAAGAAAATACTTGCATTAAACTACTAAAATCTAATCCCTCCAATATTGAGCTAAGTTTTCTTACAGGATCATTATCAGAAATTTCATATTGTAAAAAGTTAAAAAGTTTAGGTTGATTTAATTGAAAAAAAATGTTATTATTAGTTGGTTTTTGCATAGGTATATTATATTAGAAATTTGAAAAAATTTTTAGTATTTTATACCTTTTTTTATTTTAAAAGAAAAAGCTAACAAGAAGAAAACTTCAAGTCAGCTTTTTGGGTAATTGGGCCATTTTGAATTTGCAACACCCTCTTTATTTTTAAAAATCACAATGAATTAAAATATCTTTCATAATTTTCACACCTTCTTTTAGTTCTTCTAAAGAAGGTGAAATAAAACTTAATCTTATTTTGCCAGAAGAACGTTTATCATGATAAAAAATATTTCCTGGAAGAATAGAGACACCTCTTAATTTACATTTGTGATAAAATTTTTCTTCATTTATGTAATCAGCTAATTGCAGCCATATAAAAAATCCACCTTTAGATTTATTTAATATTGTTATATGAGGAACCTCAGATAATAACTCAAGTACTTTATGATGTTTAGCCTTAAATATTTTTTTTAAATTTTTTACATGATTATCAAGGTATTTATCAGCTATAAAATATTCTAATACTTTTTGATTGAGTCCAGAAGTACTATGATCTAAACTATATTTGGTTAAAATGGCTTTCTGCATAATAGCAGGAGGCAGGATCATATATGCAAGACCAATAGCAGGCATAAGAAGTTTTGAATAAGTTTTAATATAAATAACTTTTTCATTGCCAGTCTGATCTAATACTTTTAAAGGCTCTACCCTTTTTGTGTAATAAAACTCAGAAAAACAATCATCTTCAATAATATAAAAATTGTATTCATGAGCAAGTTTTAAAAGTTTTTTCTTTTTTTCTTCTGACCAGCTTATACCAGTAGGATTCTGAAAATTAGTCATTATGTATACAAAATGAATCCTCTCTTTTTTTAAAATTTTTTCAAATTCTATTAGATTCCAACCATCATTTTTTAAATCAAAAGTTTTTATATTACACATATCTTTTAATAAATTTAAGGCATTAGGATACGTAGGGCTGGAAATAGCAACAGTTTTTAAAGAGGAACCACTAAAAGTCTTTAGTAGGATAACCAAAGATTGCTGAGTTCCTGATGTAATCATTATATTATCTTTACTAACAAAAATATCTTTTTCTTCCAAATGATCAGCTAAAAGGCTGCGAAGACTTTCCAAGCCTTGTACATCTTGATATCCTAGCAGAGATGAACCATAATTTTTCAAAGCTTTATCTATTAATTTTTGATATATTTTATCTGGAAAATAATCATTTGGAGGACTTCCATTAGAAAAATTTATTCCTTCTGTATTGGTTTGACCAAAATGAAAGCTTTCCATTATAGGAACTAATTCCTCGCTGATAGAAAGATTTGAATGTTCCTTTATAAAAAATCCTTTTCCCTTTTCAGAAAAAATATATCCATCTCTTTCCAACATTTTAAATACTTTTAAAACTGTATTAATATTTGTATTATATTTTATTCCAATTTGTCTGATAGAATAAAATTTAGAATTGGGAGCATTTTTCTTTATTATTTCTGTTTTAAGAATTTCATATAATTGTATATAATAACTGATATCAACATTATTAGTATTTTTAGCCATTTATCTCTCCCTTCAGTTAAAATATAGAATGTTGAATAAAAACCAAAAAATAAGTTTATAATAAATTATATGATTTTTTTTATAAAAAATCAATGTAATATAATTAAAAAATAGTAATAAAGATAATAAAGAGAATAAAAATTAAATTTATATTTCCAATATAAAAAAATATAATTTGTGGTATAATAAAGGAAATTAAATGCAAAGGAGAGAAAGATAGATGCTGTTTTATGAAGATTTTATTAAAAGTATAAGTTCAAAAAATAATATAGAGATGAAAAAAATAGAAAAGTTTTCTGTAGAGGCTAAAAGAATAGTTTCTGGAGCAGGAATAGGTATTCCATTAATACTGGCAGGATTGTTTCAAAGTTATTTGGCAACTATTGAAAATATAAAAGTGATGCCAGGAGTGTTTGCATTAGTCTTTTTATTTTTAGGAATAAAACAACTGCGAACTACCTTTTCATATAAGGTTATAGTAGATACAGAAAAAAAAATATTAACTGGAGAAAAATTGGTATTATCATTGAATGACATAGATAGCTGTACATTAGAAGAAAAAAAAATTGGAAAAAATCTTCAAGTAGTTTTAAATATCATAACAGTAGATAGAAAACAAATAATTATTCCTTTATATATGAAAAATAAAGAAAGATTTGTCTTGGTTATGAGGTCACTTTTAAATAAGAAATTTTTTATAAAAAAATAAAAAAATATTTGACATAAAATACAGATTATGGTATTATAATTCTTGTCTGCGGGAATAGCTCAGTTGGTAGAGCGTCAGCCTTCCAAGCTGAATGTCGCGAGTTCGACCCTCGTTTCCCGCTCCAGACGCGCCATTAGCTCAGTTGGTAGAGCATCTGACTCTTAATCAGGCGGTCACAGGTTCAAATCCTGTATGACGCACCATAAAAGATGCCCCGTTCGTTCAGTGGTAAGGACATCAGATTTTCACTCTGGCAACAGGGGTTCGATTCCCCTACGGGGTACCACCAGAGGTCGCATAGCTCAGTTGGGAGAGCACCTGCCTTACAAGCAGGGGGTCATAGGTTCAAGTCCTATTGTGACCACCAATTTAATAACAATAGTGGGGGTGTAGCTCAGTTGGTTAGAGCGCCTGCCTGTCACGCAGGAGGTCGCGAGTTCGACCCTCGTCACTCCCGCCACTATTATATATGCCGCTTTAGCTCATCTGGTAGAGCAACTGACTTGTAATCAGTAGGTGATTGGTTCGATTCCGATAAGCGGCACCAGTAAACTAAATAAATATGCGAGGATGGCGGAATTGGCAGACGCGCTAGACTTAGGATCTAGTGTCCCAGACGTGAGAGTTCAAGTCTCTCTCTTCGCACCAAAGCTGGTAATAATTTGAGATAGATTTTAATTTTAGAAAGCTAAAATGAAATCTATTTTTTTTTATTATAAAAAAATATTTATTTAAAACAAAAAAGCTCCCAGAAGAGCTCCTTTGTTTTGTAGTAGTAATTTTTAAAATAAGAAAGGTTAAAAAATTATATGAATATAAGATAAATATATTATATCACAAATAATTTGAAAATCAAATATTTTTTAAAATATTTTTAAAAAAAAATTAAATTTTAATGATGGGGAATATTAAAAAAATAAAAGAATGGCTTATTTAGAAAAAAAGAGGATAATATAGGGTTAAAAAATCGAAAAAGAGAATTTAATCTTGCTATTTATTTTTAAATATAGTATTATGTTAAAGTCTATCTTAAATTAAAATATATTTTAACTTAAAAGTAAATATTTTAAAATAGATTTCTATTGGAGTAATATCTTGATAGCAAATCTTTTTTTATTTTTTATAATAAAAAGGAAAAGTATACATAGACAGAATAATTAAAATAAAAGATTTTATATTATCATAAATGGGCGTTGTAATATTTTGTAATTATTGAGCGGATTGATAGAACTTGGGGGAAGTTATGAAAAAAACTATATTGTTTTTTATATTGGTGTTAAATTTTTCTATTTTTGCAGAAAATCAGGAATTAATAGAGGGGGGCATAGTAAAATACGATAATCATAGCCATGTAGTAGGAATTTTTGCCAGCAGAGGAGAGGCTCTTCAAATATTTGAAGCTAGAGTTGAATATTTTGCTAAAGAATATGAAGTTGTTAAAATTGATGAATTTTTAGATGAAAATGGCAAAGGAAAAATAGCTATACTTTTTCATAGAGAAAAGAAAGAGCTTCAGTGTTTTGTGATGCTGGAAGGAAATAAAATAATATATGGAAATATGATTCCTGCTGGAGATTGTACAATAATAAAAAAATATTTAAATTAAAAAAAGTCTGATTATTTAAATCGGACTTTTTTTAATTGATATGATTTTCTCATATAGTAATATTATTGGATACGGTCGTATTCTTTTAAGAAACCATTAAGTTTTTTCTTAATACGTTGTATGCTGTTGTCTACTGATTTTGGATCTCTTCCAGTTTTTTTAGCTATTTCAGTATAAGTCATTTCAGAGAGCATATATTCAAATATTTCGTTTTCCATTTTACTCAGGTTATTTTTAAGATATTGGTTTAAAAGCCTGAATCTTTCTTTACTCAGATAAATTTCTTCTGGATTGTAGAAATTAAAAGATTTAGTTTCATAAGCTATATTTGAGTTATCTTCAGTTTCAGGGCTATACATAGCCATATTTAATATTTTGTTTTTACCAGAATTAGAACTTTTAATAGCTGTTATTATTTGACGTTTTATACATAAAATAGCAAAAGTAGTAAAAGATGCATTTTTAGTTTCATCATATGCATTTATTGCTTTTAAAAGACCTATCATTGCTTCCTGAAGAACATCTTCTTTATCTCCACCATAGAAAAAGTAATTTTTTGTTTTTAGTTGAAGAATGCTCTTAAAAGAAGAAAATATTTCCTGTATAGCACTTTCGTTACCAGCTTTGGCATTTTTTATTGTTTGTGAATTTATCATTTTTACCTCCTTGAAAATAAAAGTAAATTTATTTTTTAGAAACTAAGATAAATTATTATTCTAAGTTGTTAAAATAAAATCTATATAATATTTCTTTATAGAATTATTATAACAATAAAATGTAATGATAACAAATTGAAAATTTCTATAAAAAAGAAAAAAGTACATAAAAATGTTTTTAAAATATTAATTGATGCTACTTAAGGAAGAACAAACAAAAAGTATTAAATTTCGATTTTTTTTCGTTTCTAAACATGATGAATATATTATGAACCAAGTATATCATAAAAAAAAATCGAAAAAGTCAAAAAAATATAAAATAACAAAAATAAAAATAAAATAAGATGATAAAATACAGCTGTTATTTAATTTGAGAGAGAAATTTGAAAAATAAAAAAACTTTTCTTCATAGTAAAACAAAGAAAAGTTTTTAATATTAGTTATAAAATTTAATAAGGCATATTTCAGAAGAACTTCCTATTCTTATAGGTGGTCCCCAAGTCCCATAACCTGATGAAACTAAAATATTACTGTCAGAAATTTTTTTATGTCCATAGTCTATTAAAAAAATTCGTTTTGTAAAAAGTCTTCCAGGAAAAAACTGCCCTTTATGGGTATGACCAGAAACTTGTAAATCTATTTTGTTTTTCACAGTTTCTTCAATTGTATCAGGAGTGTGCTGTATTAAAATAACTGGTTTATTTGAACGGTCACCTATAATGTCTATGAGAGGTTTTTTTGAAAAATTATCTCTTCCAGCTATATATAGTTTATTATCAATAAGTATTTTTTCATCTCTAAGAACAGTAACACCTTTTGCTTTTAATGTTTCAGTGAGGAGAGCAGCTTTTTTTTCATAAATATCATGATTGCCTAAAGCAAAATAGATTCCATATTTAGTTTCTATACCTTTTAATTCCTCAAGCATATTTTTTTCTAAAACTGGTTCTAAATTCATATCTATAAGATCACCAGCTATAAGAACGATATCAGGATTTAAAGAATTTATAATATTTTTCATTTTTATAAAAGAGGAATTACCGTTTATATAGCCAAGATGAATATCAGATACTAAAACAATATTAAGAGGTTCAAGATTATAATCTTTATTTAATTTAATATCATATTTTTTTATTATTGTATGATGTTTATAGAAAGTTCCGATTAATAAAATTATAGGAACAAATATTAAAAATATTTTGTAAAGATTTACATTTAATTTATATCTAAAAGCCATAGTAGCTATAGAAGCAAAAATAAATAAGAGTGAGGCATAGATTAAAAATGCCAGATAATAATAAATAATATAAGATACAACCTTATTTAATGAGTAAGAAAAATAAATACCAAAAAACCTATACAAATAAAAGAGAAGTACCAATGATAAAAAAATAATAAGAAAAAGAATTTTTTTATCATTTGAAACAACATATTTTAAAGTATTTCTTATAACAAAAAAGTTTAATAAAAAGAAAAAAGTTGAAAATACTAGAAAAAAATAATTCATTATCTGTCTCCAATCATTTAAAGTAATTTTATATATTATAAAGTAAAATAATTATATATCAAAGAAAAATATAAAAAAGAACAGAATGAATTAAAAAAAGAAATAGAAATTTATGTTGAAAAATAAAGTTTTTTTCTTGGGGAAATATTTATATAAAAAATAATCTGGATTTTATATCAATTTCTTATTATAATATATGGATAAAGTTTTAATGAAAAAGGAGAGTAAAAATGCTGATAAATAGAAAGGAAAAATTAATCATAGGCTCTTCAGTTTGTATCATTGGATTAGGTATACTTTTGTATATTTCCAAAGAGAAAATAATGGAAAAGCTATCAAATAGCCCAAGTCTAGTGATGACATATAAAGAGAGCCAAAGCAAAAAACTAAAAAAAGAAATAGAGAAAAAAATTAATGATAAAAATTTTAATTCAATAATGAATAGATTATCAATGGAAAAGTTAGAGATATTAAAAGAAAGTTTAAATTTTCCTGAAGTAGTAGATGCATTAAATGCAAAAGATGGAAGTAAGTATACTTCAGATAAATATTTTTCTCCAGATATAACTCAAGAGGATGCTATAAAAATTGCTAATATCAGCAGAGGATTTGGGGAAATAGAAGTTCTTTCAGTGGAATTTAAAAATTACCTAGAAGAAAAATATCCTAGCTTTAATTATAATGAAGTAAATAAAAATGAAAATAAAATACCAGATATTTTAAAGATAAAAGATAAAATTTTGAAATTATTTCCAGATAAAGAGATTTCAGAGATTATAAAAACTTTAAATGGAGAGCAGCTGAATAAATTAAACAGTATAATAGCTGGAAATGCAGAAGTAGTTTCTCTCATGGAATTTAAAGAGGAAGATATAAATAATTTTAAAAAATATGAAGAAGACTTTTTTAATTCTACTCTTATATTGGATGATATGAAAAGAGTGGTTGCTACAAGTAAAGGAATTGATGAAATGACCCTTGTTTCACCTAAATTGAAAGAAGTAATAGATCAGCATTTAAAAAATATAGATTATAAAAAAATGTCATCTTTTGGGGAATTTTATCTTTTAGATAAAAATAGTGGAGTAGAACTTGAGAAACAATATAGAGAAAAATATTATACTTTTGACAGTCCATTTATAAAATTAAATCCATATGGAAGAACACCACTTTCTGCAATAGTAAAAATAGAAAATGAAGCTGCAGGAAAAGATATAACAGTAACTATTGAAGGAAAAGAAGGAAGTCCAGATTACACTTATAAAACAAAAGTAAGGGTAAATGGAGAAATTCTAATAATAGGATTATACCCTAAAGCTGTAAATAAAATATCTTTAAAAATGAATAATGGGGGTATTTTAAAAAATAAAAATATTACAATAGAAACATCACTGATTGATGACAGCCTTCCAGCAGTTGTGATAGAAAAAAAAGTAGATGGAAGTATAGAGCAGGGAATGAATCTTGTATCATTCAATACTAAAGATGAATCACTTCCATTTATATTTGATTCTAATGCAAATATCAGATATCTTTTAATAGTTTCTCCTGTTATAAAAAAATCTCTTCTTGATAGAAATGAAAGAGGAAACTGGGAAGCAATAGATGATAATCTTATTTTTGAATTTGATATACTTGGTAAAATAATAAACATTCAAGATAATAATAGAATAAAATTAGATGAAAATTGGAAAAATGGAGTGCTGTTTAGAAATAATCAATATCTTCCAAAAAAGAATAATATTCTTATAGTTTATGGATTTAGTGATAAAGCCTATCCTAGCGGAGTTTTTTCTGAAATAGGAAAAGATAGCGGGCATGAGCTTTTTAAAGCAAGACTTTATTATGATAAAAATAGTTTTGAAGACAATAGTATATTATCAGGAAAAAGAATAGAACTTTTTCAAGAATAAAGGGAGATAAAAATGGAACAAGAAAAAAGTACAACATTAAAATTGATATATATAATATTATTAGGTGTGATATTCTTATTATGTAGATATTTCTTTATTTTTGAAATAGGGATACCCATCTATTCTCTGGGAGTATTTACATTTGTTATTTTAGGTTTGTATATAACAGATAATATGGAGTTTAAGAGATATTATTATAGTAATAAAAGATTTGTAATAATACTTATATTGAATTTCATAGCATTTTTCATATGGTTTATTGATATTTGGGATTTTTCCATAATACCATTTATGCTTATTTTTACAGCATCTCAAATATTGATAAGTACAATAATAAGTATAATAACTTTTGAAATAAAAAAGGTAACTACATATGGAAATGGAGAGATGAAGAAAAGAATAATAGAAAGTCTTTCCAAATTTTCAGAATATGAGTATATAGATGAATGTAAAAGGGAAGAATCACTTACAGAATTTATAGAAAAAAATGGAATATCTATTTTAATACTTACTAAATTGAAACTTTCAAAAGAAGAAATAAAAGAAGTATTGAATTTAAAACTTTCAGGAATAGAAGTAAAAAGTTACTCAGATTATATGCTTGAAAATGAAGAAAAGATAGATGTAGAATTTATTGATGAAGAATGGCTGCTTCAAGCTTATGGATTTAAAATTCTTCACAGTCAGATACAAAATAGAGTAAAGAAAATATTTGATTTAGGAATGGCAGTCGCAATAGGGTTAGTAACTCTTCCAATAATGGCAATAGCTGCTGTAATAGTGAGATTGGAAAGTCCAGGACCTATAATTTACAGTCAGGATAGAGTTGGAGAGAATGGAAAAGAGTTTAAAGTACATAAATTCAGAAGTATGAGAAATGATGCTGAAAAAGATGGAGCAAAATGGGCACAGCAAAATGACCCAAGAGTTACAAAATTTGGAAATATAATGAGAAAAACAAGAATAGATGAACTTCCTCAGCTTCTTAATGTTATAAAAGGAGAAATGAGTTTTATTGGACCTAGGCCAGAAAGAATGGTTTTTATCAAGGAACTTGAAAAGCAGATACCATATTATAATTTAAGACATATGGTAAAACCAGGATTAACAGGATGGGCACAGGTAATGTATCCATATGGTGCAAGTGTAGAGGATGCCAGAAGAAAACTTGAGTATGATCTTTACTATATAAAGCATCATAGTCTTTATTTGGATATAGTAATTATGATTCTTACATTAAAAACAGTAATTTTTGGAAAAGGAAGATAGTATGATTACAGTTTTTACACCTTCATATAACAGAAAAAATACACTTTTAAGACTTTATGAAAGCCTTAAAAGACAAACTGTAAAAGAATTTCAATGGATAGTTGTAGATGATGGGTCTAGTGATGGAACAAAAGAACTTATAGCAGAATTTATAAGAGAGAAAGTTATAGAGATTACCTATGAATTTCAAAAGAACAGTGGAAAAATGAGAGCTGTCAATCGTGGGGTACAATTAGCACAAGGGGAGTATTTTTTTATAGTTGATAGTGATGATTATATAGCAGATAATTGTATAGAGCTTATAACAAAAGAAGCTAAAAATCTTCCTGAAAATTTAGGTGGTATGATTTTTAGAAAAATAGATATAACAAGTGGAAAAATAACAGGAAAACCATATCCAGAATACAGAATAGATTCATCACCAATAGAAATGGTATATAAATTGGGAATAGTTGGAGATAAAGCTGAAGTGTTTAAAACTAATATTCTTCAAAAGAATCCTTTTAAGGAATTTGAAGGAGAAAAATTTATTCCAGAAGCTAGTGTGTGGGTTAAAATAGGTGAAGAATATAAAATGAGGTATATAGATGAAGGAATATATTTTTTTGAGTATTTAGAGGATGGATATACTAAAAATTTCAATACTCTTATAAAAAAGAATCCAAATGGATTTGAATTTTATTATAGAGAGATGTTGAGGTATAATCTTCCTTTATCCAATAAAATAAAATTTTTAATAAGACTTATCCAAAGCAAGTACTATAAATTTACAGGAGGAAATAAATGAAAATACTTCATATAATAACTTCTTTGGAATTGGGAGGAGCTGAAAAACTTCTTACAGAATTACTTCCAGCACAAAAAAAATATGGATATGCAGTAGAACTTATGATATTGAGTGATATAAATGCAGTATTTAAAAAAGATTTAGAAGAAAAAGGAATAAAAATATATGTATCTAAATATAATTCTAAAAAATCACCATTAAATATTTTTGAAATAAATGGAAAAGTAAAAACAGGAAACTATGATATAGTTCATGTACATCTGGTTCATGCACAATACTGGACTAGAATGGCAAAATTACTTGATAACAATAAGAATAGAAGATATCTGACTACAGAACATAGTACATCAAATAGAAGAAGAAATAATAAACTTTTAGGAGTAATGGATAAGTTTATTTTTAATGGATATGATGAAATAGTAAGCATATCAAATGCTACAGAGAAGAGTTTATATAGCTGGGTAGGTGGAAAAAAAGAAAAATATGCAGTTATTCCTAATGGAGTAGATTTAAGTATATTTGAAAATTCTTTTTCTATTCCAAGAGATGAAATTGGAACAGAGATGGAAGATATAATTTTAATGATGGTTTCAAGATTTCATGAGTCAAAAAATCATAAAGGAGTAATTGAGGCTTTAGAATATCTTCCTGAAAAGTATAAAATAGTATTTGTAGGGGATGGAATATTAGAGGAAGATGCGAAAAATTATGCAAAGGAAAAAAAATTAGAATCAAGAGTAAGATTTCTAGGAAAAAGAAGAGATATTCCTAATCTTTTAAAAACAGCTGATATAATTATACAGTTTTCATTTTTTGAAGGGTTTGGAATAACTGCTGTAGAAGGAATGGCCTCTGGAAAACCTGTAATAGCAAGTGATGTTCCTGGTTTGGCCAATGTAGTTTCTGGTGGAGGAATTATATGTCCAAATGATTCAAAAAAATTAGCAGAAGTAATATTAAGTTTGGAAGACAGAAAATTATATAATCATACAGCTGAGATGTGCTTGAAAAAAAGTAAAGAGTACAGCATAGAAAATAGTGCAGGAGAGTATATAAAATTATATAGGGAGATTTTAGAGAGATAAAATGATGATATATTTTATAATATTAGGAATTCTTGGCATAGGCAGCTTGGTTGATATATTAATTTTAAATGAAAGAGTAAAAAAAGTATTATATATTCTTTCAATATTGATGTTGGTTGTATTCTTTGGAACGAGAGGTTATCTTGGTTATGACTGGTATTCATATAAACCTAATTTTGAAAAAACAGATAATATTTTACAAGTGCTTTCTGGAAACTATAAAAATATATTCTATTCAGGATATGAGATTGGATTTCAATTATATTCAAGTATAGTAAAAGCTTTTTCATCTAATTATTTAGTCTTTAATTTTGTGAATACTGTTACTGACTTTCTTTTAATATATTTTATATTTAAAAGATATTCTAAATATCCAATATTTGTATTATTTTTATATTTTGGAATACATGGGATAGCTTTGGAAATGGATATGATGAGGAATATAAAAAGTATACTACTGTTTTTATGCTCAATAAAATATATTGAAGACAGAAAACCAATAGTATTTATTGCTTTAAATGTGTTGGGAATGATGTTTCACAGCAGTTCTCTAATATATTTTCCAATGTATTTTATATTGAATGTAAAATGGAATAGGAAATTTATAATGGGACTTTTTGTTTTAGGAAATATTTATTATATATCAAATGTTAGATTAATAATTAATGGAGTAAGAATGTTTGGCAGTTATCTTCCTGGAGGAATAGGCCAGAAAATAGCTGGCTATCTTTCTATAATACCAGGAGATTTTCCGTTAGGATTCTCACTTTTTTATGTTGAAAGAATAGTAATATTTTTACTAGTATATTTTGCAGGTTACCAATTAATGAATAAAAGATATGGAAATATATTTTTAAATAGTATTTATATATCTGTATTCATGTTTTTGTTTACCTCTGAACTTTCAGTTATATCATTGAGAATTGGAATACTTTTTATTTATTCTTACTGGTTTATAATACCTATGCTTATAGAAAAAACTATGGCCCCTGCTGCAAAAATAGCGGTCATTTTGCTGGCAGCTTTTATATGTTATTTCAGAGTAAATAATCAATTGAATTTTATAGGAAATAGAGATATTTATATTTATGAAAATATATTTTTTAAGCATAGAAGTGCTGATGAAAAATGGGAGAAAGTAGAAGAAGCAGCAAAATATAAAAATGAAGGACATGGAAAAGAAATATCATTATTATTTTAAAAATATCAAAGGAAGGAATTATGAAAATACTTTTTGTAGCTAACTATATGTGGGACATATATATTTTTAGGGGAGGATTATTAAAAGCATTGGTAGCTGATGGACATAATGTTATAGCAGCAGCTCCTGATGATGGAAGAATAGATATGGAAAAAGTTATACCTGGATTAAAATCTGTATCTATTACTCTTAATAAAAGAGGGATAAATCCTGTGGAAGACATGAAATTGACATATGATTTGTATAAACTATACAGAAGAGAAAATCCAGATATAATATTTCATTATACAATTAAGCCTAATATATATGGAAGTATAGCTGCTAAAATAGCTAAAAAGAAATCAGTAGCAATATTGACAGGGCTAGGGTATTCCTTTGTAAAAGGAGGTCTTATTTCAAAATTAGCAATCATTTTATATAGATTTTCGTTAAAGTTTTCAAGAGAAATATGGGTTTTAAATTCAGATGACAAAGAAACTCTTATTAAAAGCAGAATTGGAAATAGAGAAAAAGTATTTATTTTACCTGGAGAAGGAACAGATTGTGAGAGATTCAGACCATTGCCTATGGATAGAAAAGATGATAGAACTATATTTCTTATGGTGGCTAGAGCTTTTTTTGATAAAGGCTTCAAAGAATATGAGGAAGCTGCAAGAGTATTAAGAAAAAAATATAGAGATAAAGTTGAATTTCAATTTTTGGGAGCATTGGGAGGAGAGGCTGTATCTGGAATAACTGAAGAATATATGAAAAAACTTCAAGAGGAAAAAGTCATAAATTATCTTGGAACAGTTAATTATCCTGAAAATGTGATAAAAGAAATAGATTGTTTGGTTCTTCCATCTTACAGAGAGGGAATATCAAAAGTTTTGATGGAAGGGGCTGCTATGAAGAGGCCGATAATAGCAACTAATGTCACAGGATGCAAAGAAATAGTTGATGATGGAAAAAATGGCTATTTGGTAAATGTGAAAGACAGCATTGATCTTGCTGAAAAAATGGAAAGATTTATTCTAATGTCTAAAGAGGAAAGAAAAGAGATGGGGAAAAAAGGCAGAGAAAAAATACTAAGGGAATTTGATGAAAAAATAATAATAGATATTTATAGAAAGAAAATTTCAGAATTATAAAAGGAGAAAAGGATGGAGCTGAGTATAATTGTTCCAATATACAATGTAGAAGATTATTTGGAAGAATGTCTGAAAAGCCTGTATAATATAAAAAATATAAAACTGGAAATAATATTGGTAAATGATGGATCGAAAGATAACAGTTTTAAAATTATGGAAAAATTTAAAGAGATATATCCAGAAAGAACTGTTTTGATAGATAAAAAAAATGGAGGACTTTCTTCTGCAAGAAATACAGGAATAAAAGTTGCTGCTGGAGAATATATATCCTTTATAGATAGTGATGATTTTGTAGACAGTGATGAATTTGAAAAATTTTTTAGAGAAGGACAAAAAGATAAACTAGATGTTATGGTTGGAAACATGAGATATTATACTTCTGAAAAAACAGGAGATTCTCTATTCAGATCTGATATAATAAAAAATAGTGGAGTAGTGAATGGAACTGATTTTTTCTGGAATCTTTTTCAAAAGCCTAAATGTTTTAGAGAGGAAGTTGTAGATGATATATACAAAAGAGAATTTTTATTAAAAAACAATATCTGGTTTAATGAAAATATAGTTCATGAAGATAGTGAATTTACTCCTCTGGTGTATTTAAAAGCTGAAAAAGTTAAATATATTGATAGAGCTTTTTATTTTTATAGACAAAGAACTGGCAGCATAATGAATAAGGTTTCAGAAAAAAGTATGATTTCCTTAGAAATGATATGTGAAAAATTTTTTATTGAATGTGATAACTTAGATTCTGCAAAGGGAAAAGAGGTATTATCTGCTCTTATACTTAGTTTTTATTCTGTAGTTGTATATAAAAGATATAATGGAGCAGGTGACTGGAAAAGAGTTCATAAAAGATATAAAGAACTTTACAGAGAATTGAAAAATAATAAAAAATTTGACCTTGAAGAATTTCTCTTATCTTTTTCAGTTTTTATCCCTAATATGCTTAGAAAATTTTTAGGAAAACAAATAACAAATGTTCAGAAAATACCAAAATTTTAAAGAAAAAGGAGAATGTATGATACCTAAAAAACTACATTATATATGGCTTGGAAATAATTCAAAGCCAAATTTGATGGATATATGTATCAATTCTTGGAGGGAAAAACTTCCAGATTATGAAATTATAGAATGGAATGAGAGTAATTTAGATTTTGAAAATGAAATAAATAGTAATACTTTTTTGAAAGAGTGTCTGGAAAGAAAACTCTGGGCTTTTTTATCTGATTATTTTAGAATGAAGGTTTTATATGAAAATGGAGGTATTTATTTAGATACTGATATGCAGATTATAAAAAGTCTAGATGAATTTTTAAAAGATGACTTTTTCATTGGATTAGAAAGTGAAGATGTAATAAGTGCAGGAATAATAGGAGCAGTACCACATAATGAAGTAGTAAAAGATATAATGAATTTTTATAAGCAAGATATATGGAATGAACCTATTTATACAATTCCGTCTATAATAACAAGAGTATTAAAGAAAAAATATTCTTTTGAATTAAAAAATGAAATAATAAGTATTAAAGATGGAGATATAAAGATATATCCATCTAATTATTTTTATCCTTATCATTTTACAGAAGAGTTTCAATATTCTAAAATAACTGAAAAAACTTATGGAATACATTGGTGGGGAAAAAGCTGGGGAAAGAAGAAAGATTTAAAAAAATTATATTTTCTTGAATTTAAACATTTCAGAGGAATAAAAAAAATATTGGTAAATATTCTTATCTATACAGGAATGCTAAAGTTTGTTAAGGAATGGAAAATACTGAAAATAGCTAATAGAAAGATTAATTTTTAAAGGAATGAAAAATGAATAGATTAAAAAATTTACTGCAAGATAAACTGGTAAGAAATTTTCTCAATATATTCAGTGGAGATGCCATTGGATCAGTACTTTCAATTGTTTCTATATCTTTTGTGACAAAAGGTATAGGAATGGAGAAATATGGTTTTATAGTTTTGATACAGGGAATAGCTTCGTTGGTAGATGGAATATTTAATTTTCAATCATGGCAGGGATTTATAAAATTTTTTCCAGCAGCAAAAGATGATGATGGCGAAGTAAAAAAACTTATAAAATTTAGTTATATTCTGGATATAGTGACCGCACTAATAGCTTTTATCATATTAAATTCAGCAGGAATGCTGATAAAGAAAATTTATAACTTTACTCCTCAGGAAATGTTTTTATTAGTAATATTTTCTTTTTATATAATTTTTAATATACAAGGAACACCTGTTGGTATATTAAGAAGTTTTGATAGATTTGATATGTTGAGAAACCAAAGAGTGATAACTTCAATATATAATTTTATTATGCTAGGAGTTGGGTTTTATCTGAAACTGGATTTAGGATATTTTGTTTTTGTATATCTTTCATCAAATATATTAAATGGGTTACTAATAAATATTTTTGCAATAATAGTGTTGAAAAAAAGAAAACTACTTGGATTTATTTTTCAAAAGTCCAGTTTTAATAAAGAATTTTTTAAATTTACTTGTCTTACTAATGTAAATTCAAGTTTGGACATACCAGTACAATATTTTGATAATCTTTTGATAGGAAAAATGTTATCATTGGAGCAGTTGGGAATATATAAAATTTGTAAAACAGTAGCTATTGTACTTGATAAAGTGGGGACTCCTATTTATCAAACATTATATCCGTATTTTTGTGAAACAATTGCAAGAAAAGATGTTAAGGAAGTATTTAGAAAATTTTTGAAAGTATCTGCTCTTCTTTTAGGTGTATGTACTATAATGGTAGTAGGGCTAAATGTAGTAGGCTTTTATCTTTTTTCACAATTTTTCAGCAAACTTGTATTAAATTATAAATTTGAAATAAATTTATATATTATAATGAAATCTTTGGGAACAGTGTTTATAGCAGTCCATCCTCTTTTTCTGTCATTAGGATATATAAAAGTAGAAACAAGAATAATTTTTATAGCTAATCTGATATATATGGGAGTTTTATTTCCTTTGATAAAAAATTATGGATTGAGTGGAGTAATTGCAGCTTATGGAGTACAGGTTGTATTGATTGTTGGAATGAAAATGTGGTATATTCTTTCTAAGAGAGAAAAAATATCTTTTGAAAATCAAGATCAGGACAGCAGTAATGACTATTATAATTAAAAGTAAAAAAGAGATTGACTAAAAAGTTAAGATAAATTTTAGAGATTTAAAAATTTTCTAAAACTGTACTTTTCTTATAAGTCAATCTTCTTTTTATTTTAGTGAAAAAGGTAAGGTTACATGTACAGTAGTTCCTTTATTTAGCTCACTTTTTATTTCAAGGTCACCTTTCAGAACTTCTATTATATTTTTAACAATTGATAATCCTAATCCATGACTTCCCATATTTCTGCTTCTTGCTTTATCGACTCTGAAAAATCTATCAAAAATATGTTCCAGATCTTCTTTGCTTATTCCAATACCATAATCTTTAATAGATATTGTAATATTATTACTTTGAGATATGGAGATATCAATAGGGTTATTTAATCCATATTTCACAGCATTTTCTATTAAATTAAGAAAAAGCTGTTTTATAAGATAAGGATCAGAATAGATAACTGCATTGTTTGGACTAAAATTTATTTCCTGTTTTGGATATATTAATTTGAGATGTTCTATTATTTCCTCAATAACATTGGATACATATATCTTTTGGAAATCAAGACTGTCCTTATTGTCCTTAGCCAGAAATAATAGCTTAGTAACTAATGTACTCATATTTTTAGTTTCATCTTCGATAGAATCTAAAGATTCCATTAATATATTTTTATCAGATGCACCCCATCTTTTTATTAAATCTACATATCCTCCAATTATAAAAATAGGAGTCTTAAGCTCATGAGAAGCACTGTTTACAAAATCTATCTGAGCATCAGTTTGTTTTTTTAATCTGCTGAGCATGTTTTTATATGAATGTATAATAGAAATAAATTCGATAAAGTTATTTTCTGTTTTTACATCAGTATCTAAAGAATCAAGATTGATTTTATTTGTTATCTCTTGAATATTTCTTAAAGGAGGAATAAATTTATTATAGAATTTTTTTGATATATAGATACCAATAACTAAAGTAAAGATAATCCATACACCTGCT
Source organism: Fusobacterium varium (assembly GCA_002356455.1). Taxonomy (NCBI): domain Bacteria; kingdom Fusobacteriati; phylum Fusobacteriota; class Fusobacteriia; order Fusobacteriales; family Fusobacteriaceae; genus Fusobacterium; species Fusobacterium varium. The sequence continues at coordinate 1,206,725 of AP017968.1, forward strand.
ATTCCTATAGCTCTAAAAAATATAAGTTTATCTCCCTTTAAATCTTTTATTATTTTTAAATCAATGGGATCAATTCCATTAATATAAATTGTTCTATGAAGAGATTGGTAATCATAGAAACCTATATTTTGTATTTCATCCTGATCTTTTAATTGTAATTCTTTTGGATAGATTTCACTATTGGAGTATATTTTTCCCTGATAAGTGAATATAACAAAAACATTATCTATTTTGGGACATTCCTCTAAGGCTCCTTTAAATAACTCATCTATAGGAATATTTTTTTCTAATTTTTCAGTAAATTCGTTTAATTCATAGTCTATAAATATGTTTGTTGTTGTTATATCTGCACTTGAAACTTTTATCATGTATGAAGCAAATATATAAAGAAGACCAAGACATGAAAATGAAAATATAAATACAAGAATATAATAACTTTTTTGGAGTTCATCAGATAATTTTTTCATTTTTAACCTCTCTTTTCATCATCTTTTTTTAATACATATCCAAAACCTCTTACTGTATGAATAAACTTATTTTCATCATAATCAATTTTCTTTCTCAAAGCATTGATATAGACATCAACTATTTTTTCTTCTCCCATATAGTCATATCCCCATACTTCATTAAGTATTTTTTCACGAGATACAACTAATTCTTTATTTAATAAAAGATAATGAAAGAGATTATACTCGGTTTTAGTGAGAGAAATTTCTTTTTCATTTTTGTATAGAGCATTAGTTTTAAGGTCTAATTTTAATATATCATAATATATGTAATCTGTGTTAGTAAAATTAGATTTATTTCTTAAAGCAACCCTTATTCTTGCAAATAATTCTTCAATTTCAAAAGGTTTAGTAAGATAATCATCAGCTCCCATATCTAAAAGTTCTACTTTATTTAATGTTTGATCTTTAGCTGTAAGAACTATTATAGGAATATTAGAAGTTTTTCGTATTATTTTACACACTTCTTCTCCAGAAAATTTTGGCATCATAAGATCAAGAAGAATAATATCATAGAAGTTATTTTTAAATTTTTCTATTCCTTCTTCTCCATCTTGAGCAGTATCAACTGAGTATTTTTCATGTTCTAATTCAAGCTGCAGATATCTTCTTATTTTTTTTTCATCCTCTATTATCAAAATATTTTTCATTTATTATACACCTCATATAAGATTATTAAGTATATTTTAGCACTAAAAAGTTAATATTTAGTAAAAAAAAAATAATATTTATTTTTTACCATATTTTTACTTTTTAATTTTATTATAAATATGAAAGAGAAATAAGGAGGAATTAAAAATGGAAAGAATTTCAGTTATTGCCCCTGTTTATAATGAAAAAGAAAATATTAAAAGATTTATAGAAAAAGTAGAAGGGGCATTGAAAAAAAGATTTGATTCTTATGAAATCATTTTAATAGATGATGGAAGTACAGATGGGAGCAGAGAGATATTAGATAAAGAAGCTGAAAGAAATGGACATGTAAAAGTGTATCACTTTACAAAAAATAATGGACAGACTGCAGCTTTGGCAGCAGGCTTTAAAATATGTACAGGTGAACTTGTTGTAACTATGGATTCAGATCTTCAGACTAATCCTGAAGATATATATGTACTTCTTGCATATATTAATGATTATGACATGGTAAATGGAAGAAGAGCTACAAGAGAAGATGGAATAAAGAAAAAAATATCATCTTTTGTAGGAAATGGAATAAGAAATTTAATTACAGGAGATGATATACAGGATACAGGATGTCCACTTAAATTATTCAAAAAAGAAGTGGTAGATACTTTTTACCTTTATGAAGGAATGCACAGATTTTTACCAACTCTTTCTAAAATAAATGGATTTAAAGTAATAGAAGTACCAGTAAGACATTATGATAGAGAATATGGACAATCTAAGTATGGAGTTTTTAACAGGTTATTTAAAGGATTAAAAGATGCTTTTGCAGTTAGATGGATGAAAAAAAGAAAACTTTCATATGTGATAGAAAGAGGAGAATAGAATGGAAAAACTTTTAAACTGGGATTTTTTTGTAATAATAGGGATGATAGGACAGGTTCTTTTTTCAATGAGATTTATTGTTCAATGGATAGCAAGTGAGAAGGCAGGAAAAAGTGTTATTCCATTTTCATTTTGGATATTTAGTTTAGGAGGGAGTACACTCCTTTTGAGTTATGCTTTATATAGAAAAGACCCAGTTTTTATTTTTGGTCAGGCACCTAATCTGCTTATTTATTCCAGAAACATATATTTAATAAAGAAAAAAGGGAGTTAATATGTCTAGTGAAGATAAGAAATATTCATTAATAATCTTGATTTTATCAATTGTATCATTTTTTTCTAACTTATGGGTAAAAGATGCAGACTTGATGGAGGCAAGAAACTTTATAGCAGCTAGAGAAATGGTAGAAAGCGGAAATTGGCTGATACCAACATTAAACGGAAATTTAAGATTTGAAAAGCCACCTCTTCCAACATGGATAACAGCAGGAATTATGAAATTATTTCATAATACAACAGATGAATTTTTATTGAGAATACCTGTAGCTATTATATCTGTTATACTGATTTTTCTTATTTATTATTTTGTAAAGACATTAACTGAAAAAAGTTTATATAGTTTTATAGCTGCATTTATTTCTCTTACAACTTTTATGTTGATAAAAATAGGAAATGAAAATAGCTGGGATATGTATAGTTATGTTTTCGCTTTTGGAGCAGTAGTTTTTTTCACTGCTGGAATAAAAAAGGAAAAAATAAACAGCTTTATTATAAGTGGAATATTTTTAGCCTGTTCCATACTAAGTAAAGGACCAGTAGCTTTATATGGGCTAACAGTTCCTTTTATAATTTCATATGGATATGTTTATGGAACGGAGAAATATAAGAAGAATTGGAAAAGTATTTTGATAATGCTTGGAACAGCAGTTCTTTTATCAGGAATATGGCCAGTTTTAATGCTGTTAAATTATAGAGAGATTTTTTTAAATGTAATGGAAAAAGAGAAAGATACATGGACATCAAAACATACACAAGGAATATTATTCTATCTGGATTATTTTATATATATGGGAATATGGATATTTTTCTCAGCATTTGGAATGATAAAAAAATGGAGCAAGGAAAGAGCAGAAGATAAAAAATTTTTTGATTTTATTTTTTTATGGAATTTGTTAGTGTTAGTATTGTTATCTCTAATAAAAATGAAAAAGAAAAGATATGGGATTCCTATATATATAACTTCAAGTTTAATGGTTGCTTCTATATGCAGTTACTATTATCAAAAAGGCTGGAATGAATTAAAAAAATCTGACAGATTACTTTTTCAGATTCAAAGTATTTTTATCTGGGTAGTATCTTTGGGAATACCAATTTTTCTTTTGATAGGGAGATATATAAAAAAAGATATTTCTTTAAGTTATATTTTAATTGTTTTAACTATAATGATTCCTTTTTACTGTTGGATGTACATAGCAAAGAATCATAAGGCAAGAGTAAAAAATATTATATTAGGAAGCGGTATATTGATGCTTATAGCTAATAATACTACAAACTGGTTTATAGAAAGAGAAATCAGAGAAAAAAATGATAAAAATATTCCTAAAATAAGTATGGCAAAGAAAAACCCAATTCAATGGGAAGTATATTCTGAAGATTTTGAAATAGAAGATGTGTGGAATATTGGAAAGCAAATAAAGAAATTTGATGAGAAAATGTTATTGAAAGATGAATTTGTTATTTTGGAAAATGATGAATTGGATATGGAAAAATTTAAAAATTACTTTATAGTAGATAAAAAAATATTTACTCGAGGAAATGATGATATAGTAAAGCTATTTTATCTGGAAAAATTGGAGGATATAAATGAAGATTTTGATAACAGGAGCAGCAGGGTTCATAGGTTCGCATTTAACAGAGGAATTATTGAAAACAGATAACAAAATAATAGCTGTAGATAATTTTGATGAATACTATTCTTTAGACATAAAATGCAGAAATGTATTGGAATCTATTGTTAAGAAAGAAAAAATAAATTTTATAACTAGTTTAAAAACAAGAGAAGAAAAAATAAAACACCTTGTATTAAATAGTTCAAATGAAAATTATAAACTTTACTATTGTGATATCAGAAATAAGAATGAACTGGAAAAAATATTTGAAAAAGAAAGACCTGAATTTATTATTAACTTAGCAGGTTTGGCAGGAGTAAGACCTTCTTTAGAAAAGCCTTTAGAGTATGAGGAGATTAATGTCAGGGGAACCATGAATATTCTTGAAATATGTAAAAAATTGGGAATAAAAAAATTCATACAGGCTTCATCATCATCTGTATATGGAAATAATAAAAAAGCTCCTTTTAAAGAAACAGATATTGTTGATTTTGCTATTTCTCCATATGCAGCAACTAAGAAGAGCTGTGAAGTAATAGGGCATGTATATCATAAATTATATAACATAGATATGTTTCAATTAAGGTTTTTCACTGTATATGGTGAAAGACAAAGACCAGATCTTGCAATTTATAAGTTCACTAAAATGATACTTGAAGGTGAAAAAATTCCTTTTTATGGAGATGGAAATACATTTAGAGATTATACATATATAAAAGATATTATACATGGAATACAAAAATCTATTGATTATTTAAAGAGTAATTCTAATGTTTATGAAATAGTAAATCTCGGAGAATCTCATGTTGTATCTTTAAAAGAAATGGTAGAGGTAATAGAAAATGCACTGGGAATAAAAGCAAAAATAGATAAACTTCCTATGCAGATGGGAGATGTTGAAAAAACATATGCAGATATAAATAAGGCAAAAGCATTAATAGGCTATAATCCATCAACAGAATTTAAAGATGGAATTGTAAAATTTATTGATTGGTTTAAAAATCTTAATAAAGATCAAAGGAGAATATAATGAATATTTCAGTTATAGGAACAGGATATGTTGGACTTGTTCAAGGTGTAATAATGGCAGAATTTGGTGCTAAAGTAATATGTATGGATATAGATGAACATAAAATAAAAACATTAAAAGAAGGAAAAGTACCCATATATGAACCTGGACTTCAAGAACTTTTAATGAAAAATATAAAAGGGAAAAGAATCGAATTTACAACAGATATGAAATATGCTGTAAAAAATTCAGAAGTAATATTTATAGCTGTAGGAACACCTCCTGCTTTAGATGGTTCAGCTGATCTGCATTATGTACTGGATGTAGCAGCCAATATTGGAAAATATATAGATGAATATAAAGTTATTGTAGATAAGTCAACAGTTCCTGTAGGAACTGGAAAAAAAGTGAGAGATAATATTCAGAAAGAACTAGATAAAAGAGGAGAAAATATAGAATTTGATATAGTTTCAAATCCTGAATTTTTAAGGGAAGGAAAAGCTGTAGGAGATTGTTTAAGACCAGATAGAATAGTAATAGGTTATGAGACAGAGAGAGCAAAGGAAATAATGAAAAAGGTATATGATGTGCTTTTTATAAATGAAACTCCCTTTATGTTTACCAATATAGAAACTGCTGAAATGATAAAATATGCATCTAATGCTTTTCTTGCTGTAAAAATTTCTTTTATAAATGAAATAGCTCTTTTGTCAGAAAAAGTAGGGTCTAATTCTCAAGAAATAGCAAGAGCAATGGGAATGGATGGAAGAATATCACCAAAATTTTTACATTGTGGACCTGGATATGGAGGTTCATGTTTTCCAAAAGATACAAAAGCTATTGTGGATATAGCTAATAAATATGGAGAGGAGATGTTTGTGATAAAAGCTGCTATTGAAGCAAATGAAAAACAAAAAAGAAAGATGGTAGACAAAATAATCAGTAAAATGAATGGAGTAAAAGGGAAAATAATTGGAATATTAGGGCTTTCTTTTAAGCCTGATACAGATGATATGAGAGAAGCTCCAAGTATAGATATAATAAGAGGACTTGTAAAAAATGGAGCAAAAATACATGCTTACTGTCCAGAGGGAATAAAAGAAGCAAGATGGAGATTAGCAGATATAGAAAAAAATATAATATACTGTGCTGATGAATATTCAGTAGCTAATGATGTAGATGGTATTGTTTTACTGACTGAATGGAATCAATTTAGAGGAATGAATATGGACAACATTAAGGACAGGATGAAAGATAACTATTATTTTGATATGAGAAATGTTTATACAAAAGATAGAAAAGTAAGAGAGATTTTTAAATATTATCCTATAGGACAAAATTAATTAAAAGAGGCTGTTGCAAATTCAAAATAGCCCAATTACCCAAAAAGCTGACTTGAAGTTTTCTTCTTGTCAGCTTTTTCTTTTTAAATAAAAAAAGGTATAAAATACTAAAAATTTTTTCAAATTTCTAATATAATATACCTATGCAAAAACCAACTAATAATAACATTTTTTTTCAATTAAATCAACCCAAACTTTTTAATTTTTTACAATATGAAATTTCTGATGATGATCCTGTAAGAAAACTTAGCTCAATATTGGAGGGATTAGATTTTAGTAGTTTAATGCAAGCATTTTCTTACAAAACAAAGGTACATCCTATCAGAATGTTTTCTATCATTGTTTATGCCTATTCGCGCAATTTAACTTCTACTAGAGATATAGAAATGGCTTGCCATGAAAATATTAAATTTAGGTTTCTTTTACAAGATTCTAAAATTCCTGATCACTCTACTATTTCTAGATTCTTAGTAAAAACTGAAGATATTCTTCCAGATCTATTTGAACAATTCGTTGAAAAAATTTTTGAAATGGAAAATATTTCCACTGAAACAATATATATTGATGGCACTAAAATTGAAGCATATGCTAATAAATATACATTTGTTTGGAAAAAATCTATTGAGAAATATAGAACTAGATTAGATGAAAAAATTCTTGAATTAATTTCAAATTTTAATGATGATTTCAACTTACAATATGACAACTTCCTTGAAATATATTCATATCTTTCTAATTTGAATTTTCAAATAGTCAAAGGTAGAGGAAAGAGAAAATCTAAAGAGCAAAAGTATTTAGAATTATGCGCAGAATACTTAGAAAAGTATCAAAAATATTCTAATCATTTTAAAAATCTTAATGGTAGAAATAGCTATTCAAAAACTGATATAGATGCTACTTTTATGAGAATGAAAGATGACCATATGAGAAATGGTCAATTAAAACCTGGATATAATCTACAAATAGGAGTGATTAGTGAATATATTTCTTCATATGAAATTTTTTCTAACCCTTCTGATTCTAAAACTTTGATTCCATTTTTAGAGAAAATTTCATCTCAAAATTTAGAAATTAAAAATATTGTAGCTGATGCAGGATATGAAAGTATTTCAAATTATGAATATTTGGAAAAAATGGACTATACTTCATACATAAAACCAATATATTTTGAAAAATCTAAAATCAGAAAGTTTAAAAATGATTTAAACAGAGTAGAAAATTTAATATATAATCATTCTGAAAATAAGCTATTTAGAAAAGATGGATTAGAATTAGAATTTCTATACTCTAACAAAAATAATACAGTTCAATATTTTTGGAATCCTGAAACTAACAAAAAAATTAAGTACAATGCGAGATTTAGAATTTTATCAAATAAATCAAAAGAGAATGTATCAAGCAATTATGGAAAACAATTAAGAATGAACAGAAGTATTCAAGTAGAAGGTGCTTTTGCAGTTTTGAAAGAAGATATGAAATTGCGAAAATTAAAAGTTCGAAGTAAAAAAAGTGTTTTAAGAGAAATATGTTTGTTTTGTATCGCTTACAACTTCAACAGATATCTAAGCAGAAATATAAATAATCGCTTAGGAACAACACTTCACTCATTAAAAGTAGCTTAGATAAATAAAAAATCATCTACTTCTTTTTTTGATACTTAAAAATAAATATAAAAATATAAATTAGCAGAAATCTATTTTATAGATTTCTATTTTTTTATGAAAAATAAGAGAGGCTGCACAAATTAGTTTATCAATCACTAATTTGCAACAGCCCCTTTATATTTTTAAAGAAACAATTCCATTTCATTGTTATTTTCTTTAAATCCAAAAGATTTATAGATATCTTTTCCAGCTTCACTGGAATTAAGCCATAATTTTTTTAAAGATGATTTTTTTGAAAAAGTAATAATTTCATTAATAAGACTTGAAGCAGCTCCTTTTTTTCTATATTTAGGAAGGGTGTATACATTTAATATATAACCTTCCAATCCAACAGGATTTTGAAAATAAGGTATTCTGCAAAATATACACATAGAAGCAACAGCTATTATATTATCATCTATTTTAGCAAACCAGCAAAATAAATCTTTATCTATATGAGATATATAATAGTTTCCAGTTTCTTTTATTAATTCTTCTATTTCTGTATTTTCATCTATTTCTTCAAGTTCTTTAAATAAAGAAACTCTTAATTTGATAAAATTTTCTTTATCATCTATAGTACTTTTATATATATCCATAAGCTCTCCTTATGAAGCAGAAATTATTTACTGATAATTTTTTTATCTATTTTATTGATATCTTTTACACCAGTGAGAATCATAGCCTGTGTAAGCTGACCTTTAAGATTTTCAAATATAGTTTTAACTCCTTCTTGTCTTCCACCAATAGAACCCCAAGTAAGAGGTCTTCCTACAAGTACACCTTTAGCACCAAGAGCCATGTATTTAAGAATATCAACTCCTTCTCTGACAGAGCCATCAACAAGAACATTAACTTTATTTCCTACAGCTTTTACTATATCTTCTATTACATCGCAAGGGGCAAGTGTTTCATTAAGTACTCTTCCACCATGGTTAGAAACAACTATAGTGTCTACACCAGCTTCAACACAAAGTTCAGCTTCATCTACACTGAGAATACCTTTTATTATAAATGGGAGTTTAGTAGAGGCAGTAAGTTCTTTTAATTCAGCAAGAGATTTAGGACCAACAGGCTGCCCAAATAGTTTCATAGTAATGAGACCAGCGCCATCTACATCTACACCTACAGCAATAGCTCCAGCTTCTTCAGCCAGTCTGATTCTTTTTATTATTTCTTCATTGCTTCTAGGTTTTATAACAGCAACACCCATTCCACCATTTGCTTTTATAGCTTCCAGTCCAGCAGTATAACAGCTGGCATCTCCTGTATCTCCTATCATTCCAATAGTTCCAGCATCAATGGCTCCACCTATTACATCGAGACAATACTCTTCTTCAGTAACTCCGCCACCCATATTAAATTTAGTTCCAGTTATAGGAGCTCCCAGACATGGAAATGAAAGTTCTTTTCCCCAAAGATTAGTAGTTAAAATCGGTTCAGTAGCCTCATGAATTGTTCTCATTATGACTTTTATATTTTTCAATTTTAAATATGAATTTTTAAAAGATTCTCCTGTACCAGTTCCACCCATTCCAGGCACTTTTCCGGAACACCAAACACCATCACAAATTTTGCATAAATTACAGAAACCTTTCATTTTTTCTCTTGCATTTTCCTTAACAGTTTTAATATCCATACTAAAACCCCCTTATAATTCTAAATTTCCACTACTAATCTATCTTATACCATCTTAGCTTTCTTGTCAATTATATATGCAAATTTTCATTTTTTTAGAGTCTATGGAAATAAAAAGATATTGACAAAAAGTGTAAAATAAAGTAGTCTATTGATAATAAGAATAAATTTTTTATACAATTAATTTTTAGATAAGAGGGTGGAAAGAAACATGGCAAGTAAAACTGTTGAGATCAAAAATGAGACTGGACTACATACTAGACCAGGAAATGAATTTGTAAGTTTAGCTAAAACATTTTCTTCTCAAATTGAAGTAGAAAATGAAGCAGGAAAAAGAGTTAAGGGAACTTCATTATTAAAATTGCTTTCACTAGGAGTTAAAAAAGGTACTAAAATAACTGTACATGCTGAAGGAGATGACGCTGATACAGCTGTAGAACAATTAGCTCACCTTCTTGAAAATTTAAAAGACTAGGTTTAACGGAAGGTACTGTATAGGTGCCTTCTATTTTTTTGACTAATTGTAACTATTGATAAAATGAATGAAGAAAGGGAAAAAATATGAGTAGACAAATAAAGGGTATTGATGCATCACCAGGTATTGCAATAGGAAAAGTATTTTTATATCAGGAGAAAGAACTTGTTATTGAAGAAGGAAAAAATTGTAATCCAGAAACAGAAAAAGAAAAACTGTTAGCTGGAAGAGAAAAATCAAAAGAACAATTATTAATGATAAGAGATAAAACTGCTAAAAAGTTTGGAGAAGATAAGGCAGCAATATTTGATGGACATATTACACTTTTGGAAGATGAAGATCTTTTTGATGAAGTTACTGAAATAATAGAAGATGAAGGAATAAGTGCTGAGGCAGCACTTCAAAGAGGAATAGATGATTATTGTGAAATGTTGTCTAATTTAGAGGATGAATATTTAAGAGAAAGAGCAGCAGACCTTAGAGATATTGGAAAAAGATGGCTTTATAATACAGTAGGAATGGAAATTTTAGACTTAAGTTCACTTCCTCCTAATACAGTTGTAGCAGCTAAAGACCTTACTCCATCTGATACTGCTCAAATTGATCTAAATAATGTAGTAGCTTTTATAACTGAAATTGGGGGAAAAACTGCTCATTCATCAATTATGGCTAGATCATTGGAATTACCTGCAGTTGTAGGAACAGGAAATATATGTTCTGTTGTAAAAAATGGAGAAACTGTAATAGTTGATGCTTTAAAAGGTGATATTATTATTGAGCCTTCAGCAGAAGAAATTGCAAAATATGAAGCTAAAAAAGCAGAATATTTTGAAGAAAAAGAACTTTTAAAACAATTAAAAGACAAAGAAGCTATATCAAAAGATGGAATAAAAGTAGGAGCTTGGGCTAATATAGGATCACCTAAAGATGTAGATGGTGTACTTAGAAATGGAGCTACAGGAATAGGATTATACAGAACAGAATTTTTATTTATGAATAATGACAGATTTCCAACAGAAGAGGAACAGTTTGAGGCATATAAAGCTGTTGCTGAAAAAATGGAAGGTAAGCCAGTTACTATTAGAACTATGGATATAGGTGGAGACAAGTCTCTTCCATATATGCAGCTTCCAAAAGAAGAAAATCCATTCCTAGGATGGAGAGCTATAAGAGTATGTCTGGACAGACCTGAAATTCTTAAAACTCAATTTAGAGCTTTATTGAGAGCTTCAGCTTTTGGGCATATTAAAATCATGCTTCCTATGATAATGGATATAACAGAGATAAGAAGATCAAGAGCTATACTTGAAGAATGTAAAGCTGAGTTAATAGCTGAAGGAGCTAAATTTGATGAAAATATAGCTTTAGGAATAATGGTAGAAACTCCTGCTGTTGCATTTAGAGCTAGAAATTTTGCTGAAGAAGTAGATTTCTTTTCAATAGGAACTAACGATTTGACACAATATACATTAGCAGTAGATAGAGGAAATGAAAATATTTCTCATTTATATGATACATATAATCCAACTGTATTGGAAGCTATAAGACTTTCAATAAAAGGGGCTCATGAAGCTGGAATATCTATTTCTATGTGTGGAGAATTTGCTGGAGATGAAAAAGCAACAGCATTATTATTTGGAATGGGGCTGGATTCATTTTCAATGTCAGCAATATCTGTGCCAAGAATTAAGAAAAATATAATGTCTTTGGATAAGAAAAAATGTGAAGCTCTTGTAGAAGAGGTAATGGCATTAAATACATCAGAAGAAATTTTAAAAGCTATTAAAAAATTTAACAAAGAAAATTTAAAATAGTTTATATAAAATGGGGCTGTTGCAAATTAGTGATTGATAAACTAATTTGTGCAGCTTCTCTTATTTTTTATAAAAAAATAGAAATCTATTTTATAGATTTCTGCTAATTTATATTTTTATATTTATTTTTAAGTATCAAAAAAAGAAGTAGATGATTTTTTATTTATCTAAGCTACTTTTAATGAGTGAAGTGTTGTTCCTAAGCGATTATTTATATTTCTGCTTAGATATCTGTTGAAGTTGTAAGCGATACAAAACAAACATATTTCTCTTAAAACACTTTTTTTACTTCGAACTTTTAATTTTCGCAATTTCATATCTTCTTTCAAAACTGCAAAAGCACCTTCTACTTGAATACTTCTGTTCATTCTTAATTGTTTTCCATAATTGCTTGATACATTCTCTTTTGATTTATTTGATAAAATTCTAAATCTTGCATTGTACTTAATTTTTTTGTTAGTTTCAGGATTCCAAAAATATTGAACTGTATTATTTTTGTTAGAGTATAGAAATTCTAATTCTAATCCATCTTTTCTAAATAGCTTATTTTCAGAATTATTATATATTAAATTTTCTACTCTGTTTAAATCATTTTTAAACTTTCTGATTTTAGATTTTTCAAAATATATTGGTTTTATGTATGAAGTATAGTCCATTTTTTCCAAATATTCATAATTTGAAATACTTTCATATCCTGCATCAGCTACAATATTTTTAATTTCTAAATTTTGAGATGAAATTTTCTCTAAAAATGGAATCAAAGTTTTAGAATCAGAAGGGTTAGAAAAAATTTCATATGAAGAAATATATTCACTAATCACTCCTATTTGTAGATTATATCCAGGTTTTAATTGACCATTTCTCATATGGTCATCTTTCATTCTCATAAAAGTAGCATCTATATCAGTTTTTGAATAGCTATTTCTACCATTAAGATTTTTAAAATGATTAGAATATTTTTGATACTTTTCTAAGTATTCTGCGCATAATTCTAAATACTTTTGCTCTTTAGATTTTCTCTTTCCTCTACCTTTGACTATTTGAAAATTCAAATTAGAAAGATATGAATATATTTCAAGGAAGTTGTCATATTGTAAGTTGAAATCATCATTAAAATTTGAAATTAATTCAAGAATTTTTTCATCTAATCTAGTTCTATATTTCTCAATAGATTTTTTCCAAACAAATGTATATTTATTAGCATATGCTTCAATTTTAGTGCCATCAATATATATTGTTTCAGTGGAAATATTTTCCATTTCAAAAATTTTTTCAACGAATTGTTCAAATAGATCTGGAAGAATATCTTCAGTTTTTACTAAGAATCTAGAAATAGTAGAGTGATCAGGAATTTTAGAATCTTGTAAAAGAAACCTAAATTTAATATTTTCATGGCAAGCCATTTCTATATCTCTAGTAGAAGTTAAATTGCGCGAATAGGCATAAACAATGATAGAAAACATTCTGATAGGATGTACCTTTGTTTTGTAAGAAAATACTTGCATTAAACTACTAAAATCTAATCCCTCCAATATTGAGCTAAGTTTTCTTACAGGATCATTATCAGAAATTTCATATTGTAAAAAGTTAAAAAGTTTAGGTTGATTTAATTGAAAAAAAATGTTATTATTAGTTGGTTTTTGCATAGGTATATTATATTAGAAATTTGAAAAAATTTTTAGTATTTTATACCTTTTTTTATTTAAAAAGAAAAAGCTGACAAGAAGAAAACTTCAAGTCAGCTTTTTTGATAATTGGGCTGTTTTAAATTTGCAACAGCCCCATTTGTTGTTTAGAAGCAGAATATTTAAATAATATAGAATTATTTTGTTTGAATAGCCATTAGCCAGTAATGATTATTGTTCCAATCAAAAGTACCAGCTTCTGTCATTTTAGCTTTTTTTGTATGGGCAGCATAGGAACGTGGATTAACTTGATTGATAAAAGTAACCATATATGAATAACGGTCAGCCATACTTTTGAGAGAAAAATTAAAAAGTTTTTCAAATATATCCGTACCTCGATATTGTTTATCTATGCAAACAGGGCCATATTGATAAGAATTTTTAACTGTCAGTATTTGACCATTTAGTTTAAATGATTCAAGATGTTCAATCATATATGTAAATAGTGGCCAAGGCTGCCAAAAATTCCAACTTCCTGCAAGAGCAAATCCTATAACCTGATTGTTTCCATTTACTGCTACTGTAATACCTTTTTCATTTTCCATTAAATTGTGTAATTGTTCTTTAGTAATGTTAGTAGTTACAAATCCATTTTTCTTTTCTTCTTCTGGGATTGAATTGATATGGTTAGCTTTCAGTAGATCCAATAGTCCATCTAAATCATTAGGTACTGCATAACGAATTTCCATTTGAGATTACCTCCGCTTTATAAAATTTAACAATATAAAATTAATAAATAAAATATTCAGACTGAAGATTTCTTTACATTTAAATTTTTTAATTGAGAAACAATTGTATCTACCAAGATATTTCCGCTTTCTTTAGTTAATGAAGAAACTCTCTCATGATAGATATAATAGACAAGGTATGACCAGATTACCTCATATCCTCCTCTAAGAAATTCTTCATAAGTAGGGAAATAGCCACTGCAGCCATTAGTATATCCACCTAGATATATTTGGTTATTTTTAGTTTTTTCTATAACTTCTAAAGCCATTTCACACATTATTTCTTCAGGAACACCACATATACAGCCATTATTTAAAATAAAATACTGTATTTCAATATCTGTATGCTGTCTAATAATTTTTTCAGCATTTAATCTTTTAATTTCTTTTAACCAATCAGAACCATCTATTCCAACTTTTTCCCTAGCCTCTATAAATATTTCATGAGCTCTCTCAATAGTTGGAACATCTGAATAAAATCTTTTTATTTCAGAAAACATGTTTAGTCTATTTATTTTTTGAGGAATAAGGGAATAAATAATTTTATCAATACCTGTATATATTTCTTGAACAGTTTTATTTATTGATTTTTCTGCTTCTAAAGAAGGAATATTTTTATTGGCTTGTGTTAAAGAATATTCATAAGAATGAATCTCAAGAAAATCAGTGTTTTTTTGTCTGTATAAAGGTCTGATATTTCCAGAAGCTCCCTGAGTCACCATAACATCACAATTATATTTTTCTTTTAAAAATTTTCTTACACTTCCAAAATAATCTGAAGAAATAAGATAGTTATCGCTGCTTAAAATATTAGCATGGGCTGTAACTCTTAAAAGAATAAGTTTAATATTATCATTATCAAAGGCACTTATTTTTAATATTCCTATTCTTTTATCCAATACTGAATTATTTCTCCTGTTCTCTCCAATATTTCCTTCAAAACTTTCCCAAGCTGCTTTTACAGGAATTACATTATTAAGTGATTCATTTACTGCTTCAAGAGTTTTTTGACAGATAAAAGCAAAATAAGAACGTTCTATCCCATTATTTGGAGCAGAGTGTGTATGAGAAAAACATAACATTACCCTTTCCTTAGTAATTTTTAAATTTTTTCCTATAATATCTCTAAGGTAATCAGAATCTTTTACAGTAAATCCAATACTGTCTATGGTAATGATACATGAATATTCATTGCTAAAGTCAAATAATGCACATTGAACATAAAGTCTGTCTAAAATTCCTTTAGATAAATTATCTGCTCTATAAAAACCTACCATTTCTATTGGATATTCAGGAGTTATATCCCTTTCTCCATATCCCATCTTCATATAAAATCCTCCTGCTTTTTATTAAATGATATCAGATAGGAAATGGAAAGACAATGTTATAGATAATTCTGTATTATAAAGTATAAAAAATATTAAGCAAAAGTTTATTCTCTAGTTATTAAAATACCCTTCATGAATTTACTGCTGTTGTGTGCATTATAAATAATTTCAGTTTCTGTATTTGTGCATCCAATTAAAATTTTAATTTCAGAATCTTTTTTCTTTAAGTCAATTGTACATATTACAGCATTTACTTTTTGAGCTGGATTGCTCCCTTTCCATATATCAATTTCTTTGTTATCTGAAGATGAAGTATCAGATAAATAACCATAGTCTACTTCATAAATAAAGTCTGTATATTTTGGATGAATACTTCCTTTGGGTCTGTCAATTATTATTACAGAATTAGAAACTAGAGAATCAAGTGCATTCCAAAAATCTTTATCATACTTCATTTTAATCACCTGTAATTATATTATAAATATTTTTATGAATACTTATTTTTTGTAAATTATTTTTCTAATGCCTGAGATAGAGAGATAATATTTTTTAGAAAGATGAGAAACAGATATACCACTTAGGTATTCTTCATTTATTTTTTTATTTCTTTCTTCTATTTCTTTTTTATAACCAGATACTTCTCCCCATTTTTTATATTTTTCTTTTTTTACAGGAATATATATGTATTTTCCTTGAGCATATTTTTGAAGTTCTTGTATTAAATGATCTGGTAATATTATATCTGCATTTATATATTTCATTCTGGTTTCACTCCTTAGTTTTTTATTTCTAAGTTGCAGAACCAGTATATCCAGTAAAGTTTACTCTATGCAAATACCACTGGAAGCACTGACTCTGCATAGAGTAAAACAATATTTCTTCTTTCTGTTTTCATTGATTTCACCACCTGTTATTATTGATATTTATTCTTATTTTCTATTATATTTTAAAATTGCAGGTCAGGCAAGTAAAATAAAAAAACGCTTCTTAATTTTAAGAAGCGTTAAATACAAGTGGTGCCTAGAAATGGATTCGAACCATCGACCGTACGGGTATGAACCGTATGCTCTAGCCAACTGAGCTATCTAGGCATGGTGGAGATAAGCGGGATCGAACCGCTGACCTACGCAGTGCAAGTGCGTCGCTCTCCCAACTGAGCTATATCCCCAGTGTTTTGGAGCGGGAAACGAGGTTCGAACTCGCGACATTCAGCTTGGAAGGCTGACGCTCTACCAACTGAGCTAATCCCGCTTGACACAAGAATTATGATATCATAAAAGATATTTTATGTCAATAATTTTTTTGATATTTTTTAGTTTTATAATTATTAAATTAAGCTTCAGCCCTTCTCTATCCTTTCTCTGACTTTTTTACTTTATGGCTTTTAGAATTATTTCTCTTCTTGTAAAATCTTATAAATTCCCCTTCTGTCATATCTTTCCCTTTGTTATATTTAAGCAAAAGACTGGCTATATAAGCCAGCCTTTTATTATTAATTAATCTATTCAATCAAAATTTGTAACCTAAACCTGCTCCTACTATCCATTCACCTTTTGTCTTGTTTTTACCTGAGTTGTTGTGTGAATCTCTTTCTACAGAATAAGTTCCTTTTACATCAAACAAGATTCCATTTTTTAGTTCAAGGGTATATTTAGCATTTAATCCTATACTGTGTTCATTTTTGTGAGCCACTAAAATATCAAAATTCTTTGCTGACTTTCCATCTAGAAGCTTTCCTTTAAATGTTCCTGTGATATATTCTTCAGCTGCTCCATCAAGTATTTTTGTATAGCTTACTCCTGCTGAAAGTGTACTCTTTCCTTTTTCATGAGGTATTACTTTTTTCAGGTCTACTCCCATTTTTCCAACTGTATAGTCAAATGATTTTGAATCTGTTTTTATTGCTAGAGTTTTGTTTCCTTCATCTGCTCCATCTTGATCTACATATGTATATGATAGAGTTGCATAAGGTTCTAGGAATAGATTGCTTCCAATATTATGTGAATATCTTCCATTTAAATAGATGTCATAAGTCATATCATTGTAGCTGTCAGAATATTTCATCACTGCTTTTGTTTCATCAAAAGCCACTTTATTTACTGCCATTCTGTCAGTATCATAATCTCCATATTGGAATCCTGCTCCTCCTGTTACTTTTAGATTTCCAATATACTTTTTAGCATAAGCTCCCAGATACATTGCGCTTCCATCAACCTTTGAGCCATTAGACAAGTTAGATTTCAGTTTGTTTCCTCCAATTACTACTCCAGAAGTCAATGTGTCAGATACTCCATATTCTCCAAGCATATATGCTCCAGTTATTTTTGTATCTGCGTCCATATCAGAACTTCCTATATCATAAGTATAGTATCCTTTTCCATAATATGTATCTTTAGTTCCACCATCTATATGAGTAAGTCCACCATATATCATCCATTTTCCTGTATCAGCTTTAAATGAATTTTCAGTAACTATATCTCTGAACATTCCCATTGATTTTCTTGATAATTCAGAAGAATATGAGTATGGATTTCCTGCATAGATATCATTTAAATATCCTATGAAAGATGAGAATTTTTCATCAGTATCTATATAAAATTCTTTTACACCATCTACAGCCTGCATACTTTGATATATTTTATTTAATTTATCATAATTTGTATATGATAATGGAAGTGTAGATTTAGTTTCAACTTTTACTTCTGTATCACTAGTTTTGCTAATAGAGTGTAAATATGAAGTTGTTTCTAAAGTAAATAAATCTCTATATTTAATATCTGGATTTTCTACTCCATATATTCCATCTCCAAGTTTTATTCCCATATCTATTGTACTTCCATCAGATACTCCATTAAGCGCAAGAAGAAGTTTTCCACCCTCTGAGTCTATTGTTCCAATATTATTTCCTTGAATAGTATTTCCTGAAAGTGCATGTTTATTACTATTTGTTCCATCTATTCTTAATACAAGCTCACCGTTTTTACCAATATTAATCTTATCTGTTCCTGTAATTTCAGAAGTTTCAAATGCAGTTACTTTCTGATTTATATTTATTTCTTCCACATTTGATATTTTATGGAAAAGATTTATATTATCACTTCCTGCTGCTCTAGAAACAGCTGAACCAAAATTAAGAGTATCATCTCCAGTATCTAAATCTATATTTCCATTGATAAAAGAATTTCCAGATATATTTACTGTATTAGCTCCTGAATCTCCAGAAATAACAAGAGCAGTTCCATCCAAGCCACCACCATTAATTGTTACATTTGTACCAGTAAATGAAGCTCCATCTTTAACTGTAACAGCAGTTTTATAGGCATTAATAATTCCACCATTAAGAGTGAAATTACCTGCTTTTACTGTTACTGTTCCATTAGTTTCATCATATCCAGCTCCATTGATAATAGAATTTGAAATATTTTCATTATTTTCATATTCATTGTATGCGTCCACTCCACCATTTTGTAAAGTTGTATTTATTATAGAATATATTCCTGCCTTCCCTCCAGTTCCTGAGGTAATACCATTAGTTTTTATACTTCCATCATTCTCAAGAGTTATAGCCATTCCCTGTCCTTCAGGATTAGTAATTTGTTTTCCAACCCCTTCAATTTCAACTGGTATCTGTCCTATTACAAGTCCATAGTTATTATATGAAGTAATTTCTGAATTAGAATTAGAGCCTCCATAAATATAAATTCCATCATCTCTTCCTATTATAACCCCAGAATTTGAAATCAATTTTATTGTTAACTTTCCTTTAGAAGAAATTGAATAAATTCCATCTCCAAATGCTGATGTTATAGTCCCAGAATTTGAAATTGATTCTATTGTTGACTTCTCTTCACTATCAGATTTGAATCCCCCAACTATATTTCCCTTATTTATTATATTTCCTATCGAGCTTGTATATTTAGCATGAATATAAATTGAACTACCTGAAGAATCAGGAGTACTAATAATTCCATTATTTATTATATTTCCTATTAGAGAATTAGGCTCAGGTGAAGTAGTACTAGTATCAGGGTCAGTAGGGATATTAGAAATAATCCCATTTCCTGTATAACTTTGATTTCCAGAACTATTTGTCATATCTATATTTCCATTATTCACTATATTTACTTTAATATTATTTGTATTTATTGAATCATCTATTATTACAGTTTCATTTATATCTACTCCTTCAGGTAATGTCCAGGTAAATTCATTAGCAGAATTTTTTGTTACTGTTCCTATATTAGTTCCTGAACCATCTTGTACAATAAGAGTTGAGTCTTCATATTTTACTGTAACATCTCCAAATGCAAAACTGCTTCCCAATAAAAAAGCTACTACTACTCCCATTGTTATTCTATTTTTTCCCTTGAGATATCTTTTTAAAGCTTTTTCCATTTCTTTAATCATATTTTACTTTCCCCCTTTAATATTATCAAACCCTTATTTTTATTTTTCATCTTAATTTTTTAGTTTTTTTGCATTCACATTTATCTCAAATTCTATAAAATTAACAACTGTTCTCTTTTATAGATAAAAGCGAACAAAAACTAAGCGAAACTACTTTATTTATAGGGGGTCATTTTTTTAAGGTGTTTTTTCTAAGAAATTTTTTTATCTTGACTTTATCAATTTTAGAGAGTACAATTGATAAGAATAAAGTTTATAAAAGTTCGCTTTTATCTATAAAAGAGAACTTTAATTATTTCTATAGTCTTAAAGAGTATTTTTCTTAGTTGAATTAATTTTTATATTGCTTCATCAATTGTTTTTCTATTCTTGTTATTCTCTCCCTCCATTTTTTATTTTTGGGTAAAAAAAAAGACTACTGCGTACTTCTTTTGGTGTTCAACTTTCATTCCTTTAAATTCATAATAATATATACTAACTTTTTTCTATATAATACTTTTTTATAATCTGTTTAAAACACTTAAAGTATTTTTGCAAATGTTACATATGATATGGAATATGAAATACCAGAAGTAAAATTATGGTATGATGGATATAGATTTGAAAATGCAGGGATATATAATCCATGGAGTATATTGAATTTTGTAAGAAGTAAAGAATTGAAAGCGTACTGGAGAGATACATCAGAAAATTATCTGATAAATCATGTAATAAAAAATGCAGGTGAAGATCTTTTTGATGCATTGAAAGAACTTATGGAGCTGGATAAAAAATATTCAAATATGTAAATGAAATAGATGAAAATAAATTATTAATGCAACCCTTAACTAGAGATAATTGTGATTTAGTTAAGGATTTTTTATGTAGAAATGAAATATTGGATGATTTTTTAATTAATGATGCAATATATGAACGTGGAACAAGAACATACTTATTTATTTATGATGATGAAGGTTTTAAAAAAATACTTGGATTTTTTTCATTAAGTGCTTCAGGAGTAGAAATAGTTAATTTTGCATTAGACTCTGAATTTCATCACATGTATTGGAGTGAAATTTCAAAAAAAGAAGGAATAAAATTTTATTTAAGTGATTTTTTATTTACTAAAGTTTTAGAATATATAACTAATGATATTATTGAAGTAATTGGAATAACATTATAAAAAGTGTTGGTGGCTTTTTATTTGTAAAAAAGTATAAAAAAAACACTTCTTAAAATAAGAAGTGTTGAATACAAATGGTGCCTAGAAATGGATTCGAACCATCGACCGTACGGGTATGAACCGTATGCTCTAGCCAACTGAGCTATCTAGGCATGGTGGAGATAAGCGGGATCGAACCGCTGACCTACGCAGTGCAAGTGCGTCGCTCTCCCAACTGAGCTATATCCCCAAATGTTCAAAAGCTGTAAGGAAAGATCAAACTTACTATGTTTAGATTAAAAGAACTACAACTTTTATCTAAATCACTACTGCTTGACACAAGAATTATGATACCATATATTTTCTTTTTATGCAACACTTTTTTAAAAAAATCAATTGTTTTTAAGTTCGGAAACTATATTTTTAAGAGAGTTAACGGCATAATTGATATCTTCTTCTGTATTAAAGTATCCAAAAGAAAATCTAACTCCTCCATTTTCACTTGACTTCATAGTTTCATGAGCTAAGGGGGCGCAATGAATACCTGCTCTTGTAAGAATACTATATTCTTCATCAAGATAAGCAGCAAGATCCCCTGAATCGACTCCTTTGATATTTAGAGTAACAACAGGCCCTCTTTTTTCTGGACCATAAATTATTATTTCATTTATATTTTTTAATTCCTCTATAAATTTTTTAGTAAGGTTATTTTCATGTTTTCTTATATTTTCTAAACCAATAGAATTAAGAAAATCGATTCCAGCTCCAAGACTTATTATACCAGGAGTATTGAGAGTTCCAGCTTCAAGAGCTTCTGGCATAGACAGAGGCTGTCTTTTCATTTTTGAGAAGCTGCCAGTACCCCCTTCAATTATTGGAGAAATCTTAATTCCATCTCGGATGTATATTCCTCCAGTTCCCTGTATTCCAAATAAAGATTTATGACCAGTAAAACAAAGTACATCTATTTTTAATTTTTCTACATCTATATCTAAAAAACCAGCACTTTGTGAAACATCTACTATTGTTAAAATATTTCTTTTTCTTGCTTCTGCAGTAATTGGAAGCAAGTCAATTATAGCACCAGTGACATTAGACATGTGTGTAAGGATAATTGCTTTTGTTTCAGAAGTCATAGCATTTATAATATTTTCAGAATGAATATTTCCATCTTCAGAAGGAGAGATAATAGATATACGAGCATTGTTCTCATCTTTTTCATAAAAAACTGGTCTTAAAACAGAATTATGTTCAAGTGAAGTAGTAATTATATGAGAATTTTTTGGAATAATACCTTTTACTGCAAAATTTAAAGCATATGTTGAATTATAAGTAAAAGCTATCTGAAGTGGATTTTTAATATTAAAAAGGGCAGCTATTTTTTCTCTTGTTTCATAAATGGCTTTAGAAGCTTCAATAGCCATTCTATGACCTCCCCTTCCAGGGTTAGCACCATAAAATCTGATAGCTTTTTCGACACTTTTATAAACAGATTCAGGCTTTGGAAAAGAAGTTGCAGAATTGTCAAAATAATAAACTTTCTTATCTATGATAATCATCTCCATGAATAATTGAATTATTTTTAATATTATATCATTATAAAAAAGAAAATGGAAATTATAATCAAGAAAAGGAAAAAGCTGTTTTAAATTGAATAATAAAAGAAATATGTGCATTAAGTGAGGGGATGTATTATGAAAAAAGTAATAATAGTAGGAGGAGTAGCAGCAGGAATGAGTGCTGCTTCAAAAGCCAAAAGAGAAAAAAAAGACCTTGAAATAACTGTATATGAAATGACTGATATAATTTCTTGGGGAAGCTGCGGACTTCCATATTATGTAGGAAATTTCTATGATGATTCAAAAAGAATGATAGCAAAACCTTTGGAACAATTTCAAAAAGAAGGAATAACTGTAAAAATGAAACATGAAGTTATTGGAGTGGATATTGAAAAAAAAGAGATTTCGGTAAAAAATTTAATTACAAAAGAAATATTTAAGGATAAATATGATGAATTGATAATTACAACTGGAGCATCTGCAGTAAAACCTCCAATTAAAAATATAGATTTAGAAAACGTATTTACTTTAAAGGAATTTTCTGATGGGATTGTTTTAAAAAAAGCTATGATGAAACCAGAAAATAAAAGAGTAGTAATAATAGGAGCAGGATATATAGGATTGGAAGCAGTAGAGGCAGCTGTTAACTTAAAAAAAGAAGTGAGAATAATTCAGTTGGGAGATAGAGTTATTCCAGGAAGTTTTGATAAAGAAATAACAGATATAATGGAAACGGAGATAAGAGGGCATAAAGATGTATTCTTGAATTTAAATGAAGCTGTTTCTGAATTTGAAGAAAAAAATGGAAAGGTTTCTGGAGTAAGGACTAATAAAGGAGTTTATCCTGCTGACATAGTTATTTTAGCAACAGGAGTAAGACCTAATACAAAATTTTTAGAAGGTACAGGAATTGAAACTTTAAAGAATGGTGCAGTAATTATAGATGGAAGAGGAAGAAGCAGTATAAAAGGTATCTATGCAGCTGGAGATTGTGCAACTGTTTATCATAAAATAAAAAAAGAAAATGTATATATTCCACTGGCTACTACATCGAATAAGATAGGAAGAGTAGTTGGAGAGAATCTAGCTGGAAAAGATAGAGAATTTAAAGGAACATTAGGTTCAGCAGCAATAAAAGTTTTGGACTTAGAAGCAGGCAGAACTGGTATATCATCAGAAGAAGCTGAGAAAATGGGAATAAATTATAAATCTGTGTTTGTACATGATAAAAATCAAACTTCTTATTATCCAGGGCAAGAAGATCTTTATGTAAAAGTTATTTATGAGGCAGATACTAAAAAGATTTTAGGAGGACAGCTCATTGGAAAAAAAGGAGCTGTTTTAAGAGTAGATGTATTGGCAGCAGCAATTGATAAAGGAATGACAACAGATGAGCTTGCTTATTTAGATTTATGTTATGCTCCACCATTTTCACTTACTTGGGATCCTTTAAATGTTGCAGGAAATTTAGCTAAATAACTATAAATAAAAGAAAACTGATTAAAAAGTGGAATTCATCTTTTAATCAGTTTTTTTAATAAATTAACATTTTTGTTTTGTTCTGCCAGTGTATCTTTTTTTATAATCTGCAATTTCTTTTTCTAATCTTTCCAGTCTATCTTCATCATCTGTACGAGATTTATCATATTCTTCATCAATATAATGATTTATTATTTTTGAAAAACTTTCTCCATTTTCAATTTCTTTTTTCAAAGTTATAAATTCATAATCATTTGGAACAAGTTTCAGACCACTTTCTATAGCTTTGAAAGCTTTTTCATTTTCATTAAATTTATAATACATTTTTGCTAAAAGCAGCCACCCCCAAGGATATTCAGGATCATTTTCAGTTGCTTGTTCACAATATTTCAAGGCTAATTCATATTTTTTTAAGAACAAAAGAGATGAAGCATAACGATAACACCAAACTCCACTTTTTTCTCCTTTTTTTTCAACTTTTTTTAATAATCGTTCAGCTTTTAGATATGCAGAGTAAGTATCGTAATTGATATAAACATAGGCAAGCCACAAGACAGCTTCAAGATCGTTTTCCATTTCTTCTTCTGAATAGAGATTATTTTCTATTCCAGAGTATAGAGTTCTCAGAATATCTTCAAGATAATCCATTTGCTCCAGTTTGGTTATTGTTTCTTTAGATAATATACTTTTCATAAAATACCCCCTCAGACATGTTTTATAGTAATTATATTTTACTATATTTAATAGTTGCACTCAATCAATTTTATTTTATAATTTGTCAAATTAAAGTTGCAAATGAAAAACAGCTGTCATAGGGCAGCTGTTGGCATTTAAAATTAAATTTTAGCATAGTGTTCAATTATATTATAAATATGATCAGTAGCTCTTCTGTAATAATTTAAGATATCCATATATCCAGTACTTAATTTAGAAGGCATTATATCATTATTAGTAGCTTCATTAGCAAAGTGTTCGTTTCTTGCTTCTTTATATAGATTTTTTATAGCTGTATATTTATTGATAGAAACAATAAAGAGTTCTTTATTATTTGTATCATATGCCTTGTTAATATCATCAAAGAAATCAAAAACCATACTGTTAAGTTTTTGAAGAGTTTCTTTTTTAACATCAGTAAGATGAATATCATCAGCTTTCAATCTTCTAAGACCATTAGATACTCTTGCAAGATAATCACTAATAGTTTCATATTCATCACATGTAATAAGATTTCCTCTTGTTTGCTCTACATAAGATGCTTGTAAGCCTTTATTAAGTATAGAGAAATTTGCATCAGAAACTTCTTTTTCATAAAGATCAAGCTTATATTCAATTCCATTTATTTCTTCACAATAAGCTTCTAATTTGGAATCATCATAATAAAGTTCTTCCAGTTTAAAAAATACTTCTTTGATATTAGATGCCATAGCTAATACCTCTGTTTTAGTCTGGCTGATAATAACACTGGGAAGAGTTACCATTAAAGAACTCAAACGTGTTACTCTTACAATTCCATTGTCATCATCTTTAACAATTTTACATAAGAACTTAGCAAGATATCCAATAAATGGGATGAATAAGATAACATTGACTATATTAAAAATAGTGTGTGCAGTAGCTATTGATGTAGAGATATTTACAGCTGGATCTGAAAAATTTTCTAATAATTTTAAGTACGGTTTAAATAACACAGTTGCCCACATAACTCCAACTATATTAATAAGAGTATGAGCATAAGCAGCTCTTTTGGCATTTGAGTTAGCACCAATTGAAGCAAATAGTGCAGTAACAGTAGTACCAACGTTTTCTCCAAGGACAAGTGCAACTGCTGTAGGGTAATCTATAAGTCCTTGTACAGCCAGTGTAATAGTGATTCCAAGAGTAGCGGCTGAAGATTGAACAACAGCAGTAAGAAGGGCACCTACAAGTGCAACCTTTATAACTCCTAAAAAAGTATGTGCTTTAAAAGAATGAAATAATTCTATAAATTCAGGAAGTGTTCTTAATGGACTTAATCCTGTACTCATTAATTCAAGTCCTAAGAAAATAAATCCAAATCCCATTATTGTAAGAGCTCTTGTTCTGCTTTTTTCTCCTTTTAAAAACATAAATGTAATAGCTGCAAATCCAACTATTGGAAGTCCATATTTACCAATGTTAAGAGCTAAAAGCCATCCAGTAATAGTAGTACCAATATTAGCTCCAAGAATAACACCAAGACCTTGCTGAAGAGTAAGAAGAGAAGCATTGATAAAGCCTATTGTCATAACAGTACTGACAGATGAAGACTGTGCCATCCCTGTTACAAATATCCCCATAAGAATAGCCATTATTCTATTAGTAGTAAGAGCAGCCAAAGTTTTTTTCAATTTTTCCCCAGCTATTTTCTGCATTCCAGAAGACATATTTTCCATACCATAAAGGAAAAGTCCCAGTCCTCCTACCACCTTAAAAAAGACGTCTAAATACATTAATTTCCTCCCGAATTATATAAATTTTTTTATTTAACATAAATCCAATGTAAAAACTATGTAAAAAAAATTTCAAGGATATCATAACATATTTTCTAAAATTCTTCAATTATACTCTTATTTTATTTTTTATTTTGGTAATTTTAGGAAAAAGTTGGGAAATTCAGGATAATTTATTTTAAAATATTCTCAATTATGATATAATTAAAGATGTGATTTTTCTTTAGTATAATATTTAATAAAAGTTTATAAAAATATTATAAAAAATATTAATTGAAACAAAAATAGATTAAAATTGGAGGTAAAAAAAGATTGGGAAAAAAAGATATTAAAATTGAAAATATCAATAAAAGTTATGATGGAGTTCAAGTATTAAAGAACATCAATTTAAATATAGAAGATGGAGAATTTTTCTCTATTTTAGGACCTTCAGGATGTGGAAAAACCACACTTTTGAGAATGATAGCTGGATTTATAGAACCTGATAGTGGAGCTATTTATTTAGGAGATGAGAATATAATATCGCTTCCTCCTAACAAAAGAAATGTAAATACCATTTTCCAAAAATATGCTTTATTTCCACATTTAAGTGTATATGAAAACGTGGCATTTCCATTAAGAATAAAGAAAATGGATGAGGCAACTATTGATGAAGAAGTAAAGAAATTTATCAAAATGGTTGGACTTAGTGAACATATATATAAAAAACCAAATCAATTATCAGGGGGACAACAGCAGAGAGTATCTATAGCCCGAGCCTTGATAAATAAGCCAGGGGTTCTCCTTTTAGATGAGCCTTTGTCAGCTCTTGATGCTAAATTAAGACAAAATCTTTTAATAGAATTGGATACTATTCATGATGAAGTAGGAATAACTTTTATTTTTATAACACATGATCAGCAGGAAGCACTTTCTATTTCTGATAGAATAGCTGTAATGAATGAAGGGAAAGTTCTGCAGGTAGGAACGCCAGCAGAGGTATATGAAGCTCCTGCTGATTCTTTTGTGGCTGATTTTATAGGAGAGAATAATTTTTTTGATGGAAGAATAGTATCAATACAAAATGAAACATATGCAACTCTTCTAAATGATGATTTAGGAGAACTTATTTTTGAAATGGATAAACCAGCAAAGATAGGAGATTATGTTCAGGTATCAATAAGACCTGAAAAAATAAAATTATCAAAAACTATGCCTAAAAAATTAAATGAAAATCATAACATATTAAAAGTATATGTAGATGAGGTTATTTATTCAGGATTTCAAAGTAAGTACTTTGTTTGGCTGAATAATGATAAAAAAAATCCATTCAAAGTATTTAAACAGCATGCTGTCTATTTTGATGATAATGATGAAGGAGCTATCTGGTGGGATGAGGATGCTTATATATCTTGGGATGCAGATGATGGATTCTTAGTAGAGGTGAGAGCTGGTGAAGAAAAATAAACTGGGAACTTTATACACTCTGCCAATAACTATATGGCTGATAATTTTCTTTATGATTCCAATGGTTATTGTATTAGCTTATGCTTTTCTAAAGAAAGGAACTTATGGAGGAGTAGAATTAGAATTATCTACTGCAAGTTTTTATATATTTACAGACAGGGTATTTCTGACTATACTTTTAAAAACAATATATATATCTGTAATGGTAACTATTTTTACAGTTCTTTTGTCTATACCGACATCTTATTATATAGCTAGATCTAAATATAAAAAAGAATTGTTGTTTTTAGTAATTGTACCATTTTGGACAAATTTTTTGATAAGAATATATGCATGGATAGCTCTACTTGGTAATAATGGATTTATCAATTCTATTCTTATGAAAATTGGAATAATAAATGAACCACTGCAATTTCTTTATAATACAGGAGCTGTCATAGTAATATCTGTATATACAAGTCTGCCTTTTGCAATACTTCCGCTTTATGCAGTTATAGAAAAATTTGATTTTTCTCTAATGGAGGCAGCAAGGGATTTAGGAGCTACAAATGGACAGGCATTTTTTAAAATATTTATTCCAAATATAAAACCTGGAATAGTAACAGCAGTTTTATTTACCTTTATTCCAACATTAGGTTCTTATGCTGTTCCAAAATTAGTTGGAGGAACACAGGCCACTATGCTTGGAAATATAATAGCTCAGCATTTGACTGTTACTAGAAACTGGCCTTTAGCCTCAACTATATCAGGTGCCTTGATATTGGTGACATCTATTGCAATACTTATTTTTATGAAATTAAGTAATAGAAAGATGAAGCTTGAAGAAGGAGTTGATGAAGATGAATAAAAGAAAAACTTCACTATTTTTCTTTTTGCTTTCAATGTTATTTTTTTATATTCCATTGCTCATATTGATTGTTTATTCTTTCAATGAAGGAAAATCGATGGTTTGGAAAGGATTTTCTTTAAAATGGTATGAAGAACTTTTTATGTATTCAGATAATATCTGGAAGGCATTTAGGTATAGTGTATTTATAGCTGTACTGTCAGGAATAATTTCCACAGTAATAGGTACACTAGGAGCTATTGGACTTCAATGGTATGATTTTAAAGGAAAAAAAGCATTGCAGCTTTTAACTTATATTCCATTAGTAATACCAGAAATAATACTTGGAGTATCACTTTTAATTTTATTTGCTACTATAAAATTTGAACTTGGTTTGACAACTATATTTATAGCTCATACTACTTTCAATATACCTTTTGTGCTTTTTATTATTTTATCAAGATTAGAGGAATTTGATTATTCAATAGTTGAAGCTGCCTATGATCTTGGGGCTACAGAGCTTCAAACTTTGAGAAAAGTAATAATACCAGCTATTCTTCCAGGAATAATATCGGGATTTTTAATATCTGTTACTTTGTCTTTTGATGATTTTGTAACTACTTTTTTTGTAGCAGGGCCAGGGTCTTCTACTCTTCCACTGCGTATTTATTCTATGATTAGATTGGGGGTTTCTCCAGTTATAAACGCACTTTCTGTATTATTGATAGGAATATCAATAATATTAACTTTATCTACAAAAAGTCTACAAAAATATTTTGTTAAATAATTAGACTTGTAATAGCATATGAAAGTATAGTATAATTATATCATGAAATAGTAATTACATTCAAAATACAGGAGGATTATATATTAATATGAAAAATATATTTAAATTTTTATTAATGGTGCTAGTTTTTGTGGGTGCAGTTTCTTGTTCAAGTCTGAAAAAAATGCTTAACAGCCAAGAGGTTGCAAGATATAATGATGTAAGAGCTACGTTTGTAACAACACAAGGGGAAATAAATTTTTATCTTTATCCAGAGGCAGCACCACTTACTGTTGCTAACTTTGTTAATCTAGCTAAAAGAGGATATTATGATAATACTAAAATACATCGTGCTGTAGAAAACTTTGTTGTTCAAGGTGGAGACCCTACTGAAACAGGAACTGGTGGACCAGGATATTTCATCCCAGATGAAATAGTTAACTGGCTTGATTTCTTCCAACAAGGTATGCTGGCTATGGCTAATGCTGGACCTAATACAGGAGGATCACAATATTTCATGACTTTATATCCTGCTGAATGGTTAAATGGAAAGCACACTATATTTGGTGAATATATAAGTGATTCTGATTTTGAAAAAATAAGAAAACTTGAAGTTGGAGATGTCATTAAAGAAATAAAATTTAGTGGGGATGTTGATCTTATTCTTTCATTGCACAAAGATCAAGTTGAAGAATGGAATGCAATATTAGATAAAGAATATCCAAACTTAAAGCAGTATCCTATAAAAGATATTTCAACTTATGGTGGAAAAGTTGCTGAATATAAAGAAGAACTGCAAAATATATATACAAGAAAAAGTGATGAAGCAGAAAGTGATAAAGAATATTTTATTCCAAGATTAATAAGAGCTACTGAAAGAAAAATAAAGGGTGTAGTTTCTTCTGATGAAGAATCAACAGAATTATAAATAAAAAATTAAAAGATGGTTTCTATGTGAATCATCTTTTTTTATTGGAAAAATAAACTATATTTAAACAATTTGTTTTTTTTATAGATATATAACAAACTATTATAGTTACACAAAAAGTATTGTAATTTAGAAATAAAGAATATAATTGCTAAAAATGTGAAATTTGATAAAAAATAAATAATATGTTATAAATTAGATAAGATTATAGCTATAGTAGAAATTAAATTTATTTTTAAAAAAGGAAGTGGAGAAATGGGCTATTTTATATCTAATGAAAAATTTGACCAGATTATGAATAAAATGAGAGAGAAGTATAGAATATATGCTCCTAAAAGATTTGAAGGTCAAGGAAGATACTCTGATACAGATATTATAAGATATGATGAAATAGGTTCAACTAAGGAAATTGTCTATGATATTAAATCAACTTATCCTGTAAAAGAAGTTTTAATGCCTCTCAATCAGACTATTATGTATTTTACTGAAGGAAAGTATACAGAGAGTCAATTAAAAGATGAGAGGGAGATTCTTATATTTGCAAGAGCATGTGATATTAATGCTATAAAAAGATTTGATGATATCTATTTAAAAAATGTGAACTATGAAGATCCTTACTATAAAAGAGTAAGAGAGAAAACAAAATTTATACTTATGGAATGTCCTGCCAATGGCTGGGATACTTGTTTTTGTGTTTCCATGGAAGCAAATAAAGCAGAAGAATATATATTTGGAGTAAAATTTCTTGATGAGGGAGTAATGCTGGAAAGTAAGGAAAATGAATTTAATGAATATTTCAGTGAAAATGAAAAAAATGATTTCACAGTGACTCCAGTATATGAAAACCAAAGAGAAGTGAGAATACCAGAAATTAATTCTAAAGAAATAGAAAATAAAATAAAAAGCTTGGATATGTGGAAAGAATATGATAAAAGATGTTTAGAGTGTGGAAGTTGTACAGTAGCATGCTCAACTTGTACATGCTTTACTACTTATGATATAAACTATTCTTCTGATACAGATGCTGGTGAAAGAAGAAGAATGCAGGCTTCATGTCATATAGATGGATTTACTTCTATAGCTGGTGGACATTCTTTTAGAAATACTCCAGGTGATAAAATGAGATTTAAAGTTTTACATAAAATATATGATCATAAAGTGCTGTTTAAAGAGCATCAAATGTGTGTAGGATGTGGTAGGTGCGATGAAAGATGTCCAGTGAGCATTTCTTTTATCCATACTGTTAATAGATTAGCCCAAGAGGTTGATAAACTTAATAAGGAGGTAAAATAAAATGGAAAATATTTTATTGCCTGAACCACATAAAATTTTAAGTATAAAAAAGATGACTGATTTAGAATGGCTATTTCGTGTAGAATATAAAGAAGCAGCTAAAATACAATTTGGTCAATTCATGCAGATTTCTCTTCCTAAAGTTGGAGAATGTCCAATTTCTATTACAAATTTTTCTGCTGAAGAAAATTGGATAGAATTTTTAATAAGAAAAGTGGGAATAGTTACTGATGAACTTTTCAAATTAAGAGCTGGAACTGTTATGCCTATGAGAGGCCCTTATGGAAAAGGTTTTAGTTTAGAAAATTACAAAGGTAAAAATGTAATTGTTGTAACTGGAGGGTCTGGGCTTGCTCCTATAAGAAGTTTTATAGACTATATATATAAAAAACCAGAAACAGTAAAATCTTTAGAACTGTTATTTGGATTTAAAGATATAGATTCTGTATTATTTAAGGATGATCTTTTGAACTGGAGAGAAAAATTTCCATTGACTCTGACTGTTGATAAAGGATGTGGTATAGATGGAGAATGTGTTGGACTTGTGACTGAGTATGTTCCTCAACTGCAGCTTTTGCGTAAAAATTTTAACGATATAGAAATAATAATTGTTGGGCCTCCTGTAATGATGAAATATACAGCTCTTGAATTTAAGAAAATAGGAATTCCTGATGAAAATATTTGGCTTTCATTTGAAAGGAAAATGTCTTGTGCAATTGGGAAATGTGGACACTGTAGAATAGATGAAACTTATGTATGTTTAGAAGGTCCTGTGTTCAACTATTCAAAAGCCAAAGATTTAGTGGATTAATTAAGGAGGAATAATCATGAAACATGATATAAATATAAATAAATTAAAATTAAACTGTTTCCGCCAATCTAAAGTACCAGGAGAATTTATGCTTCAAATGCGTGTTCCAGGTGGCATTGTAAAGGCAAAATATTTGAGTACAATTCAATATATTGCAGAAACTTGGGGAAATGGAACTTTCCATTTAGGGATGAGACAGACATTGAATGCTCCTGGAATAAAATATGAAAATATTGGTGAAGTTAATAAATACCTAGAGAATTACATTAAAGATATAGAAGTAGAAATGTGTGGCGTTGATATGGATATTAATGAAGCAGGATATCCAACAATAGGAGCAAGAAATATAATGGCCTGTATAGGAAACTCTCATTGTATAAAAGCAAATGTAAATACTTTTGAGCTGGCTAAAAAAATAGAGAAAGAAATATTTCCAAGTCATTATCACATAAAAATAGCAATAGCAGGATGTCCCAATGATTGTGCCAAAGGACACTTTAATGATTTTGGGATACTTGGAGTTACAAAACCAATTTATCTGAAAGAGAGATGTATTGGATGTGGAAGATGTGTAAAAGTGTGTGAACATGCAGCAACAAGAGTTCTTAAATTAGTAAATAATAAAATAGAGAAAGACAGTTGCTGCTGTGTAGGATGTGGAGAGTGTGTGGAAGCATGTCCAGCTTCAGCATGGGTAAGACCTACTAAAAAATTGTATAGAGTAATAGTTGGTGGAAGAACTGGAAAACAATATCCAAGAATGGGAAAAATGTTTTTAAACTGGGTTACAGAAGATGTAGTAATAAAAGTAATTCAAAACTGGCAGAATTTCTCAGCAAATGTTCTTCATCATGAACCTGTATATATTCATGGAGGTCACCTTATTGACAGAGCAGGGTATTCAAAATTCAAAGATTTAATATTAAAAGATGTAGAATTAAATCCTGAAGCTTTAGTAGCTCAAAGAATTTTGTGGGCTGAAACTGAATATAGAGCTAACATAAATTTAAGAGCTGTTGAAGATATTCCAAGTCCTGGAGAGGATTATACTAAATAAATAAAAAATAAAAAAAGAGGGTGATTTTTTTATCACCCTCAATATATTATTTATCTTTATTATATTCTTCAAGAGCTCTTTTTAAAACTATCATAGCATTTTCAATATCATCTACATTAGTACAAAAAGATAGTCTAACTTCTTGTTCTCCTTTACCCTCTGTCTGATAAAATCCAGGCCCTGGAGCAATAAGAAGAGTTTTATTTTCATAAGAATAATCTGTAAGAAGCCATTTAGCAAATTTTTCAGCATTATCTACTGGAAGTTTAGCAAAAATATAAAAAGCTCCTTCTGGTTTAGAGCAAATAACACCAGGTATTCTAGTAAGATATCCATAAATAAGATCTCTTCTGCTCTTATATTTTAATTTTACATCTTCTAAATAATTATCCATAGTATTTATTAGATTAGCAGCTGCATGTTGTTCTATTGTAGATACACAAAGCCTTGCCTGACAGAACTTCAGAATGTAATTCATAAGAGCATGATTTTTACTTGCAATAAGTCCTATTCTAGCTCCACAAGCACTGTAGTGTTTTGAGATACTGTCTACCAATACCACTCTGTCTTTAAGGTCATCTAAGTGCATAACAGATGTATATGGAGTATCATCATATACAAATTGCCTGTAAACTTCATCAGCTATGATATATAAATCATATTTTTTAGCTATTTCCCCAATCATTTTTATTTCTTTTTCTGTATATATAGTTCCAGTAGGATTTACAGGGTTAGAAAACATGATAGCTCTAGTAGTAGGAGTAATTAATGCTTCAATTTCCTCTCTAGAAGGCAAATGGAAATTATTTTCTATTGTAGTAGGTATAGGTTTTACCTTTGCACCTGAAAAAGTAGAAAAACTTGAGTAATTTGAATAAAAAGGTTCTGGAACTAAAACTTCATCTCCTTCATTACAAATTGACATAAGTATAAAAAGGATAGCTTCACTTCCACCTTGAGTGATAAGAATATCTTCTTTTTCAAGTTCTATACCACTAGCTTTATAACTTTTTACAAAACTTTCAATAAGTTGAGGAATTCCCCTTGAATCAGAATAAGTAACGATTTTTTCCTTGTAGCTATGAAGCCCTTCAAAGAAAGAATCAGGAGTAACTATATTAGGCTGACCAATGTTAAGCTTATATACTTTAATTCCTTTTTTAGACGCTTCATCCGCAAGGGGAATCAACTTTCTTATTGGTGAAAAATTCATTTCTAAAGCTCTTGTTGATATATTCATATTATCCCCTCCATCATATATATTTTTTATTTTAATTAACTTTTCTATTTTATCATATTTATGAAAAAAATACTATTAAAATTACTAAATAGAAGAAATTTTTTTCAGAAACCTTGGAGAAATCTTTAATGAATAAAAAAAATGACCAGTAAATTTACTGGTCATTAGGCATATATCAAATATATTTTATTAAGCTTTTTGCTGTTCTTTTTTAAATACACCATTTAAAATTAAAGCAAGTGCTCCATCACCAACAACATTGCAGGCAGTACCAAAGCTATCCTGAAGAGCAAATATAGTAAGCATTAAAGCAACTCCATTTTCATCAAAACCTAATACAGAAATAATAATACCAAGAGAAGCCATAACAGTTCCACCAGGAACTCCAGGTGCACCCACAGCAAAAATTCCTAAAAGAACGATGAACAGAATCATTGTTCCAAATGCTGGAAGATGTCCATATAGTACTTGAGAAACTGTCATAACGAAGAAAACTTCTGTAAGAACTGAACCACATAAATGTACAGTAGCACCTAATGGAATAGCAAAGTCAGCTATATCTTCATCTAAAGCTCCAGATTTTTTAGCACAGCTTAATGCCACTGGAAGAGTAGCAGCAGAAGACATAGTTCCCACTGCTGTTAAATAAGCAGGACCATAAAATTTTAAAAGATTAAATGGATTTTTTCCAGAAACAGCTCCTCCAATAGAATAAAGAACTGTAAGCCAGATAAAATGTCCAATAAGAACTATGATAACAACTTTTAAGAAAACAGGCAGTTGTTTAGTAATTCCACCTTCATATGCAAGTGTTGCAAATGTAGAAGCAATAAAAAATGGAAGTATAGGTATAATAATCATATAAACTATTTTAAGCATAATATTATTGAATTCATCTAAAAGTCTTTCAAAGTTTTCAGATTGTGTCCAAACAACAGCAAGACCTAAGAAAAGTGCAAGAACCAAGGCTGTCATAACTGTAAATGGAGGTGGAATCTCTACTTTAAAAATAAGTTCAGGAAGATGCTTAAGTCCTTCTACATTAGGAACTATATGCATTTTAGGTATAAGAATAAATCCTGCTACCATTGAGAACAGTGCAGCTCCTACTGATGAAAAGTATGCAAGCATAAGCATAAGTCCAAGCATTTTACTTGCATTAGATTTCATTTTAGTTATAGCTGGGGCTATAAATCCTAAAATGATTAATGGAACTGTAAATGATATTAATTGTCCAAGTATAAATTTAATAGATTGAATTATTCCAATGACAGTTTCATTGCAGTATAATCCAATTGCTAATCCAATCCCTACTCCAAGGATCAATTTTAAAATTAGACTATCTTTGATTTTTCCCATGATATTCTCCTTTAATATAATTTTATTACAAAAACATCAATAAAAAGTATATATTGTATTGTTTTTGTTTGTCATAATTAAGATATCATATTTTATAGTAAAAATCAAATATATTTTATTAAAAATATACTTTAATTGGAACTATTTATAAAAAATGTATGTTATATTTATAATTTTTATTATTAAATTGTATTTTTAATTAGAATGACTTAAATTATAATATATTCAGTATATATCTTTAAATAAAAAAAGAGAGTCTGAAAAGTCTCAGATCTCTCTTTTGAAAAAAGTTACAATTGTGATTATTTTTTATATTTAATAAACTTAGATATTTGAATAATTAAAGTTGGAATGAATGCTAATCCATATATGTATAATAAATCATTAATATCTAAAGGTGCTACTTGGAATATAGAATGGAAAACAGGGAAAATAAGTATTCCATTTAATAATATAAATCCTATAACGAAAGCTGCTATAGAAAACATGTTAGAAAATAATCCTAATCCTATTATAGAACTTCCACCTCTGCAGTTAAATCCATGGAATAGTCTAGCTAAGCATAGAACACTGAAAGCCATTGTACTTCCTTTTAAAGTATTTCCATCTTGGTATCCAATGTAGAAAGCAAGCATTACAAACACAGCAATTAATAAACCTTCAATAAGAATCTTTCCAGCAAGTTCTTTTGTAAGAATAGGTTCTTTTGGATCACGAGGTTTTTCAGTAAGTACATCTCCATGTGAAGGTTCCATTCCAATAGCAATAGCTGGCAAGCTGTCAGTCAACAGATTAATAAACAGCAGGTGTACTGGAGCAAAAATCACTGGAAGACCTGCAAGAGATGAATAAAGCACAGCAAGAATACCAGCAGTATTACCTGAAAGTAAAAATCTTATAGAATTTTTAATATTTGAATAAATATTTCTACCAGTAGTTACAGCCTTTACTATTGTAGAGAAATTATCATCAGTAAGTATCATAGAAGCTGCATCCTTTGAAACTTCAGTTCCTGTAATACCCATAGCAATACCTATATCAGCTCTTTTTAATGCTGGAGCATCGTTAACTCCATCACCAGTCATAGCACATATTTTACCTAGTGTCTGCCATGCAGTAACTATTCTTATTTTGTGTTCAGGAGAAACTCTCGCATAAACAGAAGTAGAAGAAACTTTATTGATAAGTTCTTCATCACTCATTTTTTCAACTTCAATACCTTCAAGTACATTATCTCCATCTTGGTAAATTCCTATTTCTTTAGCAATAGTTGTAGCAGTAATTTTATGATCTCCTGTTATCATTACAGGTTTTATTCCAGCTGTAATACATTTTTCAACAGCTGCTTTAGATTCTTCTCTAGGAGGATCAATCATTCCAACAAGACCAATAAATATAAATTTATCCTCATCTTCTCTGGTAATTTCTTTTCTTTCATCTAATACTTTATAGGCAAAAGTAAGAACTCTTAGACCAGTTTCAGCAAACATAGTGTTGATATTTTCAATGTTTTCAATATCAGATTTAGTAATTTCTCTTACTTCATTATGAACAAGAATATGAGTAGTTTTTGGAAGAACTGAGTCTAAAGCTCCTTTAGTAAGCATTAGTATCTCATTGTCAATTTCATGAACTGTACTCATAAGTTTCCTGTCTGAATCGAATGGAATTTCAGAAATACGAGGATATTTTTCTTTTAATTCCTTACTGTTTATTTTATAATTTATTTCAGAAAGATTTATTAAAGCAATCTCTGTAGGATCACCTATTTCACTTGTAGCATCATTACAAAGAATACTTTCTTTTAAAATAAGAGATTCACCAGTATCTTTTATATCCAATCCTTTTTCATTGTATACTTTATTGTTGATATACACTTGTTTTACAGTCATTTTATTTTGTGTAAGCGTTCCAGTCTTATCAGAACATATTACAGAAACACAACCAAGAGATTCAACAGATTTAAGATTTTTTATGATAGCATTTTCTTTTGATAACTTTTGGGTACCAAGAGCAAGAACAATTGTAACAATAGAACTTAGAGCTTCTGGTATAGCAGCAACTGCCAAAGCAACAGCAAACATAAGTGAATCAAGCATTTTTACACCATGGAATACATTTATTGCAAATACAATTATACAAAGTATGATTATTCCAATTGAAAGTTTTTTACCAAAGTTATCAAGAGATACTTGAAGTGGAGTTGATTTTTCCTTTGTAGCTTCTAAAAGAGAAGCGATTTTTCCAAGTTCAGTATTCATTCCTGTAGAAGTAACTATGACAATACCTCTTCCATAACTTACCAGAGTTCCAGAAAAGACCATATTTTTTTGATCACCAAGAGCGAGTTCGCCATCAGCCATTATATTACTGATTTTTTCTACACTTTCTGATTCTCCAGTAAGAGAACTTTCATTTACAAGAAGGGAGAAACTTTCAATGATTCTTCCGTCTGCTGGAACTAAATCTCCTGCTTCAATAAAGACGATATCTCCAGGCACTAGATATTTAGATAATATTTCTACCTTTTCTCCATCTCTCAAAACTTTTGACTTTGGAGCCGATAAACTTTTCAAACTGCTTATAGATTCTTCAGCTTTTAAATGCTGCACTGTTCCAAGTATAGCATTGATAATAATAACAACTAAAATAACAATAGTACTTTCTTCATTACCTGAAATAAGAGAAATAATAGAAGCTATAATAAGAATGATAACTAAAAAATCTTTGAACTGAGAAATAAATACAGTAAAAGTACTTAGTTTCTTTTCTTCATTAAGCTGATTATACCCGTATTTTTCGATAGAAGTTTCTACCTGACCAGTTGTAAGTCCCTTTTCATTTGAATTGAACTCTTTTAAGATTTCATCTTTCGATTTAGAAAAATAATTTTTCATGATACCTCCATAAGACTATATAATAATATTCCTTAAATTATTATCAATTCCTGTTTTTTTCATAAAAAAAAGACTTCCAATACAGAGAATTGATAATCAATAACCTCTGTATTAAAAGTCTTGTTACCTTCAAGATAGGTATATAGTACCAGATAGTCTCATAGACTTCGTGATGTTGATACTATAATTTTCAACTACTCCCTTTTAATACTTATATACAAATCATATACTAAAAAAATACTTTTGTCAATAGAGAAAGAAATAATAATTATCTTCCCCAAGTATCAGTATTTTTATTCCATGATGAAGCTATTTCTGCTTCTTCTTCAGTAAGATATTTTTCTTCTCTAGCTAATTCAAGAAGAGCAGAGAAGTTTGATAATGATTCCCAAGGGATATTATTATCAGCAAAATTTTTAAAAGCTTTATCAAACTCATAAGAGAATATAGAAACAACTTCAACAGAAGCAGCTCCTTCACTTCTTGCAGCTTCCACAGCTTTAATAGAACTTCCTCCAGTAGAAATAAGATCTTCAATAACTATTACTTTTTTACCAGCAAAGTCAGCACCTTCAATTTGTCTTCCAGCACCATGTGCTTTCTTTTCTCCTCTGATATAACTCATAGGTTTATTCATTTCCCAAGCTATAAATGCAGCCCAAGGAATACCAGCAGTAGCAGTACCAGCTACTACATCAAAATCTTTTTCAGATAATTTTTTTACAAATTCATCAACTACTACTTTTCTTTCAGCAGGATATCCAATCATTTTTCTATTGTCACAGTATATAGGGCTTTTAATACCTGATACAAATGTGAAAGGTTCTTTTACATTTAGTTTTACTGCTCCTGTTTTTAATAATGATTTAGCTACTTCTTTTGCTCTACTCATAATATTTTACTTCCCTCCCATGTAATCCATTAAATTTACCATTTGAATAAACTATTTGACCTCTTAATATAGTTGTTAAAACTTTTCCGCCTTTATTACAATTTTCATATGGAGTCCATCCTGCTTTTGTTATTACTTTGTCATCCTTTACAGGAGAATTATCAGTTATATCTATAATTACAAGATCTCCATCATAACCAACAGCTATTTTACCTTTATTTTTTATTTTAAAAATATCAGCTGGTTTATTGCACATTACTTCTATAAGTCTTTTTAAAGTTATTTTTCCATTTTTTACTCCATTGAGCATTATTTCAAGAGAATTTTCTACACTTGGAACTCCAAAAGTGAGTTTTGCAAGCTTTTCTTCAATAAGATGTGGAGCATGATCTGTACCAATAGTATCAAGAGTACCATCAGCTAAAGCTGACCATAGAACATCATTATCATGTTTTTCTTTTAATTCAGGTTTCATTCTAAGTAAAAGCTGGCTTCTTTCTGTTTTATTTACATCATCTGTATTTAAGAAAAGATGATGAGGAGTAACTTCACCAAATACTTTTATTCCTCTTGCTTTTGCAGCTTTTAAAAGTTCTATTTCAGTAGCTTTAGATAAATGGCAAAGATAAAGTTCTTTGTTGTATTTTTCACAAAATTCAATAGCTTTTGCTACCATTTCCTCTTCTGCATGTACAGATATTATTTTTGATTCTCTAAATATATTTTCTATAATTTTTTCATCATCTATAAGCATATCTCCAGTAGACATATTAAGAAATATTTTAGTAGATGCTGTTTCATTTGTTATATCTTTAATTTCACTGCTGTTATCTTTTTTACTTCCTCCAAAATGGAATCCATAATCAACATATGCTCTTCCATTCATGAGAGCTTTTTTATCAGCAAGAACCTCTTTTGTAACAGTTACTGGGATAGTATTAGGCATGTCTATGAATGTGGTTACTCCGCCTCTGGCACAGGCCATACTTCCAGTAGTAAAATCTTCTTTTTGAGTAAGACCAGGATCTCTCATATGAGTATGAACATCTACTATACCAGGAAGGACATATTTTTCTTCTGCATCTATTATTTCTTCTGCATCAGTCAAAATATTTTTTTCTATTTTAGTAATAGTTCCATTTTGAATTAATATATCAGTAATGATATCCTTTCCATCTTTATCAATGATTTTACAGTTCTTGACTAGCATAGTCCAGCCTCTTTCATTCCTTCTTCAATTTCAGCAGCTACCATCTTGGCAGCATTTGCAGGATCTTCATTTTTAGTTATAGGTCTTCCAATAACCAAGAAGTCACAGCCATTTATTATTGCATCTTTCGGAGTCATTATTCTTTCCTGATCATTTGTTGCTGACCATCTAGGTCTTACACCTGGGCATACAGTTTTGAAATCATTTCCGCAAGCTTCTTTAATAAGTTTAGCTTCCCAAGGAGAACATACTACTCCATCAAGTCCAGCAGTTTTACCTAATTTAGCCCAATTTAATGCTAATTCTGCCAGAGATAATTTAGAGTGGAAAGTTTCTTCTACATCTTCAGCAGAAAGACTTGTAAGAACAGTAACTCCAATAACTATATTATCAGGATTTACAGATTTTACTTCTTCAACAACTTTTGACATCATTTTTCTTCCGCCACTTGCATGTACATTGAACATAAATACATTTTGTTTAGCAGCAAAAACTGAAGCCATTGCTGTTGTATTTGGAATGTCATGGAATTTAAGATCAAGGAATATTTTTTTACCTTTAGAAGCAAGATAATCTATCATTTCACCTTTTGAGTTTAAGAAAAGTTCAAGACCTACTTTATAGAAAGTAGCTCCATCACCAATTTTTTCAACTAAATTTTTAGCAGCTTCCATAGTAGGAAAGTCAAGTGCTATTATCATTCTATCTTTTGCGTTCATTTTTCCCTCCAGAATTTTTGTTTTTATTATCTGTGTGCTATACCAACTAATTCATTTATATTTTCAATATTATTTTCTTCACAATATTCTTGTAACCCTTCAGCTACTTCCACTGGAAGAACAGGATTAAAGAAAATACCTGTTCCAAGTGATACCATAGAAGCTCCAGCCATTATAAATTCAAGAGCATCTTCTGTACTTGAAATTCCCCCCATACCGACTATTGGAATATTTACAGCTTTATATACTTGATATACCATTCTTAAAGCTACAGGCTTAACTGCAGGCCCTGAAAATCCACCAAAAGTATTTCCCAGCAAAGGTTTTTTAGTTTTCAAATCAATAGCCATTCCTAAAAGAGTATTGATAAGAGATACAGCATCTGCTCCATTTTCCTCTACAACTTTAGCTATATATGCAATATCAGTAACATTAGGAGATAATTTTACTACAAGAGGTTTAGTAGTTACTTTTCTTACTTCTCTTGTAACTCTTCCTGCAACTTCTGGATTAGCTCCAAAAGCCATTCCCCCATCTTTTACATTTGGACAAGATATATTCAGTTCTATTATATCCACTTCTTTTATTTTTTCTACTCTTTTAGCTATTTCTATGTATTCTTCAACAGTCTTTCCATTGATATTTGCTATTATATTAGTAGTGATACCAGCTTCTTTCATATCTTTTAAAATATGAGTTTCAAAATAATCAATTCCGGGATTTTCAAGACCAACACAATTGAGCATTCCACCAGGAGTTTCTGCTATTCTTGTTCCATAATTACCATCTCTAGGCTCCATAGTAAGCCCTTTTACAACTATTCCTCCAAGTACATTTGGATCAAAATAATCTCTATATTCAAGTCCGAATCCAAAGCATCCAGATGATGTAACAATAGGATTCTTAAAATCGACACCTAAAAATTTACTCTGCAGTCTATTCATTTTTTCCTCCAAGTTAAATATTAATTACCACAACAAGTTTCTGTTTTTTCAGCAGGTTCAAGATCTACAATAGTTTCAGATTTGAAAACAGGACCATCATGACATACTTTTTTCATTCCTTCTTTAGTTTTGATAGAACATCCCACACAAGCTTTTACTCCGCAAGCCATTCTTTCTTCTAAAGATATTTCACATTCTGTATTATATTTTGATGAAGTTTTTGCCACTGCTTCCATCATTTTATGAGGACCGCAAGTAAAAACCATATCGAATTTTTTACTGTTCATAAGTTCTTCCATTTTAACTATAACAGTTCCTTTAGTACCAGCTGAACCATCATCAGTAGTTACATGAAGATCTGCATTATCAAAGTTGAAATTAGAAAGAATTTCAACAGCTTCAGCATTTCTGCCTCCAGCTATAAAAGTAACTTCATTGTTTTTCTTTAATATTTCTACCAGAAGTTTCATAGGAGCCATTCCCATTCCACCACCAACTACTAAAAGTTTTTTACCTGTCATATCAGTAGAAAA
Source organism: Fusobacterium varium (assembly GCA_002356455.1). Lineage (NCBI taxonomy): Bacteria > Fusobacteriati > Fusobacteriota > Fusobacteriia > Fusobacteriales > Fusobacteriaceae > Fusobacterium > Fusobacterium varium. Next base: position 1,250,267 of record AP017968.1, read on the forward strand.
TCCATGTCCAAGAGGACCTTGAATATTTATAGTTTCTCCAGCTTTCATTTCAGAAAATTCTTTTGTTCCTCCACCTTTTACTTCATAGTAAAATTCAAGTTCCATTTTATTTTTATCTACATAGTGCAGACTTATTGGTCTTCTCAGTATATGAAGTTTATTTTTGCATTGAATCATAAAGAATTGCCCAGCTTTTGATACTGGTATGCTTTTTTCAGCTTTTAATCTCATAAGATAATTTTGTCCTGCAATATTTTTATTTTCTAAAATCAGACAATCTTCTAAAAACATTTTTCCTCCTACAAATCATATATATTAAATTATTTTATTTCCTTACCACAATAGTAGCAGAATTTACCATAATCCTTTACTACTACTTTATTTGGTGTTTCTTCAAAATGAGTTACACATTTATGATTAGAACATACAATTTTATCATTTGCTACTACATTTTTTTCTTCTTTAACAGGGGCAGTAGATTTTTTTACTCCCAGTGCAAGAGCAAACATAGCTTCTCTCACAGGAACTCCATTGGCAGCCTGTTTAAAATATAGAGCATGTTTTGTATCATCTAAGTCTACACTTATCTCATCAACTCTAGGTAAAGGATGCATAACTATCATATGATCCTGACATTTTCCAAGTATTGTTTCCTTGGATATTTTATATACTCCGCTGACTTTATTAAATTCCTCAATATTTTCAAATCTTTCTTTTTGTATTCTTGTCATATACAGAACATCTATTTCAGAAAGAATAGGCTCATATTCAGAACAAATATGATATTTCATTCCTTTTTCATCAAGTTCTTTTGTAATATATTCAGGTATCTGAATAGAATCTGGAGCTACAAAATAAAATTCTGCATCAAACATTTCCAAAGCTTTAGTAAGTGAATGGACTGTTCTTCCATATTTAAGATCTCCAACAAAAGCTATTTTTACACCTTCTATTTTCCCTAATTCTTTTTTTATTGTAAAAAGATCTAAGAGTGTCTGGCTTGGGTGTTCATTAGAACCATCACCAGCATTAATTACAGGATTTTTAGAAACTTCAGAAGCAAACTTAGGACCACCTTCTATGTTATGTCTCATAACAATAATATCAGAATATGCTTCTACCATTTTTACTGTATCTCTCAGAGATTCTCCTTTTTTTACAGAAGTAGCATCTGGAGAGTCAAAACCTAGAACTTTTCCACCAATTCTATATGCAGCAGATGTAAAAGATAATCTTGTTCTAGTAGATGGTTCAAAGAAAAGACTTCCTACTATTTTTCTATCTATTAAATTAGGTTCTGGTTTTTCAGATAATTCAAGAGCTAAATCTAGAACTTCTAAAACTTCCTCTTTTGTCAAATCTTTTATTGAGATAAAATCTTTCATATTACCTACCCTCCCATGAATATAAATAACATAAAAAAGGGAACGAAAATCACAAAATGATGTGAGTTCCATTCCCTATAATAAAAATGTTTTTTAAAATATTTAAAAATAGAAAAATAAAATAAATGAATCCTAAGATAGAAATTGGTATATTCAATTTATCATCAAATATCTTCATATATCTATATCCTCCTTGTATTTTTCTATATCTTGATTATGATATCACACTTTTTAGAAAAATTCAAGTGGAAATTCATATTATTTTTTTAAAATTTCTATTAACTCTGATTTATACTTATCAAGATTTTTAACAAGATCTTTTACCTGTTCATCACTAAGTTTTACAGTTTTTTCAGTAACAGGAACAAATTTGAATTCTTCAGTAAGAGAAGTTTCAATAACTGGAAACATATAATTTTTTTTAGGAACTAGATTTTGAAAATCTTCATTGAGAATATATTCCATAAATTTTTTAGCTCCTTCTTTTGTTTCTTTTTTATTTACTAAAGATGCACCTTCTAAATACATAAAAGTTCCATCCTCTAAAAGAAAGCTGCTGAATCTGCTTTGTTCTTCATCCTGTGAAAAGAAAAGATTGCTTGTAGCATATCCAACCATCATAGGAGCTTCTCCAGCAGTAAACTTAGCAAATGCTTCACTCCAACCTGGTTCAGCAGTATATATGGCAGGCTTTAAAATATTCCAGAAATTTTTCCAGTTTTTTCCATATAAAGCTATGCTCCATAAAAGAGCTTCTTCACCAGTAGAAGAAGTAGCAGGATTTTCAACTAAAAGCTGTTTTTCTAATTTACCAAGTTCTGCCAGATTTTTTGGAGGAACAGGGATTTTTTTTGTATCATAATTAATAGCAAGAAGCCCATAGTCAAAAGGAGTTGCATATCCTTCTTTATCCATTATAAAATTACTGCTCTTTATATTGGAAATGTTTTTAGGAATATAAGGAATAATAAGATTTTCTTTTTTTGCTATCTCAGTACTTAAAGAAGTCAGTCCAATAACAATATCTGCTTTAGGATTTTTTTCTTCAAGTTTCAGTCTTGATACAAGACCATCAATAGATATGAATTTAATATCTACTCCAGTTTTTTCTTTAAATATTGGGGCAAAAGTTTTTCCTATCCACTTTGTAGAACTAGGGCCGTAAATTACTATTTCTTCTGAAAAAGAAGAAATAGACAGCAGTAAAAATAAAGATAAAATAAATTTTTTCATAACATCCTCCTAAAAATTTTGAGAGCAATAAAAAAAGCTGTCTGAAATAGATAAATAGACAACTTAAAACATTTCCTACGTTGGCATTATCCAAATCAGGTTTAACGGTCGAAATAAAATTTCCTCTCAGCTTTTTTAGCTCCCGCATGATAATATTTTCTTAATATATATAAACTAAAGATACATTTGAATATAAAGTTTGTCAAATAACTGCTTTATATTTTTTAACCTTTGATGTATAATCTAATATATCATATAAAAAATAAAAAGTAAAAGAATTTAAGGAGGATTTTATGAAAAAAATACTACTAATGATATTTTTTGCTGTTTCAATGTCAGCTTTTGCTGTAGATGGATATTTAAGAGTGGGGGCAATAACTGAAACTAATTCTTATAATCATGAAAGCGGATCTTTTGAAAATTATGCACCAACTTTTGGTTTTGAAGCAACTCAAGATTTTCTTCTTGCAGATTTAGGAGCAGGGATAGCATATAATGGAAAAACTGGAGGGACTGATATAGGAACAGTTCCAGTATATCTTGTAGCAAGATGGAATCTTCTTCCAGTATTTTTTGAACCATATATTGTTTTAAAAGCAGGAAGAGTTCTTATGACAAATGAAAGTGTAAGAAATTCAAGCCCTGATGGAAAAGGTTATATAGCTGGAGGATTTGGAGTAGATTTTATGCCATTCCAAGCAGAACTGCTTTATTCAGAAACAAAAATAGATGGAGATAGAAGAGGCTCAGATAGATTAAAACAGTTATCTTTAGTTTTTGGATATAGAATATTCTAATCTGGAGGAAATAATGTATAGAACAGAGGTAAAACTGAAAAAGATACCTATGGATGAATTAAAAAAAGATTATTGTGACAGAGAGAAATTTGAAAAATTTTGTAAAGAGTGCAGAAATTATGGAACTACCTGGTCATGTCCACCATATAGTTTTGCTGTGGAAGATTATCTAAAAGATTATAAAGACATATATCTTATAGGTGTTAAAATTATTTTTGATGAAGAAACTTTGAAGAAAGTAAATACAAAAGAAAAAATAAATGAATATACTACAGAAACTCTTAAATATATGAAAGATAAAATAATGATGGAACTTTTAAGAGTGGAGAAAAGGTATAAAGGAAGTAAAAGTCTCTCTGCTGGTGGCTGTAAAATATGTGATGACTGTTCCAGAAAAAATAATATTCAGTGTCAGCATCCAGATATGATGAGATATTCTCTGGAATCAATGGGATTTGATGTAGGAGGTATATCAAGCAGATTATTAAATTATGAATTGAAATGGGCAACAGAAACATCTCTGCCTGAATATTTTTCTCTTGTTACAGGACTTATGACTAAAACAGAAATAAAAGGATTTGAAAAAGAATTAAATATATAACTGAAAAGTATTAAAAGATTTTGAGTTCATGAAATATTTAGAAAGAAAAATTCTAAATTCATGAACTTTTTTATTAATAAAATATTGATTTAAAAAATATGAAATAAATATTGGTAAAATAAGATAATTAAAAAGTTTAAAAATTATGTGACAATCATAATTTGAATTCAAAAAAAGAAATTAAAGAAAAGCTGTCAACTGCAGGGAACTTAAGTTCACCAAAGATAGACAGCTTTTTTCTTTAATTTTAGATTGACTTTATAATTTTAGGTTGATTTTAATCAAACCATGAATCTACATCAGATTTAAGGATTTTTTTATTTGCTGCATCAATATCAAATTCATATTCTAATCCATCATGTACAAATTCTACCTCATAAACGTATAAAGCAGGTCTATAGTCATCTTCTTGATCTAATTTAATTTTAAAGTATTTTACCTCACTTTCTTTGATTCCAACTGCTGAAAGTGCTGCTTGCTTTGCTTCTTCTGGACTTATTAATTTTATTCCATTACTGATAGCCTGTTTCTGAATAAGGTTTATTTCAGCCTCTCTGGCTCTTTTCTTGTGTAATGAATCACCTGCAAAAACACCTGTTCCAACTAACATCATAAGTACAGCTGTAGATAATAATAAGGTTTTAATTCCTTTTTTTCCTTGTTTTAAATTTTCTTTTAAAATATTCACATTTAGTTTTTTCATATTTTTCTCCTTTCACCTATTTGATTTATATTTTGATTATATAGTTCAATTATGAAAGGAACATTAAAATTAAAATTTTTTTTATATTTTTATTGGAAAAAATAAAGTGAATATACTTCCAACACCAAGAGTGCTTTCAACTTCTGTATAGCCTTTATGTTTTTCAATAATCCACTTAACCATTGATAATCCCAATCCCATACTTCCATTTTCCTGATTTGTTCTTGATTGATCTACCTGATAGAATCTATCCCATATTTTATTTAAGTTTTCTTTACTTATTCCAATTCCATTATCTTTTATTTTTATGGCAATATAACTATTTTTTTCATAAATTTCTATAGAAACACAACCATTTTCTTTTCCATATATAATGGCATTTTGTATGACATTTTGAACAGCACGACTGAAAAGCATTTTATCTACATAATATTCATGTACAGTTAGTTTATTTATAATATTTACAGCAATTTTTTTTGATTCAGCTGTAAATTTAATATCTTTTATAATTTCATCCATCAATTGCAGAATATCTGTTTTTTCATAGTTTAGTTGAATTTTTCCTTGCTCTGCTCTTGAGAAAAATAGAAGCTGATTAATAAGAACAGACATTTTATTTACTTGATAATTTATACTTTCTATAGATTCTATTGCTTCTTCAAATGAAGTTCCATGTTGAAGAACATATTCACTTTCAGCCATGATAACAGCAATAGGGGTTCTCAGCTCATGAGAAACATCTGATGTAAACTGTTTTTCTTTTTCAAAACTTTTTTCCAGTTTTTCAAGCATATTGTCTACAGTTTTTCCCAGCATTGATATTTCATCTTTTCCATCAGGCAGACCTATTCTCAGATAAAGTTTGTTGCCCTCACTTATTTTCTGAGCAGTTTCTTGGATTTTTTTTACTGGGAGGAAAGCTTTTTTAGTAATAAAATATCCTATAAGACTTGATAAAATTACTAATACAGGGAGCAAAACAAAAGCTGCTCCAATAATGATTTTACCAAGCTGCATTATTTGGATATTGGGAACAACACCTCTTATCCAGAAAATATTATCGTGTTCATCTTTAATTTTTTTATCATATATATAAAATATTTCTCCATCTTTTTTCATTGATTGGACACGTCCTGACTCCAGTGGAAAAGAAATAGGAAATTTATCTGGGATGCTTCCTTCAATATATTCCAATTGGATATTATATTTTAAAAGATAAACTCCATCATCATAAAAGTCAAAATCATCGCCTTCTTCAATATCTTCAGCAGCATCTTCAACTACTTTTACAAGTTCATGTTTTTGATTATTAAGAATAGACATATCAGTAAATTCAACTATTATTCCAAGTATAGCTGTTACAAGTCCTATCATAAATAAAGTGTACCATAATGTAATTTTGGCACGAATAGTCAGAAGTTTCATAGATTTTTCTCCTTGTCTTTAATCATATATCCTACTCCTCTTACTGTATGAATTAATTTGTGTTTATAATCTTTATCAATTTTAATTCTGAGATAACGAATATAAACATCAATCATATTAGAAGCTCCTTGATAGTCATAGTTCCATATATGAGTTTCTAGTTTTTCTCGAGATAGAACAATTCCAGCATTTTGCATCATGTATTCTAAAATAGCAAATTCTTTCGCTGACAATTCGATAAAATTATTATTTCGTTTAACTATATGTGCATTAATATCAAGAATTAAATCAGCAATCTGCAGTTGATTGCTGACTTTGCCATGACTTCTTCGAATCATTACTCTAATCCGTGCCATAAGTTCTTCAAAATGAAAAGGTTTTACAAGATAATCATCAGCACCAAGGTCTAATCCTTTTACTCTGTCTTCTAAAGCATCTTTAGCTGTAAGAAACAGGACAGGAACTGAATTTCCTTCATGACGAATTTCTTTAAGAACTTCATATCCATTTTTCTGAGGCATCATAATATCCATAATAATAATATCATATGAAGTTGATTTTATATAATTCAGTGCTTCTTCTCCATCATAACATGAATCTACACTATATCCTTCAACTTTAAGTTTTTTACTGATAATACGATTCATGTATTTCTCATCTTCAACAACTAGTACTCTCATAATTTTCTCCTTTTCAGTATCAATACATTTTTTAATAGTATACAGTAAAAAAATGAAAAATACATTAAAATATACTTTTTATAAATAAAAAATATAGCTAAAATAATTATAGATAGAAATTTTTAATGTGTAATAAAATTTTTTGATAAATAATTTTAGAAATATTAAAAATAAATTTATAAAATGGTATAATTAAATTAATATAGTTAAAAATTAAAGAAAATTTGTTATAATTTTTTAGAAAAAAGATAGGTATACTTATAGGAAGAAGTAAATGAAGTGCAGTAATTGGATTAATAATTGGTCTTGTAGCAGTATTATTAAATAATAGATTTTGATATAAGAAAACACAGCAAAAGGAAAATAATAATAAAAATATTTTCTTATTTGCAATTAAAATAAGATAATCTTTAAAATTTAGAATTTTATAATATTATTTTGATTGAATTTTTAGAAAAAGATTAATAAAAAATTAGGAGGAGGGTTTTTTGAAAAAAATATTATGTGTTTTAATAGTAAGTCTAGGAATTTTATTATACCAGTTTCCAATATATAGAGATAAAACAAATTTAAAAGCAAAAAATCAGGTAAGAGTAAAATATAATGATAAGATTATTCTGATATCAGAAAATGATTCTAAAGAGTTGCTGGAACTTTTGAATAATAAACCATTGTATTTTGATAGTCCCAGCTGCGGTTTTTATGAAGATTTTGAATTGATTTTTTCTTGGGGAGAAAGAGTTATACCTGCATTTGATGGTTGTGATTTACTTAAAGATAAAAAATCAAAAAAATATTTTTCACTTGAAGGAAACAGGGAAAAATTTATCGAAATTTTAGAAAAATATGAGATTATAGTCAGACATTAATTGAATTATAATCCTATGATTTGTATAGATACTCAAGGAAAAGTAAATAGAGAAAGCCTTTTTAAAATAGGAAAGGAGGAACAGAAAAATGTTCAAAGCAGTGCTGATAACTTATATTATAATTTTACTGATAGCATTAATAGGTTTAATTTTATCTTTTATTTTTGGAATAAAAACTAAGGATAAAAATGTGAGAACAATAATGTTAATAAACTTAAGTTTATTTTTACTAATATTAGGTTTAGGTCTTTGGATATTTTTTTATGTCTTGTCAGGAGCTAAAAAATATTAAAATTACATAATAAAACAGCAAAAATATTTGATTGTTTTACTAAATATTTAAAAATAAAAAAGCTTTAATAGAATAATATTATAAATAAAGGGGCTGTTGCAAATTTAAAACAGCCCAATTATCAAAAAAGCTGACTTGAAGTTTTCTTCTTGTCAGCTTTTTCTTTTTAAATAAAAAAAGGTATAAAATACTAAAAATTTTTTCAAATTTCTAATATAATATACCTATGCAAAAACCAATTAATAATAACATTTTTTTTCAATTAAATCAACCCAAACTTTTTAATTTTTTACAATATGAAATTTCTGATGATGATCCTGTAAGAAAACTTAGCTCAATATTGGAGGGATTAGATTTTAGTAGTTTAATGCAAGCATTTTCTTACAAAACAAAGGTACATCCTATCAGAATGTTTTCTATCATTGTTTATGCCTATTCGCGCAATTTAACTTCTACTAGAGATATAGAAATGGCTTGCCATGAAAATATTAAATTTAGGTTTCTTTTACAAGATTCTAAAATTCCTGATCACTCTACTATTTCTAGATTCTTAGTAAAAACTGAAGATATTCTTCCAGATCTATTTGAACAATTCGTTGAAAAAATTTTTGAAATGGAAAATATTTCCACTGAAACAATATATATTGATGGCACTAAAATTGAAGCATATGCTAATAAATATACATTTGTTTGGAAAAAATCTATTGAGAAATATAGAACTAGATTAGATGAAAAAATTCTTGAATTAATTTCAAATTTTAATGATGATTTCAACTTACAATATGACAACTTCCTTGAAATATATTCATATCTTTCTAATTTGAATTTTCAAATAGTCAAAGGTAGAGGAAAGAGAAAATCTAAAGAGCAAAAGTATTTAGAATTATGCGCAGAATACTTAGAAAAGTATCAAAAATATTCTAATCATTTTAAAAATCTTAATGGTAGAAATAGCTATTCAAAAACTGATATAGATGCTACTTTTATGAGAATGAAAGATGACCATATGAGAAATGGTCAATTAAAACCTGGATATAATCTACAAATAGGAGTGATTAGTGAATATATTTCTTCATATGAAATTTTTTCTAACCCTTCTGATTCTAAAACTTTGATTCCATTTTTAGAGAAAATTTCATCTCAAAATTTAGAAATTAAAAATATTGTAGCTGATGCAGGATATGAAAGTATTTCAAATTATGAATATTTGGAAAAAATGGACTATACTTCATACATAAAACCAATATATTTTGAAAAATCTAAAATCAGAAAGTTTAAAAATGATTTAAACAGAGTAGAAAATTTAATATATAATAATTCTGAAAATAAGCTATTTAGAAAAGATGGATTAGAATTAGAATTTCTATACTCTAACAAAAATAATACAGTTCAATATTTTTGGAATCCTGAAACTAACAAAAAAATTAAGTACAATGCGAGATTTAGAATTTTATCAAATAAATCAAAAGAGAATGTATCAAGCAATTATGGAAAACAATTAAGAATGAACAGAAGTATTCAAGTAGAAGGTGCTTTTGCAGTTTTGAAAGAAGATATGAAATTGCGAAAATTAAAAGTTCGAAGTAAAAAAAGTGTTTTAAGAGAAATATGTTTGTTTTGTATCGCTTACAACTTCAACAGATATCTAAGCAGAAATATAAATAATCGCTTAGGAACAACACTTCACTCATTAAAAGTAGCTTAGATAAATAAAAAATCATCTACTTCTTTTTTTGATACTTAAAAATAAATATAAAAATATAAATTAGCAGAAATCTATAAAATAGATTTCTATTTTTTTATGTAAAATAAGAGAGGCTGCACAAATTAGTTTATCAATCACTAATTTGCAACAGCCCCTTTATTATTTTACAATTTTTAATTTTTTTTATTGTATTTTTTGAATAATTCTAAAAGTATTACACTATTTGATATATCATACTCTTTTTTTAGTTTATTCAACTTTCGAATAATGTATTTAAAGTCTTTTTCATTAAAACGACATCCAAATAATCGATAAGTTTCTTCTTTATTTTTATTATTTTTTTCCATAAAATCACTTACCTATTTTATTGCTTCAAATATATTAATTATTTCCTGTTGTTTTGCCATATCTGATTCCAATTCCTTTTTAGCAGCACCATATTTTTTTGCTAATTCCTGATATTGTGCTTTGTAAAACTTATTATCTTTTACACCTAATATTCTTTTTTCTTTTTCTGATATTTCTGCATACATCTTTCTTTGAGCTGCTAATGTTCTTTCAGCTTCTTCTGCTTCAGCTTTTCTTTGATTGTACATTGCTCTTTCTTCTGCTTCCAGCTGTTGAAGATTAAGTTCAAGCTGTTCAAGTGTTGACATTACATCTGTTGCTGAATATGATACTGCTGATAATGCTAAAATACATCCTATTAATATTTTTTTCATTTTCTTTCCCCCTCATTTTTTATTTGCTTTTCTCTTCTTTTTCCTTTGGTTCCTCTACCTTTATATACTCTTTTAATACATCATTTATTTTATATTTTTCTACCAGTTCATTTATTACTTTTACTTTTTCTTCACCCAGCTTTTGGTTGAATAAAGCCTGTTGAAGCTGCGGATACACTTCCACTGTATTTTTATCTTTTAGTAGTTCAGCATTACTTTTATATACTTCTAACAGTTCATAATCAAATATTTGAACTGTTTTCTGTGCTATTGAATTAAGATAGAATTCTATCTCCATATTAAGTTTCATTTCCTCAAGATACTTTTTTTCTTCTTCTGTATATTTTTTCTTTTCCATCTCTGCAAGAATCGCTTTTCTTACCAATAATTGTGCTATTCCATCTTTATTATCTTTCAATAGTTCCAATTCCGTTTTTGTTAATTTTATCATTATATTTTTCCTCCAAAATAGTATATATTTCTTTATTTTTAAGAATACTTCCATATTTTTTAAAAAGATTTAAAATTATTTTATTATTTGATCCGTATTCTTCTTTTAATTTTTTTAAACTTTCTTGAATTAATAAATATTCTTTTTCAGTAAATCGACACCCAAGAGCGCAGTAATTCTTTACTCCGCTTCCTAAAGGGCGACCTCTTTTCTTTTTTTCCATATCGCTCCTTTAATATATATAATTGTAATATATATAACTGTCCTCTTTTTAAAGAGGACAGTTATTAAAAATTTAAGTTAGAACTTATAGTTAAATTTAACTGCATATTTTATACTTGTATCCTTTTTATGGCTTTCATCTGCTGCTGACACTTCAAATGTCACACCCATATGGTTTGCTTTTTCTACTGTAAGTCCTATTGTTCCTACTACTTTTCCTTCTCTTTCTTCTGGTTTGATTAAACTGTAATATCCTTCATCTCCATTTTTAAGCCTTGCCTTATTTCTGTCATAATTTTCTCCAAGCTCATACAGATATTTTGCATCTGCTGTTGCTTTTACAGATATATCATTTCCTGCATAGATTCTTTGTGATGCTTTTACTCCTGCTCCTACCTGTGCACTGAAATAGTCATTATCCTTAATCTGTACTTCAAGTCCACCTTTGCTTCCAGCGCTCTCTTTAAAGTCATCTATTTTTCCATACTCAAGATCTAGGATTCCATATACATCCAATTCTCTTGATAAATCTGTATAAAGTGTTTTTATAAGTCTGTTGTCCAAACTTACAGAGTAAGTATTATACTCTCCCTTATTTTCATATGTTTCCTGAAGATTAAGTTTTCTCTTAGCTATATGTCTGTTGTATCCTAAATCCAGTCTAGTCAGCCAAGAAAGTTTGTTTTCATCGCTTAATCTCTTAACTCTGTGTACTCCAACTCTTAATGAGTATACATCCTCTTTTGAACCGCCATCATCAAAGTCAAACTTCGATCCGGCAAATCCTAATGTATATCCATATTTAGTTCCATATTCTGCCCCTTCTTTTTCTTTCATATACAAAAGTCCCATTACCTTGTAATCATAGTCATCTATTCCTAAAGTATTATCCTTGTATTTTCCATCAGTATAGATAACACTGTATTTACTGCTGTCTTTAGTCAGATTGTATGATGATTCAAGTTCATAGAAAGAGTTAGTAAATGCCTGGTTGATATCCTGCATTCTTCCCTGAATAGTTGCATAAATATCCCCTCTGAATTCTGCCAGTTTTTTTGAAGTTTCGCTTTCAAACTGATCTGCTGGCAGTCCATCTAAATATTCATTCAACCCTTTTAATATATCTGCATCTTTACCATAACCACCACTGTTCTTTAATATATTATCCAGCCCTTTGTCCATAGCCTCAAACTGTTCTCCTATTGTTAAATCAGCATATGGTCTTTTAGCTATTACCAGACTTCCTGTATTTGTAACTTTTGCAATAAATAAAGGTGATGTAACAGGAGTAAGTTTAGTTCCTGTTATTGTTCCCATTGCTGTATTTACAAAGCCATCTATCTCATAAGAGATACCATTTCCTGTTGATGCAAAATTAGACAGCAGTTTTACTTCTCCGCTCACACTATGCGCATTAAATAGCGGTGTTCCAGTTGTTACATCTACATATGCTCCATCCACTATTATTGCTCCAGCTGTTGTAAGTGTTCCTCCAATTGAAGTATAGTTTCCATTGATTTTAATAGTACCATCTGGTTTGATTTCTACAGCTCCTACTTGTGCTGTTGCAAGTCCTGTTGCTCCTACAGCAGTTCCAGTACCTGTTACAACTATATTTCCTGTATTTACAACTCCTCCTGGTCCTTCAATACCTATTCCATTATTTACAAATATTGTTCCTGTATTTGTAAATGTTGATCCTACTCCTATAAGCATTCCAACACCTTCATTGACAGTTATTGTTCCAGCATTTTCTATTCTTGCTCCTGAATAAGCTGCCATACCTACTGTTGTTGCTCCACATGTAGCAAGAGTTCCTCCAAGATTAATGTTAGCTCCTGCTGCATTGACAGCTACTGCTCCATCTCTTACAAGTATTCCCACTGCTCCATTATCTATATTTATTGTTCCAGTATTTGTAAATCTAGTTCCTGTTCCTTCTCCATATACTCCTACTGAGTGATCATGATTTACTGTTATTGTTCCAGAACTTGTTGCTGTTGTTCCTCCCAGCAAATACATTCCTATAGAATTTAAATGCTCATCAGCTTTATTGTGATTTAATGATGGACCTAAGTCAGTAGCTCCTACAATTATATTTCCAGTATTTGTTACTGTATTTGCTCCATTTGAATAGATTCCTACTGATGATGTTCCCAGTGTCATATCAGCATTGTTGATAACTGCAGCAGAATTAGAAGTCATAGTTGATGAAACTATATCTCCAGCTGCATTTCTAGTAATTATAGCCTGCTGCAGGTAAATTCCATATCCACTATCACCAATATTCCAATTTCCAGATGATGTTGTTATTATTCCATTACCAAGGATTTTGTAGATTCCTACTGATGCTGCAGAAACTTTATTATCTATTGTCATGGCTCCTGTATATGTCACATTTCCATCACCTTCACTCACAATACCTATACTTGTATTAGCGCCAATACCCATGTTTCCTGTTACTATTGAGTCCATTCCTTTAGCATATACTCCTATTGCATTGTCTGTTCCCACTATGATGTTTGACATATCAGCAGTTATTGTTCCTCCAGTTCCTTCACCATAGATTCCAAGACCATCTTTTCCAACAGTCATTGTTTGAGTTCCAGTTCCCTGTTTAATTACACTTCCAGCCGTCATTCCCTTTCCAAAGACACCTATACTGTAATCTCCTGCTGTAATATTTCCAGTTCCTACATATGAGCCTCCATTTAAAGAAACTCCTATTGATGATGTTGACTTATTTACACATGATGAAGAATCTCCAACTGCTACATTTCCATTTATTGTAACTATACTGTCTTCCCCATATACACCAATATTGTTATCTCCTCCGCTTATAGACACAGTACCTGCTACAGTTAAATTAGAATTTCCTTTTGCCATTATTCCTACCTGGTTATTTTCAGTAGAACTTCCAATAGAAATTCCTCCAGCTGTAGTTCCTGTTGAATTGTTTAATACCATACCAATAGTATAGCTTCCTGTCTGAGTTATTACTGGAGCAGTTCCGAGTGCTGCCACTCCATCATAGTAAACTCCCATAGAATATTTAGATGATGTTCCTGCCTGTACTGCTATTGTTGTTGTTCCAAATGCTGGAGCAGCTCCTTTTACATATGCTCCTATTCCACCATTTTGAACTGTTATAGTTGATGCTCCTATAGCATTAATAGTTCCACCATCAGCTACTATTCCTATTTGATCATTAGCTGTGATATTTCCACTAAAATTCAATGCAGCATTGTTAGAATACATATATATTCCCTCTGTCCCAACTGTAATATTAGCTGTATTTGAAACTGTTACTGTTGTTCCTGCTCCTTGAGCATATACTCCTATACCATTAGCTCCTGTTGATATTGTGGCTGTTCCTGCAAGAGTCATATTAGCTCCATTTTCAGCTACAACTCCTATTGCACTCTTAGATGAACTTCCATTACCTGTTGTTATTGTTCCATCTATTGTTGAAGCTGCAGTTCCTGTTACAAATACTCCTACACTTTCATTCCCTAAAGCAATTGTTCCCACATTAACAGTTCCTGCTACTCCCTCAAGAACTACCCCTGTATTTCTTGAACCTGTTGAAGCTATATTATTTGCAGTAAGTCCACTTGTTGCTCCTTTAATATATACACCTATTCCCTCTGTTCCTGTCATAGTCATATTATTATTTTGTACAGAAGTAAGTATTCCATTATTAGCTGAGTATATTCCTATTCCTTTGCTTCCTACATTAATATTTCCTGTATTTACAACATCTGCAATATCTGTGTAGATTCCTATTGATGGTGTATTTGCAGTTGATACACCAGATGCATTGATAGTTCCAGTACTATTTATTGTTACTGGGAATGTAGGATTAGTTGTTCCTTTTACTGCTGCAAGGCCTATTCCTCCTGATGCAGCTGTTATTGTTCCAGCATTATTTACACTGTGCGCTGCAGTAAGACCAGCATCATATAACCCCATAAGTCCTGTTGCGCCTTCTCCTATACTTAGGTTTCCAGAAGAACTTAGACTTCCATTTGTTGTAGCTGCCAGTGAACCTGATCCTGTTACATTTATATTTGCTCCAAGATTCATTGTACCACCATTATTGAAAACTCCTATTCCACCTCCAGACAGGAAGTTAAATGTCAGACTTCCACCTGTTCCAAGATTAGCAGTTCCTCCAGCTACATACACTCCTGTACCGCCATTTATATTAAGTACACTTGTACCTGTTGTAAGAGTAGTTCCATTGTCTACATAGATACCTATTCCTCCAACTGTATTTACAGTTCCACTATGAGTAAGATTTATTCCTGGTGTAGTTCCATCTAAATAGATTCCTACTCCATTTTGAGCGCTTACAGTTACATTACTCATTGTATATGTTCCTACTGCGCTGTTTAAAAGAATTCCTATTGAACTATTTACAGAATTTGTACCTGTTGTTATATTAGCCCCATTGAATGAAACACTATTGTCAAGAACATAAACTCCAACAGAATCCTGTCCTGTTGCTATATTTCCAGAAATTACTGAAGTTCCCTTAGCTGCAACTCCAACAGCTCCAGTTCCAGCAACATTTACTGCAAAATCAATATCTGCATTTTCACCAAATACTCCAACTCCTCCTGAAGCTATATTTAAAGTTCCTGCTGTTACTTTATTTGCTCCAGTATTTTTAAGGTATATTCCAACTGCATTTGAATTAATAGTTCCTCCAGTTCCATTGAAACTGTTTGCAGCACCATCTATATATACCCCTGTTCCAGTAGTAGTTGTTATTGTTCCAGCATTTGTACCAGAGCTTATTCCAGCTCCTCCTATATACATTCCAAGATTAGCACCTGCTGATATAGTTCCACCAGCAGCATTTTCTGCAGCAGCAGTTTTTCCTGCTTTAGCTTCAGCAACCATACCTACAACTGATTTAGTTGGCACACTTGGTGTTCCATTCATCAGAATAGTTCCTGAGTTGATTCCCTTACCTTCTTCTGCATATATTCCTATACTGTCATTGTCATTCATTGTAATAGTTCCTGTTGAAGTCAGCTGAGAACCTCCTCCCACATATGAAGCTATACTGTCACTTTGTCCAAGTGTTGATGTTATGTTGGCACTGTTTACTAAAGTTATTCCATCAGCGGCATATATTCCTATACTTTCACTTCCAATAAGAGAAATAGCTGAACTATTTGTTACAGTACCTGATGCAGTTCCCTTACTGTAGTAAACTCCTATATTTTTAGTTCCAGCTGCTGTGTTATTTACAGTTATTGTTCCCCCAGCTGCAGAGGCACCATCAGTAAGATACATTCCTGTTCCTCTTCCTGTATCTGTATTAAGAGCAAGACCGCCTGCATCTATAGTTACAATTCCGCCACTTCCATATACTCCAACTGCTCCTGCTGAAGAAGTTCCTTTTGCAGTCACAGTTCCAGATATAGTTGATGCTCCATCTATGAATACTCCTGTTGTTTTATCTCCAGTTGCTGTAACATTAACATTTAAAGTATTATTTCCTTTAGAGTAAATCCCCACTGCTTCCTTTATAACAGCAAGCTGTCCTGTAGTTCCATTAAATATACTTGCAGTACCAGCATTTTCAAGATAGATTCCTACTGTTTTATTTCCAGGAGTTACTGCTGCTGCCACCCCATCTACAGTTACTATTTTACCTAAATCTATTCCTACAGTGGCCCCTTTACCATAAACATAAATATTCTTATTTTCATTTGTACTTGAAAGAGTAAGACTATCTTTGAAATCAACAGATGAATTTTCTGCAAAAACTCCCACACTTGATTTACCATTGAATACTATAGTGTTTCCAATATCAAGTTCAGTTACAGCGCCAGATTTAACATATATTCCTGTAGTACCATCTACATTTAGATTAATTGTTCCTTTGTTTATTGCTTTAACATTAGTTCCTTCTGCATACATACCTATCTGTGTAGAATCATTGACATCAATTACTCCTGTTCCAGTATCATTAAGGATATTAGCAGTTTTCGTATACATTCCAACAGCACCTGTTTTACCAGTTCCTAAAGTTATAGTTCCTTTATTAGTACCAGTATTAGCAGTACTTCCTTTAACATATATTCCAATTCCAGAAGTTCCAATATTTAAAGCTCCTGATGAAACAATACTGATATCTTCAGCGTATACAGCAGTTCCTTTATCTAAAGCAGAAGCATTTACAGTTGTATTGATATTTCTAGTTCCTGTTCCACTTCCTTTAAAGAAGATTACTGTTTTTCCAAGAGTTCCAGTATTATTTGAAGTTACAGTAACAGCAGTTGCTGTAAGATCTGATGTTTCATCAAGCATAACTCCAATAGCATCTGCTCCAAGGTCAAGAGTTCCAAGATTTGTAACTTTAGTTCCATTTTTAGCATAGATGGCAACTCCGCCATCACCTACAGATACTTTTCCCTGATTAGAAATAGTAGCTTTATCCCCATAGATACCAATAGCAGCATTAGCTCCACTGGAATGTCCAACTTTTATTTCTCCAGCTGCTGTATTTGTTACAGTGACATCAGCTTCTGTTCCTAAAGCATTGTTGTTATATGCATAAATACCTACAGCTCCTGTACCATCAAGAGTTATTTTATTAGTATTAGTAATATCAGCTTTTCCCTGACCTGCTGCTAATGAACCAAATTCATCAACAATTGGTGTATTTGAAGAATCTTCTCTGTATGCCATTCCTAAAATACCTATAGATAAATCTCCACCAACTTTTATATCTCCAGCATTCGATACTGTACTTCCATTTACTGCATAAACTCCTACTGCTTGATTATTTGCAGTATTACTTTCTTTTTCAACTTTTATTGAACTTGTTCCATCTACTGTTACAACTCCATAGTTTATAAAAGCTCCTATTGCTCCTAATCCACTGCCATCTCTGTCAGCAGTAATAGTTGAACCAACTAAATTTATTCCAGCCTCATTATTAGAAACAGCTGATTTACTTGAGTTCATTTCCAATCCAACTACCTGATTATTAAATTTTAAAGCCTGTGTATCATTAAGAACTGCCGAAACTGTACTGTTTGTAGCTGTTGCAACAAGTCTTTGTCCTAGGAATCTGTTGTAGTAAAAGTTTCCATCTTTCTGTGCCTGAGTATCACTCAATGCACCTGTTCCTGTTTTATCCAGATTTCCAATAGCAATCGTTCCTCCATCAACAGCTGCTATTTTATATTTGTCAATACCTCCACCAGCAACTATGAGGTTTGAAAGATTTGCTCCTCCAAGAGCTGTTCCCAGTGCTGTAGTTATACTGGCTTCCAATCCGTTTGTACTTAGTCCAGTTGCATTTTTTAGATTAAATACAACAACATCATTAGAATCTACATGGATTCTTGAGTTTGCATCTAATGTTACAGGTGGTGTTCCTGCCAGCATATCTACATCAAATGCAGTTGCTTTTCCTTTAAGTATCATTTTAGAATTACTTAAATTTATTTTTCCTACTCCATCTGAATAGACAGCATATCCTGAACCATCAAATTCTACAGTTCCTCCTGAAAGGTCTACATTAGAATTTGTACCAATAGATGCTGCTGCTGTTGAACCATTAGTCACTTTTATATAGTTATTTTTAGCATTGACAACTCCACCGCCTGTTGCCATAACACCAAATCCAACATATCTGTCTGCATCATCTAATTTTGATCCAGTTATGTCTATATTAGCAGCTGCAGGAGTTGTTGCTCTGTTAAAAGTGATAACAGTATTAGCACCTGAAGCAAAAGCAGCTCCAGTATCTTTTTTATTTGCAATTGTAGGATTAGCTCCTACTTTTGAAACTACATTTAATTCATTTGCTGTAATTTTAGCTCCATTAGCACCATATACAACTACTGAATCTTCTATATTTGTGGTATTTATTTTATTTACTTGAATAGTTTTTCCAGCTGCTGTAGAATAAACAGCCATATTACCTACACCACCTGACAATGTTATATCTCCAGACGATGTTACATCTCCCTTATCAGTATATATTCCTATGTTGCTCTGTCCACCATATATTGTAATATTTCCTGTTCCAAGAGAAAAAGTTCCAGTTGTGTGTCCACCATAAAATCCAATATTAGATTTAGTTTGTGTTCCTATTTTTATTTCATGATTTTTTAATGATTTTGCAAATTTAGAAGAAATTCCAACATTTCCTTCTATTAAAGTAGGATTTTGCCCAGATACAGTATCATTTCCTGTCCCTAATGTACTTTGAGCAATATTTGTAACATTTGCATCATTTACTCCAATATTGATTTTTAAATCACTATTAGTTCCATTAAGATTAAATCCAGCTGTAAGAAAATAAGCTCCTATATTATTATCACCATATATTTCCAAAGGTTTGTCCATAAATAAAGTTGAACCACCATCAGAAGATCCACTAATATATAATCCTACATTATTTCCACCATTAATTACTAACTTTCCATAATTCAAAAAGTTTATTTCATGATTTGTTCCTGATCTGTTAGGAGCAAATATAGCACTTGTTTTTCCATTGATAGTCATAGTTCCCGAATTTACACTTGTAAATGTACGATAACCACTATTTTCAGCTCCATAAGCTAGTAAAGCAATTCTCGAGCTATTAGCTAATGTTTGAATTGTTCCATAGTTATGAAAAACTGTAGCACGATTAGTAGAAGAGTCATTATGTCCATCAGCTTCATAACCATTGATATAATCTCCTGACAAATTCCATGTTCCATAATTAGCTCCATACATGATTCTAGTTGCTGTAAGAGAACCATTACCATCAGTGTTGCCTGTATTAGTATGGTTATGGTATGGATAAATTTTACTTGCAATATAATTATATTCTGCAGATGTTATTGTTTCTGCCGAAGTTCCTGACAGTAAAGTACTCAATACTGTTGCCTGATTTCCATGAACGTCATTTTTTAATAAAGCTCTTCTGTTTGTACCAGCTCCTTCCCAGTTTATAGTGACAGCACTGCCCATTCTTATAATAGGTGCTCCACACCATTTATAGAATCCTACACTTGAAGTTGCTGTTCCATTATTTACATCTGCCGTACTTCCTTCACTTGAAGCGTAGTTTGCTGTTCCATTAGTAGTTGTTGGTGCTCCTGTATAATTAGTGATATAAATACTATCTATAGAAGAAGCACTTCTTGCAGAAAATGTTCCTCCTGTCAGGTTAATTTGATTGATTGGTCCTAAATCTCCATTAGCTTTCCAATACCATGCATTATCTCCAGTTCCAGTTGTGTTTGCTCCTATACTCATATCAGGAATATTAGGCATTATCACAGTTGGAGTTTCTGGAGCTGTTGGTGCTGTTACTGTAGTTGGTTCGAATCCAGCTGGTGTAGCTGGAGCGTTTACAGTTATATTTTTGTCACTTGGAGCTGTTGGTACTGATACCACTGGTGCTGTTACTGTTATTTTTTCTACTGCACTAGGTGTCGTTACTGTTACTGATACACCTGCTGGAGCTGTTGGAGTTACTACAACAGGAGCTGTTATTGTGGGGATTCCAACTATTGTTGGTGTTACTGTTCCCGGAAGTGCTCCTAAATTAACTGTAGGTGCTGATACTGTCACTGATATATTTGGATTTACTACTGGTAAATCTGGCTATATCGGTTTTATATTTGCTCCTACTTCAATTTCTTCTCTGAATACTTCATTATCTACTGCTACTCCATTTCCTTCAAGTATTTTGTCAACACCAATATTGCCGCTTGATTTAAGCAGACTTCTTCCACTCTTTGTTCCATAATGCTTGTTTATTGCATCAATTGTTTCTGAAAATTCGCTTATAGTTTTATTTTTCATAGTTCCATTATCTAAATGCTGATATGAAAAAAATACTTGTGTACTATTGAATGTTGGCTTAGAGTAAAAATCTCCCTTTCTTATAAGTTCCACAAAATCTGAGTTGTATTCTTTTATCAATCTTTCATTTTCTTCTATTTTTCTTCTTATTTCTTCGCGCTCTGTCTGAATTCTAGTTAAAAGATCGCTTTTAGTTTCCTGTATTTCCTCTGCTGTTATTCCTGCACCTAAAGATATTCCTCCTGTTATCATGAAGGCTATCAAAAGCGAAAGAGAATAACTGACTTTTCTCTTCAAAAATCTCTTTAAAGATTTTTCAATGTCATTTTTTCTCATAAAATCTTCCCCCTATTTAATTTCCTGCTCTTACTTTCTGTTCCATCTTATCTAATCTGCTCAAGTATTCATTAAGCTTTTCATTTTCAAGTAATAAAAGTTCAATTTCATTATTATTAGTTTTGAACTTGTCATATACTTCATCAAATTTCTGACTTAAAAATACTCTGTTTTCATCTGTTTCCATCCCCAAAACTTCTTCAAGTTTCATAATTTCTTCCTCTTCTATTTTCAGGAAAGCCATTCTTTCCCTTCCTATTTCAAAAGCTGCTCCTGCTGCTGCAATTCTTCCTTCAGGAGTATTTTCACTTCTGAATACTTTTTCCTCAAGAGATTCATTCATATCCCTTCTGATGTCTTCAATTATTTTCTTTCCTTTTTTCTCCTCTGCCTTTTCAGCAGCAATTCTTGCTTTTTCTTCAGCTTCTTTAGCTTTTTCAGCATCTTCGATAGCTTTCTGTTTAGCTTTTTCTTCAGCCTGTATCTCTCTTCTTATCTGTTCAAGAACTTTTCTTCCCTCTTTTTCACTTACTTCCTGTGAATAAAGAGCTGTTGTTAAACAAGATAGTAAAAGAAATATCCCCAAAAGTTTTTTCATATTTCCTTCCTCCTTAAATAATAAACTTCATTTTTTAACATTATGATTCTATAAATCTAATAATAAAATCCCCTCCTTTTTTTCTTGTTGACAAACAAATATTTTAAAACATAGATTTATAAAAGATAATTGTTGTAAAAAATGTTAATTTAATTAGTTTGTATAAAACATCATATATTCGAATTATAACATATTTATATATACAAACAAATAAAAAAAATATATATAAATTAAAATGATTGACAAACAATTAAAACATGTATATATAATTGTATAAAGGCAAGAAATATTTTTTTGTAAAAATTAAAGATAATTATTAGTTTTTATAAAAAGTAATAAACTTTTATATTATATTTTTAAAAAGGCTAAAATAAATTTTTATATGGAATAAATTTTTTTATAAAAATTAAAAATATAAAGAATTGATAAAGTAATTTAAATTAAATATAGAAATTAAAATACTTTTAAAAAAATTTTTAATAAAAGTTTAATATAATTTAAAGATAAGTATTTATAATTTTCTACACAAGGTTATATAGTGTATTCAGTAAAAAAAATTAAAAGAAAATATATATGTTAACATGAAAAAAGACAAGAGAAAAAACTTTGATAGATATAATCAGGAAAAGAAAAAATGCTGAAAGATTTTAGAGAAAAAAATAAGCATCTAAAAAATAAAGAGCAAGAAACAAAAAAGAATGAAGTTTTAGAAAGAAAATTTTTAACTATAATGTAATAATTAAAAATAGGAGTGGTTTTATAGATTGATCTTTTGTGGACATATTTTTTTAATATGAAAAAATATTTATTATTAGGAATTTTAGCTACTTCAGTTTTTTTTGCTTGAGGAGGATATATAACAATTATGGAACACATACATAGAAGTAGTTATTGTTTTTCTTATAACTTTCATATGAATCCAGATAGAGATAATATGAGGTTGACTTCACTACAGCAAAAAATAGTAATAATTACAGAATGATGAAAAAAATTTGAAATAAATAAAATTATAAATTCTAATAATGAAAATTGGAATGAGATTGAAAATTAAATAAAAAAATTGCAGAGATAAAGATAAAAGTAAGAACTGGCTTGATGAAAAATGAATATTCAGCTTAATAAACAAAAAAGAGGATTTGTAAAATGATCCTCTTTTTATTTTTGGAAGTTAACTGAATATGAGCTACAATATATTTGTTAAATTTCAAAAAATATTAAGGAATAGAAAAAATATTTTTATAATAATTAATATAATCATAGATATTTAATGATTTATTTTGTTATATAAAAATAAAAAATAAATTATTATGATATATTTACTTGAAAAAATAGGTTATATAGCCAAAAATCATAAAATAAAAAAATAGTAGTTATTATGTTTTAATAAATAAAAATAAAATTATAATTTATATACATATATTTATTTTTTATTTGTATGTATATAATATTTATGATATAATCTTAGCGATAATTTTAAAAAACAAACTAATAATGTGATATATTATTTATATTTAAGAAACAATTTGAAATAAGTGTAATTAATAAGTGAAATAAAAATGATTGTTAATGCTCGTATTTTGATAATTGTAAGGAGGTTAAACAATAATGAAAGAATTTATTTTTTTATTTTAATTTAAAAATACATAGAAAAAATTTTAAACAAATAAATAAAGAAATTTTTGAAAAATGAAAAATTACAAATATTTATCTGAAAATTGTGTAATAAAGAAATTGGTAAAATATATTAACTTAATTTTTATACACGGAGGAATCATGAAAGATATTAAACTTATAAAAGGGAAATTAAAAAAACGAAGAAATATAACAATCTCAATTCTAGTTCTATTTTTAATAACTGGTAAAATAGGATATGGAGAGGAAAATATAAAGAATGAGATAATAGTAAATAATGGAGTAAAGATAACTCAAGAAGAAATAAATATAGATAATAAAGGAACAATTTTTTCAATAGGAGAAGAAGGGGTTGGAATATCTAAGAGATCTTCTAGTTATAGTCCAATTATTGAATCTATTAAAAATAGTGGGATTGTTTCAGTAACTTCAACAGGAAACTCTAAATATTCAGGAAATGGTATTTTAATTGAATTGTATAATTATACAGGAAAAACTAAATTGGGAACTACTGTAAATAGCGGAATTATTTCTGGAGTTTCTACAGGAAATTCAAATGAGTCAGGAAATGGTATTTATGTAGGAGCTAGTTTAGCTAATCCACTAACAAGTACCATAGGAGATATTAAGAATAATGGAATTATTTCTGGGGTTTCTACAGGAAATTCAAGTGGTTCAGGAAATGGTATTATCAGTCGATTCGGAAGTAGTAATATTGGGGATATTTATAATAATGGAATTATTTCTGGAATTTCAGCTCAAAGTAGTGTTTTTTCTGGAAGAGGAATTTATAGTAAAGCATTTTCAAATTCTAACTCTGTAGCTAGAATAGGTAGTATTTTAAATTATGGTGTTATTTTTGGAAATAGAAATGCAATTGAAGCTGATGCTCAAAATGAAAATGACTATATTGGAAAAATAATTAACAAAGGTCTTATAGTGGGTGGATTAGGAGACAATAATAATTCAGCCTCTGCTGGTTATGCAATTTTGGCTGACAATCTTGATGATATTCAAAATGATGGAATTATTTCGGGAGAAAATGTTGGAATAGCTGGGGTAAGAAATATAAATAAAATTCTTAATAATGGAATCATAAAAGGCAAGCGTCTAATTTCTACTTCAGTTAGTAATATCCCTTTAACAAATAATGGAATTTTAGCTGGAGAAAATTTATATATAAATGCTCCTTATATTCTTAGTAGTGGTATAATAATAAGGTATAATTCTAATGGAAATATAACTGATATTGTAAATGGTACAGGTGGAGAAATAACATTAGAAGATGGAAATAAAAAAGTAGTAATAAATAGTCAGAGATATGATGAAAATGGATATGAAACTTCTAATGACTCTGATGCAAAGGATAGCTATGTTTCAGCAAATGGAACAAACTATGAAAATAATATAATAAATGGTGCAGGAATAAACAAAGGAGCTTTAGTTGTTCAAGCGGGAACTTCAATATCTGAAAGTATTGTCAATGGATATAATACAGCAGTGTATTTGGAAGATAACGCACAATTAACAGCAACAAATACTATTTTTAATGGTGGAGAATTAAAAAATGATATTGCAATTATCAAAGGTAGTATAGGAGATAATGTAGCAAGTATTTTGGGGACATCAATAATAAATGGAGCCATAAATTTAGGTGATGGAAATGATACTCTATCTATTGCTAATACAGTTCAAATAAATGGAGAACTAGATGGTGGGTCAGGAAATGACATTTTGAATTTAGGAGAAATGGCTGCTGGAAAAACGATGCCTAATTTAAATATCTTGCACAATATAAGTAATTTTGAAAATATAAATACAAATGGTAATATTACTTTATTTGAAACAGTTAAAATAACAGGAGTTAATGATATAACTTTAGAAAGTGGAAATTTAGTATTAAGAGTTGACCCTACTATTACATCAAATGGAAAAGTTACAGGACATGCTTTGTATGGAAATAATGGAATGTTAACAAGTAATGGTGGGAACTTGGTAATAGGATTAAATGGTTTAGGAGAGGGAGCTATAATATCAATGGGAAGAACTACAATAACTCCTAACACAGATGATAGTTGGTGGAAAGATACAGATCATATAAAAACTAATTCATTAGTTTTAGATGGAAAACTATCAGCAGATGGAAAAGATATAAATATAACAATTTTAGAATCAATACCATTAGCCCCATCAATTCCAACTCCGCCAATAAATCCACAACCACCAATTACTATTGATTCTTTATTATATGAAAAGTTAAATAAAATATATCAATCAATAGTAAGTGCAGAAGAAATTGGAAAACTTGCAAATACAACACTATTAGAAGATAAAACATATAGTGAATCATTGGGTGGATTATTAACAATACTTGATCAAATGTATGCAAATAATCCATATACATATACAGTTAAGTCATCAAGAGACAGTATAAAGCTATTTGAAGATAATATGTCATACTTAACAATTAAACCAAAAAAAGATGAAATAATAGTTCAAGGTAAGGCTATTTATACTGGAGTTAAAAGTGATAATGGAGCTTATGGAAAGAACTATTATGGTTTTGATACTGGACATAGAAATTACAAGACAACAACAAATACAGTTGGAGGATTAGCAACTTTTGAATATGGGTTAAGTGATAAAACATCTGTAGGGTTTGTTTTAGGTGGAAATAACCAAGACATTAATTTTAAAGGTTCAAGTAAAATAAAAGGTAATTCTTTATATTTAGGAGCATTTACTAAAACAGATATTAATAGCTTTAAATTTATGGGAGGAGTTGGATATCAATATACATCAGCAGATGCAGATAGAAAGGTATCAAATAGATATGATTCATTCTCAACAGGAGATAAGTATGATATAAATTCATTAAATGCTTTTATGGAAGCTAAATATATTTATAGTGCTGAACAGGATTGGACAGTTGAGCCAAAAGTAAGATTAAGCTATTACTATATAGAACAAGATAAAGTAAATGAAGGATACACACCAGGACAGATTTCTATGAGAACAGATAAAATAAATAGCAATACAGCAGATGTAGAAGTTGGAGTAGATTTTATAAAGAGTTCATATCTAGATAATGGAAAGTTAAAAAATATTCTATCTTTAGGAGTGATAAATACAATTGGAGATAAATCAAAAGAATTAAATGGTTATATACTAGGAAAAGAAAAAGATGGAAAGAAGTTTGATATTCAAGGAACAGAACTTCCTAAAACATCAGGAAAAGTATCATTAAATATTGAGTATGAAAAAACAAATGGATTAATATATACAGCAGGAGTAAGTTTAGAGTTCGCTAAAGATTACAATAGAAATATTAACGTAACTGTTGGAATAGGATACAGATTTTAAGAAATATTTAATAAATTTGTCAGAATTAAATTCTTTTGATTTTACAATGAATATATTAAAAAAGTTACAGGAATACAAAATTTAAAAAATACTGTTTAATCTTCATTTAAGAATAAAAATGAAAATAAAATTTTCAATTTATATTCTATAAGTTTTTTAAAGAAATGAAGAAGTAAAAAAATTTATATCTTTTTTTAAAAGTATAAAAAACAAATGATTGAAATAAGTAGTCCTCATTTTATATGAGGATTTTTTATTGTATAAAAACTGAAAGGCTATACTTTGAAAATAAAATCATCTTTAATTAGAATTAATTAGTATGAAATTTTACTAAAAATGTAAAGGATAGAAAAATTTATAAAAATTTATTGTTGAATTTTAATAAAATTATATTAAATAATTAAAAGGCTTATATTTATATATTATTTGAAATTATTTAAGTTTTGGAGAATATAATATAGTTGTTTGGAAATTATGATATTAGTATATAATAAAATAATTTTTTATATATTATTAATTATATTCTATAATACTAAAAAAAATAACATTTAAATTTTACAAATAAAAGGAATAAGTTTTAAAAATAGATTAGTAATCCTTTTTTTATTGTGTGTCACAAAATGTTGTGATATAATTTTAATTGTATATATAAGAAATAAAAACAAATATTGTACCTATATAAACATTATTGTATAATTATATCTATTTTTAAAATTAAATTTAATATTTTTATTTAAAAAAACATATTATAGGTGTTTGTTTATATTTTTTATAATTTTAGTAAGGAGGTTAACTAATATTAATGAAAAAAAATATTATGAAATTTATTTTTTTATTTTGTTTAACTACAGCCCTTTATTCACAGGAAATAAGTGAAAAAGAAGGAATGAAAGTCCTTAAGCAAATAAGAAAAGAAATTCGTATGGAAGAAAAAGAAAAGGAAAGAACTGCTAAAGAAGCAGAAAAAATCAAAGCAGCAGAGGAAAAAGCCAGAATAGCTGCTGAAAAGGCAGAGGAGAAAAAAGGAAAGAAAATAATTGAAGATATCAGAAGGGATATGAATGAATCCCTTGAGGAAAAAGTATTCAGAAGTGAAAATAATCCTGAAGCAAGAATAGTAGCAGCAGGAGAAGCCTTTAAAATAGGAAGGGAAAGAATGGCTTTTTTGAAAATGGAAGAGGAAGAAATTATAAAGCTTGAAGAAGTTTTGGGAATGGAAACAGATGAAAACAGAGTATTTTTAAGTCAGAAATTTGATGAAGTATATGATAAGTTCAAAACTAATAATAATGAAATTGAACTTTTATTACTTGAAAATGAGAAACTTAATGAATACTTGAGTAGACTAGATAGAATGGAACAGAAAGTAAGAGCAGGAAACTAAGGGGGAAGATACATGAAAAAAATTGATATTGAAAAATCTTTGAAGAGATTTTTAAAGAAAAAAGTAAGTTATTCTTTATCACTTTTAATAGCTTTCATGATAACAGGAGGAATATCTTTAGGTGCAGGAATAACAGCAGAGGAGATACAGGAAACTAAAAATGAGCTTTTAACTAGAATTCAGACAGAGCGCGAAGAAATAAAAAGAAAAATAGCAGAAAATGAAAGATTAATAAAAGAATATAATTCGGACTTTGTGGAACTTGTAAGAAAGGGAGATTTTTACTCTAAGCCTTTGATGCCAAGTACACAAGTTTTTTTCAGTTATCAATATTTAGATAATGGAAAGATGAAAGATGTAACAGATAAGGAGTTTGCAAAAACTATTGATGCAGTTAATAAATATTATGGAACATCAAATGGCGGCAGTTTACTGGAATCAAAAGATAAAGTGATAGCTGGAAATGGAGTGGCAATTAATAATGAAGTCTTTAGAGAGACAATAGAAGTGGGAGCCAATATAAAACCTATTGCCCCAGTATTACCAACTATTAATCCAAATGTGTCAGTAAATGTATCTGTACCTGTAGTAAATTTAGGAGTGTTGCCAGGAACAGTAAGACCAACAATACCAACAATAGCAACCATTACAGCACCTGTAGTTTCAATACCATCAACACCAAATGGAGTGAATGTATCTGTTGCAACCCCAGGGGCTGTTGATAAGATAACAGTAACAGTACCAACAATGATAGCACCAACAGCACCAACAATAAATATAAGCCCAGTAACTGTTAATATATCATTAAATGTAAAAACACCTGGTTCTATAACTTCTCCAACTCCTAAAGAACCAGACAGAGTTTTAAATATAGTAGACCCAGATGCAAGTCCATTTTCAGATTTTTCATGGGCATGGATGAGTGGTAATAATCCAGTAGCTAACACTAATTCATCAGGTTCCAGTGAGTACTCATTAGGAGATAATATTAATGTTACAGGGGGAACATTTTGGTCAGGAGTTAAAACTGATGGAACAATAGCTAATACAGCAGGATATACAGGGGCTACACAAGAGCCATATAATGGACAGACTGCTTCAAACTTTGATGGAAATAGAACTTATGATAAAAGACACTTAAGTATAATTAATTCATATAATGGAAGATGGACTGGAAGGACAGGAAATAGGATAACTGGAGGAACTTTCTATGTAGCAGGTGATGTTAATGGAATATCATATAGCCCCTATGCTACAGGAACAGAAGCATTTCATTTAGTTGCTGACGTTCATTTGGAAAATGTAACTGCCAACTTATATGGTAAAGCTGCCTTTATAAATGCTGAAGCTTTTAGAGGTGGGCAAACTACAATGAAAAATGTAACAATCAATGTATTAAGAGATGAAAATACAGTTTTTCATTTGAAAGGAAGTAGACCAGGTCAAGAAGATACAAGTTTTGAAGGAAGTCAATTTGCTACAAAATTTGCTGGAAATGCAAATATAACTATTGATACTAAGAAAAATAGCGTTTATGCAGTAAGAAATTTTGCTGGTGGATTAAAAATAGAAAATACAGGAAAGATTGTATTTAATGGAGCATCTAACATAGGAGTTTCATTTCTTACATGGGTTCCTGATAAATCTAAATATATTGGAAAACCAGGTGCAGGTACATTGGGAGAAGGATCAGTAGATGCTTATATTCCTTATGTTAAATTAGCTTCTAACACACCTATGGAGATGTATGGAGATGAAAATGTTGGAATCTTTTTCAATAAAAAGATATCAGGGTATGATGTAGGAATTCATCAGGGATATTTTGATCTATATTTTAATATTGGAACAAAATTAAACTCATCTGGGGGAGCTACACAAACAACTGGAGGGCAGCTTGGAAAAGATGGATATACAGCTGCAACTGTTGATGGAAATGTTGGGGTCTATGCTATCTCTGGACAAAGAAATGGAGTAGATGTTACTCAATTAGCATCTCAATCATATTTTATAAATGATCCTATTCATAACTTAATAATGGATAAATTTGATATAAAATTTGGAAAATATTCTAAAAATGGATTTATGTTTCTTGCTAAAAATGGAACTGTTATAGACATACAAGGAATAAAAACTACTTCTTTTTCTGATGGAATAAATGGAACAAATACAGCAGAAGCTGATACAGGAATGGGAACTATTATTGCCTTTGCAGAAGGAAAATGGACAGCTGCAGGAACATCATTAGTTGGAAATGGTTTAGAAGGAAAACCTACTGAAATAATAGTGGACAAAAATCTCAATATGATGAGTAAAGAGGGGATAGCATTTTTTGCAAAAGATGGGGGACTAATCACTGTAAAAAAAGGTGCTGAAGGATATGGATATGGCTCTATAATAGGCTATGCAGATAATGGAACTGTAAATATCAATGCAGATATAAAAGCTATAGATGGTGGAGTAGCTACTGAAAATAAAAAGTATAATAATATTGGAGGATATGCTATTGCAAATGGAACCATTACAGTTACAGGAAATGCTGAAATAAATGGATTGGGAGCTTTTGCAAATGGAGCAAATGCCAAAGTTTATTTAAGAGGAACAGGAAATAAGATAAAAACAGGAGTCAGTGGTGGACTTGCAAGTCTTAAAGGAGGATATGTTGAATTTGGTGGAGGAATTATTGAACATAAGGATATTACACCAGGGGATCATAATCAGAAACTTCCTTTTTTTGCTGATGATATTTCAAAGATAAATTTTACAGGAGCAACTACAATAACAATGTATAATGGAGCAGTATTTTCTGGAGAGGCTAGTGATTATGTAGGGACAGTAGGAACTTCGGCTAAATACAATGGAATGGGAAATGTTACAATAAGTTTACAAGCAAATGGAATTAATCTAGGTGTATTTAAAAATCAAAATATAATATGGAATGGAGAAGCAGGATATCTAGCACATTTAGCAGGTATTCCTAAAGTTGCAGCTATTGAAGAAAATGGGCATTGGTATAATAGTTATCTTGAAGGTGGAACAATGGCAATAAATAAAAATGTAGATTTAGATGCTAAATCTGATGGAAACACCAAAGGGGGAGACGCCTTTAATGATATTGGAATGGAAAGAGAAAAAATAACTATTAATTCTGGTATTAAAATAACTTCTACAGATGGTAATGGATTAGTGCTTGGGTCAAATGTGACTGCTAATACTAGTGGAAAAAATGCAGACTCTGGATATACAAATAATGGTGAAATAAAAATAAGTGGAGGAAATCAAGCAGGAGTATATGTAAGTTATGGACATATAAAAAATAATGGTCTTATAGAAACTGATGGTGGAAGCGGAGCTGTAGGAGTAAATGGAAGTAAAATAGAAAATACAAGTACAGGAAAGGTTAATATTGGAACTGTTGCAACTGCAAATGGAGTAGGAATAGTTGGATTAGCAACAAAAATAAAAGCAGATGGAACTCCAGACACACCAGAATCTTATGGAACAGATGGAGGAGATACAACTACTAAAGTTTTAGAAATTTCTAACAAAGGAGCTATAACTGTAAATGGAATTTCAGGAATAGGTATTTATGCTGAAAATAATGTAGCTTCTGCTGGAAAAGAGAGGGCTTTTGTTGAAAATATAGGAAGTATAACAGTTGGAGGTTCAAAAACTTCGGCAGTAGCTATAGGTATGTATGGAAAGAAAACTACAATCTCAAATACAGGAACAATTACAGTAGGAGCTGGAGGAGTAGCTATCTATGCAGAAAATGGAAGTAATATTACAAATCTTGGAACTTTAAAACTTGGTTCTGATGCTATAGGAATTATGGCTGATGGAACTTCTACTATTACAGCTACCAATGTTACACTTGAAAGTAATACTGGAACAGATACTGATGGGAAAACTGCTGTTTACTATAAAGGTTCAACAAGTGGAACTGATGATAAAAGTATAAGTTTAAATATAGATGCTGAAAGTTTCGATAAGGGAACTGCTATATATGCAGAAAATATGAATCTTGCTTCTTCAGGAGCATTGAAGGTGGGAACATCTGGAGTTGGAATATTTGTTAAGGGTACTGTAGCAAATACAGGAAAAAATACTGGATCTATTGAGTTAGGAACAAAAGAAGGAGCAGTAGGTATGTATACTAAAACTTCTACTATTTCTAACGAAAGCAATATTAAAGTAGGTCATTCTTCACAAATAGGAATGTATGCTGAAGGAACAGACAGTAAAGTTCTTAATACAGGAAATATTAATCTATCAACAGATAATGCTAAAGGTATCTATGTAAAATCTGGTGCAACAACTGAAATCAGCGGAGATAAGATAACTTTTGCTGGAAAATCAAGTATAGGTGTTTTTGCAGAAGATGGTGCAAAAGTAAAACTTACTGAAAATCTGAATTTTGCAAATGATAATGCTAATAAAAATATCTATATTTATGGTAAAAATGGTTCTTCTGTAACATTAAATACAGGAAAATCAGTAGCTGTTAATGGAATAGCTTCTAATTTTTCTGGAGAAAAAACTGTTGGAATATATCTTGAAAACAATGGAACTGCTAATAATTTCAGTGGTTCTGATGGAACTTTAAATGTCCTAAATGAAGCAGTTGGTATCTATTCTAAAGGAAATAATATTTTAAATGTAAATATATCAGCTGAAGGGAAAAATACTACAGGAATATTTATTGATGGACCATCAACTCTTACAGGAATTGTAACGGCTAAAGGAACTGCAAGTACAGCAGGAACACCTGGAACAGGAGCAATTGGAGTATATGGAAGTGGAGGAGCTGTAACAATAGGTGCAGGAGGACTCACTCTTAATATGAACTCTGGAAAGGGAACTGGAATGTACCTTACAGACGGTGCCTTTGCAACTGGAGAAAAAATAATTGTAAATAATACAACTGCAAATGAAAATAACATAGGACTATACTACAGTAAAGGAAATACTTCTGGAATTGTAAATAATGAAGTAGATATTGAACTTCAAGGCAACAGCAGTATTGGAATATATGCAGCTGACAGCATTAATCTTGGTAATGAAAAAAATATTGAATCAGCTGGAACGGAAAATATAGCTTCATTTGTAGGAGGAAGCTCAACTTTGACTTCAGGCGGAAATATAACTATGTCTGGAACTGATAACATTGGTATCTATACTGGTTCAGGAGTT
The DNA here is from genome assembly GCA_002356455.1 of Fusobacterium varium. NCBI lineage: Bacteria > Fusobacteriati > Fusobacteriota > Fusobacteriia > Fusobacteriales > Fusobacteriaceae > Fusobacterium > Fusobacterium varium. Next base: position 1,283,686 of record AP017968.1, read on the forward strand.
GGAAAGAATACTGGAATCATTGATATTACTGGAGCAGCAGGTACATCAGCAGGAATGGTTGCTAATACAACTGCTGATATTGCTTCTATTGAAAACTCTGGAGATATAAAAGCTGGAACTAATCTTGGAATGTATATTACAGGAACTGGAACAAGCTCAGGGAAAAATACTGGTAATATAACTGTTACTGGAAATGGAACTGGAGTATATGTTGATGGTGCAAACAACAGTTTTAATGGAACTGGAGGAACTATCACATCAGAAAAAGTTGGAATTTATTTAAAAAATACAACTGCTGGAAAAATAACTACTGGAAATTTAACAATAGCACAAGGAGGAGTAGGAGTATTTGGAGAAAATTCTGTAGTTGACTTCTCAGTGGATACATCTTCTTCTACTGAAGCAATAGGGGTTGTAGCTAAAGGAACATCGCTAATTTCAGGAAATATTATTACTGGAGAAGGTTCAGTTGGTGTTTATGCTGTTGATAATAGTGTTGTATTTAATGGAGCTAATATCATTACTGGAGCAAATACTACTGGCGCTGTGCCAAAAACATCTGTAGGTGTCCTTTTAAAAGCTGCTGGGACTTATACAATGGATAATGTTAGTGTTAATGCTAAAAATGGTGTTGGAATATATCTTGAAGATTCAACACAAGTAAAGACTTTAACATATAGTGGAAGTGTAACTACTGAAAATGGAATAGGTATATATGTAACAGATGGAAGTACTATTACAACAGAAACAGCTGCTATTAATATCAATGGAGGAACAGGAGTATATATTAATGGTGGTACAGCTAATCTTGGTACTACATCTAATACTCTGGCAATAAACTTCCTAGAGAACGGTGGAATAGGAATATACAATAAAGGCGGAGTACTTAATCTTGGAAGTAATATAACTGTCACAGGAGCAGGTTCTCTGGCAGCTACTTTAAATGGTAGTCTAAATTCAGCTGGGAACATTACTGTTGGTGATGGGGGAGCTGGACTTTATGGAACATATGATTCTGGCACAACAACGACTCAAGAAGTTGCATCTTCTGGAACTATTACAGCTCAAAATGGTGGAATAGGTCTTGCAGCAACAAAAGGAGCAACAACTCCTACTGGAACAGTAACAGTAAAAAATACTGGAACAATTAATGTAGCTGGAAAATCAAATGCTACTAACTCTCCTTCTGTTGCAATATATACAGATATAGCAAATATAGAAAATGCAGCAAATATAAATGTAGGAAATAATGGAATAGGTATATATTCTAAATATAATGGTGTAACTACATCTATCAAAAATGATAATATGACTATTACAGGAAATGATGCAATAGGAATATATATCAATGGTGCTACAAATGGCATTACTGCAAATAATATAACATCTACTGGGGCAGGTAATACAGGAGTACTTCTTGAGAGAGCAACATCAATTTCAAATATAAATGTAGGAACTGTTGCTTTAGGTAATGCAAGTGTTGGAGTAATGGCAACAGCTAATACAATTTCTATAATTGAAGGAACTATTAGTGTAGGTAAATCAAGTGATTCTAAGAGTGCAATAGGAATAGCAGCAAATGCTGGTTCTAATATAACTTTAGCAGGAACTGCATCGATCACAACTGGAGAAAAAGGAATAGGAGTATATGCTGAGGGAGCTGGCACTATTATTGATGTTCAAGATGCTTCTATAATCAATGTAGGAGATAATGGAATATATCTATATTCTAAAGATGCTGCACTAAGTTTCAGTGGAAATATTACAGCTAACAACCAAATAGGAATAGTAGCTGAGGGTGGAACAGTAATTACTGCTGGGCCAGCAAGTATTACAGCTCAAAATGGTGGAATAGGGGTATATATAAAAAATGCTGTACCTACTTTGACTTCAGCAGCAATAACAGTAAAAGATGGTTCTACAAGCAATCATTCTATTGGAATTTACTATCAAAATGCAGTTTCAGTAGGAACAATTCCAGTAATTACTCAAATAGGAAACAAAACTATAGGAGTTGTACTGGATAATTCAGCTGGAAATACTCCTGCAAGTGGAATAAACCTTGCTAGTGCAAATGAACAGGTAGGGGTAATGGCAAAAAATAGTTCTACTCTTACAGTAGCAGGGGGTATAAGTATCTCTGGAGGAAACAACAATGTTGGGGTATACGGAACTGATAACAGTACAGTTACACTTAGTGGAAATATGATTGTAGCTGCACCTGCTGTTATAGATTCAACTAATCCAATGAAGTATTCATCAGTTGGAGTATTCTTGAAAAATAGTGGATATACAGGAAATGGAGATATTTCTATTAGAAACTATAGTATTGGAATCTATGGAAAAGAATTAAATGGTAAATCTATTTCACATACTGGAACTACTATGGCAGTAGGAAATCACGGAGTTGGAATCTATGGAACTGGTACTGGAGCAGAAAAAATAACACTAGCAATGACTTCTGGTATAATACTTGGAAAAGATAATTCTATTGGAGTATTTGCTGATGGAATGAATTCAACAGTAATTGGGAACATAGCTATTGGGGCTAATACAAGTATAGGTATAGCAAGTAAAGGAACAGGAAATGTTGACTATACTGGAGATATGACTATTGCAGATAAAGTTGATACAGGTTCAGTGGGAATATATAAGCTTGATGGTGCTGGAACAATTGCAACATCAGCTGGAAACTGGAATGTTGGAAATAGCGGTTATGGAATTTATGTAAAACAAACAACAGGAAAAGAAGCAGAAATCTATAATAGCGCTAATATGGTTCTTGGAATGTCAGCTGTAGGTATTTATTCGGAAGGAAAAAATAAAGTACTTAATACTGGAAACATAGAAGTAGGAGAAACTGACATAAAAGGAGATCATAATAAAATATCTGATCATCTAAACTCAGTAGGTATATATGCTACTAGAGGAAGTGAAGTGGAAAATGCTGTTGGAGCTACAATTAAAGTACATCATGATCATTCTGTAGGAGTATATGTTGATGGAGCAAATACAAGCTTTAAAAACTATGGAACAATAGATGTAGATTATGCTGGAGTAGGGGTCATTGTTAGAAATGGAGCAATAGCAGTGAATGAGGTAGGAGCAAATATAATACTTGGAAGCAATATTGTTGCAGGATGTAATGCAGTTACAGTAGGAATGTCAGCATCAGGAACAGGAAGTAAAATAGTTAACAATGGGACAATAACAATTAACGCAGGTGTGGGAATGAATATTAATGAATTTGCAACTGTAGTTAATACAGGTACATTAAATGTTAATAATGGTGTTGGTATAGAAGGAACTGGAACTGTAATCAATACAGGAACTATGAATGTAGCCCCTGGTGCAGTTGGAGAAAATGCAGGTGAGCGTCCTACTGCTAGTGTAGGAGCTGTTGTAATAAAACCAGATGGAACAATATATATAAATGATCAATATACAGCTATTGGTGGAACTTTTGAAACTGCTGGAGATATTGTAGTAAATGGCGCACATGTAGATATTACAACAGGAACACCTATGTTTAATGCAAACAGTGTATCTGGAGAAGTAAAAATACTTTCAAACTTTGCATCAACAGGAAATGGTATTTCATATAAAATAGAGAATTTTGTAAATACAGCAATAGGAACAATAACAGGAAATAAACTTACTCCTGTTACATCACCATTGTTTGTAGCTAAAGTAACAAATTCAGGAGATCTTGTTATTGTTAAAAGACCATATGCTGATTTGACAATAGGAGATCAGTTTGATGCATTAGATAAAGGTTTAGATAACATTCTTGTCAACAGTGGAGGAAGTGGAAAAGATGCTGAAATATTAAAAGGTTTGAATGAATATTTAGATGGACTTCCTTCAGATAAATTTGAAACAGAAACAGCTAGAACTTTAGCAGAAACAAGAGGGGATATCTATGCAACTATTCAAGGAAGAATGCAGGACATCAACAGAGCATTTGACAACTCTTTCTATGAACTTGAGTCTTCATATAATCTAACTAAAGACAGCAGTAAATACAGTGTAATTTATACTGATGGAAACTACAAAGATTCAACTTTAGGAATAGATGACTATGATTACAAGGTAATGGGACTTCTATACATGAAGGAAAAAGAAGGAACAGAATATGGAAGTAAATATGGATATACATTAGGATTTGCCGGATCGAAGTTTGACTTTGATGATGGTGGTTCAAAAGAAGATGTATACTCATTGAGAGTAGGAGCACACAGAGTTAAAAATCTAAGTGAAGAGCATAAAGTATCTTGGTTATCAAGAATAGAACTTGGATACAACAGACACATTGCTAAGAGAAAACTTGAACTTGATAAAACTTATGAAAATAAGGGAGAGTACAATACTTACTCTGTAGCATTTGACAACAGACTTACTAAAGTTATGTATACAGATCTTTCTAGACAATTAGAAGTATATGCTAGTTTAGATTTAGAATATGGAAAAGTAGATGACTTCAAAGAAAGCGCTGGAAGTAAAGGTGGACTTGAAGTACAGATTAAGGATAACGACTACTTAAGCGCACAGGCAGCAGCAGGAGCAAAAGCATCACAAAGAATCTATGCAGGAAATGATATATCTGTAAAAATAACAGCAGATGTAAAATATGCATATGAATTCGGAGATAACTATGATGGAAACAAAGCAAGGCTTAAAAATGGAGGAGAAGGATATTATAGTTTAATCACTCCAGAAGAAAGAGAAGGTAAATTAAGTGGAAAAGTTGGACTTACAGTAGAAAAAGCCAACCACATGGGAGTAACATTTGAAGTAGAGGCAGCAGATGAAAGTAATAAAAAAGATTCATCAATTAAATATGGAGTAAGATTCAATTATAAATTCTAGGAATAATTAAAAAATATTAGACTACCCTTGAATAAGGGTGGTCTAATATTTCTAAAAGAAACTAAAGGAAAAAAAGATAATGTATAAATTTAAAAATTATTTAAAAAATTTTATCTTATTTTGGATTATTGTAACAATATTCATAGGAAGCCACCATTATTGGAAAGCAAATGGAAGATACCATAAACCAGAATGGTACCAGGATTATGAAATTCTAGAATTAGATGGAAAGAAATATGCAGTAATAAGTTATGATAAAAAAGATAATAAATTTTTAATAGTAGAGGCAACAATTCAAGATAATGAATTAATATTGGACATGAAAAAAAGTATTTTTAGCGATTTAATAAATATTCCAATATGTTATAAAAAATTTAAAGCAGTAAAGGTCATAAAGTAACCTTGAGCTAATTTGGAAGGTGAAAAATATGAATGAAAAAATTAAAAGAAGAGGAAGACCATTAGGAAGTGGAAATAGAAATAAGACTATTTTAGGGATAAGGGTTACTGATGAAGAATTTGAAATAATTCAAAAAGGACTTAGAAAACTAAAAACTGAATTTAAAACAAACAGAGAAATAGTTATATATCTATTTAAAAAATACGATAATCTTGAAGTAAAAGACAATGTTGAAGATAATAATCCACTTCTTGAATTAATAAGTGAAGAATTAAATAAAAATAGATATACAAAAGAAGAAAAAAGACAACTAAGAAAAATATATATAGAAATCCAAAACAAAGGGATAACAAAAATCTTCAATATACAAAATAATAATTAAGGAGAAGAAATGGAAATAAAATTAACAAAGGAAGAATTAAAAAGATTAAATGGAAATAAAGATGGAATAGCACAGCTTCTAGTAAGAAAAGCTGTCCTTACAGAAATGGAAAATAAAGAATATACAGAGGAAGAAAAGAAGTATTTAGAAGAAATGAAGCTTAATATGGAGATAGAATATTATCTTAATTCAATAGCACAAAAGACAGTTCAAATATATGATTATGAACTTTTAGAAGTATATAAGAATAATGCAGAATTACTAAAGGATAAAAATACAGCAGAGATATATCCACAGCTGCAGCAAGCCTTATTCAATCAAAAACTTGGAGAGGAAAAAGTAAAAGTAATAAATGAAATAATTGAGAAGTATAAGATAAATGATACATTAGAAGAATATATACCATTAGAAGAAGAAAAGAAAGAAAAAAAATAGAGGAGGAATTATGAAAAAAATACTAGTAGGATGCATATTATTAATATCAACAGCGTCATATTCATCAGCAGATGTATTATCAACATTAGAGCAGCTTGAAGTTAATTTCAAGCAATTGGAAACAGAAGAAACGGCTATGTATAATCAAAGAAAAGCTGAAGCGGAAGAAGCAGAGAAAACGCTGATATCTTTAAGAGCAAAATATCAGAAACTGCTAGGAACAGAAAAATATATAACTGAAGTGGAACCATATAGATATTACCAAAAAGACTATAAAGAATTATTGAAAAAATGCAGAGAAGAGAAAGAAGAAATGCGAAAAGAAATCGAAGAAAAAGAAGAGATAATAAATATTTATCAGGCAATTATGTAGAGGAATGTATGGAAAAAAGAGAAAAAGAGGCACAAAAATACCGTTTATATGGCTGTCACTTTACTAAAGAAGAATATACTTTTATACAAAAGAAAATAAAAAGATTAAGTAATATTAAAGGTCAAAGAAGGAACAATACTCAGATATTGCTAGAGTTATTTAAGCTTGCATTGAGAGGCAAAATGGAATGAAAGGATAGAAATTATGAGAGAAACAGAATTTATAAGAGAATATAGAAGAGTTAGGGAATTAAAAAATTTAAAGACAGCAAAAGAAAAAGTTGAGATTTTCTGGGAAACATTAGTAGATATTTTAAAAGAAGGAGAGAAAGTTACTTTTAAAGGCTGGGGGAGTTTTGAAGTAAAAAAAAGAAAGGCAAAAATATTTAATAATCCAAAAACAAAGAAAGCAGAAAGAATACCAGCATGTAAGAAAATAATATTCAAACAGGGAAAACTTCTCAAGAAAAGATTTAATACAATAGGAGAAGAAGAAAATGATCTTTTATATAGATAAAGCAACTCAAAAAATTCATGAAGGAACTTGTAGATATGCAGATTCTCTAAGAAATTCAAATATTGTATTTCTTGGAGAATTTCCTTATAGCGAATATGCGCTTTCATTTGCTGAAACACAGGATTACAAGAAAGCATAATTATGTGATGAATGTTGTGGAGAATAATCTTAATTGGAGGATAAAATGAAAAAAGAAGAGTTAAAGAATATGAAACAATATAATTGGATATTTAATTTATTTGAAAAAAATGATTTAACAGAAAAGTATTTCTTAGGTATAATTGCTGCTATTATAGGAATTTTCATAGCCATGTTTAATAATACTACACATATGAATCGTGTTTTTTTATTATTTGGACTTCTTTTTTTAGTTATATGTGGAACTACTATAATTATAAATATAGCAAGAAGAGCAGAGTTTAGATCTAAATTATATTTTGCAGCAGTAACAGATAAATTAGAAAGTATAAATTTAGAAGAAGAGAAAAAAAAGGAAGAATTTAGAGAAAAAAGATGGAAAACAGTTGCACTTATATGTTATTTAGACTTATGTACTATGATAGGGGTTTTTATGGTGATGGGAAGTCAAGGAATAGCTTTATTAAAATAATAGAATAATATAAGGAGAAATATATTTACAAATATGAAAAGCAATATATTAAAGTTATTAGAATCATGGGGAGAAGAAATATTAAAAGTTCTTCCAGAAACAATATTGAGAATATTATGGGTTATATTCCTAGTTTCAATAATGAAATATGTAGTAAGAATAAGTACCCATGCCTTAAAAGTTTTAATGGAAAAAAGTAATGCAGATGAATTGTTAATATCTTTTATACTATCTTTAACAAAAACATTAATATATATTGGATTTTTCTTTTTATTAATTGGAAGTTTAGGAGTTAGAGCAACTTCTTTACTAACAGTATTGGGAACAGCAGGGTTAGCAGTAGGCTTAGCTTTACAGGGAAGCTTATCTAATTTGGCAGGAGGGGTATTAATTCTTTTTTTTAAACCTTTTCTTAAAGGAGAATACATAAAGACATCTTCAGGAGATGGGACAGTTGATTGTATTCATATTTTATATACTGTTTTAACAACACCAGATAATTCAAAAATAATAATTCCAAACAGCCAATTGGCAAATTCAGCTGTAACAAACATATCAAGAAATCCAGAAAGAAGAGTTGATTTAGAAATTTCTGTTGCTTATGGAACTTCAGAAGAAAAAGTAAAAAAAGTATTGACTGAAATAGCAGATAAAAATCCAGAAATTCTTCATAACATGGGATATACAATAAGAATGAAGAAGCATAATTCCAGCTCATTAGATTATGTATATAGAGTATGGACTAAGAAAGAAACATACTGGGATGTATATTTTTCCTTAACAGAAGCTGTGGCAAAATGTTTTGAGGAAGAAGGAATAGAGATACCATATCAAAAAATAGATATTTATAATAAATAATATTAATTTAAGTAGATTAATCCCCATTCAAATAAAATCATATGGGGATTTTTCTTGTAATAAAGAAGTTTTTAAATAAAGGTAAGGTAACTATGAAAATATTAACAGGAATATTTATATTAATTTTTTCTTTTATTTTTATTTATATTTTAAATGAAAAAAGGCATAAAGCATTAAATGAAGTTTTAGAAGTAAAAGAGTTAATGATAAATAATAACAAAATATGGATAAGTGAGGAATTTATGAAAAAAAATATAAATAATTATGTAATAAAGGAAATATTTTACTCTAATGGAGCTACTTTCAGAAAAGAAATATTTAATAAAGAAACAGGAGAAGAAATTACTCAATATTTTTCAAAAACTGGAGAATTTATTGTGGAAATAAAAAATAGCAGATTGAATAATGATGAGGTTGTTTATGATATATATTCACAGAAGTTTTTAGTCAAGAAAAATGGGAAATTTTATGATAAAGAGTTCATTTATACTAAAAAAATCAAATATTATTATGATACTGGAAGTATAGAAGAGGAATTTGATGATCATGGAAGAATTCACGGAAGTAGAAAGGTATATGATATTGATGGAGATTTATATGAAGATAGTTTTTGGGAATATGGAAAACCAATTGGTATTAGCAAAACATATTATAAAAATGGAAAATTACGAAGCGAAGGATATCGAAAATATTATAATTATGAGGGAATATTCAAGTGGTATTATGAAAGTGGAGAATTACATATAGAAGAAAACTATAAAAATGGAGTTCTTCATGGTGAAAGAATTATTTATTCTAAAAATGGAAAAGTTATAGAAAAGTCAAAATATAAAAATGGAGAATTAAAAAAGGGAATACTAGAAAGAATAATAAAAAAACCTAAAATAGTTGAGGTAGTTGAGTTAAGGGAATTACTACGAAGAGCAGATGTTAGTATGACTGATAAAGAAATTGATGAATTAGAAGATTTTATAATCAGACAACATGAAAAAAATAGCCAATAACTAAGTTAACAACTTAATTAAATGAAAATCTATTTACAGATTTTATAAAAAATTTAAAATAGGATAGAAAGGAAAAAATGAAATGTTTAGGATTATTTTTATATTTTTATTATTAATAAATCTTTGTTTTAGTGAAGAGATAAAATTAAAATCATACACCAATTCCCCAATAATTGGAAAGATAAAGACAACTAAAAAGAGAAATGAAATTAAAATATATGTTGAAGGAATAGAAAAGATAGTGCAAAAAGTATGGAATGATAATTCTGAAGAAGAGTACTATGATTACTATGAAGAAGAAATCAGTATTTTAGTAGATAATATTTCAAAAAATTATTCAATTATAGACATATTTACTATTAATTTAAATTTTGATGATAATGAAGAAATATGCTTAGTTTTAAAAAAAGATGGGAAAAATTATATAAAAATATATTATTATTCCTCTGAAGATGATAAATTTTATGACTTCTTAAATGAGGAACAAAATCAAGAAATAAAAAGATTATTTTCAACTGATAAAAATTTTTCAATAGATAAATTAAAAAAATATTTAAATGACAAGTTACCTTTTGTTGAGTTGGATACAAGAGAGTTTTTATATAATATTAAAAAGGAATTTGATAAAAATTTATTAAGTGAAAATTTAAAATTTTTACGTGTTAACTTAGGTAATGAATTAGTTTATACTGATAATAGTAAAAATTATTATGTTTTTTATTATTCAGGTACAAGAAATATTTATTCATTGTTTTCTTATTGTGAAGGAGAACTTGGGAAGAATTACTATCCTATAACTGGTATTGCTTATTATAAAAATTATGGAAACTCAGGAGATGGAGCTATTAGAAAAGTAGAATATAAAGATAAAAAAATATTAAAGGAGAGTATTATTCAAAGTTTTGAGCCTAAAATATCACAAGATATATTTTATGATTTAAATACTTCAAGAGTTCAAAAAGAATATATTTATAGAAATGGTATTTTATCTAAAAAAATATTGTACACATATTTAAGTAATGGAAAACAAGAAAAAGTTGTAGAAAATTATGATGATTTTAAGCAGATACAAAATTGGCAAAAAGACAAGAATGGAAAATTAAAAGAGAGATACAAGACAGAATTTCAAGAATTAGATGTTTCAAAAGGACAGCTTCTCTATGAAAGTTTAAGGACTAGATTATATACTCTCTATAACAATAAAACAGAAAAATGGTGTTATGTTTTAATGAAAAGGCATCCAAAAGAATGTGATTATTTTTATGTAAAAGAGATTTTTTATGGCACTGTATCTGATTTAAATTTAAAAAATGGAATTTCAGATATTCCTAAAGATGGATATACAGAAATATATGCTACAAATTATCCTGTTTTTCTAGATTCTTCGACTCAAATAATTGAAAAAGGATATTATAGAAAAAATAAAAAAGATGGAATGTGGATATTTAATTATGCTGGTCAAATTTATTCAAAAGTATATTATATAAAAGGGATTCCAATATGTTATTGGGATTATGATGCAGATGATAGATTAACAGAATTCGGAATATATATAAACTCTAAAAGAGTAAAATTAAAGAGCAATAGATATTTCTATGGAATATCAGAGTAAATTGTTGTAATGAAAAAACGAGATGAAGAGGAGTGTTATGAAAAAAATATTTTTACTGATTTTATTATTAAGTATTTTAATTTCATGTGGAGAAAGAGTAGTTAAATTGGATGAGATTGAAGAAAAAATTGAAGTTACCAAAACTTCAGAAGATGTAATAGATAGAATTTTATATAAAAAAGGGGAAGATAAGCCTTTTACTGGGAAAATAATTAAAGATTTTGATGAAGATAATGTTTCATTTGAGTTCTATGTCAAAGATGGTAAAAGAGAGGGAGCTTTTATCCAATATTATCAAAATGGAGAAATATATGTTAAAGAGTTTTATAAGAATAGCAAACTAAATGGAGAAAGAACGGTTTATTATGAGAGTGGGAAAAGAAAAAATGAATCAGTTTATGAAAATGGCATTCCTGTAAACGAGGAAAAAGAGTATTATGAGAACGGAAAAGTAAAAGGAATTGTAGACTATAAAAACAAAACAACCAAAACATACTATAAAGATGGAGCTTTACACTCAGAAGTAAAATTTTTAGGTAATAACTCTCGAAATTTTGAAGGGGAATATAAGACATATTATCAAAATGGAGAAATATCTGCAATAGAGCAATTTAAAAACGGGCTTCTTAATGGCGAGAGTGTTTATTACTATAAAAATGGTAATATTCGTGAAAAAGGTTATTATAAAAATGGGGCTAGAGAAGGAGAATATATTATTTATTATAAAAATGGAAATATGGAGGAGAAAATTTTTTATCAAAGGGGATCATTAAGGAATGGACGAAGAATAACTTACTATGAGAATGGAAATATTTATTCAGAGTCTTTTCACGATGAACAGGGAGTATACCATGGGGAGAAGAAAAAATATTATGAAAATGGGAAGATTAAACTCATAGAAACTTATGAGCATGGAAATTTTGTTTCAAGGAAGGAGTTTTAAAATTGAATAAATGGCATCAAACAACAAAAGATAAAAATTTAATAATCTTAGCCAAAATACATGTTATAATTATGGTTTTAACTTTATGTGGTGGAATAGTAGGTAAAATTTTGAAGTTTGATTTATTTAGAATTATAGCTGGTTTCTATTTTGTATTTGGAAATGTATTATATACATTCATTTTTAATGTGTTAAGTGAAAAGAAAATAATTGTTACTAAAACTACTTTAGGATTTCACAATAAAGTATATTATTTTGCAAGTACAATAACATCACTAATTATAGTGTTGGTAATTATAAATTTTTTGCAATAACAAAAGGAGAGTTAAATGAAAAAATTACTTATAGCTTTTGTATATAGTATTGATTACATTTATAGGAATATTTTTATTACCAGTAGAAGATTATAAGCTTTATCACTGGAATGGGATAACATATAGAGAAATGATTATTCCATTTTCAAATAAAAAAATTAAAATAAAATTTACAGGAAAATCAGTAACTTATCATTCTGGAACTTTAACAGGAATGAGAAGAGAAACTTTTTATAAGTTTGGGAAAAAGCATGGAAAATCAACATTTTATAATAAATATCCCAATCCTATAGCCAGTATAACTCCTTATAAGGATGGAAAAATAGATGGTATTGAAAGAGTTTACTATGCCGATGAAAGTCTAAAATATGAAATAGAATATAGAAATGGACGTCGTTGTGGTAACTGGAAAAAATATTATGGTGATAGAAAAACTGCTGCTGATAGTACAGTAGGTATACATTATATTTATGAAAATGATAAAAAAATTAAAATATTAAAACAGGATGTAGAGTTACTTGTGAGAGAATTTTTTTAATATTAATATGAGGTGATTATAAATTATGATAAAAAAACTATTTTTCTATATACTAATGTCTTTTAGTATATTTGCAATAGATGAAGATTTATTAAGTATAAAAAATCATAAATATTACTATAAGGGAAAGCTTTATAATGGAGAGGTTGAAATATATTATATTGATAAAGACAATTACAAGAAAACCAATAAAATCTACATGAAGGCTAAGGTTGTACAAGGAATTCTTAATGGTAAGTGTAAGGGTTACTTTGATAATGGAAAATTAATTTTATTAAAAGAATGGAAGTGCGAAATTTTCTCTATAAAATCATAGTTTTCTATAATAAAAATTATTTAATTAAAATTTATTTATAAGTTAAAATGTGATAAATATTTTCTGATTAGACAATCTCTTTATTTAGTAAAAGTTCTGATTTCATGGGAGTCTAAGATATAAGTATATTTTTAATAAACTAACATTAAATCTTTTAATGCTACTTTTCTATATTAACTTTCTTTGTTAAATATTATAAAAAAACTCATGAGTTTAATTTCATGAGTTTTTTTATTTACAGTTTTATTTAAAGAATTTTTATCAGTTTATAAATCTTAAAAAGTTAAAAAAATATTTTGAATTGCTAAATCAGAATAAATAATAATTTTTTATAACTTTAAATTACTTATTAACTTTTTCTGCTAATGTTTTTCCAGCTTTGAATTTGACTGCTTTTTTAGCAGGAACTTTCATCATTTTTCCCGTTTGTGGATTTCTAGTTTCTCTTTCTGCTCTGTTAACTACTTCAAATTTTCCAAAACCTAGAAATGATATTTCGTCTTTTTTTTCAAGAACTGTTTCTACAGCTATTAAAAATGCTTCTAATTTTTCTTCAGCTTCTTTTTTTGTTTCAAATTTCCCTATTTCTTTATACAAATTGATAAAATCTTTTTTAGTCATTGCAGACCTCCTTTAGTTTTTATAATGAATCTATAAGATTATATACAGGTTTTAAGATTTTAGTCAATATTTTTGTTAGATATATTATTTTAATTAAAATAATTGAAAATTTCTATAAAAATAAAAAGATGTATCAAAGATACTCTAACATAGATAGGGCAGATATAGGTATTGTGAAATATCTGAAAGTAAAGGTATACATCAGCAAAATAATATTTAAAAAGAAAATATTATATCTTAACTTGAAAGAAAAAATCTTATTTTATAAGTAAACTATAAATATCTAAAGTTAAAAAAATAAGAATTTTTATAAAAAATAAATAAAATAGAGATTAACTAAAAATGAGGCTTGAAAGAAAGAATAGTTATTTTACGATAAAGATTAATTAAAAAAATATTAAAAAAAAAGAACATAATTATGGTAATTTATAATTAAGAAAGAAACGATTAAAAGAAACATCAGAAGAAATTCTAGTGTTTTTTATTTACTGTTTTATTTTATTTATATTTCACTTTTTCAATTATATCTATATAAAATTATAGAATAATGTGATAATATATCGTTACATAAAAAAAATTAATAATAATATTTAAAATTAGTTTATAAAGAGTATTAATAATTAAAAAATATAATTATATTATTATTAAAAAATTATAGGAGTGAAAAATGATTTTATCAACAGAAAAAAATGAAAAAACAACAAATGAAATTAAAGTGAAAGGAGTATACAAGGAAGGATATGGATTTATAGCAAAAAAGACAATGAGAGACAGAAGTTTAAATGTTATATCTAAAGCTATTTATGCTTATATATGTAGTTATACAGGAAAAGGGTATAATGCCTTTCCATCACAAAAATTGATATCTGCAGATCTAGGAATAAATAAAGGAACATTAGTAAAATATATCAAAGAATTGAAAGACAATGGGTATATAACTGTAATACAGCATAAAGAAAAAGGGAAGTTTGCACAAAATCTATATACTATAAATATTTTGCCGCATATGGTCTTACCATATATGGTGGCAACCGATACGGAAACTGCCAGATATGGTCAAAAGGACACTAATAATAACAATATAAATAATAACATAAAGATAAATAATATATACCTAGAGAATCAAAATGAAATAATTGTAGAAGAAACAGAAGCTAAAAAAGAAAAAATGGATGATATATCTGTAGAAATACAGCAGATAATAAAAAAATATTGTGATTTAGGACTGCCGAATTTTGACTACAGACCAGATAATTATATTTTACTTGAAGTATATAGAGAATTGGGAGCTGTAAAACTATTTGAAGCATTGACATTGATGTCTCAATCTGAATTTGTAAAAAATAATATGAGTGTGAATAGTATTTTTAAAGTGGAGAACCTTAAAAAAGCACTTAATGGAAATTTTAAGGATAAAGCAAATAAAGTAAAAAAAACTACTGTTGATACAAAAAAAGAATTTAAAAAGCCTGTATATAAGAACTTTACAGGAGATTTTATTGAGAAGCTGCTGAAAGATACAGCAGGAGGAAATTAATATGATGAAATGTCAATTTTGTGGGAAAGATTATATAAAAAATAAAAATAAATATTTTGAAATACTTCCAGAAAGAATAAAAAAAAATTTAGAATATATTCCAACATGCAATTGCCTAGAAGAAAATAAAAAAAGGGAAATGGAGGAATTAGAAAGAAAAAGGATCCATAGTTGTATAAAAAATAGGATAAAGAAATATAGAGATATTTCTATAATAGATAAAAAATTTTTGAACAGTAGATTTGAAAATTCTGAAATGGACAGTAATCATATGCAGTTGGCAAAAAGATATGTGGAGAATTTTATAAAAAAAGACAAGCAGATTGGATTATTGTTTTATGGAGGAGTAGGAACTGGTAAAACATTTGTTACAGCTTGTATAGCCAATTATCTTATGGAAAGAGGGAAGACAGTTCTTGTAATAAATCTGGGACTTTATCTTAACAAATTGAGCAGAGAATGGGGAGATGCTGAAAAAATAGTTCTTGGACAGACAGAAAGCTGTGATTTGATAATTATTGATGATTTTGGTACTGAGAAAGGTTTGAATGAGAATCAAACTGGTTGGAGAGCAGAAAAAATATATAACCTTATAGATACAAGGTATAGAAGTGAAAGACCATTGATTATATCAACAAATTTAAATTTTAATGAAAGAGAAGAAAAATGTGAGATAACTGAGAAGTTTTCAACACAAGGACATAACAGAATTAGAGATAGAATAGTAGATATGTGTTTTCCTGTACAGATAACAGGAAAAAGCAGAAGAGGAATGACACAAGAAAAATTTAAAGAATTTATCACATAAAAAATTTAGGAGAAAAAAGAGAAAGAAGAATTTAAAGAATATAGCAGGAATAAAAATAGTTTTTTTGAAAACTGGGGAAATACAGACAGGAGGAAATGTTGATGGATAGAGAAGAGTATATTTACAGAAAACTCGAGGGGCTTTCATCTCTGAATAAAGCTCTTTCACAGGAAATGGTGGCATCTCTTGGGGAATGGGCAACAATTGAGGAAGTGGCAAAATATTTAAAAAGACATAAAAATACCATCTATGACAAAGTGGACGGAGGAGATCTTCTCTACAGAAGAATAGGACCAAGTATTTTAATATATACCAGAAGTATAATTTTTCTGCTGGAATAATTTTGAACTTTCACAATCCATCACAAATCATAACATTGAATCACTGTTTAATCCTGTCTGAAAATAGTATCATGTATGTATGACAAAAATAAAACAGGAGGAACAAAATGGCAGCAGAAGAAAATCAGGTAATTTTAACAGTGGTACAAAAAGAAATTGTAAAGGTGGAAAATGCTATCAAGAGAGAGAAAGCTATATTGAAAAATATAGATGATATCACAGCAACTCTTGAGCATATAGCAGAACAGGTGGAGGCAGGAACAGCATTTCCGGAAAATTCAGCATATGAATCATACCAAGAGTGGCAGACAAGCGCTGAAAAAGAAGTCAAATCTTACAATACTTCATTGGAAACAATAGACAAGTACAGAAGTCTGCTGGGAGCATATGAATTTTATGTAAAAAATAATACACCAGAAGCTTAATCAGGGAAAAGGCTGTGGCAGAAGCTGCAGTCTTTTTTTTACCCAAAAATAAAAAAATGGAGGAACACTTATGAAAATAATAATAAATTTTTTAAAATACTTTATCAGCAAATGGCTGGGAACAAAAGCTATAGAAAAGGTTTTGATAGTAGTTCTAAAAGAATTAGTGAAAAGAACAGAAAGTAAAATAGATGACAGAATATATGAGGCAGTATTTGGAAAACTGGAGGGAGAGAAAAATGAACAGTAATACAGAACTGTTTTTCAAGATAATAACTACAACAGGAACTTTTTTATTGGCATATCACAAGTATATACTTTCACTGTTTGATAAAAAAACTGGACAAGAGAGATTGTGAAAAAGAAAGACTGTATGCAGAAAAATTCAGAATAGAAAATATAAAAACACTAACTGATGGAATAAAAAGAATTGAAAAAAGAATGATGAGAATAGAAATACAGCTAATGGAACAGTATAAAAATCGAAAAATAAAACTATATATATTTTTGATTGGATAACATAAATTATAAAATTCCATATAGTTCTTCTTTATGTATAAATGCGAACTTTTTTAAGAAAAAATTTAGACTCACAATATTATCTATAATTACCTTAATACCTAAATAGTTTCGCATGGTTTTTCAGTAAATACAGTATATACTTCTTCTACCAATTATGTCAAGGAAGTTTTTTTGAAAAAACAGATATTTTTAAAAAAACTCTTAAAAATCAATTGTTTATTTTATATAAAATTACAAAAATATTTTTTTATGTGTTCGCATTTATACATAAAGAAGAACACTTATAAAAAATCGTATTGAAGAATGATATAAAAAACAGAGGTGGAAAGATGAGGGAGAGAGATTTTTTAAAACTCTATATAGAATTATATAGAGCAAAAGGTGAAAAAATAGCATCAGCAAAAGCAGCAAAATATAAAGTAGATTCCATATGGGAAACTCTTATAGAATGCCTTTTAAAAGAAAAAAAAGTAATTTTTAAAGGAATTGGAAAATTTGAATTAAGAGAAACTAATCCAAGAAGAGTTGTTCTTCCATTTAAAAAGAAAGGGGATAATGATTATACATTTGAAAGGAAAATAATACCTTCAAAAAAAATAATAAAATTTGTTGCAGGGGATAACTTTAAAAAGCTGCTTAACAAAAAGGAAGGTGAAAATTAATGAATAAAAAAGCGTTTGTTAATGAATATATAAAGAAACTTGCACTTGATAAAGAAATAAAGAATTTTAAAGAAGCAGAAATGGAAGTAGAAGTTTTTTTAAAAGCTTTAAGAGTAGGAATATTAAAGGATGGAGAAATAAAATTACAAAGTAAAGGGAAATTTATGGCACTGCAAAAGAAAGAAAGAGTAATAAGTAATCCTGCAACTAGAGAAAGAATGACAATAACTCCACCTAAAACAATAAAATTTATTGTGTCTAAAAAAATATTAAAGAGAATAAATGAAATATCTAAATAATCTTAATTAAAGGAGAAAGAATATGAAGAAATTTATTTTATCAGTTATACCATGCTGTATTTTTTTTGTAAGTTGTTCAAATCAAAATATAAATAAAGATGATCCTAGGTACATATTAGAACAGAGAAGAAAAGCCTATATGGAAGCAACTAAAGAAAAAGAAACTAAAACTATGACTTATCAAGAGAAAAATGAACAACTAATGAATGAAATAAGAGGAAAAATAAATTAATAAGTTATTGCAGAAGGAGAAAAAATAAAAAATGTCAATAAAATTACTTAAGAAAATTATTTTGGTTTTTGTACTTGGAGCAACAATGGTTGGGTGTGATTCTGCTAAAGATGCCTCAGTAAAAAAAGAAGAGAAAATAACTTTAACTGATAAAGAAAAACAACTGAATAAAGATGAAATAGCAAAAGTTCTAGTGTACAAGGCATTAGTAATAGAAGCAGATAATGCACACTATACACCAGAAGAAATAGAAAATATAAAAAAGACTCAGGAGTCTGTAAAAGTTAATTATTTTGTAGATAGAGAGTTAAAATCAAAAACTGCTGTAACAGATAAAGAAGTACAGGATTATTATGAGAAAAATAAAGCAAAATATAATGATAAAACTTTAGAGGAAACACTTCCACTTTTGTACCAGAATTTAGCAAATGAAAAATTTACAAAAGCTCAGGTAGATTACTACAATTCTATAATTGAAAAATATAAACTCAATGATATTCTAAAGACAGAAGGAATCATAAAAGACGAAAAAGCAAAAGATGAAAAAGTAAAAGAAGAAAATAAAAGTAATTAACAGATGGAGGAAATGTTTATGAAAAAAACAGTGTTAGCTTCTTTATTACTTTCCTTAATATTGATAGGATGTTCAAATCAAAACAGCAGACCAGATACATATAATATGGATCAAAATAGAGAGAGATTACTAAATCTGGCAATGGAAAAGAATAAATTAAAAGAACAAGAGAAGTTAAGAGAACAAGAAAAAATAAAAGAGCAGGAAAGACTAAAAGCTCAAGAAAAAGCAAGGGAAGAAGAAAAGTTAAAGGAACAAGAAAAAATAAGGGCACAAGAGAAGCTAAAAGAGCAGGAGAAATTAAGGGAACAGGAAAGAATAAAAGAAGAAAAAAGATTGAGAGAAGAAGCGAAGCTGAAAGAGGAAGCAAGACTTAAAAAAATGACAAAAGAAGAATTGTTTGAAGAGTTGAATAAAATGAATAAAGAACTTGGAAATAAGAATATAGGAGAAGAGAGAAGAAAAGAAATAATAGAGAAATTAAATTTACTAGAAGAACTTAATAAAAAATAAACTTTGGAGGGATTTATGAAAAAATTATTAGTATTAGGAACAATTGTGTTATCAGCATCTTTAATGGGAGCAGAGGTAGATAATCTTGAAGCACGTTTTAAGGGATTGGAGCAAGAATATAATCTATTAATACAAAAAGAACAGGAAAAATTTGATACAGAGAAAAAGATAGCAGAAGCAGCACAATCAACTTTAGCTAAACAAAGAGAATTATATAATCAATTATCAGAGAAAGTAGCAAAATTAAATCAAATAAAAGATGTGAAATTTTATAAAGAGCAATATGGAGAACTTGCATCAAAATATCAAGCTGCTTTAAAAGATTTAGAAGCACAAATGAAAGAACAAGAAAATATAATTAATAGATTTAGACAATTAGAAGCATTAAAAACAAATAAAAGTAAATAAAAAAATATCTTAAATCAAAGGAGAAAGAATTATGCAAATTAAAAAAAGTATATTATTGGGATTAGGTGCAATATTAATATCAACAAATCTAGCAGCAGCAGATGTAACATTAGATAGTAAATTTTCACAACTTGAAGCAGAATTGAAGATGTTGGAGCAGAAAGAAAATGAGAGATTTAAGCAAGAAGAAATGATAGCAAAAACAGCACAAGCTAATTTAAATTTATTAACGACATTAAAAGGGAAGAGTAATGAAAGAACTCAAATGCTTATGAATATGGAAGGAAAAAGTATTTATAATGAAGAAGTAAAAAAAATATTAAAACAATACCAAGTATTTGTAAGCGATATAGATAAACAGGTAAAAATAGAAGAGAGAAAAGTATTCGAATTTAACCAATTAAAAAGTTTAAGATAAACATTAAGTAATGAAAAGGTATTGTGCTCACATTTCACAATGCCTTTATTTTTTATAAAAAACTAATCAATAATGAAAAAACAGAGGGAGGATTTATGAAAAAAATAATTGTGAGTATTTTTCTTTTGTCTATATTAGGAACAACTCTTTATGCACAGGAAATAAGTGAAAAAGAGGGAATGAAAGTTTTGGAAGGGATAAGAAGAGAGATACAGGCAGAGGAAAGAGCAAAACAGAAAGCTATAGAAGATGCAAAGAAAGCAGAGGAAGAAGCAGAGAAGGCAAGAATTGCTGCTGCAAAAGAAGAAGAGAGAAAAGGGAAGAAAATAATTGAAGATATAAGAAGAGATCAGAATGAATCTCTTGAAGAGAAAGTATTCAGAAGTGAGAACACACCTGAAGCAAGAATGGCAGCAGCAAAGGAAGCACTAAAAATAGGAAAAGACAGAATGGCATTCTTAAGGGAAGAAGAAGAAGAAATCATGAAACTGGAAGAAGCAATAGGAATAAATCCAAATGAAAAAAGAGTATTCTTAAGCCAGAAATATGATGAAGTATATGATGAATTTAATTCTAACAACAGTGAGATTGAAGCTTTATTACACGAAAATGAGAAGCTTAATGAATACTTGAGTAGATTAGATAAGATGGAGCAGAAAATAAGAACAGGAAACTAAGGGGGAAAGATATATGAGAAAAGGCGACATTGAAAAATCTCTAAAAAGATTTCTAAAAAGAAAAGTGAGTTATTCTTTTGCTCTTTTGATAGCTTTCATAATAACAGGAGGAATATCATTAGGAGCAGAAATAACAGCAGAGGAGATACAGGAAAGTAAGGGAGATCTTTTAAGCAGAATACAAACAGAGCGGGAAGAAATAAAGAGAAAAATAGCAGAAAATGAGAGATTAATAAAAGAATATAATTCAAACTTTGTGGAATTAGTGAGAAAGGGAGATTTTTACTCTAAGCCTTTATTCAACAGCACACAAGTTTTTTTCAGCTATCAGCATTTAGATAGTGGAAAAATGAAAGATGTAACAGATAAAGAATTTGCAGAAACAATAGATGCAATAAACAAGCATTATGGAACAAGAAGTGGGAGAAGTATATTAAAATCTACAGGAAATATAGGAAAAGATAAATTGATGACAGGAAATGGAGTGGCTGTAGATACTGAGGTATTTAGAGAAACAATAGAAGTAGGAGCAAATATTAAACCAGTGGAACCAGTACTTCCAGAAATTAATCCAAATGTTTCAGTAAATGTGTCAGCACCAGAAGTAACTTTAAGTGGATTACCTGATTCAATAGAAGTAGTAGTAACTGGAATAGGAGGAATAGCATCACCTTCAATAGGATCACTAACAGCGCCAGGAAGTTTGAATGTAAATGTGTCAACTCCAACAAAAGTTGATAAGATAGAAATAACAGCACCAGAAATAGAAACACCAACAGCACCAGACGAAAAAAATATAACAGTAAGTGCACCAGCAACACCTGGGGGCTTTACCCCAACAACAGTAACACCTCCAACAGTTCCAACAGCACCAATAGTAGCAGGGATTAGCGTTCCTAATATAGTTGTTCCAAATTTAACTTCTCCATCTAGTGGAAATAGTGATGGTTCATGGGCTTGGAATACTGGTGGAAGTAATGGACTTATATCTCAAGTGATAACTACAAAGGGAAATTTTATATTTACAACTGGAGGTTCAAGTTCAACAGACTCTTTTACAGCAGCAGTTACTGGATATACAGCAACTGCTGCAAGTGGTTATAGTGTAAGTGTAGATGATGTCACATATGGAACCACAAATGTTGGAAGTGGTAAAGCTGGAATGTATAGAATTGTAGGTAGCAGATATTCAAGTTTTGGAAAGGAGACCAAGATAACAATTAATGCTACAGCTCGTCCAGATACTGGAAATGCTTTGAGACAATTTATTCATTTTGATCCTCATGGAGATAGAGCAGCTGCAACTATTAATGATATAACAGAGGCTTCAAATGCAGAAAAAACTCAAGCAACAAATTTAGTGAATAAATATAAGGGAGCACATTCAAATTTTGAAGATAAAGGATATCAGATATTAGCTTTGAATGGAGAATTAACTATAAATGGAAATACAATGGTTGGAGTAGGGCTGCAAGGCCATGCAAATGCTGGAAGAAATCCAATGATTTTACATACTGGAACAACAGTTATAAATGGAAATAAAAATGCTGTATTTGCTTATCCAAATGATGGAGATCAAGTGAATAGATTATATATTGCTACAAATTATGGAACTGGGAAAATAGAAATAAATGGTAATAATAACTTTGTAATGTTAGCCGAAAAAAATAATAAAGGCACATATAACGGACAATCTTATGAGCATGTACACAATTTTGAGAATAGTGGAATTATTGATATAAAAACAGGTAATAATAATATAGGTTTCTTTGGAAAACAAGGGGTAAATAATGGGTATCTAGATTTACAAAATCCTATAATAATATCATCTAATGGAACAGAAAATATAGGAGTTTATCAAAATAGTGGAGCTAATAATAATTTAAATGTAAATTCAGTAATTAAAGTTGATATATCATCTGGAAGTAAAAATGTAGGGTATGTAGGGAATTATTCTTCTCAAACCATAAATACAAATGTTTATAATATAACAGGTGGGACAAATAATATTGGAGTAATTAGTAATAATGCTCTTACTTTAAATGGATTGATACTGAATATATCAGGTGGAAAGACAAATTTTGGTCTTGTAAATAAAATAGGAACTTTGACTTCTAATGGAGCAATTAATATATCTGGTGGAAATGATAACATTGGAATAGCAAATCAATCAGCAGGGACAGCTACTCATACAGGAAATATAGTGCTATCAGCAGGAGGAAGAAATAATATTGGAGTTTATGGAGATACAACTGCTTCTACCATTATAACTGGAAAAATACAAGTTGATGGAATAGAAAATAAGGCAGTTTATGGAAAGAATTCTCATACAATAACTGTAAATAACATAACAGCAAATACAACAGATTCAATAGTTGTCTATGGAGAAAGTGGAGCAAAAATTACAGCTAATGAATTAAATGTAATTTCAAAAGTAGATGGAAAAGATACAGGAGCAGCCTTTGCAAAAGGAAGTGGAACTACTATTACAATTAATAGAGCAGCAATTCCTGGAACTGCTAATATAGATATAACTGGAAAATTAACTAGTACAGGAGGATATGTTGGATTTGGATTAATGGCAGCAGATGGCGGAGTTATTAATGCCAAAAATAACTATATAAAAGTAACTGATGGTTCAACAGCAGTAGCATCTATAGGGGCAAACTCTAATATAGATTTATCAGGAGGAACAGTAGAATTTAATGGTTCAGGATATGCTGTTTATTCAGATGGAGTAGGAAAAATAGACTTAAGTGGAGCAAAAGTAATACTTGCTGGAAGTTCCACAGCATTTGACCTTAATCTTACTCCAGGAGCAATTTCTCCAATAAAATTAGATGGAGATTCAAGAATAAAGGTAGTTTCTGATGAAGTCGTTGTATTTAATTTACAAAATGCAACTGGACTAAGTACAAATGGGCTGCAACAGAGTATAACAGATGCATTAGGAACAGCTATAGGGGGAGGAATAAATCTTAACAAACTTCTAGAAGAAAGTACAGCTACTAATTATAAAACAGCAGCTGTTGATGGTGGAACAATTATTATTGGAAGCTTAGATAAAACTGGTATAGGGGCAGTTGGTGAAACTCAAGAACAGAAAGATGGAAATTTCTACTATAATAGATTCTTGGGGCAAAGGCTTGTAGCAACAGCTACAAACAGTACAGTTTCGGCAGTTCTTAATAATACATTGGCTTCAAAATTTAATAATCAAGTAGTTGGATTAGAAATGAACTCAAGTAAACTGGCTGTTTCTAATACAGAAGCAGGAATAAAATTAGTTAATTCAACTATTATAGCTGATAGAAATGAAGTAGGTGCAGGAGCAATAGGAGCCTACATAAACTATGGAATTGTAGAAGTAGATGGAACAAGTACAATAAAAGTTGAAAAAGAAACTGCTAATGGTAATAGTGCAAATGCTGGAGCAGTAGGAGTCTATGCAGTAAATGGAAGTGAAGTATCTAATGCTGGAGCTATTGAAGTAGGTGGAGGTCAATCTATAGGTATTTTAGGAATGGCATATAGAGAAACTCTTGATGGAACAGTAGTAGGAGCGGAGTATGGTAGTAGTGCAATAGGGCAAGGAAAAGTAACTATTACAAATACAGGGAATATTGTTCTTGATGGAATAGGAACAATAGGTATCTATGCTAATAATAACAACACTGGTGGAGCAGCTGCAGATAATGTAGTAAAAAATGAAGCTTCAGGAACAATAACAGTAGGAAATTCAGATAATTCTGCTGCAGCTATAGGAATCTATGGAAAGAAAGCCACAATTACAAATGAAGGAAATATAACAGTAGGAAGTGGCGGAGTAGCTATCTATGCAACAGAAGGAAGTAATGTTACAAAACTTGGAACATTAAATCTTGGTTCAGACGGGATAGGAGTAATGATTGATGGAACATCAAGAATTACAGCCACTGGTAATGTTACATTAAATAGTGCTACTGGTGCAATAGATGATAAAGGTAAAATAGGTATCTTCTATAAAGGTTCAGCAACCGGAAGTGACAGCAAAGATATAAATTTAAATATAAATGCCTCAAATTTTGTAAAAGGAACAGCTATGTATGTACAAGATATGACTGTTGAATCATCTGGAAATTTAACTGTTGGAACAGAAGGAATAGGTATTTTTGTTGCAAAGAAAGATGCAGCAGCAACAGGAACAAACAAAGGAACAATCAATCTTGGAACAAGTGAAAGAGCAATAGGAATGTATGGTAAAGATACAGCTATTGCCAATGAAACAGGTAATGGAATAATTAATATTGACCATTCTTCTCAAATAGGAATGTATGCAACTGGTGGCAATGGTAAGGTAACAAATACAGGGGTAATTAATCTAAATGTAGATAAAGCTACAGGTATCTATGTTGAAGCTGGTGCAACAGCTGAGATTAGTGGAGATAACATAGCATTTGCTGGAAAATCAAGTGTAGGAGTTTTTGCAGAAAATGCAATGGTAAACTTTAAAGAGGGTTTGACTTTTACAAGTAATAATGCAGATAAAAATATCTATGTATATGGTAAAGGTGCAACAGTTGGGATAGATACAGGGAAAACTGTAATTGTAGATGGAACAACAGGAGCTTCAGGAGATAAGACAGTAGGAATCTATCTAGAAAATGCTGGAACTGGAAGTACATTTAATGGTACAGGAAATCTTACTGTTAAAAATGGAGCAGTAGGCATCTATTCAAAAGGGAATAATGATTTAACTGTAAATGTAAAAGCAGAGGGAGATAAGACTACAGGAGTATTTATTGATGGAGAATCAAAAATAAAAGGAACTGTAACAGCTATAACAGGAGCAATAGGAGTATATGGAAGTGAAGGAGTTGTAAATATAGATACAGGACTTACTTTAAATATAGGAGCTGGAGCTGACAAAGGAACAGGAATGTACCTTACAGATGGTGCTTATGCAGCTGGAGGGACAATAACAGTAAATAATTCCTCAACAGAGAATAATATAGGAGTGTATTACAGTAAAGGGAATACAACAGGAACTGTAACAAATGGATCTGAGATTAAACTTACAGGAACTAAAGGTGTAGGAATATATGCAGCAGATGGAATAACTTTAGTAAATAATGCAAATATTACATCAACAGCTGGACAGAGTGACAGTATAGCTTCATATATAGGAGGAGGTTCTCAATTGACTTCAACAGGAATTATCACAATGAATGATAATGACAGTATAGGAATCTATGTAGAAGAAGGTAAAGGAATCAACTCAGGAACTATTACAATGAATGGGGCAGCAAGCACATCAACTAAATCAGTTGTAGGAATGGTAGCTCAGGCTGATTCAGGAGAAACAGCAACTATAGAAAATGCAACATCAAAAGAAATAAAAGTTGGTGCAAATCTTGGAATGTACATAGCAGGGGCAGGAACAAATATAGGAATAAATGCAGGAACAATTACTGCAACAACAGGAACAGGAGTATATGTAAATGGTTCAGGAAACAGTTTTAATGGAGCTGGAGGAACTATCACATCAAATGGAGTAGGAATTTATTTGAAGAATACGGATACAGGAACTGTAACTAATACAGGTACTTTAGATATAGCTTCAGGAGGAGTAGGAGTATTTGGAGAAAATGCTAAGATAGATTTTGATGTAAATGTTTCAGGCGCTGGAGCAGTAGGAGTTGTAGCAGCAGGTACTACTGCAATCTCAGGAAAGATAATAACAGGGCAGAATTCGGTTGGAGTATATATACAAGATAATAATGTGATTTTTGATAATGCAACTATAACAACAGGAACAAATATACCAGGAGGAACATCAGTTGGAATACTATTTGATGGTACAAAACAATATAATTCTACCATAGATAATGTAACAATAGATGCAAAAAATGGAGTAGGGATATATTTAGATGGGTCATCAGGAACAACCCTTAACTTTGGTGGAACTGTAGCAACTGCAGGAACAGGAGCAGTAGGAATATATGTAAAAACTGGAAATACTTTAAATAGTAATAATTCATCATTTAACATAAGTAATGGAGCAGTAGGAGTATATGTAAATGGAGGAACTGCCAATCTAGGAACAACAGGAAATCTTACATTTAATTTTGAAACTGGTGGAGGAATAGGAGTTTACAATAAAGGAGGAACTCTTGTTCTTGGAAATAATATATCTACAATAGGTTCAGGATCATTAGCAGCAACTGTGAATGGAGATTTAACTTCATCTGGAAATTTAAATATAGGTGAAGGAGGACAAGGACTTCTTGGTTCATATGATAATGGAACTACAACACCTAAAAGTATAGTTAATCAATCTACTGGAAATATAACAGCTACATCAGGAGGAATAGGACTTGCAGCAGTAAAAGGGGCAACTGCTCCAACAGGAGACATAACAATAAACAATGCTGGAAATATAACAGCTAGTGGAAAATCAAGTGCAGGGAAGAATTCTGTAGGAATATATACAGATGTAGCAGCGATAAACAATACAGGAACTGTTAATGTAGGAACAGATGGAATAGGAATATACGCTGCTGAAAGTGGAAAAGCAGTGACAAATGATAATATGACTATGACAGGAAATAATGGAATAGGAGTATATATCAAAGGAGCAACAGGCGGGCTTACTGCAAATAATATAACTTCAACTACTACAGGAAATACAGGCTTGGTTCTTGAAGGAGTAACATCCAATATAGATGCAGGAACTATCACTCTAGGAAATGAAAGTGTCGGAGTAATGGCAACAGGAACAACTTCTGCAATAGCTGGAACTATTAAAGTAGGAGATTCAAGCACAGGAAAGAGTGCAATAGGAATAGCAGCCAAGAGTTCTAACTTAAATTTAGCAGGAATAACAAGAATTACAGCTGGAAAAGGTGGAATAGGAATATACGCTGAAGGAACAAGTCAGGTAACAAATGTAGATGCCGCTAAAATAACAGTTGGTGCAGATGGAATATATATGTATTCTACTGCAAATACTTCAATAAGTTTCACAGGAAATATCACAGCTGATAACCAAATAGGAATAGTAGTAAACCAAGGAACTGTAACTGGTACAAGCTCAACTATAACAGCTAAAAATGGTGGAATAGGAGCATATGTAAAAGGAACAGGTTCACAATTTACAGGAACAAATATTATAGTTCAAAGTGGAATTGCTGAAACAGGTACTGACCCAGCAAAATATTCCGTGGGAGTCTATTATGAGGAAGCAGGAAATATAGGAGCACTGCCAGTAATTACACAAACAGGAAGCTATACAATAGGAACAGTATTAAATAAATCAACAGGAAGTACAGCTGCTGGAATTAATATTGGAACTTCTGGAAGTAATCAGGTAGGAGTAATGGCAAAAGGAAACTCTACTTTCAATGTAACAGCAGGAGGAATTACAGTAGCAGATGGAGATAGTAATATTGGTATATATGGAGAAAATAGTGCAATTAATGTAACTGGGAATATATTAGTTGGTACAGCTAGTTCATTAACAAATTCATCAATAGGAGTTTCTTTAAATGGAGGTTCATATACAGGAACTACAGGAGATCTTTTAGTAGGAAGTAACAGTATAGGAATCTATGGAAAAAATATGACTGGAAATATCAGTCAAAGTGGAACAACTATGAATGTAGGAAATAATGGAGTAGGTATCTATGGTTCTGGAACTGGGAATATCACTTTAACAATGTCAACAGGAATAACTCTTGGAAGTGGCAATTCTATAGGAATATATGCTAAAGGAATGGATGCAGCAGTAACAGGAAACATGACAATTGGCGCAAATACAAGTATAGGTATTGTAAGTGAAGGAAATGGTAATGTAGCGCATATTGGAGCTATGAATATTGCAGGCAAAGGAACTGGGGAAGGAGATACAGGTTCAGTAGGAATCTACAAACTGAATGGAACAGGAACTATAACAACTGCAGGAAATGGCTGGACAATAGGAAATAATGGATATGGGATCTTTATGAAGCAGGAAAAAGGACAAATAGCTACAATCAATAATGGTGCTGATATGAATCTGGGAACAGCAGCAGTAGGAATCTATTCAAGTGGAGTAAATACAGTAAATAATAGTGGAACAATAACTGTAGGAGAAACAGATACAAAAGGAGACCCTAATAAAACTCAAGACCATTTAAACTCAGTAGGTATATATGTGACAAATGGAACTACAGTAAATAATACTGGAACTATAGATGTAAAGCATGATTTTTCAGTAGGTATTTATGGAAGTGGAGAGGGAACACATATTACAAATGCATTAGGGGCAACTATCAATGTTGATAAAGGTGGAGTAGGAATCCTTGTACAAAATAAAGCAATAGCTGTAAATAAAGGGACTATCAATTTAGGAAGTATAGAGAGTCCTTATACAACAACAGTAGGAATGGCAGCATATTCAGGAGCATCAATAATCAATGCTTTTGGTGCAGTTATTAAAGTAGGAGAAGGTTCAGGAATGGTAGTAGGAGTAGGTGCAACTCTTACAAATAATGGAAAAATAGAGGTAACAAATGGAGTAGGAATCCAAGGTGGAGGACAGATTCTAAATCAAGGAGATATTACTATTCAACCAGGAGGATCAGGAATACAGGTTGGAAATACAGGAGTAGGAAGTGCAGAAGTAGGAAGTATCAAAATAGACTCAGAGGGAAATGTAACTATTAATGATAAATATGTAGGTATTGGAGGATCACTTTCAGTAGAAGGAAATCTAATAATAAATGGAGCATATGTAGATGTAACAACTAATACTCCTATATTCAATGCAAATAGTGTAAGTGGAGAAGTAAATATACTTCCAAATTTTGCACTGACAGGAAATGGAATTACATATAAAATTGAAGATTTTGTAAATGTAGCAATGGGAACAATAACAGGAAATAAACTTACACCAGTAACATCACCACTATTTATTGCAAAAGTAACAGAGGATGGAGATCTTGTTATTGCAAAAAGACCATATGCAGATCTGACAATAGGAGAACAGTTCGATGCACTGGATAAAGGACTGGATAATATTCTTGCCAACAGTAATGGAATAGGAAAAGATGCGGATATATTAAAAGGATTAAATGCTTACCTTGAAGGATTACCAGATAACCAGTTTGAAGGAGAAACATCTAGAAAACTTGCAGAAACAAGAGGAGATATCTATTCAACTATTCAAGGAAGAATGCAGGATATCAACAGAGCTTTTGATAACTCTTTCTATGAGCTTGAATCATCATACAATCTGACTAAAGACAGCAGTAAGTATAGTGTAATCTATACTGATGGAGACTACAAGGATCCAACTTTAGGAATAGAAGACTATGATTACAAGATAATGGGTGTTCTTTACATGAAGGAGAAAGAGGGAACAGAATATGGAAGCAAATATGGATATACACTAGGATTTACAGGATCAAAATTTGATTTTGAAAATAATTCAAAAGAGGATGTATATTCATTGAGAGCAGGAGTACACAGAGTTAAAAATCTAAGTGAAGAACATAAAGTATCATGGCTGTCAAGAATAGAACTAGGATACAACAGACACATTGCTAAGAGAAAACTTAATCTACATGAGGTATTTGAGAATAAAGGAGAATACAATACATACTCTGTAGCACTTGACAACAGACTTACAAAGGTTATCTATACAGACCTTTCCAGACAATTGGATATATATGCTGATTTAGATTTAGAGTATGGAAAAGTAGATGGCTTTACAGAAAGCGCAGGAAGCAATGGCGGACTTGAAGTACAGATTAAAGATAATGACTACTTAAGCGCACAGCTGGGAGCAGGAGTAAAAGCATCCCAAAGAATCTATGCAGGAAATGATATATCGGTAAAAGTAACAGCAGATGTAAAGTATGCCTATGAACTAGGAGATAACTATGATGGAAACAAAGCAAGACTAAAAAATGGAGGAGAAGGATACTACAGCCTGATTACTCCAGATGAAAGAGAAGGGAAACTGACAGGAAAAGTAGGACTGACAGTGGAGAAAGCCAACCACATGGGAGTAACATTTGAAGTAGAAGCAGCAGATGAAGAAAGCAGAAAAGATTCATCAGTAAAATATGGAGTAAGATTCAATTACAAATTCTAGTAATTAAAATAGTATGAGATCATTGAGAAATGGTCTCATACTTAAAAATAACAAAAAGGGGAAATATATACTATGGATAAAGAGAAGATTATAGAATTTTTAATGGCATGCAACAGAACTTACTTGATAGTAGTAGTTTTATTTTTCCTCATTTTCCTTATTTGCCTTTTAAATTTTATAAAAAACTATATCTCAGTAAAAAAATTAAAAAAACAAAAGGGAATAAAATTTTATTATAAATTTTTAGGAAATATTTATTGGTTAAGAGGAGAAATCTTAAATAAAAGATATTTGGAATTAAAATATTTAAATTCAGTTGAAAGTAAAGAAGAAGCTAATGTAGTAATTCTGCTGGAAAAAGTTTTAGAAAATAGTACTGGACTTATAAGCATTTATATGGAAAATTCAAAAATTATTTTAAAAAAGCTGAATTTGAATAAAGAACAATTAAAAAAAGTATTGGAAAACATACCATATACATTAGTAGAGAATGATGAAATAAAAGATGAAGAAAAAAGTAATAATTAAAATAGTTAAATAAAATAGGAGTATAAAATGCTTAATTTAACAAATGAAGAATTAGAAAAGTATAAAAACAATAAAAATGCATAATTTAAAATAAATATTTGAAAAAATAAAAAATTGATATATTTAAAGATAGAGAAAAAAATAAAAAATTATATAGCTTAACAAGGTTATTTTAAATTTTTTATCTTTCTGCACTATTCAAAAACCAGCTTAATTATATAAAATTTTCCCTCCAACTCAGTCTCTATCTTTATTTATCAATTTTACTCTCCTATATATTATTGATTATGTGAAGTGACGACATAATGTGACAATGATTTTAATTTATATTATATTTTATCAAAGTTAAAACTTAATAAAAATATTATTTAGTCCTTATTTCTCAATATTTAATTAAAGATGTAAGAGTAGAAATAGTTGAGAATGTATAAATAAATTTATTAAAAAGAAAGTATCTAAAAATGAAAATACAGCTGAAATAAAAATAATAGCAATAAAATCAGATTTTAAAATAGATAAAGAAATTATAAACCTGAAAAATCTTAGAAGTAGGATCAAGTGAAAATAAAAGATTTTTAAAACAGAAATTTGATGAACTATATTATAAGTTTAAATTTAATGGCAGTAAAAAACTGAGGGGGGAAAAGTATATGAAAAAAACTGATATTGAAAAATCTCTAAAAAGATTTTTAAAAAGAAAGGTTAGTTATTCTTTACCACTATTGATATCTTTTATGATAACAGGAGGAATATCACTAGGAGCAGAAATAACAGCAGAGGAGATACAGGAAACTAAAGGAGATCTTTTAACTAGAATACAGACAGAGCGTGAAGAAATAAGAAGAAAAATAGAAGAAAATGAGAGGTTAATAAAAGAATATAATTCAAACTTTGTGGAATTAGTAAGAAAGGGAGATTTTTACTCTAAACCTTTGATGCCAAGCACACAAGTTTTTTTCAGCTATCAGCATTTAGATAGTGGAAAAATGAAAGATGTAACAGATAAAGAGTTTTCAGAAACAATAGATGCAATAAACAAGCATTATGGAACAAGAAGTGGAAGAAGTATATTAAAATCTACAGGAAACATAGGAAAAGATAAATTGATGGCAGGGAATGGAGTAGCTGTAGATACACAAATATTTAGAGAAACAATAGAAGTGGGAGCCAATATCAAGCCAGTAGAACCAGAACTTCCAGAGATTAATCCAAATGTATCAGTGGATGTATCAGCCCCAGAGGTAGTTTTAGGAGACCTGCCAGGATTAATAATTATAGACCCTCCAGAGGGAAAAAAAGTAGAAGTAGGAGTTATAAAGGTACCTTCGACACCTGGAATAATATCTATTCCTATAACTATAACAGAAAATAATCAAATAACAATAACAAAACCAAATATAGAAGCTCCAAATCTATCAGCACCAACAGTTAATGTGAGTCCTGTGACTATTAATATATCATTAAATGTAAAAACACCAGATTCAATAACTTCTCCAGCTCCTGAAGAACCAGATAGAGTTTTAAATATAGTAGAACCAGATGCAAGTCCATTTTCAGATTTTGCATGGGCATGGATGAGTGGTGATGTTCCAAAAGCTAATACTGATTCCTCAAGTTCCAGTGATAAATCATTAGGAGATAATATTAATGTTACAGGGGGAACATTTTGGTCAGGAATTAGAACTGATGGAACAATAGCTAATACAGCAGGATATACAGGGGCTGCACAAGCTCCATATAGAGGACAGACTGCTTCAGGCTTTGATGGAGTTAGAAATTATGATAAAAGGCACTTAAGTATAATTAATTCATACAATGGAAGATGGACTGGGTTACCTGGAAATAGAATAACTGGTGGGACTTTCTATGTAGCAGGAAATGTTAATGGAATATCAGATGGGGCTACAGCTACAGGAACAGAAGCATTTCACTTAGTTGCAGATGTTCATTTGGAAAATGTAACTGCCAATTTATATGGTAAAGCTGCCTTCATAAATGCTGAAGCTTTTAGAGGTGGTCAAACTACAATGACTAATGTAACAGTAAATGTATTAAGGGATGAAAATACAGTTTTTCATCTGAAAGGGAGTGGTCCAGCTCAAGAGAATTCAGGTTTTAAAGGAGAACAGTTTGCTACAAAATTCGCTGGAAATGCTAATATAACTATTGATACTAAGAAAAATAGTGTTTATGCAGTAAGAAATTTTGCTGGTGGATTAAAAATAGAAAATACAGGAAAGATTATATTTAATGGTGCTTCTAATATAGGAGTTTCATTTCTTACATGGGTTCCTGACAAATCTAAGTACATAGGAAAGTTAGGTGCAGGTGTAGTAACACCAGGAGAAACTTATGTACCCTATGTTAAACTAGCTTCTTCAGCACCTATGGAGATGTATGGAGATGAAAATGTTGGAATCTTTTTCAATAAAAAGATATCAGGGTATGATGTAGGAATTCATCAGGGATATTTTGATCTATATTTTAATATTGGAACAAAGTTGAGTTCATCTGGAGGAGTTATACAAACAACTGGAGGGCAGCTTGGAAAAGATGGATATACAGCTGCAACTGTTGATGGAAATGTTGGGGTCTATGCTATCTCTGGACAAAGAAATGGAGTTGATGTTGCCCAACTGTCAAATATATCATATTTTGCATATGACCAAATCCATAATTTAATAATGGATAAATTTGATATAAAGTTCGGAAAATATTCTAAAAATGGATTTATGTTCCTTGCTAAAAATGGAACTGTTATAGATATACAAGGAATAAAAACTACTTCTTTTTCTGATGGAATAAATGGAACAAGTACATCAGAAGCTGATACAGGAATGGGAACTATTATTGCCTTTGCAGAAGGAAGATGGACAGCTGCAGGAACATCATTGACTGGAGCTGCTTTAGAAGGAAAACCTACTGAAATAATAGTGGATAAAAACCTCAATATGATGAGTAAAGAAGGAATAGCATTTTTGGCAAAAGATGGAGGATTAATTACTGCAAAAAAGGCTGCAGAAGGATATGGATATGGCTCTATAATAGGCTATGCAGATAATGGAACTGTAAATATCAATGCAGGTATAAAAGCTATAGATAAAGGAGTAGCTACTGAAGATAAAAAGTATAATAATATTGGAGGATATGCTATTGCAAATGGAACTATTACAGTAACAGGAAATGCTGAAATAAATGGATTGGGAGCTTTTGCAAATGGAGCAAATGCCAAAGTTTATTTAAGAGGAACAGGAAATAAGATAAAAACAGGAGTCAGTGGCGGACTTGCAAGTCTTAAAGGTGGATATGTAGAATTTGGCGGGGGAACTATTGAACATAAGGATATTAAAGCAGGAGATCACAACCAGAAACTTCCTTTTTTTGCAGATAATACTTCAAAGATAAACTTTACAGGAGCAACCACAATAACAATGTATAATGGAGCAGTATTTTCTGGAGAGGCTAGTGATTATGTAGGGACAGCAGGAACTTCAGCAAAATATAATGGTATGGGTAATGTTACAATAAGTCTGCAAAATAATGGAATTAATCTAGGCGTATTTAAGAATCAAAATATAACATGGAATGGAGAAACAGGATATCTAGCACATTTAGCAGGTATTCCTAAAGTTGCAGCTATTGAAGAAAATAGGCATTGGTATAATAGTTACCTTGAAGGTGGAACAATGGCAATAAATAAAAATGTAGATTTAGATGCTAAATCTGATGGAAACACCAAAGGGGGAGACGCCTTTAATGATATTGGAATGGAAAGAGAAAAAATAACTATTAATTCTGGTATTAAAATAACTTCTACAGATGGTAATGGATTAGTGCTTGGGTCAAACGTGACTGCTAATACTAGTGGAAAAAATGCAGACTCTGGATATACAAATAATGGTGAAATAAAAATAAGTGGAGGAAATCAAGCAGGAGTATATGTAAGTTATGGACATATAAAAAATAATGGTCTTATAGAAACTGATGGTGGAAGCGGAGCTGTAGGAGTAAATGGAAGTAAAATAGAAAATACAAGTACAGGAAAGATTAATATTGGAACTGCTGCAACTGCAAATGGAGTAGGAATAGTTGGATTGGCAACAAAAATAAAAGCAGATGGAACTCCAGACACGCCAGAATCTTATGGAACAGATGGTGGAGATACAACTACTAAAGTTTTGGAAATTTCTAATAAAGGAGATATTGTTATAAATGGAACCTCTGGAGTAGGTATTTATGCTGAGAATAATGGAGTATCTGCAGGAAAAGAGAGAGCTTCTGTTGAAAATATAGGAAATATAACAGTTGGAAATTCAGGAACTTCTGCTGCAGTTGGAATTTATGGAAGTAAAACTACAATTTCAAATACTGGTAAGATTACAGCAGGAAATGGTGGAGTAGCTATCTATGCAACAGATAACAGTGAAATAACAACGCTTGGAACTCTTACACTAGGAGCTGATGGAATTGGAGTAATGGCTGATGGGACATCAAATATTACAGCTACATCAGTAATTCTTGCAGCCGGATCAGGAACAGATGTAAATGGAAAAACTGGTATTTTCTACAAAGGAACTGGGTCAGAGACACGAAACATAAATATAGCTATAGATGCTTCAGCTTTTGATAAAGGAACAGCTGTATTTGTAGAAAATATGAACCTATCATCTGGAGGACAGATAGATGTAGGAAAAGAAGGAGTAGGTATTTTTGTAAAAGGAGATTCCACTAATAAAGGGACAAATGCAGGAACAATTAATCTTGTACTTGGAAAAACAGGTGCAGTAGGTATGTATACTAAAACTGCTGGTATTACAAATACAGGAACTATCGAAGTAAGAGATTCTTCTCAAATAGGAATGTATGCAGATGGGGCTAATAGTAAAGTTGAAAATAAAGGAACAATTAACCTAAAAGTAGACGGTTCTACAGGTATCTATGTTAAAGATGATGCAACAGCTGAAATTGCTGGAAATGGGATGATATTTGGCGGAAATTCAAGTCTGGGAGTTTATGCAGATAAGGCAGCAGTGAATTTTACAGACAATGTAAATTTTACAAGTGATAATGTAGATAAAAATATCTATGTATATGGAAAAGATTCTACTATAGAAATAACCTCAGGTAAAACTGTAACTGTAGATGGTAAAACAACAGGAGCTCCAGGAGATAAGACAGTAGGAATCTATCTTGAAAAGACTAATGATGGTATTGGAAGTACATTTACAAGTAATACAACAGGACAATTAAATGTTGTAAATGAAGCAATAGGAATATATTCTAATGGAAATAATACTCTGAAAGATATAAATGTGGCAGTAGCTGGAGATAAAACAACAGGAGTATATATTGATGGAAAATCAACTATATCAGGAATTGTAACAGCTAAAGGAACAGACTCAGCAGGAGCAGTGGGTGTATATGGAAGTGGAGGAGCTGTAACTATAGGAACAGGAGGTCTTAGTTTAAATACAGATACTGGTAAAGGAATAGGAATGTATCTAACAAATGGTGCTTATGCAACAGGAGAGTCAATAACTATAAATAATACAGTATCTGATGCTAATAATATAGGAGTATATTACAGCAAAGGAACAGCTACAGAAATTGGAGATGTAACAAATAGTTCAGCTATATCTCTCTCAGGAAGTAAAAGTATAGGAATATATACAGGAGAGGGAATAAATCTTATTAATAATGCTGATATTACATCAACAGCAGGAGAATCTGAAAATATTGGTTCATATGTGGGAGGAAACTCAACACTTACTTCAAATGGAAATATCACAATGAATGATAATGACAGTATAGGAATGTATGTGGAAGAAGGTAAAGGAGTCAACTCAGGGACTATTACAATGGGTGGAACAGCTAGTGTTGACGATAAAACAGTTGTAGGAATGGTTGCTAAAGCTGATATAGGAAAGATGGCAACTATAGAAAATGCAACATCAAAAGAAATAAAAGTTGGTGCTAATCTTGGAATGTATATAGCAGGAACTGGAATAAGTTCAGGTAAAAACGCTGGAACAATTACTGCAACAACAGGAACAGGAGTATATGTAGAGGGGACTGCAAACAGTTTTGATGGAACTGGCGGAACTATCACATCAGGAGGAGTAGGAATATCTTTAAATGGAACAGATGCAGGACAGATAAAAACTGGAAATTTAGATATAAA